>JAXLUG010000003.1:0-385408 GCA_046329665.1 Chitinophagaceae bacterium | reverse complement strand
AATGGCATCGATCTTCTCATCTCTTTCCCTGACCAGCGTTTCTTTCCATTGGGCCAGTTTCATAAATTCGTCATTGTAATCCTGGTGCCATTTTGCAGTATAGGCGGTCAGTACGCCAATGACCAGCGTGGCGGGTTTGCTCATAAAACTCAGCCCCTTCAGGGAGCTGTTCATCATCTGTGTTACAAACGGTTCTTCGCCTTTTTTGGTCAGGTCATCCAGTTCACTTCCCAGGAGTTTCATCATGTCTTCTATCTTATCACGCATTTCACGGATCATGGTCAGGTAGCCATTTTTGACAGCGAGGTCCTGGTTTCGGTTCCTTACATTATTAGATAAAGCGGGAGGTGGTTTCATCCAGTCTTTCGGGAAGTATTCATAGATTGCGATGTTCCTTTTTATTTTGTCGAAATCAAGTCCGGATTTTCCGTTGCCCTTATTGTTTTTCAGCAGTTGGTCGGTAAAAGGGTTCAGGGAGGTTTCCATAGCCTCTTCGTATGTGTCACCGGCTTTTGTATGGTCGCCTTTTGATTCTTCCACTAATCCTTTGCCGGCTTCCGACTCGTGATGTTTTGGGTTGATGCGTACCGCAGCGCCGAAGTAACGCTGGGCGCTGTCTGTTTCACCAAGACCCAGCCAGGCATGCCCGAGGTTATTCAGCACGGTACTGTTTGCCGGTACTTCGCTTTTGAGTTTTCGTAAGACCGGGATGGCCTGTTCAGGAAATCCATAGTTTGTAAGCAGGGCAGCCATATTATTCTGCAGGTTCGGATTGGTGGGATCAGCTGCTGCGGCTTTTATCGTTAAGGCGAGTGCCGCCTGCGGATAGCCTTGCAGCATGGCAAGCAGCCCTGCATTACTCAGATCAGTTGCCTTGGATGTTTGCGCCAGTATCTTTTTTACAATGGCCATTTCAGTCGGATCGCCTTTGGTTATGATCTTTGTAAATAATCCGCTGGCATAAGCCCCGCCATCTGTTTTGGCCAGTACTTTTTTTGCGATAGCTATTCTTGCCGGGTCTTTTTTCGGAACGAGCTGGAGATTGTTTGAAAATTCCGGGTAGTCTGCTGTTTTATTGTTCACCTGGTTCAGGGCCGGCATTACATTCTGCATCATCTTCCGCATCTGCTCCTTGTCTGCCTCGCTCATGTTTTCGTTCTTCATCGCTTCCTCCATCATTTTATTGATGTCGGGCTGGGAAGCCGGCTGCTGCGCCGGCTTTTTATTTGGTTGCGCAAATGCACTGCCGGTAAACAGTGCAAATGCCAATACAGGTATGAAGTATTTCATTTATTTACTTTTCATTTTACAAAAACGGAATAGCCTTCCGCCATGACGGAACTTGCATCGGAAAGGGTGGAAGCAACACCGTTCTTCCAGAGTTTTGCTGCTTTTGTGCGGGCTGCATTCTCTTCAAACCCTACAGCATACACGTCGGTGCCATCCACGTAAATACTATTCACCCTGGATGATTTGGGACCATCGGGTAATGTCACCATCGCCCCGTTCTTCCAGTACCGGGCATTCCATTCATTGGTAGTGGCGTTCACTACAAATCCCCCCACATACACATCAGTACCATTTACAAATAAGCAATTCGTTTCGGCGGCGGTGGTTGCAGAATAAGTGATGGTCTGCGATGTACCGTTTTTCCAAAGCCGCGGTGCTGACGGGTTGATGCCATCATATTCATTGCCGCTTACATATACATCGGTCCCGCTAACAAAAAGTCCGGTACAGAGAAAATCGGAGCTGCCCGCAGATACCTGCGTGATCGTACCGTTTTTCCAAAGCGCAATGGCAGTACCGCCCGATATTTTGCGGGCTGTGCCGGCAACATATACATCGGATCCGCTGACGAAAATTCCATTGACGGTCTGAATATCATCTGCCCATGCACCAAAACCCAGGGTTACCGGTGTACCGTTTTTCCAATAAGTAGCATGATTGGTAAAAGAAGCATCCTGTACACTACCGGAAACATACACATCTGAACCAGACACAAAAACCGAACTGGCATAGGCCCCCGGGGCAGTACCATCCGTCAGGTCGGCAGCGATACCGTTTTTCCAGACCACTGCTTTATACTTGTTGGTGGTGAGATTTTTTATCTGCCCGGCCACATACACATCAGTACCCGATACATAGACTGCACTGGCGCCGGAATTATTTGTAAATAATACCTGCTTGGTTCCGTTTTTCCAGACGGAGGTTTCATAATCGCCGGCAGAGGTACGGTTAAGCCCTGCCACATAAACTGTTTTTGTTGCCACGGGTAAGGGTGCGGGAGTATCAGTGTTTTTTGAGCAACTGATGAACAGCAATTGCAGCACCAGCCCGGTAAGTAATAAGGAATATTTTTTCATGGTAAATGGTTTATGGAATTGCAGTGTAAATATGGTTTTTATACCAGGGGCAGACCATCCCTGAAAACAAGGATATTGGCGCAGACAGCAGAAAATCATGGAAAAAGGGGAGGGGTGCGTAGAAACAACTGATAATTTTTTAATAGAAAATGCCCGGATTTTACCAAGGGACATTTAAGCACCTTAAAATGAAGATAACAGGCCGGTTTATAGGACAATAGAAAATACACCGACCAATTGGTTCAAAGCAGCAGATAGGAAGCGGCAATCTGTGTACGGATTAATAGAAAAAGGCTGCTTCGTCCTTGAAACAGCCTTTTCAGATTTGTTTATCCTGAAAGAACCTGACCGCCTGGTAATGCACCTCCGGTCGGCGGCGGAGGAGGAGGCGGATCAACTTGTTTTGTGCAGCCGATAACAGACAAAACAGATACAACTGATAAGATCAAAAAAATCTTTTTCATACTATAGTCATTTGATTAAACTAAATCTAGCCATGTTAGCGATACTTTCAAAAAAAATCATGGAAAAAGGGGATGATCTCTCTGATTATAGTGTGTTTATTTGTTATAAAGCATATCATAAGTGTTTACCTGTAGTGTTATTATGAGAAACATTTTCATCCTTCTGAGCTTCGCTTATTTACCATGTGCTATGAATGCACAGCGGGTTGACCAGGCCAGGAAGGTGGATAGCTTAATGAAACTGCTTGCAGCCCCCGGACCTGATACAGGAAAGGTCATGGTCATGCTTACCCTGTCAAGCTGGTATGAAACCAACAACCAGGATTCTTCAGCTTATTATTTAAAGAAAGGAAGGGAATTATCGGAGTCGCTGAAATTTGATAAAGGCATATATTTCGCTTATCAGCAGGGGGCTGTGCTGGCTTATACCAAGGGTAATTATACTGAATCACTGGAACAATCTGAGAAAGGCCTGGTCATGGCCAGAAAACTGAAAGACAGCTCAAAGGTGGTAGCCATGCTGAACAATCTTGGTATTGTCAATTCCTATTTTGGAAATTTTGAAAAACAGCTGGAGTATACGATCCAGATAAAAACCATTATAGAAGAGATGAAGGATTCATCCTTATATTCAGGTCTCTGGCATAACCTGGCGAATTGTTATTTTAACCTGGGACAATACAGAAAAGGAGCTGATGCGGCCTTGTATGCGCTATATATCGAAAAATTTGTTTCAAAGAAGAATGGGTATATCAACCGGGTTTATGCCACTTTGGGACAGTGTTATGACGGACTGCGTATGAATGACAGCGCACTTTTGATATATGATATTTCAATCAGGGAATCCCAAAAAAGAAACGACAAATATGCGGAAGGTACTATTTACGGATATAAATGTAATCTGCTCGCAGGGATGAAACGGTTCGGGGAAATGCTCACCGCTGCAGACCAATCGCTCAAATTGTCAAAAGAACTGCAAAGCCGGCAAATGCTTGCCAGCTCCCTTTATAATATGGCCTATGCGGAATTATTCAACAACAATAACAATGAAGCATATAAAAACATAAAGGAGGCTTTGTCGATCGCCCTGGCAGATACCCTGAAAGATGAATTAAAAAACTGTTATACCGTACTATCATATATCGCTGCCCGTGAGGGCAATTTTGAGGAATCCATCACAGCAAAACAAAAGGCAGACTCGATCACCGATGCAAGCCTGAACGAAAAGGTGCTCAATAGTACAGCGGAACTGGAAAGAAAATATGAATCCGAAAAAAAGGATAGCCGGATCAAACTGCAGGAAGTAGCTATTCAGCGGAAAGGCCTGTTGAACAAAATACTTATAGGAAGCGCTGTGGCCTTGCTCACAGTAATATTGCTGTTGTTCAGAAATCACCGGCAAAAGCAAAAACTGCAGCAGCAACGTATCAGCGAACTTGAAACAGAAAAAAAACTGACCGTCACAGAAGGAGTACTGAAAGGAGAAGAGCAGGAGCGAACCCGCCTGGCAAAAGACCTGCACGACGGATTGGGAGGCATGTTGTCGGGCATCAAATATTCATTAAACACTATGAAAGGAAACCTTATCATGACGCCGGAGAACCAGCAGGCGTTTGAACGGAGCATGGATATGCTCGACAGTTCTATCAAAGAGATGCGCCGGGTGGCACATAATATGATGCCGGAGGCGCTGGTGAAATTCGGGCTGGACACTGCCCTGCGGGATTTCTGCAATGACATTAACCAGTCCGGGGCATTACAGGTCAGTTACCAGTCCATTGGCCTGCCGGATGCCGCGATCGACCAGACAACCGGTATCACGATTTACCGGATCGTACAGGAACTGATCAATAATACCATGAAACATGCCGCGGCCAGGAAGGCGATCGTACAGGTTACCAGGCAGCAGCAGCAGCTTACCGTTACGGTGGAAGATGACGGACGGGGCTTTGATACGGCAATTCTCCGCGGTGCAGAAGGTATTGGCTGGAATAATATTAAGAACCGGGTGGAGTTCCTGAAAGGAAAACTTGATATAGATTCGCAACCGGGAAAGGGTACTTCCGTTCATATCGAATTCGAGACATAAATGACAACAAAGGTATTTATCGTAGATGACCACTACATGGTGATCGAAGGCATCCGCTCGTTGCTCCAGAATGAAAAGGGCATCGAGTGGACAGGCCATGCCATGAATGCCGAATCCTGCCTGGCCTTTCTGAAACAGGAGCAGCCGGATGTGATATTGATGGACATCAACCTGCCGGATAAAAGCGGTATCGATCTTTGTGCAGAAGTAAAGAAACACTACCCCTCCGTTTTCATCATTGGCCTCAGCACCTTCAACCAGCAAAGCTTTATACAACGGATGATGGATAACGGCGCCTCCGGTTATGTACTGAAAAACGCCACACAGGAAGAATTGCTGGACGGGATAGAGACCGTGGTAAAAGGCCGCCTCTACCTGAGCGGGGAAGCCGCCCTGTCGTTACAGAACAATAATGCAGAGATACCGGTACTTACCCGGCGTGAAAAAGAAGTGCTGGAATTAATTGCCGACGGACTGACCAATAATGAGATCGCAGGAAAACTTTTTATCAGTGTAACCACAGTTGACACCCACCGTAAAAACCTGCTGGCAAAATTCGAAGCCCGCAATATAGCCATGCTGGTAAAGGCTGCCGTGCAGATGCAGCTGATATGAACTCAGTCGCCGGGCAGGGTGATCAGCACCGAGGTGCCCTTACCCGGTGCCGTCTGAATGTCCAGTTCCCCTTTCAGCAGTTTTACCCGGGTTTCGATATTACGAAGCCCCATTGATTTTTTTCTCCGCACATCCTGCAGGTCAAAACCGCTTCCGTTGTCTTCCACTGTTATATAGAAAAGATTTTTATTGCTGCTGATCTGTACCAGTACCCGGGTGGCAAGGGAATGCTTGATCACATTCTGCAGCAGCTCCTGCATGATACGGAATATGTGAAAAGATTTTTCTTCGCTGAGGCGGACATTTTCCGTGTGTAGGGCAGTGAAGGTGATCGCAATGCCGGAGGTGCCGGAGATATTGGCGCAATAGTCCCGCAGCGAATTTTCGATCCCGTACTTGAGCAATGCATCCGATGCCATGTTGTGGGTGATGTTACGAAGCTCTTTTATCGATTCGTTCAGTTTGTCGAGGTTGGAATGAAACAGCACTCGTTGTTTTTCCGTCAGGGTAAACTCCTTGTTCATTGCCGCAAAGGAATGCTTGATGCCGCTGAGCATACTGCCCAGCCCGTCATGAAGTTCCCGGGCCATTTTTGTACGCTCCTGTTCGATGGCGATCTCTTTTTCCATGATGGCATGCTGCTTTTCCATTTTACGCCGGTAATAGGTCCGTATAGCAAACCAGATGACCAGGAACAACAGGCCAGCCAGTACCGACCTGAACCACCAGCTTTTGCTCCAGGGGGTTTGAATGATAAATGTAAAGGGGTTGCTGGTCTCCTTCCAGGTTTCTGTGCCTTTATAGCGGCATCGCACCGATAAGGTGTATTTGCCATGCGGCAGGTTGTTGAAGGAAACCGAACGTTTTTCATCCAGGTCTGTCCACTGGCTGACGGCCCCCCGCAACTGGTATTGAAAAACCAGCTGGTTATTCCGGGCGAAATCGGGTGCAGCAAAAGTAAACGCAAGGTTGTTTTCATCCGGGGCGAGCCGGATATGCTGCTCGTTGCTGAAGTAAAATGTTTTTCCATTGACCATCATTTCGTCGATGTACACCGAAGGCCGGAAGGAAATGGCCTTGTTGATCAGTGAGTCGGGGTTGAAATAACTGATCGATTGCCTGGCGCCGGCATAGAGAATGTTTGTGCTTTCATCATAGAACAAGCCGTTGCCGTCAAAGTTCTCTTCCGGGAAACCATCGAGGTTGGTGAAGGCGACGACCTTTTCCTTGTCAGGAAGATAGCAGCAAAGACCTTTACGGGTGCCGAACCACAATCGGTTCCTGCTGTCGCTGCACATTGAAAAAACGGCATCGGTAGGCAAGCCTTTATTGATATCGTAATAGCTGCTTTGTTTAGTGGCCGGATTGAATTTCAGCAGGGCGGCACCGTCCAGGGCGATCCAGAGATTGTCGTTATGATCGGCGTAAACGGCCGATATGCCGGCTTTGAATTTCTGCTCCGGCGCAAGATCGGCCAGCGTGTACTCAGTAAATCTTTCCTGGGCGGCCTCCCATTTCAGCAGCTTATCTGTTTTATTGCTTCCCCACCAGATATTGCCATGACTGTCTTCTGCTGCCGTGTGTACATACCGGTGGCTGAATGCCGGAGGAGTGGAGTTCCGGCTGTATTGTATAAACTCGCTGGTGCCGGCCGGGTTTCTGATCAGTCCGCTTCCTCCGTTGCAGCTATACCAGGTATCGCCGTTGCGGGCCACAAAGACAAGTGTCACCAGGTCAGTAGTGGGGCCATAGAAGGGTTTGAGGCAGGCCGGGTTGGTTATTTTTCCCGAAGCGATATCATAGGAGGCCAGCCTTTTTCCTGCTCCGGTAAATAAGATTTCATTGCCTTTTCTTGCCGCCGACCATCCGAAAAAGATAGTGCTGTCCAATAGCTTTACAGCATTGTCCTTCGCATTGATGCGGGTCAGGCTCTTGTTCCGGGTAAGAAAATAGATATTCCCGTCTGCCCCTTTCACAATGGATTTGAATTCATCATCCGGGTCAAGGCTCAGTTCTTTCCGAAAGTACCTGACCGCAAAATTCTCCAGCGAAAAGCGGCTGATGCCATTGATCGTGGACAACCAGTAATTGCCGTCATTGCCGGCACAAATATCCACGACCACATTTGAAGGAAGAGGTTTGTCGGTGTTGGTATTGCCTTTGAAATAACGGACTTCCCTGAAATCTGTCAGGTATAAACCATTATCGCCCGCCAGCATCATCCGGTCGCCCGGAAGGAGTAAGGCCTTTCGTATCGATCCGTCATGAAGAAGCGGTACAGGCACCGGGGAGTAGCGGGTTGTTCCCGGTAATTTCATATCAATGTAATAGTTCCCGTCGAAGTAGGCCGCCAGGTATAACCGTTGGCGGGCGCTGTCCCAGGCCAGCGGGTTATAATACCTCGACCGGGTATCGAGGGCAGTGTTGTCCAGGAGAACCGGTGTAACCTGGCCATTGGTATAATTAAGCAGGTTGTATTGATTCAGCCCGTTCGCATTCATCAGTACAAAAGGCCCGGACAAGGGAAAGAAACTCACCAGGGTGTTGGCGGGAAAATATGGTTTGAGGGGAAAACTGTAAATGACCTCGAATGCTTTGTTCAGGATAAAGGCACTGTCACTATCCGCCGTGCCCCAGTAGCCATTGGCAAATTTGCAGGGCCTGGCGATCATGATCTTGTTCCTGAATCGTTTGGGCTGACTGAGGCGGTGGTTAAAAATATCGATCTGCCAGAGTTGCGATCCGCTCAGGAAAAGGACAGCACCCGGCAGGGGGTCTTTCACAACAAGGATATTGTTGCTGTTGAAAACAGAACTGTCGGCAGGGTTTGCATACCAGGCTTTGTAGTTGTGACCGTCGAAACGTATCAGTCCTTCCCGGCTGCCGATCCATAAAAAGCCGCGGCTGTCCTGTGTGATGGAGTTAATATACTCCTCGGGCAGCCCGTTGGCACGGGTATAGTTTGTGAACTTAATGTCAGCGGGTAACTGGCCGTATGTATTACCGGCAGCAAGAAAGATAAAAGCCACTGCTAATGCCCTGAGCATGGCTTAAATCTACAAACAAAATAACTACAGCAAAGGATTATTCAAAATCATCGTAGAGCAGGTATTTTTTCCGGATAAGCTTGAATTCACTGAGCGCCGGTTCCCAGCTTTTCCTGATATCTTCCTCGCTTTTTCCTTCCCGTATCTGCTGTGCCAGCAGGTCATTACCCGCCAGTTTGCTGATAAAGTTGTTCTTCAGGAAAAAACTGTCTTTATCCGGAAAGATAGCATAAGCATCTATCAGCCATTTCAGTTGTATCCTGGCATTTGTTTTCTTCAGCACTTCTTCCGGTGTGCCGCCAAAGTTCCAGCCATAACAAACCTTTCCGTAGTGTTTAGAACTTTTGGCGCCTTCATTCGGATTGGGAGTAAAGGAAAACATATTCTTCGGGAGGTCCGGGTGGCCGATATATTCAAAGGGTTTGGCGGTACCGCGGCCCTCACTCAAAACAGTGCCTTCAAACAGGCAGGTGGTGGGATAAAGGTAAATGGCCTGTATCTCGGGCAGGTTGGGCGAAGGTTTTACCGGCAGCACATATTTTGTTTTGTGGTCGTAATTTTTGCATTTGATGACCAGGAAATGAAAAGGGGTATCGGCCGTAGGTTGGGTGGTGATATTATAAGAATTGATCTCGTTTGCTTTTTGCGAGAGCCGCTTTTCCCCGAGCAGCATCATGGCATACTCGCCCATGGTCATTCCGTATACGATCGGAACAGGCTGTCGGCCCACGCCGCTTTTGAATTTCATATCCAGTACGGGTCCATCCACATAAAACCCGTTGGGGTTCGGCCGGTCGAGTAATAAGAGGGGTTTATGATTTTCAAGAGCCGCTTCAAGGAAGTCCTGCATGGAGTTGATGTATGTGTAGAACCGGCAACCGACATCCTGGAGATCGAAGACCAATACATCAATATCTTTCAGGTCATCTGCGGTGGGGGCATGTTTGCTTCCATAAAGTGATATGACCCTGATCCCTGTTTTTGCATCGGTATCATTCCCCACTTTCTCCCCGGCATCGGCGGTGCCACGAAAACCATGTTCCGGTCCGAAAATGACCCTGATATCGACGCCGAGGCTCCTCAGGGTATCCACGAGGTGCCGGTTGCCCACCAGGGAGGTCTGGTTGGCAAAAATGCCGGTTCGCTTTCCTTTAAGCAGGGGCAGGTAAACGTTCAGGCGGTTTGCTCCTGGGATCACTTCCTGTGCCTGGGCCGGTTTGGCAGGAAATGCGAGGATGATCAACAGTATGGCAGTGACTATATTTTTCATTCAACCAAATTACCGTAAAAATATATCCCAGACTACTTCAAATATTTGAACGGTTGCATTGGGATATTTCAGTTACCTTGTGCCTCTTTTTTAATGCAAAAAAAACAATATGCAACAGGTAAAGAAAGGCGATAAAGTAAAAGTGCATTATCATGGCAAGCTTACTTCCGGTGAAACATTTGATTCTTCTGCCGGCCGTGACCCCCTGGAGTTTGAAGTGGGCGGCGGAATGGTGATAAAAGGATTTGATGATGGTGTGACCGGTATGTCGATCGGGGAAAAAAAGACCATTACCATACCATATAACGAAGCCTACGGGCCCCGCAACCCGGAAATGGTGATCGAAATGCCAAAGGAAAGGTTCCCAGAAAATATGGAGATCGAAGTTGGTATGCCCCTCATGATGAGCGACCAGGAAGGACACCAGTTCCAGGTGGAGGTAACGGAGATCAGGGAGGCGGTGGTGATACTGGATGCCAATCATCCCCTTGCAGGCAAAGACCTGGTATTCGACCTTGAGCTGGTAGAAATTACAGGCGGCAGCCCGCTGATCATCATGCCCTGAATGAATGGATGATTTGTAGTATAAAGTATAAGTGAGCTGTGGAACCGGAGCTGTGGCGTTCAATGCGGAGACCTGCCTTTAAACTATCATCCAAAACCTGAATGCTAAACCGTTCTCAACTTTCAACTATGTTCTCCTCTTATACCTTCACCGCGGCCGAAAGGTTTATGCGCTATGTGCAGATCGATACGCAGAGTGATCCGCAGTCCGCCACCTATCCGAGCACCGAAAAGCAAAAAGACCTGGCGAGACTGCTGGCAGCAGAACTGCAGCAGATGGGGGTTGCAGATGCCCATATGGACGAGTGGGGTTATGTTTATGCCACCCTTCCTTCTAATACGGATAAAAAAGTTCCCGTGATCTGTTTCTGTGCCCATATGGATACGGCGCCGGACTGCAGCGGAACCGGTGTGAAACCGATCCTGCATAAAAACTACCAGGGGCAGGATATCGTGTTGCCCGATGATCCTTCACAGGTGATAAAGATGAGTGAGTATCCTTACCTGAAAACACAGACCGGGAACGATATCATTACCGCATCCGGGACCACATTGCTGGGTTCCGATGATAAGGCAGGCGTGGCAGAGATCATGGACCTGGCCAACTTTCTTATCAGGAATGACAACGTAAAACACGGGACGATCCGGATATTGCTCACACCCGATGAAGAAGTGGGAAAAGGAACCGCAAAAGTGGATATGAAAAAACTGGGGGCTGATTACGGCTACACACTGGACAGCAGTGACGCCGGCTCCCTGGAAGACGAAACCTTCAGCGCAGACGGAGTGCAGGTGGTGATACATGGTGTAAGTGCACACCCCGGTTATGCAAAAGGAAAGATGGTCAATGCCATGAAGATCGCCGGGGAAATACTGGCGGCCTTGCCAAAAGACCGGTTGTCGCCTGAATCCACAGAAGGAAAACGGGGCTTTATTCACCCCGTGAGGGTGGAGGGGATAGCGGAAAAATGCACAATTGATTTTATCATCCGTGATTTTGATACAGACGGACTGGTAAAAAAAGAAGACTACCTGCGTACACAGATCGAAGAACGGATGCGGACCTATCCCAAAGCATCGTTTGAGTTTAAAGTGACTGAACAATACCGGAACATGAAGGAGATCCTCGACCTGCACCCGCAGGTAGTCGACTATGCCAAAGAAGCCATAGAAAGAACCGGACTCACCGTGAAGATGGAGAGCATCCGCGGGGGTACCGACGGCAGCCGGCTTTCCTTTATGGGGCTTCCCTGCCCGAATCTTTTTGCCGGGGAACAGGGTATCCATTCCAGGCATGAACATATCAGCGTGCAGGATATGGAAAAAGCCGTGCAGATGATGGTGCACCTGGCCATGATCTGGGAAGAAAAATCCTGACCTGCGCCGGTTCCCGCTCCGGCCGGCCTGTTTCCCTATTGTTATGCAAAAGCAGTAATTTGCTTACCTAAACTATAATTTTATGGATATCGGAAACTGGCTTGTTCATTACTGGTGGATCATTGTTATTCTTTTTATCTTCTTCAGCGGATTGTTTACCATCAACCAGGGTTACATCGGGGTGATAACGATGTTTGGCAAATACCGCCGGGTGGCCCGGCCGGGTCTGAACTTCAAAATACCTTTACTGGAAACCGTTTACCGAAAAGTTTCCATCCAGAACAGATCGGTTGAACTCGAATTCCAGGCGGTAACGGCCGACCAGGCGAATGTATATTTCAAAAGCATGCTGCTTTATTCGGTTCAGAATTCAGAGGAGGAAACGATAACCAAGGTCGCCTTTAAGTTTTTTGCCGATAAAGACCTGATGCAGGCCCTGATCAGAACGATCGAGGGGAACATCCGTTCTTTTGTGGCTACTAAAAAACAGGCTGAGATACTGGCCCTGCGAAAGGAGATCGTGGAGTATGTAAAAGCTGAGATCGATCACACCCTTGAAACTTGGGGTTATCACCTGCAGGACCTTCAGATCAATGATATCACTTTTGATAAGATGATCCTGGACTCCATGAGCAAGGTGGTGGCCAGTAATAACCTGAAAGCAGCGGCAGAAAATGAAGGGCAGGCGTTACTGATCACAAAAACAAAAGCAGCGGAAGCGGAAGGAAATGCGATCAAGATATCTGCTGAAGCAGAGAAAGAAGCCGCCCGGCTGAGAGGCCAGGGGGTGGCGTTGTTCCGCCAGGAAGTAGCCAGGGGTATGACGGAAGCTGCCGAACAAATGAAGCAGGCAAACCTGGACACCAATGTGATCTTATTCAGTATGTGGACAGAGGCCATCAAGAACTTTGCAGAATTCGGTAAAGGCAATGTGATCTTCCTCGATGGCAGCCCGGACGGAATGGAAGGCACCATGAAACAGATACAGGCGCTGATGATAAAGCAGGCGGGTGCAAAGGCCTGAGTAAATTATTCAATGATCAGTGAAGGCTGACAAGGTTGGTAACCGTGTCGGCCTTTTATTTTTTTATCCGGGTGATTTTACAGCGGGCGAATGACGTAACTGTTCCCTGTTAAAGAACTCTAAAACTTACCGGCCCCGAACAACGTGGCATTATTTTTCACGTTCAATGCACAACTGTTGATAAGAGCATAGACCGAATTAATACTCAACCCCTACTTTTACAACCAAAGAAGAAAAACATGATCGACCTTTTACAGATTGCAGGAGACAGTTTGCAACAAGCCACCCGGTTCGCAGCCGGCGATACCAATCACGACGGACATTTAAGTTTCTTTGAATTGCTCAAGATGGGCGGATGGATCATGATCCCGCTGGCCATCATGCTCCTCCTCGCCGTTTATGTCTTTGCCGAAAGGACCATTGCTATCCGCAATGCTTCCAAGATCGATGATAATTTCATGAACATCATCCGGGATAATATCGTAAGCGGAAACATTACCGCCGCCCGGAATTTTGCCAAGAATAATAATACACCCGTTGCCCGTATCGTGGATAAAGGTATCCAGCGTATCGGGAAGCCGATCGACAGTATCGAAAAGAGCATGGATAATGTCGGCACCCTGGAAATGTATAAACTGGAAAAGAACCTGGGGGTGCTTTCAACCGTTTCCAAAGCTGCACCGATCTTCGGGTTTGTGGGAACCCTGGTGGGGCTGATGCAGTTGTTTTCCCGTATCAACAGCTCCAACGATTTTGAAGTAGGTACGATCGCCGGTGGTATCTATACCAAGCTGATCACCTCCATTTCCGGTTTGATCATCGGGTTAGGGGCTTATCTCGCCTTCAGTTACCTGAAAACACAGATTGATAAAACAGCCAATAAAATGGAAGCGGCGGAGTCTGATTTCCTCGATATCCTGCAGGAACCTACCCGCTGAACTTCTGAAGTATGACAAGCTGATTTTATCACCTAAGCAAGAAAAATGAGTTTCAGAAAAAAACATAAAGAAGAATCCGAGGTTTTTACCGACTCGCTGAATGATATCCTCTTCATTCTGCTGATGTTCTTCCTTATCGTAGCCACACTGGCCAACCCGAACGTGGTGAAAGTGGGGCTGCCCAAAGGAACAAAGGATACCAAGGCCAAACAGGACATCATGGTATCGATCGACAAGAACCAGCAGTATGCCATTGGTAACAGAAAGGTGCAGTCCTTTGAATTTGATTCGTTGCTTTCCCTCGAAATAAAGAAATACCGGGCGTTGCGTGACACCCCCGTGGTGGTGATCAACGCCGATACCGCTTCTTTCTACGGCGGTGTATTCAGGGTGATGCGTATTGCCAAGAAGGATTCTGCCAAAGTAGTGGCAAGAATTGAACAATAGTGGCGGCCACGGGCTGTTGATCATCCCCGGCGGTGGTGAACGGCCCCTGGTCAGACACCGCGGGCTGCTTTTACCATCCTTTCTTTCCCCTGCATATCTTTTTTCAGCTCCGTTTGAAAACCTGCTGTATCAAATACCATCCGGGTTTCTTTTCCCAGGCTTTCATGGATCTCGGTATAAATCGCTCCGCCCGGACGGAGATGGGAGGTTCCGAATGCAGCGATGGCCTTATAGAAGGTAAGGGGGTCGTTGTCTTTTACAAACAAAGCGGTG
The DNA here is from genome assembly GCA_046329665.1 of Chitinophagaceae bacterium. Taxonomy (GTDB): domain Bacteria; phylum Bacteroidota; class Bacteroidia; order Chitinophagales; family Chitinophagaceae; genus JJ008. Next base: position 370,934 of record JAXLUG010000003.1, on the reverse strand, counting down.
GCCGGTTCATACTCCAGCACATTCTTTTCCATCCGCATTTTATCGCTTTCCGGAATATAAGGCGGGTTGCTGACGATCATATCAAAAGAAGGAAGATCGGTCCATTGGCCTTTATCAAGAAAATCAGCGTGGACGAACTGAATATCCGTTCCCATGGTTGCCGCATTTCTTTTTGCCACCACCAGCGCCTTGTCGCTGATGTCGCAGGCCCACACTTCCGCTTTGCGCAGCCTTCTTTTTAGTGAAACGGCGATACAGCCGCTGCCGGTGCCGATATCAAGGATCCTGAGCTGGTCGACCGGGAATTTGCAGTTGCTGATGATCCACTCCACGAGTTCTTCTGTTTCAGGTCTTGGTATCAGCACCTGCTGATCCACGTAAAAACGGAACCCGCAGAACCAGGACTCACCGAGGATGTACTGCAGGGGTTCATGCAGCAGGAGGCGCCGGGTAATGTCTTCCAGCGTTTCTGTTTCCGTTGCCGTAAGCACCGCTGTTTTATAGAGCATCCGCTCGGTTTTTTTAGAACCGGTCACATATTCCATTACCCAGTCGGTCAGGGAAGAAGCTTCTCCTTCGCTGTACAGGCGGCGAAGTTTATTTAATAAAGTATAAGTGGCTTCCTGGAGTGTCACGGAAAGTGAATATCTGCGAATATACTTCAGCAATCGTAAGCGGCTTATATTTGAGGCAGTAAGCTATCCGCATTCCTGATTGACTGTATCCGGAAAATATATGGCACGCTGCCTGGAACTCGCCAGGAAAGGAGCCGGTCATGTGGCCCCTAATCCCATGGTGGGGGCTGTACTTGTACACAATGACCGCATCCTTGCCGAAGGATGGCACCGCCAGTACGGAGCGCCGCATGCAGAAGTCAACTGTATCGAAGAGGCCGTTGATAAAGGATACAGAGAGCTGATACCCCGATCGACCTTGTATGTATCCCTGGAACCTTGTGCACACTATGGAAAAACACCTCCCTGTACAGACCTGATCATCCGGCATAAGATACCGGAAGTGGTGATCGGCTGCCGCGACCCTTTCCCGGAAGTAAACGGAAAGGGGATCGAAAAACTGGAAGCAGCAGGTCTCAGGGTCGTTACGGGTGTACTCGAACAGGAATGCAGGGAACTGAACCGGCGTTTTTTTACATTTCATACCATGCACCGGCCTTATGTGCTGCTGAAATGGGCGCAGACAGCTGACGGTAAAATGGCTGCCGGCACCGGCCGCCGATTGCTGATCAGTAATGAATACACCAACAGGCTGGTACACCGGTGGCGGAGTGAGGAAGCGGCCATCCTGGTGGGAACCCACACCGCTCTGTATGATGACCCGGCACTGACCAACCGCCTGTGGCCGGGGCCTTCACCGGTACGTATGGTGGTGGATATGAAGCTGCGGCTTCCTCTTTCGCTAAAACTTTTTGATGGCAAAGAGAGAACCATCGTTTTTAACCGGATCAAACAGGAAGAAAAAGGCAACCTGAACTATGTCCGGGTAAAGGATGAAGAAAGCCTTGTACAAGAGGTGTTGCAGACCCTCTACCAGTTAAAACTGCAAAGTGTGATGGTGGAGGGCGGGGCCCGGTTGCTGCAATCCTTTATCAGTGAAGGAGCCTGGGATGAAGCCACGGTGATCATGAACAATGAAGTGCTGGCCGGGGAAGGGCTCCTGGCTCCATTACTTACTGATGCCAGTAAGATTTCAACCGGCAGGATCGCAAATGATACGATCGGGATCTTTTATAATAAGAAAGCCGGCATACGGCTGACGACTCATGACTAACGATTATTTCCTTACCATAGAAAAACCATCCACAGCTGAATTTAAAGACAGGGGGAGCCGGTTCATTGCCTGTGCCTATCCCATTTCAGATATTGCTGCCTTCAAAGAAAGACTGGCCGCCTTAAAGAAGGAGCATCCGAAGGCCGTGCATCATTGCTTTGCGTATCGGTTAGGGACTGACGGAAATAATTTCCGGGTGAGTGATGATGGGGAACCATCCGGTTCCGCCGGGCGGCCGATACTGGGGCAGATCGACAGTAAACAGCTTGTAAACGTGGCCGTGATCGTGGTCCGGTATTTCGGCGGTACTTTACTCGGGGTGCCGGGTTTGATCAATGCTTACAAAATGGCCGCACAACTGTCCCTGCAGTCAGCCGCAATCATTCAAAGGCCTGTCCTGATCTGTTTACGCCTGCAGTTTGATTATACGATGATGAATGAAGTGATGCGGCTGGTGAAGCAGTTTGACTGTGTGGTGCTGAAGCAGGAAATGCAGTTGTTTTGTGTAATGGAAGCTGGTGTTCCCAGGGGAAAGATAGACGAAGTGCAAAGCCGTTTGAAAGATATGAGAGGAGTGGAAGCAGCAAAATGCTGAAGAAGAGGCAGGTGCTTGCAAAGACAAGAGCAGTGCAGCAATGCCGGTCGAAATACCGCTACCGGTCATTAATTTTTCCGGCGGAATAATCTGTAACCTCCCCAGATCAGCAGCCCCGCAATGACCAGGAACCCCACTACCTTTCCGATAGCATAGCCTGCTTTGTAAGCGCTGCTCTCTTTATCCTGTGCTTGCACGATAAATGAAAGGAGCAGCGACCCTGCCAGAATGAGCTTCTTTTTCATGTGACTCCTATTTTTTAAACTGGTGACTCACCACCAGGTCCTTACTTCCCGCCGTATAAACATAAAACCCTTCGCTGCTTTTAGCACCCAGTTTTCCGGCCATTACCATATTTACCAGCAAGGGGCAGGGGGCATATTTCGGGTTTCCAAATCCTTCATGTAATACTTTCAAAATCGCCAGGCAAACATCCAGTCCGATAAAGTCTGCGAGCTGCAGCGGCCCCATCGGGTGTGCCATGCCCAGTTTCATAACGGTATCAATTTCTTCCACACCCGCCACGCCCTCATACAGGCTGTATATCGCTTCATTGATCATCGGCATCAGGATGCGGTTGGCAATAAAGCCGGGATAATCATTCACCACGCAGGGTACTTTGCCCAGTTGTTTACTCAGTTCAACGATCGTATCGGTTACTTCTTTTCTCGTGGCATAGCCATTGATGATCTCGACCAGCTTCATTACCGGTACGGGATTCATAAAGTGCATGCCGATCACATTACCGGCCCGGCTGGTGGACGAAGCGATCTTTGTAATGGAAATGCTGGAAGTATTGGTGGCAAGTATGGCATCCCGCGGGGCACATTTATCCAGCTCTTCAAATATTTCGAGTTTCAGTTCCACGTTCTCTGAAGCCGCTTCTATGATCAGTCCCGCATCCCGGATCCCTTCCACCAGGTTGGTCTGTGTGGTGATATTGGCAAGTGTCTGGTCCCGGAGCTCCTGGCGGATCACTTCTTTGGCCACCATCCTGTCCAGGTTCTTCGTTATGGTGCCCACTGCCCGGTCAAGCTGCGACATGGAAACATCTACCAGCGTTACTTTAAACCCGTGCTGGGCAAATACATGGGCGATCCCGTTTCCCATTGTTCCGGCGCCTACTACGCTGATTCCTCCCTGAAAAGACATATCTCAGATTTTTGTGGTGAAGGACAGAAATATTCTGTGCTTCGCAAAAGTAAGGATTGAAAAGGCAAACTTATTCTGACAGGTGTCAGCCTTACTTTTTGAACATATCCATCATGGACTGCAGGGGCTTTGATACATTGAAGTATAGTTCTTTCAGTCCGAGGTCGTTCTTCTTAAGGGTCATCAGGTCGCAGGATCCCACTAAGGCCTGTGAGGTCATTTCCACTTCCATATTGGCCATCAGTTCATATTCGTCGCTTACACACATGACCACAAAGGCGGTTGAATCCGACTTGCCGTCTCCGCTTTCAAAGATGGTGCTGATGATGCCGTTGTAGCGGGATTTCATCTTGGCGATCCCCGCTTCGTCTTTCAGCTGGTGGTAGCAAACAAGCGCCTTGAAGGTCATCCGCATGTCCATAGGATTATTTTCGATCATCTTCAGCGCATACGGCAGGGCTTTATCAAATTCTTTGGCCAGGTATTTTTTGGTGAAGGCGTCAGAATTTTTGGAATCACTTCCGTAAGGATTGTATCCTTTCTGGAAACACTGACCGTAATAAATGATCCTGTATTCATCATAGGTCAGCGAACTGTCCCCGGCCCTGAACCTTTCGGTCAGCCTGGCGTACAATTTAGGGTCGCCGTCCAGCGACTTCCTGATGGCGTCGAAATCAACATTGGAAATTTTCTGTGCGGAAAGGGAAGTGAATAAAAACAGGAGTGCAGAAAAAAGGATCGTCCTTTTCATAACCGTTGCTTTTTGGTAACACCAGTAAATTACAAAAACGGCCGGTAAAAGGAGAGAGGGTCAGTTAGTTTTTATTCTTAAAGTCGCCCCGTTTCCAGGCTTCAATGAAGCTGGCCCAGGCGGCCGGGTTGAAGAGGTTTTGCGGGGGAAGGGCTCCCTGGTAAGTGGCCTTGGTAGCGATCTTGTTGAATTGTATACGGGTGGCTTCACCACCATCACCCGGCGTGGTGCGCATCCAGATGCGGCGCTTGGCAGCGCTGGTGTTTTGCCGGGCTATTTCAATATCATCGTCAGGGACTTTTACATTCGCAAAATCCCGGGCGAATTGTTCCGGGGTAGGCCGTGGTTTGATGATCGTGGCCGGCAGGTAAACGGTATCCACCACCATCAGCTGAACGACACTGTATTGATTTCCCTCAAGATTACGGGGAATCGTTACTGTTTTAGATTTGTAAGTGACGTGGGTGAACTCAACCTGGTCGCCTTTTAGCACCACAATCGAAAATACACCCTGGGCATTGGTGATCGTTCCCCGGTTCTGCCCTTTTACCATGATACTCACTGCAGGAATGCCAACCAGGCTGTCGGCAGTCATCACCACCCCGTAAAGCTGAACCACCGAATCACGGGAAGTTTCAAACTGTGCTTTTACAGATGGTGCCGAAAGAAGGAACAGTATAACTGTATAAAGTAAAATTTTTTTCACCGGCTCAAAAATAGGCAGTAGTTGCGGAATTCGTAAAACAAAACCGGCTGCTGAATGATTAACTTTGCAGCCTACGCCTTTTTTAACAGAAACTTCTAAAATGACAGAAGCAAAAATATTGGAAGCCCTCAGCCATGTGCAGGAGCCCGATCTTGGAAAAGACCTGGTCACGCTGAACATGGTTAAAGACATTGAGATCAATGGTAACTATGTATCCTTTACCGTGGTGCTCACCACACCGGCCTGCCCGCTGAAGGATATGATCAAAAACGCCTGTGTGAATGCAGTAAAGCTGCTGGTAAACAAGGAGGCGGTTGTGAATGTAAAATTTACGGCCCATACCACCACCAAGCGGACAGATGAAGGGGCTGTTTTGCCCGGTGTCAAAAATATCATAGCGGTAGTGAGCGGCAAAGGGGGAGTTGGTAAATCTACGGTGGCCGCAAACCTGGCACTGGCCTTATCACAGGGCGGTGCAAAAGTGGGATTGCTGGATGCGGATATCTATGGCCCCAGTGTTCCGATCATGTTTGGTGTACGGGGAGAAAGACCCCTGATGATCGAAGTGGGTGCCGATAAGCCGATGATCGCCCCGCTGGAACGTTATGGGATCAAACTGATCAGTATCGGATTGCTGGTGGATGAAAAGAATGCCGTGGTCTGGCGGGGCCCTATGGCCAGCAGCGCCATCCGGCAATTCATAACAGATGTATACTGGGACGAACTCGATTACCTGGTGGTGGATATGCCGCCGGGCACAGGAGATATTCATCTTACCCTGATGCAGACCGTACCGGTAACCGGTGCGGTGATCGTTACCACCCCGCAGGATGTGGCACTGGCAGATGCCAAAAAAGGGATTGCCATGTTCGGGCAGGCACAAATGAACGTGCCGGTGATCGGGCTGGTGGAAAACATGAGCTATTTCACCCCGGCCGAACTGCCGGATCATAAGTACTACATTTTTGGAAAGGACGGAGGCAAGCGCCTCGCCGATGAATACGACCTTCCTTTCCTTGGGCAGATACCGATCGTGCAAAGTATCCGTGAAGGAGGCGATACCGGCATACCGGTTATGATGGGAGATGATGCGATCACCAAAAAAGCATTTGAAGACTTCGCCTCCGTGGTTGTCCGCAGTGTGGCCATGCGCAACGCAAGTATGACCGGTGAGAAAATCTCCGCAACAGTATAAGTAAACCCCCATCCCATGTACGATCTGCCGTATTACAAGGAACAGGACCCTGAAGAGATCATCCGTTTTATGAAGGAGCATCCGTTCATTATCATTTCAGGATCCGACGCTGCCCATAAACCGGTAGCGGCACAGGTACCGGTATTCATTGATGAAAAGGACGGAAAATATTTCCTTACCGGCCACATCATGCGCAACACCGACCATCATAAGGCATTTGAGCAAAATAGTAATGTGCTGGCCTTATTCACAGGCCCGCATACCTATGTAAGCGCTACGTGGTACACACAGCCGGGCGGGAGTACCTGGAACTATATGAGTGTATATGCCTATGGTACGATCCGGTTTGGCGATACAGATGAACTCAGGCATATCCTTCAGCGCCTCTCCCTGCACTACGAGAATAATAATACGGAATCATCCACCGTATTCAATAACCTGCCTGCCGAATACACTGAAAAAATGATGAAGGCCATTGTGCCGTTTGAGATCGAAGTGACCGGGCTGCAGCATGTATTCAAACTCAGCCAGAACCGTGATGAAGAAAGTTATGATAACATCATCCTTGAACTGAAAAAGCAGGGTGGTGATGCTGAAGTCATCAGCGGGATCATGGAAAAAAGAAAGAAGAAAGTGTTTCCCGGTAATTAATCTAAAACTCCGGCAGGTTCTTCTCATTCAATCCCAGCCAGTCAAGGGCATTCCGGTAAAGAAGTTTTCTTGTCGTTTTTTTTCCCAGGCCCATCTTTTCGATCAGGCGGCCGGGTTTATGTTCTCCCAGCGGAAAGGGATAGTCGCTGCCCAGGCAGACGTTATCTTCCCCCACCAGGTCCATCAGGTAGCTGAATGCTTTTTTATCATGTACCAGGCTGTCGATCCAGAAGCGGTGCAGGTATTCACGGGGATTGACCGGATTGTCAACAGCCACCAGGTCGGGTCTTACTTTAAAACCATGTTCTATCCTTCCCAGGGTAAACGGAAAGGAACCACCGCCATGTGCAAATGCCACCCGCAGCGCCGGAAACTTTTCAAACACCCCCCCGAAGATCAGGGAGCAGACAGCCCTTGATGTTTCGGCCGGCATACCCACCAGCCAGGGCAGCCAGTATTTTTCCATTTGCGCTTCGCCCATCATTTCCCAGGGATGAATGAACAAGGCACAACCCAGCTTTTCCGCCGCTTCATAAAAAGGGAAGAAAACAGGATCAGAAAGGTTCTTTCCGTTGATATTGGAACCGATCTCCAGCCCCGGCAGCTGAAGGTTCTTCACACACCGCTCCATTTCTTTGATGGCAAGATCAGTATCCTGCAGCGGCACTGTACCCAGGCCGATGAAATGATGCGGCTCCTTAGCTACTGTCCCGGCAATATGATCGTTGAGAAAACGGGAGGTTTCCAGTCCGTCGGCCGGTTTGGCCCAGTAATTAAACAAAACAGGGATCGTGGACAGCACCTGCATGTTCACCCCGGTGGCTTCCATTTCTTTCAGCCGTTCCGTGGCATCAAAACAGTTTTTTTCCACTACCCGGAATACCTTGTCGCCTTTCATCATACAGGCATTGCATTCCTTATGTTCCAGGTGAATGAATTCTCCGTAGCCAAACTTCTGCGTCCAGTCCGGCATTTTATCGGGCATGATGTGAGTGTGTATATCTATACGCATTGGATCCGGGGGTCAGATTCCGGCGATCAACCGCTGTACAGGACCGGAATTTGTTTTTTGTGATTTATCTTTTTATCGGCGGCTCCATCACAGCCCCGCATTTCCCGCAGGTGCGGTGCAGGGTACTTTCCCAGAAACGGTTCATAACCGGTGGTAATTGTTTTACAATATCATCCACATGCAGGGTTTCTTCATAAAGCTTATTGCCGCATTTTTCACAGAACCATAAAAAGCCGTCGTCTTCACTTTCCCGTTTCTTTTCGATCACCAGGCCCACCGTACCCGGACCCCGCTGCGGCGAGTGGGGCGTTTTCGGCGGAAGCAGGAATATTTCACCTTCTTTAATGGCGATGTCTTTGAATTCACCGTGGTCTATTATTTTCACTACGATATCCCCCTCCACCTGGTAATAGAGTTCTTCGGTTTCATTGAAGTGGTAGTCCTTGCGGGCATTGGGGCCGCCCACCACCATCACGATAAAGTTTTCGGCATCTTTATACACACACTGGTTGCCTACCGGAGGTTTCAGCAGGTCACGGTTCTCATCGATCCATTTCTTCAGGTTAAAAGGAGGAATAACAGCCATAAAAAAAATTTTGGTTACCAGCTGCAGTACTGCGGTCATCGTCCCTTGTGTCACACACTTCAGCTGCAGTAATCCTGTTCAGCGCTTGAAAGCGAAAAATTACAACTATTTTCTTTAGGTTTGACTTTATGAATCTTTCTCTTGAAGGCAAAAGCGCAGTCGTCTGCGGAAGCACCCAGGGTATCGGGCTGGCCATTGCGGAAGAGCTGGCCTTATTAGGTGCCGGGTGCACGCTGATAGCCCGCAATGAAACGGCACTGAAAGAGGCTGTTCAGAAACTGGACACCACGTTGCGGCAGCAGCATTCATATATTGTTGCTGATTTCAGCAACCCCGGCGAGGTAAAAGCGGCCATTGAAGATCATGCAGCCGGTCATACCATTCATATACTTGTCAACAACACCGGGGGGCCGGCAGCCGGTCCTGTTATTGAAGCGTCAGAAGAAGCCTTCCTGAATGCTTTCAGCCAGCACCTGGTCTGCAATCATATCCTTACAAAGGCGGTCGTGCCTTCGATGAAGAAAGAAGGTTACGGAAGGATCATCAATATTATTTCCACCTCCGTGAAGATTCCGCTGAAAAACCTCGGCGTCAGCAATACCATCCGGGGGGCGGTGGCTTCCTGGGCAAAGAGTATGTCCAATGAATTGGGACAGTTTAATATCACCGTCAATAACGTATTACCCGGCTTTACGGCCACCCAGCGGTTGTCAACCCTGATCGATCATCTTGCCCGGCGGGGAAACACCGTCGTGAATATGGTGGAAGAGAACATGAAGGAAGAAGTACCGATGAAACGGTTTGCAGCTGCGGCAGAAATTGCAGCGGTGGCCGCCTTCCTTGCCTCACCTGCGGCTTCGTATGTGAACGGAACAAGTATACCGGTGGACGGCGGCAGAACGGGGAGTATATAACTTATGAATGTTCAATCAACAATCCTCAACTTTCAATGAAGCTGGATATACCATACCACCTCGAAAACTATATCGGGGGAAACCTCATCGGCCCGCTTTCCGGCAACTTCATTGATAACGTCAACCCGGCAACGGGAGAAATATACGGACAGATCCCGGACAGCCATGCGAAGGATGTGAAGGCGGCAGTGGCTGCCGCCCAGAAGGCCTTTCCGGCCTGGAGTACCACTCCGGTTGAAGAGCGGTTTAAGCTCCTGAACCGCATTGCTGAACTGATCGATGCCAACCTGGAGGTACTGGCCCTGGCGGAAACAAATGACAACGGCAAACCGCTGTGGCTGAGTAAAACAGTGGATATACCCAGGGCTTCGGCCAACTTTCGCTTCTTTGCTACCGGGATCATGCATTTCGCCACGGAGAGCCATCACATGGAGGACAGAGCGGTGAACTATACGCTTCGTCAGCCCATCGGTATCGTCGGGTGTATCTCTCCCTGGAACCTTCCGCTGTATTTATTTACCTGGAAGATCGCACCGGCACTTGCTGCCGGAAATTGTGTGCTCGCCAAACCAAGTGAGGTCACACCTGTCACCGCTTTTCTGCTGTCGAAAATTTGTATAGAAGCCGGTTTGCCGGCGGGTGTGTTGAACATCATCCACGGTACAGGCCCCGGTGCCGGCGAAGCCATCGTCTCCCACCCGGATGTAAAAGCCATTTCGTTTACAGGCAGCACAAGGGCCGGGGAGCGGATTGCATCGATAGCGGCGCCGAAGTTTAAAAAGCTGTCCCTGGAACTGGGTGGAAAAAACCCGGCGATCATCTTTGCAGATTGTAACTGGGAAAAGATGATGAAGGAAACGATCCGTTCCTCCTTCAGCAACCAGGGAGAGATCTGTTTGTGCGGCAGCCGGATACTGATTGAAGAAAGTATCTATGATAAGTTCAGGACAGCGTTTACAGAACGGGTAAAGAAGCTCACGGTGGGTGATCCGCTGGAGGAGACATCCCGGCAGGGGGCTATTGTCAGCAAAGTACACTATGATAAGATCCTGCGGTGTATTGATACGGCCAGACAGGAAGGGGGAAAGATCCTTTGCGGGGGCCGGGCGGTACAGGTAAACGGACGCTGTGCCAACGGCTATTTTATAGCGCCAACGGTAATTGAAGGAGTAGGGCCGCAGTGCCAGACCAACCAGGAAGAAATATTTGGGCCGGTTGTTACCCTGCAGTCCTTTAAAACGGAGGAAGAAGCGCTGCAACTGGCCAATGCCACGACCTACGGGCTGGCAGCTACCATCTGGACGCAGGATATTTCCAGGGCCAACCGGGTGGCCGCCAAAGTGGAGAGCGGGATCATCTGGGTAAATTGCTGGCTGCTGCGGGATCTGCGAACCCCGTTCGGCGGTATGAAGAACAGCGGCGTGGGAAGAGAAGGCGGATGGGAGGCGCTGCGGTTCTTTACGGAGAGTAAGAATGTATGTATTGAAATTTAACTAATGAATCAACTGAGTTTGGAGTTGGGGGTTAGGGGGTGGGGCTTTAATTGAAATCTGTATCTGTAAATTGTAAATCTGTACTTTGGCAACGATTAAGAGATTTGAGGATCTTGAAATTTGGCAACTGGCACGAAAACTTGAAAATTTAGTTTTTTTGGAAACAGAAAAAGGCAAACTATCAAAAGATTACAAGCTTCGGGATCAAATGAATGCTTCCTCTGGTTCTATAATGGATAATATAGCGGAGGGTTTTGGAAGAGCCAGCCGGCTTGAATTTGTACAATTTCTGAGTATTTCAAATGGTTCGGGGAATGAACTTCAATCACAGCTATACCGGTGCTTTGACAGAAAGTATATACCAAAGGAAAAATTTCAGGAACTCTATGACCTGACAGATTTAGTATGTAGAAGAATAAATGCATTTATGAGCTATCTCAACAAGTGTTCGGTTAGAGGACAAAAATTCATTAACAGAAAATCTTTAAAGTGAATGAATCCCCAACCTCCAACTCCAAATAGTATCACCCTTACCCAAAATGCTTCAACCCCTCTCGGCGCCTACCCGCATGCCAGAAGGGCAGGGAACCTCCTTTTTCTTTCAGGGATTGGTCCCCGGAACCCGGTGGATAATTCGATTCCCGGGCTGGAACTTGATCAGGAAGGGAACATCATAAAGTACGATATCGAAGCAGAATGCCATGCCGTATTTGCCCATGTAAAAGCCGTACTGGAAGCCGGCGGCAGCAGCTGGGATAAAATGATCGATGTAACGGTTTTCCTCACCAACATGAAAAAAGATTTCCCGGTATATAATAAAATATACGGGGAGTACTTTAAAGACGTGCAGGCCTGCCGGACGACCGTGGAAGTAAAAAGCCTGCCGACACCTATCGCCATAGAACTAAAAGTAATAGCGACGGTGGAGTAAGAAGATGCCATGAAAACGGAACGTACAAGTGAGTGACACAACAGGCGATGCCATCTGCACAGCAGCCGGTAACAAAATATAAGTTTGCAGCAAATCTGTCAATGCCATATCAAAATACATTAGAATTCGCCAGGAATTCAGATAACCAGGACCCGCTGAAACAGTTCAGGGATAAATTTTACATCCCTATCGTCAACGGAAAAGAGTGTATCTATTTTACCGGCAACTCGCTGGGGTTGCAGCCGAAGACCACGCAGGATTATGTGCTAAACGAACTGGAAGACTGGGCCAGTTTCGGTGTGGAAGGACATTTTCATGCCAGGAAGCCCTGGCTGCCTTATCATGAAATATTCCCGAAGCAACTAGCAGCGATCGTTGGCAGTAAAACGAATGAAGTGGTGGTGATGAATTCGCTTACCGTCAACCTGCACCTGCTGATGGTTACCTTTTACCGGCCGTCAAAGGAGCGGTATAAGATCATCTGCGAAGCAAAGGCGTTCCCTTCCGATCAGTATGCGCTGGAGTCGCAGGTGCGTTACCATGGCTTCGATCCGGCCGAAGCCATCGTGGAAGTGGGCCCGAGAGAGGGAGAGCATGTCATTCGCAAAGAAGATATCCTGTCGGCTATCCGGCTTCATGGCCCGTCCGTTGCCCTGGTCTTATTGGGCGGCGTCAACTATTACACCGGTCAGTTGTTTGATATGAAGGCCATCACAGCGGCGGCCCATGCGGCGGGCGCCTGTGCCGGTTTTGACCTGGCCCATGCTGCCGGCAACGTGGAATTAAAGCTTCACGACTGGAATGTTGACTTTGCCTGCTGGTGCTCGTATAAATATTTGAACAGTGGCCCCGGAGGGGTGGCCGGCGTGTATATACATGAGCAGCATGCGGCCAATACCACCCTTCCGAGGTTTGCAGGCTGGTGGGGTTATACCAAGGCCACCCGTTTCAATATGGAAAAAGGGTTTGAGGCCATTCCGACTGCCGAGGGCTGGCAATTGAGCAATGCCCCGGTGTTAAGTATGGCCGCACACAAAGCATCCCTGGACATCTTCGAAGAGGCGGGCCTGGATAAACTTCATGAAAAAAGAAAAAAGCTTTCCGGTTATTTGCACTTTGTGCTGCAGGAAATAAACAGCAGCCGGTCAGAAAAGATCATCGAGGTAATAACACCGTCAAACGAGGCGGAAAGAGGCTGCCAGGTCTCCATGCTGATGCTGCGGGAGGGCCGGAAGATTTTTGATGAACTGACAAAGCAGGGAGTGATCGCCGACTGGCGGGAGCCGAATGTAATAAGGGTGGCGCCGGTGCCCTTGTATAATTCGTTTGAAGAGGTGTACAGGTTTGGAGAAATAGTGAATCAGTTAATGGGGTAATTCGCTTTTGGTGTTTTAATCCTGTGATGCATACAACCGGCCGGTTAACTATTTAAACAAATAAACGAATTGGAAAAAAACATAACCATCATCGGGGCGGGTCTTGTCGGTTCGCTGCTTTCCATTTATTTATCAAAGCGGGGATATAAGGTCAGCATTCATGAACGCCGCGGCGATATGCGGAAAGAGAAGATGAGTGCCGGCCGCTCTATCAACCTGGCCTTAAGCGACCGGGGGCTGCTGGCGCTGGAAAAAGTAGGGCTGGCAGAAGAGATCAGGAAGATATCCATTCCGATGCATGGCCGCTATATCCACCAGGCAGACGGCGGCACGGCCTTCCAGCCCTATGGCAAAGAAGGACAATACATCAATTCCGTTTCCCGGGGCACCCTGAATATGAAACTGATGGACCTGGCGGAACAGCAGGGGGTGGAGATCTTCTTTCATCAAAAATGCCAGCATATTGACTGGAATAAGAACACCGTTACTTTCGAAGACCCGGACCTTAAAGAACAAACCTTACCCTTTAAACGGCTGTTTGGTGCCGATGGCGCTTTCTCTGCCGCCCGGTTACAGCACCAGTTGCAGCACGATAAATTCAACTACAGCCAGTATTATATCGATTGCGGGTATAAGGAACTGACCATACCCCCGACGGCGGCCGGCGAATTTGCCATGGAAGTAAATGCCCTCCACATCTGGCCGCGGAAGGATTATATGCTGATCGCTTTACCCAACCTGGATAAAACATTTACCTGTACGCTGTTCTTCCCCTTTGAAGGAGCGGCCTCTTTTGAGAAACTGAAAACCGAAGCACAGGTGAAGGAATTTTTTGAAAAGACCTTTCCCGATGCCGTACCGCTGATGCCGGATTATGTGAACGAGTTCTTTACGCATCCCACTTCATCACTCGTTACCGTCAAATGTTTTCCATGGATACGGGAGGACAGGTTTGCCCTGATCGGGGATGCCGCTCATGCGATTGTTCCCTTCTTTGGCCAGGGAATGAACTGCGGGTTTGAAGATTGCCGGGTGCTGGATGAGCTGATGGGTAAGCATCACGAAGACTGGAGGGCTGTGCTAAACGAATACCAGGCCCTCCGCAAACCGGATGGCGATGCGATTGCCGACCTGGCGATAGCCAACTTTACAGAAATGCGGGAAAAAACAGCCGACCCGAAATTCTTATTGCAGAAAAAAATTGAAGCCAGGCTCCATGAAAAATACCCGGACAAATGGATACCCGCCTACAGCCAGGTGACCTTTAGTCCGCACATCCGTTACAGCGAAGCCTTGAAACGGGGACAGATGCAGGAAGCCATCATGCAGAAAATAATGGCTATGGATAATATAGATGCAAAATGGGAAAGTGAAGAACTGGAGCTTTTAATTTTAAAAGCGTTGAAGGGTTAATTGGTCAGCTGGTTTATTTGCGGCTGAATACTTTTCAAATATTTCCTGTTAACCCGGTAAACTAATTAACCAGCAACTGATTTACCTTCGCCCCATGACCCGTCAGCAACTCGTTGAGCAAATCCGGAAGAAGAGATCCTATCTCTGCGTTGGCCTGGATACAGATATCACAAAGATCCCCCCGCACCTGCTGCAGGACCCCGATCCTGTTTTTTCTTTCAACAAGGCGATCATCGATGCTACCCGTGACCTCTGCGTGGCCTATAAGATCAACACTGCCTTTTATGAAGCATTGGGGGTAAAAGGCTGGGAAGCGATGGAAAAAACGGTTCGCTATATCGGTACGGAACATTTTACGATCGCCGATGCCAAGCGGGGTGATATCGGCAATACATCCGACCAGTATGCCAAAGCATTTTTTGAAACCCTGCCCTTTGATTCCATTACCGTAGCGCCATACATGGGGCGGGACAGTGTAAAGCCTTTCCTCCGGTACGAAGGTAAATGGGCCATTGTACTCGGGCTGACCTCCAATGAAGGGAGCCATGACTTCCAGAAACTGCCATTGTTTGATGCCGACAGGATCAATAACAGCATACAAAACTATTTATTGTCCCCCTTCCTGATCACAGCAGGACCGGATGCGGAACTCTATAAAAAAGTCATCCGCCAGGTGGCCATGTGGGGAAGTAAAGAAAACCTGATGTTCGTGGTCGGTGCCACCCAGCCGGAAGAATTTGAAAGCATCCGTGCGATCATTCCGCAACATTTCTTACTGGTGCCGGGTGTGGGGGCACAGGGCGGAAGCCTGAAAGAGATTTCCGAAAAAGCCATGACAGATGACTGCGGCCTGCTGGTCAATTCCAGCCGGGCCATCATCTATGCTTCTGCCAAAGAAGATTTTGCTGATAAAGCCAGGGCAATGGCTGTTGCTGTTCAGCAGGAGATGGCGGTATACTGTTAAGCTTTCTTCGTTTCCTCATGACATGATATTAATTGCGGTGCAGGCGCCACCGGTGACGGCCCCGATATGATCAGCAGGATCACCCGCAGCAGGATGGCGAATCTTCATGGGTGGTGGTCAGCAAAGAACAAACAAACCCTCCCCGCATGCCGGGTAGTGGCAGGTGCAGTTGTCTGTGCAAGGAGGTGTCTCATTCCTTTTCTGTTTCCGGTTTACCCGGTTTAAAACTACCGATGGCTTCGGCATACCAGGGAACGATATCATAAATAAACACACCGGCCTGTATGGTGGGGTCGGTCTTGGCATAGGCTTCTGCTTCTTCACGGGTGGCACAATCATAAATAAAAAGTCCCCGCCAGGTAAAATCGTTTTTCCCAAAAGGGCCGGCCACTTTCAATACTCCTTCTTTGTACAGGCGCTCCATGTTGGAGAAGTGCCCTTTAAAAAGTTCATTTCGTTTCGTTGAATCGGTTATCTCTTTATCCTGCGGTCCCGTTTTCAGGATCACCATCCAGAACTGTTTTATATCAGGTTGTTTTTTCTTTCCTTCCTGGCTGCGGGCAAACAGGATGGAAACCATCAATGTCATTAGTGTGAGGAATAACTTTTTTCTCATGACAGTATTTTTCACAAGCTATAAATTTCAATCAAACGCTCCAAGGCTAAATGGATGACCGTTCATTGGGCTTTATAAATTACCTTTGCACTTCATTAAAAAGCATTATGTCAGAAGAACGCAGTCTTAATTTCCTGGAAGAGATCATCGAAGAGCATTTGGCCAACGGAACTTATAAAAGTATTGTCACCCGTTTCCCGCCGGAGCCGAATGGTTACCTGCACATCGGTCATGCCAGCAGTATCTGCCTGAATTTCGGGCTGACCAAAAAATACCCCGGCTATACCAACCTCCGCTTTGATGACACCAACCCGGAAACTGAGGATACTGAATACGTGGAAAGTATCAAGGATGATGTGAAATGGCTGGGGTTTGAATGGAAGCATGAACGTTATGCCAGCGACTATTTTGACGCATTATATGAATTTGCACTCAAGCTGATCGATAAAGGATTGGCCTATGTCGATGATTCCACTTCGGAAGAGATGGCAGCGATGAAAGGCACTCCTACAGAACCGGGCCGGGACAGCAAGTACCGTTCCCGGACGATCGAAGAGAACAGGGACCTGTTTATGCGAATGAAGAACGGTGAGTTTCCCGATGGCAGCCGCACCCTTCGGGCCAGGATCGATATGGCCCACATGAATATGCTGATGCGGGATCCTGTGCTATACCGTATCAAACATGCACACCATCACCGTACCGGCGATAAATGGTGCATCTATCCCATGTACGATATGGCGCATGGCCAGAGTGACTCCCTTGAAGAAGTTACCCATTCGATCTGTACCATGGAGTTCATTCCGCACCGGGAATTGTATGACTGGCTGATCGAAAAACTGGAGATCTATCCTTCGCATCAGTATGAGTTTGCCCGGCGGAATATCAACTATACCGTTACCAGTAAAAGAAAGCTGCTGCAACTGGTAAATGAAAAATATGTCTCCGGCTGGGATGATCCCCGGATGCCCACCATCAGCGGGTTAAGAAGAAGGGGCTATACACCGGAAAGCATCCGTGATTTTTGTGACCGTATCGGGGTTGCCAAAAGGGATAACCTGGTGGATGTGGGCCTGCTGGAGTTTTGTGTACGGGAACACCTGAACAAGATCGCCCTGCGGCGAATGGTGGTCTTTGATCCGCTGAAGATCGTGCTAACGAATTATGAAAAAGGGGAGGAGATGGTCAGCAGTGAGAATAATCCCGAAGACCCTTCCGCCGGTTCAAGGGAAATACCCTTCAGCGGTGAGTTGTATATCGAGCGGGATGATTTTATGGAAAACCCGCCCAAGAAATATTTCCGGCTGGCCCCCGGCCAGATGGTGCGGTTGAAGAGTGCTTACATCATTAAATGCGAAGAAGTGGTGAAAGACAGTGAAGGAAAGATCACCGAAGTGCGCTGCACCTATATTCCGGAAAGCAGAAGCGGAAATGACACCAGCGGGATCAATGTGAAAGGGACCTTACATTGGGTCAGCGTCCCCCATGCGGTAAAAGCAGAGGTACGGCTTTACGACAGGTTGTTCCGGGTGGAAGACCCCACGGATGAAGCCGGTGACTTCAAAGACTATCTCAACCCTGCCAGTCTTACTGTCCAAAATGAAGTATATGCAGAGCCGGCATTGGCTTCCGCCGAAGTGCAGGAACGTTTCCAGTTTATCCGGAAAGGATATTTTGTCATGGACAGGGACAGCACTGCTGCGAATATGGTCTTCAACAGAACGGTCGGACTGAAGGATGGCTGGAAACCCGGACAGCCCTCATAGTTCCATTATATATGATTACATACCGGACAGGGCTGCCTTGTTTCTATACAAAGTTTGCTTCCCTGATTATGTGTGCTGAATCAACGTTCTTCCCTAAAATACCTGGAGGGGTCCGACGGGCCTGTTTTATATCAAAACATCAGCGTCAATGCTATTCAGCTTTCCGGCATCAAACCGGCTGGGCGGGATGCTGCGCCTTTTGCGAAGGGGCAAGCGGCTGTGTAACAATCCTTGTTTCCACCGGGAATGGCAACCTGGCAGCAGCCTCAGCATGGACTTCGGCCAGTGCCGGGTAAGGCGCTGCCACACACCGGGCGAGAAGTCAGGGTTGATGAGGCGGAAAGCGTAAAAAACGCTGAGAAAATCCTGGTCACGGGCCTGGCCTAATGGCAGGACAGACCTCTATTTTTTTCCGGGTTCACCGGCAGTCCGATGAGCCGGGATTTAGTTGACAGTGGTCAGGAATGCTGCCGGAAAGCAGGTGCGAATCCGTACGGCAGGTATAAAGGATTAATTATGTAAGGTATTGCCTGTCAGTAAAAAAAACACCCCGGTTTGTTCCGGGATGTTTTTTTTACTGTATATTGGCACCGTATATAGCATTATTACCCAGAAGCCTGTATCTTTTTTGCTGTGGGGAATAATGTGTTAACAACCTCAACAAACCATTGTTATGAGAAAAATGTCTACTCATTTCCGGACACTTATTTCTGGGAGCGTATTCACATTGCTGATGCTTTTGATGTCATCAGTCGTGTTTGGCCAGCTTAAGAGGCCTGAGCAGAGCCAGAAAAAACAACTTGGTATTAGTGAGATCAGCAGTTTCAAGAAATCAGCTGATGTCCCGGCCGATGATCCCTCTGTCATTTACCTGAATGCAAAAAAGATCAATGCACTGAGTGCTGCATCACAGAATGCCCGAAAGTCTGTGGTACCCTTTGCCGGCAAGCATATGCATATGCTGAAGTTCAGCGGACCTATCCAGCCGGAGTGGTACAAGATGATCACAGATGCAGGTGCCGAAGTAGTAGATTATATTCCTAACTATACATACATTGTATTCGGCGATTACACTTCGCTGATGGGTTTGCAGGGGGAAGCAAGAAAAACCGGCAGTTCCATCGTATGGGACGGAGAATACCTTCCTGAATACCGGGTATCGCCCACTGTATATGAAGGAGGTACTGCAGGTACTCCGAATGTAAACAAAGTGATCTACCAGCGGTTCCAGGTTCAGCTATATAATAATGAAGAAACAAATGCAGCCACCCGGCAACTGATGAACAGCCTGAAGATCATTGGCACACCGGTATACGAGCAAAAGATATCCCGTTATGTAAACATAACCCTCAGCCTCACGCCTGACGGACTGAAAGCCATCAGCGAAAGGCCCGATGTTATTTCAATCTATCCCTGGATAGAGCCGGCCAGAAACGATGAGGCGCAGGATATGATCATGACCGGCCAGTTATCCGGTAACTCACCGGTTCCCGGTAACTATCTTACCTGGCTGGCCGGAAAAGGACTTACCGAAGCACAGTTCAATACCTCCGGTTTTGCTGTAAACATTACCGATGGTGGTCTTGATAACGGGCAGGCTTCTGCCGGTGGTCCTCCTAATCCCACCTTCCACTTCGCCCTCTTCCGCAATGGCGATAATACCCTTGCCAGCCGTGTGTTATTCATACATGCGCAGGGCAGCGCCACGCTTACCGATACGAAAGGTTGCGAAGGTCACGGTAATATCAATACCCATATCGTAGGGGGCTATATACCGGACGCATTGCTGGGTAACAGCAATCATACCGATGCCAATAACTTCCGTTATGGCCTGGGTGTGGCGCCCTTCGTAAAACTGGGGAACTCAACCATCTTCAATGCAGGCGGTAGCTATACCAACCCGGTACTGAATAATGTGGAAGCGGAATCATATCGTGATGGCGGACGTATCAGTACCAACAGCTGGGGAGCCAACGTAGGCGGAGCCTATAATGCTTCTGCCCAGAACTATGACTTCCTGGTAAGGGATGCACAACCCGCTTCTTCTTCCGTACCGGCAGCAGGTAACCAGGAAATGGTGATCTTCTTCTCTGCCGGTAATGCAGGTTCCGGGGCCGGAACGATCGGTTCACCCGGTACTGGTAAAAACGTCATTACCGTTGGTGCCACTGAGAACGTAAGGGCATTTGGCGGTGCTGACCAGTGTGGTATCACGGATGCAGATGCAAACAGTGCTAATGATATCATCTTCTTCTCCAGCCGTGGTCCCTGTACCGATGGCCGGACCAAACCCGATATTGTTGCCCCCGGAACACACGTAACCGGTGGTGTATATCCTTCTTCTGCCTCTAACCCGCAGAGCGGTTCAGGTACTGCAAATGCCTGCTTCACGGCAAGCGGAGTATGTGCAGGCCCGGGCGGAAGTGATTTCTTCCCGACTACCCAGCAATGGACAACAGCAAGTTCCGGAACCAGCCACTCAACTCCTGCCACTGCAGGTTTCGGTGCACTGATCCGCCAGGACTTTATCAACAGGGCTCTGACCCCTGCCAGTCCGGCCATGACCAAAGCCATGATCCTGACCAGTGCTTCCTGGATGAATGGCGCCGGTGCCGGTGACAACCTGTTCTCCAATAACCAGGGTATGGGAAGGGTGAACATGAGCAATTACTTCGATGTTATGACAAACCCGAACCTGATCCGTGACCAGGTGCCTGGTGATATGTTCACCGCATCTGCCCAGACCAGGACGTTTGCTGGAATTGTAGCCAATGCATCACAACCGCTGCGTGTAACGCTTGCGTGGACAGATGCTCCCGGCCCCACTTCCGGTAACGCATATGTAAATAACCTTGACCTGGAAGTTACCGTCAATGGTACTTTATACAGGGGAAATGTATTCTCCGGCGCTTTCTCCACTACCGGTGGTGCGGCCGATACACGTAACAACGTAGAAAGTGTGCTGCTGCCGGCCGGTACAACCGGAACGGTATCTATCACTGTAAGGGCAACCAATATTGCCGGTGATGGTGTTCCTAACGTAGGCGGTGCCCTTGACCAGGATTTTGCACTGGTAGCAGGCAATTTCACACAGTCTGCTGTTCCGGTGATCGCTGCTGCAGGTGCTACCCTGATCGCAGAAAGCTGCGCTCCGGCCAACGGTGTGATCGATCCGGGTGAAACGGTAACAGTAAGTTTATGCCTGCAGAATACCGGTACTGCCAACACGGGTGCATCCGTAGTGGGTACACTGCTGACAGCCGGCGGCGTAACCTCACCAAGCGGTGCACAGAACTATGGTACACTGGTAGCCGGTGGTGCCTCTGTATGCCGGAACTTTACCTTCAGTAACAGTTCATCCATTTGCGGCTCTACCATCACAGCCCAGTTGCAGGTGCAGGATGGAGCCACCAACCTGGGTACAGTAAACTATGTATTTACTCTCGGTACCACGGCAACCTCGTTCACTGAAAACTTTGACGGAGTAGCCGCTCCTAACCTCCCGGCCGGCTGGACAGCCACCAATGCTCAGGGCGCAGCTCCGTTGTGGACAACAACAGCATCTGCCCCGGTTGTATCCGCTCCGAATGTGGCCGTAATTGATGACCCGTCTTCTCTTTCTGATAAACTTCTGACAACCCCATCCTTTGTTCCGGGGACAGGCGCAAAACTGAATTTCTCACACAACTTTGCACTTGAAAGCGGATTCGATGGCGCTGTTCTTGAAATTTCTATCAACGGCGGTGCTTACCAGGATATCCTTGCTGCAGGTGGCAGCTTTGTAACGGGTGGCTATACCGGAACGATCAGTTCCAGCTTCAGCAGCCCGATCGCAGGCCGTTCAGCCTGGACAGGTTCTTCCAGCGGATTTGTAGGAGTAACGGTGAACATGCCGGCCTCTTCTGCAGGTCAGACTACCCGGTTGAGGTTCCGTATGGCATCTGATGTATCTGTGGGCTCTACAGGATGGAGGATCGATAATATCACGATATCCCAGCCGGCATGCTGCGGATCTGCCTGTACGATCACATGTCCTGCAAATATCACGGTGAACTCATCTGCCGGTGCCTGCGGTGCCAACGTAACATTACCTGCGGCAACGACCAGCGGTCTTTGCGGCCCTGTAACGTATACCCCGGCTTCCGGATCCTTCTTCCCGGTAGGTACCACTACTGTTACGGCTTCTACAGCGGCAGGTCCTTCCTGTACGTTTACCGTTACAGTCGTAGATGCTACAGCACCTACCATTACCTGCCCTGCTAATATCACTGTATCCAATGCAGCGGGTATTTGCGGTGCAAATGTTTCCTATCCGTTCCCGTCTGTTTCAGACAACTGTGCACTGCCGGCCGGTACTGCCGTTCCGCTGACACAGTCTACCGATAATACAACGATCGTTCCGATCCAGATCGGTTGCCAGTACTTTGGTGGCCAGACCGCAGAGAACAGCTGGTGGAGGGCTTATAACCTCGCTCCGCTGAACCTGCCGACAACGTCCCTCAACATCACCTCCGTGAGAATGGGAGTGGAAAGGATCACGGCTTCCGGTACTGTTCCTGTAACAGTCAGGATCTACACCAGCAGCGGCGCCTTCCCGACCGGTACGCTGACGCTGAGAGGAACACAACTGGTAAACCTTCCTTCACAAACCAATACCATTGTAACGGTGCCGTTCAGCACACCTGTACAGGTACCCGCCAATGCCATTGTAGTAGTAGAAGTGAATGTTCCGGACCTGCCTGTCCGCCAATGCCGCCTTCTTCCTGGGCAGCAATAACCTGGGTCAGTCAGCCCCCAGCTATATCTCTGCCCCTGCCTGCGGTATCACTACCCCGACAGATATCAGCGATGTAGGCTTCCCGGATGATCATATCATTCTTGACCTCAATGGCGCTTACTATACAGCACCCAGCACTACCCTTGTTCAGATAGCAGGTATTGCCCGCGGTGGTCTGTTCCCGGTAGGTGTTACTACAAATACGTTCCGTGCAACTGATGCTGCCGGTAATACCAGCACCTGCTCCTTTACCGTAACCGTAAATGATGTGGAGGCTCCTGTCTTCACAACCTGCCCTGCAGGCGTGATCAGGAATACAGATGCCGGCGTATGTTATGCAACATACACTCCGGCTCAGCCAGTGTTTACCGATAATTGCGCCGTAACCAAACTGACCTGGGTCATGACAGGTGCCACTACCGGATCATCTCCGGCTACAGGTATCAACTATGTACCATCCACCCAGTTCCAGCTGACCGGCACCACCGGCCAGGGAATTACTACGATTACTTATACAGCTACCGATGCTGCCGGTAATACCAAGACCTGCGTGCAGACGATAACAGTGAACGATGCCTCTATCCCTGTGATCAGCGTACAGCCTTCTACGAAGTTTGTATGCGTGGGCAGCGATGCGGTGTTCAGTGTAACGGCTACTGCCGGAACCGGTAACCCGCTTACCTACCAGTGGCAGCAGTGGAATGGCAGTGCCTGGGTGAACATCACCGGTGCCACCGCCTCCACGTTCACGATCCCGACCGTGAGCTTTGCCCTGAATACAAATACGTACAGGGTAGTACTTACCGGCCGCTGCTCCGTAGTGATCTCAGCAGTAGCGACCTTGTATATCAACCCGCTTCCGACCGTGAGCCTGGTTACATCCATACCTCCGTCCCTGTTGCCCAGCCAGTCGCTGACCATTACAGCGAATGTGAGCCCGGCCGGCGGATCCTTTGTATGGAGAAAAGACGGCAATGTGATCGGTGCGACCGGATCATCCCTGAGCGGACTGACCGTGGATGATATCGGCACTTACCGTGTTACCTATACCGACCCGAACGGTTGTGTAAGCACATCCGCTGATGTGGTGGTAACCGGACAGGCTTCAGACAAACTCTGGGTGTACCCGAACCCGAACTTTGGCCAGTTCCAGGTAAGGTTCTATAACACACCGGGTGAGAATGCTACGGTAAGAGTATACGATGCCAAGGGAGCCAAAGTATATGAAAGGGCTGTAGCCACAGGTCTTGCCTATACCCAGATCGATGTAGAGCTCGGCAACGTTACCTCCGCCGGAATGTACGTGGTAGAACTGGTGAACGGTGCCGGTAAACGTGTGGGAGCTAAGAAGATAGACGTAAGACGCAGACCCTAACAGTTTTAGATGTCAATAAAAAAAACATCCCGGCTTGTTCCGGGATGTTTTTTTATTGTACATTAGCTATTGCTAAAAAAATCCTGGGAACTGCATACCTGTGGGGCTTATCCATAGGGTTCTCTATTTTGTTAAGACCAAAACTGTATTTATGAGATCAAAAATCTACTCTTTCTATCTTGCATCTCTTTTATTTACACTTGCCGCCGGCTCCCTGGTGGGCAAAGCACAGACCTTCAACGGAAGTACGGTTAACACTGCCGGTAACTCACTGATACCTTCAACAGGTACAGGAGGTTGCGGGGTTGAGCCGCAAACTGCCGTAACGGGAGGCACACGGTTCAATTGCGCAGTGGCAGGTGTTCCCGGCGGGAGCACCCTCCAGAGTATGTCTGTAAATTTCACCCATACCTTCGACGGTGATATTGATATGTACCTGATATCTCCGGCAGGCGCAATACTGGAGTTGTCAACTGATAATGGTAGTAGCGGAGCCAACTTTACCAACACTGTTTTCAGCGATGCGGCCGCTACCAATATTACTTCCGGTACAGCACCTTTTACGGGTACTTTCAGACCTGAGGGTACACTTACAGCGAATACCTGCGGATTAACCGTTACACCCACATCAGTAAATCTGCTGGGTATGGGTATCACTGCCGGGACCTGGCAACTGCTGATACTGGATGATGCCGGCGGAGACACCGGTACAATGCTGGGATGGTCACTTACCTTCGGTGTGGCAGGTCCTCCTACTGTAACCTGTCCGGGTAATATTACCACTAATAGTACTTCAGGCCTTTGCGGTGCGGTGGTTAACTATACGGTTACTTCTACCGGGTCACCGGCTCCTACTATTACATATAGCCTGACCGGTGCCACCACCCGTACCGGCAGCGGTACCGGCAGCGGCGGTATTTTCAATGTTGGGGTAACAACTGTAACGGTAACGGCATCAAACGGAAGCGGTACCGTCAACTGCTCCTTCACCATTACCGTAAATGATGTACAGGCACCTACCATTACCTGCCCTGCTAATATTACTGTAAATAACGGTGCCGGGATTTGCGGAGCCGTGGTAAATTATCCTTACCCGACCGTTTCTGATAACTGCGCTTTACCGGGTGGTACGGCGGTTTCAAGTTCACAATCAACTAATAATACAACGATCGTTCCGATCCAGATCGGTTGCCAGTACTTTGGTGGCCAGACCGCAGAGAACAGCTGGTGGAGAGCTTACGATCTTGCCCCGCTGAATCTGCCGACAGGTCTTACCATCAAGTCTGTGAGAATGGGCATTGAAAATATTATCACAGCTACCACAGTTCCTGTAACGGTGCGGATCTATACCAGCAGCGGCGCCTTCCCGACCGGCACACTGACACTGAGAGCTACACAGACGGTGAACCTCTCTTCTCAGTCAAATACATTTGTAACCGTTCCGTTCAGTACACCTGCTGCTGTTCCCGCCAACGCTATCGTGGTAATAGAAGTGAATGTACCGGACCTGCTGGCTTCCAATGCCGCCTTCTTCCTGGGCAGCAATAACCTGGGTCAGTCAGCCCCCAGCTATATCTCTGCCCCTGCCTGCGGTATCACTACCCCGACAGATATCAGCGATGTAGGCTTCCCGGATGATCATATCATTCTTGACCTGAATGGTGAATACTATATTTCTTCTCCCACACTGGTGCAGCTGGCCGGTTTACCAGAGGCGCTACCTTCCCGGTAGGGGTTACTAACAACGTGTATCGTGCCATTGACCCTGTCGGTAATACCAGCACCTGCTCCTTCACCGTAACCGTAGTAGATGCAGAAGCTCCTGTCTTCACAACTTGCCCTGCAGGCGTGACCAGGAATACAGATGCCGGTGTATGTTATGCTACTTATACCCCTGCGCAGCCTGTATTTACGGATAACTGCGGTGTTACCAAACTGACCTGGGTCATGACAGGTGCCACTACCGGATCATCTCCGGCTACAGGTATCAACTATGTACCATCCACCCAGTTCCAGCTGACCGGCACTACCGGCCAGGGAATTACTACGATTACTTATACAGCTACCGATGCTGCCGGTAATACCAAGACCTGCGTGCAGACAATAACAGTGAACGATGCCTCTATCCCTGTGATCAGCGTACAGCCTTCTACGAAGTTTGTATGCGTGGGCAGCGATGCGGTGTTCAGTGTAACGGCTACTGCCGGAACCGGTAACCCGCTTACCTACCAGTGGCAGCAGTGGAATGGCAGTGCCTGGGTGAACATCACCGGTGCCACCGCCTCCACGTTCACGATCCCGACCGTGAGCTTTGCCCTGAATACAAATACGTACAGGGTAGTACTTACCGGCCGTTGCTCCGTTGTGATCTCAGCAGTAGCGACCTTGTATATCAACCCGCTTCCGACCGTGAGCCTGGTTACATCCATACCTCCGTCCCTGTTGCCCAGCCAGTCGCTGACCATTACAGCGAATGTGAGCCCGGCCGGCGGATCCTTTGTATGGAGAAAAGACGGCAATGTGATCGGTGCGACCGGATCATCCCTGAGCGGACTGACCGTGGATGATATCGGCACTTACCGTGTTACCTATACCGACCCGAACGGTTGTGTAAGCACATCCGCTGATGTGGTGGTATCCGGTCAGCCGTATGATAAACTCTGGGTGTACCCGAACCCGAACTATGGCCAGTTCCAGGTAAGGTTCTATAACACACCGGGTGAGAACGCTACGGTAAGAGTATACGATGCCAAGGGATCCAAAGTATATGAAAGGGCTGTAACCACAGGTCTTGCCTATACCCAGATCGATGTAGAGCTCGGCAATGTTACGTCTGGCGGAATATACGTGGTGGAACTGGTGAACGGTGCCGGTAAACGTGTAGGCGCCAAGAAGATCGATGTAAGGCATAAACCATAACAAAAGAACTGATCCTTTATACAAAGCCATCTGCCGCAGGCGGATGGCTTTTTTGTTTGCATGACAGATAGGGCAGAAGATAGACAACAATAACAGGCCGGTGCAGGGAACTCATTATGCCGGCAGGGATATTCTTAAAACAGAATAGGATCTTGCTTTCGGAAGAAAGGAGAAGTCAGGTAAGCATGACAGGATCTTTTTCCGGCATTTTGCCTTTGCTGATCCTGTCTATACTGTCAAGTGTTACCCGTGCGATTCCGGCAAGCGCTTCCTCCGTGAAAAAGGCCTGGTGAGCCGTGATCAAAACATTAGGAAAACTCATCAGCCGCTGAATAATATCGTCATCAATAATATCCGATGAACGGTCCCGGAAGAAAAGGGTCTCTTCCTGCTCATATACATCGATACAAAGGGCGCCGACCCGGCGGGTCTTAAGGGCTTCAATGATATCGGCGGTATTGATCAGGCCACCCCGGCTCGTATTGACAAGGGTGACACCGGGTTTCATCAGCCCCAGCGTCCGGCTGTTTACCAGGTAATGATTTTCCTTTGTAAGCGGGCAGTGAAGGGATATGATATCAGATTTCGACAGGAGTTCTTCCAGGGAAACATATTGCACACCTTTTTCTTCCAATGAGCTATCCCGTACAATATCCGTGGCAAGGACATTACATCCAAAGCCAAGCATGATCCTGGTAAATGCTTTCCCGATCTTCCCCGTACCGATCACTCCCACGGTTTTGCCTGCCAGGTTATAACCAAGCAGCCCGTTCAGCGAAAAATTCTGTTCCCGCACCCGGTTATAGGCTTTGTGGGTCTTCCTGTTAATGGTCAGGATCATGGCAACGGCATGTTCTGCCACTGCTTCAGGTGAATAGGCCGGAACACGGCAAACAGCGATATGGAATTTTTTAGCGGCCTCAATATCCACGTTATTGAAACCGGCACAGCGCAGGGCAATGATCCGGACGCCTTTTTTGGCCAGCACTTCTATTACATCCGCATGAAGCTTATCGTTAACAAATGCGCAAACAACATTCGCATCACTGATCGCATTGACGATATGCGGGCCCAGGTGGGTTTCATAATATTCTGTGGTAAAGCCATAGGAAGCATTGAAGCGGTCAAAGAATAATTTGTCGTATGGTTTGGCGGAAAAGAAGGCAATTTTCATACTTCAAAATTCGGTAAAAAAAACTCCGGGGCGTCATCCCCGGAGTTCTTTCCTGCTATGGTAAACAAGGCCGGCTACTTTACCGGTGTTGCCCTGGCATCTTTTGTAAAGAGGTAGGAATCGCTTTCCACAAAGTCATTCACCTTTATTTCCACACTGTAAGGTTTGCCATTCTTCAGGGTGAAGGTGGCCGGGTAAATGCCATACCCGATATTGGAGTAGGTTACCCGGAACGTGTTATTGTCCATGTACTCCATATAGCCGATCAGGTTGGGGTGACGCTGAAAACGGCACAAAAGATTTTCGCCGTTCCGGCTGATCGTGATTTTGCCGTAAAGCTGGTTCACATACGTACCCGTATAGTCTTCCTGCTTCAGGGGCAGCGGGTTTTTCCTGTCCACCCGGGCCTTCATGGCGGCTACGGAATCATCTTCTGCCTTTTTCCCCTGCACAAAAAAGCCGTACTGGTAGCTGCTCCTGTCGGTGTACGGTACGTTCAGGTAAGCGTCCAGCACCTGGTAGCGGAGTGCTTCAAAAAAGCTCTGGTTGTCATTATTGGTAAGGATGGCGATCCCCAGTTTTTCTTCCGGTACAAAGCAAACATTGGTCACCATGCCGAAAGCACCGCCGGTATGCCAGTACACCTGGCGGCCACTGTAGTCGGTGGAATAAACGCCTAATCCATAACCGCGGAAATGTGTCGGGAAGGCAGCAGACTTCCTGCTGCTGGTAATAATATTGATGTCCCTTGTTTTTTGTACAGCCGGCCAGGGGATGACCTGGCGACCTTCAAAGCGGCCGCTGTCGAGCTGCAGCAGGATCCATTTACTCAGGTCCCTTACATTGCTCACCATACTGGTGGCAGGGCCCAGATTGTCCACATTGTCGAAAGGGATGGTCGTCAGCGGTCCGTAAAGATTATTATGCGGTTGTGCCACATTGCTCCGCATTTCCAGGCCTGCCGTGTTCATATAGGTATTCTTCATGCCCAGTGGTGTCAGGATATTGTCTTCAATATATTTTTCCCAGGTGGTGCCGGTTACTTTCTCCAGGATGCGGCCGGCCACCAGGAAAGCAGAGTTGCAATAGCCATAGTCCTGGCGGAAAAGACCCGGTGGTTTCAGGTAGCGCATCTTCCAGATGATAGAATCCTTTGGCAGGTCAGAGTCCCAGAATGTAAAATCACCCTGGAAGGTTTTCGTGCCAAGACGGTGACAGAGCATGTCACGTACCGTGGCGAGACGGGTGGACTGGGTATCGTACAAACGGAACCAGGGAAGGTACTGGGTGACCCTGTCATTGAGGGAAAGTTTCTTTTCAGCGTCCAGCTTGGCAATGGCGGTACCGGTAAACAATTTGGTGTTGGAAGCGATAATGAAAAGGGTGTTCTCATCTACTTTATCACTTTTGCCGGTTTCCCGTACACCATATCCTTTACTGATGACGACCTTACCGTCTTTTACGATCACGATGGCCAGCCCGGGCACCTGCCAGAGGTTCATTCCCCGCTGGATATAACTATCAAGGCTGTCGGTGATAAAAGAGGGGGAGCCAGGCGGAAGGTCTGACGTGGCCGTCTGAACCGGGAATGTGGAAGCGGTTCTTCGCTCTTCTTCAGCGGCTTTCATTTTCCGTTCAATATCCTGCTGTTGTTTCTTGTCCACGATCTCTTTACCGGTACTGATCATTTCAGCGATCTCTATTTTGGAAGTGTCAGGTACATTCTTCCCGGTAAAGGATGGTTTTTGTGCCTGCAGGCTGCCATCGAGCAGCAGTATACTAACACCTGCCAACAGTGCACGGAGGGTAAAGGGAAGGGCATTTATTTTCTGCATAAAAAAAATTGGGTATGAAAGTACAGAAAATAAAAAAGAGGGCATCATTAAAAAAAATGCCACAAAGACCCGGCGACACAAAGAAGGAAAGTACAGGATACCCTTTTCTTTGTGACGTAGCCCTTTGTGGCAATAGCAGGTTACAGCCACTGCCTGTGATACCTGCCCGCCTTACTGGATCACCCGGATATTATAGCCGATCGAAGGGGGATTGACCGCCCCGGACGAGCTGTTCTCAAATCGTACCTGGATGGTGTTAGCAGCACTCACCCTTGCCCAGGCGATCACAATTCCATTTGGTGGTGCTGTGGACGGCGACAGGGCCACGACACTGCCAACGGTTGCCCCGCTGAACGCAAATGTGACCGTAACCCCGGTACCGGCCGGTATATTCGGCGGATCGATACCGATACCCCCGCTGAGGATGCCTGACCAGGCAGACCCGTTATAGCTTTCCAGCCGTCCGCCATTCTCGGTGTTATAACGCACCATTCCTGTTACAGCAGCAGCAGGCCGCTGTGCTGACGTACCGGTGGGAACGATCATGGCACTGGTGGCATTTACATCCAGTACCGCCCGTGGCGTAACGGAGACGCCATCGGTGATCAATACCGAATCACCCAGGCGGTTCAGGCCTTTGTTAGAATAAAAAGCAAAGTTCTTGCGGGGACCGGCCCCGGTCATATTGGAGAGATAGATGCCATAGATATTTCCATCGATGAAACCATTCAGTCCTGCTACACTGCCAAACCAGCCATATGCATTACCAGTGACACGGCCGGCTGTTGTGCCGCTCCGGGAGATGATATTCCGGAAACCGATCAGTTCACCTGTATTATCTGTATTGCCGTTCTGAATCCGAACCGCATTCTGAATACCGATGAGGCTTCCTGATCTGCCATTGCCGCTGTTTCTGGCCGTGTTCAGCAAACCGATCACTACCTGTACGGAATCATTACCAGCATGTATCACCGTATTGGTCACGCCGGATAACTGGTCTGCTTTCTGAAATGCCTTCGGGTTCATCACCGTACTGGTGGAAAGGGCATTGTACAAGGTGCTGGAACTGGTGTTGTCCACTTCATAAACAATATTCGTATTGGAACCATCAAACTGTGTGCTGTCCCTCCGGGAAGCGGTTGTCTTGAACGTATACTTGGCGCCAAAACTTTCTACCGGGAAATCCTGGCCCACACTGTTCGTGTTGGTATTCCGGTCGCTGAAAACAAACTGTTTGGTCAGCGTGGAATAAAAAATTGAATCCGCCAGCGGCAGGGCCCTTACCAGGCTGATCTTATTGGTGCCGGCATCAAATTTCCATTCGCTGGCCCCGGTGGAAAGCTGTTGCCAGGCGGTCCCGTCAAAAAATTCCGGTGACTTCAGGTCTGTATTGTGGCGGAACATGGCCGTAACACCGGCTGATGGCCGTTGTACGGTATTGCCCGAAGGGATGATCATGGCGCTGGTGGCATTTACATCCAGTACGGCCCGCGGTGTGGTGAAGAACTGGTCGGTGATAAGTGTAGAATCGGCAAACCGGTTCAGTCCCTTGTTGGAATAAAAGGCAAAATTCCTCCGGGGGCCTGCTGCCGCCACATTGGAGAGGAATATCCCGTACGCATTCCCATTGATAAGTGAGTTACCGCTGCCATCCGTAAAGCCGGTTATTGTGCCCTGGTAGCCGTATACATTTCCGGTCACCCTTCCGCCGGCATCCGGCGACATGGAGATGAGGCTCCTTATACCCGTTACAAGCCCGATATTATTCCGGGCGCTGTCGGTAATGCTCATGTTATTCTGAATACCGTTAAAGCTGCCGGTAAAGCCCCGGCCGTCCACAAAACTATTACTGGCAAAAGCAGTTGCCGTGAGTACGGTATCAGCGGAGGTCTGATTCAACTGGAGCAGCATCGACCGGATGGTGGCCGTTCTTTGCGTGGCGGACGGCAGCATCCTGGAGGCAACCCGCATACCATTGTAAAATACCAGGCCGGGATTGGCAACCGCAAATGAATCATTGTCCACATCGAGCAGGGTGTTGGTCAGCGTCACACTGGGGAAGTTGAGGGATGCGGCATCATGAAAAACAGAGGAGGCCGTCCCTTTGAAAATATATTTACCGGGATAAAATACATCGACCGGTGAAGGAAGGTCATAAGACTGCAGTTGATCGGCAAAGACAAACTTCTTTCTGCCTGCATTATAATAAATGCTGTCGCCCTGCGCAAGGCCTCTTACGAGGTTCACCCGGTTGGTGGTTCCGTCGTAACGCCATTCGCCTGTTCCAAGTGTTTGCCAGGCCGTGCCGTCAAAATATTCAGGCGTTTTGAGATCGGTATTGTGCCGCAGCATGGCCGTGATGCCGGCTGATGGCCGCTGCACGGTGTTACCGGAAGGAATGATCATAGCGCTGGTGGCATTCACATCCAGCACAGCCCTTGGTGATACTGTGAAGCCGTCGGTGATCAGTGTGGAATCACCCAGCCGGTTGTGGCCTTTACTGCTGTAAAAGGCATAGTTTCTTTTCGGAGCGGCACCGGACATATTCGAGAGGAAGATGCCATAGAGGTTGCCGTTTACAGTCGGCCCGCCGGTGGAATCGGTGAGTACCGTACTGCCGAAATAGCCATATACATTTCCATTCACCCGGCTCAGGGGAGAAGTATTCAGCAGTGAGTTCCGGATACCGGCCATAGTAATGACGTTTGATGTGGCACTGTCCCGTATACCGGTGCTGTTGGTGATACCGGTAATGGAATTGGCAGCACCGGTGCCATTCATGGTGGTGGAGTTGGTAATGCCGATGACAACGGAGGCCGTGTCCCTTCCGGCATGGATGGTACTGATGCCAAGTGAGGTAAGCTGCAATACCTGCTGCAGGTTCTTCGGGTTGTTGACCGTAGCTACTTGTATGCCGCGGAAAAAGGAATTGGTGCCGCTGCTGTCCACTTCAAAAATGACGTTCAGCAGCGAAGGATCCAGGTTAGTGCTGTCCGTAAAACGGGAAGCGGTGCCCTTGAAATAATATTTTCCGGGGAAAGTGGTGACGGGAAAATCCTGGCCGAGGCTGTTGGTGTTCATCGTACGATCGGAGAACACAAACTTTTTGGTATCCGTTGTATAATAAATGGAATCACCCAGCGGGTAGCCTCTTACCAGGAAAACCCGGGCGGTGGCTGTATCGAATTCCCATTCGCAGGAATCGCCTTCCAGGCGGGAAGCTTGCTGTAGTAAAGGCAACCAGGATCTTTGCTGGCTGCTGTATATCCAGACTGCTTTGGCATCGGTATTATACACTACCAGCGCATCGGCCGGTTCTTTTATGGCCAGCATCTGCTGCTGCGACAGGCGGGGAAACAACACTCCTTTATCATTGCTTTGCAATTCCAGTACAGCAGAAGGATGCGGGCTCTCCTTCGGGTTACCGCCAATTTTTACCTGGGCAAACAGATGACCTGTTACGGAAAGAAAAAGAAAAACTAACAGGGTCCTGGTAAGGTTCAAGGGTTTCATGTCAAGTGGTTTTGGAAAACTAAGGTAGGATTCCCTCAAAGGCAGGCAATACCACTTTTAGGGGAGAATGCATGAAAACTGCAGGCTGTAAACGCTTAGATAGGACCCGGAGCGGGTTTTTACCTATATTCGCCAAAAACTTCCCGGAGGGTGTCGGCAATTTCGCCGAGGGTACATTTATTTTCAACGGCCTCCAGTACGGCCGGCATTATGTTCTCACCGGAGGAAGCTTTATCATTCAGTATCTGCAGTAGCTGGTCGCACTTGGCCTGGTCACGATTGCGGCGGAGACGGGCCAGCCGTTCGGACTGGTCCTGCCGGATGCTGTCATCTATTTTAAAGAGCGGGACCTTGTTTTCTTCATTCACCTGGAATTTGTTTACCCCGGCAATGATCTTTTCCCCTGATTCAATACCCCGCTGGTACTCGTAGGCGCTGCGGGCTATTTCATCCTGTATAAATCCTTCTTCGATGGCGGGTACACTGCCGCCCATCGCATCGATCTTCTCCATGAGCTGCCAGGCCGCTTTCTCAGCTTCGTGGGTCAGTGATTCCACCAGGTAGGAGCCGGCCAGCGGATCGGCACTGTCGGCCACCCCGCTTTCAAAAGCAATGATCTGCTGTGTACGCAGGGCGATCCTGGCTGCTTCTTCGGTAGGAAGGCTGAGCGCTTCATCATACCCGTTGGTGTGTAAGGATTGTGTGCCTCCCAGCACGGCCGCCAGTGTCTGCACGGTTACCCGGGCAATATTATTCAGCGGTTGGCTGGCCGTCAGGGTGCTGCCACCGGTTTGGGTATGAAAACGAAGCATCATGGCCTTTGGGTCGGTGGCGCCCAGTTCTTTCATGATCTGTGCCCACATGCGCCGGGCTGCCCGGAACTTGGCCACTTCCTCAAAGAGGTTGTTGTGTGCATTGAAGAAAAAGGAAAGCCGCTTGCCGAACACATTTATATCAAGCCCCTTTTCGAGGGCGGCCTTTACGTAAGCTTTTCCATTGCTGAGGGTAAATGCGATCTCCTGCACGGCAGTGCTTCCTGCTTCCCGGATATGATAACCGGAAATGGAGATGGTATTCCATTTCGGCATTTCCCGGCTGCACCATTCAAAGATATCGGTGATGATGCGCATGGAAGGTTTGGGCGGATAGATGTACGTGCCCCTGGCGGCGTATTCCTTCAGGATATCATTCTGGATGGTGCCGTTCAGTTTTTTCAGGTCAGCCCCCTGTTGTTTTGCCAGTGCTGCATACAAGGCAAGCAGGATAAAGCCGGTGGCATTGATGGTCATGGAAGTGCTTACTTCATCCAGTTTGATACCGTTGAAGAGGAGCTGCATATCTTCAATACTGTCAATGGCCACACCTGTCTTGCCCACTTCGCCTTCGGCCAGCGGATGATCGCTGTCATAGCCGATCTGGGTGGGGAGGTCGAAAGCCACACTGAGCCCGCTAACGCCCTGCGATAAAAGATAATGGTATCGTTTATTGCTCTCTGCGGCAGTAGAGAACCCGGCGTACTGGCGCATGGTCCACAGTTTGCCGCGGTACATATCCGCCTGCACACCCCTTGTATACGGAAACGATCCCGGCATTTCATTGTTGCCGGCAGGAACATCGCTGCTGGTGTACACCGGTTTTATTTCGAGACCGCTGTCGGTATATTTCTTACCGTCACTCATTGCATGAGTTTTTTCGCTTCAAAATTCAGTGCTTCCAGCACCATTTCATGAAGGGAACTGCCTTGCTGGGCCATCATGAGTTCAATGATCTTTTTATTGAGATCGGCACCGGATGCCTCCGGCGGCAGCATTTCGGCAATTTTATTTACGATCATGATATTCTGTTCTTTCAGGTTGCGGACGGCATCCCAGCTGACCGGGCTGACATACAACTGCTGCGTACTGTTGTATTCAAATTCCTGTTTGATATTTTCCGTAAGGATCACTTTCATTTCAAAGGCCGATATACCGGGCTGGCTTAACCGGGTGATCAGATTAGGCAGTGCGATCCTTTCGGTCAGCAATACCAGCCGCTCATAGGCCTGCAGTTTTAGTTTCGACCCCTCCGGCATACCGGTGGAAGGAGCCTCCGGCACAGGCGGTTTTTTAAGAAGGGCGGCAACAGACAGTAAAAAGGCGATAACGGCAATGATCAGGCTGACCGTTGATGTTTCCATATTATTGGTTTGTAAATCAGGGCAAAAATAGGAAAGGGAAGGGGATTGGAGCTTTTATATTAGAGACAGCGCATTGCCATACATATGCCCGGGGAATTCACCCTGCTTATCAAATTCCCTTTCCCGGAAATGCGGGGCTTCCGGGCGGCAAAAAGAATGATTATTTTTGTGCCATGGAAAATGTAATGACAACCCCCGTTACCTTAACCCCCGGAGCTATCACTGAAATCCGGAAACTGATGGCGGCGGAGGGATTTGACAGGACACAACAACTCAGGGTAGGGGTGAAGGGCGGTGGCTGTTCCGGTATGAGCTATGTACTGGGCTTTGACCACCCGACGGCAAATGATAAGTCATTTGAGATCGACGGCATCGCCTGTATCATGGATAAGGGACATGAATTATATCTCTACGGTATGGAGGTTGACTGGCAGGACGGATTGAACAACCGCGGCTTCACCTTCAAGAACCCTAATGCAAGTTCTACCTGTGGCTGTGGCAGCAGCTTTGCCGTCTGAAACGGGTATTGTAAACATATATGATGCAGAAAGCCTCCGGAAGGAGGCTTTCTTATTTAAGCAGTCAGTAGTTACTTGTCATCAGCCATTGGTTGCGCCCGTATCTTTTTTGACAGTTGTTTCCATTGTTTTTTTGCCCAGGCTTCTCTTGCCTCCGAGGTCTACCAGGATAGGTGCCGCCACGAAGATAGAAGAGTAGGTACCGGTGATCACACCGACAAGCATGGCAAAGGCAAAACCTTTGGTGACCTCGCCGCCCACCAGGAAGAGGATCAGCAGCGTGAGGAACACGGTCAGTGAAGTCATCACGGTACGGCTCAGCGTTTCGTTGATCGCCCGGTTGATCACTTCAGTCCTTGGTGCATTGGGTGTCAGGCGGCTGTCTTCCCGTATTCGGTCGAACACGATCACTGTATCGTTCATCGAGAAGCCGATCACCGTCAGCACCGCTGCGATGAAGTGCTGGTCGATCTCCAGCGGGAACGGCACAATATTGCGGGCGAAGGAGAACACGATCAGCGTAACGAATACGTCATGCAATAAGGCGATGATCGTACCCAGCGAATATCTCCAGTCGCGGAAACGGATAAAGATGTACAGGAATATGATAATGATCGCAAAGATCGTGGCCTTCACGGCGCCGGCCTTCAGGTCGTCCGAGATCGTGGGCAACACTTTGTTGGATCCCTGTTTATACTGCGAGTCGAACTTTTCATAGGTAGTGCCGGCAGGCAGGAAGTTCTTCAGCCCGCTCAGCAGTTTTGCTTCCACGACAGAGTCGGTGGTAACAGCCGTATTGTTGATCTGGTACGAAGTGGTGATATCCAGCGTGGCATTGTCACCGATCGTTTTGATCACCGGGCTTTCGCCGTCAAAAGCTACCCGGAGGTCGTCCCGTACCTTTTCCACGTCCACCTTCTTGCCGAATTTCACCTGGTAGCTGCGGCCTCCGTTGAATTCAACCCCGTATTTAAAGCCAT
Source organism: Chitinophagaceae bacterium (assembly GCA_046329665.1). Classification (GTDB taxonomy): domain Bacteria; phylum Bacteroidota; class Bacteroidia; order Chitinophagales; family Chitinophagaceae; genus JJ008. The sequence goes on along the minus strand of JAXLUG010000003.1, from coordinate 333,758 downwards.
TGAAGTAGGAGGCAATACCCAGTGCCAGTACAACGATAGAGATCACATAGGTCACTTTCCGGTATTCAATGAATTTGAACTTTGCATGTTTGAATATTTTCCGGGAGATGCCGGTGAAATATTCCAGGTGCCTTTTCTTATTGGTAAAGATGTCAGTTACCCAGCGGCTCACCAGGATTCCGCAGAAGAGGGAGAGCAGGATACCGATGATTTGTGTGGTGGCGAAACCTTTTACCGGGCCCAGTCCGAAATAGAACAGGATGATAGCGGTAAGCAGGGTGGTTACGTGGGCATCCAGTACCGGCGGCAAAGAACGCTTATAGCCTTCATTGATCGCCGGGATATAGCCCTTGCCTCTCGACAGTTCTTCTTTGATCCGTTCATAGATGATCACATTCGTGTCCACCGCCATACCAATGGTCAGTACCAGACCGGCGATACCGGGGGCGGTCAGCGTGGCGCCGAAACCGGCCAGGATACCTACGGTAAAGAGCAGGTTAAGGATAAGGGCAATATTGGCCACCCATCCGCTGGTATTGTAGTAAACCAGCATCAGCAGGAAGATCACGACAAACGAAATAAGGAAGGCCGTGGCGCCGCCCTGCAGGGCTTTTTTACCAAGGGTGGGGCCCACCTGCTGGTCCTGTACGATCTTGGCAGGTGCATCCAGCTTACCGATCTTAAGTACATTGGCAAGGTCAGTAGCCGTCTCCACGGTAAAGTTTCCGGTGATCTGGGAGTTGTTACCCAGTTTGCCTTCGGCAATAGGAGCAGAGTACACCACTCCATCGAGTACGATAGCGATCGGTACCTGGTTCTTGTGGCTCTTATCGGTGAGGATACCCCATTTCTCGGCACCTGAGTTATTCATGGTGATGGAGACGATGGGTTTTCCTTCGTTATTGAAATCCTGTCTGGCTTCTTCGATCGCATCACCTTCCAGCGGTGCCTTTTCACGGTTGTACGTACGCAGAACATAGAAAGCTACCTGGCTTTTATTGCTGCGGGTCGCATCACCATAGGCGAATACCGCATCTGAAGGGAAATATTTGCGCAGTGGCGGTGCATTCAGGTATTTGTTGAATGAAGCGGTGTCTTTAATGTCAATGTTCCCGATACCGCCTTCAGTAGGCGCTTTCAGGAATGTATTCAAACTGATGGTACCGGCCAGCGGGGTTTGTGGTTGTTTGTTGCCGGTATCGGCAATGGAAAGAATATTCTTGCCGGTATCGTTCCTGGATTTACCGGTTGTATCTGCTGTACCGGTTTTTTGGGTTGTATCTGCTGCCGGCTTTACGGTGTCTTTCAGGGTGCCTTTGGCATAGCGGTCCAGGTCACGGTCGAAATTGCTCAATGCCTGTGAGAGTTCGGGCATTGTATAGGTTTCCCAGAACTGCAGGTTGGCGGTGGTCTGTAAAAGTTTTCTTACCCTTTCCTTGTCCTTTACACCGGGCAGCTCCACGTTGATAAGGCTCTTGTCCCTGATCGGGTTGATGGCCGGCTGGGCCACACCGAACTGGTCGATCCTTTTCAGCAGTTTCTTATAAGTTCTGTCAAAGGCGCCGTTCGCCTCTTCCCTGATATAGCTTTCCACTTTGCTGTCGGAAGAATTGATGTCGATCTTGTTGGAGGATCTTCCGAAGAACAGGGGCGCCATTTTTCCGTCGCCATTCAGTTTTTTGAACTCCTGTACGAAGAGGGTAACAAAATCTGCTCCGCTGTTGGCTTTGCGGTTATTGGCATTTTGAAGGGCGGTAAGGAAATTTGGGTCTTTGGAATTATTCGCAAGATTGGTCAGCAGGCCGGTCATCTCTACTTCGAGGGTTACGTTCATACCGCCCTGGAGATCGAGACCCAGGTTCAGTTCTTCTGCCTTGGCTTTTTTATAGCTCACCTTTCCGTTGATGCCGTAGGTAACGGTCACATCTTTGGTGCTGTCGAGCAGTTTCCGCAGGCGGTCTTCCCTGATCTTGTCCAGTGTTTCCTGGTAGTAACTCTGGGAGGAATCCGTATTGCCCGGATATTTCTCAGCAGCTTTGGGGAAAATTTTATTTACATAAGCGAGTGCCCTGGCCTCCATCTTTTTCGCGCGCTAAACCAGGTAAAGGAAAGCTGGTAAAGGGGAGTAGATGATGGAAGAACTGTAAAAAAGCGGACCAATCCTTTCAGTTGCATACAATGGGTGATTTACAGATTTTGGCCTTGCTGGTATATTTCAAACAGAACAAGGGCTTTATACGATTTTTAAGGACAGCAAAGATAGGGATTCAACCCCGTAAGCGAAAACGCAGGCCGGGCTATTTCCGGGTTTTTAAGGCGGATTTTCTGCTGGATTTTAAGACCATAGCCACAGTCATCTCTCCGGGGTTGATTTTTATCGCTAATTTCCCCTTTAGCAAACCATTCCCGGTACTTATGTACACCTGTGCCTGCTGGCTGGATTTACATTGCTTTCTTTCACCACACCTGTCAATGCCCAGGAACAGGGAGATACCCTGCTGGCATCGCTGATGGCAAAACACCCGGAACAATTTGCTGCTGTTCTTCATGACGCAATGAACTGCGGGTTTCAATGTCATTTACACCCGCATCGACCGGGATAAAAAAGGAAGGCCCGGCTGACCCATCATTACTTTCATGCTGATACAGGCCGATATTTCTGCGGCCTCCACGGTTAAACTGCCGGTGGCAATTCTTTACGGCGACTGAATGAACTGAACATACCCGGGCTGGGCCCCAATACCACGATGATCACCGAGGAAGATGGCGACCGGCAGACGAGAGGTCTGCAACGATCCGTCCTCTCCCGACGGACGACCGACGATCGCCCATTACATCAAAAGATCCTGCTGGTCAGCGATAATGATATTCAGCCGGCTCTACGGAATTCCTGGGGCAGGCCTTCTCAAGCAAGCGCTTACAGGCGATGGGCTATCCCGGGGCAGATCGCCCGCCGCCTCGATGTGAGCCTGACGGAAGCCGAGAACCGCCATACCAACCGGTGAGCTTTTACGATACCAGCGGCAAACTCATTTACAGCAAACCGGCAGAAAGAAGTCGGCTGGGTGTATGCAGCACATAGCGAAGATGGGGAAAGAAGGGTATGTACGGGGGAGAGGAACTGGTGAACGAACCTTTGGATTTTCAGGAAGAACCAGCGGATGGCACTTATCCACCTGCATTCGGTGGTGGCCAGTATCATGTTCCCGGAAGCAATCCTGAAGAAAAACGCTTTCACGCCTGCAGGGCGGATTGTGGTTTTCTCCGCCGGTATATGTCCGATGCCCCCCGGATCCCGCTGGCCCCGGTATATTCCGCTGAAGTGTGGGACACCTATGTCAAGTTCCTGTATTACGGAGCAGAAAAAGGAACTGCTGAACCAGGCATACGGATCTTCAACAAACCGGGTGATGCCTATGGCCTGACGGATGCAGCCTATATCCGCCGATTTTCGGTCATAAAACGAAATTCATCACAAGTGCCGTGATCCATTGCAACCGCGACGGTGTGTACAATGATGATCATTATGACTATACTACTGTCAGGCTTCCCTTCGCGAAAAATATCGGCCGGCTGATCGCTGCTTACGAACTCAACGGAGGCGGAGTTAAATACAAACCATCGTTCACTTCAATTTTATTCAGTTGCAAGGATTGAATGATTATATCGCTTATCTTCGGGCACACTTTTTTGATTACTACCCACACTAACCTTCGAAACAGAACGGAATGCAACTATCCTCATTCTTTGGCGCTTCAATGAACCGGAAACTTTAAAAGATGGCTAAACTCGGCCGTGAACAGGCCAAAGGAGTGGATGTGATCCCGACCTCAGCCTGGGTGAACCAGTTCCGATACACCGGTACATATCAAGGAAGCCGCATCAAAGCCATTCGATAACTGGAGCATTACTAACCGCAGCGCAGGCTTCCTGGACCTGCGGGAAGCCGGCGCCATAGAAGGCGGGATAATAACCTGGATATAAAACCGGAAATATTGTGGTTTCCACCGGGGCCAAACAAAGCCTGGCCAATGCCATCACCTCGCCTGGTGGATGAGGGCGATGAAGTGATCATCCCCACACCGTACTGGGTTACCTACAACCCGAACTGGTTAAGATCGCCCGGGAAAAGTGGTGGAATAAAGACCACGCCGGAGCAGCATTTCAAAATATCAGCGGAGCTGAATGTCCCAGCAGCGTCCGCCGCAGACAAGGTGTTACTTTTGCTCTTCGCCCTGCAATCCAGGCGCCGTGTACAGGAAAGAGGAACTGGAATCGCTGAAAAACCGTGTTTGCAAAACGCGCCAGGGATCACCATTCTTTCGGATAATATGTAGGTATATCAATTTTGTAGGCGCCCACCAGAGCTGTTGCGCAGTTTGATGAACTTAAAGACCGGGTGGTGATCATCAAAACGGGCTGAGCAAAGGGCTTTGCCATGACGGGCTGGCAATGGGTTATATCGCGCCCCTGCAGATATCGCCAGAACCTGCTGAAAAGTACAGAGGTAGGTTACCAGCGGTACCAATTCCAGTACACAAAAAGGCCGGGGTGAAAGATGCTTTAACGACCGATCTGCGCCCCACCATGGAAATGAAAGAAGAGTTTGCCAGGAGAAAAAAGTGCTGGAACTGGTGTCGGATATCCGGGCCTCAAATGCGCTGCACCCGGCAAGGGCCTTCTATATTTTCCCGATGTAAGCTATTACTGGAAAAATCAGACGGGGTAACGATAAAATGCGGCGGACCTTTCTATGTATCTGCTGAACAAGGCGCATGTATCTTCCGTGATGGGCGATGCATTCGGGGAGCCGGCGTGTATCCGTTTTTCATTTATAAACAGTATGGCCAAGATCCCGAGGAAGGCTGGAAACGGATCAGGGAAGCGCTGGGGCGGCTGCGCAAGTATCAGTGCCCGGCGCCTGAAAAAAGCGCGCCAAGTTTCAGCACCTGCGTGATATCACCAGTTCCTGTTCGTCGTTCACGATGACATGATCGCATAACTTCATCTTCATTTCCTCATCCAGCTGCCGGTGGATCCTTTTCGTGATCTCTTCTGCAGACAGCCCGTCGCGGTCCATCACTCTTTTTATCCGCAGTGGTTGCGGGGCATATACGCCGATCACTTTATCAAGGGGTCCTGCCGCACCGCTTTCGAACAGCAGGGCCGCTTCTTTGATGGCATACGGGGTCTTTTGCCGTTGCATCCATGCTGCGGCATCCCGGATGGTGGCAGGGTGGGTGAGGGAGTTGAGCAATTCCAGTTTTTCTTTATCGTTGAAGACAATGGAAGCCAGGTATTTTCTGTCCAGTTCGCCGTTGTGGTAGGTGGCTTCGCCGAAATGGGCCAGGAGGGAGGCTTTCAGAGAAGGATCTGTATTCATCAGTCTTTTGGCGGCATCATCCGCATAATATACGGGGATACCCAGTGTCTCAAACACTTTTGCCACAGTGGATTTACCGCTGCCGATCCCGCCGGTAAGACCTATCTTCAGCATAAACCGGATTTAATTTAAAAAGAAGGATCCCTGGTAAGGGAATTCATAAAAACAAATTCCAAACCCCGCTTACACAGCATGGAATTTGGAATTTGCCGTCTCTTGTTCCGTTCTTATTTTTTGTCGCTGGTGGCCGGCTTGTTGATCGCATTGGTCCATTCCATGCTGATGGCTGACTTTTCGATCTTGATATAGCTGCCGGGACTTACTTCTATATTCAATGTTCCGTCTTCATTCACCTTGTTGATGGTGCCATGGATACCGGCGATCGTAACGATCTTGTCGCCACGCTGCAGGTCTTCAATGAATTTTTTCTGGTTCTTTGCCTTTTTCGCCTGCGGGCGGATAAAGAAGAGCCAGAAGACCAGGATCATTAACCCGAGAAAGATGAACTGGAAGCCGCCGAAACCGCCTCCCTGTGCATTGCCGCCTTTTCCGCCCTGGTCTGCACCGGGAGGGAAGCAGGAGGTCAGCGAAAACAGAACGAAGGCACTTAGTAAATATGAAAGTCTTTTTTTCATCAATGTGATTTTAGTTGGTAGTACAGTTGTGTTGGTTTATTCTTTGATCTCGCCTGTAAAAGTCAGTATATGCTGGTTGGAAGGTGTTGTGTTTGCAATGGCAGTGATGGATTTGGCGATCGCACCATGGCCGCTGCCGTTAAATTTGGCTTTGATCTCCCCTTCTTCACCCGGTGCATACGGTCTTTCGGGTTTTTCCGGAACGGTACAACCGCAGCTGGCTGTTACACTTTCGAAAATGAGGTTCCGGTTACCCGTATTCCTGAAATGGAAGGTGACCTCGATGGACTGGTCCTTTACCAGTGTTCCCAGGTTCTTGGTGGTGGAATCCAGCCATTGCAGGGTGGTGAAATTGGAAGAGTCCTTCAGGGCTTTTTCCTTTTCTTCCTGTGAAAGCTTGCCGGCGGTATCATCACCCGCCACGCCTTTCACTTTTTTATCAGTGCTCTTGCAGGCCGCAAAAAGCAGGGCGGCAGCAAAGAGAACCAGAAGGCTTTTTTTCATTTTGGAATTTTGAACCGCAAATTTAAGTGAAAGTGGCATACCTGCCCACTTAATATCAGCTCCCTTTCCGGTACTCCACTTTCTTCATTTTTCCCTGCTGTACCAGGTCTTTATGGATATTATCCAGTATCCCGTTCACAAACTGGCCGCTTTGCGGGGTGCTGTATTCTTTGGCCAGGTCAATATATTCATTGATCGTGACCTTTGGCGGGATGGTTTCAAAATAAAGAAACTCGGCCACTCCCATTTTCATGATGATCATATCCAGCAGGGCGATCCGTTCCGGGTCCCAGTTCTTCAGCCTGGGAATGATGAGCTCCTGGAGGTGCTCACTCTTTTCGATCACGGTCTGTAAGAGGGTGCGGGCAAATGTGGCTTTGTCTTTCCCGGGCATTTCATTGAAATCGTAGCTGCCGGGTTTTTGCAGGTAGCCCGCCAGCAGTTGTACCACCATTTCACCGTCATCATCCCAGTTGGAGAAATTCTCTTCTATATGAGAGGTGAAGATCTCGTTGGCCAGCAGCAGGTCATTCAGGATGAATTCAAGTATCTTCTTTTCTTCTGCTTTGTCACGGGCGGCATGGGCGATGTAGGCTTTGTATTCAGGTGTCTCGGCCAGCTGCAGGTAGATCTTACGGATCAGTTCCGTGTCACCGGCGCCGGAATCCCGGATGATCCGTTCCGGTTTCAGGGAAACGATCTCTGTTTTAAGGGCGGGGTCGGCGAGCATTTTCCACAGCACTTCATTGCCGGCCAGTTTGGTATTTACTTTCAGGTCCTCTTCTGTAGGCAGGTGTTTGGAGGCCCGCTGGTGGGCATCGGTTTCTGCGTAGCGGCTTACTTCCGTCAGGAACCAGGTTAGGTATACAAGCAGGGAGCGGGTCTGGGTAAAGTGCTTTTCCAGTATTTTCTGAGCGTCAGGTCCTTTTATTTCACCATCCAGGTTGCTGATCGTGTAAAGTGTCTGCATTACTTTCACCCGGATATTTCTTCTGTTGATCATTTCGTAAGAACTGTTTGAGCGGCGAAGATAGCAGAAAAAAGAAAACCTCCTGTTAACAGGAGGTTTTCCATTGGTTAAGCGATTGCTTACTGTTTAATGAATTTTGACTGGTCCTTGCCCTGCGCCGTTACGGCTTCAATGATATACACCCCGGCCGGAAGGTCCCTCACCGGTATGGCAAAGGTTCTTACAATGTTTCCGGCGGTTTCAGTATATACTTTCTTTCCGTCCTGTCCGTATATGTTGAAAGTGATCCTGGATACCGGCACAGCGGTCTCAAAGATGAGCTTATCGGTTACGGGGTTAGGATAGAAAACCAGGTTCCTGGTATCTTTTCTGTCAAAGCTGAGCAGTACGATATTGCTGTAGGTGAAGTGCCCGTCAATATCCACCTGTTTCAGCCGGTAATAATTGGCGCCATTTGCAGGAAGGTTGTCGGTAAAATTATAGTTCTGCCGGTCGAACGTGGTGCCTTTGCCCTGTACAGCCCCTATCCGGTAAAAATTGATACCGTCTTTACTGGTTTCAACATCAAAGTGATCGTTATTGAATTCTGAAGCGGTGATCCATTTCAGCAAGGAGTGGTTATTATCTTTTACACCGGTAAAAGATAACAACTGAACGGGCAGGGCCGGGCTGCCGGGGTCGCCCACACCGAAGCCGGAAAACCCGGTGCTGAAGGTGGCCGTTACCTGGTAGTCTGTCCCGAAGGTTTGCCGGTTCGTGCCTGCAGCAACATTTACACTGGAGAAGTAAGACGTGGTGGAAGGAGTTACTTCACTGATATCATGGCCGGACACTTTGGTGATCTTGGCCGTGGTTTCCCAGTCTTTACCCGTGGCGGTTTCCCACCCGTTGTGTTCAGCACTGGTATAATAAAGAGTAATATCATAGTTGCCGGACGGGTTATTGCTGGTGGGTAATACCCTGAATGTTTTATCGGCGAGGTACTGGGTGCTGTTATTATTCCAGAATTGTGAGGTACCGTTGCCGGCCCTGTCCACCACCACCTGTGTGCATCCATAGTCCCAGCTGGTATTATTCTTTATGCGGGCCATGATCTTTCCGTCGCTGGCAGAGAAGAAGGCCACATCGGCATTGGGGCCGAGGTAGGCCGTCAGGGATTGATTCGTTACGGTCTGCACCACATCCGTCATCTTTACGTAAAGCACCGGCTGGTTTTGAGAGGTAGAGGTTGCAGCCGCACTGCAGATATTGCCGGTGTTGGCGGTTACAAACGTATTATAGATCGGGGAAGCGCCCCGGCCATCCCCCAGTATCTGCACATTTACGCCGGCGGCTGCATTGTCATAACAGGATTCGATAAGAATATTGCTGACACCATCCCAATAAAAAGGAGTGGGTAAGGCAAAGGTTCCGAAACCGGTACCGGTGGGGGTATTCAATGTTCCGGAGAAAACGGAAACGGGGCTGCCTGTATAGGAAACAAAACCGGCTGCCAGGGTGGTGGCAGCAGTATTTCCAATGTTCAGGTTGTAGTTATTGAAAGTGCCGGAGGAAGCATTCTGGTAAAAATAGAAACCGATCTCGCTTACATAACCCTTTCTGTATCCTGCGGCGGTCAGCTGCGCTGCCGTATAAAGGAGCTGCATTTTCTTATCAGTAAAAGAGGATCCCTGGAACGGAGAACCGGTGATCAGAATAACCGTTCCTGTTCCGTAATACGACGTCAGGATATTGGTGGTAGGCGCAAACTCATTGTCTGTGATATTCACAATATGGGTGGTATTGAAACTGCCCGATACGGCATTGCCACCGTGGGCATTGACGGTAAAACCAAAGATGGCCGTTTCATTTCCTTCCACAGAATGATCATCGTTTATGGTTACAGTAAACGTACGGTCTCCCGTGGCGCCGGCCGCCCAGGTAACAGTGGAAGGGGAGAAGGAATAATCAATGTTATTCGTAGCCGTGCCGCCGGCTACGGTAAGCGTGGCATCTGTTTGCTGTGTTGCCGGGTTTTCCAGGCGGATGGTTAAGGTAATGGTTTTCGTGGAAGGAGGGCATCCTGCCGGTGTGGCGGCTTCCGCCACATTCGTTACGGCTGTTTTATAATATACTTCCGCTCCGCAGGGAACAAACTGTGCACCGACGCCCACGGCATACCAGGCGTTGGTGACGGCGATGGTCTGGGCAGAGCAGGCGCCGAATAAAGTGGTCGAAGCATTTATGGAAGCAGTCCGGGCATTGGCAAAGGTTGCGTTAGTGGTCAGCGCCAGTTCGGTGGCGTAGGCAATTTTCTGGGCATCCGTAAACCCGATACCGGTAACATTATAGGAGTTGCCAATATCATTTACCCCGTTTTTGCCAACGGTCAGGATATAGAACCAGTGGTTAAGCACACCGCTGTTGGTATGCACACCACAGTAATCATTGCCGGAAGAAGGAGTACAGGCGGCAGACACATCCACCCAGTTGGTACCAAGGTAGGTATCCGGCTGTCCCTGAGATTTCGGATTACTCATGCTTCTGAGGTAACCGGCAGAAGGATATATTTCCTCACCGATCAGCCAGGGATTTTTGGGAGCCCCCAGTCCTGAAAAGGCTTCCACGCAGGCGCCCCAGATATCGCTGAAGCCCTCATTCATGGCACCGGATTCTTTCTGGTAGGCAAGGTTGGCTGTTGTCTGACATACCGCATGGCCCAGTTCGTGGGCGGTCACATCAAGCGAAGTGAGCGGTAGGAACCCGGCCGTATTTCCCGACAGGTAAGTACCGTCTCCATAGAACATGGCATTGGTGCCGCTCAGCCAGAAGGCATTGTCATAATTGGAAGTGGAACTTCCCTGTGCCCTTACATGCACATAACTGTTCATGTTCCCTCCGGCATTATCCCAGCTGTTCCGGCTGTGAATGTTCTGCCAGTAGTCGCTGACGAACTGCATCCCGAACTGCACATCCAGGGCAGCATTGTCCCAGGTGGCATTATTATATTCCGCACTTGTCCAGTTATTATCCGCATCCGTGAATTCAACTGCCAGTGCATTATTGGCGGTGCTCTGGTTCCTTTGCTGGTAATTCTTGGTACTGATCACATCGCCGTTGCGGGTTTGATAGAGCCGGTAATTGGACCCGGTAAAATCTGTGGTGAAGCTTTGGGTACCGCTGTAGCGGGTATCACCGGTTGCCGTAGCGTTGGTGAAGGGCACCCGGGGTTTGCCGGGATCCGTACCTGCACCAGGCCCGGTATGAAGATCCAGTATCCGGTTTTCCTGCAGCAGCAGGGCTCCGTCGGCTGCATCTATATATATAAATGACCTGCTCAGCGGCCGGGTGGCATAAATGTCAAATTTGTAGGCAAGCCTTATTCCTTTTACAGCAGCCTGGTCCCGTACCAGTACCAGTTGTGCCGCGGGGAGCGGGCCCCCTTCGTCCCAATCATATTTTTCAGCATTCACCAACAGCCTGGCTTTTTCAAAAGCCAGGGCCTCGGTTATACCGGGAGTGATGCTGGTGTTTTCAGGTACCGCATAGAATTCTGACAGGATGAAACTGGTCTTTCCGTTTTTGGCAGTGAAGGTCAGCGCCCCCTGTTCCACTTTGATATTCTTGAAAAACTGCTGAAAACGTATGGTCTCCAGGCCGCCGGGACTTTTCGTTGAATTTTGTTGCGTCAGTTGGTCGATACCAGCCCGGTACGGTAAAAACTGGCTGAAGACCAGCTGGGATTCAGACGGGGTGTATCCCTGATCGGACCGGAACCCGATGTAGTCAGGTGTTTGCCTGCCGGGATCGATGGAAAAAGAGATCACCCGGCTGTCCGATCGGAGGTTATTCCGGTACGTGGTATCCCCGGTGATGGTTGTTTGGGCAATGGTTGAGTTGGTACTGATAAGAAAGATGGCCAGCAATACTGGCAGGGTAGCAGTGGTTTTCATAATAAGAGTAATATCGTATAAAATTAGTGGATTACTACTTAATTGCCTTTTTTTCAGGAACCTATTTCAGTGGTACTCCTCAGAACTGAAAAAATGTCTTATCCGGCTGCGCTGGCATATTATTTCGTGTACCTTCGCCGCCCGTTCCCCTGAACCCTGGCTGTCTTATTGGTATCCCTGAAAGCGGCAGACCGGGTACAGAAGGGCAGGCTTAATTTCAAAAAATTCAAAATCAATACAATTATGGCTAAGAAAGTGAATGTTACCCCGCTTCATGACAGGGTGATCGTAAAAGCAGCCGCCGCGGAAGAAAAAACCGCAGGTGGAATCATCATTCCCGACACAGCTAAAGAAAAACCTCAGCGTGGTATTGTTATCGCTGCAGGGCCTGGTAAGAAAGACGAACCGGTAACCGTTAAGACCGGTGACACGGTGCTCTATGGCAAGTATGCCGGTACCGAGATCCAGATCGATGGGGAAGACTACCTCATCATGCGTGAATCAGATATTCTTGCCATCGTGTAAGAATCGCTCCTGAACCCTTTTCAACCTATTAACTAAACAACTAATCAACTTTACAAATATGGCAAAGCAGATCTTCTTCGACATTGAAGCAAGAAATAAAATGAAGAAAGGCGTTGACACCCTTGCCAACGCCGTAAAAGTAACCCTCGGTCCCAAAGGCCGCAACGTGGTTATTGAGAAAAAATTCGGTGCACCTGCTGTAACAAAGGACGGTGTGACCGTAGCGAAAGAAATTGAACTGGAAGACCCGATCGAGAACATGGGCGCCCAGATGGTAAAGGAAGTAGCTTCCAAAACAGCTGATATCGCCGGCGATGGTACCACTACAGCTACTGTACTGGCACAATCCATCATCAGCGAAGGGCTGAAAATGGTGGCAGCCGGCAGCAACCCGATGGACCTGAAGCGTGGTATCGACAAAGCCGTGTCAAAAGTGGTGGAACACCTGAAAGGCCAAAGCCAGACAGTTGGCAACGACAGCAGCAAAATTCAGCAGGTGGCAGCTATCTCTGCCAACAACGATGCAGAGATCGGTAAACTGATCGCCGAAGCGATGAAGAAAGTTGGTAAAGAAGGCGTGATCACGGTGGAAGAAGCAAGAGGCACTGAAACTACCGTGGAAGTGGTGGAAGGTATGCAGTTCGACCGCGGTTATATCTCTCCTTACTTCGTTACCAACAGCGAGAAGATGGAAGCCGAACTGGAAAACCCTTACATCCTGATCTACGACAAGAAAGTGAGCAGCATGAAGGACATTCTCCATATCCTGGAGAAAGTTGCCCAGGGTGGCCGTCCGCTGCTGATCATTGCCGAAGACCTCGAAGGAGAGGCACTGGCAACACTGGTGGTGAACAAGCTCCGCGGCACACTGAAAGTGGCGGCTGTAAAAGCTCCCGGTTTTGGCGACCGCCGGAAGGAAATGCTGCAGGATATCGCTGTACTGACAAAAGGTATTGTGATCAGCGAAGAGCAGGGATATAAATTAGAGAATGCCGACCTCAGCTACCTGGGTACTGCGGCTTCTGTAACGATCGATAAGGACAACACCACGATCGTGGGCGGCAAGGGCAAGAAAGATGATATCACTGCCCGCATCAACCAGATCAAAGCACAGATCGAAGTAACCACATCTGATTACGATAAGGAAAAACTGCAGGAGCGCCTGGCCAAACTCAGCGGCGGTGTGGCCGTGCTGAATGTGGGGGCTGCCACTGAAGTGGAAATGAAAGAAAAGAAAGACCGGGTGGATGATGCCCTGCATGCCACAAGGGCTGCTGTGGAAGAAGGTATCGTTCCCGGTGGTGGTACCGCCTTTATCCGTGCCATTGAAGCGCTGGATAAATTCAAAGGAGCCAATGAAGATGAAACAACCGGTGCTGCTATTGTAAGAAGGGCGCTGGAAGAACCGCTCCGCCAGATCGTGGCCAACGCAGGTATCGAAGGCTCTGTGGTGGTAAATAAAGTGAAAGAGAACAAGAATGACTTTGGTTTCAATGCCCGGACAGAAGAGTACGAAGCCATGTTCAAGGCCGGTATCATCGACCCGACCAAAGTAACCCGTGTGGCACTGGAAAATGCTGCTTCCATCGCCGGTATGCTGCTGACCACTGAATGTGTGGTGGCCGACAAACCGAAGAAAGAAGAACCGCATACACATGGTGCACCTGATATGGGTGGCATGGGTTATTAATCTATACTTCTTAAATAACAATAAGTCTTTCCCACTAATGGGGAAGACTTTTTTTTTAGTTATCCAGATATTTCCACGGCGGTACACTTTCTGAAGCGGGGAAGGGAATCCCTATTCATTAACGCTAAAAAGAAACCGTATGAGAAATGTTGTAAAGATTTCCCTGGCCATGGCCTTGCTGGTACTCAGCATTGCAGGATGTAAAAGAGATGCCCTCGACAAAAAAGCCGTGAACAAGCAGCAACCGGAATCCCCGGCACCATCTATGAACTACAAAGCCACCCCCCAGGAAATAGAGGCCGCCAGGAAAGCCTGGCTGAACAGTATTGTGCGGCAGAAGGACGGATATGCACGGGGAGGCTGCGGAGTACATGTATCGGAATCGATAGTCATTAATGAAGCGATGAGCAACACCTGCGGCAATTATGACCTGACCTTTACGATCTGGTCGTATGATGAAGTGGGAAGCGGGTATGAGGAGACACCTGTTTCTGCTACGTTCGTGGATTATAATTCGTCCGCACTCTCGGCTACCCTGGTACGCTCCAGCTCCGCCCTGGTTGACCCGAACTGCAAGGCCTGGGAATATGACGGGTATTGTGATATGATCAGGGAGTATGTATACACCGTGGCCAATGTCCCTTATCCCTCCAACAACCCGGCCAGTGTGGGTTCATTCAACTTACAGCTCTTATCCGGGTTCAATTCCGGTTGTACACCCCTGAGCGCAGCCGGAAGCCTGCCCGGTACGCTTAACTCGCCAACATACTATTCAGGTAACCCGGCGAGGATGACTGTTCCGCCCACCGGTACCGGAGGGCTCTTTATTGGCACAGACTGTTCGACACTGTGCTATAAGCCTTTCTTATGCCCCAATTTCGGCACACTGCAGTACTGGCCTGTTAATAACACCTCGAACATCACCACGGTGACCATACAAACCGTCGGACAATCGGTGACGATTGCCCCGGGCAATTACGGGTTCAGCGCCACGCTGACGTATACTATTTCCGGAAATACGGTCGTATCCGGAACCAAAACGGGAACGTTTACCATCAATTAAGCAAACAGGTACTGACCGCTGAAACGGGTTGCCTTTACCGGGCAACCCGTTTTATTCTGAAACCGTTAAACAGTTGCCGCCGGATGATCCGCTGATGGTTTTTGTGAAGCATTCCCTGGTCAGTGGCCGGGGCTCCGGCAGAAAAAGGCCAGGCTGGTTCCGGCAGATGAGGTAAAACACTGTGTTTAAGTAAGTTCATTTTCCGGCGCCCTTTTCTTAAACTGTCCGGCAGGCGAAAGAAGGCAGGCACTCCCGTTTTGTCATCGTAATTATTACAGGAAGAGGAGCTTTGGCGGTCTTGGGCGGAATCAATACATTTGAAACGCTAAATATTGCTGTAAATAACTTTATTAATTATGTGTATGAGAAAATTGTACAAACTCGGATTTACCGTTTTTGCTTTACTTCTTTTCAGCCAATCCATTTTTTCCCAGAACAGATTTTTCAGTGATGCCGGCCAGAATGCCACGCTGACCACTGCTGGTGAAAGGATCTTCCGGCCTGATAAGTACAGGGCTTCCACCCTGGATGCCGCACGAATGAAAACTTTCCTTTGGTCACTTCCTTCGGAGTCTATGCTGATGAACCGCAGCGCTGCTCCGGTGATCGAACTGCCGATGCCTGATGGAAAAATGGCAAGGTTCCACGTGTGGGAAAGCAGTGTGATGCAGCCGGGCCTGGCTGCCAAATACCCGGAAATAAAGACCTTCCTCGGTCAGGGTATTGATGATCCCTATGCTTCAGTAAGGCTGGACTACAACCCTTATTTTGGTTTTCATGCACAGATACTTTCCCCGAACGGAAGGGTATTCATCGATCCCTACGCCAGGTACGATATAAATAATTATGTAAGTTATTATTCGAAAGACCAGAGCTTCTCTGAAAAGTTCATTTGTAATACGCCTGATCCAATCAGCCAGAATTCAGTTACTGCCGGCCCCTGCCGCGGTACGCAATTGCTTACATACCGCCTGGCACTGGCCTGTACCGGTGAATATGCCGTGGCTGTAGCCGGTGCATCACCTACAGTGCCTGCCGTACTCGCTGCGATGGTAACGGCGGTAAACCGGGTAACCGGTGTGTATGAACTGGAGGTATCCGTTCGCCTTTCACTTATACCGAACGATGATCTGCTTATTTATCTCAATGGTGCAACCGACCCCTATACCAATAACAGCGGGGGCACCATGCTTGGTCAGAACCAGGCTAATATTGATGCAATAATCGGTAATGCCAACTACGATATCGGGCATGTGTTCAGCACCGGTGGCGGAGGTATTGCTGGTTTAGGAGTGGTATGTATCACCGGAAATAAAGCAAGAGGCGTTACCGGTTTGAGTAATCCCGTAGGCGATGATTTTTATATTGATTATGTAGCACATGAAATGGGACACCAGTTTGGCGGTAACCACACTTTCAACAGTGTGACCAGTAACTGCGGTGGCGGTAACAGAAATAACAGTACCGCATATGAAGTGGGAAGCGGTACCACGATCCAGGCTTACGCCGGTATTTGCGGAGCCGACGATATCCAGCCTCACTCAGATCCTTATTTCCATACCGTAAGTTTTGACGAAATAGGTAACTATATCACGAGCGGATCGGGTGGCAGTTGTCCGGTATCTACTTCAACCGGCAATACCTTACCCGTTATAACCGCCATGAATAATAACGGCGTGAGTATCCCCATCGGTACTCCCTTTACACTTAGCGGATCAGCCACGGATGCCAATGGCGATGCCCTTACCTATAGTTGGGAAGAATGGGACCTTGGTACGGCCGGTGCCTGGAATAACGGTGCCACCAGCACTACCGCCCCGCTTTTCAAATCAAGGATTCCGAAAACAACCGGTGAGAGAACTTTCCCGGATATAGCAGTGATCCTTGCCGGCTACCCGGCTAACCCTCCATCAGCCATGGGTGGCTTAAAAGGAGAAACCTTACCGCAGGTAGCCCGTGCCATGAAATTCAGGCTTACTGTAAGAGATAACCGGGCCGGTGGCGGTGGTGTGGTAACCGGTGGTGATGGTTGCCAGGCTGGCTTTACCGGCACCTTCCAGATAAATACAGTTGCAACACCCGGACCTTTTGCCGTAACCATACCCAATGGTGGTGAAAGCTGGCAGGGTGGTTCATCCCAAACCATTACCTGGAACGTAGTCGGTACAGATGCTGCCCCGATCAATACCGCTAACGTAAAAATATCTTTATCAACTGACGGGGGTCTTACTTACCCCACTGTCATTGCAGCAAGCACTCCGAACGACGGATCTGAAACCTTAACGATCCCGGCCGTACCTGCCACGACCACTGCCCGGGTAAAGATCGAAGCCATAGGAAACATCTTCTTTGATATTTCCAATGCCAACTTTACTATTACTATTCCTCCTTCCGGGTTTACTTTCAATACGCCGACACCGGCTACTGCAAGCTGTCCCGCACCCGCCAGCATGGCTACAAACGTATCTGTATCCTATAATGGCGGATTTACAAATACAGTTTCCCTCAGCGCTTCAGGCAACCCGGGCGGAACAACGGTTTCCTTTGGCTCCAGTACGCTGACTCCCGGCGCACCCAGCACTTCCATTACGCTGAGCGGTACCAATACTCTTTCAGCAGGAACGTATAATATTACTGTTACCGGTACAGCAACCGGCGCTCCGCAGCAAACCGTAACGGTACCCTTTATCATCAACCCGGGAGCCGGGCCAACTATTACCGGTCAGCCTGTTTCCATAGGGGTGTGCCAGGGCAGCCCTGCCTCCTTTGCAGTGATAGCAAGCGGTTCGGGTCTCTCTTATCAATGGCAAAAAAGCACAGACGGAGGAACTACCTGGATCAATATCGGGGGCGCTACCAGCACTTCTTATACCATTGCCAGTGCACAGCCTGCCGATGCCGGCCAGTACCGTTGTGTGGTAAGCTCTTTGTGCGGTTCTACCAATTCCAATGCAGCCACGCTGACAGTGAATACACCGCCGGCTATCACCACACAGCCCGCTGATATCACTTTGTGCGCCGGTGCAAATAATACGTTTACAGTAGCGGCTACAGGTGCGTCACTGACTTACCAGTGGCAGAGCGCTACCAGTTGTGCAGGCCCGTGGTCAAATATCGGCGGCGCCACCAATTCATCGCTTACCGTAACAGCAGGTACCACCACCTCTTATCGTTGCGTGGTGACAGGTACTTGTACACCGGCGGCTACTTCCAATTGTGCCACCCTTACAGTCGTAACAGCTGTATCTGTGACCACACAGCCCACCAACCAGACGGTTTGTGCAGGCTCGAACACCAGCTTTACAGCAAATGGCAGCGGATCCGGAGTTATCTTCCAGTGGCAGCTCAGTACGGACGGCGGTACCACCTGGAACAACATCAGCAATGGTGGCGTTTATGGCGGGGCCACTACCGGAACCCTTACGATCACCGGGGCCACTGTTTCCATGAACAACTACCAGTATCGTTGCTCAATGACCAATGCCAGCTGTACAACGCCCGGTATCTCTAATGCAGCGGTCCTTACAGTGAATACACTGCCTTCCATTTCTGCGCAGCCGGCCAATGCCACGATCTGTGTGGGATCCGGTAATACCTTCAGTGTAACAGCTGCCGGTACGGGAGTCACCTACCAGTGGCAACTGAGCACAGATGGCGGCGCTACGTTTAACAATATCGCAGGCGCTACGACCTCCACCTATGCGGTAACCAATGCCACCATCGGCATGAACAATTACCGCTACCATTGCGTGGTATCAGGAACCTGTCTTCCGCAGCTGATCTCAAATGATGCCATTCTGACCGTCATCGCACCCGTTACCATTTCCACCCAGCCGGCCAATGCGGAGCTTTGCTCCGGCAGCAACACCAGCTTTACGGTGGCAGGCAACAGTGTGCAGCCTATTATTTACCAGTGGCAGCTCAGCACCGACGGAGGTACCACGTGGAATAATGTAAATAACGGAGGCGTATACTCCGGGGCCACCACAGCAACGCTTACGATTACAGGCGCCACCACAGCCCTCAGCACCGGTCGTTACCGTTGCCTGTTGTCCAATGCGACCTGTACGACACCGGCTGCTTCAAATGGCGGCATACTCACGGTTCGCCAGTTACCTACTGTAGGACTGACGGCCTCTCTCACCAGCCTGTTGCCCGGTAAAGTAAGTGTGCTGACAGCCACACCGAGTGCTTCAACAGGCGGAACACTTGCCATTGGCTGGTTCTTCAATAACAACACCATCTCCAACACTGGCAATACCCGCACTGTGAACATTGAACAGGTAGGGTCTTACCAGGTACGGATCGCTGAAACCTGGCCAAGCTCACTGGTATGTGCCAATCAATCGCCGGTAGTAACGATCGATGCGACAGTAAGCGACAAACTGTTCATCTTCCCGAGCCCGAACGATGGCCGCTTCACGGTTTCTTATTATAACAGCGGCGGAGTAAGCACACAAAGACGGATTACGATCTTTGATTCAAAAGGCGCCAAAGTATATGATAAGCAATTCTCCATTACAGGCGCTTATACACTCCTCCCGATCGACCTGAGAAACGGAAGCCGTGGTATATACTATGTACTGGTAGGCGATGCAGCCGGAAACAAACTCGTGGACGGTAAAGTGCATGTGCGGTAAACAGTACTGAATAATATAAAAAGTTCAAAAACCCCCTGAAAAGGGGGTTTTTGCTTAGTGAAAATATCCTGTCTGTCATTCCGTAATCATGGAAAAAAAACATCATTTTTGAAGGAGTAAACCAAAATCAAAATGATGAAAATTTTTTTCATTGCTGCTATGATGTTTTCAGCCCTCGTGGCCGGTGCACAGGTAAGTGATCCGGAGAGGTCTCTGGCTGTCGGTCTTGTTGAAAAGAACAGTGCTGCCATCGGGCTGCAGCAAACCGATATCGACAATTCAATTGTCAGCAGTACCTATATTATTCCCGGCTCTGATATCCGGATGGTGTACCTGCAACAGAGTTACAAAGGCATCCCGGTCTACAACAAATTACATGTGCTGGCCTTCCGCAAGGAGAAGGCCGTTTCAGTGGCGGGATCACGCATAGATGCCCTTGCATCCCGGGTGTCAGGCAGTGATGGCACTCCCGGTATCGATCCGGTAAAAGCAGTAAAGGCAGCGCTGAGCCAGGTGGGTGCCGGTAATTATGACCAGGTCATTCCTGAAAAAATAAGCAACGGGGGAAAGCGGTTTGATTTTGGGAATCTCGGTGTTTCCTCCGAAAAAGTATTTGCAGAACTTCTATGGTTCCCCGTAAATAATGAACAAAAGGTAAAACTGGTGTGGCAGGTTTTCGTGGCTCCGCTCAATTCTTCCTCCTACTGGCTTGTAAGGGTAGATGCCAAAACGGGAAAAGTGATCGATAAGGAAGACATGACCATCTATTGCGACTGGGATAAAAAAGAAGGGGCCGGGCATACCCAGCCTGCCGCAGTTGCCCGTCAGCCGCAATTGGTTCTCAAAAGAAAGGAGCAGCCTGCGAATCAATGGCAGTACAGGAATTATGTGGTGAACACCGCTACCTACAGGGTTGTGAAATACCCGGCTGAAAGTCCGCAGCACCCGGGCGGTACCCCCGTCACGCATACCGATCCCTGGCTCATGTCGCCGGGAAATGCCACCACACTTGGATGGCAATATGACGGCACCATTTATTACGACAGCCTGCGGGGTAATAATGCCTTTGCCTACGAAGACCGGGATGCCAACAACCTGCCGGGCTATTCAGCCCTGAGCACCACAGCCCAGCCTTCCCTTACCTTTAATTTCACACCTGACTTTTCGCAGGAGCCCTATGTAAGAACACCTGTGCCCAATCAGCAGTTCAACACGACCAACCTCTTTTACTGGAACAACCTGATGCATGACCTCTCTTACCTGTATGGCTTTACGGAAACCAGTAAGAATTACCAGAATGATAATATGGGCCGTGGGGGTACGGGCGGCGACTATGTGCTGGCAGAAGCCCAGGATGGAAGCGGAACAAATAATGCCAACTTCTCACCGGGTGTGGAGGGAAGCCGTGGCAGAATGCAGATGTACCTGTGGCCATCACCCACTCCCGACAGGGATGGCGATGCCGATAACGGGGTGATTGCGCATGAATACACACACGGCATCAGCAACCGGATGACCGGGAGCGGTGTCGGTTGCCTGAACAACGTAGAACAAATGGGAGAGGGATGGAGTGATTACCTCTGCCTGATGATCACTCACGACTGGGCGACGGCTACCCCGAATGACGGCTTCAATAACCCAAGAGGTATCGGCACCTATGTTCTGAACCAGCCCACCAATGGTGTGGGCATCAGGCAATACCGGTACACCACGAATATGGCGGTGAACCCCATGACCTATGGTAACCTTCCTTCAGTTGCTGTGCCGCACGGAGTAGGTACCATCTGGTGCACCGCATTATGGGATATGACCTGGTATATCATACAACAGGCCGGCATCAGCCCCAATCTTTTTGACCCCACCGGTACCGGTGGTAATGTCATTGCGTTAAAACTGGTGATCGAGGGGCTTCGTCTTCAGCCCTGCAGCCCCGGTTTCATCGATGGAAGGAATGCTATTTTGAAAGCCGATACTCTGTTCTACGGGGCACAATACAGTTGTGCGATCCTCGAGGCCTTTGCAAGAAGGGGGATGGGTGTCGGTGCTTCACAGGGTTCAGCCAGTATAAGGGGAGATGAAGTGCTGAGCTTTGACAATGGTAAACCGAATGTGACGGCCGATCCGCAAAATGCAAATGTCTGTGCCGGCTCAAACCATACCTTTAGTGTAACGGCCACCGGCATTAATATTTCCTACCGCTGGCAGGTCAGTACCAACAGCGGCTCCAGCTACAGTGATATCGGAGGGGCCAATACATCTTCTTATTCACTTACAGGCGTGACCCCCGGTCTCAATGGAAATATGTACCGCTGCATCGTAAGCGGATGCCCGCTGCCGGATACATCTGCCGCGGCCACCCTTACCGTTACCAGTCCGCCAACCCTCAATTCTTCACCGGCAAATACCACTGTGTGTGAAGGCACCAATGCCAGCTTCAGTGTTACCGCCTCCGGAACCGGTGTTCTTTACCAATGGCAGGTCAGTACCGATGGGGGTACAACCTGGACCAATATACCCGGTGCCGTAAACCCCGGCCTGACTGTCACTGCTGTAACACCGGCCATGAACAACAACCGCTACCGCTGCCTGCTCACCAATTCTGTTTGCACCACGCCGGTTAATTCGGCCGGCGCTGTTCTTACCGTAAATCCCGCCACCGCCATTACCACACAACCTGCAGATGCTACGATTTGCCAGGGTGCTAATAACAACCTATGTGTAACAGCCGCGGGAGTAAACCTGATCTACCAATGGGAGGCTTCCATATCCTGTGCCGGCCCCTGGTCAAATGTCGCCGGGGCGGCTTCAGCACCCTGCCTGACCGTAAGCCCGGCAAGTACCTTCTTTTACCGGGTAGCCATTACGGGTACCTGCGGGGCTGTGATAAACAGCAATTGCGCCACCGTTACTGTCATCACCCCTGTCATAATTTCGCAGCAACCTGTAAATACGGAAGTATGTTCAGGCAGCAATGCCAGTTTCAATGTAACGGCAAGTTCAAACCAGGCCATTAACTACCAGTGGCAGGTGAGTACCGATGGCGGCACCACATGGACTAACGTAAATAACACAGGCGTTTATTCCGGTGCCACTACCGCCACCCTGTCCATTACCGGAGCACAGACCGCTATGAGCAATAACCGTTACCGCTGCCTGCTCAGCACCAATGCCTGCCTCAATCCTGTGATCACTTCGGTGGCATTGCTTACCGTTAGGCAGTTACCTTCCGTAAACCTGGCGGCCTCTCCGCTCACCAGTCTTCTTCCGGGCCAAATAACCACCCTTACAGCCAGTAACAGTGCTTCCACCGGAGGTGTGATCAGTAACAACTGGTTCCTGAACAATAACCAGCTCAGCCATACCGGTACCAGCCTGCAGGTGAATGTGGAACAATTAGGCACCTACCAGGTAAGGGTGCTGGAAACCTTTGCCAGCGGTATCGTCTGCTCGGCACAGTCATCACCCCTGGTGATCGATGCAAAAGCAAGTGATAAGCTCTTTATCTTCCCCAGCCCGAATGACGGACGGTTCACCGTGTCTTATTACAACAGCGGCGGAAGCAACACCCGGCGGAGGATCGTGGTGTTTGATGCCAAAGGGGCAAACGTGTATGAACAGCAATTCCCGATTACCGGGCCCTACACCTTGCTGAAGATCGATCTCCGTACAGCAAACCGCGGTATCTATATCGTGGCAGTAGGGGATGCAGCCGGTAATAAACTGGCCGAGGGAAAAGTGCATGTGCAGTAATCAATGGTCGTATAACTTACTCACAAAGCCCTGCAGTAACTGCGGGGCTTTGTTATTCCGGCAGGAACCCTGCCATCATTTGCTGATGATCCTGATCTCCACCCGGCGGTTGGCAATCATTTCTTCTTCTGTTTTTTCCGGGAATAAATAGACAGGCATAGAATGCCCCATGCCTTTGTAGCTGATCCTTTTTGCATCAATACCATTTTCCACCAGGTAATCCATCACGGCTTTGGCCCGCATCTCAGACAAATTGTTTATACCGGTTTCGAGATCAGGGCCGTCACCATTGTCCAGCTGGCAGCAGATATGTCCTTCCACCCGGATCACCAGTTTCGGATTGGTCTTCATGGCCACCAGCAATTCTTCCAGGGCCGGGTAAGAGGTTTTCAGAAAATGGCGGGTGCCGCCTTCAAACTGAATATTGCGAAGTGTGATATTGGATCCTGTTTTCAGGGTACTGTCTCCAAGCTGCTGTTTTAATGATGGTACAGCCTGCCCCCGCAGTATCCTGATCTCCACACGCCGGTTCAGGCTGCGGTCATTCGCTGTGGCATTATCGTTCAGGGGCATATTTTCTCCGTGGGCTTTCATGACCGTAATGTCTTTTTTCTCCCACCCGTTACTGAGCAGGTATTTTTCTACGGCATCCACCCGCCTGGAGGAAAGCTGCCGGTTGTATTCATTGGTGCCGCTGGCATCAGTATGCCCGTGCAGTTCAATGCGGTCAGCAAGGTCAAGACTGTCGGTAAGGCTGTCCAGGGTGGCACGGGCAGCCGGGGTGAGTTCGTATTTATCCAGGGCAAAATGGATAAAGACCGATTCGGACTTTTGTGAGTAGCAGGCTATTGCAGCCAGCAGGCCTGTCAAAAGCGTTATTTTTTTCATGTAAAAAGATTACCGTCCGGAGTGTATTGCTCCATAACGAGCAGGCCCTGCTTTTTCTTATGACAGCAACTCATTTTCTGCTACCTTTGCGCCTCGAAATTTTACAGCAATATGATCAGTGTAAAAGACCTGAAACTGGCCTACGGCAAACGGGTATTGTTTGAAGAAGTGAACCTCAATTTCACCAAGGGGAATTGTTATGGCGTGATCGGTGCCAACGGGGCCGGGAAAAGTACCTTTTTGAAAATACTCAGCGGGGAGATCGAAGCAAACAAAGGAACGGTGGAAATAACCCCGGGAGAAAGGATGGCGGTACTGAAACAAAACCAGTTTCAGTTTGATGAAGAAACCGTACTGAATACCGTGATGATGGGCCACTCTAAAATGTGGGCCATAGCGAAAGAACGGGAGAATATATATGCCCTGGCCGATTTCACCGAAGAAGACGGAATCCGTGCCGGGGAGCTGGAAGCAGAGTTTGGTGAAATGGGCGGGTATACGGCTGAAAGTGATGCCGCCACCTTACTAAGTGAACTGGGCGTGAAAGAAGAATTTCATCAGTCGCTGATGAAGGATATCCCCTCCAACTATAAAGTAAGGGTCTTGCTGGCCCAGGCCCTGTTCGGCAACCCGGATATACTGCTGCTCGATGAGCCGACCAACGGTCTCGATATTGAAACGATCAGCTGGCTGGAGAACTTCCTCGCCGATTATGAAAATATCGTCCTGGTGGTGAGCCACGACCGTCACTTCCTGGATGCAGTGTGTACCCATGTGGTGGATGTAGACCGGCAAAAGATCAAGATCTTCACCGGTAACTATACATTCTGGTACGAATCATCCCAGCTGATGGCCCGCCAGATCAACGACAAGAATAAAAAGGTGGAAGAGAAACGGCAGGCATTGATCGACTTCATTGCCCGCTTCAGCGCCAACGCTTCTAAAAGCAGGCAGGCGACCTCCCGAAAGAAAGCGCTGGAGAAACTGACCATTGAAGAGATAGAACCCAGCTACCGCAAATACCCCGGCATCATCTTCCAGCAACTGCGGGAAGTAGGTAACCAGATCCTGAACGTGGAGAAGCTGAAAAAATCAGTGGATGGACGGGTATTGTTCAGTGAGGTGACCTTCACCGTGAATAAAGGAGATAAGATCGCCATCCTGAGCCGTGACCCGCTGGCCGTTACCAGTTTCTTCAACATCATTACAGCCAATGCCATTGCCGACAGCGGTTCGTATGAATGGGGCAGTACCGTAACGCATGCTTACCTGCCGCAGGAGAACAGCGAATTCTTTAAAGAGGAAAAGAACCTGATGGAATGGCTGCGCCAGTATGTACCCGATCATGTAAAGGAGGTGGACGAGCCCTTCCTCCGCGGGTTCCTCGGCAAAATGCTCTTCAGCGGCGATGATGTACTGAAGAAAACAACTGTACTGAGCGGGGGAGAGAAGGTACGCTGTATGATCAGCCGGATGATGCTGCAGAACCCGAATGTTATTTTACTGGATCAGCCCACCAACCACCTGGACCTGGAAAGTATCCAGAGCTTTAACGAACAGTGTACCGACTACAAAGGCATTGTATTGCTTACCAGTCATGACCACACCTTCATGGAAACCGTGGCCAACCGGGTCATTGAATTAACGCCGAAAGGTATCATCGACCGCCTGATGACCTTTGATGAATACCTGGTAGATGAGAGGGTGAAGTTGTACAGAAATGAATTGTACTCATAACCCGATCAGGGTAGAGAAGTTTTCAGGACTGACTGGATACTTAATGGTTCATTTATTTTTGAGGCATTCGCTGCAGCAACCGGTTAATTTGATATCCATATTTTTAAGCAGGTAATTACTGGGGATTTTTATTTCCGGAGGCATTTGTGTTATAAGGTCAAACTGTTTTTTACAGGAGCTGCAAACAAAAACAGTGTTAACTGATACAACAAACAGACTGTAAAGGCCTGATTTCTTTTTGCCCGATACCGGAACACTTTCAATGATCCCTTTTTCCCTGAATATCCTGAGGCTTCTGAAAATGCTGGTTCTGTCCAGATCGGCATAGTTCTCCAAAAAATACTCATTACTTAAAGGGAAAGGTTCGTTTACAAAAGCTTTAAGAATGATAAGCCTTGTTCTGGTGATACTGATCTGGTGTCTTTTTAAGATCAATTTTAAATCTTCATTCATATCAGAAGATTATTTTGTATTGGGAAACTCCGGAACAAAAAAGGGCTTTGCAGCTTGTATAAGAGTGTACATAAAGTCACACTACAATACTATGAGCAGGGACTTTGCTTGCCTTTACGGAGATTTTCAGGCAGCAATAGCAGTCAGCATTAAACGGCAGGAGGCCCCCGAAAAAGAATATACAGTTCCTGATCAGCAGACTTTGATGATACAGGCGGGATGTTCAACTCCGTATAGAGGGGTGAAATTGTTGCAAGGGAAAGATCAGCCGGTTGTTCAAAGAGAACATTAAAGTCATCGATACAAGAACATTTGGTACTACCGTAACCGGAAGACTTGACAGGGGCAGTTTCAGAGTGTTGTTCATGCAACCATGTATGAATAAATAATCCGCCAGCCACTTTTTGTACAAGTAAAACCAGTAAAATGATGGCGAACAGGTTTTTGGTATGTTTCCTGATTTGCATAGAACAGGGCTAAAGTTATTTTTTTTGGAAATAAGTACAATAAATCAGTTTCATTTTCCGTGATAATTTGCAACGACCCTGGCCTTTGAGTATCAATTTCGCACCTATTTTTGCTATTTCCTCGAAAACAAGTAAGTAAAACATTCGAAAATGTTTCATGTAAAGTAATTTTATTTAAACTTATTTGACATGAAAACCATCTGCACTTTTCTCTTCGCCGGTGTAATGATTGCCGCCGGATGCAATAAATCAAATGATCTTAAGCCCGTTACAACAGATAATACCCCGACAGTTTCAGCTAAGCCAGAAGCATCATTTGTAATAACCAATCAGGTAACGGAGGGTTGGGTCTTTGAAGCTACTGAACTCGTTTTTGATAACCGGTCAACAAATGCAGACAGCTACACCTGGAGTTTCGGGGATGGGAAATCCTCAACAGATAAAAATCCGGCTAATATTTCTTTCAGTCCCTGTGGCAGTGTTGTCACGGTAACGCTAACAGCTAAAAATAAGAAAGGAGAAATTTCAAGTTCTACTCAAACGCTGACTGTGTTATGTGCAGGAAAGCATGGCGGATGATTCTGAAAAATAATATACAATCATTTATACCAATTAACATGAATAAGGTAATTTCATTAGCCTTGTCTATCGCTTTATTGAATTTCTCATGCAACAAGAATGAAATTAATCAGCCAGAGGAATCTGTTACTGCTTCCTTTAAGATCAATAATGCCAGTGGAGAAGTAGAGGAGGGTTCTTCATTGATGCTCAGTAATACATCTTCTGGTATGGCCTCCTATAAATGGGATTTCGGAAACGGAATTACATCTTTCGAAAAGGAACCTTCCTATATATATCCGCATTGCGGAATTTATACGATAAAACTAACCGCCACAGATGTCAAAGGGAATATTTACACTGCAGCAAAAGAGTTATATGTGACCTGTGTATTTTCAAATGTAAATCATCCGCCGTTGTTCTGATGCATTGTCCCGGCATGCGGGGCGGGAAGGGTGAAGAACCTGAAACAGGAATTGTATAAGTAAGTGTAGGGTTTGAAGTTTATCACTGGCGGACTATAGAACGGGGGTTACTTGTTATTTGATATAGATCCTGAATGGCGGGAGTTGACTTGTTCTGGAATCAGCATAATTAATACGGATATCATGAAAATAGATCTGGTCGCCATGTACCAGCGTCTTGATCAGTTTCAGTTGTTCCGGGTTGAATAAATTTCCATATGCTGCAATAAAGGCAGTTTCCCCATCATGTATAATATCAGTACTGAATGACACTATCTGGTATCTCAGGTCATAAAAACAACCGGGTGATAAAGCAGTGATATAAGGATTTATCAGCACCTCTTTTACAGTTACAACCGAATCAGAAAGATTTCCCGGCCTGGCTATGACAGGATTGATCACCCGGCATTTGTAATACCTGCCGAAAAGCAGCTTACCTCCTTTCTGCCGGATCTCTAACCGGCAACTATCAGTGACCGTAATGACTTGTACAAAGAAATGTGTATCGTCGGTCTTGGTGATCCTGCCCGCCCCGTCCAGGACGGATATTGTGGCAGTGAGGGGATCAATGCCCTTCCAGTTTACTTTTAATAAATTGTCTGCGCCTATATAGAAATAATTAAGGGAACTGTCGGTCAGTGAAAGATTGATAACCTGTACCTGTCCGTTGATATTGCTGAGCAATAAACAGGAAAGAAGGACCGTCAGGAATGTGCGCATACAACAAGAACGAAGGGAAAAGAAAATTCGTGTGGAAGCAGACAATATGCAATAATCAATCTTAAGAATCCTTCTACTTCAGCAGCAGCACCGTCCCTTTCTGGAAATACCGCCGGTTGTCGAGGCCAATGGCTTCCACCATCCAGACATATACTGCCGTATTCTGCACCTGACCTTTTACACTGCCATCCCAGCCCCGCTCATTTCCCCGCATTTCATAGACCACCTGTCCCCAGCGGTTAAACACCTTAAAGGCCTTCAGTTCTTTTACACCCAGCATAACCGGCCGGAGATAATCATTGCGTCCGTCATTATTCGGTGTAAAGGCGGTGGGTACATACACTTTTACTTCCTTAATGGTTTTCACCAGTTGGGTATCCACGGTAAGACAACCGGCTGCGGTAGTGATATTGATGGTGAATAAGTAATCGTTCAGCACCGGGGCATTGAAAAAGGGCTTTGCAATATCCACGTTATCGAGATAGAGCGGGGGTTTCCATAAATAGTCTGCTCCAAAATCCCGGGCCGACAACTGCAGCGGGTAATTCAGAATAGCGTATTGCAGGGGATAGGTTACCGGTCTTCTCGGCACTTCTATCACCACGTCCTCTTTACGGGTGCTGAGGGTGCAGCCCGCATCGGTAAACAGTTTTGCATAGTAGGTGCCCGACTGTGTGGCCCTGTACCGGGGCAGGTTGGCACCGGCGATGGCGGAATTATTGATATACCATTGAATGCTGTCCGTCGGCGGTACCAGGAAGACGGCACTGTCACTGCTGGTGATGCAGAACAAGGTCTTGCCCTGCACGGTAAGCGTACTGTCGATCACGGAAGCAGTAACCGTTACAGTATCCTTGTTCAGGCAGCCGCCTCCCAGGCTGCGAACGGTCAGTTCATAGGCCGTGGTAACAGAAGGACTGGCAAACGGGTTGGATGCCGCTGCATCGGTAAGCGTTGTAGTGGGGTTCCAGCTGTACACCACCCCGTTCTTTTTATTAGAGCCGATCAATACCGGTGTCTTATTGCAGGAAGTAATATCTGCTCCGGCAAGGGCCTTCAGTTTTAAGGTATCCACCAGCCTCGCATACAAGGTGTCGAGACAGCCATAACCATTATAAGGTTTGAGGATAACGGCGACGGTGGTGCCGGGCGGCGGCGGCGGCATCAGTTTCAATACCTGTTCATCGCCGAGGTGCTGTGTAAAGCTGTTGTTGTACCAGGAATAGCGTTCATATCCGTAAGGGGCCGTCACATATACCGCCGTATCATCCGGGCAATAGGTGGCGCCGGTAAACTCATCACTGCATTCTGAATTCACATCGATATAGGCATACCCGAAATGACGGCGGAAGGTGCAATCGGCGGTTTTGAAGAACAGGCGGATCCTTTTGCCGGCCATATTGTTCAGGTTGATGGAAACGGCCGACCAGTCCTTACACCAAACGGCTGTTGAATCAGAAAGCGGTGACTGAAAGAAACCCGGTAAGGGCGAACCGTTTGGAAAGAATGTAAAGGAAGAACAACTGATCAGTTCCCCGTCGGTCAGGTTCTGCACTTCCAGCTCCAGCCGGGGCTGCTGAAAGGGCTGGTGATTGGGGTCCTGGAATACCACGGCATAATGATAGATAAGGGCATAGATGCTGCGGTTGGGCGGGATGGTAAAATCATACGAGATCCCTTCAGCCTGTGCACCGCCCAGGCTGTTACCCAGCTTTACGGAGTAGTTGCTGCCATTGGGACAAATGACCGGGAAGCCGCCATAGGGATCGGTGATGTTTGCAGCCGTGGCGGCCGAATACAGGGTATGATGATCAAACTGGGGGCCTGTTACAGGGAACAGGGAGATGAGGTTCTGCCCGCCGTTATCAAAGACAGAACCCATATAGCAGGTCCAGTTGGTAAAGTCACCTCTTTCAAAATCAATATTGGGAGGGCAGTCCTGTGCCCGGATGATTCCCAGCAGAAAAAGCTGGGCAACAGTCGTCAGGAGACAGCGGCGAAGGACCTCTTTCATGCTCAGTTAGTGACCGCGGTAAGTTCTCACAAGCGGGGGTTAACTCTTTAAAGTTAGTTCAATACTTTCAGAAAAACGGTCTTTACCGGCGCTCAGTTGCCCCGTAGTTTTACGAGTTTTCCCCTGCCCATAAAATGTTGGCAGGCCCTTGACTTTGATCATACTTCTGTATACCTTAGCCGCACAACCATTCGCTCTTACCACCATTTCTGGCCTGGAGGCTTATCCTTCAGGACAACGTTGGAGAAGATCCAATTCCTTCCGTACCTGTTAATCCTTCCGGGAAAAATTGAGTATCCGGCCGGGGGGTATGTCCCGCTCACAACGGGAGATTCAGGTTGAAGCCAGAAAGAAAAAGTTCAGGTCCCGCATTACCGGCGGGACTTTTTTTATTTAAAAGAGATTGGGGATCCTGAACATCAGGCTGTAATTCATTCCATGGCCCTGCAGCAGGTGAGAGATCCTGATACCGGCATCAAAGGGAAGCAGGAAACGGAGGAGGTTCACATCGGCCGTCAGCTCCACGCCAATATTGGTAAAATCATTTTGCTGTGCGGCTGATCCGGGGAAGGCGAGCCGTCCGTTTGCCCGCTCCGCAAACAGGTCTGCTTTGATACGCTGAAAATACAGCAAGCCGCCAAACACCTGCTTATCCGGATAGCAGACCGGCAGTTTGTAATCAAAGGACCATAACTGCCACTGGTGATATAAACGGTTGACCTGGTTTCTGACAAAGTCATACCGGTTTTCAAAATGATAATTGCTGTTCTCATCCTGCTGCCAGTTGAACCGCAGCCTGGTGGCATGATGCTTAAAGAAGCCGGGAAGAAAAATATTTATATCCGCGGCCGTCTGTGAACCGGTAAAGTAACTTTTAAAAGCTGTGTTCCTGTAACAGAACTGGAGCAGGGTGCCTGCTTTTGGTCCCACATCCCTGGGGCTTTGCCGTTTCCGGATATCCATCACCCCTTCGTACTGCTGGTAATACAGGTTGCCAAACCGGGTCTTCCGGAAGCTTTCATTTTCCCCGTCAGCACTGTACGTTGAAAAAGTACTGTAGACCAGTTGTGCGGATGCATTCAGTTTGGTGATACAGGCCCCCTTTGAAAAATTAAGCGGCAGACCCATGCCGCCGCTGTAATTACGGTAGCGGATCAGGTCATAGTTCAGGTTCGACAGGGTGGTCTCGCCGGTGTTTTCCGGGAAGATCGTTTTTCTTTTTCCGTCATAATACCGGAAGAAGAACTGCGGGTACAGTCCCTGGTAGCTTACCCGAAAGTATTTGCCGAATCTTTTTTCGTTCTGGTCATATTCAAAACCGGTTTCGAGGGTGGTGGTGCTCAGCATGTCCACCGAGCGGAGCCCGATACTTACTTTAGGAAGATTGGTAACCGGGTCGATACCCCAGCCGAATATCTTCACTGCATTCCGGAGTCTTTTATACGGCTCCGTCCGGTATACAGAATCGGGAATATGAGAAAGGATATTCCCCGCTTCCTGCCGGGCCAGCGGCTGGTAGAACTTCACTTTCTTTTCATCATCCTTCTGCGGGTCAGCCAGCAGTTCCCATTCAGCCGGGTTTAGCGGCATAACGGCAATGCGAAAACCATCCGGGGTAAAATCCTGGAAACTGATCTGGGTTTCATCCGGTGAGATACAGGGATTGAAGGCGCCGTATTTCCGGCTGGTGACCCGGTACGTATGGCCGGTCAGGGTATCCACCGCATAAATATTATCGATCCCGGTTTGCGGTGAATTATAGAGTACAAAATTCCGGTAGCCGACGGGTGCCGAGATATTCTCGCTAACCGGTGGCAGGATCGTTTTTAGAAGGCCTGTGGCGACATCGAGCTGTACGATACTCTTCAGGCCGGGAACGGACCGGACCATGAAGATCTGCCGGCCATTGCCGGAGAACCGCGGCTGCAGGTATTGGATATTGCCGGGATTATCATACTGCCTGATCACCTGCCCGTTTTCAGCATCCAGCAGCACAAGCCGGAATTTATTGGCCGTGGTATTCTCCATGGCAGCGATCATCTTACCATCGGGAGAAAAACAGGGAGCATGGTAACGGCTGCGGCGGGTGAGTTGTTTTATTTTCCGGGTGGCCGCATCCAGTGTTTTTATCACGGTGTAATTCCGGGCGCCCCACCGCGGATCATAGGTGTATTCAGTCCAGGTGAGCTTGCTGCCGGCAGCACTCATCACCCCGTTGTCATCCAGCACACCCGATAGTTTTAAGGGTGACTCTTTCCCTTCTTTGCTGATCACAACGAACCGGGCCTGGTCAACGATACTGGATTTATACGCAAGAAAACTTCCCGTTTCCAGCCCTGACTTTTCTGCCACGATGGAACCATCCGGCAGGTATTGCGGGAATTTATAGTTCACGAATACTTTATCCGGTGAATGGTGTATGATGGTGGCCGCCGTTTCCTTTACACTGTCGAGCTGCTGCTGCCAGCGTTGTTTCAGCTCAGCGGTCATGGAATCATACAGGCCCGTAACCGGAAGCCCGGTTATTTTTTTGACAGAACGGGAAAAGGAGAACGGAACCGGTGCCGTCTTGTACGTGTGGGTCAGTATCCTGCTCCAGACATCGGCCCCGTAGTGGTTCTTGGCATAGGTGGTAAGCAGGTAACCCAGCAGGTAGTGGTTGGGGATCGCATCCCTGAAGGAACCGCAGGCCGATTTGATGTAGGGAAAGGCGCCTCTCGACAGCAGTTGTGTTCTGAAGGTGAGATCGAAGGAAGGGATCCGGCCACGGCCGCCATATCCCATGGTCGTTTCGCAGCCAACGGCATCGCCTTCCCAGAACCACCAGGGATTCGTCAGTCCCTGCATGACGGAAGTGCCCGAGTTGCCGAAGAGATAAAAGACAACCTTTCCCCAGCCCACACGGGTCTGGTCCATCTGTACCACATGCCGGTATTCGTGCAGGGATAATTCTTCATACCAGCCGTTCATGCCCATGTTATTCGGGTTTTGCGGCGGGGTGGAAAAGAACTCGGCCCTTCTTCCTTCCGATGAAACAAAAGCATTGTTGTCCGTGGTCTGGTTCTGCATCACGATCGGTATCTTTCTCGGGGTCGAATGCAGGGAAGCGGCCACATCGTAATAGGCATTGTCCAGCGCATTGGCGATCAGTTGAGCATCCGGTTCGATCTCGGTGGGAAAGATCACCCGGAAATGTTGTGTCCGGATCTGCCGCCATTTAAGTTGCGGGGGAGACTGCCCGAGGTTCAGTGCAGCCTGTGCGCCGGCTCTTTGCCCGGCAAAGGATATAATAAGCAGTAAGAAAATAAGCCGCATGGCAGTTGACAGCTTGATCGGGTATAAATGTAAAAAGGATAATTGAAAAATGACAGCCGTGACCGGCCGGGATGGTTCAAATAACATTTGAATAACCGGCAGGTGTTCAGCCGGCCTGTTCCCGGCGAATCAATTTCTCCTGAATAAGAACTCTTTCTTATCTTCCTTTCTTCTATGTCGTCAGCTGCTTCTAAGAAACTGGGCTTTTTATCTGCCACGGCCGTCATTGTCGGCAGTATCATCGGTTCCGGGGTATTCATGAAGCCGGCTACTATGGCTGCCCAGCTCGGCTCTCCTGTCTGGATGACGATCGTGTGGGTGATCGGCGGTCTTTTCTCTTTATTCGGGGCGCTGGTTTATGCAGAGCTGGGTGCTATGATGCCGGAGACAGGAGGCATGTACGTTTATTTCAGGAAGATATTTGGCGACTTTACCGCCTTCCTCTACGGATGGGCAGCTTTCTCGGTGATCAATACCGCTTCCGTGGCAGCGATCAGTTTTGTTTGTGCCTATTACCTCGATTTCTTTTTGCACCTGCCGCAGTTTCCGGAGGCAGTGATCTCAAAGTATGTATGGCACCTGCCTTTCCTGGGTGACCTGTACCCTTTAAAAGATTTTGGGGTGAAGATGCTGGCGGTGCTGATGACGCTGGGGCTTACCTGGCTCAATGCAAAAAGCCTGAAGGCCAGCGACCGGTTACAACTCATCTCCACCGCCATGAAGATCGGTGTGCTGGCGCTGCTGGTATTCGGGATCTTCTTTTCCGGGCAGGGCAGTATGTCCCATTTCACCCATGCTGTTCAGCCAAAATCAGGTACGGAGCTGCTGACGGGTATCGTGGTGGCGCTGACGGGGGCTTTTGTGGCCTACGACGGATGGATCAATATCGCTGCCATGGCCGGGGAGGTAAAAGATCCTGCAAAGAATATTCCGCGGAGCCTTTTTACCGGTGTATTCATCTGCATGGCCGTGTATATCCTGGTTAACCAGGCCTACCTGTATGTATTACCGGTGGAGCAAATGGCCAGCTCGTCATTGGTAGCGGCCGATGCAATGGCCGTAGCCCTTGGTCATACTGCCGAAGCCATTATAGCTGCGATGATCGTTATCTGCACTTTTGGTGCGGTGAACGGAAATGTAATGACGAGTGCCAGGATCACTTATGCCATGGGACGGGATGGCGCCTTTGCCCGGTGGACCGGGAAAGAGCATGAGCGGTTCAGGACACCGGCCAATGCACTCTGGCTGCATGGTATATGGACCTGCCTTTTTATTCTTTCCGGCACTTTTGATATGCTGGCGGATATGTTTGTATTCGTTACCTGGGTGGCCTATGGATTGGGTGCCGTTGGCATTTTCATGCTCCGCAAAAGATGGCCCGCCCTGCAAAGGCCCTACCGGATCTGGGGACACCCGGTTGTTACCCTGCTGTTCATTGGCTTCAGTGCCTTTTACCTGGTTTCCACTGTTTACAATGACATCACGAATTATCTTGCCGGCCGTCAGCCGGTGATCAATTCAGCACTGGGTCTCGTACTTACCGGCCTGGGCATCCCCTTGTATTACTATTATAAAAGGAAAAACAAGGGCCAGGGATGAACCGGTCATTCTTCTCTCAGGTTACCCGGTAACTTATGATAACAATGTTGCCGAAGGGGAGTTATTATCAAGGATAGCGATCCTGGAGGCGAGTAAATGATGGTAGGCACTGGCCAGGCATTTGTCAGTTCTGTCTGCTGCCGCCTGCAGGTCTTCAAGTGATCTGATACAGGCAGCATGCGAGTTTTTTAATTCTGTAACCTTCTCCTTCAGTTCTTTTTCCAGTTCCTTGATGAATGGATCTTCCGCAAATTTTTCTTCGTTTTGCTGTAAGGTATGCAGTACAACCAGGAGGTTATCAAAGCTGGCAATCCTGTCCTCCCAGTTATTGGGAATATCGTTGAGGAACTCCTCTCCGCAAACGGAACAAACAACCCGGTCGCAGGTGAACCCGTTATCGGGATCGGTCCCTTCTCCGGTAATGTTCACAAAAGTTTCCTTATCACATTCCGGGCAGTGTGCCGTTGAACGCTCGGCTGTTGATTCCTTATGCACTTTTTGTTTTTCGTCCAGTTGCCGCAGGCCTAACTCCACCCGCTGGTCGATCAGTATCCTCAATTCGGCCAGTTCCTGCATTTTGACATGGTATGCCGGATCGGGCCTGCCTGCATTTTTGCCTTGTACCATCACCTGCTCATGAAAGGTGATCAGATCCAGTAATTCAATCTGAGATTGTGAATAAAGCGCTGACAGATTTTTCATAAAATTTTTTATTGGAAAGATATAACCCTGCAACAGGGGTTGCTATACCCAAATTGTGGTGAAGTTTATACCCCCAATAGGAGAAAGGATAGTGAAAACAACAAATTTTTCTGCCAGGGCTGTAAAAAGGAGGGCGCCGGCTTTGCAGGAAATGCTACAGCATCTTCCGGATGATCTTTCCCAGCATCATCAGCCCGTAATCCATATCATCATTCCAGGGCCGGCCAAAACTGAGGCGGATAAAGTTGCTGTAATGGCTGCCGGCAGAGAAGATCTTTCCCGGTACGATGGATATATGGTGCTTCATTGCTTCAGTGCGGAGCCGGAAGGCGTTTATCCGGCTGTTCAGTTCCACCCATAATACAAACCCGCCCTGCGGTCTTGATACTTTGGTGTCTTCCGGCAAATGTTCAATGATACCCTGCATGTAGCGCAGGCACTGCGTGTGCAGGGCCTTCCGCAGGTTCTTCAAATGGTACTCATAGCGTCCATGTTGCAGGAAGTGCGCCATCGCCGCCTGGGTCAGGGTGGGAGAGCTGATATCATTCATCCGTTTCATGTACTTTACTTCATCAATGAATTTGCCCGGTATCATCCAGCCGATCCGGTAACCGGGCGCCAGTGATTTTGATAGCGAAGAGCAATGCAGCACCAGTCCTTTTGTATCGTAATACTTACAGGTGCGGGGCCTTTTCTTTCCGAAATACAATTCGCCGTAGATATCATCTTCTATCAGCGGGATATTATGTCTCGTGATCAGTTCCACCAGCTGTTTCTTGTTTTCATCGGGCATACAGCCACCGGCCGGGTTATTGAAGTTTGGCGACACCACACAGGCCCTGATCGGGAATTCGCCGATAGCTTTTTGCAGCCGTGCAATATCAAGCCCGGTAACAGGCGAGGTAGGGATCTCCACCACTTTTAATCCGAGGTTTTCGGCTGACTGGTAGATGCCAAAATAATTGGGTGATTCAATGGCAATGGTATCGCCGGGGCGGGTAATGGTCTTCAGACAGATCGTGATCGCTTCCAGGCAGCCGGAGGTGATCACCACTTCTTCGGGTTTGATCTTTCCTCCCCAGTTGAAGGCCAGCCGGGCGATCTGTTTCCTCAGTTCCGGGTTTCCCTGTGTATGTTCATAACTGATGCAATGATCCTTGTAGTTACGCATGGCATGCACCACCGACTTATTGATCTTGGCCACGGGCAGTAACGATACATCCGGAACAGCAATGGCAAAGTTGATGGCCCTGGCACTGTCAAGTGCAATATCCCCGTAAATGGAGTTGATCATTTCCTTCACACTTACTTCATGGGATAATTTTTCCGGCGCCATTATTTCAGGCAGGTCACGAAAACGCTTCTGGCTGAAGCGAACATAATAGCCGGACTTGGGCCTTGATTCGATCAGACCCTTTCCCTCCAGGTGGTAATAAGCCTGGAAGGCGGTGCCCATACTGATGCCGTATTCTTCGCTGAGCATTCTTACCGAAGGAAGTTTGTCGCCGATCTTCAGCACATCATCGCTGATCATTTTTTCAAGACCATCGGCTACCTGTATATAGAGATGGTCGGTGTGGTGGTTGTCGCTGCGCATAGTGTCATTGAATAAGGAGTATAAATAAAGGCTCTTCCCGGGCCGGGGATAAATCTGATCTAGTCAAAAATACAAAAACTGAATCTGTTTCAAAATGAAATAAATGAAAATCTTTGTGTGGTAAATGAATAGTATGAATGGTCTGCGCATTGTGGAATACCAACAGCATCACCAGCCTTATTTTGAAAAATTCAACCGCCGGTGGATCGAAGAGTTATTTGAAATGGAACCCGTGGATGAATGGGTGCTCACCCACCCGGAGAAAGCCATCCTGGAAGGTGGCGGTGCCATCTTAATGGCCGAAGTAAACGGCGTACCGGCCGGTACTGTCGGACTGCGGAAGTTTGATGACCGTACCTGGGAGTTTACCAAGATGGCGGTAGACCCGGCGTACCGCAGAAGGGGCATTGCCGAAGCACTCAGCTATTCCAGCTTTCTGAAGGCAAAGGAACTGGGGGCAGAGCGGGTGATCCTTTACTCCAATAAAAAGAATGCAGGGGCCGTAAAGCTCTATGAGAAGATAGGGTTCGTACACCTGCCGGTGGAGAATGATGTATATAAGCGGGCAAATGTAAAAATGGAGATCAGCATCGGGGATGCTCTGGCAGCCGCCCGAAATTATTTCCGGTCCGCTGAGCCGCTAACCGCTCAGACATCGAACACATACATTCCGTAAATAAACAAAACAGCTATATGGAAACACTCACCGGAATTGAAGTAAGAAAGACAAACCACTCCAGGATCAGCGAAGTGGATTTTGAAAATCTTGAATTCGGGAAATACCTGGCCGATCATATGCTTGTATGTGATTATGACAGTAATGATCCTGTTTCGGAGGGCTGGCAGCAACCGGTGATCGTGCCGCTTGCCAACCTTTCCCTGCACCCGGCCACCCTGGCACTTCATTATGGCCAGACGGTCTTTGAAGGCATGAAGGCATTCCCTATGCACGATGGCCGCATCAATATCTTCCGTATAGAAAGGCATTACGAACGTTTTGCCCGTTCGCTGGACCGCATGTGTATGGCCATACCCCCGAAAGATATTTTCATTGAAGGACTGACCCGGCTGGTGAAAACAGATAAAGCATGGATGCCGCATCAACCGGGATCGGCATTATATCTCCGCCCGTTCGTATACGCCAGCGAACCAAAGCTGGGCGTTAAGATCTCCGATAAGTACCGGTTTGTGATCATTACCGGCCCGGTATCAGAAATGTATGCCAGGCCCATCCGGGTGAAGGTGGAACGGGAATATATCCGGGCCGCAAAAGGAGGGACCGGTTATGCAAAATGCGGCGGTAATTACGGCGGGGCCTTTTATCCCACCCGTAAGGCAAGGGAGGAAGGATACGACCAGGTATTATGGACGGATGCCCGCGACAACCGGTACATCGAAGAATCCGGTACCATGAACGTAATGTTTGTGATCAACGATACATTGGTCACCGCACCACTGTCTGATTCCATTCTGGATGGGGTGACGAGGGACTCCATACTCACCATCGCCCGTGACCTTGGTTATAAAACGGAAGAGCGACAGGTCTCCGTAGAAGAACTGACACTTGGATTCCTGAATGATGCGGTGACAGAAGTGTTTGGCGCCGGTACGGCTGCCGTGGTGGCACCGATACAGGTGGTTGGTATCAACGGTCTTGATTACACCTTGCCGGAATATGGCAAAGACAGCCTGCACAACAAGATCAAGAATAAACTGGAACGGATCAGGACAGGGCTTGATGAAGATATTTATGGATGGAACCACATCATCTGAAACAGGGTTGAAGACCCGCTAGCGTATCAGCAGGGTGGTGCCTTTCAGAAAAACGGGCTGGCCGGTGTCCCGGAGCCGGTAGCGGAGTATCCATGCGTACACACCCGTTTCCTGCAACACACCATTGATACGGCCATCCCACTTGCGGGTCCAGTCACGGGTGGTGAAGACGACCTGTCCGGTCCGGTTGTACACGGTGAACTCAAGATCAGCTGCTTTTAATGCATTCAGCGGGTAGAGGTAATCATTCCTGCCATCACCGTTAGGAGTAAAAGCAGTGGGTACCCCGATGGTGCAATGCGCCAGTACCTTCACCACTTTCGAAACCGTATCACCGCAAAAAAGCGAACTGTTGGCAGCGATCAGCCGGATCGTATAATAGTTCTCCCTCCCTGTTGCCAGGTATCTTGTTGCGGCCGGATCTTTCAGCAGGCTTGTTTCCCCGTTACCAAATTCCCAGTGCCACTGGTCCGCCGTTCCCTTTGTTTTGTTTTCCACGTGCAATGTATCACCCGGGCAGAGCAGGGCCGGTGCAGTGAAATCGGCTTCCAGTATGCCGGGCACCATGATGGTTTGTTCCGTAGTGTCAGCACAACTTGCATTGGCGGCTATCAGTTGTACTTTATAGTTGCCCGGATGGGGAAAAGTGATCACCGGGTTTTGCTGACCGGAACTGCCATTTCCCGCAAAGGTCCAGTGCCAGTTCAGGGTGCTCCCGTTCCCATCTTGTTCAAACTTCACCGGGCTGATGGTACAGGAAGGCGGTATTGTATAAGTGAACCGGGCCGATACCGGGTCATTGATCCGGAACGGTACATCATCGCCGGCAGGGGTGGGGAGGCCGCATTCATCGATGATCGTATTGCCATCGCTTCCCTGCAGCAGCTGTATCGTATACATACCGCCGGTTGTGAGCGGGGTGGTGATATCCAGCCGGATCACCGATACCAGTCCATTACCGGTACAGGCCGTGAGTGTTTTGCCGGCGAGTGCGAGGTTGACCGCCTGCGGTCCCGTCATCCTGAAGTCGCTGGCATCCCGGGCAATGGTAGCACAGCGGATCGGTTTTTTGAAAACCAGGTCAACCCAGGAAGGGGAGCAGCCGGTAACATACACACTGTCCAGTGCCGTTGGCTGCAGGGCATTAACGGTAAAGCGGATGAATTCGCCGGTACTGATGATCTTGCCGCACACATCGGCGATGGTATTCGCATCGGTACCGGTCTTTACCGTTAGCGTATAGGTGCCGTTACTCAACGACTGGTCAAGTGTCAGGTAAACGGAGTCACTTCCCAGTACAGCGCAATCTGCCGGGGCGGCAGCGATCACACGGATGCCATTGCTGAGTGTAAAATCACTTCCGTCTGCGGCCACCGATCCGCAGGTTATCTTCTTGTTCATACGTACCAGCAAGCTGGTGCCGTTGCAGGAAGGGGTAACGATCACCATGCGGGGATCCGCCGGATCGGTAATGGAGGCGGTGCCGCCGTTTATATTTAACTCATACCCGGAATTGAATCCGGTCTGGTTGGCAACCATCAGCAGATAAGTATGTCCCTGCACCAGGTCGGGCATGGAGCTGAACAAAGGGTTGGGCCCGCTGCAAACAGACAGGCTGGTGCCCACCGATGAGGCCCCGGTCTCTCCCGGGTCAGATGACCAGTTGCAGGCGAGAAACAGGCCGGGGTTGGTAAAGATATCGTCGGGGTTGATACTGGTGATATCGAACAACTGCCAGTTATAATCGGCAGCCGGATCTTCCGGGGTGATGGTAAAACCCAGGGTACCGCTGCTGTAGCAGGCCATCCGGAAAAAATTGGGATTCGTATTTCTGTACGGGAAACCATCGCCGCAGGGAACAGGAACAGCCATCATGCCGCAAAAGGTCGGTGTCCTCATAGTGATCGTCTCCGTACCGCAGATCATAATGGCGGAGACAGGAGTTTGCCCCGGATGTGTGCACACCGCCTGGGCAGCAGCAAGACAGGCCACACCATTCATGCATATTATGAAAAGCAGCTTTCGGCTCATTTACATACTGTGTACCGGCAGCAGGAAGGAAAAGGTTGCCGGGAATCACACAAGGTACAAAACTGCTGGCGGATGATTCCTTATTTTCGTAGTCTAACAGGCCAATCATGCGAACAGCAATTGTAACCGGTGCCTCCGGTAATATGGGGCAGGCAGTGATCAGGAAGTTCCTTGCAGCAG
Source organism: Chitinophagaceae bacterium (assembly GCA_046329665.1). GTDB lineage: Bacteria > Bacteroidota > Bacteroidia > Chitinophagales > Chitinophagaceae > JJ008. Next base: position 292,168 of record JAXLUG010000003.1, on the reverse strand, counting down.
GTTTTCATGTTACGGGTACCGTCCTACCCAATGATCCCGTTCAGCTGGCTATCAGCAGCCCCGCCTTTGAAACCAGTACGGCCAACCTGATGGAGGAAGAAGCGGCAGCGAAATTTGTACAGTCCGTAACGGAGAAACAGGGCCGGATCGATGCAGCCGTGCTGACGGTCGGCGGCTTTGCGATGGGCGATATCAGCCATACTTCCTCTTCTGATATACTGAAACAATACCAACTGAATTTTGAAACGGCCTATCATGTGGCAAGACCCGTATTCACACAGATGATGAAACAGGGTTATGGCCGCTTGTTCATGATAGGATCAAGGCCGGGCAGCGACATGCGGAACAGCAAAGGCATGACAGCTTACGGACTCGCCAAATCCCTGGTGTTCCGGCTGGCCGAGTTGATGAACGAAGAAGCAAAAGGGACAGATGTGGTAACATGTGTGGTGGTGCCCTCCACGATTGATACGCCCCAAAACAGGAAATCTATGCCCGATGCCGATTTCTCAACCTGGGTAAAACCTGAATCAATTGCCGAAGCCATTTATTTTTATTGCACCGAAGAAGCTGCCGTCTTGCGGGAACCGGTATTGAAAGTATACAATAAGGCCTGATGGTCTCCTTTCTGTCAAATGATCTTTAGCGGGGAATAAATTCCGCAGTCAATAATTCTGGCAGGACTTTTGAAAATGCTGGTCTGAAACAAATACCAGCATTATGAAAGCAACTCGTATCTTATTTCCCTTTCTCTTTTTATTGTTCGCCGCCACCGCAGAATCACAGGTGCTGAAAGCCGGGGTGAACCTCGCCAATATTTCTATTACAAACGACGGGGATGTGGATGATAACAAAGCGCTGACCAGTTTCCAGGCCGGCTTTTCCGGTGACCTGAAACTGGCAGGTATCCTTTACCTGCAGCCGGGCATCTTATTTACCGGCAAGGGTTCCAAAACCTCCTCCGGTGATCCCAACGGTAATACCTGGTACAAGGCTACCACCAACCCGATGTATATGGAAGTACCGGTGAACCTGGTGTTGAAAACCCCGGGGAAAGACCTTCGCTTCTTTGCAGGAGCGGGACCTTACCTGGGTATCGGGATAGCCGGTAAGAATAAAGTGGAGGGTAAATTCCTGGGAACATATTTTAAAAGCGAAGAAAATATCAAATGGTCAGATGATGATCCTTCCACCCTGGATTATGAAGAAGGGGCGGGGTATGGGATCATGAAGCGGTTTGATTACGGGCTTAATTTCCTGGCGGGGATCGAATTCAGTAAAACGGTCTTATCGCTGAACTATGGTCATGGCCTGGCGAAACTGCAAAGCGGCAGTAACAGCAGTGCTGATGACAAGAACAAACACCGGGTACTCAGCCTGACGCTTGGTTTTAAACTGAACTGATCGTAACCATATTCAAATGGCTGCGGCGGGCAACCGGCCATGTACCGGCTGTCCGCTGCGGCTTCTTTCAGCAGGGCTTTCTTCGTTCCGGCTCCCCGGTTTATAGTATCTTGCGGCCGCTTAAATTCCTTATATGCCACGCATGCTGAAATGGGCCGGGTTAGCAGCCGCCCTCTTACTGGTGATATCCTGTTTTATGCCCTGGGTGTTCATTGAATCAAGAGCACTGACTTTTACAGGGGTCAACACAAGCGGTTCCAATTTTGGCAAACCCGGTTACCTGCACTTTGTCTTGGTAGCGGCCTTCCTGCCGCTTACACTTATTCCCCGTATTTGGGCCAAACGGGTGAACCTTGTTGTGGTGGCCTTAAATATCGCCTGGGCGATCCGCAACTTTATTATGATCGGCGTTTGCCAGGGTGGTGAATGCCCGGTAAAAAAGGCAGGGCTCTTTCTTGCACTGACAGCATCTGTACTGATGTTTCTTTCTGCCTTATTTCCCGATGTAAAACTTTCTTCCTCAAAAAAGGGGTAACCGTGTTCAGAAAAAATGAGGTGCAATACTTCTTCAACAGCATACCGGGTTTATTTTTTTTCAAAACTTCTCCAATTTAGCGGAGGCTAAGAGTAAATCTTTATTTTTATCAGGTGAATGACTGAATGAATGATATTCTGTCTTTACTGCACCTGAACTACTTTAGTAAGAGGCAGCTCAGTTTTTCAACACTCCTTAAAGACCTTCCTTAAAGCGCTGCGGCTGATGTTTCATCAGCCAGTATCCAGGCAGCATTTCTTTCTTGAAGCTTACCAATGATGAACCTGCCGGTTCCCGGTTCAGCTGTTTTGGCACTGGCCGGAACGGCTTACACCTGTAGCTTTTTCTCTAAACAAAAAATAAACTATGAAACAATTTTACATGCTTGTTCTGCTGGTGTCCGTTCTGAGCACAGGAAGGGCACAATTATTAAAATGGAATACATTCGGTAACACAGGGCTGGAAACCTCAGAGCCCAGTGTATACCATCATCCGGACATTTCGGCCTCCAGCCTTACGCTGGGTGCGGGTATCACGCCGGCTTCAAGCAGCAACCGCTTTGGCGGCAGCAGCTGGCGGGATGCAGGCAACGCAAATCCCAATACGCTGGCCGAAGCCATTGCGGGGAATGACTACATTGAGTTCATCGTGACGCCGAACAGTGGTGTAAACTATACGGTCACGTCATTTATTTTTCTGTGGCAGTCCTCAGCCACAGGCCCCAGGAACCTGACCCTGCGCTCTTCTGCAGATGGGTTTACCGCAAACCTGGCCACCGTTTCGTTTTCGTCCCCCACACTGGCCAGCCATACCATGAATATCAGCGGGCTGTCAAACCAGTCGGCTGCGATCACCTTCCGGTTGTATGGGTATGGTGCAACCAGTTTTGCCGGCACCGGCGGGTTCAATGAATTCTTTAATGACGTGAATGTTGAATTAAAAGGATATGTGAACAGCGGCGGACAGGCCCGTCACTACCGCTCTGTGAATACCGGCGACTGGACCAGCCTGAGTTCGTGGGAAAGTTCAGCGGACGGTATCAACTGGACGGCGGCAGCAACGATCCCTGATGCAGCGACAGCCAACATCATCACGATAAGAACAGGGCATACGATCTCACTGGAATCTTCCACCTTTGCCGACGAACTGGTCATTGAACCGGGCGCCCAGCTTACCTTAGGAAACGGTGCTGCCTTTGCGCTGGAAGACGGACCCGGAACAGACCTGGAATGCCAGGGCACCCTGCTGAATGCAGCCGGGTTCACCCAGAGTATTTCAGGCACCCTCCATTTAGCGGCAGGCGCAACCTATATCCATAACACAGAACAGGACCCGACCGAAGTATATTTTAAAACAACCATCGATCCTAATTCGACCTGGATCTACAGGGGATCGCCTTCGCTCATTATTTATCCCTTCGTGGATAACTGTACGTTCGGTAACCTGCAGTTTGAATCTTCTTCCGGCAACTATAGTTTTGCCCCGGCCATTCCCGGCAGTAATACCTGCCATGTGAAGGACCTGTACATTGCCCCCGGCGTCAGCTTCGATTATTCCGGGCTGGGGGCCGCTTCCCGCTGGACCATTGACGGGAACCTTGATGCTGCCGGCACCATCACCGGTGAGGATGCAGGATCTTTTAATGCAACATTTACCGGTTCAGGCAAAACAATTAGTGCAAGTGCCATCCTGCCGGTCCACAATGTGGTCTTCAGTAACCTTTCGTCCTATTCGCTCAATACGGATATTAAACTCAAGTCACTTGTGCCGGCCACTATCTTTACGATTTCCCCCGGTGCTATACTCGATGCAAACACTCATTCCATGACCGGTAATGGTGCTGCGCAGATATCCGGGCAATTAATTACTGCACATGCGGGCGGCCTGGGCGGTACATTCACCAACGTAAATGCAACGCCTGCCATCGTGGTGGATCCGGCCTCCACGATCGAATACAACAGTGCCGGCCCTCAGCAGTTCAATTCACCCTATGGCATCCAGTACGGAGATGTGATTATCTCCGGCGGTGGTGCAAAGACGGTAACTGAAACCGCCACGATCACAGGGCAGGTTTACCTGGCTGACGGGCTTGTATACCTGAACGCAGATGTCTTACTCACCAACCCTGTTTACCCGTCCGTTCCGCTCTTCTCCACTTTTTCTTATTTCGTTACAAACGGAGCCGGCACGTTGAAACATGCTGTACAGCGTTCAGGCAATTATATTTTCCCGGTAGGTTCTGTTTCGGCACTACAGGTGGTCTGGATAAATTTCCCGGCAGCCCTTTCTGCTCCCAACCAGTTGTCGGCGAGGTTTATTCCGGGAGCACCGGGTGACAACGGCTTGCCGCTGGCGGAAACCGGTGATAATATTTCACATGCCGCCGGCACCGGGTACTGGCGCATAACAGCCGCTTCCCCTATGACAGACCTCTACACTGCGACTTTTGAGGCTCAGTCTTTCAGTAATATTTCGGATTACACAAAACTTCATTTGCTGAAAAGGGCAAACGGATCTTCACCGTGGATCCTGGATGGCACCCATGTAGCGACAACCGGTTCTAACTCGCTTGCTGTACTGAAGCGTACCGGTATGTCTTCCTTCTCAGAGTTTGCCGTAGGAGGGGAGCCTGGTGTTTCACTTCCTGTCACCTTTACCAGTTTCTCCGGTTACCGGAACGGGAACATAAATAACCTTTCCTGGACGACCGGCACCGAAATAAACAACCAGGGCTTTGAAGTGCAGCGCTCCACGGACGGGGTGAATTTTACGGCAATCGGTTTTGTAAACAGCCAGGCAACAGGTGGCAACAGCAGCAGCCTGCTCAGGTACACATTTACAGACAACAATCCCACGGGGGATAAACAATATTACCGTCTCCGCCAGGAAGACTTTAGCGGTGTGAACAGGTTAAGCCAGGTGATCCTGCTGCGAAACGGAACCAATGCGGCTGCCATCACCAGCCTGTATCCGAACCCTGCCAGCAGTCTGCTGAATATTATGATCACGGTACCGCGGCGCCAGGAGCTTACGCTTATCGTGACGGACATGGCAGGAAAAACGGTACACAGCAAAAGCCTGGTAGCAGAAACAGGCAGTAACACCATGATGCTGGAAGTGGGCGGGCTCAGCAAAGGCACTTACCTGCTCCGGCTCAGCGGTACGGATGGCTTGCTGCCCGGTATGACAACCTTTATTAAGAACTAGGACGGGAAACCAGGAACCTGTATTGACGACCAATACAGGTAAGGACACGGAACTTCCACCTTTACCGGTGGTATGTTTCGTGTCCTTTTTATTTTACCTGGCTGCTGTTTTTGAGAAAGCTCTGTATAAGAAATCACCTCAAAAATAGGGCAATGCCAAACCCACCAATTGGGAGTGAAAAAATCACAGTATTTGAGGAGCCATGCGAATAGGTATTAGTTCGACTTTTATGCTTCGTTAATTGAGCGATATCTAACCCAAACCAACTTCATTCGATCAGTTATCCTTCGTACAGTCTTTGTGCGATGAATAACTATTGTTAACACCAGGATTAAACAGTAATCTTTAAAACCTCATTCTATATGAAAATTGTACATTTTTATTTATGCGTGCTTGTCAGTTGTATACTGATGTTTCCTGCAGCTTCCGCAGCGCAGACCATTCAGAAAACAGTATATAAAAACAACGACACTACTCCGGCTGCCTTTTTTAATATAAACGATGTAGCACATTATGTAATACAGGTACACGGTGGCAGTGCAAGTCAGTCGCCTTCCCTGATAGATGTAATGAGTAATAACCAGCAGTACATTGCTAATTCGGCCATTGCAGACAACTGGAGCCTGGATGGTGGTACAGCCGCCTGGTTTGGGCCCACCGGAAGAGGCCTTGCTTCAGCAGGCTATGCAGGTCCGGTGGCTCCCGCAACGGATGGCGGGTTTATTCCTGTTTTTGGAGATAATTCTTACCTGGCCAGTACCACTATTAACCTGGGAAGCCAGGCCTCTACAGTAACCTTTACCGGAGGCGGCGATGGTTATTGGCCCATTTACTGGAAAACGACTGACTGCCAGGAAAAGGTAATGGTCAAAAATCATCACAGCAGTACATACGGCATTTTTGGCAAACTCGACTCTTTAAAATGCTGGAACCTTACGACCAATCAAAGCTGTAATGATGACCTGACCGCTATTAACAGCAATCTTAATTACGGATATACCTACTTTAATGGCGGGACGGTAAAAATTGGTAACCGGGTATATACAGTAGATAAGAATTATAATTTCCCGCTGGCTCAGTTTAATTGTATTGACCTGAATCCATCAGGGAGCCCCTTCTTTTGTCCCGGCTATCCTGTGAGCCTGGGGATAAATGCCGGCTTAGGATACCATGATGTACACGGGTTGTTCCGGTATGATCAGGCTAATAACCGTATTTACTGGGCAAAGGATAGCAGCAATACCGGAACCATAACTATTTATGCGCTTGACCTGGGCACGGCAACTGTCAGTTCGGCTGTTTTTTCAGAACCTTCGGTATCTGATCCGGCAATGGATCATGATTATAGTAAAGCTGTTTTTCTTACTAATAACCGGCTCGTCATGGAAACAGGAAACGGGTTAACACTGGGTACCCCGGGAACTACCTTGTGTATAGACCTCAGTACCTGGCCTGTGTTAAAGGATTGTAATCCTGCCAATGCACCCGGCGTTTTTACACATTATGGTACTCCGCCTCAGCATGACCGTGTTTCTCCGTTATTAAATAATGCAGGTGTGATTACCGGGTTTTGCAGTGGTCTTAACAGCTGCTATGACCTCAACGGGGCACCTGTGCCCATGCCTGCGGGATATATCCCTTCCTCAGGGCAGCTTAATAATTTTTTGATCGATGGAACAAAGGTCCTGACCATGGCGGGCTATTCACTGCAAGAGGAGGCTTACCCGGAATATGTGTACTGTTATGATTTTGCCACCAATACCAGTTGCGGCAGCACCAACGGCAGCCTGCTTTACCGGGCTTATGGAATGGACTGGAGAGTACCCGGTAAATGTTTTTTAACCTACGGCGATAAAGGGACACTTACCCAATGGGGACTCGAACCTGGCGGGTTGGTCCAGAATTCAGCTTTATGTCTTTCAAATGCCTGCGGACAATTTTCAGAAACGATCCCTGATCCGGCCACCCGTTTTTGTGGCCCGCAAACAAACAATATTCAGTACAGCGAATTAAAACTTACCAACCTGCCGGCAGTTCATAGTGGCAGTATGGTATCCCTGAAATGCGGAGGCAGTGTAGTGGCTACCTATGGTATTCCTGCCAATGCAACCAGCTTTGTACAGAATATTTCAGGGGTTGTCAATCATGCTGTATGCAACACACCGGAGGTCAGTGTTTATTTTCCGAATATCGCTCCCGGACTTGTACAGGTGGTAGGAACCGAAGTCAGCTACACGAACAGCGGCCGTTTCCCTGAGATCTGCTATGATGCCAGGTTTACAGATTGTAACGGCCAGCAGCTGGTGAACACGGTTACTTTAGTGAGAGCTGTAAACGGCGGATTGGTTTTCACACAGGCAAATACCTCGGTTACTTCGGCCTGTATTCCTGTACCTGTAACGCTGACAGATTTTACCGCTTCATCCGCCAATTGCGAATCATCCCTTACCTGGCATACAGCGGAGGAGGTGAACTTTGAAAGCTTTGAAGTGCAGCGCAATAACGATGGAAGTAATCAGTTCACGGTGCTTGGAACAGTAAAAGCAACCGGATCAAACAGCAGCTATCATTTTACAGATAAAGACCCGGTACCCGGTAAAAACTTCTACCGGCTGAAGATGATTGATATCGATGGGAAGTTTAAATACAGTGACATTGAACTGGTACTGAATAACTGCCATGCGAAAAAACCGGTGATTGCCTATCCGAACCCGGTTACTAAGATCACAACGGTCGCTGGTCTTCTCCCCGGCGACCGGATCCGTCTTTTCAATGTTAACGGACAAGTATTACTGAGCAGGCAGGCTGTAAAAGAGCAGGAGCAGATAGACTTCAGCAACTTACCTGCCGGCGTTTATTCCCTGAACGTAAACAGCAGCAATGGAGCCGGCACTGTGATAAAACTGCTTAAACAATAAAACCTGGCGGATGGCTAACGACCGATAACCATCAGCCTGCAATATTATCGTTGCTAAAACCGGAAAGGACGCCATGGCGTCCTTTCCGGTTTATTATTCCACGGGGAAAAAACAAATGATATTGAACCTGTAAATCCTTTTCCGGAACTTACGATGCAAACTGCTACACATTAAAGCGGAAATGCATTACATCGCCGTCTTTCACCACATATTCTTTTCCTTCGATACGGAGTTTGCCGGCATCCCGGCAGGCCGCTTCTGAACCGTAGTGTACATAGTCATCGTACCCGATCACTTCGGCCTTGATAAAACCTTTTTCAAAATCGGTATGGATCACACCGGCCGCCTGTGGTGCCTTCCATCCTTCGTGAATGGTCCAGGCCCTTACTTCCTGCACACCGGCGGTGAAGTAAGTATATAGTTTGAGGAGTTTATAGGCGGAGTGGATCAGCCTGTCCAATGCCGGTTCTTTCATTTTATATTCTTCCATGAACAGCAGTTTATCATCCGGGTTTTCCATTTCAGCGATCTGGGCTTCGATGGAGTTATTCATGATGATCACTTCGGCATTTTCATCTTTTACGGCTGCTTTCAGTGCCTCAGAGAATTTATTGCCGGTATGCATAGATGCTTCATCCACGTTGGCCACGTACAGTACCGGTTTGTCCGTAAGCAGGAACAGGTCGGCAACAGCTGTTTTTTCTTCTTTGCTCAGTCCCAGTTCCCGGATGCTCTTTCCTTTTTCGAGGTGAGCTTTACATTGCAGCAACACGTCGAGTTCAGCCCTGAGCTTGGGATCTGATTTGGCGAGTTTTTCGGTACGCTGGATCTTTTTCTCCACGCTTTCCAGGTCTTTTAGCTGCAGCTCGGTGTCGATGATCTCCTTATCACCCACCGGGTTGATCGCTCCTTCATCACGCAGTATGTTTTCATCTTCGAAACAACGGATCACATGGATGATGGCATCCACTTCACGGATATTACCGAGGAATTTGTTGCCAAGCCCTTCCCCCTTGCTGGCGCCACGCACCAGTCCGGCGATATCCACGATCTCGATCTGGGTGGGAACGATCCGGTTCGGATTTACCAGTTCGGCCAGTTTGGTGAGCCTTGGATCCGGTACATCCACCAGCCCCACATTCGGGTCGATGGTACAAAAACGGTAATTGCTTGCCTGTGCTTTGGCACTGTTGCTTACTGCATTGAACAAAGTTGATTTGCCTACGTTCGGAAGTCCTACTATGCCTGCCTGTAAAGCCATCTTTATGCGGGTATTTAAATTTTAGTTTGAATATTTTCCCTGCTGATCAGGGAACTTTTAAAGGGCGCAAAAGTACGTTATTCTGCCGAAGGGAAGTGTAGGGGCAGCTGCCTGATTTTACTTATTGTTGTATATTCGGAAATCTGGAAGGGAGCATCGAATGGAAACTTCCCCTTTAAAATCTGCGATAATTTATGGCGTTAAGCAGGATATGGACAGCTTTTATACTGATTGCCTTACTAACTGCTGCTGGCCGGTTCATTTTTCAGCCGGGACAGCAGGAGATATTTACCCAGCTGGTAACAGGGAAGAACACCGACACGACCGCTGTCCGGTCTGTTGATTCTGCTGCCCTGCCTTCCGCCGTGCACAGCCAGTTCCTTTCGCAAAAAACGGCGGTGTGGGGGAAAGAAAAAGTCTATAAGACCGGCGATAATTCGTACAGGGCCTTCCGGCTTTTGCCGGCCAATGGTGTATTTGAAACCTGCAAGGATGCGGTAACATTATGTATCGGGCTTATTGGCATCATGGCCTTGTTCATGGGCTTTATGAGTATCGCAGAAAGGGCCGGCGGGATCCGTTTTCTTTCCCGTATCATCGGGCCGTTCTTTTCCCGGATATTTCCGGAAGTGCCCAAAGATCATCCTTCGATGGGGCATATGGTGATGAATTTCTCTGCAAACCTGCTGGGGCTGGACAATGCCGCCACGCCATTTGGGATAAAAGCCATGGAAAGCCTGCAGGAGATCAATCCTGATAAGTCCAGGGCATCGAATGCGCAGCTGATGTTCCTTTGCCTGCATGCATCGGGCCTTACCCTGGTTCCCACCGTGATCATTGCCGACCGGGTGGCCCTGAAGGCACAATACCCCACCAGCATTTTTATACCCTGTATGATCGCCACCTTTGTGGCCACGATGGCAGCACTGACGATGGTCTCCATACGGCAGCGGATACGTTTGCTGCAGCCGGTGATCCTTTTCTGGGTTCTGGGGATCAGTATGGTGATCGCAGCCCTGATCCTGTTCATCAAAACACTGGATGCAAAAGGGGTGCAGCTGTTCTCCACCAGCCTGAGCAACGGGATCATCCTTCTTATCTTCCTGCTGATACTGCTGGGGGCCCTCTATAAACGCATTGCCATTTTTGATGCCTTTGTAGAAGGAGCGAAAGGTGGTTTTGAAACGGCGGTGCGGATCATTCCTTACCTGGTCGGCCTGCTGGTGGCCATCAGCCTGCTGCGCAACAGCGGCGCCTTTGATTTTGTGCTGGATGGCATCAAGCAGTTGTTTGTGATGCTGAATGGCGATACCCGGATCGTCGACGGGCTGCCAACAGCATTGATCAAGCCTTTAAGCGGCAGCGGCGCCCGTGCGGTTATGATCGATACTATGAACGCACAGGGCACCGATTCTTTTGCCGGTAACCTGGCCTCTGTTTTCCGCGGCTCAGCCGATACCACTTTTTATATCATTGCTGTATACTTTGGTGCGGTGGGGATCAAGAACAGCCGCTATGCGGTCACAACGATGTTGCTGGCCGACCTGGCCGGTGTGATCACCGCCATTGCACTCGCCTACATATTTTTCCAATAAAAAAGCCCCGCCATGGCGGGGCCTCTTTCTTGAATTTTCATCTGCTTATCTGTCTGTATAAAGTGTGGTCGCTTTTGTACCCTTGTACGAACCGCGGTACAGCAGGGTATAGCTCCTTTTATCGTTGAATGTGGTACTGCCGACCGGTACAGAGACAACGTTGGTCAGTGTACCGGTTTCCCTGATATACAGGGTATCGGGAGCCGTGTTAATGGGGTAGGGGATGAAATCAGTGACCCCGGTTACCGGCACATTCGTGAAAACATTGGCATTCTTGATCACAGAGAATACATCGATATTAGGCACTGCACTGGCATTATAGATAAAATTAGCAAAGCGCAGCCGGCAGCTATGGTCAGCCGGTATCTCATACTTTGTCTCCACGGTCCTTTGTTTGGGTGCATTAATGGTATCGTAGAGGAATACCGTATAATTATGAGCCGGTTGCATATTCTCTGCAAACGAAAGCGGTATCTGGGTGGCCGCTGTCAGGGTATCTCTTACCAGGAAGTTCTTTACACCCGGGTCAATGCTGGCTGCATAAACGCCAGATGAAGGGAATACGCTTCCGGAAGTAAGGGATGCACCATTCAGGGGGCTGCCGTCAACATAAACATAGTTCCGGCTGGCATTTACCGTAGCAACGACAACCCTTATCTGTGTTTTATTGGTAAGATCAGTCTGCGTGGTAAGCCGGGAGTCAGCCCCTTTGGTGCAGGATGCCAGGATAAACCCGGCTGCTGCCACTCCAAAAAAGGCGAATTTTAATATTGTCGATTTCATTATTGTCGAGTTTAATGATGAATTGAATTATGGCAGGGAGAACCACTGTTCTTTGGTATGATAATTAAGTGCAGTGGCGCCTATCCGGGTCAGTTCATTCAGGTTCCATACGTATTCTGAATTGAACCTCGGACGCAGGCGGTAGATCAGCTTACCGCCGTTGTTGGTATACAGATCGGAACCGGACGGGGGTACAAAATCCCTGTACACCTGCTGACCGGTATTTGCATCCAGGTCGGTATAGTGAAATCTCCGCATATCCACCCAGGTTTCGAAAGTACCGTGAATGTAAAGGGAGATATACTTCTGCATCATGATATGCGTCAGCGTAAGGTTGGCTGCGGTAGGCACTACCAGCGGGTTGGCCGTGAAATTATCCCGGATCGTAGTGGTAAGCAGGCTGCCGGACGGTACGTTGTCGCTGTATTTATTCATCAGCATATCAAAATTGGTCTCGATCCCTTTTTTGTAGGCGGCAAGTGCACCCGGTTTGTCACCTTTTCTGAAGAGGGCTTCTGCTTTCATGAAATAGACCTCAGAAGCAGTCAGTACAGGAAACTCTGAATTATTACGGAAAAGGTAACGGCAGTTGGCATCATTGGCAGGAGCCGTATTGTTTACCCCAGCAGCCTGGCTGATACCCCAGAAACTTTCCGGTCTGTCGTTGGCGGTGATCACCGTCTGGCCCTTGTTCGGCTGTAAACCTCTGAAAGTACCATTGGTATTAAGCCGGAGCATATAAATGGCCCTTGGGTCCACCACACCGGGGAACGCATTATTGGTACCCGACATCAGGTTGGCAATATAGGCAGACTGGCGGATCGCTGTTTCAGTGGCTACACCTGTACTGGCAAGGTTTCCGCGGAGCGGGCCAAAGAAGTTGCTGTTTCCGCTGATACCGGTGGAAGCAAATTTTACCGTGGCATTGTCTGCATTATCAGTGATGGAAAGATTGCAGTAATAAACCACTGAGTCTGCATAATCGGTAAGATAATTTGTCTTGTTGGTCAGGTTATTGAAAGTGCGGGCAAGGATACCGTACGTGAACTTCTTCCATTTATTCAGGTCGCCGCCATAAAAATACTGGTCTGCAACAGCCAGGTCAGGCGAGGTGCTTGCTGTACTGAGGTAGGACAGTGCTTCGTGGCAGAGTTGCCGTACATAGGCATACATATCCGGCTGGGTACCGTAGCTGAAGGTGAGGGCACTGGTGTTGAAGGCTTCATTGGGGTTGATCACCTCACCGTGCTGGTTGGAGATCATGAGCCAGCTCCACGCAAAGATGGCTTTGCCGATACCGGCATAGGCCGGCTTGCCTTCTTCGAGTGACCATTTGATCATGTTATTACAGTTCTGCCCGATATCATAGAAATGGATACGCCACATGGAGGCAGCGTTATCCGTACCGGGCCGGTTACCCATTTCATCCCATTCGCCACCGGAGTTGCAGAACAGGAAATACTGAACAAATTTTCCGATGAAGCGGATATCATTGAGCGGCCCGTGCCCGGCACTGTTGCCGGCCATACAGGAAACGATCGGCGGAAGTAATTTATCCACCGCTACCCTTACATCGGCATTGGGATTGGCGTAAGCCTCATCTATTTTCTTTGTACAACTGCTGATGACAGCAGCGAGTAAAGCAACAGATGTGATTGATAAAAATATTTTTTTCATTGCTGAATATTTTTTGATCATGATGAATTTATTTAGAAACCGACCCTTATTCCGAAGTTTACACTTACCGGTGAAGGCACATTTCCATAGTCAAAGCCCCAGCCGCCTACACCGCGGGTGCCGGCAGTATTACCGTTCACAGCCGGGTCGGCGCCGCTATAATTGGTCATCAGGATCAGGTCATTAGCCGTTACAAATATGCTGGCTGATTTCAGGAAGCCGATATTCTTAATGGCATTCTCAGAGAAATTATATTTCAGGGTGATATCCCGCAGACGGAACCAGTTCACATCTTTTTCGATGAACTCTTCTTCCGGCAACAGCACATAATAGTTCTGGTTGTAAGCCGGTATCACAGTTATGGTATTGCGTGTTGGCGTAGCCGTATTCTGGAAGCCATCGTTCAGCACACCCTGGATCACTCTTGGTGTATACCTGTCGTCTGTACGCTTGCTCACACCCTGGAGGGTAAGGTACATATCGGTGGCATTAAAGATATCGCCGCCTACTTTCAGGTCCCATACAAAATTCAGTGACCAGTTCCTGTACCTGAAATTGTTCACCCAGCCCAGTGTGAAATCAGGATTCCTGTCGCCCCTTACGAGGAAGTTGGCATCCACCACCGGCAAACCGGTTGACGGGTTGATCAGGATATCACCTGCATTGTTCCGGGCATAGCCATAGGCAGTGATAGCGGTAGTGGGTCCGCCGGTGACCAGACCGCCGCGGGCATTACCATACAGCCAGGTATCAGAGATATAGAATTCCGGAACGTTGCTCGGCAGGGAGAGCACTTTGTTTCTCATCTTATTGAAGTTGAAACGCATGTTCCAGGTAAACTGTTTGTGTTTTACAGGGGTTATATCCACGCCGATCTCAAGTCCTTTATTGCGGGTTGAACCTACGTTGATCGTGTTCAGTACATAACCGGTACCATAGCTGGCCCTGAAGTTCTCAGCAATCTGCTTTTCGTTCAGGGTATTGTAATAGGTGATATCAAATCCAAACCGGTTGTTGAAGAAGCGGCTTTCAACACCCAGTTCGTAGGTCTTCTGTATTTCCGGCTCGAGGAACTGGTTGTTGTTGGTAAACCCGTATGCATATCCGCCGCCGCTGGAAGTTACACTGTTGAAGACGGACTGGTTGGCATAAGGTGAGCTGGAACGGGCGGTGCTGGCCAGTGAAGTGCGCAGCTTAAGATAATTCAGCACATTGTTTTTCTTCAGTGAAGGGAAGATATCGCTTACAATGATGCTGAGGCTTCCTGCCGGGTAGTTATAGTTCCTGAAATCTTTCGGGAAAATGGAAGAAGTCTCAAAACGGTGAGAATAGGTCAGGAAGACGTAGTTCTTATAATTAACAGAGAACTCGCCAAAGAAAGCCAGCTGCCTGCTCAGGATATAGTTGAACAAACCACCGGGAGGTAACAGACCCCTGTTCAGCCTCAGCCTGGTGGAAGCCCTGGTGGCAGAGCTGTCGCCCATCCACTGGTTGATCTGGTCCATAGATATTACCTGCAGGTTCTTTACCATCTGGCCCTGGCTGTTTACAGAATCAACAAGGTTGGTTCCGTATACAGAATACATCTGTGTTTTATAATCCTGCCACATGGTACCACCCATCAGGCGGAAGTTGAACTTGCCCCATGATTTCTTTGCCGTAGCAGTAATGGTATGGTTATAACCATTGTATTTCCTGTAGTAATTGTCCTGCTGGCCGCCTGTTCCTTTTCCGATGATCGCAGAAAGCGGGTGGAAGAAGGACCATCCTTCACTGTTGTAGCTATCGTACCCGAACCGGCCGGAGATGGTCAGCCATTTGAACGGGTTGATATTAACACCCAGTGTGGCGATATAGCGGTCTGTAACATCATACCCCCTGTTGTATTTTACGTTGAAGAACGGGTTGTCGATCTCCGAGTTGGGGGCGGCAGCATACAGCAGTTTCTTGCCGCCGGAACCGCTGAGATAATCCCTTGCATCATCAGTAGTGGGCCAAATCATCAGGTTAAGCAGGTAACCACCGGCCCCTCTTTTGGGTTTGTCATTTGAACTGTGTACAAAGGTGAAAGAAGGCGTGAATTCAAGGAACTTGCCCACTTTGGTGCTGTTGGTCAGCCTTACGGTATAGCGTTTATAATTGTTTTCAGGAATGATCCCCTGCTGGTCCAGCAGGGAGCCTGATAAACGGAAGCTGATATCCTTCTTACCGAATTCAGCCGTAAGGTTATGGTTATGGGTAAAAGCGGTCTGGAAGAAGTTCTTTACGTTATCATATTTCTGCACGTTTGCATCATAGGCAGGGCCGAAATAAAGGAAACTGTTCTCCGGCACACCATTCTGTCCGGGGCTCCACTTGGTGGTATAATCCGGGAAACGGTTAAGCCGGGAGAAACGAAACGAGTTATCGTAAGTGAAAGCAAGTTTGCCGTCTGTTTTTCCTTTCTTGGTAGTGATCACAATGGCGCCGGAACTGGCCTGGCTGCCATAAAGGGCAGTGGCTTCCGGACCTTTCAGTACGGTGATGGATTCGATATCATTCGGGTTGATATCGGCCATACGGTTAGAGTAATCAGAGTTCCGGTTGGCAGTCTGGTTAATGTTTCTGGCAGAAGTTTCCACCAGGCCAAGTGAAGAACCGGAGTTACTGGTTTCGTTTACGGTGGAATTATCCATGATCACACCGTCGATAACAAACAGCGGCTGGTTATCAAGCGCCATCGAGTTAAAACCACGCAAGACGATCTGTGAGGAAGATCCTGCTGCACCGCCGGTAGGAGTGATGGTAAGACCCGCCACCCGTCCGCTCAGGCCATTCAGGAAGTTTTCACGCTGGGTTTCGGCTACTTCGGCTCCCGTCACTTTTGATACGGAATATCCAAGCTCCCGGGGAGTCCGTTTCTGGTCAAGCGCAGTCACCACCACTTCTGACATGGTATTGTCTGCCGCTTTCAAAGTCACACCAACAGTATTGCCGTCTGGCTTTACATCTGTGGTAACATATCCCACATAGGATACCTGGAGTACTTCACCGGGATTCAGTTTGATGGTGAATTTACCGGTGGCATCGGTAGTAGTGATCCTTCGGGTACCTTTTACCCGGATGGTAACACCGGCCAGAGGCGTTTGGTTATCCTCAGACACAATGGTGCCGGAAACAGTACGTTCCTGTGCATGCAAGGTCTGCGGCAACAAGAACAACACAAGGCCCCAACCAAATAACAATCGGAGAATTTTTCTCATAGCTGTTTTTTTTAGATATATATTAAATAAGCAGTTCCTAAACCGTAAATAAATAAGCGTACCCCTCCATTCAGGATCGCATCACAGGGTATTCCGGACCGGCTTCTGTGAACAGTTGGCTGTTCGTTGAAAAGGATAATGCTACAATACCTGTACACCCGCCCGGCTGTAGGGCTGCATAACAGGATGCTCTGGCTCAAGTTCGGTGATCAGCAGATCGATCTCATTCAGACCGCATACACGAATCGGCTGCACCGTGTTTACTTTTTCAGCAATGCTCAGGCAAACCACTTGTTTGGATGACTCGATCATTGCTTTTTTCAGTTGCACGACTTCCCAGTCGTTATCGGTAATGCCCTGCTCAAGGTCAATGGCATTGGTGCCGAGAAAACAGATATCGGCTTTCATTTCTTTGATCTTGGCAATGGCCTGCGAGCCCACCGTGATCTTTGAATTCTTGGAAATCTTATCACCGATCAGTATCACCTCTATATTGGGATGGTGCATGTATTCCAGTATGGCCGGAATACTGCCTGAAATAAAAGTTGCTTTTAGCTGCGGGGGAAGCATCCTTGCCATTTCAATAATGGTGGTGCCGCCACTGGTAAGTACAAACATACCATTGCTGATGAGGCTAATGGCTTTCCGGGCTATGTTTTTCTTCTGGGATTGTGAGTAAACGCCGTTAGTAGGGAAGTAAACGTGGTTGAATGAAGGCGAGAGGGCTCCGCCATGCACTTTGATGATCTTTCCTTCTTCAGCCAGTTCCTGCAGGTCTCTGCGGATGGTGTCTTCCGACACCTTTATTTCCGTACAAAGTGATGAAGACAACACCTTGTTATGGAGGTTTACCTGGTGAAGAATATAAGCTTGCCGCTCTTTCTTAAGCATTCGTCAGTTTTGGAAAACTAAAGTAAGTGAAATTCCTGCACAAAAACGCAGAAACCTGAGAAAATTTGCACATTTCCCAAACTAAAATGTGGAATACCAGCGCCTTGCCTCTGATCCTGCGGGAAAATGCAGGTATCCGGAGTTACGATCTTATGCCGAAAGGGCTCCGAAAGAGACTGTACTACCGGCCCGGTTCTTATATATATAAATAGAAACCCCGCTTCCTGAGAAGCGGGGCTCGTCCCGTGTCCATAGAGAAATTATTTTCCAAAAGTGAACCGTGCCGTGAACCCGACGGCAGCGGGTTCAAAATTGATATCGTTCACGATATTCAGTTCCGGCTTCCAGTCCAGCGAAAGGTTCAAGGGTATATTATTGAACTTATAATCCAGGCCGATCACACCCTGGGCACCGAAATTGGGATCGGTCGTTTCTTTATTGGTATTCGTGTTTAGTTTTTTTACAAACCCGATATAACCGCCGGCCCCGTAATAATAAGTAAGACCGGACGCATTTAGTGGTTTATGGAACTCCAGCAGGGCACCTAACGCAAGCGGGTCGCCAAAGGTGAAAAGCGCCTCGACGGCTGTTTTACTATTAATGAATTGTTTGAAGGAGACTGAATTATTCTGGATGGCATTGGAACTGCTGAGGCGGACACCTAAGGCAGTTTTATAATCTTGTGCATTCACCTGTGTCAGCATGCCTGCACAGATAATAAGAACAGCGGCGATCAGTGTTTTCTTCATGATGGGGAGTTTTCCTCCCTTTAACGAAAAATAGTGCCAGCTATCTCTAAAGGAAATGCAAAAGTGTTTGCAGGGAGAGAGGGTTCAACTGCGGGAGACAACTGGTCCCGTTCAATTAAAAGAGATCGTACTTTGTCTTTGGTCGTTTTTCTTCCAGCCACCTGAAACCGGGAAGCCGCATTTCGGAAGGTTGTTTCTGCCGGATCGGCCAGATCGTTCCTTCCACCTGTGTGCGGAACACTACTTTATAAAGTTCCTTGTCGCGGAAATAGGTATCGAGTACCTCGGCCTTCGATTCATTGATACCGGTATAGGAACTGTCCTCATCCTGGATGAAGTAGATACATTGGGCCTCGCCGGCAGAACGGACCGAGTCGATATCGCCCTTGGTAAACCATCCGTCCATGCGGTTTGATTTTACCTGGTTGTACACTTCAGGGTCCAGTTTGTTTACCAGGAAACTGTTGTTGAATGCTTTCAGCTTGTCGGCCTTTTTATTTTTGGTAAACAGTAATAACGTGTCGCCGGTGATCTGGCTTTCCTTTGCCCATACCACCGGGTCCTGGTACAACCGGAATACAGAATCTTTGAAAGAATAGAATAAACTGTCGCTCACTGCCTGTAATGAATCAGAGAATATCCGCACATGCCGGTAAGCTTCCAGGTAGCGGTTGGTACTGTCTTTTTTTTGTGCCGACACCACCACGGTGCCTTTCACTGTATCCTTAATAATGGAATCCTTTGCGCCATAGAGATCAGTAAGCCTGGCAGAAAATAACGTATCTGCGGTCAGGTAGATCGAATCATTATCCTGTTTGATGATCATGAGGGGCTTGTTGGTGGCCAGCGTCTTTTCATTCTTGCTGTCATTAATGATCACACCCGCCACTATCGTGGTGCCCTGTGCGCTGTCGATCACCACAGCATTACCGGTCAGTTTTGTAATTCCTGTTTTCTCATCCGATTCTATCCGGTTGGCGGTGTATTTACGGGGGCCGTCTGTTACGATGGGCCGTTGTCCGAATTCAGCCTTTCCATTGGCAAGGTCATAGTAGCCTTCAGAGGTTTCAATCGTTCTTCCGCTGCTGTCCCGGATCCATGTTTTGGCAATGAACCGTGTCATCTGTGACTGGGTATTGTACAGCAGAGAATCGGTCCTGATCGTATAGGCCGGATCAATGAGCAACACATTGTTCTTGAAATACACATCATGCAGGTCGGCATAATAATACCCTTCTTTGCTCGTGAGCTTTGTTTTCTTGTTGAGCACCGTACCGCCATGCAGGTAGGTACCGATGCTGGTGGTCATATCATATTCCAGGTCGGGGGTGGTCAGTGTTCCTTTCCCGTCTGTCAGGCGTACGCCGCCATCCAGGTAAGCGATGCGTTTGTCGATCAGGTAGCGGAGGTGACTGGAATATACGTGGGCTGTGTCAGAATCATTGATGTGTACGTTGCCCCAGGCTTCAAACATCTGTGTGCGGTTGTTGATCACACAGCTGTCGCAGTAGAACAGTGAAGTACCCTGTTTAAGTTTTACCGTGCCGGCCAGAATGGTCAGCTGGGTGGAATCATCCACTTTTCTGAATTCCAGTTTTCTTACACCCGGAAGTATCTCCACGTTTACCAGGCTGTCGGATGCCGGTCCGCCTGGTGGTGCAGGAGCCGGTTGCTGTGCCTTTACCGAAACAGTAATGCCGGCCAGCAGCAGGGCAATGAGGAAGGCGGGAGGTATTTTTTTAAAATGTATCAATCGGCTACTTAACAGTATCTTTTGGCAGGGGCGAAGTTAAAGCCCCGCCCTTGTCTTTCCTGCCGAAGATGGACAAATTAACGTAGCGTTTGGGATGTGTGCGCAGGTCATCCAGCAGGATCTCCATACTGAGCGCTGTATTCTTCAGGTTATTATAAAGTGTCTTATCATTCAGCAGCGCCCCCAGGGTTCCGTCCTTGCTGTCAAATTTTGCAATAAGATTTTTGAACTGGCTGATGGTGGTGGTCAGGCTGTCTATCATCGGCTGTACTTCGATCTTGGCCAGTTTTTCCGATGCCGTTCTTGCATTGGTGATCGTGGCCTTGATATCTTCGGTATTGCTCTTCAGGTTGTCGGACATTTCTTTGGCATTGGCCAGTGTCTGGGCAAATGCGCCGGTTTGGTTATCCAGTAACCCGTTCAGGGCGCTGCTGGCCCGGTTCAGGTTTTCAAGGGTCTGGCTGATCTTATTCCGGTTATCCGAACTGAGTACCCTGTTTACATTGCCCAGCACCATATCAAGTGTATCCAGTGAATTCCTTACTTTGGTGAGGGTGGGGGTGAGTTGTGCTTTTACATCATCCAGGATACCTACATCCACCCGGGTGGTAAGGGTATCGCCGGGTGCCAGGTAATCGGTGCTCTTTCCTTTTTCGATCAGGATATAAGAAGACCCGACAAGCGGGGTGGAGATCAGTGCTTTTGAATCTTTGGGAATATGCACATCCTGGGTCAGGTTGATCGTGGCCACAATACCCGACATGTCTTTATCCTTCACATCCAGTGAATACACGGTGCCGATCACATACCCGTTGATCTTAACTTCATTTGATTTGGAGAGGGAGCCCAGGTCATTGAATACAGCATAGATCTTCTTGCTCTTCTTGAACACATCCTTCCCTTTCAGGAAATTGAATCCCAGAATGAGGATGGTAAGCGCTGTAATGGTAAGAACGCCGACTTTGGTTTCGTTGCTGATCTTCATGAGGTTGATTGGCCCGGTTAAGGGCCTTCCGGATGCCAAATTAGCGAAAAAAATCCAGCCCGGCGGGGTCAGAAGCCCTTCTTCTCTTCCTCTTTGTTTTTGTCTTCACCCTTGTGTTCCAGCTTCTCTTTGTATTTTTTAAAGGCAGCAAATATATTGTTCACGATCTGTTGCTGTCCTTCTTCGCTGGCCAGGTATTTCTCTTCTTCTGTATTGGAGATGAACCCGATCTCGATCAGTATGCTTGGCATACCGGTAGCCTGCAGTACCCAGATGCCTTTATCATTCCGTTGTTTTACGCCCCGGTCTACCCGGCCGGTTTCCGCAAACTGGTCCTGCACAAGATTGGCCAGGTCAAGACTCTTGCGGAAGTAGTTCTGCGCATAGACCAGCATCCTTGCTTTCTCCACCGGGTCGGAGGGGTCGGGCATCGAAAGGTTGCTGGTGGAATCGATCTCACCGGTGTAATCATTATTCTTGGTCACCGAATTGATCTTCGAATCATTCTTATTCATGGCCCACACATAGGTTTCGGTTCCCAGTGCTTTATTTTCCACCCACACGTTTTCATACACGTATTCGTAATAGGTCTTTGTATAGGTCTTCTTTCCTTTTTTGACTGTTTTTGTCCGGGGGATCTTGTCCACCACTCTTCGTTCATACCATCCGCCGGGCTTACGGCCGGCCGAATTGCAGTGAATGGCAATGAAGAGGTCACCACCGGATTGGTTGGCGAGATTGGCCCTGTATTTCAGGCCCTCCACGATAGAGGTGGAACCACCGGGTACGATATCGGTTGTACGGGTATAGACGAGTTTGATATCCGGAAAAGCCTTTGCGATCGTATCACCCAGTTTTTTGGACACCTGTAAGGTTACGGCTGCTTCTGTTGTGATATTCCCCCTGGCACCCGGATCGATTCCGCCATGACCGGGATCGATGACCAGTGTCCGGATCCCTTTTTTTGAACCTGGTTGTGCAAAGGCAGTGGCAGTAGTGAAACAGAGGAGTAAAATAAGTAAGAGTGGCCTGCTTTTCAGCATAAGAATCAATTTGAACAGGAAAGATAATAGATATTGGTCAGCGGGAGTTCCGTTGCTGCTTTTCTTTTTGCTCGATCATTTCAAGGAATCCCTTTACATCAGCACTGAAACCCTTCTTGGGATCAGTGGCCTTCTCTTTGTCCTTCTCCTCTTCTTTATTGTCTTTGTTAAGGTCATCTCTCTTTTGTTCAAGCCAGGCAATATAGTTCTTCAGGGCAGCGATGATACAACGGGAAATTTCCTCCTGTCCGGCTTTGCTGTTGAGGTAATCTTCTTCTTCCTTGTTGGTGATAAAACCTGTTTCGACCAGCACACTGGGCATGGCCGTAGCCTGCAGCACCCAGATACCCACGCCCCGCTGGCGCACATCCCTGTCCACCCGGCCCACTTTTACAAACTCATCCTGTATCATACCGGCGAACGTGGCGCTGCGTTTAAAATATTGTTTGGTCTTCAGCAGGGCCATGGCCACAAACTCGGGTGAGTTGGGATCAAAGCCGTTGCCGTAGTTCTTGTCAAAATCTTTTTCATCAAACATCTGGGCGTTTTCCCGGACGGCCAGTTCCTTATCATCCGTTTTATGAGCGCCCCAGATATAGGTTTCGGTTCCCCGTGCCGTACCGGGTTCATTCCAGTAGCGGTATACCGGCACCTCTTTTGTTTTTTTCTTCTTGTTCTTTCCCTTACCTACATAGTAGGTCACTGTTTTATGCCCCACTACTTCGGAGCGGCGCCGGCCGGGTGCTGAGTTCACATGTATGCAGATAAAGATATCGCCCTTGTTTTCATTGGCGATCTCGGCCCTGCGGTGAAGGGCGGTTATTTTTTCCGTGGGTCTTGATTCCACCACTTTGATCTCGGGGAATTCTTTGTTGATATCGGCTACGAGCACTTTCGATACAGCCAGGCAGATCTCATCTTCGTAGGAGTAAGAACCCTTGGCCCCGTTATGGCCGCCGTTTTCCATGATGCCGTGCCCGGCATCGACAATGATCGTTTTGATCACCGTCTGTTTCATCTTTGTTGCAGTGTTATCGCCCCGCATAAAGGAAAAGATGGCCAGACAGCAGAAGGGGGCAAACAAATAAAAGAAGGTTCGTTTCATCATGCTATAACTGTTTTTAACGGGTCAGCGGAACAGGATTTCAGGAAAACAGGTGGCTGATTTTAAGCCTCATTTCACAATTTGTTTGATGCCACTTACAGGTCTCAGCAAGAGAATGGATTACATTTGCCTGATACCTGATGAAGCAACTGTACAAATTTAGGTCAATTTACTTTCTATACTGGGGACTAACCGCTGCGATATTTTTTACACAAACGTGGAAAACTGCTGCAGGGGATATGCAGCTCCCGGATTTTCGCAAGCCCTTAACAAAGACTGCTGACACCACAAAGCCATTACCCGTACCCGATGCGGCGGGCAAAGGATCAGCCGTACCTGCCGATACAACCAGGCTGCCGCTTGCCGATACATCCGGGCAACGTACTAAGGTCGATACATTCACCCTCCGGTTATCCAAAGATTCATTGTCAGCGCCTGTCAGGTACCAGGCAGCCGACTCTGCCGTAGTGCTGATCAAAGACAAAAAAGTATTGCTCTATGGCAAAACAAAAACAGATTACGAGGATATAACGCTGACCGCACCGATGGTGGAGCTGAACCAGCAAACGCAGGTGGTTACCGCCGTGAACGCAAAGGACAGCACCGGGCTGATAACAGAGACCGCACATTTCAAAAGCGGCGATAATGAATTCACCGCCGACACCATCCGGTATAATTTTAAAACACAGATCGGCCTCACCAGGAATACATACACCCAGCAGGGAGAATTTGTCGTGAATGGTGATATCGCTAAAAAGGTAAGTGAAGACGTCACTTTCATCAAGCGGGCCCGCTTCTCCACCTGTATGCTCGATGATCCGCATTTCTCGATCGTAACCCCGAAGATGAAGGTGGTGAATAAGAAACTGGCCGTATCCGGCCCGGCCCATATGGAATTTGAAGGCGTGCCGGTTCCTATTTGGCTGCCCTTTGGTTTTTACCCGCTCAGCCAGGGCCGTCATTCCGGTTTGCTGCCACCCCGTTTCAGTGCCAATGAACAATTCGGTCTTGGCCTGGAAGGACTGGGTTATTATAAAGTACTCAGCGATTACTGGGATGTGAAAGTCTATGGCAATATCTATTCTTATGGCGGATGGTCGCTCAATGTCAATCCCACCTACCGCAAGCGGTACCGGTACAACGGAAGTTTCAACCTGAGCATTCAATCAACGAAATTCAACTTCAAGGGCGACCCTGACTTTCTTAAGAATAAGAGCTATGCCATTACCTGGAACCATGCTGTGGATGGTAAGGCCAGACCCGGCACTACCTTTTCCGCCAGTGTGAATGCAGGCTCCACCAAATACAACCAGTATGTGCCCAACAGCCCGCGGCAGAACTTCCAGAACCTTCTGGGTTCTTCTATTACCTATGCGAAATCATGGGCGGGTAAACCGTACAACCTTACCTTATCCGCCAACCACAACCAGAACAATACCACCCGGCTGATCAATGTAAGCCTGCCGGACGCCGGGTTCTCTGTCAGCACACTCTATCCGTTCCAGAAAAAGGAATCGATCGGCTCACCCAAATGGTATGAAAAACTGGGGATCGCTTACCAGGGAAACCTGCGCAACCAGTTCTCGTTTTATGATACAGCCTTCCAGCTGAAACGGCTGATCGATACGCTGCAGTGGGGGGCCACCCATAACTTTCCGATCACCCTGGCGCTGCCACCCGTACTGGGCGGTGCGGTGATCGTTTCGCCCGGGGTATCTTATTCACAGGTATGGATCGCACAAAAGATGCGGCGCAAGTGGAACACCGCCAAACAAAAATCGGATACGACCATCACGAAGGGTTTCTTTATGGACCACCAGGTTTCATTCTCCCTCAGTTTTAATACAGCAATCTTCGGCACCTACACCTTTAAGAAATCAAGGGTAATGGCTATCCGTCACGTCATCCGGCCAAGCATCAGCCTGAATTACAAACCGGACCTTTCCCGCAGCCATTATTATACGGATACTATTGCGCCGGGTTATGCGTACCGCTTCTCCGAATTTTCAGGCGCCCTGTACCCGGGCTACAGCGAGGGAAAGACAGGGGGCATCGGTTTCCAGCTGGATAATAACCTGGAGATGAAATACCGTTCGAAGAAGGATACCGGTGAAAATGCGATCAAGAAGATAAAGCTGATCGACGGGTTTGGTTTCTCCGGCGGATACAACTTCCTGGCAGATTCGATGAAGCTCTCCATGATCAACCTTTATTTCCGCACCACTTTATTTGAAAAGATCAATATCACCGCCAGTTCATTGCTCGACCCGTACCAGTACAATGCGATCGGGGCCGATATCAGCAAATATGCCTGGCAGGGCGGCAAGTTCAGCCCGGGACGGCTCACTTACGGCAGTGTATCCGTAAGCAGCAGTTTCCGAAGTAAACCCAAGGACCCCAAGAAGGAAGAACAGCGAAAGAAACAGGCGGAGCAGGCACTGCAGGACCCCGGCCTGATTGCCGACCAGCAGCGGCTGCTCGGGTATGCACAGCAAAACGCTTCGGAGTTTGTCGACTTCAATATTCAGTGGCAGATCAGTTTTGGCTTCTCGCTTTCCTTCATCAACCAGTTCAATGATATTGCCCGGAAGTTTGAAAAGAAATATACTTCCAACATCAACTTCAACAGCAGCTACAACCTTACGCCGAAATGGAATTTTTCCACCAACGGGTATTACGACCTTAATACCAAGAAACTTCAGAGCCTTACCATGTCTATTTCAAGGGAGATGCACTGCTGGCAGATGTCTATCGACGTAACACCGGTGGGCCTGTACCGGTTCTTCAATTTTACGATCAGCCCCAAAGCCACGGTGCTGCAGGACCTGCGGATCAACCGCACCCGTTCGTTCCCGAACTTCTAACCGGCGTTGGCCGTTAAATGATCTTTCATCATCCCGAAAACTTCTTCCCGCAATGCTTCTGCTTTTTTTCCTGCAACGGTGACGGGAGGGAGAAAATGCATTTCCAGTCTGTGAGGCCAGAACCAGAAACCCCGGCCCACCGGTAACACGTCTTTGGTATGAAAGATAACCGCCGGCAGGATGGGGGTGCCTGTATCAGCCGCCAGCCGGAAGGCACCGTCATGAAATTTCTTCAGCGGCTCGCCGGTTCGGTTGCGGGTGCCTTCGGGATATATACACATATGCATGCCTTTCTGTAATACCCGCTTCATTTTTTCATAGCTGCTCCTGCGGCTTTCCTCGCTCTTCCGGTTTACCAGTACGGCGCCTTTCATGTAATAGAACCCGAATAGAGGTACTTTTACAAAAGATGATTTGGCGATCGTTTTATTGGCGCCGGGCACATAGGGGCAGGAGAGAGGGACATCCATCAATGAATTGTGGTTGAACGTGACGATATAGGTTTTCCCTTTTTGAAAATGCTCCTTTCCTTTTACTTTCAGCGGGCAGCCGGTAATGAAGAGCCACACATTCATCCATTGCCGGGCCAGCCAGATGAATACAGCCTGACCTTTCGGGTCCGGGATCAGCCAGCAAAGCATCGAGGGAATGAATACGACCAGGAAGCTGAGGATAAAACTCAGCATGGCCCAGAGGGCAAAGAAGAGGGCTGCTATGTTCTTTATTGTTTTCATCCTAATGACCAGTCAACCGGTTCGATGCCTTTTGAAACAAGGTACTCATTCGCTTTTGAAAAATGCCGGCAGCCAAAGAAACCGGCATGGGCGGAAAGGGGTGAAGGGTGTGCTGCCCGCAACACCAGATGCTTGCTTTCATCGATCAGGGTTCTTTTTTCCTGGGCAAACTTTCCCCACAGCATAAACACCACATGTTCCTTTCCTTCCGAGATCTTTTTTATCACCGTATCGGTGAATGGTGCCCACCCGATCTTTGAATGGCTCATAGGCTCCCCGGCTCGTACGGTAAGCGATGCATTGAGAAGGAACACACCCTGCCGGGCCCAGCTGGTCAGGTTGCCATGTGCCGGGATATGGAAACCGATATCCTCATGCAGTTCCTTGAACATATTTTGTAAGGAAGGCGGTGGTGGTACGCCGTTCTGTACCGAGAAACAAAGCCCATGTGCCTGGCCGGGTCCGTGGTAAGGGTCCTGCCCGAGTATCACCACTTTCACGTTGTCAAAGGGAGTGGTGTCAAAGGCATTAAAAATGGCGGGACCTGGCGGATAAATGATCTTTCCCTGTGCCTTTTCCGTCCGGATATGCGAAACGATCTGTTCAAAATACGGCTTGCTGAACTCTTCCTGCAACACCTTTTTCCAGCTGTCTTCTATTTTTACATTCACCCCGGCTGACATTTCAAAACTTTTTTTAAATTTTTTTTCTCCACAAGGCTTTAAAAGCGAATTGTTTGTTGCGGATGTGGTTTTTTCTATCGTAAAACTTCCTAACGATCACTACAGATTTTGCACATCTTTGACCCTGAAATTTACAGTAGCCGATCCGTATTTATGAAACGAACCCAGCTGATCCCTGCCTTCGTGGTAGTCACCACCCTAACCCTTGCAACATATACAAGGGCGGCAGCTATTATTGATCCCCCCGGTTCGGTACAGACGCAAAGAAACAGACTTACTGCTAAAAAACTGGTTGCAACGGGAGATTTAAACATAAAGACAGTGCAGCAGCACCTGGCTGAGAATTGTTTCCCGGAAAAAAATATTGAAACTGGCTTATCCGAAGAAAAGGAAAAGCCAGTTACGCCCAACTAACTGAATTGAGATTGCTGATCCATTATCCTTATGAAAGACAGCAATATCCTGAAAAGCCAGATCCATTATCGATGAAAAACTAAAACCCAGGAGTAATGAAAACCAAAGATCCGGTATCTGTGAAAGATCCTAAGATCCAGGTTTTATGAAAACCAAATTGTAAACGAAAAGGTAACTGATGAACTAACATTACTCAACGCCGCAAGGGCATCCGCAAGGGTGCCCTTCGGCCTTTTAAAAAGGCTGTACTGCCGGTAAAATATCAACAGGCTATATTAAAAAAAGCAGGCCCTGTATGACCTGCTTTTGTGATCCGGATTGGATTCAAACCAATGACCTACTGCTTAGAAGGCAGTTGCTCTATTCAACTGAGCTACCGGACCAATATGCTATAAGAACTTAACCCGGATACCCCTGACCTTCCCGATTAAGATCGGGATGCTCTATTCGAGAGCTACCGGCTCTGCTTCTTTTCAAATTGAAGGGGGCAAAGATAATTGAAAACAGGCTTTTAGAGAAGATTTTTAGTTCAATACCGGGCCGGGAGGAGCCCTGCAAACCTGTTCCTCTTTTTTTTAACAGGGTAAAGTTGAGTTTACGGCGTAAATAATTCTATTTTTATACAGACCGCTAAACCAGCAGCACCATGAAATGCAAACCCATTGCTTTGTCCCTTCTCCTGGTAACAGGGATGATCGGATCCCTGCCTGCACAACAAAGTTTCGCCAGCTATCGCCAGTACAGTGTCAACATTACCTCCGACAGCAATGCCCGGACAGTGATCCTGAGCAATCTTCTGGAGGATAAACCCGGGGGCAACCCTGCTTATATCGGCACCGCCCGGTGGACGGAAGATAACAGGGACCTGGAATGCCGCTCCCTGCTGGCATTTGACTTTCAGTCGCTGGGCCTGATCATTAAACCGGACCAGCTCGTCAACGCACAACTGGTTCTTACTCCCATCCACCTCAATAAAGCTTCTGATAATCCCCTGAGTTTTGAATATAAGATCATGGTTAAACGCATCGCACAGACCTGGGAAGACACCTCCGTCACCTGGCTGAAGCAGCCCATGACAGATGAAAAGAATATTGCCCTTAAGAAGATAAGCCAGGATAAAATGAACAAGCCGGTCAAGATCAATGTAACCGAACAGGTAAAGAATATGCTCCGTTACGGCAACAACGGTTTTATGATCAACTACCAGGAGGGAACGCCTGCCGGGGAAGCCATCGGTCAGTGGTTCGCTTCCTCCACCTGCGAGGATAAAGAAAAAAGACCGGTACTATTGCTCGAGCTCCTGCTTCCTGATACCGGTGCTCCCGTACGGCCTGACCCCAGCCCGCTGCCGGCGCTTGCTGCAGAACAACAACGAAGCCGGCTGGTCGTGGTGCCCAGCGCTCAGCCACCGCCCCCCGTCGGAAATACCAACCAGGGCGGAGGGGTTATAAAAAACTAATGATGGGATCACATGCCCGGTAAACGGAAACTGTCAAGGAACAGGTTCACTTTCTGTTCCGGTAACTCCTTCAGGCTGTAGGCATAGAGAACACCGATGAATTTCCCGTCGGTCCAGGCCTTTATCTTCCAGTTATTCTTGTCAGCATCTTCCCAGTAGTCCAGCACCCCGCGGGTATTTTCATTGTTGTTCAGCCGGTGGCCTTTTCCATAGCCGGCCGATTTTGTAATTGAAAAACTGGTCTTCAGGTAATCAAGATAAGCGATCAGCAGGTCTTCGGCCATCACCAGGTTTTCAGGCGGTGTCAGCAGTTTTACACAGATCACGCCATAGGTGACCTGGTCCTTTACACATTCGCCGGTATAAACGGTGGAAGAATCTTCACTCTTCGCTTCTTCGATCCTGAGTTCACAATAGGTATACACAGCACAGCCGGATTTTCCAACCGGTACTTTTTTAAACACCTGTGAAAAGGAAAACTGAAACATAAGGACCAGTAAGCAGAGAAAGGCGGAACGAAGAAACATAAAGCCTGTTTTATTTATTTTTTTTCATGCCGGGGAAAAGTAACCCTTCGAGGAAGATGCCGGTTTTTTTGTCCGGCAGTTCTTTAGCACTGTGTACATGCAGAACACAGATGAACTGCCCGTTTGTCCATGCCTTTATCTTCCATTTATTATTATCGGCATCCTCCCAGGTGTCAAATATGCCGCGGGTATTATCATCCTTGTTCAGTTTGTGGCCTTTGTCGTACCCTTTGCCCTTTACGATCCCATAATCGAGTTTCAGGAAATCAAGATAGGTGACCATGGTATCTTCTGCAGCGGAGAGGTTAGTGAGCGGCCGTTTCAGTTTCACACAGTAAATACCCCAGGTCACACCATCCTTTTCGCAGTCGTCTGCATACACAGTGGAACCATCGTCAAGATCGTAGGCATCAAAGCGGCCCGGAAAACAAAATACCTCCACCGAGCAGCCCGTGGTGCTGATCGCCACCCGGGTGGCATCCTGGGCCGGTGCAGGAAGGATGAACAGCGAAAACAAAACAGCTGCAAGAAGCCGGGGCATAGAAAATTTTGGTAAAGATAGAATGCTTTATCAAACCGTTGCATCCGAAGTTGGTTTGCCCGGAAAGACGAACCGGTTGCTGCATCAGGCTCAGCAGGGCCTGGCAGACAGAAGAAAACGGCCATACCCCGGCAAAGGGCCCTGGCAGGAGGGTATGCACCGCATTGGATAACGGGCAAAGATGCGAACCAGCCATATCACCGGATTAATTTACTTTGCGGCATCAACTTTCTTTCATGCAGGAAACATTCCATTACGGCATACAAGCCCTCACCATTCATACTGTGCTGTCCATGGCAGCGGGTAAAACAAAAGGGGTGCTGTCGCCTGAAGCGATACAGAAAATAAAGGCCAGTGAGCAGGATGTCCGGGATATCGTGGCAAACAACAAGACCGTATATGGCATCAATACCGGTTTTGGCATCCTGGCCAATACCAGGATATCTGAAGAAGATACCGCCACCCTGCAGTATAAGATATTACAAAGCCACAGTGTGGGAGTGGGGGATGCCATTGCGGAAGAAGTGGCCCGGCTGATGCTCATCACCAAAGTACATGCCCTGGCACAGGGCTACAGCGGTGTGCAACTGCCGACCATGGAGCGGATCATCTGGCATATCGAAAACGAAGTGATACCGGTGGTGCCGGAAAAAGGCAGTGTAGGCGCCAGCGGCGATCTTGCCCCGCTTGCACATTTGTTCCTTCCCCTCATCGGGCTGGGAGAAGTATTTTATAAAGGCAAGCGCTGCCCTTCCAGGGAAATACTCGATGCACTCGGTATGGCACCGGTTCAGCTGGGCCCGAAAGAAGGACTGGCCCTTATCAACGGCACACAATTCATCCTGGCCTTTGCCATCAAAGCTGTGCAGCGGATGCACAACTGCCTTGAAGCGGCCGATATCATCGGTGCCATGAGCCTCGAGGCCCTGACCGGCACCAAGGCTCCTTTTGATGAACGCCTGCATGCCCTTCGTCCCTATGCAGGAAACAAACTCGTGGCACAGCGGCTGCGGCTGCTGCTGAGTGATTCGGCCATCATGCAAAGCCATATTGATTGCGGACGGGTACAGGATCCGTATTCACTCCGCTGTATGCCGCAGGTGCATGGGGCTTCCCGCAATGCCTGGCTGCATTTAAAGGAAATGACCGAGACCGAACTGAATGCCGTTACCGATAACCCCGTCATTCTCTCCGCCGGCGATACCATCAGCGGTGGCAACTTCCACGGGCAGCCGCTGGCCTTACCGCTCGATTATGCCTGCTTTGCGGCTTCCGAACTCGGTAATATCTCCGACCGGCGCTGTTATTTATTGCTGGAAGGAAAATGGGGACTTCCCGTATTACTGATGAACAACGTAGGGCTCAACAGCGGGTTCATGATACCGCAATACACAACGGCGGCCCTGGTTACGGAGAATAAGACATTATGTTTCCCTTCCAGTGCCGACAGTATTCCCACTTCGCTGGGGCAGGAAGACCATGTCAGTATGGGCAGCATCAGCGGCAGAAAACTTAACCGGGTGCTGGATAACCTGGAGTACATCCTGGCCATTGAATTATTGTCGGCCTGCCAGGCCATTGAATTCCGTCGACCGCTGAAAAGCTCAGCCCTGCTCGAATTTGCCCATGAGTTTGTGCGCCGTTATGTAAGTTTTGCAGAAGAGGACCGCATCTTCGCCGATGACATTAATAAAGTGGCCGGTCTGATCAAGGATTTTTCCCTGGTGAACGAAGTGAATGCCTTTGCAGCAACAAAGAAGACCGAACTGAACAGTTCCTATGCCGCTTTCTCCCTGTAAAGGTTTAGATAATGACGATAAAAATTCCCGGAGAACCTACCGCAGTGACCGGCAGAAAAATACAAAAGCGTAACTTAATGTTGTCCGGCCTGAAGATCAGCTGAGCGCCACCGGCAAACCAAGAACTTCTGCTTACAGACTGCAAGCGGCATGTAACGCCACTTCGATCATCGGCTGCAGTGCCTTCTCCCGTTCATCCGCCGAAATCTTTTCATGTGTCGGGATCACATCCGAAACGGTGAGCAGGGTAGCCGCTGTTTTGCCCAGGTGCCTGGCATTGGCAAAGAGTGCAAAAGCTTCCATCTCCACGGCCAGGCAGTCATGGCGGGCCGCCACTTTTGGGATCTTGTTATTCTTGCGGTAGAAGATATCGCTGGAATGCACCGTGGCATTCACCAGCCGGATGTTCAGTTCTTTGGCGGCCCGTTTGATCTGCCGCCAGGCCTTTCCCTGGTGACGCATACTGTCTTCTTTGAAACCCCAGGCATAGCGGGCAAACGTACTTTCGCTGGCTGCCTCATCTACATTCACCAGGTCGAACAGTTTCAGGTCCGTGGTATAAGCGCCGCAGGTGCCGATGCGGATGATCGTTTCTGCTTCGTATTCCGTATAGAGTTCGTAAGAGTAAATACCGATGGAAGGACAACCCATACCGCTGGCACCCACTGTGATGGTCTTGTCCTTGTAAAGGCCCGTAAAATAAAAGGCATTGCGGGTCTGGCTGACCAGTTTGGAATCTTGCAGGTAATGTTCGGCGATGTAACGGGCCCGCAGCGGGTCTCCTGCCAGTAAGACCGTTTTAGCGATCTCACCGGGCCGGGCACTGATGTGTATGCTCATTAGTAAGGTTTAAAAGAACAAGATAAATTATTTATCGAAGAATAACGACTTTTGCCACCAGATATATTCTGTGTTGCAGTTCATATATTGCCTGTATATTTTCATACCGGTTCTGTGCAGAACACACAACGAGAATATACCACCCCGCATTCAGTATTGAACAAACAACACAACCTTTAAAGCATAACGCATCCAGGATATTTTATGAAGTACGATCCCGTTAAATACAAGACCCCGGCCGGTAACCAGCGCTCCTGCAAAGGATGGATACAGGAAGCAGCCCTCCGCATGCTGCTCAATAACCTCAATCCCGAAGTGGCCGAACGGCCCGACGACCTGATCGTTTATGGCGGAAGAGGAAAGGCCGCCCGCAATTTTGAAGCACTCGATACGATCATCAGGGCGCTGAAAGTGCTGGAGAATGATGAATCACTCCTTATACAATCCGGTAAACCCGTCGGGATCTTAAAAACACACCCGGATGCCCCGCGGGTACTCATCAGCAATTCACAGCTCGTACCGAAGTGGGCCACCTGGGAACACTTTGATGAACTGGAAAAGAAAGGCCTGATGATGTACGGGCAGATGACCGCCGGCAGTTGGATCTACATCGGCTCCCAGGGTATTGTGCAGGGCACCTATGAGACCTATGCCGCTGCTGCCGACAAACATTTTGGCGGCACCCTCAAAGGAACCCTCAATGTAACAGCCGGCCTCGGCGGGATGGGCGGCGCACAACCACTTGCCATTACCATGAATGAAGGGGTGGCCCTGATTGCCGAAGTGGAAGAATGGCGGATCGACAAACGGTTGGAGACAAGATACCTGGATGAAAAATATACCGATATTGACAGAGCGATCGATGCCGCACTCGAATATAAAAAGCAGGGAACAGGGAAGAGTATCGGTGTACGCTGCAATGCCGTTCATTTGCTGCAACGACTGCTGGAAAGAAAGATCATTCCGGATACATTAACGGACCAGACATCGGCCCACGACCCGCTGATCGGGTATGTACCGCACACGCTGACCAATGAACAGGCCCGGGCACTCCGGCAGAACGATCCGGAAGAATACATCCGGCGCAGTTATGAAAGTATGTACCTGCACGTACAGCTTATGCTGCAGCTGATGGACAAAGGCGCCATCACATTTGATTACGGAAATAATATCCGGGCCAGGGCAAAGGAGTATAGCGAAAAGTGTAAGGCAGAAGGCCGGGAACCCGGTGAGGGACTGTTTGAACCGTTACATCTTCAGCCGTCAGCTTTCAACCCGTTTGCTTTCCCCGGTTTTGTACCGGCCTATATCCGTCCTCTCTTCTGCGAGGGGAAAGGCCCTTTCCGCTGGGCGGCGCTGAGTGGTGATCCGGAAGATATTGCCGTTACCGATGAACTGATCATGAATATGTTTCCCGGTAACACGGGTATGATCCGCTGGATGAAGATGGCCAAAGAAAGGATCGCCTTCCAGGGATTGCCTGCCCGTATCTGCTGGCTGGGCCAGGGGGAACGGGAGAAGGCCGGGCTGGCCTTTAACGAACTGGTACGAACCGGAAAAGTCAAAGCGCCGATCGTGATCGGCCGGGACCACCTGGATACCGGTTCTGTCGCTTCGCCCAACCGGGAAACGGAAGCCATGCTGGATGGCAGTGATGCTGTGGCCGACTGGCCCCTGCTCAATGCACTGGTGAACACCGCCGGTGGCGCCAGCTGGGTTTCGCTCCATCATGGTGGCGGGGTAGGGATGGGCTATTCCATCCATGCCGGGATGGTGATCGTGGCCGACGGAACCGATGAAGCGGCGGCACGACTGAGCCGTGTATTAAGAAACGATCCGGGAATGGGAGTGATACGGCATGCCGATGCCGGCTATGAGTTGGCAAAAGAGACACTGACCAGGAACGAACTTGATTTCAAGGCCCGCTTATAAGCTGAACGCATATGCGGCCGGCAGTATCGCTGCTATCTTACCATTGGCGGCTCTCTTTTGCCTTTCCTACCTTTACCCATGCGCCACAAAACCTACTCCCTGCAGGGCCACGGCCTGGAAGAGCCTGTTACCCGTTTTGTATACAACTTCTGGCAGCAGGCACATGAAAGTGTGTACGAGGGCGGATTTATCCGGGTATTTGAGGAATACAGCTGGCTGAACAGCAACCGTATGGTGGTATGCCTGCGGCTGGATACCGGCAGGGCCGCACAGGGCGAGGTGGAATTAGAGATCATTGCAGGGGGCGCCGGCGGGGGCTTTTTCTTTAGTTTTAACTGGGGCACCGAGCGCCGCCGTATCCGGCATTTTGAGAAAGAACTGCTGGTTTTTTGTAAAGCAAATCATATTAATGTAGAAGTGGTGCGGGAGGGGTAATACCCTTTGGTAAGCTTCAGTACGAAGTCATTACTTGTTTGTGTTTGGGATAGTGATGAGTTATGGGATGTTCCCTTCCTTGTTTCGGTGAAAGAGATAGTTTGAATCTACCAAAGCCAGCTTTACTACAGAAAACCTGCCGTTTGCATTTTCACTGTTTTTCCCGTGTCAATCACCGGCTTCAAGCCCGATTTCCACCACAATTAGTGTAGCAAATTCCCGCTTTATCCGGAAAAAGCAGGTAGATATTTCCAACGATAATGGGGCAGGGGGCACTTAGCTATTGCTTATATATTTGAACCTGTTAACCAGTAAAACCTGCATCTATGAAAAAATTCAGCTACTGTCCCATCATCGGCGGCCTTCTCTTTGTTTTATCATTGCTGTCCTGCAAGAAGCAATCGGATCAGCTGGCGGCCCCTGTACCACCCGCTGCTGCCCCGGACTCTGTCCTGATCAAACAAATAAATGCCTGGATGGACCTGGAGACCCAGGTACACGAAGAGCCGGAAAGAAAAGCAACGATACAACGGGTAAAGCAAAGTCTTGATTTCAGCCGGATGCAGGTGGAGGAGTACAAAGAAGGGATGAAGTTCATTCTCGTTCCCCTGCGCAGCAGTTTTGTTTCCAATACCAATAAGGAGATCCGGCCGGAAAATACTGTTTTATTCAGAACAGATGCCGGAGGAGAGATCGGGAAGGGAAACATCGTACAGTATATTCCTGAAAATATAAGCAGCGGGACAAAACTGCCGGCCGGCTTGATAAAGAAAGTATTTACGGAGCAGGCGGCGCCGGGCACTTTCCGGCTGACATTTACCAGTGTGGCCGATTTTCTGTTGTATGAGATAAAGTTCAAGGATGGTAAACCTGCTTCAATGGGAGTCGCCGATCAGCGGGCGAAGGCCGCTGCACCCGGCCAGGGACGGGGAGAGCAGGTGGAGCAGTGCTATGATGTGTTTTGGGTGGAGTTTTACCCGGATGGCAGCACGGTCTGGTCGTACATGTATTCTTATTGTAACGATGCCTGCAATACATCAAGACAGGTGGCAGGAAGAGGGGCGATCATTGCCTGTGGCGGCAACAGCGGGGAGGCTGTGGAGTATGAGTTGATTCAGAATAAAACGATGAGATGGGAGGTGTACAGGGAAAATGCAGGTCCCCCTGATTTTTATTTCTTAGTGAAAGCGTCAGTAATTCTGAGAGGGGTAAAAAAATCTACAGAACCCGGTGGAGGGCATTTTACTAATGCATGGCAACCGGAGATATGGGAAGAGCATTTTGATGATTACGGGCTGATACTTCAAAAAATTGCGAATCAGGCCTGGGTTGGTCCGCAGCATGCATATCACATGGTGCAGGTAAATATTATTCATCCGCCCGATACGGTTCCGCCAGATTATAAAGATAAAACAGAATCATGGGAATATGCTTTTGTGTTCTAGTGGTTTATATCAGAGATAAAAATTAAACGACTAATAAGTTCATTTTTAAAAACCAGAAATAAGCTAATGAGCAGATGGGTGTTTATCTGTATATTTTTTATATCATGCTGTAGTAAAAAACACAGCGTATCAAAAAAAATAAGAACTGAAGTTGTAGAATATAAATTGTATCATCATAACCCGGCAGGAGATGAGACATCACTCATCTTTTCTCCTTCAAGAGAAAAAATTTGGTACCGTGACAGTATGGCAATTGAAACAGTTAGCAGCGGACATACTTTCGTTGACAAAAACGGGATCCGGGAAGAAAATTCGATTTTATGGTACCGATTCAACGACCTTAGATCAGCTTCAGTATATGAATTTAAAACTTTCACTGATACAGCAAGGCTTATAAGAAAATATTCATACCTGGATACATCAATACAAATGATAAGCGGATGGAATTTTCCTTATAAAAGAAAATGGGTGTATCACGGTGATCCTGAGCCAATGGCTGATACAGTTATTGATAATATATCTTTTAAAAGATTCAGGTTACATACAGGCAGTGTGAAGATGCCGGCAATAATGATCTGCTATTTCAGATGTGATAAAAAGGGAACAATATTTACGCATGACCCTTACTTAAGTCAACTTGCTGATGGCTGCCCGTTGACTCACCTTTATTATTATCCTGTACTTAAAAAAGGGTTACACATAACGGCTGACGTCAGGTTTGTTTCTGACAGCTTTACAGCTATTGAAGAAAAAGTATTTGATGCCTGGGCGAAATATGCAAAGGAAAACCCGGTGGGAAGTCACCACTAAGCCGCAGACCGGCTCCTTTGATGAGAAGGCCAGTACGGCTGAGCCGGTCCCTTGTGTGATCGCCGCTGCCGGGCAGTTAAAAACGGTGATCAGGTAATAAGCTATTTCAAAAATCATCGATCGTTCTGGTTTTCCGGATGGAATCGGTATATTTTTTATCTTTCAGCCGGTCAATATCAATCGTTCCGCTTTGCGCTTTATAATTTGAAGGAATTTTATTGTCACCCGGAAGTTTGTATTCGTTTGGTAACATCTCCCATTTAATTTCTTCTGGTTTATATGATTCCAGGTCTTTGTACAGGTCCTTATTCCTGGTTTGGAAATCTGAAAGAATTTTCTGGCTTTCAGGAGAAAGGGATCTTTGCAATTGGTCCCGCTGATCTTTCGACAGCAAGGAATACAGGTACACATCCAGCGGCACCACCCTGCCGGTCTTTACCCCTCCCGGCCCGTAGTGAATGATGATGGGTGACTCTGCGGGTGCCGGACTCAGGTTTTCTCCCTGCACCATACCGGGTGCAGGGTGCGTATACCGGCAGTTCAGTTGACGGATATTATATTCCAGTATCTTAATGATATCTTCCCGGGGTTCCGTTTTAATGACTTTCGGATATAAACTGCGAACCTGTTTGCGGGCCAGCATCAGGTCGTAGCTTGCCAGGTACGCCTCGCAGTTTTTCAATTTAGACAGGGCGATCGTTCTTTCCAGCAGGAACTGATCCGCCATCACTGCTTTCTCCTCATCGGTGATCAGGGGTGATTGAAAACCGGTTGCCACCAACAGGAAGAACATTCCGGACAGGAATAAACTTTTCATATACTGATTTTGGTTATCGAATATCAATTAATGAATCTTTTTTGTTTGCTCCGGTATTTTTCAGCGTATCCTTCGTATCCTTGCCTGTACTTGTTTTAGCCGGGATGATTGCTTCTACCGAGCCTTCCGTCACTTCATATTTATCTTTCAGTATAACGGAAAGAATGATGAGCACCCCGCCGATAAGACAAAGGAATATGCCGGGGGAAGATGTTTTTACACTGAAATTGCCGGTACCCTGTTGTGCTCCCACCTCAATACTGTCACGCAGTCTTCTTACCACGATCATGGTGCCGAGCACACATAAAAAGGTGCCAACAAGGAACGACATGTTATTCCGCATCGAATTGGCAGCAAGTACTTTGGAAGCGAACTCATATTTCATTCTCGATGACTCGAACAGGATGTTGTATTCCGCCGGTACTTTA
The DNA here is from genome assembly GCA_046329665.1 of Chitinophagaceae bacterium. Taxonomy (GTDB): domain Bacteria; phylum Bacteroidota; class Bacteroidia; order Chitinophagales; family Chitinophagaceae; genus JJ008. The sequence continues at coordinate 253,292 of JAXLUG010000003.1, read as the reverse complement.
TCCTTGCTGAACTGTACGGCGGATAAAATGGAATTGCGGCTCTGCACAAAATAGTATCCCAGAAAGATGAGTAATCCCAGGGTGACAAGATAAAGGAAGAGGTCTTCTTTCCGGAATGATCTGTCGAAGAATGCCATACCTTTTTTTCGAAAGTATAATGTTCATGAAGCCACCTGTACCGTGAAATGACCTTTTTGTAACGGGTGTTTTCTCCTTTGCATAAAATACAGCAGGCCCGGAATGTCTGTTACGATGGTATTAATCCGGCTGTCTGCGCCGGGTAATTCCCGAAGGGCCTATCTTTATGTACAACAAAAATCAACATGAAAAGGATCCTTCTACTGTGCTTCACCGCCTGCACCTTTCTGTGCCTGCAGGCCCAGCAATTCAGTGTGAGTTATACACCGGCTGCCTTTAAAGGCCCCTTCAGCGGGAAGGTGCTGCTCTACCTGAATAAAGACAACAAGACACCGAAAGATGCTATGGTAGGAATCACCTCTTTTCCCTGTATGTCGGTGGAAGTGAAGAATATCAAACCGGGCAGTGCTGTGCTGCTGGATGATAAGGCGCTTTCCTTCCCGGTAAAACTGTCCGAACTGGAAAGAGGGGAGTATAATGTGCAGGTGGTATGGGACCGTAACCTTGGTGGCCGGGCCATTGCAGAAAGCCCGGGCAATATGTTCTCCAAACCGGAGAAGGTTGTTCTTACAAAGGAATACACCAAAACTTACAGGGTGATCTGTACGGAAGTGGTACCGGAGCCGGTCTTTCATGAAACCACCTTTATCAGGGAAATGAAAGTGCCCTCCGCCCTGCTTTCCTCATTTCATAAAAAAGAAATGACCATTAATGCGGCCGTGGCACTGCCGGCTGAATATTATACGGACAGTACCCGGAAATTCCCCGTGCTGTACCTGGTCTTTGGATATGGCGGCGATTACCACCGTTTTTCCGGCGATACCATCAGCCGTGGCCGTTTACTCGACAGCATTCCCTTTATCACGGTGTACCTCGATGGCAATTGTGCACTGGGTCATTCCGTATATGCAAACAGTGATAATAACGGTCCGTGGGGTGATGCGCTGGTAAAAGAACTGATACCCGCCGTGGAAAGCCGGTTCAGAACAGATGGCGCCCGCTTGCTTACGGGGCACAGCAGTGGCGGGTGGACGGTTCTGTGGCTGCAGACACAATACCCTTCTGTATTCACCGCCACCTGGTCCAGTTCACCGGACCCGGTCGACTTCCGGGATTTTCAGCAGGTGAACCTCTACGAGAATGAAAATATGTACTATGCAAAAGACAGCAGCCTGCGCAGTGTGGCTACCGTAGCCGGTTTCTTCCCCTGGGCAACGATGCGGCTTGCCTACCGGCAGGAGCAAGTGGTGTACCGCGGGGAACAGATGCATTCCTTCGATGCCGTGTTTGGCCCCAGGGGTGCGGATGGAAACCCTGTAACGATCTGCGACCCGGTAACAGGTAAGATAAACCCGGCGGCCTTTGAACACTGGAAGAAATATGATATATGTGCGAACCTCCGCAATAACTGGGGCACACTGCAACCACTGCTGGAGGGAAAGATCCGGGTGACGGTAGGGGAGCAGGATAATTTTTTACTGCAGGGGGCCGTGCACAAACTTGACAAAGAGATGCAGGCCCTGCAGGCGAAGATGGTCTTTGAGTACTTCCCCGGTGATCATTTTACAGTGGCCACCAAGGATTTCTTTTCAAAAGGCTATAAATTCCTGGCGGATAAATACCGGGAGTGGCAGAATAAGAACAAGAAAGGCTTTTGATAACAGGCCACCCGGAAGGGTAGCAGCAGCAGAAAAATAAATGGCGGGATCGCTCCCGCCATTAGTGCTCAATATCCCTGCAGTTAGTTCAGTACCGGCACATGGGCCTCGATCACCGCATCCACCAGGGTCTCTGCGGATTTGATGTCTTTGAACCCTGAAATGTTGAATGACAGGTCAGGCATAACGGTTACCCTTTCCTTCGCAGCAAGTTCTTTCAGGATGCTGATACCGATATCGGGTATGATATCTGTATTCGGTTTTGGGGTAATGGATTTGAAATGGGTCCTGATCTTTTCCCTGAATATGGCCAGTACGAGGCAGGTGTGGCCTTTCTTCACCGCTATCTTGTTTCCTTCGATCCGGGTGGTGTTGTCCTGTGTAAGCGGCAACAGCGAATCAAACTCATTCACCCGGGTAGTGATGAGTATCCCGTTATTTTCACCATGCATGCCGAAATGGGTAATGCCATATTGCCCGGAGATCTCACCCAGCACAGTGTTGCCGGGGATGTTATCGGTATTGATCGTATTGCCGATCGCCCCGGGCACATTGAATTTTACGATCATTTCTCCGTCTTCCGGGAACCGCACCCCCGATTTGTCGATGATCATGGGCATCACCGTCAGCAGATGCCCCGGGCCACCGGGAGTTTCTTTCATATACCATGATTTTACCCGGGCATCCATACCGCCCGGTACCGGCTGATCGCCTATGTAGAAATGAACCCCTGTTTTATCAGCCTGGGCGGAAAACACAAGATCCCAGAGTTCTTTGGTTGCGGGGTCAGCCAGGAATTTAAATACCGGGGCAGGGATTTCACTTGAATCAAGTGTCAACTCATTGAATCCCGGTACGGGTTTTTCGCCACCAAACTGTAAATACTTACATGTGTATGACATACAAACCTCCTTTTTCCGGAAGGTAAACTGTCCTTATCCGGTTTTCCAATGACGAATAATTTTCAGGGTAATGATCGTTGTCACTAAGCAGATGTTTAACCACCGGATTTATGCCGGCCTGCGGCGGGGGCAGACAGGGTGGGAGGGTTTTGTTCACCACAACGGGGTGGTTCTTTATCGTGTATTGGGTGCCTGTCCGGGTGAGGAAAAAAAACCGGCCGGGATTTCTTAAATCCTTTCCCGGCAAATAATAAGAAGCAAATGTTTTCGTATGTTAGGGCATTAAAACTGATCACTGCTGATGAGAAAGCCATTTCTGTTCACTCTTTTATTTTGTGTTGTCACCCATTTTGCCAAAGCCGGTGATCCTGCTCCTGAAAAGGTCAGTGTAGGAATATACATCACCAGCATCCATGATATTGATTTCCGGCAAAAGGAATACACGATCAGTTTCTGGCTTTGGTTCAAGTATAAGAACAAGGCATTTGATTTTGAACATAACCTGGAGATTCCTAATGCCAAGACGGTCACCCAGTCGTATATCACCACCGACACCTCCGGCGGGCGGGTATATATGCAGATGAAGATCCAGTGTGTGATGAAGGATTCCTGGCAGATCAATAATTTCCCTTTCGATCACCAGCGGCTGCGTCTCTTTATTGAAAACTCGCAGTACGACAGCCGGTCGCTTGTTTTTGTGGCCGACACCGTGGGCGCCAATTTTGATCCCCGCTTCACCCTCAGCGGTTGGAATATCGACAGCTGTGTGATCGCTACCGGTATCAAGAAATATGAAACCGCTTTTGGTGATACCAGCTTTAAAAAACCGCATACCGAATACAGCAACTTCAGGGTGCGGGTGGTGATCAACCGCTCGGCCAGCGGCCTGTTCTGGAAAATGTTTCTCGGTATGTATATCGCTTTCCTGATCGCTTATGTCTGCTTCTTTATACATGCTGATATCCTGGATGCCCGCTTCGGCTTAAGTGTCGGTGCCCTGTTTGCGGTGGTGGGCAACAAGTACATCATCGATTCTTCGTTGCCGGAATCCACTTCCTTTACCCTGGTGGATACCTTGCACGGACTGACCTTGTTCAGCATACTCGCCGTTATTGTGGAGAATGCCTGGGCGCTGCGGCTGGTAAAACAGGGTAAGCACAAGGCATCGGTCAAACTCGATATGTATTTCGGCAATGCCCTGCTGGCATTTTATACCCTGGTGAATATCTATTTCATCTGGCAGGCCAGCCGCTGAGGCAGGAGCCCGCTTGTTTACGAAGTAAAATACCGGTATCGTATTTATACAGCCTTTCACTTTGCTGTGTGGCTTAATCTTTGTGAAAAACTGATCAGCCAATTCAATCCGTATGCGAAAGCCGATTTGCCTTGCGATGCTTCTTTCCTGTTTCATTTATTTCAGCTTATTTATCACTGCCTGTACAAAGAATGGAGCCGGTCATGCCCGGTCAGTAAACGGGCAGGGCAGCGGAGGAGGGGGAGGCAGCACACCCTGTACCGCCACCAAAACGGCCGCAGAAAATATACAAATCTTTCCTGCCGGTAATCCCTGGAACCTGGATATCTCCGCCGCACCGGTGGATCCCTATAACACGCAGATCATTGCAGCGATCTCCTCACCGGCCATAAAGGCGGACTTCGGAAGCGGGTTGTGGCAGGGGGCACCGATCGGTATTCCGTATATCGTTGTATGCGGCAGCCAGCCCAAAACGGAGATCCATTATACCGATTACGGAGATGAAAGCGACTCGGGACCTTTTCCTGTTCCGCTGAATGCACCCGTTGAAGGAAACGGAACGGGCGATGCACACGTAATAGCGGTTGATATAGAGAACAGGATGCTCTATGAACTTTTCAATGCCCATGTGAACGGGAACCGGTGGGATGCATCTTCCGGTGCTGTCTTTGACCTGAAGTCAAATGATCTTCGTCCTGAAACATGGACCTCGGCAGATGCCGCAGGTCTTCCCATCTTTCCCGGGCTGGTGCGGTATGAGGAGATCATAAAGGGAGAGATCGATCATCCTATTCGGTTTACACTGACCAGCAGTAATGTGAAACCGGCGTACATCTATCCCGCCCGCCATAAAGTAAACAGCAGCGGCGGACAATATTCCCTGCCATTCGGAGCAAGGATACGGCTGAAAGCAAATTTTGATATCAGCGGTTTCTCGGCCACCAACCAGGTTATCCTGCGGGCGATGAAGAAATATGGCCTGATACTGGCGGACATTGGCAGCAACCTGTATATCAGCGGCGCCCCGGATGAGCGCTGGAACAATGATGACCTCCGCCAGCTCAGCCAGCTCCACGGTAGTAATTTTGAGGTGGTGAAATTTAATAACTGACGGCAGGCCGGTTGTGAAGGTGATACAGAGAGTGATCTGTGAAGGTTAGTGATCAAATGCCGGTTACCTTTATTTTCTTATTTCCATCCATTTCCGGTTGGTCAGTGCGGCCACACGGCCTTCGCAGGAATCATCGATCAGCGTCAGGCTAAAACTGTTCTCTTCTGTTTTTATTTTATACAGCCCGACCGAAGCAGGGCAGCCGCGGGCATCATCCGCCTGGTCTTCTATCCTTAAAGTATCATGCTGAACATGGCAGCGGACCCGGAGGAACACATCACCCTGCAGGGAGGTCACTGTACTGGAATCGCCGTACATATGTAAAATGACAGAGTCGTTGACAGGGTTTTCAATATAGGTTTTCCAGCTTTTGTTCGTAACCGATTGGGCAGCGGTGCGGCCGGCCAGGGTCAGCAGGGCGGCCAGCAGTACGGGGAATAAAAAGTTGCGCATAGCGGAGTTGTTTTAACGTGATGCCGGTCTGACGTTGTCTTTGAAAACCAGGTTACACCCGGAGGTATCCTTTCTCTTCCCTTCTTATTTTTGCGGGTACTGAAACAAACCGCAATTGCCTTTAAAAGTAAAACCACTGACCTCCTCCTGGTGGGGCCCGCCCCGGAAGTTCGATCCTGAATTCAGGGAACGCCGGATCAGCTGGCTTGAACTTTTCTTCGACCTCGTGTATGTGATCGCTATTTCCCGCATTACCCATCATTTCGCTGTACATATTTCCCTGAACAGCTTCCTGGAATACAGCGGTCTTTTCCTGCTGATCTTCTGGGGCTGGCTGAACGGCAGCCTTTATCATGATATTCATGGCGGCAACGGATTACGTACAAGGCTGATGACCCTGTGGCAGGTGATGATCATCGCAGCGTTATCGGTTACCATCGACCAGCCCGGAGCAAAACGTTATGAGTATATGACCATCGTACTGATGATCATGCAATTTTACATTACCTACCTGTGGTGGAGTGTAGGGTTTTACGACAGGGAACACCGGCAGTATAACCGGCCTTATACTATCCTGTATCTCTTTTCCCTCGGCCTGATGGGAGCCAGCCTTGTTCTGCAGGAAGAATGGCTGAACTATCTTTTCCCGGCCGTGATCCTTTGTAATTACACACCCCCGTTCATATCCCGGCAGTTGCTGCGGAGATCATCGCTTGACCTCAGTTTATCTTCCAGCATGGCCGAGCGGCTGGGCCTGCTGACGATCATCGTCTTTGGGGAAGTGGTGCTGGGGGTGGTGAACGGGATCAGTAATGCCGGTATACAGGGCGTTTCCACCTGGCTGAACTTCGGGCTGGCCCTGGCGATCGTATTTGTGCTGTGGTGGATCTTCTTTACCCTGCTTTCCAACCGTAATGCCAAAAAAGGTTTCAACACGGCCACGGTACTGGAGATACTTTGTATCCTCAGCCTTATTGCACTGGGAGTGCTGGCCGCCTGCCTCACATTCCTGTTCGATCCGGTACACGGCGGCCATTTATTACAGGAAGTGTTCGGCGCCGCACTGGCCGCCTTCCTGGGTTCGGTCAGCCTGATGATGGGGTTATTGGAATATCCCGAAGCCATACGGCCGATCAGGAAAAGGGTACGCCTGTCCCTTTTTATCACCGCCTTTATCTTCCTTGCATTTTCAATCAGCGGATTAAGGACCGGTACGCTTTCTTACCTGCTGATCGTGACGGGTATCCTGGTCGTGTCGGTCATTTATCTCAACTCCCTGTATTATTCACTGGGGATCGAAGAAACGGCAGCAAACGATGAAACGGCTTCGTCCTGAAGAGTACTATTCATGTAGGGCCGGTGTTATGGATCGATGGTGCTGTTGCCGGAGGGGGATGATTTTCCGGGAGGCCCGGTTCCCTGATTTATGATGAAGTACAGGAAGGAAACGGCGAAGGTTACTGAAGCGGCCGTCCTTTATTTCTTATTAATTGATTGCAGGGAGTCTTTCAGATCATCCAGTTTCTCATGGATCTGTTTCAGCTGGCCCATCACGGCCCAGTTGGCTACCGGGTCCGGTTCTGAAAGGATCGATTCTTTGGGATCATCTTCGATGAAATACTGCCTGGAGGCCGCACTTTTTTTGTCCGGCACTTCCCGTTTTGCCTTGCCGAATTTTTTGAACTCTTCCACATGGCTATCGGCCACCACCTTAAGCTTCTCCAGGTCGGTCTTGACCAGCGCATCCAGGGAAATACCAAAATAATGGTGAATGATCAGTAATTGGGATACATCCGGTTCTGAGACTTCATTAATCCAGTTGCTGATCGTGGTCTGTTTCTTTCCTACCTGTTCAGCAAGTTCACCCTGCTTAACACCGAACCGCTTCAGCAGGTACTTCAGGTTCTTTGAAAAATAATTCACATCGGTGGATTAATATTTAGCAATCAGGCAAACCATATTTTTGGTAATACCATTTTATTTATACTATATTCGCTTCAGAAACTGAAGAGAACCGGGATGCAATATAAAATAAAGACGCCAAGCACTATTCACCTCCATCCGTATACCCACCCGACCGCCGGCCCGTGAGATACCGGTCCTCCTTTTCCTTAAGCAGCCCCCGCACTGACGCTATTTCCTGTTCAATAAATGTACACTATGGACCAGCCTTCCCTGCACTACCAGGTAATACATGATTTTTTTGACATCTTCAGTCTCCCGTCCGCCCTCAAACTGCTTGATAAACTCCTTCACAGCGCCGCATCCCGCCGCATCTGGCCGGGCCCCATACCGGCCAATGCTGTTTATTTCGTTGAGAAGCTTACCCGGTTATCTGCTTCTGCATTTGGTATCACCGCTGAAAAGAGTTTTTTATCAGCGGTTACGATTGAACCGGGGGAGGCGGATGACCTTTGGGCGCTTACCCGGTACGAAACCTATTGCGGCCGTCACCGGCATTCCTCTCCCTGGCATTATTTTCCGCGGAGCCTTTCCCAACATGATTTTTGCAACCCCTGCAGCACCCTTAGTCAATTTACACAATACCAAACCGAAGAAGTATGGAAGGAAACCCTGGGCAACCTGCTTCATTTTGCGCTGACACCACATACCATACTTGAACTGGATGAAAACCTCAACCTGCTGGATATCCGGCTTCAACTGCACAAACTAATAGAAGCCGCACACCTGATCAGGGTCAGAACCTGGCCGGATAGCAAATGAAAACATTTCAGCGGCCCTGGTATTGCCTGAGCGCCATACCATTTTTACGGAAGGTGAAGACGGGTGCAAGCAGGCCGGATGTACAAACGGGACAATGTAATCCTGTTCACCCGATCCGATAAGCCAGGCGGGTTTATGATTAAGTCTTATCATTTTCCCCGCTCCCGGAAGAAGGTAAGAGGGTATGCTGAAAACCGATAGGGTTAAATGCTTTCTTCCTGCTGGGGCTTTCATCATCAAAATCCTCCCATTCGGTGAGGATGGTCAGCAGGCTGTCGAGGTGCCGTGTGATGACGGCCCTGTTCAGTTCCGCCGGGGTGATGATTTCCAGGATGGCGGGTTGTTTGGGTTCACTGTAACCTTCTATAAACGGGCTTTGCACAATTACCATGATCTTACCATTGAACAATTGCTGGTAGGTGAGGCTTCCGTTATGCTTGATCATAAAGTTCCTGACCCCGGCATCCTGCAGTTTTTGTGTGATGCCGCTGCTGCTCCGTCCCAGGTCAAGCACAACAGATTCAAGATTCTCTATCTCGGCGGATGATTCGACCGTTCCCTTCAGGGAACTCTCGTTCAGAAAACTGTTCAGCCCGTCAACCAGGAGGGGCTTTATGTTTTCCGCCCACGCCTTGCGGAAGACGGCTGTGTTTTCCAGTACTTTCTTATAAGCGGTGACTTTTTCCTTCAGCTGATCGTTTTCAGTGCTCATGGAGTTGATTCATGGGAATGACAGGAATAACTATTGACATGACGAAGGTAAGGTTTCGCCCCGGGTGCAAATGTGATTGACTGCCGCCTGCCATCTTGTGCCCTTTTGGCCTATGACAAGCTACAACCAGCCCGGCTTTTTGAATATGCGGTATAGATCAAACGGGTGGTGAGGGGCTGCCGGCTTAACTCGACCATACTTTCTGCATCCCCGTAGTGGGAGACACTTCATAAAACTGTTCACTGATGCCGGATCCTGTCAGTGTGATCACCGCAAACCCGTTCAGCACCCTGTTGGCCAGGAATGGATTGATCGGATTGGAATTAGGAGGCACGGGGGTTTGTGCGAAATAACTGATACCCGGAATGTTTTTATTCCCTGCAAAAAGACCGGTGCCTTTTCCGAACGGGATCGCAGCATGCCCGACACAGCGAAGCCGGGGGCTGAGACCCGACGGGCATTTATACTTTCCGGCAAATGACTGCTCATTGTAGACAATACCATTATGTATATGCCCGTAATACCAATAGTCGGGGCAACGGCCATTGAAGGCCCGCAGTACCTGGGTGAACAATGGAGATTTTCCGCCGGTGCCGTCATACGAGGGATTGGTAAGCTGTGTGCCATCTGCCGTCAGCCCGGTATGGTGGGTCATCAAAATGATTTTTTGCGAAGGGGAGATGTTGAGGCCTTTGATGAACTGCAACTGGTCTTTGTCGTACAAAGCGCCATCCATATACATGGTGCTTTTATCATAAAAGGCCGTATCCAGTGCCACGATCACCCAGTTACCGAATGTGATGGCAAAATAGCTGGTCTCGTTTTGGTGCGGTTTGAAAAGCGGGTTGGCGAGGGCTGTGTAGAAATAGCCACGGGCCCCGTCATACATCTCATGATTGGAGTTGAGGGTGAAGTTTGCGAGTCTTCCTTTGGGAAAGCTGGCAAGTAATTTATCCGATTCTTCCTTTTCAAGACCTGCATAGTATACATCACCCAGGTGCAGGGTGATATCCGGGACCGGCTGCAGCCCGGCCATTGCCTTCCCAACCAATGAGGAAGGGGAGGGATATCCGTTATCATTATAAAGGCCCGTACCCCAGTCGCCCATGATAGCGATCGTCAGTTGTTGCTGACCGGTTACGTTCATCACCCTGGGATGGGTGCCGAATTTAGCATCTGTCCATTGCAGCCACCGGTGCAACAGGTAATAAAAGAGTGCTTCCGTCCATTTGGGATCAAGCTGGGCATAGCATTGTTCAAGGTAAAGTGTGCCATCGGGGGCCACTACTCCCGGTCCGTCTTTAATATCCTTGTACCAGGTGTCCCAGTCTTTTTTTGTTATGGTGGTGGCAGGCATACCAAAATGGATCAGCACATTTACATAGTGCTGAGGTAACTGGTGGAGCAGGTACAACACCGGGCCGTATTCAAGGTCCTTGGTCGTTTTAATATGTTTATCCGCCATGAATTTTTTGAATTCCGTTTCAGCTTCTTTCAGGAAATCCCATTCCTGTTGTATGGGACTGACAGCCGGCGGGGAAGAAAAATCAATTTGCTGCAGTTTCTCATTGATCTCAGGCGGGAGGGATGGAAAGGAGGACATACTGAATATTTAGAAAGGAAAGGTATCTGCAATTTCCATCCTGTACAATAACCTTTTTAGGGTATACTCCCAACCTTTAATGGTACAGGGGCGGAATCGGTTCAGTTTGCGGATCTCCATCCGTTTTTCCATTGCAGCCGCTGCACCTGATTCTTGTTTTTGCTGGTTTCGGATAGTTTCTGACCTTTAGGAAGATGCTTTATTTATAACCGTAAAAACTATCTTATGATCATCGTACACGACATTTTCGTCTGCAAACCCGGTAATGCTTCCAAACTCGCCAAACTTTTTAAAGAAGCGATGGCGGGCATGGCCGAACTGGATTGTATCATGACCGATTTGACCGGCCAGTTCAACCGGGTGATCATGGTGAGCAAATACGAGAACCTCTCCGCTTACGAGAAAAGTTTTGAGAAGTACATGCATGATACCGATGAAATGAAGAAGATGAAAGAAATGATGAAGGGGTACCACGACATGTACATCACCGGGTCACGGGAAATATACCAGAAGGCCTGAGCGGTATTCCCCGGAGGCGGATCGGATGCCTGCCCTGGTCCTTCAGGGAAAAGGTTAAAACACGGTGCGAAACAAATAAAACACTGTTGTAAGGGAAATCCGTATAGGTTACCTTGTACAGGAATCATTAACCAATAAACCCCTGATATGGCAGTAAAAAAGAAAAAGGCCGCTAAAAAGAAAGCCGCAGCAAAGAAGAAACCGCCCAAAGTAATCATTGAAGTTCATCTTTCTTCCGGGGGCCGTGTCTCCAACGCCCTTGCGGCCCGGACCCTTTCGGGGTTGCGGCTCTTCGAAGCTGCAACAGATGACCAGGTATCCATTGAAGTAAAGATCCTGATCCTCGGTGTAGCGGGTAACCAGCAGATTAAGCCCGGGGAATTACCGGACAGCTTCAGGCTGGTGGAAGACCTGGGGTATAATGACCAGTTACTGGATGCCCTGCATGCCACACTTAACAATTACGTAAGCCATAAAAAGCCCGGCGCCAAGATTTCACAAAAGGAAATGGATGATTGTGAATTGGTGGGCGACTGTGTCAGTCTTGTAAAACAAAAAATCAGTTAACATGAGAAAACTACTGCTGCTGCTTGTAATGCTGCCGGCATTACACAACACCGCTTTGTGCCAGGGAGGCGGAAAGGAAGATAAAGCATCCTTCTGGGATAAGATCGAGATCAAAAAATCATTTGACAGCAAGCTGGATAAAACAAAACCCGCCCTGGCCAGTTTCACCCTGCCTGCCGGGGAAAAAAACTACTTTACGATCAACGGGGGGATTGCTTACAGGATATCAAAACTCGAAACAGGTAAAACGCCTTCAAAGGCCAAGCTTGACATCTTTGCCGTTTATAACCGTAATAACCAGCTGAACAAGGAACAGCATAATTACAAAGGCGGCCTGTCACTCGAGAAGGTATATGTGTTTGGAAATTCAGCGAACCCCGGTACTACCAGAGATGGGTTTGCCAGGGACCTTCCTGTCCTATGGGGCTCCTTTTCCAATGAATATATCAGGAACAGGGTTGATTCAACAGGGTCCTTTGCTTCGCTGCTTTACCTTACGCCGGGCCTTTCATTAGGCAAGAAAATAAAGATCGGTAAACCGGTACTCTCCGTGGTGCGGCAGGAAGACGGCAAATTTGACCCGGAAAAAAGCGGACGGGTGAGCGGGATATTCAGCCTGTCACCTGGTCTTGAATATCAGAATACATTTACGGCACCTTCATCAGGCACAAAGGGCTCCCTTACCCGCTTCTGCTTCTCGGCAACCTACAACTGGAGTTTGCGGTGGAGGGAGAAGGCAGGAGATCCGTCGGCTAAATGGATCAGCCTGGTGGATGTAACAGCCGGCTATACCTACCGGAATGATTTTTACAACAGCACAGTAAAGAAAGAAGGATACCTGCCCTTGTACCAGTTCGGGATCGCCTTCTATCCCTTCAGAAAAGAAAATATCGCTGCAGGGATAGACTACCAGAAAGGCTCCGACCCGGTGAACGGTATTGATGACCAGGAGTTCTGGCAGTTTACGCTGAAATTCAAGAAAGACCTGAAGTGATATAGAATAATTATTGTGCAGCGGTATGTAAGAGCCCGTCTGCAAGACCACCGCTAATGGCTTGTGCAAAATGCTTCTCCCCGGCCTGAAAATACCGGCAGGAGGGTAGTTGCTTCCTGGCAGGCAGTTGTAATTTGTACAGGAAAGCCTGTTCTATGCGGATTATCTTTTCACTGATATTACTGGTCGCCTCAGTGGCCCGTGCGCAGGTCACTTATTTCACGGAAGATAGTGCCGCCGTTAAGCTTATTGACTCGTTGCCGTCGGAAGAACCTTTTGATACGGCCCGGAAGTGGAACAAAGCAGAATCCCCTTTCATTTATCTCGGAAGTGAAAATGATGTCTATAATGTTTTCGGGTATGCGGCAGCAGGCCCTTACCGGGGTTTTGATTTCAACAGATTCCATGTACTTGGCAAAAGAGTTTGCCGGCAGTGCGAAATGTATTGCAAACATTCTGCTGGTCAAACTGCCTGCCACCGCAACCGCTGCCAGTACAGTTGGGTTTGGGCCATCCGTGACAATCAAAAAGCCTTTTCAGCCCTTTCCTCCACCACTAAAAGCGGTTTTGATGAATCAATTACCGGGCAAAAAAAATTTCATACCTATCGGGATACGGTGATGACGGATCCGGGAGACAGGGCTGTTTCGGCCTGGTTCACCTATGCCCAGGGTGATTGCATGGCCAGCTTCACTTTCGGTCTGTTCAAAGACCGCTATTACCCGGTATTGTTGCTGAAAGAGTGGAATCAATACGGCGGTTGCCGGGCTGCAAGGTTTGATGAGTACACGATCCTGTTCCGGAAAACGGAAGGGATCGACTATTACATCAAGCAGGTAAAACTGGTCAGCCAGGAAAGAAAGGGAGAGTAAGAAGTGGTTCAATACCGTCTGCGGTCATTTCCGTATCCGGGTTTTTTATACCCGCCGCCACCGCCTTTATTGTATCCGCCGCCGCCCCCTTTATTATAGCCACCTCCGCCGCCGGAACCACCCGGGCGGTCATCTGCTGCTTTTACCACCAGCGGTTTTTTCCCGAGCGAAATATCATTCAGGTGTTCGATGGCATCTTTTGCATCTGCTGCATTTTCCATCTGCACAAAACCGAAGCCGCGGCTTTTGCCTGTTTCCCGGTCAATGGAGACCTTGGCAGAGAGTACCTTTCCGAATTTTTCGAAGATCTCTTCCAGTTCAGCATCATCGAGATCGTAAGGAAGACCGGCAACAAAGAGGTTCATAGATCAGCTTTTTGCGAAGGTAATATTCTTTCCGGCCATCAAAATAAATTATCAGGCATTGTTGGTAAACTATGAACAAGCGTTAGCAGCTGTATTTCTGCAGGTTCCGGGCATTCCTGTTCATCCGTTACGGTTTATTCCTGCCGGTGGTGAAACAGGGTACGCCAATCCCCCTGTAAACAAAGCCTTTAACACTTTCTTACTCTGCTGATTTGGATGCAGCGCCAATCATTCGTATCTTTGCGGCGCAATAGATAACTGAGCATCGTACCCAACTACTAAAGAACGTATCTGATACCAGCTACACGCTTGCCGCCTGGTTCTCTTACTTCCGATCAGCTCAGACGATTATTAAACGACAGATTAAAAAAGGAGACTTTATGAAGAGCATTGTCATGCCTGAAACTGTGCAGTTGGACCAACAGGACAAAAAACAACTGACACAAGAAGTAAAAGAAACATTAGCGACCGGTGCACATGTAAAAGATCAAACAAATATTACATCGGCACAGGTTTGGAACCTGCATCGTAACCGGCGTTCAGCCAGTGATATGATGCGGAAATGGAACCTGAACTAATGGACGCCCCGTGCATTCCGCGGGGAAACAAACAAGACCTGTTACAATTTTGCGCTGTATCACAGATGTGATCAGCGCAGGTGGTGACGGGTTTTTGTTTTTATAACCGTTCAACCGTTTCCGGCTGCCTTTAAATTCTATCTTTTACTAACTTCGGCCTCCAACTTCAACCATTATGGCCGGGCAATCACATCAGCTGGCAGCTATTCTTTTTGCCGACATCGTAGGCTATACAGCCATGATGCAGGAAAATGAGGAGCTGGCCGTACAAAAGGTCAACCGCTTCAGGGAAGTGGTGGAGCTGGTAGCGGAGGAACTCAATGGCAAGATCGTTCAGTACTACGGCGACGGAGCCCTCTTATTGTTCCAAAGTTCTACAGATGCAACAGAGTTTGCCAAATTACTTCAGGAAGACCTGTATAATGAACCCCGCATACCGGTTCGGGTGGGCATACACATGGGCGATGTGCTCGTACACGGGGGTAATATTTTCGGTGATGTGGTGAATATCGCTTCACGGCTGCAAAGCCTGGCCCCGGCAGGCGGGATCTATATCTCTGAGGTGGTATACAGGAACATCGCCAACAAAAAAGAACTGGAATCGGTTTTTGTACGGGAAGAAAAACTCAAGAATGTAAAGGACCCCGTTCGTGTATACAAAGTACTTACGGAGAACTCCGATCCGGTAGTTACCGGCCCCGCCAGCGAACAAACCGGTACAGTCACCATCAATGCTAACAGCATTGCCGTATTACCGTTTGCCAACCTGAGCAGTGATCCCCTGCAGGATTATTTCAGCGACGGGCTTACGGAAGATATCATCACACAGCTTTCAAAGATCCGGGCGTACAAAGTTATTTCCCGCACTTCGGTCATGCAGTATAAGCAATCACCTAAATCAGCCAAAGAGATCGGAAAAGAACTGGGTGTGTCGCTGATACTGGAGGGAAGTGTGCAGCGTCATGCCGACCAGGTACGGATTACGGCTCAGCTCATTGATGCCCTCAAGGATGAACATATCTGGGCTGATTCCTACGACCGCCCGATGAATGATATTTTCTCCATTCAGCGGGAAGTGGCCCTTGCCATCGCTGCCGTGCTCAATACCAATCTTACCAAACGGGAAACCCAGGAACTCGATTACATACCTACTTCCGATCTGCAGGCCTATGATTTTTACCTGCGGGGAAAATTACTCCTGGAAAACAGGAACAAGGCCGATGTGCTTTCTGCCCGGGAATATTTTCAGCAGGCGGTAGCAAGGGACCGGAGCTTTGCCGCTGCTTTTGCCGGGCTGGCAGACAGCTTTCTCCTCTCTTCGTTCCGGGGATATGAAGATCCCGTTCAGATGCTGTGGCAGGCAAAGAAGAATATTGACATAGCAGTCGCCCTTGATTCTTATTCCGGCGAAACCCAGGCATCGCTGGGCTACTGGTACTTCCAGAATTTCGACTGGCATGCCGCCGAGATCACCTACCAGCGGGCCATCAGCCTCAATGCCAACCAGTCCAATGTGTACCTGTGGCTGGCCATCTTACTGCAGGCGAAAGGAGACAACGAAGGAGCGATCAGGATATATGACCAGGGGATCAGCATCAACCCGCTCTGGGATTTCCTGTTACGGAACAAGGTCATGACCCTTGCCAATATGAACGAAAGCGAGGCCGCCGTTTCCTTACAGAAGGAACGGATACTTAAAGCAGACCACGATGCCCAGCAAAAGAAGAAACTGCTCTCCGAACTTTCCCGGCTGTTCTGGTCCTTCGGCCAGAAGGAAGAAGCCACGACGGCAGCCCGGGAAGCAGGAGACAGCGGTTTGCAGAAATTCTATACCGACGGTGATTTCTCCCTCATGCAGCAGCAGGCCGATGAACATTACCAGGGAATGAAGGACCGCAGTGAATATATTTCCCAGCTATGGATGGGGCTCGACTATGCCCATGCCGGTGCCAGGGATAAAGCCCTTGAATACTTCAACAATGCCATTGCCCTGAAAGAAGCTGCCGTCTCCCTGCTGCTCATCCGGGATTTTGAATTCCTGAATATCAAATACCTCAACATGGCCCTCATCAACCGGAAGGTGAAACAGCTGATCAATTTCTGATACGGTAAGGATCAAAGCAGTAATTTAGGAAGATGAAAACCTTTTACGGCCTGCTCCTTATTCTTCTTACCGCTTTTCATTCCCCTGCACAGGATATCCGTACACGACTGGCCGCTCTCGATACTGCTTATGCAAAGGGCGATTATACAAAAGCTGCTCAGCTGGCCACGGCCCTCTATCCCGACCGTTCACTGATCCGGGATGATACCGCCCTGGTGGAATTCATCAGTACCTGTGGCTCCCTGCAGTACAAGCTGGAGAATTATGAAAAGGCCGCCCGGTTTTTCGGGGAAGCAGCAGAAACGGCGAAGGATAAACTCGGGGAAACCGAATATCATTACCCGCTCGCTGTCTTTAACCTGGCCTCCAGCTATAAGGAACTGGGCCGTTATGCTGAGGCAGAACCCTTATTCCTGAAATCACTGCCGCCGCTGGCCGGTGTTTTCGGGCAGAGCAGTGTCGAATACACCCGTTGTTTCTATACACTGGGCGTTATGTATGTGGATATGGACAAATATGCTGAAGCCGAAAGCATGTGTGCGGCTGCTGTGAATTTTTATAAAACGATACTCGGCGATACCAGTGCTGATTACCTGGGGGCACTCGGCACCATGGGGGTGATTTACCAGGGCCAGGCCAAATATGATAAGGCAGAACAGATCTATCTTGCCCTGAAAGAATACCACCTAACAAGGGCAGCAACGGATGCTGTGACATTACAGACACTGGAAAACAACCTTGGCGACCTGTACCGGCACATGGGAGACTATGATAAAGCAGAGCCGGTACTCGAAAATGCGGTAAAGCTTGCCGGTGATTCCCCGGCCGCTGCCGTTTCGCTGAATAACCTGGCACTGGTGCAAAAGGCACTGGGCAAGTATGCGGAAGCAGAAGCATCGTTCAAAAATGCACTCCGTATCTATATCGCTGCCGGAAAGAACCATCATCCTGATTATACCAACCCGTTGAACAACCTGGGTGAATTGTACCGTACCATGGGCCGGCTGCAGGATGCCGTATATGCTTTTGAAGAAGTGATTGAACTGCGGAAGAAACTGCTGGGCACCGCCCATCCAAACTATGCGAATGCCCTGAATAACCTGGCCCTTGTGGAATTCGCTATCGGGCGGTACTCAGATGCTGAACAGCACCTCGACGAATGCCGGGAGATCTATAAGAAGACCCTGGGGGAAAAAGATAAATATTATGCCAACAGCCTGAATAACCTGGCCTCTGTTTACAAAGCCGAAGGCCGGCTGCAAAAGGCGGAAGAATTCTATAAGGAGTGCCTCAGCATTTATAAGGCCACCTACGGTGAAAAAAGCGACAAGTACGCCATATACCTGGGCGGACTGGCCGGCACCTACCGGCAAATGAAACGATATAATGAAGCAATAGCCCTTATGTTACAATCGCTGGAAATACTGCGAAACAAACTGGGGGAGAACCATTACGATTATATCGAAACGGAATACAACCTGGCAGAAACTTACCGGGAGGCCGGAAAGCCTGCAGAAGCCGGGAAGTATTACCTCCCTTCCATGAAGGGGTACCTGCTGCTCATCGAAAAATATTTTCCCTTCCTGAGCGAAAAAGACAAGACACTTTTCTATTACAATGTTGCCAATGCATTCGAGACATTCAACTCCTTTGTCATCCAGTTGTACAAACAGGATCCGGCCGGAAAGAACCCGGCATTGCTTTCGGCGATGTACAACAACCAGGTAGCCCTGAAATCACTGCTGCTGAAAGAATCCGGAAAGATACGGGCAGCTGTTGCCGTGGCTGCAGACAGTACCGTGAAGAAAGAATACCGGCAATGGCTGGCAGAAAGAGAGACCATCGCACAATGTTACCGGCTCAGCCCGGAAGACCTTGCCGTAAAAGGAGTGAACCTTGCACAACTGGAAGTGAATGCCAATAACCTTGAACAAAAGATCGCCATCGCCCTTAAACTGAATACCAACCTGTCCTCCTCCAAACCGGTGAAATGGAACGATATCCAGGCAGCGCTGAAACCCGGCGAAGCGGCGGTGGAAATGGTGAAGATCGATTACTATGATAAAGGAAGATGGACAGACACTGTTTATTACGCTGCCCTGGTGATCGATAAGACCTGTACAGCACCTCAACTGGTGCTCTTTCAGAATGGCAACCAGCTCGAAGGCCGGCTGATCAGCGGGTACCGTATCAGTATGAAGAGCCGGCTGGATGATCTGCAATCGTACAATGCTTTCTGGCTGCCCCTGCAGAAATTCCTCGGCAAGGCAGCAACGATCTATTTCTCTCCTGACGGGGTTTACCAGCAGGTGAACCTCTACACCCTGCTCAATCCCGCTACCAGGAAATACCTGATCGATGAAGTGAAGGTGAACCTCGTCACCAATACAAAAGATATCCTGCAGGCATCTCCTGCCTTGTCATCTGACCAGGCCGTTATCTTTTCTTATCCTGATTACGGATCCGCACCGGTAACAGCAGATGCCCCGCTGCGGTGGACGGGTTTTCCAGTGCTCGATGAGCTGCCGGGAACAAAGACCGAAGCCGATTCGGTCAAACAGGTACTCTCCGTCAATAAATGGGTCATCAAAGAATACCTGCGGAAAGAAGCGAATGAGGAAGCCATCAAAAAGATAAACCGGCCGGGTATCCTGCACATCGCCACCCATGGTTTTTTCCTGAAAGATATCCGGGATACAGCGGGCAAGGTATACGGGATACAGGCGGAGATCGCCCGGCAAAACCCGCTGCTCCGGTCAGGTGTCATTCTTGCCGGTGCGGCAGCGGTGGCCAATAACCCTGAGATTTTTTCTGACCAGGAAGATGGCATCCTTACGGCTTATGAAGCAGCCGGGCTTGATCTTTCCGGTACGGAACTCGTGGTACTCTCCGCCTGCGAAACCGGCCTGGGGGAGATACTGAATGGCCAGGGAGTGTATGGCCTGCAGCGTTCCTTCCTGCTTGCCGGTGCAAGATCAGTGATCATGAGCCTGTGGAAAGTAAGCGATAATTCCACCCGTGAACTCATGACGCTGTTTTACAAAGAATGGCTGAAGAATCCTGCCGGCAGCAAACAGCAGGCCCTCCGGGCTGCACAAATAAAACTGCGGGAAACCTACAAGCACCCGTTCTACTGGGGAGCTTTCGTGATGGTGGGGGATTAAAAAAAACACACCCCGGTTTTTCATCCGGGGCGTGCTGGCTGGTGAGATCGGTACCTTTTTATAACTGCTGGTACCGGAGGTTGGTGGTTTGGCCTGTAACCTTATTGATAAGTCGGATTATATATAAACCTGCGGGCAGGTTCGGAAGTTCTGCAGAAGGACCACTGAGGGTAGTGTTATAAACAGCAGCCCCCGACATACTTTGAACGGTCATCATCGTATTGGAAGGTTCTGCAAGCCCGCTGAAGTTGATCTTATTTCCGCTGTTAGGAACAGGGAAAACTGCCACCGAGGCGCCGCCCTGGGTAAATTTTACGGTCCTGATCATTGAGTATTCTGTCTGTCCGCCTTTGTCCACCTGCTTCAGGCGGTATTGCGTGGCGCCAAAAGAAGGATTTTCATCATAGGCTTCATAATTCAGCAGGTCGCTGGAATTACCGGCGGCAGCAACGGTCTTTACCGCCGTCCAGGTATCGCCATTGCCGGAACGCTCTACTACAAAATAATCACTGTTGATCTCGGTGGCCGTCGTCCAGTTAAGCTTTACTTTCCCGTCAGTGGCCAGTGCAGTGAACCCGGTAAGTTTTACCGGCAATACACTGCTCGTGCTGAAGGTGATGAAGCGGTGGCTGATGCCGGGACCGGCTATCTCGATAGTGGTCTGGTTGCAACTGAGCGAAGACACCGTAGCAGTGGCACAGTCATTATGGTTGCGCCATACATTCGACTGGCTGGTTACCGTACCGGCGCCCTGTGTATTCGGGATATTATAAAAATGAGAGGCGGAACCGCAGCCAAACGTACCCTGCAGGGTATAAAGGGAAGAAGGCTGGTTGGGACCGGAGAACACCACACTGTAGTCGATCCGCACATTGTAGATATAACCATACTGGCAGCTGTTGCTGGCAGGAACAATGGCTCTAGGAATGATTACGATACTTACGGTATATCCGTTGGTGGAGGTAACCGAGGCCTGCGCCGAAGCGGTGCCGGCCGTGAAAACAGAGAACAATAAAATGGAAATGAAAAGGGGTAAAGTTTTATTCATTGGGTACAGATTTGATGGTGCAAAATTGTGCAGCAAATACGATGTACACAATAGGAAAACTACCCGCCAGGCCATTTTTTTCCGGTTTGCTTTCAACGGGTTCGTTCACAACAGGCTTGCAGCGGTTTTGTGTTTCGGGGCAGCATGAATACACTTGCCGCCGGCTAATGGGTATTACTTATTATTTATTGACGGATGCCGGCAGGCCTGCTGGTAGAAGCCCCGGCCCGGAAGGAAAAACAACTATCCGGGAAGCAGTACTTTTGGCAGACAGAATACAATTACCCGCAAGTAAAATCATTAACCATGGCAAAAATTATACGGCAACGGATGACAGTAAAAATGGAAGGGGACTTTGTCGTCTTCCTGATCGGGATGCGGATCAACCGGTGGTGGAAATTCCATAAATGGATCCCGGTGGCAAAGGCCATGCCCCGCATGCTGAAAGAACTGGCCGGGCGGAACAAGGAAGAATCCGGGTTCCTGGGTGCAGAACTCAGCTTTGGTGTCATTGTACAGTACTGGCGGTCTTTTGCCCATCTTGAAGCGTATGCCAAAGACCGGAACAGCCAGCATTATCCCGCCTGGAAAGCCTTCAACACCAAAATAAAAAGTAATGGTGATGTGGGCATCTGGCATGAAACCTACCAGGTGCGGGCCGGTGAGTATGAATGTGTGTATAATAATATGCCGCCAAAAGGGCTGGGCAAGGTGGGCGAACGGATCCCCGCTGCAGGCAGGATGGAATCGGCTGCCGGCCGGCTGGGAAAGTAAACAGCGCATTGGCCGGGACAAAGCGGCGGTTGGTCTGTACCATTCATGTATTGGCTAAACCTTTACGGGGATTATCCATCCACGGCAGGAGATTTACTGAACGTTTAAAACTTCTGTCATGAAAACACTTCTCCTGGTCTTAGTCATCGGTGTACTGATCGCCAATGCCTGTTCCAAAACAAAGACCGTCGCCAACATTGACTGCAGCACCGCCAAATCCTGGTCGTCGGATGTATCACCGGTCATTCTCTCTTCCTGTTCGTACAGCAGTGGCTGCCATGCCAGCGGCAGCAGCAAAGGCCCCGGCGCACTGGTTACTTACCAGCAGGTCTATAACAACAGGGCGGCTGTCAGAAGTTCGGTGGTAAGCGGTAGTATGCCGCAGCAGGGGAGCCTCAGTGCTGCCGCCCTCAGCGCTATCGTCTGCTGGATCGATGCCGGCGCTGCTGAAAACTGAGCGGGTTAACCGGCAGTTAACATTAATATTCCCCTGCCGGGATGGTGAAGACAGGGCAGCGTATTATTTTGCTGTAAATTCAGGAAGGAAACATTTACCACAATCAGCTGCATGCCCGTCACCATTATTGAATGTCGATCTGCAGGCGATCTGAAAAGATTTGCTGATTTCCCTTACACCTTATACAAGAACGATCCTTACTGGGTGCCGCCGCTGAAACAGCAGGAGTTATCTGCGCTGCGCCCGACGGCCAACCCGGCGCTGAAGCAGCTGACGGCTGCCTTCTGGATCGCCGTTAAGGATGGCAAGGTAGCAGGCCGCACCGGTGCAGTGATCCATCCGGCGGATAACAGCCAGCCGGGGAAGAAGCTTTGCCGGCTTACCCGTACTGAATTCATCAATGATAAAGAAGTAAGTGCTGCTTTATTCCGTGCAGCAGAAGACTGGGCCCGGCAACAGGGAATGGATATGATCCATGGCCCGCTGGGATTTACCAACCTGGACCACCAGGGTGTGCTGGTGGAAGGGTTCGAACATCTTCCCTCCATGGCTTCGGAATATCATTTACCCTATTACCAGGATCATTTTACAGCCAACGGATATGAAAAGGAAATGGACTGGGTGGAGTTCCGGCTGAAACTGGATAAAGCGATACCGGAAAAGGCACTTAAGCTGAACGACATGATCCAGCAGCGGTATAAACTGAAGGTGGTGCATTTCAACAGCACGGCAGAACTGAAATCCTATGCGATAAAGATCTTTCTGCTGCTGAACATCGCTTTCAGCAGCCTGTTCAGTTTTGTACCGCTGGATGAGGAGACGCAGAAATTCTATGCACAGAAATACGTACGGCTGCTGAACCCTTCCTTTGTAAAAGCAGTGGAAGACAAGGATGGCCATACCGTCGGGTTCATCATCAGCATGCCCTCCATGAGCCGGGCGCTGCAGAAAGCGAAGGGAAGACTGTTCCCGTTTGGCTGGTACCATCTCCGGCGGGCAGCCGGCAAACCACAGGTGGTGGACCTGCTGCTGACCGGCATTCATCCCGACTGGCAGGCGCAGGGCATCAGTGCCATCCTGATCACCGAACTGCAGAAGGTGATGCAGGCGCATGGGGTGGAATACGTGGAAACGACCGGTATCCTGGAAACCAATGATAAGGCCATCAACCACTGGAAGAACTACGAACATATACAGCACAAGCGGAAGCGGTGCTATATTAAAGCACTTGTATAACCAGGGCCGGAAAAACGGAAGCCTGAGCCGTTGCCGCCTGCCTGTTTGTTGCGGAGATTAAAGTGTTAGCTGCTGTTGCAGGAGTGTTAGTGATAACGCCTGAGTGTTAGCTGCTGTTGCAGGAGTGTTAGTTGATAACGCTTAAGTGTCAGCAGCTGCAGCTTTTTTGTTGGATATCCCGTTTTAACAGTAGAAACGCTGGTGGCGGGCTCATCGGGCCCTGGTCAGGGTGTATAAAGATGTATCGACTGCCCCACCAGTTTCCATTCCCCTTTTATCTTTTCCAGTATCCTGATCTCATGCGAATAGGACGGGGTGCCGTCGGCGGCGGTGGATATTTCATCGTGGCTTACCCAGGCATTGTTGCCGCTGATGCTGTAGCGGCAATGGAGCAGTTGTGCAGATCCGCCTTTTCCCATTTGTCCCGGTGCGGGGTTGATCACATTGTCCGGGAGCACATCATAACAATGCCCGTCGGGGGTGGATACCAGGATGCGGCTGTAGGGTTGAATATGCCAGCAGGCTGCATGTTCCTTTACATCGCCGGAGCGCCAGGATGCGGCTTCCTTTTCGAGGAGGGCTTTGATGGCAGCGGTATCGTTTTGTGCATGACCTGTATGTATGAACAGCAGGCAAAGCGGAAGAAGTAAAACCCTTTTCATATGCAGCGGTCGTTTATACGAAAGTAACAAAAGTGAAAAAGCCGGGCAGGGAGTTGCGGCTGAAAGGCTGCGGGATGCGAAGGGGCCAAAGCCCGGAGCAGCCCGGACCGCTGCTGATCAGGGAACGGGACGAGGAGAGCCCCTTATTTTCTTCTCACAATTTTCAGTGCTTAATGTGAATAACTGCCTCATAACCACCCGGCTTTTTCCTGACCTTTGCTATATATTCGCCGCCTGACATCATTTCCTTAAAAACTGAAAACAGTGAGATTAAAGAGCTTAGAAATCAAAGGATTCAAAAGTTTTGCCGATAAAACAGTTGTCCGCTTCGACGATAATATCACCGGCATTGTAGGGCCGAACGGGTGCGGAAAAAGTAATATCGTGGACAGCATCCGCTGGGTGATCGGTGAACAAAAGATCAGTCACCTCCGGAGTGAAAACCTGGACAGCCTGGTGTTTAACGGTTCAAAGACCCGCAGCGCTTCCGGCCTGGCCGAAGTAAGCCTGACCTTTGAGAATACCAAGAACCTGCTGCCCTCCGAATTCAGCGAAGTGACCATCACCCGCAAATTCTATAAGAGCGGTGAAAGTGAATACCGCCTGAACGATGTGCAATGCCGCCTGAAGGATATCCAGAACCTCTTTATGGATACCGGGGTGAGCACCGACAGCTATGCCATCATTGCCCTCGACATGGTGGATGACCTGATCAAAGACAAAGACAACAGCCGCCGCAAGATGCTGGAACAGGCAGCCGGTATCTCTATCTACAAAACCAGGAAGAAAGAAGCCCGTCAGAAACTGGATGCCACCGAACAGGACCTGGCCCGGATCGAAGACCTGCTCTTCGAGATCAACAACCAGCTGAAGGCGCTGGAAAGCCAGGCAAAGAAGGCAGAGAAATACCACGAGATAAAAAAAGAATACCGGGAGCTGAGCATTGAACTGGCCAAAGCTTCCCTGGAAGGCTTTAACCTGACCTACCAGGAACTGAACCAGCAAAACGAAGCCGAGACAGACCGAAGAATAAAGATCGAAGCAGAGATCGCTACCCGGGAAGCCGAACTGGAACAGGAGAAACTGGCCTTTATTGAACAGGAGCGGGAACTGCAGCGCATGCAGCATGCCTTTAACGAAATGCTGCAGACCGTGCGCAGCCGGGAAAACGATAAGAACCTTTCGGCACAACGACTCGAACACCTGCGGGAAAAGGAAAACAGCCTGAAAGAATTTTTGCAAAAGGCCGAAGGGCAACAGCAGGGAACCGAGGAAAGCATCGGCTTTACCCAGGCACAGGTGGAAGAAGAGACCAAGGCCCTGGAAAACCTGAATGCACAGCTGGACCAGCTGCGCCAGGAAGTAGACAGCCGCCGTAATGTGCTGGATGAAAAACGCCGCATTGTGGACCAGCTTCGCCATGAACAGCAACAGGTGCAGCGCAGCCAGTTTGATGCCGAGAAAAAAGTGGCGGTGGCCGATACCTCTGTGCAGAACCTGCAGCGGGTAACCGGCCAGATAGAGGAGGAGCGAAAGCAGCGGGAAGAACAGCGCCATCACTTCGACCAGGAAAGGATACTGAAGGAAAAGGAACTTTCCATCAAGAAAGTGGACCTGGAACAGCTGCAGCAGCACCAGGAGAATACCAAAGAACAGATACTCCAGATACAATCCGTGCTGGACGGGCTGCGGAATAATCTTGCAGAAGAGACCCGTAAACTGGATGCCAAGAAGAATGAGCATGACCTGCTGAAGAGCATGATCGATTCGATGGAAGGCTACCCGGACAGTGTGAAGTTCCTGCACAATAACCACCAGTGGAACTATACCTCACCCATCCTTTCCGATGTACTGTATGTAAAGGAGGAATACCGCACGGCCCTGGAAAATGTACTGGAACCCTTTCTGGGGTACTATGTGGTGAATGACCTGCAGGAAGGACTGCAGGCGGTGCACCTGCTCGACGAGAATAAGAAAGGAAAGGCGAATTTCTTCCTGCTGAATAAATTCGGGGAAAACATTCTCCAGGAAACCGGGCACCAGCTGGAAGGGGCCATCCCGGCGCTGAGTGTGGTGGAAGTGGAGGAGAAATACCGCAAACTGGCCGAACACCTGCTGGGAAATGTGTACATCGCCGACAGCGAAGATGCCCTGCAAAACAGCAATGGCTTTGTGGTGATTGAAAAAAGCGGCAAGTATGTAAAAGGAAAATACTCCCTTACCGGCGGCAGTGTGGGCCTCTTTGAAGGAAACAAGATCGGCCGGGTGAAGAACCTGGAGAAACTGCAGGACGAGATCACCGCACAGTCTGCCGTGGTGGAATTATTAAGGGCCGATATACAGGCCCGGCATAATGAAGTGATCGCCTTTAATGAGGAACTGCGGGAAACCACGCTGAAGGATACAGAAAGAGAGATACAGCAACTGACCAACGAAGTATTTGCCCTGCACAATAAACTGGAGAACCTGCATTCGCTGCAGACCAGCAGCCAGCACCGGCTGGAAGAACTGCACCTGCAGATGCAGCAGACCCATCACTCCGTGGAAGGAGTGAGGAACCAGCTGGCCGGCTTCAATGAACAACTGCTCGTGGCAGCCTCCCGGCTGGCCGAAGCAGAAGAAGCCTTCCGGATGACGGATGCTGAATACAATGAAGCCAACCGCCAGTACAATGAGTTCAACCTGCAGGTAACGAAACAGCACAGCAAGATAAACGGGCTGCGCCAGGAACTTGACTTCAAGGGCAAGCAACTGAATGACCTGAAAGAACAGATCGGTCTTAATACCAGCCAGCTGCAGGAAACGGCTGAATACATCAGCCAGGCGGCCCGTTCGCTGCAGGAAACAGAAGAGGCCCTGCTGCAGCTGCTCCGGGATAAGGAAGAAGAAGAAAGAAAACTGAATGAGGCGGACCAGGCGTATTACAATTTCCGGAACCGGCTTGCGGAAAAGGAAAGCGAGATCCGCCACATGGTAAAAGAAAAGGAAGGTGGAGCACATGCTGGCCGCCATCAGGGATAAACTGAACGAACTGAAACTGCACCTGGCAGGTATGAAGGAAGGATGGATGTGGAATTCCGCATCAACCTGGATGATATATACTGGGTGAAGCGGACAGGGGAGGTACCGGTGGAAGAGCTGCAGGAAAAGGTAGACCGGATGAAGAAGCGGCTGGAGAACCTGGGCGAAGTAAACCCCACGGCCATTGAAGCGTTCACAGAAATGAAAAAAAGGTATGATTTCATTCTCGAACAGAAGACCGACCTGGTGAATGCCAAAGACAGCCTGCTGAAGACGATCGAAGAAGTGGAAGCGACGGCCAACCAGAAATTCCTTGACACCTTCCACCAGGTAAGGGATCATTTCCAGAAAGTATTCAAAACACTCTTCACGGATGATGACCAGTGTGACCTGGTGCTGGAGAACCCGGAGAATATTGCCGAAACCGGAATAGATGTGGTGGCTAAACCAAAAGGCAAACGTCCGACCTCGCTGACACAGCTGAGCGGCGGTGAAAGAACGCTGACGGCAACGGCCCTGCTCTTTGCCATCTACCTGATCAAGCCGGCGCCGTTCTGCATCCTGGATGAGGTGGATGCGCCGCTGGATGATGCCAACGTAAGCAAGTTCACCAATATGATCCGTCAGT
The DNA here is from genome assembly GCA_046329665.1 of Chitinophagaceae bacterium. Classification (GTDB taxonomy): domain Bacteria; phylum Bacteroidota; class Bacteroidia; order Chitinophagales; family Chitinophagaceae; genus JJ008. Next base: position 225,747 of record JAXLUG010000003.1, on the reverse strand, counting down.
TCAGCGAGAACTCACAGTTCATCATCGTTACGCACAACAAAACGACCATGAGCACGGTGGATGTTATTTACGGGGTAACGATGCAGGAACCCGGTGTGAGCAAGCTGGTGCCGGTGGACTTCCGGAGCCTGGAAGCAAGTAATTAATAAGGGTGATTGACGGAGGGTTTATGCAGAGTGTACCTGCCATGGTACTGACATGATATTTCCATTGGCGGCAGGGTTTCCGGAATGATGAGTTCAGCAGGGGCCCGCTGCCAGGTATCCTTCCGGATCTTAATTCGTAATTCATGAATACTGTTCTCCTGCTTCTTGCCTCCAACATCTTCATGACCTTTGCCTGGTACTTTCACCTGAAGCAGGATGGCTGGCCGCTGTGGAAGGCCATCCTGGTGAGCTGGTGTATTGCCTTGTTTGAATACATGCTGATGGTACCGGCGAACCGTACCGGCTATGCCAAAGGAATGTCAGGCTTCCAGTTAAAGATGATACAGGAAGTAGTCACGCTGGCGGTGTTCACCGTATTTGCCGTGCTGTACCTGAAAGAACCATTCCACTGGCGCTACCTGGTCAGTTTTTGCTTCCTGCTGGGCGCCGTGTATTTTATGTTCAGCAAACGGTTTGGGTAAACTACTGTTCCACTTCGGAAGAGCGCTGCATATGGCGCATTTTCTGTTTGCGGATAAGGTCTGATTTCACCTTATGCGTAAAGGCACTTCCCATCAGGTATACACCGACACACAGCAGCAGGGATGCAACTATGCCCCAGAAATACCAGTCATCCTGCTTGGTTCTTTCAAAACAGGCATACATGATCGACATTACCCCGGCTATTACAGCGCCAAATCCAAACAGAAGTTTGGAAATAAATTTGTCTTCGTGGCTGGGCATCTTCTGAAAATTAATAGTTAATGGTTAATGGTGATCAAATGTAAGGAAATCAGCCCATGCTGATACGGAATGTGGGGAACTTTGAAGGTGTCGTCAGGCTGACAATATATTTTCTGACGACCTGTAATTTTGTACATCAACTCACTTTATGAAAAAACTTATTATCATTATTGCTGCTGTGCTGTTCAGTATCCCGGGCATTACACAATCTGCCCCCGAAGGATTATTCATTTCCTCAAAGGCCCCGGACTTCCGGGCCAGGGACCAGGATGGAAATGAAGTAAGACTGAAGGACCTCCTGAAAAAAGGAAAGGTGGTGCTGGTGTTTTACCGGGGTTACTGGTGTCCCTATTGCAATAAAGAATTATCCCGGCTGCAGGATTCCCTTCCGTTCATCACGGATAAAGGGGCCACCCTGGTGGCGGTATCACCCGAGAAAGCAGAAGGCATAGCGAAAACAACCGAGCAGACGAAAGCAGGGTACCCCATCCTGCATGATGAAGGGCTGAAGATCATGAAGGCCTACGATGTGGCGTTCGAAGTACCGGAGAATACAATTACCCGGTATAAGAATGCAGGGATAGATGTGGAGAAGAATAATGGCGACAATGGCCGTTATCTTCCTGTTCCTGCTGTTTATATCATCGATAAAGAATCCACCATCCGTTACCGCTTCTTTGAACCCGACTATAAAAAAAGACCCAGTGTGAAAGAGATACTGGATAACCTCTGATCAGCCGCCCGGCCGGGTGATGACATAACAGACCGCACTGAACTGGTAAGGGAGGCCATTGAAGGTTCCCGGTGGTTCTTCCACCGGGCAGGGCGGATGGAAGATAAACCCGGCCCCGGTAAAAATCGCTTTCCATTCTTCATCGTTGAATTTATTAAAGCCATAACGGGTAAATGGCAGTTGGCCGAGGCTTTCTGTGGTACGCACCACTGCATAGAAACTGCCGCCGGGTTTCAGTACCCTCATTATTTCCCGGAGGTGTGCTGCCGGATCTTTCCAGAAGTAAATCACGTTGATGCAATAAACTTTATCAAAACTGTTGTCACCAAACGGCATTGCATCACTGCTGCCCTTATGCAGGGAGAGTTCACCCCGGTCGATGGCGGACTGGTTATACCGGATGGCTTCTTTCACCATTCCGGCCGAGTAATCGAGACCGGTTAATTTTAAACCGGGCGCCGCCGCAGCTATTTCAGGAAAGGTCTTTCCATTGCCAAAACCGATCTCCAGGAGCGAAGCGCCGGGGGAGGGATTCATTACGGCCAGCAAATGCTTATACAGGAAGGAATTGGAACGGTTCATCAGATGGCCTGTCCGGATACCGGCAGCACCGGATGGCTTTCGCAACTGGCGGGCCATCTTTTTTATTTTCCATTGCTGAAAAAGCTTTCTGAACATCTTGTTATCGCCAGACTATTTTGCCCACTTTCCCATTGATCCCTGCGAGATAAACAGCACCGCCTAATTTGGAGGCCCGGCAAACATGAAAACTTTCTTTACTGATCCATACCCAGGTCTTGCCGCCATCATTGCTCCGGTCAACACCCGTCAGGCCGCAGGCAAATACTTCGGCCCGGCTGTAATACTCCACGCAGCTCCTGTAGCCATGCGGTGGCACCAGTGGTTTATTCCAGGTCTTACCACCGTCATAAGTATAAAAACAATTTTTCAGGCTGGACGTATCGGCATTGAAATCACCTCCCACCACGATCATTCTTTTACCGCCCTTGTATTTTTTCTTATCCCATACTGTGATGGAGTTGGCCCCGGTGGTTTCCTTTCCCTGTATCATGGGTAATACAACAGGGGCATTTTTAGTAAAGAGCCGGGACCGGGTGCCCCCGCTTACGAAAACGGCCTCATCCTTATCCAGCACTCTTACATTGGTGCCGCTGGCTGCAAAACAGGCTTCACCGCTGTCGGCCACCGGCCGGTTGCTGAAAGGAATATCTTCCCAGGTATTTCCTCCGTCAAAAGTGCGGGTGATGAAGAAGCGGCCATTGACCGGGTCGCCGATGACGATGCCGGAATGTTCGTTCCAGAACTCCATGGCATCAAGGAACATTCCCTTTGTATTGTTTTCATACACCACTTTCCAGGATTCACCTCCGTCGATGGTCTTCAGGATATAGGCAGGCTCACCCACACTCATGATCACGGCTGTGGTGGCATCAAATCCTTCGATATCCCTGAAATCATTTTTCTCAAAGCCTTTCACCACCCGCCATTGCCATGTTTTGCCGCCATTGGTTGTACGGCCCACTGTACCGTTGCTGCCGCTTACCCAAACCACATTGTCATTAACGACACTGAGGCCGCGGAGGCTGGACTTGGTGCCGGAGGTAAGTACTTCCACCGTGGGGTATTGTGCCCGCAGAAAAATGCCGGGCAGCAGCAACAGGTTCAGAAAAAGGAAAACTGGTTTGAATGACATGGTGCAGGTTATACTGCACAATCTACTCAGTTTGCCGGAAATTCCGGCAGCTTTTTACCACCGCATACAGGAGGAAAAGGGAAAAAGTTATTTTAGCTGCGACCTCAGTTCTTCTTTGCTGATGACGCCTTGTTTACGCCAGGTCTCTTTACCTTGTTTATAAACAATGAATTCAGGAATGGGTTCGATGTTCAGTTCCTTCATGAGGTTGGTATGTACACCGGCATCGATCTTCAGCAGTACGAACCCGCCTTCTTTTTCAAGTTCGTCGATCACGGGTTTCATCTTCACACAGGGCGGGCACCATTCAGCGCCGAAATCAACCAGTACGGTCTTGTCCGCCGGAATAGAGGCGAGGTACTGCTCCATGGTCATCTGCGGTTCGTTGCTGCTTCCCTCTACGGGCATACTGGCTCTTTTCCAGGCATTCATTCCGCCCTGCAGTTCCACCACGGTGTTAAACCCGTTGCTCCTCATCCATTGCGCAGCAGCGCTGCTTCGCCCGCCGGCCAGGCAATACACATATACCGGTTTGTCTTTATCCACATAATTGATGCGGTCCATAAACTGTTGCTGGTTTGTCCAGTCAGCCAGCAGGGCATTCTTAATATGACCGGACTGGTATTCGGCGGCGGTCCGCACATCGAGTACCTGTACGCCGGAGCCATGGATGCCTTTATCAAAATCAGCGGGGCCCACTGCATGGGCAGCAGGCTGAGACTGGCAGGAAACCAGGGAGCCCAATACTAAAAGAAGGGCAAAAACGTTTTTCATTGTATCCGGTTTGCCCCAAAAATAGGACATTGTTTTCCATGATTCTGAGCAGGTTGAATTAATATTTCTTGTCCACGCCCACAGGCTGGTACCGAAAATAGTCTTACTTTTAAGGATTCTGTCATTGATCCTCTGACCTATATAAACAAACAACATTGAGATGAAAAAAAATATTCTTTACCTGCTGCTGATGGGAATAATCATTGCGATCGGCTGTCAGAAAGAGGAAAGTTTTGAATTACCCAATACCCCGGCGGAAGGAAGCCTGCAGGATGATGCTTCCGGGGATTGTCTTCCCAAGACCGTGAACGGTGTGTATGCAGTGGGGGTGGCCCTGGTCCCCACCACCAACAGCATCACGGTTTCTGTAAATGTTACCAAGACGGGTACCTATACGGTGTATACGGATACGGTGAATGGTTATTATTTCCGCGGCACCGGTTCTTTCACCACCCTGGGTGCAAATACGGTAACGCTGAATGGTAACGGAACACCCTTCGCTGCCGGCACCAATAACTTTGTTGTGAATTTTGGAGGAACCGTCTGTGATATACAGGTAACGGTGACTTCTCCTGCGGTCTTTACCTTATCCGGTGCACCCACTAATTGTACTACGCCGGTGATCAATGGCACCTATGGCAAAGATGTACCGCTTACCACGGCCAATACGGTGGTGCTGAATGTGAATGTGACGACGGCCGGTTCTTATAATGTTACCACTACTGCTGTGAACGGAATGACCTTCTCGGGATCCGGTGTCTTTTCAGGTACGGGGGCGCAGACGATTACATTAACAGGATCGGGTACTCCCACTACGGTGGGTGCTAATACGATCCCGGTTACCGCCGGCTCGTCCACCTGCAGCTTTACCATTACCGTGGTGGGCCCGGGTGTGGCCACCCTGGGCGGAGCCCCCACTGCCTGCACGCCTTCAACGATTAACGGAACCTATGTACAAGGGGTGGCCCTGACCTCAGCAAATACCGTAACCATACAGGTGAATGTGACCACGGCCGGTGTGATCAATGTGACAACAAATACGGTTACAGGTTTCAGCTTCAGTTATTCCGGTGCACTTAATACCGGTGTGCAGAATATTAATCTTGTGGGAACCGGTACACCTGCTGCAACCGGGACACAAAATTTCACCGTTACGCTTGGCAGCAGCAGCTGCACCTTCAGCGTACCCGTTACCGGCCCCGGAGCAGGTACACTGGGCGGAGCACCGACGGCCTGTACACCTTCCACCGTGAATGGTGTTTATTACGTTGGCACGGCAACAACAGCTACTAACACAGTTACGATACAGGTGAATGTAACAACTCCCGGTTCATTCAATATCACTACCGGTACAGTTACCGGTTTTGCCTTTGCATTTACCGGCGCATTATCTACTACAGGTCTTCAGAATGTGGACCTGGTAGCAAATGGCGGAACCCCCACTACGGCAGGGCCACAAACCTTTACGGTTTCAATGGGCAGTGGTAGTACCTGCACCTTTGTGGTAAACGTACTGGCGAATGATTATTATCCGAGAACAACGAACAGCAACTGGAGTTATGAGTGGAATGATGACCCTACTGATTCTGTTCAGTATAAAGTTTATCCGAGCACACTTTCCGCAATAGGCAATACATACAACATCTTTATGCCGAACGAAGGTGCCGGATTTGACTCCACCGGTAATTATTCAGCCGGTTATTACAGAAGGAACGGCGGGGATTATTTCCAGTGGTTTGATTACGGGACATTTTTGGGGTATGATAATCCCGGTTGGGCGGAGTATATCATGCTTAAGGACAATGTTGCGGCAGGTACCAACTGGAAATCGGCTGGTTTCCCCGGCACTATTTCCGGAAACCCGGCCAATATTCGTTTCAGCTATACTATTTTGCAAAAGGATGTACCGGTAACTATAACAAGTTCTCTTGGTACGGTCACTTATCAGAATGTAATTGTAGTACAAGAGAAATATGAAATCGAAGTAACTCCGGGAGTTTGGCAGGACCTGACATCTACCATTGATTTTTATGGTAAGAGTTATTATGCCCGTGGCATTGGTCTTATCAAGTATGAAGCGCTGGATGCGTCGAATGCTGTAACAGATTTTCAGGAGTTGAGGCGTTACCAGGTATTTTAAATAATAAAATGAAATAAAAGAAAAGGCTGGGAACACCAGCTTTTTCTTTTTACTTTCTTTAAACGATGATCTGTCTGAATCCTGCTAAAGGAAAAGAATGGTAATATCAGAACCCTTTCTTTTTCCCTGATTCCAGCGGCGCCAGTTTGAAATCATCCACTGCACTTTTCTGGGAGATCATTTTCTCAATATCCTCGATCTTGCGGGGAGCAAAGCGGGAGAGAAGTTCATATCCATCCTGGGTGATGAGCAGGTCATCTTCGATGCGGACGGCAATGCTCCACCATTTCTTATCACAGTTACTTCCTTCGGGAATGTAGATACCCGGCTCAATGGTAATCACCATATTTTTCTTCAGTTTGTCGTAGGTGCCGCGGTCATGTACATCCAGCCCGATATGATGACCCAGTCCATGCGGGAAATATTTTCTCGCTTCACCGGCATTTTGTATGATACCGAGTTTTATCAGTCCGTCAGCGATCACTTTTTGTGCAGCACTGGTGGCCTCGCTCCATTTGGAGCCATCCCTGAGCGTTTTAAAAGCGGCTTCCTGTGCATCATACACCAGCTGGTAGATCGCCCTTTCTTCTTCCGAGAATTTACCATCGGCCGGAATGGTACGGGTTACATCAGCGGTATAGCCATGGTATTCTGCCCCCACATCCATCAGCAGCATCTGGGTGCCGATCTTTGTTTTGGAATTCTCCATGTAGTGCAGGGTGCAGCCGTTTTCGCCGGAGCCGATGATGGAGCCATACCCGACTTCCTCTGCTCCGTATTTCTTGTGAACATATTCCTGCAATCCCTGTATCTCCAGTTCACTCATCCCGGGGTTGATGGCCTTCATCGCTTCATTATGTCCCTGGCAGGAAATCTCCACCGCTTTGCGCAGCAGGTCAAGTTCTTCCGGTGTTTTTACTTCCCGCAGTTCGGCGGTCAGCTGGCGGTAGAGGCGGCTGTCGAACCGGTTTTGCTGCGTCAGCCGTTCGGGGAACTGTGCTTTCTTCTTGAAAAGCTGGATCAGGTCAAACAGGTCACTTCTGTCAAAGCGGCTGTCGGGCACATCGATGGGCAGCTCATCATATAATATCTTGGTGAATTTGCTGAAGTCAATGTTCACCTGCGCAAAATCCTCTCCGTTATAAACGGCAGAGAACCCAAGCTGATTCCTGGCCCCGTCCACACCAAGGCGTTTGCCGGTCCATTGTTCCTGCTGGGGATTCTTCTTCTGCACAAAAAGCATTTCATTGAACTTATTTCCTGCTGAATCGGTCTGCTCTTCTTTAAAGATAAAAAGCATGGAATGGGGCTCATTGTAACCGCTGAAATAATAGAGGTCCGGGTTCTGGTGGTAGAGATACTCCACATCATTGGAAAAGGTACGGGTGGGATAGGCGAAGATCACCGCCACGGAATTATCCGGCATGGCTTTGCGCAGCGCTTCCCGCCGGCCGGCATGAAAATCTTTGGTAAGGTAATCGGTCGGGAGCATTTCATCATTGACCGGTGCAGGCTGTGCATATAAGCCGGTAGTAATGAGCAGGGCAAACAATACAGTTTTCAACTGGCGCAATTCGTGGTGGGTCATAAAAAAAGATTGAATACCTAAAATAGGCGATTTCAATCTGTACCGGCCAAAAATTTATATGGAAGGATGTAGGTGCCGGATAGCTGGCGCCTGGATAACAGGGCATTCCGTACTGACCTATTCATCCCCGTCCTCTTCAAAAAAGGCACCCAGGCTGCTGCGGTAATGCTCTTCCCATTCCTTTACTTTTTCATCGCTGAGGCATTCAATGATATCGTACAGGTTATCCTTTTTGAGTTTCCACTCCGTGGCCTCCGGGTCATCATACCGGACAATGAACAGGCAATGGTCCGTTTCCATCGCCACGTGGATAAGGGTAACGGGAGCTTCTTCTTTTTCTTTTACCAGGTAATAACAACCTGTTTCCAATAATTCATACGAGTACATAACACACCGTTTACTTGTTCAATAAATCTTCATACACCAGGAAAACCCGGGACGTTATCGGAGTAATGGCTTTGGGGAATTTGAATGGGTGAGAAGAATACCAAAATTAGCCGTTTGCGGCAAGCCCCGGTTCTGAAGGCGGGAAAAAATTTTGAAGGGGCCAGGACAATTGTAAAAAACGGGTTTTCAGCTGCTTGGGGCGGGGCAAAAAAATACCTCCGGCCGGGAAGATCCGCTGCAGGAGGTAGCCGTTTCTTGTATCAAAGGCTGTACATACAGCATTTATGGCCGTTGCATTCCTTATTACAGTCCTTCTTTTGGGTGGCTGTATCGGTCTTTTTCTTGTTGCTGAAACTCGCATAGGCCACAGCCGCTCCGCCGGCCAGCAGTACAAAGGCAATCAGGAACTTTTTCATAGCTTAAAATTTAGTAAAAAACTACACATTATTTCTGACACCGAAAAAGGTTTTTTATGAATGGAAATGAAAACCCGCTAAACCAGGTTCACAATTTTGTGATCTTCAGTTCCACCCTTCTGTTCCTGGCCCGGTTTGCCTCCGTATCATTTGGTGCCACCGGCATATCCGGCCCATATCCTTTCAGTGTAATGCGGCCGTCATCAATGCCCTTTGCTACGAGGTAGTCTTTGCAGCTGCGAACTCTTTTCAAGGAAAGCTCCCGGTTGGCAGCGGCTGCTCCTTCGGCTGAAGTGTGCCCGGATAAAAGGATCTCGATACTGCTGTTTTGTTTCATCAGAGCAACCAGTTTATCCAGTTCGGCCTTACCGGCGGGTTTCAGTACCGCACTGTTCACATCAAACTGGATATTGTTCATCACGATATCATCTCCTTCAGTCAGGGTCTTGTTGTTGAAGGTCACTTTCCCGGAGCGTTTCAATTCGAGCTCCACCATCTCACTGGTCTCTTCAGCGATCACATCCACCTGTTTTTCATCTGAAGCGTAACCGGCAGCGCTGCCCCTGACAATATTCAGACCGGCCGGTATTTCGCTGAGGGTAAAGTTGCCGTCTGCATCGGATACAGCCGTCCCGTACCCTTCGATCAGGGCTGTGCCGTTAGCAATGGGTTCACGGGTGGCGGCATCAATGATCCGTCCCTGCACTTTTCCCTGGTAGATGATACGGGGATTGATCAGCAGCTTCACAAAATCCAGGGCAAACCCGTCCCCAACTTTTGAAGCCGGATCATCGATTGCGATGACAAGGGAATCGCCGTTTAGTTTTTCCAATAGTTCCGGGGTGAGACGTATCGTGATGAGTTTACCGATCGGACCGGTCTGGTCGATGCGGTTGATCATTTTTTCGGCTTCCGTGAACCTCAGCCCGTTGATCTTTACCTGGAATTTTGAATTCATGGATGGCGCCTGGAAATCATCAATGAACAATTGCAGGGCGGCAGAATCCACTTTTACGGTCTTTACTTCTGCCAGGGGAATGGAAACGGATTGCGGATTATTGGCAGGTCTTTGGGTGGAACCTGTATACCCGTCGTTGCCCATCCCGTTTCCGTATTTATACCCGGAGGGGATCATGATGCGGTCGGTGCCCCGTGCATCTTCTTTCTTCACCTCCCAGGGAAAACCATGTGAACCGGTGGAACGCCCGCTGAAGGGATTGAAATTTTCATCAAAACCAAAACCAAGGTTGTCGATATCACCGACCCGTATCATCAGGTCCGCCTCTGCTGTATGATGCAGTACGAGGAATTGTTTGCCCCAGTCGCCGTCAGTGGCTGTTTGGCGTTGTGCAAAGGAGAACAGTGTTGCAGTGATGGCAACAGCGAGGAGAAATATTTTTTTCATACGGAAAGGTTTGCACAGCAAGATACTGTTTTTTGTGCCGGCACGGGTTTGTCACTATACCGGTCGTCATGAACTTTTTTGGTTCAGACCTTGAATCCCTGTTTCCCTGGTTTTTTATTGGCAGCGGCCATCCGCACTGTTTGTTTGATCCGGGCCGATCTGGTTTCCGGCCGTTTGGCGCTGTCGATCCAGAAAAGGAATTGCCGGCGGTAGCTGGCGGCAAATTGATGGAAGTTGGCCAGGGCCTTTTTGTTTTTGCGGAATGCCTTCTCCAGGTCGTCCGGCAGGGAGTTGTTGCCGGTATGAAAATTTGAACTGGTCAGTGTTTCCCAGCTGCCATCATTTATGGCCTGTTCAATCTTAGCCAGGCCAGCCGGTGTCATCAGCCCGGCTTTGCTCAGGCGTTCCACTCTCGTTTTATTCAGCTGGCTCCAGGCGCTTTTGGGTTTGCGGGGTGTAAACTTCAGCATGGCCCGTTCCTCATCGAGCTTCCGGGGCAGGCTGTCGATCCATCCAAAGCAAAGGGCTTCTTCCACCGCATCGCTGTAGGTGAAACTTCTTTTCCCGCTGTTAATCTTGTAATAGATCATCCAAATACCGGGAGAGGCGGCATGGTTCTTTTCCAGCCATTGCCGCCATTGCTTTCTTGTTTTAGGATGTGTGGTGTTGTATTCAGGAACAGGCATTCCTGAAATTAGTGATTTTATTGCTCAGCCGGTTTTACCAGGATGTTCTGTTTGACCAGGTTTTCGGCCATCAGCAAACCGTAGGTATGTGCCAGTGTATTCTTGGCCGCAATGTCAAAGGTCCTGGTGCGGGCAGAATAGATCATTTCCCGGGTGCTGAGATCATAGAAATTGTTTTCCCAGATGTATTTTGTTTCTTCTGAATAATAGCCGGGGGAGTAGATCCTCTCTGTTACCCGGGTGAGGTAGCGGTCGAAGCGGCCGTAGCGGTCATAATAATTGTATTCGGTAACCCGTCCGGGAATATAGACCTGCTCTTTCTTTTTATCCAGTAATACCACGGTAAGTACGGCATCGAATCCCATGCCTTCAATAGCGGCTTTGGCACGGGCGGTATCGCCCTTGACAAAAGTGCCGGGAGGAAAAACCTTGTTAGCGGCAATGGCAGTATACCCCAGATCCTTAAGGTCGCCGGTAAGATGGTCCTCCATTTTTACCTGGAGTTCATTATCATTATCGGTAAGAACACCCAGCACCAGTATCTTGTTGTACTTCTTCGGTGCAGCATCTTTTGCGGTCCATGATTGAGTGATCTTGCTGGGCTGGCAGGCGGCCAGGAGGGCAAGTAACGGCAGTAGAAGTAGTTTTTTCATAATACTGTTTGTGGATATGAAGGTAGAATGCGATACGGTGCCGGCCGGTGAGCGCCGTCAATTTTATGCAGGATAAATATCATCCTTTCTTTTCCACAATCGTTAATAACTACAAATCAGCAGGGCAGGGCTGGTTTTGTTATATTTGCCCGGAACCCGACGAAATGCCTCCCTGTTGGGAGGTTTTTTGTGGAAGGCAGCGTTTAAAATATTGTTTTAATAGCTAATGTAAACGGAGGGCCTGTTTTGGAGCAGGGGCGGAGTAGCGGACAGAACGATGAACGGAGCGTCGCAACTTCAGCTGATCAGGGAACGGGACGATGACATCATTTCAATTTTCAATAGTAAACACTTAATGAGTAAACAAAATATAAAGGATTCGAACCTGTTTGATTACGACGAAGACAGTATCAAATCACTCGACTGGAAGGAACATATCCGGTTGCGACCCGGTATGTATATCGGAAAACTGGGAGATGGTTCTTCCCCGGATGATGGTATCTATGTATTGGTGAAGGAGGTGCTTGATAACTGTATTGATGAATACACGATGGGCTATGGAAAAACGGTAGAGATCACCATCGACGGCAAACAAGTTACGATCCGTGACTTTGGCCGTGGTATCCCGCTGGGCAAAGTCGTGGATGTAGTCAGCAAGATCAACACCGGTGCCAAGTACGACAGTAAAGCGTTTCAGAAATCCGTGGGGCTGAACGGCGTGGGCACAAAGGCCGTGAATGCACTCAGTAATTATTTTAAAGTAACGGCGATACGGGAAGGAAAAGAGAAAACAGCGGAGTTTGAAAGAGGCGTGCTGATCAAAGAATATAAAGAAGCAAAAACAGGCGAACAGAACGGCACCCTGGTGACCTTCATACCGGATGAAACCGTGTTCAGGAATTTCAAGTTTCACCCGGAGTTCCTCGAAAACCAGATATGGAATTACTGTTTCCTGAATGCCGGGCTGAAGATCGTTTTTAACGGCAAATCGTTTGTCAGCAAGAACGGGCTGCTGGACCTGCTGCAACGGAAAACAAATGAGGATGAGATCCGCTACCCCATCATCCACCTGAGCGGTGATGATATTGAAGTGGCCATCTCCCATACGAATGAATACGGCGAGGACATTTACAGCTTTGTGAACGGCCAGCACACCACACAGGGAGGAACGCACCAGCAGGCTTTCCGGGAAGCCTATGTAAAAACGATCCGTGATTTCTTCAAGAAGGATTATGATGCCTCTGATATCCGTACCGGGATCGTGGCAGCCATATCGGTACGGGTGGTGGAGCCCGTATTCGAAAGCCAGACCAAGACCAAGCTGGGTTCTGTAAACGTGGATACGAACGGACCGGGCATGAAGCAGTTCGTGGGCGATTTCCTGGCAAAGGAACTGGATAATTTCCTGCATAAGAATCCTGCCACTGCAGATGCGCTGAAGAAACGTATCGAGCAAAGTGAAAGGGAACGGAAAGAAATGGCCGGTGTCCGCAAACTGGCCAATGAGCGGGCCCGGAAAGCAAACCTGCATAACCGGAAACTCCGTGATTGCCGCTACCACATGGATGAGGAACCGCCTGCAAAAGGAAGGGAGGAATATATTGCGAGGCAGAATGAAACAACCATCTTCATTACAGAGGGAGACAGCGCCAGTGGTTCCATCACCAAAGCCAGAAATGTGGAGACACAGGCCGTCTTCAGCCTGCGGGGAAAACCCCTGAACTGTTTTGGCCTCACCAAGAAAGTGGTGTATGAAAACGAAGAGTTCAACCTGCTGCAGCATGCACTGAATATTGAGGAAGGACTGGAAGGGCTCCGCTACAACAATGTGGTGATCGCCACGGATGCCGATGTGGACGGTATGCACATCCGGCTGCTGCTGATGACCTTCTTCCTGCAATTCTTCCCCGACCTGGTAAAGCATGAAAAAGTATATGTGCTGGAAACGCCTTTATTCCGGGTGCGTAATAAACAGGAGACGATCTACTGCTATGATGAAGCGGAAAAACAGGCGGCCATGAAAAAACTGGGCAGCAAACCGGAAGTAACCCGGTTCAAAGGGCTGGGCGAGATCAGCCCGGATGAATTTGCACAGTTCATCGGTGCGAACATGCGCAAGCAGCTGATGCGGATCGAACAGGGGGACCATATACAGCACTTACTGGAATACTATATGGGCAAGAATACACCGGACAGGCAGGAGTTCATCATCGAAAACCTCCGGATAGAACAGGATGCCCCGGTGGAGGGTAACGTTTAATTTTTAATTATTAATTCAAATACCGGTTGTTTGAATTTCACGCCGATAGAAAAAGATATTTTGATATACAGGTGATGAATGCTGAGAAGTATGTCATCCCCTTTATTGAAGAAAAATTTCCGGTGAGACCGGGGATGCGGGTGCTGGAGATCGGCTGCGGGGAAGGCGGGGTGCTGAAAGCCTTTATCAACAAGGGATGCGAAGGCGTGGGGGTGGAACTGGATACACCGAGGATCGGGGATGCAATAAAATTCATGCCCGAGGAGGTAGCGGCCGGCAGAATAAAATTTGTGGCGAAGGATATCTACCGGGTGGATGTGGAGAAGGATTTCAACGGGTTGTTCGATATCATTATCCTCAAAGATGTGATCGAGCATATTCATGATCAGCCGAAACTGATCGGGTGGATGAAACAGTTCCTGAAACCGGGCGGTATCATCTTCTTTGGTTTTCCGCCCTGGTACATGCCCTTTGGCGGCCACCAGCAGATATGCCGGTCAAAACTGTCAAAGCTCCCCTACATCCACCTGCTGCCCCGGCCGCTGTACCGGGGGATACTGAAGAACAGGAAAGAGAATGTGGCGGAGATGATGGAAATAAGGGATACAGGTATCAGCATCGAACGCTTTGTAAGAATATGCCGTAAGCAGGGCTATAACATTCTGCATAACCGGCATTACCTGCTGAACCCGATCTATGAGTGGAAATTCGGCTGGAAACCGAGAAGGCAGGGCCTGGTCATCAAGGCCATTCCTTTTTTCAGGAATTTCTTAACGACCTGTGTTTATTATATTATTCAACCTGATAACAGACAAGTATGATACATGTAGTTTTCAATGAAAGTGAAGTGGCGCTGATGAAGAAAGTGACCGGGCTTGATGAGTCGCTGGCAGGAGAGGTGGTGCTGATAAGGGATGATTTTGCCGTGGGCCCGCTGGCGGGGCTTGATACGGAAGAAGGCTGGCAGGCCAGGGTAAACTGGTGGAAAAACCTGCTGACCACTTCGCCTTATGACGGGATCGCTGAGGGCATTGATGACCGGGAAACGGTCAAACAACTGAAGGAGAAACTCGCCGCAAACCCCGAAGAAGAACTGTGGATATGGATGGGCCAGAACCAGCATGATGTGATGGGATATTACTGGCTGATGCCCCAGTTCAGGGAGTTCCAGGGCAGGGTGATGATCCTGTATATGAACAACCTTCCTTTTATTAATGAAAAGGGCCAGCTGTTTTATCCCTCCTGGCTGCATGAGATACAGCCAAAGGAATTCAGCAAGGCCAAGAAACTGGCGAGGCCGGTTACCCTGAGTGAGTATGAGATCGATCCCGATGAATGGCGCCGTATCGCTGAAGAAAACGCCGTGGTGCGGATACTGGAAGGCGGCAAGAAGATCACGGGGAAAGACGCAGACTTTTATGACAGCGAGATACTCAGGAACATCACCGGCGAATGGCAGAAAGCCACCCGGGCGCTGACCAACATCCTGCACCGGATGAAAATAAAGACCGGGGATGTGTTCATCATGTGGCGGATGAAGCAACTGATCAGTGAAGGAAAGATCATGGTGACCGGGGAGACCGGTAAGTCCTGGAAGGATTTTGATGTAAAGAAGCCGGAAGGCAAACAGGGAGAGATCACATTTGAAAAGGAAGAAGCAGCTAATTAATATTCAGATTTAACAGCGGAAATGGCAAAGTCAAAGAATATATCACAGATCGAAAGCAATGACAGTGGCCTGCACGGCCAGTATAAGACCTGGTTTCTTGATTATGCATCGTATGTAATACTTGAGCGGGCCGTACCGGCCGTGGAAGACGGGTTGAAGCCCGTACAGCGCCGGATCCTGCATGCCATGAAGGAAATGGATGACGGGCGGTTTAACAAAGTGGCCAACATCATCGGGCAGGCAATGCAGTACCACCCGCACGGGGATGCCAGTATCGGAGATGCACTGGTGAACATGGGGCAGAAAGACCTGCTGATCGATACCCAGGGTAACTGGGGTGATGTGCGGACCGGTGATGATGCGGCAGCAGCCCGGTATATCGAAGCAAGGCTCAGCAAGTTTGCCCTGGAAGTGGCCTTCAACCCGAAAACAACGGAATGGCAGCTCAGTTATGACGGAAGAAAGAATGAACCCATCACCCTGCCGATGAAATTCCCCCTGCTGCTGGCCCAGGGCGCTGATGGAATTGCCGTGGGACTTTCCACCAAGATACTGCCGCACAATTTCTGCGAACTGATCGAAGCCGCTGTCAAATACCTGCGGGGCAAACGGTTTGAATTATATCCCGATTTTCTCACCGGGGGTATGATAGACGTGGCCGATTATAACCAGGGTAAGAGAGGGGGAAAAGTAAAAGTGCGGGCACATATTGAGGAAGTGGATAAGAAAACACTGGCCATAAAAAGTGTGCCGTACGGAGTGACCACCACCCAGCTGATGGAATCCATCGTAAAGGCCAATGACCAGGGAAAAATAAAGATCAGGAAGGTAACCGACAATACGGCTGCGGAAGTAGAGATACAGGTAGACCTGGCACCCGGTATCTCACCGGATATAACCATTGATGCCCTGTATAAATTCACTGATTGCGAAACTTCCATTTCACCGAATGCCTGTGTGATCGTTGACCAGAAGCCGCAATTCCTGGGCGTGCAGGAACTGCTGAAGATATCGGTCGACAAGACAAAGGACCTGCTGGAAAAGGAACTGCAGATAAAACTGGCAGAACTGCAGGAGAAATGGCACTATACTTCGCTGGAGAAAATATTCTTTGAAGAAAAGATCTACAAGGAGCTGGAGAAGAAGCATGAAACATGGGAGAAAGTACTGGAAGCAATTGACAAGGCGTTTGTACCCTTTAAAAAACAACTGAGAAGGGCCATTACCCGGGAAGATATTATCCGCCTGACGGAGAAACCGGTCCGCCGTATTTACAAACTGGATATTGATGAACTGAATGATCAGATAAAAGGGCTGGAAGCAGAGATAAAACAGGTGAAGCATGACCTTGCCAACCTGGTTGATTTTGCCGTGGCCTATTATGAGAACCTGCTGAAGAAATATGGAAAGGGCAGGGAGCGGAAAACAGAGATCAGGCAGTTTGAAGTGATCGAAGCAAAGAGTGTGGCGATCGCCAACACAAAACTTTATGTGAACCGGGAAGACGGCTTTATCGGTACCGGGCTCCGGAAGGATGAATACCTGTTTGACTGTTCCGACCTTGATGACATTATCGCCTTTGCAAAAAACGGCGTGATGAAAGTGGTGAAAGTATCGGACAAGGTATTTATCGGAAAGGATATCCTTCATGTATCGGTCTTCAGGAAGAATGATGAACGTACGACCTACAATATGATCTATCTGGACGGGTCAAACGGTAAGAGTTTTGCAAAACGGTTCAATGTTACCGGCGTTACCCGGGATAAGGAATATCATCTGGCCAAAGAACATGAGAAAAGCAAGGTGCATTACCTGAGCGTAAACCCGAACGGCGAGGCAGAGATCGTCCGCATCCTGCTGACGCCGGGCTGCAAGGCGCACAAGAAGGAATTCGAATTCAACTTTGCCGAACTGGAGATACAGGGAAGGGGCAGTAAGGGGATCACGGTTACCAAATACCCTATCAGGGCGGACGGGGTTAAACTGAAAGAGGCCGGTGTGTCCACGATCGCCGGAAAGAAACTCTGGTATGATGACAAGTTTGGCCGGCTGAATACGGATGAGAAAGGCCAGTTCCTCGGCACCTTCGATGCAGACGACAAGGTACTGGTCGTATACAGGGATGGCAACTACGAAATAACCGACCAGGAACTGACGCAGAAACTGGATGCAGAGAAAGTGATCTTTATTGAGAAGTTTAACCCGGAAAAAGTGATCAGTGCCGTTTATGCGGATATGAAAACAAAGCAATTCATGGCCAAACGTTTCCGTATTGAAACCACCACCCTGAAGAACAAGTTCCTGTTCATCAAGGAAGGCGACGGAAATTATGTGGAAGCAGTGACCACCGGGGATGAACCGGTACTGGCCATGCAGCAGGGCAGGGGAGCACAGGTAAGAAAGGGGAAGCTGAAGATCGCCCGGATCGCTGAGATAACAAATTATAAAACCGTTGGCACAAAGCTTGCCGACTACAGTAAATCGACCGAGATGGAATGGGTGCCGCCGGCAAACCAGTCCCAGGGTGAATTATTCGGCTGATGAATCAGGGGCCCGGCGAAAACGGGTTGCTGAAAAATCTTTAATTTGAACCCACACCAAAAACGAAATATATGACGCTGGAATCAATCATTGTAGTGATCCTGATCGGTGCTGCCGCCGGCTGGCTGGGCAGTTTTCTCTTCAAAGGCCGCGGGCTTGGAATGGTCGGCAATGTGGTGGTGGGTATCCTCGGAAGTTTTGTAGGGCACTGGCTGTTGCGTGAATTAAAGGTTACGATCGGGGCCAGCCCGCTCGTAAATGCTATTCTTACCGGTGCGATCGGTGCCTTTGTGATCCTGTTCGTGGTCAGTCTTTTTACCGGAAGGAATTAATTCTGTTTCTTCTTTTTGATCCTGATCGTGGCATTCTTTTCCAGGCTGCTGGAAAGCCGGAGTTCATATTTATTCTTGCCATCCATAATGACGACGAGGGCGGTGTTAGGCGGTATCAGGCCCAGGTTTTCTGCAAACATGGACAGCTCGTTTGTTTCAAGGGTTCCATCCACGGGCAGCCGGGTCTTGATGGATTTGTGGGTGAGCTTCTGGTTATAAAAGATCAGGTTCTTATTATAGAAAAGGGAGATGATGTCGCCGTCGATCTCGCCATTGTCGTAAATGGATACGTCGATAGTATCTGATTCCACTTCTATTTCATTCACGATCTCGTTCTTCCGTTCGGTGTATTCTTTCTCGATCACATAGTTCACAACCTTGCGGGGAACGACCTGCACCTGTACCAGGGTATCTTCCAGCTGGGGTTTCCAGACCTGGTAGGTCTCTTTGTATTCACTGATGGCTTTCATGACGGAGTCTTTTTTACTGATATCCGCATTCATCACAAAATTGAATTTTACTTCCGGGCAGGTGTACTGGTAATCCGGCAGGGATTTGAAGGAACCGGTAAGGAAGGAGCCGGCCTGGGAAACCCGCAGGGAAGCCTGCAGGGTCATCGGGCAATCCACTTCAAAATTTGAAATGGAGCCATGGTAAACCAGCGGGATGTCGTAAAGGCTCAGCATACGGGTGGAGGCATTGTAGTTGCCTTTCACTTTCAGGCTGCGGTAGGTATCCTTGAAGAAATAGTTCAAAATGCCTGAAACATATCCTTTATCTGGTTGCAGGATCAGTTCGACGAGATAGTTATTGGCTGAACCGGTGGTCTTTACATTGGCGCTGCCGTACCAGTATCCGAATACGGATTGTGCTGACCCTCCAAGAGCGGTGAAAAGGAATAATATGAACAGGCCCTTTTTCATGGCGGGGTAAGATCGGCAAAAATTATTCCTTACCGGGGGTATTTTTTACACATTTTATTTCAGGAACCGTTTCATTTCTCTTTCCACATCCTTTTGCCGGATGGTTTCCCGTTTGTCGTGCAGTTTCTTACCCCTCGCCAGGCCGATCTCAATTTTTACCAGGTTCTTTTCATTGAAAAAGATACGCAGCGGTACCAGGGTATATCCTTTTTCCTTCAGCTTGGTTTCTATCTTCCGGATCTCTCTTTTCTGCAGCAGCAGTTTTCTGTCACGCAGCGGGTCATGGTTGTTCACGGTACCATGGGAGTATTCGGCTATATGCAGCGACTTTACCCATATCTCTCCTTTATGGATCAGGCAGTAGCTGTCGTTGAAGCTTACTTTCCCGGCCCGGATCGATTTTACTTCTGTGCCCAGCAATACCATACCCGCTTCATATTTGGTGTCGATGAAGTATTCGTGAAAGGCGGAACGGTTTTTTATTTCTGCCACTGCCTGTTATTGATTAAGGATGCCAAAGTTATTTAACTTCCTGTCTGTTATTTCATAAATACGGCTGCCTTTATACAGGTAAGACTGGTTCCTGTATCCGGTTATTTCGAGGTCAAGCAAGGCTTTTATTTTTTTGTCTGTCCATTGCTGAAATGTAATTGTCCCTGTTACGGATTCCGGCTTCCTCGTTGTATCCCACTCCCATGAGGAGACCAGGAAAAAGGTGCAGGCAATAATCGCTGAATCTTTTGCGAAGTCAAGTTTTACCGCTTGTTTTGCTTTTGCTGTATCCGATAACCGGATCCTGAGAATGATCGAGTATTCCTCATCAATTGTACGGGGCTCGTTGAAGCTTGTTTCCTGGTAAAGGACCAGTGGTGAATCGGTAAGGAAAAGGCTGTGTTCCGTGTAATATTTCTCCTTTGCCAGGGCGAATACATTTACCGTATTCTGCTGTCCCTGGCAGACGGAGAAAACAAAAATGCCTGTCAATAGTAAGAACGGTTTTCTTTTCATGGCAAATGATGAAATATTGAACAGCCTGCACGGAGAGTGATCAGTTCTTAAACAGGCTCAGCACTGTCGCCAGTTTCTCCTTCAGGTCTTTCCTTGGCACAATAAAATCAAGGAACCCGTGTTCAAGAATAAACTCGCTGCGCTGAAACCCTTCGGGCAGGTCTTTCTTGATGGTCTCTTTGATCACCCTTGGTCCGGCGAAGCCGATCAGGGCGCCGGGCTCAGCAATATTCAGGTCGCCCAGCATACCGAAAGAAGCAGAGATGCCCCCAAAGGTCGGGTCAGTAAGGAGTGAGATATAAGGAATCTTTGCATCGCTGAGCTGGGAAAGCTTGCCGCTGGTCTTGGCCAGCTGCATCAGCGAGAAGGCACTTTCCATCATGCGGGCACCGCCGCTTTTGCTGATGACCATGTAAGGAAGCTTGTGTGCAAGACAGTAATCCACTGCCCGGGAGAATTTCTCACCCATCACACTGCCCAGCGAACCGCCGATGAATTCAAAATCCATACAGGCCACCACGATCTCCTGCCCGTTCACTTTTCCCACGGCCACCCGCATCGAGTCCTTCAGGTCTGATTTGCTCCAGGTTTCTTCGAGCCGCTTGCTGTAAGGTTTCAGGTCGGTGAAGCCGAGGAAATCCTTGCTGCGGATATTATCAAAGAGTTCGGTGAATTCGTTATTGTCAAACAAGATCTCGTAGTAGTCGCTGCTGTTGATCCGGTGATGAAAGCCGCATTTTGGACAAACAAAAAGGCTTTCCCTCAGTTCATTTACCGTGCAGATAAAATTACATTCAGGGCATTTCACCCACAGTCCTTCCGGTGTTTCCTTCTTTTCCGAGGTTTTGGTGCTGATCCCTTTTTTGATACGTTTGAACCAACTGGTCCTGGTCTCCTCCGATTTTCCTTCCTCACCGGCCAGGTTGGCGTCAAAGTCTTCAAATTGTTTAGCCATAACCGATTGTTGAGCTACAAATATAGGAGAGTTTAAGGTTTGTCTGCTATTCGTTATCTCCGCACTATTTCCGGATAATCATGCTTTTGCGGAAGCCTGGTATTACCCTTTAACCGGTTATTTCTTTAAGACTGTTTCAAACAGCTTAAATATCCTTTTGTATTCGTCCGTCCAGCTGCTCGGCTCCACGAAGCCGTGATCTTCCATCGGGTAACTGGCCAGCTCCCAGTTATCTTTTCCCAGTTCGATCAGGCGCTGGGTCAGCTTTACTGCATCCTGGTAATGTACATTCACATCCACCATACCATGGCAAATGAGCAGGTTTCCTTTCAGGCCTTCAGCAAAATAGAACGGTGAGCTTCTCCGGTAGGCCAGACTGTCGTTGAAAGGTTCATTCAAAATATCCGATGTGTACCCGTGGTTATAGTTTGCCCAGTCGGTAACCGGGCGCAGGGCAGCCCCGGCGGCAAATACATCCGGTTCGGTGAACATTCCCATCAGCGTAATAAAACCTCCGTATGATCCGCCATACAGACCAACATGCTGCGGGTTCACACCATATGTTTTTACCAGGTAGTTCACGGCGTCCACCTGGTCGCTGAGGTCCTTGCCACCCATATGCCGGTAGATACCTGTTCTCCAGTCACGGCCATAACCGGCGCTTCCGCGGTAGTCAATGTCCATCACATAATAACCGTTATCGGCAAGCATGTTATTGAACATAAATTCCCGGAAGTAACTGCTCCACCATTTATGGGCATTCTGTAAATAACCGGCGCCGTGTACAAAGAGCACCGCCGGTTTATTAGGATGCGGCAGGGCAGGTTTGTACACCCTGGCATATACCCGGGCCCCATCCCGGGCTTCAAAGCTGATCACTTCCGGGTCTCTCCAGTTGTAAGACCTGAATTCATCGCTTTGTGATTTGCTGGTGATCTGCTCACTTTTTCCTCCCGGCTTATTCTCCTGCAGGTAAAGCTCCCAGGGTTTGTTGGAATAGGAATAAAGAAGGGCGAGGTATTTTTCATCCGGTGAGACAGTGACCTGGTTGGCGCCCGTCATAGTGGTGATGCGTTCTTTACGGCCGTCGGCAATACTCATCCGGTAAAACTGCTGCTCGCCCGGGTGCACCTCGTTGGTGGTGAGAAAGAAATATTTTTTATCACGGGACAACTGTACCTGCTGTACTTCATAGTTGCCGGATGTCAGCGCTTTCTTTTCTCCCGTGATCACATTTACCGTGTACAAATGCGAATAGCCCGTTGCTTCGGACCTGTACCAGAAAGTGGTTTCATCGAGCCAGCCTGTATTGCCGCTTCCGAAACCGCCGGTGCCGGGTCCGCCGATCCAGGCTTCATCCCTTTGCCTGTCCAGCAACTTCAGGTTTACCCCGGCTGTATCCATCAGCATCAGCCAGCGGTCTTTATTATCCTGCGAGAAAATATCCGCCACGGCATAGGTTCCTTTGGGCGACCAGCTGATCGAACTTACACTGACCGGCCTGGTCAGGGCTTTCTTTTTTCTTTCTTCCATTTGTTTCGGGTAATCCTTTACATAGTCCGGAAGGTCTTTGATCCCGGGAATGGAATCAGGCCGGATCATATAGACCGTATCTTTTACCCGGTCATACACATAGGCATCCGAACTGCCCTGCTGGGCGCCCACTTTACTGCGGGAAGGAATATCGGTGGTGAAGCCGGTCTCCGTAACATAGCTGGGAACGATGGTGGTTCTGGCACCGGAGGGGGACGGTGATTTGAAAAGGCGGTAGGTTACAAACCTTCCGTCGGGACTGATGCTGAGTCCTGCCAGTGAACGGTCGTCGATGCTGATGCTGCGCAGCTCTTTTTCTTTCGGGAGGTTTTTGTTGTAAGCTTCCCGTGCTTCTCTTTTTTCCTTTCGTTCTTTCAATACCTGGAAATAGCGGAGCTGGTCTTCCTTCAGCCACTGTTCCTGCTGGTTAACCGGGGCACCGCCACCCTGGCGCGGGCCGGGGTTGTTACCGCCGCCGGCTTCAGCCGATTTGATATTGGTGAGTTGTTCGGTTTCGCCGGTGGTAATATCCCAGGCATACAGATTCTGACTGCGGTTGTACACCACTTTTGTTTCATTGAAGCTGAACTGCGGGTTGCTTTCTGCTTCCACGGTCTGGGTAATGCGTTTGGTCTTATTTGTTTTCAGATCAGTATAGAAGATGTCGCCGTCTTTGGCCACTACGCTGGCGGTACGGTTGTTTGTATAGATATAATTGCTTTGTGAATTCAGCGCCTGTTTTTGGGCTACGGTGGCTTTGCGGGGCGTTTTATCGGAAAGGGTGATATAGTACAGGGAATCGCTGACTGCATTCTCCGGATTCCAGAGAAAGTACAGGTTGGTTCCATCCTGGCTCCAGAATGTACCGGACGGGGAAGTGCCCATCCACTTCGGGTCACGCATTATTTTTTCAACCGTCAGTTTTCCTGGTTGCTGTGATAATGCAGGAAGGGTGAAAAGCAGGCAGGAGATGCCCGGGAAGAGTTTGCTCAACATAAGTCAGCCAGTTTAGGCTATAAATATATTGAGAAACAAATGAAACAGCGGAGCCGCCTGTAAAAAGACGTTTAATTGTTCGGGGCGCCGCCATCGATCCAGCAGATGATGGAACTCTTTTGTGCCGTACTGAGGGTGGTGCCCTGCGGCATGATACCGCTGGCAATGGCCGACCGGATCCTTGTACGGGCATTGAATGCTTCGGTATAGGTAGTGATCGGCCCGGGGCCATTGGTGCTGCCGGCGGCATGACAGCCGGACATATTGCATACACTTTGTATGATCGGGTTCACATCGGCCGCAAAAGCCTTATTGGTTACAAGGGAACAATCGACAGAAAAGCCACCACCGTTATTTCCTCCCGTACTTTTACTGCAACCGTTCAGCAGGGAAGCGGACAGGATAACAACAAGGATGGCAGCGGAAATTCTTTTCATGAAAACGGTTTTACTTTTTCAGCAATAATCTTACCAACCAATCGGCAAACGAAGAAATAAGGTGGCCTCCCTTATATTATTTCTGCCACCTGCCGGTGAATGTTCCGGGCCAGCAGCTCGGTCGGTACATCATTCGGGTCGCCGCCGAACGGGTCTTCTATTTCCTCGGCGATCAGTTCGAGGCTGGCCAGTACATAAAAAATAAAGGCTACGACCGGAATAATGTAAAAGCCCAGCTGAAAGACGTAACCAAAGGGAAGCGTCATCACATAAAAGAAAATGAACTTCTTGATGAAAACACTGTAGGAAAAAGGAATAGGGGTATTCTTGATCCGTTCGCAGGCGCCGCAGATATCGGTAAAAGACTGGAGCTCCCCATTCAGGTATAATAACTGTTCGCCGGTCAGTTTATTCCCGGCATAGAGTTGCTGCACCTGTCGGTAGAGGATAGCGGCCACCTGGTTGGGAACATGTTTCGAATGGTCGATCTCCCGGAAAATATGCTTGTGTTCTTCTTCCTCAAAAAGTTCGATCCTCGTTTTTTCCTTGTGCAGGTGATGGTGCAGGGCATAGGCATAGGCAGGCAGTATCTTCCGGAAGAAGGACCGTTGTACCTGCTCGTCTGCCGGAAGCAGGGCATTCAGTTTCATGGCCAGGTTCCGGCTGTTGTTGACAAGGCTACCCCAGAGTTTACGTCCTTCCCACCAGCGGTCATAGGCTGTGTTGGTCCGGAACACCAGCAACATGGAAATAGCAAAACCGAGCAGGGTATGCATGACCGGGATATTCCTGACAAAGCTTTTATCGGAGAGTTTCCAGTACTCCAGTTCGAGCCAGGCGATAAGACCTGAATAAGCACAAATACCCGCTATCAGGGGAAGTAGCTGGCGGAAGGTATCCGCTTTATGAAACCGGAAGATGAACGTGAACCATTCCCTGGGATTATAGGATATCATGATTCAAAAATAACGATCCCCGTAACACGGTTCGGTTTAAATTTGAATATGCGTTATCTGTTCCGGACCATGCTTGTCCTCTTATCCCTTTCAGCAGGATGCGGCAAGAATAAAGAAGATACCCGCACGGCCGGTTATGCGCTGGTGTGGGCGGATGAATTCAACTACACGGGTCTTCCTGATAACACAAAATGGAATTATGACACCGGCGGCAACGGTTGGGGAAACCAGGAGCTGGAGTATTACACCGCAGGCAGAACAGAAAATGCCCGGGCGGAGAACGGGTTACTTATCATTGAAGCCCGTAAAGAAAGTTTCGGGGGAATGAATTATACATCGGCCAGGCTGGTCACGAAAGCAAAGGCCGAATGGCAATACGGTAAAATAGAAGTAAGGGCAAAGCTTCCTTCCGGAAGGGGCACCTGGCCGGCCATCTGGATGCTGGGGGCCACCAGCCCGCTGGTATGGCCCGATGATGGCGAAGCGGATATCATGGAGCAGGTGGGTTTCGACCCGGGCCATGTGCATGCTTCCGTTCATTGTAATAAATACAATCATACCAACGGCACCCAGAAAACAAATGTGACAGTTGTTCCGGACTGTTCCGCTGCCTTTCATACTTACGGAATGGAGTGGGACCGTGACAGTATACGGATCTCCGTGGATGACCGGATCTATTTTCGTTTTGGCAATGAGCACAGCGGCTATGCAGCCTGGCCCTTTGATAACAAGATGTACCTGCTGCTGAATATTGCAGTAGGCGGCACCTGGGGCGGGCAGCAGGGCGTGGATGATTCTGCTTTTCCCTGCAGGATGGAGATTGACTATGTGCGGATGTACCAGAAAAAATAAAAGCAGGGGTGCCCCTGCTTAATAAGAAGAAAGGTAGAAAGTGAGTGATCAGCTTTGTACCTGTTCGGTGTATCGTATCAGGCAATGGTGATGCTGCTGTCGAGATAAACATCCTGAATGGCATTCAGGATCCCCACGCCTTCCTCCATCGGCCGCTGGAAGGCCTTTCGTCCGCTGATCAGCCCCATACCGCCGGCCCTTTTATTTACCACAGCCGTCATCACCGCTTCTGCCATGTCGCTGGCGCCGGAAGAAGCCCCGCCGCTGTTGATCAGGCCGGCACGGCCCATGTAGCAATTGGCTACCTGGTAGCGGCAGAGATCGATCGGGTGATCGGTGGTGAGGTTTTCATAAATGCGTTTATCATTTTTGCCATAGGCGGATTCTTTTGTGTTGAGGGCAAGATAGCCGCCATTGTTCTCCGGAAGTTTTTGCTTGATGATATCCGCCTCGATCGTTACCCCCAGGTGATTGGCCTGGCCGGTAAGGTCGGCAGAAACGTGGAAGTCCTTTTCCTTTGTTTTGAAGGCCGGGTTGCGCAGGTAGCACCAGAGGATGGTTGCCATACCCATTTCATGCGCCATTTCAAAAGCCCTGCTTACTTCCTGTATCTGCCGGGTGGCTTCATCACTGCCAAAGTAGATCGTGGCACCCACGGCAGCAGCGCCCAGGTTCCAGCTGGCTTTGATGGAAGCGAACATCACCTGGTCGAACTTATTCGGGTATGTGAGAAATTCATTGTGATTGATCTTCACGATGAACGGGATCCGGTGTGCATATTTCCTTGACAGCATCCCGAGTCCGCCAAAGGTGGTGGCAACCGCATTGCAGCCGCCTTCGATAGCGAGCCGGATGATATTCTCCGGGTCGAAGTAGATGGGGTTTTTGGCAAAGGAAGCGCCGCCGCTGTGTTCGATGCCCTGGTCTACAGGCAGGATGGAAAGATAGCCCGTATTGGCAAGCCGGCCTGTTCCGTACATCATCTGCAGGTTGCGCATCACCTGCGGGTTACGGTCACTGGACATCCAGATACGGTCCACGAAATCGGGACCGGGGAGGTGGAGGGATTCTTTGGCAATGGTTTTCGACTGGTGGTTCAGCAGGTATTCTGCTTTATCACCCAGCAACTCCTGAATTTTTGTGGAAGGCATAATAAGGGAAATTGTTTGGTTAATTGTTGAAAGGTTTACAGGATACAACTACACAGCGTATGCGTCAGACTAACGACTGTTCGGCAAAGGTAAGGAGATAGCCGTTTGCAGTTCACAGGGGGCCGTTAGCAGTTTTCTGTTGAGGCGGTTGAATAAAAAAGCCGGAACGCTTTGCATGTTCCGGCTTTGCTCAGGGTCTGTTTTTATTATGCGTTTCGATTGATGCAGTTCAGGTCTTCAAAGGCCACTTCCAGCCGTTTGATAAAGGCTTCTTCGCCTTTGCGCAGCCATACACGGGGATCGTAATATTTTTTATTGGGTTTGTCTTCTCCTTCCGGATTGCCCAGTTGGCCCTGCAGGTAGGCTTCATTCTTTTTATAGTTGTTCAGCACGCCTTCCCAGAACGACCATTGCAGGTCGGTATCAATATTCATCTTGATGGCGCCATAGCTGATGGCTTCCCGGATCTGGTGCTGCGGTGAACCGCTGCCGCCATGAAATACATAATAGACCGGTTTGGGCCCGGTACCGAGCTTTTGCTCAATATACACCTGGCTGTTGTGCAGGATGATGGGGCGCAGTTCCACATTGCCGGGTTTATACACACCGTGTACATTACCAAATGCGGCGGCTACAGTAAACAAATTGCCCACCTGGCTCAGTTCGGTATAGGCATACGCCACATCTTCCGGTTGTGTGTAGAGTTTTGAATTCTCCACATCGCTGTTGTCCACACCGTCTTCTTCACCGCCGGTCACGCCGAGTTCGATCTCGATGCTCATGCCAAGCAGTTTCATTCTTTTGAAATAGTCAACAGAAGTATGTATGTTTTCTTCGATCGGTTCCTCGCTCAGGTCGAGCATGTGGGAACTGAAGAGCGGTTGTCCTTTCTCATTAAAGTACTGTTCGCCTGCCTCCAGCAAACCGCTGATCCAGGGCAGCCATTTTTTGGAGGCATGGTCCGTATGCAATACCACCGGCACACCATAATACTTCGCCACGTTGTGAATATGCAGGGCGCCGGATATGCCGCCGGATATATTTCCCTGCAACTGGTCGTTGGGCATTCCCTTGCCGGCAATGAATTGTGCACCGCCATTGGAAAACTGGATGATGACCGGTGAATTTACTTTGGCGGCTGTTTCCAGCGTGGCATTAATGGTGTTGGTACCGATCGTGTTGACGGCGGGTAGGGCAAACTGGTTATTCTTAGCGTCGTTGTAGAGGGCTTCAAGTTCTTCCCCGAAGAGCACACCGGCCCTGTATTTTTTTGACATTGGCAATGAATGATTTTACGTTGAGCAATAGTATCAGCCGGCAGCAAGCGTTACGTGGCGGCGAATATAGGCGATTTATTATTTGCTGTTCACGAACAGGTGTTAGAGTGAATAAGTCTTCCCGGTCCTTTGAAGCCGCTTATTGTGTGACCAGTTTCAGGTGTTTTTGCAGGCTGAGCTTCAGTTGTGTTTTTACAATATCGCCCATCGACCGGCATTTGAGAAATAGCTCATTGCCCGGGGCCGCTGCGAGTTCACTTTTCAGTTGCGCTGTCTTTTCCGGGGTGGAGATGGTGTCTTTCCCCATGCAGTCGAGCAATTCTTTCATCCGGTAGCGGGAAGAGACAAGCCGGTAGGTGATCATCGTTCTTTCTTCAAAACGGTATTGCTCGATGGATTCTTTATTCAGATGCTTCAGGGCCAGTTCCACCATTTCCAGGTTTTCCCTGAAGAACTGGGGCAGGTAGAGATTCTTTCTTCCTTCGTAGGATTGCTGGTCAAAATCAATACAGCGGATGCGGTACTGGTAATCCTCCACATCCGGTGTGATGTCCACCACAAAATTGTAACTGCGCATGTCGCCAAGCAGCCGCACAAAGCAGCGTTCATTGAATTTGACGAATTCCTTGGCGAGCCTGATCTTATTGGTCTCCGGTTCGTTCATCATCTGCCGGATGAATACATCGCCCGGGATACCGGGAATATGTTCTTCGACCAGTGTATCCTGGTGGGTGAAATAGGTGATGTGGTTAGGGGAGAGGATATGTTCCAGTTCCAGACCGTAGATACGGGAGGCATCGGCGATCTTGATATAGTAATGATCGTAATTATCGTTGAATTTGTTCACGATCCTGATCCGGAAAGGGTGGGAGTTGCCGAAGCTGCAGTAATCGATGCGGGCCACATCCAGGTGTTTGATAAAACGGAGATCGCCCTCGGTCTTCAGCGTGGCATAGATCTTTACCAGCCCTTCGCGGATAAAATCCCATTCTCTTTTGTCGTAGATCGTTTTTTCCCAAAGGGTGTCTTTGCCATATTTATCTTTTAACGGCACCGAATAGGTGTAGCGAAGCAGGTCGGAGTAGGACACGGGCAGTCTTACTTCTCTTCCGTTCTTTTTCAGGTAGCGGCGAAGCGGCTCACTCACCGGGTACATCGGTTTCTTGCGGGAGGGTTTATCGCTTTCTTGCGGGGTCAAGGTTCGGGAGTCGTTATTCTTTTGTCGATAGCTTTAACCAGTTTGCAGTTACAGGGGGTTACTGTGCATTACGGGTAATACACAAGCGGCCCTGCACAACGCATACGCAGGTAAATATCGGCAAAAATGTCATGAAATGCGGGAGGAGCCGGGGAGAGGTTCACCGCGCCTCCTGCTAAACGGTGTTTAGCAGGAGGGTTCCGGATGTTGTAATCTTTTCAAGGATTTGGACACGGTGACTCAGGACGGTCTTCAAGGATCTTGGACGGTTTTTCAAAAACGGAACTGGACTAAAGAACTTTTAAAGGATCGGTTTGGCTTTTCGAAAACAGGTATTGGATAATTGGAAGACAAAAATAGCTTCCCGGTACAACCGGAACAAGAGCAAAACTTCCAGATTTTTTGTAGTAAAAGCATAAACGGCCTGCACGCTAATACACGTTCAGGGATACGTAGAATTACGAATACCGGGGAGAAGCAAAAGGTTTTGATGCAGCGGA
Source organism: Chitinophagaceae bacterium (assembly GCA_046329665.1). Classification (GTDB taxonomy): domain Bacteria; phylum Bacteroidota; class Bacteroidia; order Chitinophagales; family Chitinophagaceae; genus JJ008. The sequence goes on along the minus strand of JAXLUG010000003.1, from coordinate 195,773 downwards.
TCACTTGCCCAGCGCCTGGATAACATCATATTTGGTGACGATGTGATAACTGCCTATTTCATCCTTTGCCAGTACAGCACCATTCTCTTTATTGATCAGGTGGCTGAGTTTTTCGATCGGTGTATCGAAAGAGACCACCGGGAAGGGCGGCTCAATGACGGACTCCACCCGGGCATGTTTTATTTCCGGGTTGTCGAATATTTTCTGGAACAGGCCTCCTTCGCTGATGGCGCCTACCGGCCCGTTCCCGTTCATGACCGGTATGTGTTCGATATCATATTTCTTCATGAGGTCGACCGCTTCGGCAACGGACTGGGAGGGGTCAACCGTGATTACTTTCTGGGTGCCTCTTGCACTTACCACATCCCGGAAGGTCTTCACATCCAGGAAACCTCTTTCGATCATCCACTGGTCATTGTAGATCTTTCCCACATAACGGCTGCCATGATCATGAAAGATACACACCACCAGGTCGTCTTTTTTCAGCCGGCCTTTCAGCTGGACCAATCCCTGGAAACAGCTGCCGGCACTGTACCCGCAGAAGAGTCCTTCTTCTTTGGCCAGCCTTCTTGCCATCACGGCGCCATCTTTATCTGTGACCTGTTCAAAGTGATCGATCACACTCATATCATAATTTTCAGGGACAAAGTCTTCCCCAAAGCCTTCACTGATGTAGGGGTGCACTTCATTCATATCCACCTCACCGGTACGGAAATATTTCGTCAGTAAGGAGCCATACACATCAATGGCCCATACCTGTATGGCAGGATTTTTTTCTTTCAGGAACTGCGCTGTACCGGTTACCGTGCCGCCGGTGCCGGCCGTGCATACAAGATGGGTGATCCTGCCATCGGTCTGTTCCCATATCTCGGGCCCGGTGGTTTCGTAGTGGGCAAGGCGGTTGGCAAGGTTGTCGTACTGGTTGCAGTGAAATGAATTGGGAATTTCCTTTGCCAGTCTTCTTGCCACGGAGTAATAACTTCTCGGATCATCGGGTTCCACGTTGGTGGGGCACACGATCACTTCGGCCCCCACGGCCTTCAGGATATCCATCTTTTCCTTGCTCTGCTTATCGGTAGTGGTGAATATGCATTTGTATCCTTTTACCACAGCGGCCAGGGCAAGCCCCATGCCCGTATTTCCGGAGGTACATTCGATGATGGTGCCGCCTGGTTTCAGTTTGCCTTCTTTTTCCGCCACTTCCACCATTTTCAGGGCCATGCGGTCTTTGATCGAGTTGCCGGGATTGAAATAATCCACTTTGGCCAGCACGGTGCAGGGAAAATCTTTGGCGATCTTGTTCAGCTTAATAAGAGGTGTATGGCCGATCGTTTCGAGAATATTATTCTTTATATCCATAGCAGCGTTAATTCGGGGCAAAGCTACGTTTTTTGAACCGGGCCCTGCTAAAAAACCTCCCCTGTCCCTCCATACTGGCGGGACCGGGAGGTTGTACCGGACTTAATGATAAACCCATACCTTCTGTATGAGTGCCATCAAGCTTCTTTCCTGTATTTTTTTCTTTTGACAGAAAGATAATTGTCAAGGAGGAACAGACCGATCACCACGTTGATCATCATCATTGCATTGACCCAGGTGTTGCTGAAGAAGCGGCTGAAATCTATTTTCTCCAGTTCCCGGGTGACTTTTACCCCGGAGGCTTCCTGGCCGTTGCCCAGCACCTGGTTGAAGCCAAAGATGAAAATGGCTACCAGCATACCGATGAAAAAGATGCCGATACCCCAGATGATCTTTTGGTTCAGATAGGTTTTGGCAGCAGGGGCGATATGCAGTTTTGCGATCTCTTCCATGACGTTCTTTGTGAACCGCATGGAGGGCTGCTCCAGTTCGGAGGACTTCAGCATATCATTCACCTGCAGCAGTTCGTGGTATTTAGTTTTCCAGGCAGCATCTTCCTGCAGTAATTTTTCAATAACGGAATGTTCGGCGGCGGATGAATGGCCGTCGATGTATTCCCACAATCTTTCTTCCATACTGCGTTGTGTATTCATATCACATCAATTTAGATCATTTACTTCGGGTGCGAAATACGTTTGCATTTTTTCCCGCAGCCTTGTCCGGGCCCGGTGCAACCTTACTTTGGCCGCATTCACTTCGATACCCAGTACCTGTGCCGTTTCCTCCAGCGATTGTTCAGCCTTGTAGAACAGCGTGATGATCTGTGCGTCATCCGGGTTCAGCAGGGCAATGGCTTCGTTCACCATATTTTGCCTGGACTTTTGCTCCACCAGGTCGGCCCGGCTCCCGGAATCCGTATTGTCGGCCCTGGCAAATACGGCTTCATTATCCAGGGAATGCACTTCCAGCTTCTTTTTCCGCAGGAAGGTGATACAGGTATTGTTCACGATCGTATACAGCCAGGTGCTGAATTTCGATGCGCCCCTGAAATCTGCCAGGTATTTATAAGCCTTGATAAAGACGTCCTGGGCCACTTCTTCTGCATCCTCCCGGTTCCTGATCATTCTCGAGGTAAGGGTGAAAACATAGTTCTGATAGCGGTCCACCAGCAACGCATAGGCCTGCTGTTCGCCATTCAGCACACGGCTGATGAGCTCATTATCATTATGTCCGGTTGACATGCTGCTGAGTAAGACTACAATATAACCTGCCGGGTTACAATACAAGGTCGGTAAATAATGGGACACAAAAACAGCCCGGCTGCCCGCCGGCTGGCTGTAACCAGCGGGGCCGGTCCGTTGTCTGAATAGGCGTAAATGTTATTTTTAAAAAGTTCTTTTGACCTGTAACCTCCCCAAAAGGGGCGCAGTCATAGAACCAGTAACCAATAAATTCAATTTTATGCACGGAGGAGAAGCTTTAATACCGATCACGATGTTTGCCGGAGGGTTTGCCATGGTCTTCGGGATCGTTTACCTGAAAACCCGCCAGAACCTGGCGATGATCGAAAAAGGGATGAACCCGAAAGAGTTTGCTAACCGTCCCGCCCCGTATAAAAACCTGAAATGGGCCTTATTGCTCATCGGTTCCGGCCTGGGCCTGTTCCTGGCTTATTTACTGGATAATTATGTACTCAATGGCACCAAACCGGAGGGGGGTAATGTACCGATCTATTTTTCCCTTATTGCCGTGGGCGGCGGTCTTGGCCTGGTGGGTTCTTACCGGATCGAGAAGAAATGGTGGGATGCTAACAGCAACAATAAGCAATCATAAAGCAATACGACACACCTTATCCGGGCAACGGGCAACCGTTGCCTTTTTTATTGGGCGATGGTCTCCAGGGCCTTTCTCATCACCGGGTCGTCGGTATTGATGACCTGGTAGTAACCGGGGTTACTCCATTTATACCGGGCGAGCAGTCCTTTCATCCGTAATTCCAGCATTTGTTTTTCCCGGGCACTCAGCGGGGCTGTTTTCAGGGAAGTGTCGGCAACGAGTTTCTTCTCGAATCCCGCCAGCAGGCCATTCGGGCTGAAGCCGGTCACATATTCATTGAGGGTTTTGAACCGGTCGAAATCCTGTTTATGACTGAAATAATAGCTGTACAGGTACTGGTTGAGGATACTGCTGCCGATCAGGCTGTTGATATGATCATACACAATGGTGGTATCAATGGGTACAAAGATATCCGGGGTGATACCGTCGCCGCCGTAGAGGGGTTTGCCGCAGGTATTCTGGTACACTTTCCCGTTGTTATGTCTCCGCACGGAGTCTTCCGAAAACATTTCGCCGCTTTTATACCGGTCCCACAGGTCATCCATGTATATTTTCTTTCCGTTGGCATAAGACCGCTGGATGCTTCTGCCAAGCGGGGTATAATACCTGGCAATGGTGAGCCGGATCGCGGCGCCGTCGCTTAATGAATATTGTTCCTGTACCAGCCCTTTTCCGAAGGTCCTTCTGCCAATGACGGTTGCCCGGCACCAGTCCTGCAATGCACCGGCGAGTACTTCACTGGCGCTGGCGGAAAGTTCATCGACCAGCAGGATCAGTTTCCCTTTTTCCAGGAGACCGGGGCGTTTGCAGCGGTATTCTCTTTTCTTTGTGTTCACCCCCTGCAGGTAGACCACGAGCTTCTCCCCATCCAGGAATTCATCGGCCATCTCCACCGCTTCGTTCATAAAACCACCGCCATTTCCCCGGATATCGAAGACCAGGTTCTGCATGCCCTGGTTCTTCAGCGCTTCCAGTGATTGCATGAATTCCCGGTAGCAGCCATCTGAGAACTTGTTGAGTTTAATGTAGGCCGTTGTTTTGTCGATCATGTAGGCCGCGTCAATAGAAGGTACAACGATCGTTCCCCGGGTGATCGTTATGGCAAGCTGTTTTGTTCCCCGCAATACCTGCAGTACCGCCTTTGAGCCCCCCGGGCCTTTGATATATTTCTTAATATTATCCGTATCGAATTTCCGGCCGGTGATAACAGAATCATTTACCCGCAGGATCTTATCACCCGGCAGCAGGCCTGCTTTTTCACTGGGGCCGCCGGGGATGACATACACCACATTGACGGTATCGTTGAAAATATTGAACTCCACCCCGATGCCCTGGAACTTTCCATCCAGGTCTTCATTGGCCTCTTTGAGTTGCACCGGCGGGAGATAAACGGAGTGCGGATCAAGCTGGGTCATGATCTGTTCAATCGCTTTGTCTTCCAGCGAATCGACCTTGACGGAATCAACATATCTTGTCCGGATCAGGTCAATGGCTTCCTGTACGGAGCTGCGGCGGTTGGAAGCAAAGAAGCCGCCCTTGCCGCCGCCATTCAGTTTATAGCCAAGGAACATACCGATGATAAGCACGAAAGAAAAGAGTAACGGAAGCCAGACCTGCAACTTTTTATTCCCCATCATATAGTTTATTGTGTAATTTGCTCCAGCGGAGACACTTTATGGAGCGCAAAATAGATAAAAGTTTCTGGTTATAAGTCCCGGATACAGGAATGCATTCCGTTCCGTGACGAAAGTCAGAAACCAGCCACACCCAATGCCCAGGACCATACTGATAGCGGACAGCGGTGCCACCAAGGCCGAATGGTGCCTGGTGAGCCAGGGCCGGAAGAAGACCCTGATCACCCAGGGCATCAGCCCGTATTTTCTTAACACGGACCAGATCACGGCCTTGCTGCAAAAGGAGCTTGCCCCCAAACTCAGGAACAGCCTGCCGGATGAGATATTTTATTACGGTACCGGCTGTGCCAACCCGGCCAATGCCCTTTCGGTGAAGAAGGCCCTTCAGCAGGTATTCGGAAAAGTAAAAACTGAAGTCACCCATGACCTGATGGCTGCCGCCCGGGCACTCTGCGGGAGAGAAAAAGGGATCGCCTGTATTCTGGGTACCGGCTCCAATTCCTGTTACTACGACGGAAAGAAGATCGTAAGGAACAGCCCCGGCCTCGGGTATGTGCTGGGCGATGAAGGCAGCGGCGCCTACCTGGGGAAAAAAGTACTCCAGTATTATCTCTACAACACCTTCGATGAGGAACTGAGGGGACGGTTTGACCTGACCTATATGACCAACACGGCCGAAATACTGGAAAGTGTGTATAAGAAACCACTGCCGAACCGCTACCTGGCCGGGTTTGCAAAATTCCTTGCAGAAAACCGCGGTCATTATATGATCGAAAATATAATAGAAGACGGGCTGAATGACTTTTTCTTCAGCCATCTTTGCAAATACCGGGAAACATGGTCGCTGCCGGTGAATTTTGCCGGAAGTGTTGCATTTGGTTTTAAAGATGTGTTGCAGCAACTTTGCCAGAGCTACGAATTTGAACTGGGCAGGGTGATCAAAGCCCCGATGGAAGGGCTGATCGATTATCATCGTTAAAGTATATGCATGGCATTTGAGAAAATAACGGAACAGGAAAGTCATTACCGGCATCTGGAAAATATGCCCATCCCGGCTATACTGGCCAATATCAATAAAGAAGACTCCATCGTTCCGGATGCAGTGGCCAAAGCAATCCCGCAGATAGAAAAACTGGTGGAAGTTGCCGCCGATAAAATGATCATGGGCGGCCGTATGTTCTATATCGGTGCCGGCACCAGCGGCCGGCTGGGTATCGTGGATGCCAGTGAATGCCCGCCTACTTACGGAGTTCCATACGGACTGGTGATCGGTATCATTGCCGGAGGGGAGAAAGCCATTACCACCGCTGTTGAATTTGCGGAAGACGACCGGGAACAGGGCTGGAAAGACCTGGAGCAGCACCGGGTGAGCGACCAGGATGTGGTGATCGGTATTGCTGCCAGCGGAACCACCCCATATGTCATCGGTGCGCTGGAAGAGTGCCGGAAAAGAGGGATCGTCACCGGAAGTATATCCTGCAACCCGGATTCGCCGGTCAGTGCAGCCGCCGACTTCCCGATCGAAGTGGTGGTAGGCCCCGAATTCGTAACCGGCAGCACCCGGATGAAAAGCGGCACGGCACAAAAACTCGTCCTCAATATGATCTCCACCTCTGTTATGATACAACTGGGAAGGGTGGAGGATAATAAAATGGTGAATATGCAGCTAACGAACGATAAGTTGGTTGACAGGGGCACCATCATGCTGATGGAAAAAACAAAGATCACGGACTATGAAAAAGCCAAACAACTGTTATTAGAATATGGCAGCGTAAAAAAAGCAACAGATTCACTGGCCTCCTGACTTTTATTTCCGGGTTTTGTACACTATATTGCAGTCATCAACAAGATAAGTGGTCAATAACAGCTTTCATATCACACCTTCTGCCGTGATGGTTTCCATCACCACCACCACTATTACCACTCCGCTTTAGCGGAGTACATTACCATATTATACATTGGGCTTACAGCTTTGATCCGGTTCGGAACCGTTTATTCAACAAGTTTATCCTACTATTTAATCACTATACATGCAGGTTTTAAAATTCGGCGGCACTTCAGTGGCCAATGCCGGTAATATAAATAAGGTCGTTGCGATTGTAAAAGACAAGATCAGCCGGGAGGCCACCGTGGTGGTGGTGTCGGCACTGGGAGGCGTTACAGATCTATTGCTGGATGCCGCCGCCGCCGCTGCAACGGGCAATGAAACATATCAGGAGAAGCTTGCAATGGTGGAACAGCGCCACCTTGATGCCGTAAAACAACTAATACCGGTAACGCAGCAAAGCAGTTTGCTGAGCCTGGTAAAAAAAGCCTGCAACGAGATCGAGGACATCTGCAATGGCATCTTTCTGCTGCAGGAACTTACCCCCCGGTCAAAGGACAGGATCGCCGGGTACGGAGAATGGTTATCCTCCCGGGTCATCGCCGCCTGTTTTCAGGCCGCCGGAATAAATGCAGAGTGGATCGACTCCCGCCAGCTGATTATCACCAACTCCAATTATACGGCAGCCGAAGTGGATTTTGCTGTCACCGAAAAAAATATTGCCGCACGGATCGGGAACAGTGAGGCCCGGTTGTTCATACTGCCCGGTTTTATTGCGGCGGACAAAGGAGGCATCAGCACCACCCTTGGCAGGGGCGGCTCGGATTATACGGCGGCGATCGTTGCAGCCGCATTGGAGGCCAGGCTGCTTGAAATATGGACCGATGTAAGCGGTATGATGACGGCCGATCCCCGGCTTACCAGCAATGCCCGGATCATTCCGCATATCAGTTACCAGGAAGCGATGGAGCTTTCTCATTTCGGCGCCAAGGTCATCTACCCGCCCACCATTCAGCCGGTAATGGGAAAGAACATTCCCGTGGTGATCAAAAACACATTTGCCCCGTCCGACGAAGGTACCATGATCGAAAAAGTGACATCGGTGAACGGCAATATCGTCCGGGGCATTTCAAGTATCAACAACATTACCCTGGTCAGCCTGGAAGGAAGCGGCATGATCGGTATCCCCGGTTTCTCCAGGCGGTTGTTCGAAGCCCTGAGCAATGAGCGGATCAACGTGATACTGATCACGCAAAGCTCTTCCGAACATTCCATTTGTGTGGGTATCGATTCATCGGTTGCCGCGGCGGCCAAACAGGTGGTGGACGCTGCCTTCGCCAACGAGATCGCCCTGCAGAAAGTGGAACCCCTGAAACTGGAGGCTGGTCTTTCCATTGTGGCCCTGGTGGGAGAGAACATGAAGAACCATACCGGGGTCAGCGGAAGGATGTTCAGCGCTATGGGCCGCAACGGGGTGAACATACGGGCCATTGCCCAGGGCTCTTCTGAAAAGAATATATCAGCCGTGATCTCCACCACCGACGTTAAAAAAGCGATCAATGTACTGCACGAAGAATTTTTTGAAACAACCTACAAACAGGTGAACCTGTTCATTACCGGAACCGGGAATGTGGGAGCCAAACTCCTGGGACAACTTGAGCAGCAACTGGGTTTTTTACAGGACCAGTTGCACCTGCAGGTAAAAGTGGCCGGTATCAGTAACAGCCGCCGGATGGTGATCGATGAAGAAGGGATCAGTCTTGCTCACTGGAAAGAAAAACTGGAAGCAGGAGAAAAAGCAGACCTGCAGGTCTTTACCGGAACGATCATCCGGCTGAACCTGCGCAACTCTGTTTTTGTGGATATCACGGCCAGCGAAAATGTGGCAGGGGTATATGAACAGTTGCTGAAGAAAAGTATTTCCGTAGTGGCCTGTAACAAAGTGGCCGCCTCCGCTGCCTACGGTCATTACAGGCAACTGAAAGACCTCGCAAGGGAATTCAGCTGTCATTTCCTGTTTGAAACCAATGTAGGCGCCGGTCTTCCTGTCATTGCCACCCTGAATGACCTGGTGCAGAGCGGAGACAGGGTGCACCGGATACAGGCCGTGCTGAGCGGCACCCTCAATTTTGTATTCAATCATTACGACGGCAGCAGGAAGTTTGCAGAAGTGGTAAGACAGGCACAGGAAGAAGGCTATACAGAACCGGACCCGAGGCTTGACCTGGGCGGCACAGATGTTATGCGTAAGATCCTTATCCTGGCAAGGGAAGCCGGGGTAAGGATCGAAATGAAAGATATCGGGAACCATTCCTTTATGCCGGAAAGTTGTATGCAGGGAACAGTAGAGGATTTTTACAGGGAGATGGCGAACGAAGAGAAGCATTTTAAACAGCTGGTGGAAAACGCAGCGGCTGCCGGATGTAAGCTGAAATTTGTGGCCTCGTTTGATGAAGGAAAAGCGTCTGTGGGATTGCAGCATATCCCTCCTTCCCACGATCTTTACCACCTGTACGGAAAAGATAATGTGGTATTGTTCTATACAGACCGTTATCCTGATCAGCCGCTGGTGGTGAAGGGGGCCGGTGCCGGCGCCGATGTAACCGCAAGCGGTGTGTTTGCAGATATTATCCGGGCGGGGAGATAAGTCGTGGGTCAGCAGCAGATAGCCCGCCGTTTAAACTAAGTAAATGAAAAAAATAATTGTCAGATCACCCGGTACGGTTGCCAATCTTGTCTGTGGTTTTGATATCCTCGGGCTGGCCCTGGGCGATCCTTATGATATAATGGAGATCTCGCCTTTGGATGAACCGGGGGTAGTGATCCATAACAGGGACCCGTTTAACCTGCCCGCAGACCCGGAAAAGAATGTGGCCGGAGTGGTGTTGCTTTCCATCATGGAGAAAACGGGAATGAAGACCGGCTTCGAACTGGTGATCGAAAAACATATCAAACCGGGAAGTGGCATCGGTTCAAGTGCGGCCAGTGCGGCGGGTGCTGCCGTGGCGGCCAATCATTTACTCGGAAATATTTTTACGCCTTACGAACTGGTGCAGTTTGCCATGAATGGGGAGAAACTTGCTTCCGGTGTAAAGCATGCCGATAATATTGCCCCCTGCATATACGGGGGCATCACACTCATCCGGTCCATACACCCGCTCGATATTGTACAGGTACCGGCGCCTGACCTGTACGTTACCGTCATTCATCCGCAGATAGAGGTCAGAACAGCCGATGCCCGGCAGATACTCCGGCAGCAGGTATTGCTGAAAGATGCGATAAAGCAATGGGGCAATATTGCCGGACTGGTGGCAGGGTTCATGAAAAATGATCACGACCTGATCGGCCGTTCACTGGAAGATGTGATCATCGAACCGGTCCGCAGTATCCTGATCCCCGGTTTCGATGAAGTAAAAAAGAAATGTAAGGAAGCCGGCGCTTTAGGCGGCGGCATTTCCGGTTCCGGTCCTTCCATGTTCATGCTGAGCAGCGACCGTACAACGGCTGCGGAAGTGGAAGCCGTGATGAAAGAAGTATACAGCAGGATCGGGATCGGGTACAATACTTATATCACCACCATTAATAAGAAAGGAGTTGAAATACTACAGCACGAATAAACAATCCCCGCCGGTGGATTTCAGGGAAGCGGCTATCCGCGGGCAGGCGCCGGATAAGGGGCTCTATTTTCCCGAATCAATTCCCCGGGTGGACAAAAGCCTGGTGGATGGTTCCGGGTCCTTATCCGACGAAGAAATTGCCTTCCGGGTAATCAGGCCTTACACCGGAGAAACGATAGCGGAGGAAACCCTTTTTCAGATCGTAACCGAAACGATCGGTTTCCCGATGCCCCTGGTTGCGGTAACGGGTACTATTTTTTCCCTGGAGCTGTTTCATGGCCCCACGCTGGCCTTTAAAGATGTGGGAGCAAGATTCATGAGCCGTTGCCTCGGGTATTTTGTAAAAGACCGCACGGAGAAAATAACCGTGCTGGTGGCAACCTCCGGTGATACCGGTGGTGCTGTTGCCAGCGGTTTTTATGGTGTGGATGGAGTGGAGGTGGTGATCCTTTACCCCTCCGGAAAAGTAAGCCCGGTACAGGAAAAGCAGCTCACGGCCCTGGGCAGAAATATTCATGCCCTGGAAGTACAGGGTACGTTTGATGACTGCCAGCAAATGGTGAAGCAGGCCTTTGCCGACGGGGAGGTCACCGCAAAACGGTTCCTTACTTCGGCCAATTCGATCAATGTGGCAAGATGGCTGCCGCAGCAGTTTTATTATTTCCTGGCCTGTAAGCAATGGCAGGAAAAAGACCATCCGCCTGTTGTATCCGTACCCAGCGGAAACTTTGGAAATATCTGCGCCGGCCTGCTGGCGATGCAGTCGGGATTGCCCGTAAAACATTTTATTGCGGCCTGTAATATTAATGATGTGGTCAGCGGCTATCTGGAAAAAGGGGAACTCTTACCCAGACCGGCAGTGGCAACCTTGTCCAACGCCATGGATGTGGGTGACCCCAGCAACTTTGCCAGGATACTGGAACTCTTCGGTCACCGGTTCCCTGAAATCAGAAGCCGGCTTTCTGCTTATACCATTACGGATGAGGAAACCCGGGCTGCCATCAGCGAATTATATGAAAGATATCAATACCTGGCCGACCCGCACGGGGCGGTAGGTTATCTTTCCCTTCGCCGCTACCTGGAGGCCCATCCCGGTGAAAAGGGAATATTCCTCGAAACCGCCCACCCTGTAAAATTTCCGGATACGGTTGAAGCTGCTACCGGCCTGACCATTGCGATCCCTGCAGGGCTGCAGGAGATCATGCAGGGGAAAAAGAGCAGTCATCTTATTCCGCCGGACTATAAATATCTCCGTGATTTCCTGATGGGCTGACAGGTTTTTTCTATTTTCATACGGTTCATGGAGAAAAAAACAAGCACCCCATCACTGAACCGGTCCGCTGTGTTCGACTGGTCCGTCATCACACTGAGTTTTGTACTGAGTTTTGTTTTCCCGGCCCTGAAAGACCTGGTTAATTCCGGCTTGTTTTCTGTCCTGATGATGGTGGCACTGGCGCTGTATACGGCCGGCGCCTGGCTGAAGAACCTTCCCCTTCGTTACCGGATGACAACGGGCGGCGAAACACCAAGGGATGTTCCTTACCTGATCTTTATGCTGGCCGGTCATTTTGTGATCATCCTGATGCTGGCGCTGTTTGCAGAACCGGCGATCAGGAAGATATTCTTCCTGCCCTCACCGCCTGCAGGAAAGGCAGATGACCAGGCCGGTGTGCTGGCGCTGATCGATACGGTGATCAGCATTTTCGTAACCTGGATCGTCTTCAGCACCAAAAAGAAAAGGAAGATGAAAAAAGTATACGATGCCCGCTACCTGTACTGGAGGGAGGTAGTGGCCGATATATTCCTGGCTGGCGGGGTGGGTATCCTGACCTTTATTTTCTGGGAAAAAGCGATCATCGGGATGGCCGGCAACCAGCCGATTTCCTCCTTATCTGATGTCTGGTACCTTTTTATCCTGCTGGCCTGCTGTTTTATGTTCTTTTACCTTCCGCTGCGTTATCTTTTCCTGATCGAGGACCATACCAGTAACCAGACCTGGAAAAGATTTCTTATCATTTTCGGCTTTGTGCTGATGCGTTCCTTGTTTTATATGCTCAGGATTTAACTTTGTGGCGAATTATGCAGGACATTGAGCCTTTTTATAACTGGCGCCATATCTATATCAGTGAGGATGATCAGCGTTCGCCGTTCTATGGAAGAACCTATTCAGAGTTTGAATTCTCCCAGACGGTTTACAATTATTATATCCATCCCCAGTGGGATGAGTTTGGCAGCCGCACCCTTTACCTGAAGGTGCTGCTGGCCGACTATGATGAGAAGTATGCCATCATTGAACTGATCGGCGAATGGAATGATGCCATTGAGAATGACATCATGGAACTGAAACGGGAGGTGCTGGAGAAGTTTATGGGAGAAGGTATATACAAGTTCATCCTGATCGGGGAGAATGTGCTCAACTATCACAGCGACGGAAAAGACTACTACGAGGAATTGCATGAAGAAGTTTCCGACGAGGGCGGCTGGGTGGTTTGTTTAAACATGCCGGAGCAAACACAGTACGACTTCAACAAAGCCCGGCTGAACCGCTATATCGAACTGATGTCGCTTGACAACTGGAGAACGTACAAGCCGTATCATCTTTTCAGGAAGATAGACGGTGAATTATCAAAACGGCTGGGTGTATAACAATTCTGCTGCCCGTTTGTTATACAAAAAGAATGAGGGATATGGCGGCCGGGCCAATCTTACACGGATATTTCGTTTTCTTAGTTTGGCGTTCCGGCAGTACTTTTGCGGAAATTTCATTTTCTTCCTCTATTTATATTGCTTATGAAATGGTCTGAAATCTTCACTTCTTCGGTCGGTAAAAAGTGGGTGATGGCACTGACGGGTTTATTCCTGATAACTTTTCTGGTGGTACACGTAGGGCTGAATGCCTGTATCTGGGCGAATGATGGCGGGGCGATGTTCAACGCCGGGGCTCATTTCATGGGCTCTACCGTGGTGATCAGGATACTGGAAGTGGGGCTGATGCTGGGCTTTGTACTGCATATTGTGCAGGGGCTGATGCTGGAATTCCAGAACCGCAGTAAGCGGAAGAAAGGATATGCCGTTGCCATGGGCAATAAAGGCAGCAAGTGGTACAGCCGCAGTATGGGACTGCTCGGTACCCTGATCCTGATCTTCCTGATCATTCACCTGTCTCACTTCTGGGTACCCAACAGAAGCCACCAGGGATGGCTGCTGGGAGAAGAGATCAACCTGTATGAAAGTATGAAGGCCACTTTCCAGGAAGCCTGGGTGGTGATCGTATATGTGCTGGGATGCATCTCCCTGGCCTGGCACCTGCTGCATGGATTCCAGAGTGCCTTCCGGACCCTGGGGGTAAGCAATAAGAAATACCTGGTGCTGCTTAATACGGCGGGGGCGGCTTTTTCCATTATCGTGCCGCTGGCCTTTGCGCTGATGCCGGTAAGCTTTTACCTGGGATGGGTGAAGTAGTGAATGGTGAGCAGTGAACAGAACGATGAAGAGTGCGACGCAACAGGTGATGATAGCAGCACAGCAGCTGGACAAATAAAATTAATTAGCATATAGGCACACTATCAAATTATCACATTGTATGATGCTTGATTCAAAAATTCCATCCGGTTCATTAGAGAATAAATGGACAGATTATAAAGGCCATTGCAAACTGGTAAACCCGGCAAATAAAAGAAAACTGGAAGTGATCGTGGTGGGGACCGGTCTTGCCGGTGCATCTGCTGCGGCATCGCTGGGGGAACTGGGGTATAAAGTAAAAGCATTTTGTTTCCAGGATTCGCCCCGCCGGGCTCACAGTATCGCTGCACAGGGCGGTATCAATGCTGCCAAGAACTACCAGAATGACGGGGACTCTGTTTTCCGGTTGTTCTATGATACGATCAAAGGAGGCGACTACCGTGCACGGGAAGCCAATGTGCACCGGCTGGCAGAAGTAAGCGTGAACATCATTGACCAGTGTGTGGCCCAGGGGGTACCCTTTGCCCGTGAATATGGCGGGCTGCTGAATAACCGCTCTTTTGGCGGTACCCAGGTGAAAAGAACTTTTTATGCAGCGGGGCAGACCGGGCAGCAATTACTGATCGGCGCCTACCAGGCCATGGAAAGACAGGTGGCGCTTGGCAATGTACACCAGTATACCCGGCATGAAATGCTGGATGTGGTGATCATTGACGGGAAAGCCAGAGGGATCATTTGCCGGAACCTGGTGACGGGTGAACTGGAGCGTCATTTCGGACACGCCGTATTGCTTTGCACCGGCGGATATGGCAACGTCTTCTATCTTTCCACCAATGCAATGGGCAGTAATGTTACCGCTGCGTGGAAGGCGCATAAGAAAGGCGCTTTCTTTGGCAATCCCTGTTTTACACAGATTCACCCGACCTGTATCCCTGTCAGCGGTGACCACCAGAGCAAGCTGACGCTGATGTCCGAATCATTGCGGAACGACGGACGCATCTGGGTGCCCAAACAGAAAGGAGACAAACGGAAAGCAAACGATATCCCGGAAGATGAAAGGGATTACTACCTCGAGAGAAGGTACCCTGCTTTTGGAAACCTGGTGCCGAGGGATGTGGCCTCCCGGGCGGCCAAAGAAAGATGTGATGCGGGATATGGCGTGGGAAGCACCGGCCAGGCCGTTTACCTCGATTTCAAATACAACCTCATCAACAAATACGGTAAGGCAGAAGCCAGCAAACAGGGGATTGAAAACCCGGATACGGAAACACTGATCCGGCTGGGTAAGGAAGTGGTGAAGGAAGAATACGGCAACCTGTTCGACATGTATGAAAAGATCACCGGGGAGAACCCTTATGAAGTGCCGATGCGCATTTACCCGGCAGTACACTATACCATGGGCGGCCTGTGGGTGGATTATGAACTGATGACGAATATAAAAGGATTGTATGCATTGGGGGAAGCCAACTTCAGTGATCACGGGGCGAACCGGCTGGGTGCTTCGGCCCTGATGCAGGGACTGGCCGACGGGTATTTTGTTATTCCCTACACCATCGGTAATTATCTCGCTGATGAGATCGCCGTTAAACCGATCGCTACCGATCACCCGGCATTTGTGGAAACAGAAAAGGCGGTTGCCGGCCGCATCAGCACCCTGATGAACATCAAGGGCAAACAGACCGTGGAAAGTTTTCACAAGCGGCTCGGAAAGATCATGTGGGAGAAATGCGGCATGGCAAGAAATGCAAAAGGATTGCAGGAAGCAATTACAGAGATACAGCAACTGAAGAAAGAATTCTGGAGTGACGTAAGAATACCGGGCAGCATCAATGAAATGAACCCTGAACTGGATAAAGCCGGGCGGGTGGCTGATTTTATCGAACTGGGTGAGCTGATGTGCAAAGATGCGCTGGACCGGAATGAAAGCTGTGGCGGTCACTTCCGGGAAGAAAGCCAGACGGAGGAAGGAGAAGCCAAGCGGGATGATGCGAACTATGCGTATGTGGCCGCCTGGGAATACAAAGGTGACAGCAGCTGGGATCTGCATAAAGAGAACCTGGTGTTTGAAGTGGCGAAGCCGACGCAGCGGAGTTATAAATAACAAGGAACGCAGATTACTACGATCATAATGATGAATAATGATCAGGTCTGCGCAAACCATAAAAATCATAATAATCAGCGTTCTAAAACAGAACTATGGAGCAGTACAACATGAACCTCACGTTAAAAGTGTGGAGACAAAAGAATAACCAGGAAAACGGAAGATTTGAAACCTACCCGGTGAAGAATATCTCTTCGGAAATGTCTTTCCTGGAAATGATCGATGTGCTGAATGAAGAACTGATCCGGGATGGTAAAGAGCCGATCGCTTTTGACCATGACTGCCGGGAAGGTATCTGCGGGATGTGTTCCATGTATATCAATGGCCGTCCGCATGGCCCCTGGCAGAACAATACCGTTTGCCAGCTCCATATGCGGGCTTATAAGGATGGCGACACCATCGTGGTGGAACCCTGGCGGGCCAATGCCTTCCCTGTGATCAAGGACCTGATGGTTGACCGTTCTGCTTTTGACCGCATCATCCAGGCGGGCGGTTATATCTCCGTCAATACCGGCAGCCCGGTGGATGCCAATGCCATCCCGGTGGAGAAAGATAAGGCCGACGCAGCCTTTGCCGCTGCTGCCTGTATCGGTTGTGGCGCCTGTGTGGCCGCCTGTAAGAATTCCTCCGCCATGCTGTTTGTTTCTGCCAAAGTCTCACACCTGGCTTTACTGCCGCAAGGCGACCCGGAACGAAAGACAAGGGCTATGAATATGGTGGCACAAATGGATAAGGAAGGTTTCGGGGCCTGTACCAATACCGGTGCCTGCGAAGCTGTTTGCCCCAAAGGCATCTCGATCGAAAATATTGCCCGCCTGAACCGGGAGTATATCTTCGGCGCCGCCACCGCGGATAAATAAGCACCGTTTTTCAGAAGGATCTCGAAAATTTTATGGAGGCCGCCCACAAGGCGGATGCTCCCCATTCATTGATCAGGGAGAGGCAGGGGGTGATGCCATTTTGCCTGGAGATATAACAGGTTGCAGAAAGACTGGACCCGATGTTGAACCGGACATTTTGTTTGTACAGGCTGACCGCCGGTCCGGCCACCAGTTGCAAATGGAAGCGCCTGCCATGATTGTAGATGAATCCTCCATAGGTATGCAGGAGGGAATAGCCGCCGTATTTTACCGGGTAACCACTAATCAGCCGTTTTCTTCCCCTGAAAAAATCAATACCGCCATTGAGCACATAGCTGAATGATTTTTTCGGGACGACCCACAGCTTTCCAAACCGCTTATGGGTGAAGCTTACTTCAGCACCAGCGCCGGGGAAATGGGTTTCACTGAACTTGCCAACAGGCAGGTGTACACCAGCTGCCATGTTCCAGTTGAAAGTATGCTGGGCCTTTAACAGGGACGGGAGAAAAAATACAGCGATCAGTATAAAGAACGCTGTCCGTTGCGGGCACAGATTGGCTGTGATTTTTCGCCTCATTAACCCAAATTTCCCTGTTTTCCCCGAATTAACAGCATGGGATAACTTTAGCATCCATAAAAGGGCGAATTTTACGATTTTGGATCAAACTTTCCTTATTGGGCCGACCCCTACTATTTTGTATCCTTTTGATTGCTGTTTTCTGTCATGTATCAATGGCACAGGTACCGGATTCCCTGAACAAATCTTCCAACCTGCGGCATAAGGTTTTCAAAGTACAGGCAGACAGTATCCGGCTTGATTCGGTCAGCATCATTCCCAATACATTCTCTATACCCGGAGTGCCCGCTGCAGATTACCGGCTTGATATTGTAAAGGCGGTCCTGCACTGGAATAAAAAACCGGACACCGACAGCATACGGGTCAGCTACCGGGTATTTCCCTTCCGACTGAATGCCGCTGTGCAGCATCTGTATTATGACAGCGTGAAAACAAAATTCTATGTACAGCCCTTTGAATTCAATGCCGGGCTTACCCCGGCACAAAAAGGGATATTTGATTTTGGCACCATCAACGCACAGGGCAGCTTTGAACGGCAGATCGGGTTCGGAAACCGGCAGGATGCCGTGCTTACTTCCTCCTTCAACATGCAGCTTAGCGGAATGCTCGGGGACAGTATAGAGATACAGGCCGCCATCACCGATAACAACATACCGATACAACCGGACGGGAATACACAGCAGCTGAATGAGTTTGACCAGGTGTACCTGCAGTTCAAAAAGAAAGGCTGGCAGCTGAGCCTTGGCGATATTGACCTCCGGCAAAACCAATCCTATTTCCTGAACTTTTATAAGCGTTTGCAGGGCGTATCGTTCCAGACCGTTAACCGGCTGTCTGCTTCCGTAAACTCCAAGACACTGGTAAGCGGATCGGTGGCGAAAGGAAAATTCACCCGCAATGTGCTGACGCCGCTGGAAGGAAACCAGGGCCCTTACCGCTTACGGGGCGCCAACAATGAATTCTTTTTTATCGTGCTGGCCAACACGGAAAGGGTTTTTTATGACGGGCTGTTACTCCAGCGGGGCGAAGACCAGGATTATGTGATCAACTATAACACGGCCGAGATCACCTTTACCCCTAAACGGATGATCACAAAGGACAGCCGTATCCAGGTGGAGTTTGAATATGCGGACAGAAATTACCTGAATGCCAACCTGTACCTGTCGCAGGAATTTGAGATCAATAAACGGCTGACGCTGCGGCTGGGGGCTTTTCAGAACAGTGATGCAAAGAATTCACAGATCAACCAGTCGCTGGATGATAAACAAAAGCAATTCCTTTCACAGATCGGGGACAGCGTTCAGAAAGCATTTTACCCGGCAGCGGTGATCGATACTTTTGCAGCCGGCAAAGTGCTTTACCAGAAAATATATGTTGGCCTCGATTCCTTTTACCAGTATTCCACCGATCCGTCCCTGGCGAAATACAGCCTCTCATTTGTGGATGTAGGCCAGGGAAACGGGAACTATGTTCCTGACTTCAACGGGGCCAACGGGAAAGTGTACCGTTATATAGCTCCGGTTGGAACGGTGAAGCAGGGACAATATGAGCCGGTACAAATACTGGTAACACCAAAGCGGCAGCAGATCGTCAACCTGGGGATGGATTATAAGATCGGGGCAAATACACTCGTAAAAGCAGAACTGGCCACGAGTAATAACGATGTGAACACCTTTTCGGTGAAAGACAACGGCGATGACCGGGGCTGGGCTGGCAAAGTGCAGCTGAACAATGACCACTTCTTTTCCTCCGCCCGGAAACTGCAGCTGAATACGGGGTTGAATTACGAATATGTGCAGCGTAAATTCAGGCCCCTTGAACGGTTACGGAGTGTGGAATTCACACGGGACTGGGGGCTGGACATACAGGCAGTGCCCTTACCGGTTGATGAAAACATCCTGCAGGCTGCTGCCAAACTGCAGGATAATAAAAGCCAGTCAGCAGGCATCCAGTTCACGTATTACAAGCGGAGCGACCATTACTCCGGCTTTCAGCAGATACTGACACATACCGCAGGATGGAAAGGATGGCAACTGAACAACCGCTTTATGATCACCACCTTTGATGCCCAGCTGACCAAAGGGACCTACCTCCGCCCCGTGATCGACATCAGCAAGGAACTGACCCGTTTCGGGAAGTGGAGGGTCGGGTTCAATTATTCGCTGGAGAAGAATAATGTCGTTAATAAAACAGCCGATACCTTGTCGGCTTCTGCCTTCTGGTTCGATATCTATTCTGCATACCTGCAGTCGGATGTGGCCAAAAAGAATAAATACAAACTGACCTTCTTCACCCGTTCGGACAGATACCCGGTAAACAAGGCGTTTATCCGCGGGGACAGGAGCCTTAACCTGAACCTGCAGACAGAGTTACTGAAAAACCCGAAGCGGCAACTCTACCTGAACACCACCTTCCGGAAACTGAAAGTGTATGACACGCTGGTCTCAAAACAAAAGGATGATGAAACCATACTCGGACGAATAGAATACCTGATGAATGAATGGAAAGGGTTCCTGGCCGGGGCAGTGCTTTATGAAGTGGGTGCCGGGCAGGAGCAGCGAAGGGATTTTGCCTACCTGGAAGTGCCGGCCGGTACCGGGCAATATGCCTGGATCGACTACAATGGCGACGGGGTACAGCAGCTTAATGAATTTGAGATCGCCAGTTTCCCGGACCAGGCGAAGTTCATCCGCATCTTCACTCCCACGAACGATTTCATTAAGGCCAATTACATCACCTTCAATTACAACTTTACGATCAGCCCGCGGGCCCTGCTATCAAAGCCCGGCCTGAAGGGGTTTAAGAAAATACTGTCCCGGTCGCTGCTGCTTACCTCGCTCCAGACCAATAAGAAATCCGTTGCCAGCGGAAGTTTTGAATTCAACCCTTTCAAATACGGGATCAACAATGCAGCCCTTATCACACAAAGCACCACTTTGCTGAATACGTATGCCTTTAACCGGTTCAACAGCGGCAAATGGAGTTTTGACCTCAGTAACCTGCGTATCAATAACAAGTCATTGCTTACATACGGGTATGAAA
The DNA here is from genome assembly GCA_046329665.1 of Chitinophagaceae bacterium. Taxonomy (GTDB): domain Bacteria; phylum Bacteroidota; class Bacteroidia; order Chitinophagales; family Chitinophagaceae; genus JJ008. The sequence continues at coordinate 175,460 of JAXLUG010000003.1, read as the reverse complement.
GCCGTCGGCAGAATGACTGGACGCTGAAATGGAGATGGAATGTGAGCAGGTCCGTAGGTCTTTCCCTGAACAGCAAGAAAGGATTGAATGCCCTTTACACACCGCAGTTTGCAAACCGGAATTATGAACTGACCATCTACAGTGCAGAACCGCTGGTTACTTATATCAGGGGTACTTCTTTCCGCATCAGTGCCGGATATAAATTTGACCAGCGGAAGAACCTGCCGGCATACGGAGGGGAGAAGTCGGTTTCCAATGCCCTGAACCTTGAATCAAGGTATACCATTCTGCAAAGCACCTCGATCGGGGGAAAATTCACTTTCAATAATATCAGCTACCACTATCCTGCAAATACCACGGTAAGTTATATCATGCTCGACGGGCTGTTGCCCGGTAAAAACTATCTCTGGAATGTTACTCTTTCCAAGCAGCTGATCAATAACCTGCAGCTAACATTCCATTACGACGGGCGGAAAGCGGGAAATGCAAAAACGGTGCATATCGGCGGAGCCGAACTGAAAGCTTTCTTCTGAGAAGCACCCTCAGCCTTCAAACAGTTTAGCGACGCCAAAGGCAGCACCGGCAGCAGCGGCACCGATCAGCATCACCCGGATGGCGCCTAACCAGGGTTTGATACCGGTCATCTTACTTTTGAAATAGCCGAAGATGAACAGGCAAAGAAGTGTGACCAGCACAGAGATCTTTAATCCCTGCTGAGGTTCGTCAACAAAGAAATAAGGGCTGAGCGGAACCAGTCCGCCGACGATATACGAAAGCCCTATGTTCAGGGCGGATTTGGTGGCCCGTTTCGGATCCGGTTTTTCCAGGCCAAGTTCATACTTCATCATGAAGTCGACCCATTGTTTCTTATCACGGGATATTTCTTCTGTAGCCTTTTCCTGCAACTCTTTGCTGAGCCCGATATTGGCAAAGAACTCCCTGGTCTCATCTATTTCCCGGTGCCGCAGGTGGTCCACTTCGTAATATTCTCTCTTTTCTTCACTGGCGTAGTGGTCCTGTTCTGTTTTACCGGCGAGATAACCGCCTAAACCCATGGCAATGGAGCCCGCGGCGATCTCTGCGATACCGGCGATCACGATGATCGAAGTGGACGACACCGCTCCGCTGAGACCTGCCGCGAGGGCAAACGGAACAGTAAGTCCATCGCTCATGCCAATGACAATATCACGGAGTGTCTCACTGCTCTTCAGGTGTTCTTCCACATGCGGGGGCTGGTGATGCAGGTGTGTATCCATGAAATGAAGATATTGAATTTGCAGATACAGCAGGGAAACTGCATCAGGCTCTGAAATGATTTTTATCAGCGGAAGGCCTGCTGTTAAAGAGCGGCCAGGCTTTTTGCGATAATATGTACACAATCCAGTACCTGTTCACGGCTGATGATCAGCGGCGGGGCAAACCTGATCTTATCACCGTGTGTAGGTTTGGCCAGCAGTCCGTTTTCCATTAATTGAAGGCAGAGTTCCCAGGCAGCATCTTTAGCCGGGTGCCGGATAACGATTGCATTGAGCAGGCCTTTGCCCCTTACTTCATGTACAAAGGGGGAGCCGATCTGCTGCAGTTCATCCCGCAGTAACTGGCCCATCACCACTGCGCTTTCCGCCATCTTTTCTTCTTTAAGTACCTGCAACGCTTCCATGGCCACCCGGCAGGCAAGCGGGTTGCCGCCGTATGTTGATCCATGCTCTCCCGGTTGAATGGTCAGCATGATCTCATCATCAGCCAGTACAGCACTAACGGGCAGCAGGCCTCCGCTCAGGGCTTTTCCTAATAATAAAATATCCGGGCGGACTGCTTCATGATCGCAGGCAAGCAGCGCACCGGTCCTTGCCAGCCCGGTTTGTATCTCGTCTGCCATGAATAATACATTGGCTTCCCTGCACAGGGCCTTTGCTTGGGCGAGATATCCTTCATCAGGGATCACCACCCCGGCTTCACCCTGGATGGGCTCAACGAGGAAGCCGGCAACATTTTTATCTTTCAGGGCTTCCGCCAGTGCATTCGTATCGTTGTAGGGGATGGAAATGAACCCGGGCATATATGGGCCAAAATTCTTCTTTGAAGAAGGGTCACTGCTGAAAGAGATCACAGTGGAAGTGCGGCCATGGAAATTCCCTTCACAAACAATGATGACGGCCTTATTCTCATCAATACCCTTAACCTGGTAGGCCCAGCGGCGGCAGAGTTTGATTCCGGTCTCCACGGCTTCCACGCCTGTATTCATGGGCAGCACCTTATCATAGCCGAAATAAGTAGTGATATACCTGGCAAACTCCCCCAGCTGGTCATTATGAAATGCCCGGCTCGTCAGTGTAAGCTGTTGTGCCTGCTCTGTAAGGGCTTTTAATATCCGCGGGTGACAATGCCCCTGGTTCACGGCTGAATAACCACTGAGGAAGTCATAGTACTGTTTGCCATCGACATCCCATACATGCACGCCGCTCCCTTTGCTGAGTACAACAGGGATGGGGTGGTAATTATGGGCACCATACCTTTCTTCCAGTTCGAGGTAATATTGCGTTTTTTCAGTCATAGTAATCGTTGAAAGCATAAAATGTGTTTGTTGGCCGGAAAATGGAATGAATGAATCAATTCAGGATTGAAAGCAGGGAGACCCGGTCAGCCGACCGGTACGAACCGTATCATCGGTGATTCAGCAGATCGAGGTTCTGCCGCAGAAAGGATATGTTGAAGAAAGAAGTGATAGCAGGAATTTGATGCAAGATAAGTAAAAAATACAAGGGCAGAAAGGGCAGCTGCACCGGCCGGGATAAGTCATACACCTTTGCGGGTATACAAAGGGTTGTTCCGGGAAAGGCAACTATTAGTTTGCAGCCGGGGTGAATGTCCGGATGAAATAATGTTCCGGAAAAGAGATCTCTGGCTCATGACCCGGCGGGAAGATACCAAAGACAGTACTGCCGCTTCCGCTCATGGAGGCATACAAAGCCCCTGTATGGTACAAACTGTCTTTTATCTCTACTATTTCATTGTACCGGGGAAAGATCACTTTTTCGAAGTCGTTGCGCAATTCATCTTTCCATCTTTCGATAGGGATGGTCGTAATGATCTCCTTAACTGACCGCGGCGGTGCTGATGGGGTGATATTCAGGAATGCCAGACCCGTATCGATGTGTATCCCGGGGTTCACCACCACAAAAGTGTAGTTGTCAAGATCAAGGTGGATGACTTCCAGTTTTTCACCGCGGCCGGTGGCAAAGCAGGGTTTATTGATGATAAAGAAAGGGCAATCGCTTCCCAGCTCCCGGGCATATTCTTTCAGCTTTTCCTCACTTATGTTGAGGCTGAACATCTTGTTCAGCAGCATGAGTGTGAAGGCCGCATCGGCACTGCCGCCACCCAGGCCTGCCCCGGAGGGAACCACTTTATGCAGGTGCATTTTTATCTTGGGCAGATCCGGAAAATCCTTTTTCAGGAGTTTGTAGGCCAGTACGCAAAGGTTGGAGGTGGGTCGGCCTTTTACGGGTGTTCCTGACTGGGTAAAGGGAAAGGCAGATGTCCGTTCATGAGCGGCCAGGGGAATGATCTCGAGTGAATCATAGATAGGGACCGGGTAGAAAACCGTTTCGAGGTCATGGTATCCATCTTCTCTTTTCCGAAGGATGCTCAGGCCAAGGTTTATTTTTGAATTTGGGAAGACTATCACTTTCGTCGGATTATTGGATGAAGAAATAGGTTCGGGCGGACCAACGGTTCAGGTCACTTTCCCTTTTTCCGGCTGTTGATCTCATCCCGGATGGCAATGGCCCTGATATAATCCTCGCTTTCCAGTACATCATTCAGCAGGGTATTCAGTTCCTCAAGCGTCATGGTTTTAAGGTCTTCTTTACTGCTGCTGCTGATATCCGCTTCTTCCATCACCATTTCCTGTTTGGCTTTTTTCTTTTTTCCGCTGCCAGTATCTTCCATAAGGATACCCGCACTGTCCAGTATGTTCTCGAATGTGTAAATGGGGCAGCCAAAGCGGACGGCCAGGGCGATAGCATCGGAGGTCCGGGAATCGATCTCTACCGTATCATTCTCGGTGGAGCACACAAGTTTTGAATAGAAGATACCTTCCTGGAGGTCGCAGATGATGATCTCATGCAGGTCAATGGCAAAGGCGTTCATGAAATTCTTCATCAGGTCATGGGTAAGTGGCCGGCTGGGCTGCATTTTTTCCAGTGCCACTGCAATGGCCTGTGCCTCGAATCCTCCGATAACGATGGGCAGACGGCGTACTCCGTTCACTTCGCCCAGTACAACGGCATACGAATGGGTTTGCGTGATGCTGTGCGAAAGGGCCACAATTTCCAGTTCTATCTTTTTCATATCGACGTACGAAACTACGGCTTTTGCCAATAAAAATGAAGCAGATAAATGGTGTTTTTAAGGAGGATTTCAGCGGTTATTTTTGTTTGTACCCGGTAATATCAAAGTAGCTGTCCATGGTACCCTTTTCTATTTTATAAGCGACGATATAGCTGTTTTCATTTTCCTGCGATTTGGTTCTCCACCCCAGTACGATCCGGTATCCCAGTACTACGGGCTGAATATTCAGGAAATTATAGTTGACGGCTGAAAGGTAGGAATGCTGTTTGCTGATCAGGCAGGCTGCTTCAAAGGCCTCACCATCTTTCAGGGTCATATCACCACTATACTCCGGGCAGCTTACACCCAGTATCGTCATGAATTTTTTATGGTTAAGCAGGGTGAACTCGGTACCGGCGTTTCGATCAGCCAGTTTCTCTGTTTTGTAGGTCTTTGACCTTGAGTCCAGCACCTTCAGGGTACTGTCTGCAAAGCTGGCAATGAATGTGGTTTGAAACAACTGGTCCGCACGGTAACCCGGGGTAAACATGACGACTGCGATCCTGTTTTCCCCGAATACGATGTACATGGAGTCAATATCGGCAGGATCATCCGAGGTCATTTTATACTTGATCAGGCCGGTAAACTTCGTGGCCGTATCGGCAACCGGTGTTTCATCAGCAATGTTTATATATTCCGTTTTGACGGGTGCTTTCTTATCTTTTTTGTTGTCCTTTCCTTTCTTGCTGTCTTTCGCCACCGGTGGCAATGAATCATTTTGTTCATAATTGACAGCAGTCTTATCCTTGCTTTTTTTCTTTTGCCCGTAAGAAAGAAGGGTGAAGGCCAGGAAGAAGGAGAGGAGTGTGGCTTTTTTCATAGAATGATATTAGACTATAAAGTTGCAGAGAAAAAACCAGAAACACAAGTTACAGCCGTACTGTCTGCGGGGCCGCTATACGGGCCTGCCCATCACCGTTCAGTCTTTCCGGGCCGGCGAAGTTGTTTTTGGTGCAGTAACAGGTTTGGGCGCCGGTGTCTTTGCCGGCAGTTTTTTAGCAGGCTTCGGGGGCGGGGCCATGCCAGTATCTGTGATGGCAATGGTATCCGGCGGAATGGTAAATTCCCTGATGACCGGTCGTACCTGTTTGGTATAACCGGGCGGTATCTCAAAATCTGAGGGATGTATACCTCCGGGCCTTATTTCAACGGCAGTGATCAGTATCCGGGTGGAGAATTGTACCCCGTCGTAAACAGAGTCCTCCTCCATTTCTCTGCTGCCTCCAATCCCATTAACCGTGGCTTTTAATAAGATCCTGTTATTCGCTACCATCAACAGTTCATCATTCCTTTCCATTCCGGGAGGAATATGAAAGAAAAGACTGTCGGCAAACCATGCCCGTACATCACCGGGAGCTGCCAGCAGGATGGGCGAGGTGGCCAGCAGAGGGCTCACCGGGTTTCCCAGGATGGTTTCTTTTATGGGTGCCGGATCGGTGACCATTTTACGGAGTCTTTTTACCCGGTAGGTCTTATCCTCTTTATTCAGGGTATAGGATTTTGCTGAATCCAGCAGCAGGATATTGGTGTTGGATTCCTCTTTCCGGTTGAATGTAATGCTCAGTTTTGAAGGCGCAAACAAGACAACGATATCGGCCGTATCCGGTTTATTTACTCCATCATCATCCCTGAAAACAGTGATGCTCCTGTAGCGGATCATCCCTTCAAAATCCTTTTGTGCGGAAGCAAGCAGGTGGCAGGAGAGGGATGCTGTTAAGAGAAGGAGTCTTATCATCATAAAGGGCGGTTTGGTAACCGCCCTCAATGTAAATAAAACTTTTCAGGAAACAGGATGCGCCGGCACAGGCGTACGGGCAGGTCAGCTAACAGGTTCAATACCTGCGGAAGCCGCCTGCTTATGCTCTTTTACCTCAGGCAATGCCTTTGAGTTTTTTGATTGAAGCTGTCAGCTTTGGCACCACTTCAAATGCATCACCAACGATACCATAATCCGCAGCTTTAAAGAAAGGGGCTTCAGGGTCTTTGTTGATCACCACAATTACTTTGCTCCGGTTGACACCGGCCAGGTGCTGGATAGCACCGGAGATACCGACAGCGATATACAGGTTGGGGGCGATGGCAATACCGGTCTGGCCAACATGTTCGTTATGGGGTCTCCAGTGTGCATCTGCCACCGGGCGGCTGCAGGCAAGACCCGCATGCAATACTTTAGCCAGGTCTTCAATCATGCCCCAGTTTTCCGGGCCTTTCATGCCGCGGCCTGCGCTGACCACGATCTCTGCTTCTGTCAGGGGTACTTCGCCGCTTGCTTTCGTCACGTTCGTCACCTTTACTTTTGGCGGGGCAGATGGCCCGGAGCTGGTAACAACCTCGGCCGTTCCTTCCCCGGTGATCACCTGAAAGGCATTCGGGTTCAGGGCAATGATCTTTGTAGAGGTGGTAACACTGATATTGGCAAAGGCTTTACCGGAGAACACATTCTTTTTTACAATAAACCCATTGGATGTATCGGGCAGTGAAACGGCGCCGGAAACAAGACCGGCTTTTAACCGGGCAGAAAGCCGCGGGGCGATCGCCTTCCCGCTGATATTGTTTGAGAAGATGATCACAGTTGCCCCGCTTGCGGCCGCCACATCTGCAATAGCCTTTGTGAATAACTGAGCATCGAGATGATCAAGGGAAGTACCTGTTACATGATGCACTTTCGTTATTCCGTATTTGCCCAGGCGGGAAAGATCATCAGCTACATTGCCCAGCACCACGGCTTCGGCAGTTGTGCCTAACTGGCCGGCTACTTTGGCGCCATAACTCATTGCTTCCAGGGAGGCTTTCTTTACATGTCCTTCGGCGGTGTCTGTGAATATTAATACTGACATTATTGAATCTTTTTGAATGAGTGATTGGGTTAAATAGCTTTTGCTTCTTCGTGCAGGAGCCGGACCAGTTCGTCCACGTTTTCGGCATCCACCAGTTTTACACCTGCTTTTGCAGGAGGCAGTTCAAACCCGGCTACAGCCGTAAGTGCATCTGCCGCTATGGGTTCCGCTATTTTCAGGGGTTTGGTCCTTGCCCCCATGATGCCTTTCATGTTCGGGATGCGCTGCTCCGCCATTCCTTTCTGACAGCTGACCACGACGGGCAATTCCACTTCGCAGACCTCTTCGCCACCTTCGATTTCCCGGGTGATGACCGCTTTGTTACCGGCCAGTTCGAATTTGGTTGCAAGGGAGAGATAGGGTTTGTCGAGCAACTCCGCAATCATTCCCCCGATGGACGAACCATTGTAATCAATGGTCTCCTTCCCGGTAAATACAAGATCATAGTTGCCCTGCCTGGCCACTTCAGCAATTTGTGAAGCGATGTAGAAACTGTCGTGACTGTCTGCATTTACCCGGATGGCCTCATCACCGCCGAGGGCCAGTGCCTTGCGGATGATCGGGTCGGCATCAGCCGGGCCCACCGTGACAAGATGGATGACGGTGGCCGGATCGGCTTCCTTCAGTTCAATGGCCCGGACCAGCGCATACCATTCATCATACGGGTTGATGATCCATTGCACGCCACTGGCATCGAATTTCGTGTTGTTATCCGTGAAAGCTATTTTTGCCGTGGTATCCGGCGTTTTACTGATACAAACCAGGATCTTCATTGCGAAAATTTAAGTCAGGTTAATGATAGTTGTTTATGCAACTAACGCAAAGATAAGGGGAGAGATTTAATAATTAATAATAATTGATCAATAAATATTCAGGTGGACAGGATAGAAAAGATACAGGAGATGCTCAGGGAGCAGCCTGATGACAGTTTTCTGAAACATGCACTGGCCCTGGAACATATTAAACGGGGCCATGATCAGGAAGCCAGGCGATTATTTGAAGAAATATTAAACAAAGAGCCAGGCTATATCGGCAGTTATTATCACCTGGCCAAACTGCTGGAAAGATCAAATGATACCGGAGCGGCCATTATCGTATACGAAAAGGGGATGGAAGAAGCGAAGAAGGCAGGGGACCCTCATGCACTCGGAGAGCTGCGAGGGGCTTATGAAGAACTAATCTTTTAAAATGAGTTTAGCAGATCGATTCAGGGAACATATCAGGGAGAAAGATCTTTTCTTACCGGGTGATAAACTATTGCTGGCCGTTAGCGGGGGAGTGGATTCTGTTGTGCTGTGCGGGTTATGTCACCAGGCGGGTTATGATTTTACCGTGGTGCATTGCAATTTTCTGCTGAGGGGAAAAGAAAGTGAACGAGACGAAGCGTTTGTACGATCGCTTGCAGAAAAATATGGAAGGCCTCTCATTACAGAACGATTCGAAACAGAGAAATATGCGGCCGACAACAAATTGTCTGTACAGGAAGCGGCCCGGAACTTACGTTATGACTGGTTCGCAGACCTCGTAAAAGGCCATACTGTTTCAGCGGCCGGCCGGTCTGTTTACCTGCTGACCGCACATCACCGGGATGATAATATTGAAACACTGCTGATGTATTTCTTTCGTGGCACCGGTTTGCACGGGTTGACGGGTATCCCGGCGAAGACGGGGTATATCCGCAGGCCCCTCCTCGTGTTTTCAAAAGAACAGTTGCTGGGCTTTGCTTCGGAGAACAAACTTTCCTGGGTGGAAGATTCTTCCAACCTCTCTTCCCGCTACACCCGGAACTATTTCCGGAACGAACTGCTCCCTGCCCTGGAGAAAGTATACCCGCAGGTAAGAGAAAACCTGGGCGATACGATCGGGCGGTTCATTGAAATAGAGAAGCTGTATGACCTTTCGGTAGCGCAGATCAGGAACAGGCTTTGCAAAAAGAAAGGGCAGGAGGTCCATATCCCGGTAAAGCAACTGATGGGTTACCAAAACCGGGCATTGATCTACGAGATCATTGCGGACTATGGGTTTACAGAAAAACAGGTGGAGGAGGTGATCAAACTTTCACACAGCGAAACCGGCCGTTATATCCAGGCGCCGGAAAACAAGTACCGGATCATCCGCCACCGGCATTGGTTCATCATCAGCCCGGTGGAAGCAGCGTCGGCAGAAAACATCATCCTTACGGAAAAGGATAAAGCGGTCACCTTTGAACTGGGAACGCTTTCGCTTTCCCTTACCGGGAATAAAGAACCGGTGACAGACAGGAATACAGCAATGCTGGACAGCCGGGAGATAACATTCCCGCTGCTGCTCCGTAAATGGAAGACCGGCGATTATTTTTACCCGCTTGGAATGAAAAAGAAAAAAAAGATTGCCCGTTACCTGATCGACCAGAAACTTTCAAAGACGGATAAGGAAAGAATATGGGTGGTGGAAAGTGAAAAAAGGATCATCTGGGTGGTGGGCCACCGCATTGATGAGCGGTATAAAATAAAAGAAGGAACCCGTTCAGTCCTCACCTTGTCGTTTGCTCAGCGGCCAAAATGAATGAACTGGCTTACATCGGCCGATCTGATATCTTCCACAAATGCCTGCAGCACCGGGTAATTAGCAATCAGCTGGCAGGCCACAATTGTAAATGCCACACCGAACAGGGCCCCGAAAATATGGGCGGAATGGTTGATATTATCCTGGCCTCTTTTTTCCAGCAGGTTGGAAACCACGAGGTATAAAATGCCAAATATGAAACCGGCAATATAAACAGGGATGAAAAAAAGACCTATTCCCGCCAGCGGGCTCAGCAGTATACTGGCAAAGACAACGGCTGATACTGCACCCGAAGCTCCAAGGCTTCTGTAATGATAATTGTCTTTATGCTTTGCATAGGTCGGCAGTAACGATACTGCCAGCGCCAGTACATACATGCCGAAGTAGATGTACTTGCCGGATTCACCAAAAATATAGGTGAACACAAACTCAACTCCTGTGTAAGTAGTGCCTTCGGTTGTTTCAATCGCAGAGCCCTGGCCAAACAGGTATAAGGTCAGCATGTTGAATATCAGGTGGCCATAGTCTCCGTGTATGAGGCCGCAACTGAAGAACCGGTACCATTGCCCCCTGTTTACGGAAGGCGGATAGAAGATCAGCTGCTCCATCATCCGCTGATTGCTGAAAGCGGAGACGGAGATAAGTACGGTGACGATGATTATGATAAGTGTGATGGATATTTGCATGCTATAAAACTAAAATAAAATTCAGAATGCGGTTTTGAAATCAGCGGTGATGGTATTTTTCATTCTTCAATATGGTGCAGGCCCGGTAGACCTGTTCAGCAAGGATCAGCCTGACGAGCTGGTGAGGAAAGACCAGGGTGGAAAGACTCCACCGGAATTGGGCCCTTTTCAGTACGGCTTCATCAAGGCCAAATGCACCGCCGATCAGGAATACAAGGTTCCTGGTGCTTTCGTTTCCCCGCTTATTAATAAAGTCGGCCAGTCCTTCACTGCTAAGCTGCTTTCCTCTTTCATCCAGTGCAACGAGGTAATCATCTTTTTGTAACAGGTCCAGTATCATTTCAGCTTCCTTTTTTTTAAGATCCATCTCGCTCAGCATCGCTGTATTTTTCGGGACGGGAATCAGGTTCCACTGTACCTTATAGTAGTTGGAGATGCGGTGAGTGAACTCTTCCACACCCGGCTTTACATACGGTTCATTATTCTTTCCGATACTCCAGAACTGGATCTTCATGCGGCAGGGAGGTAATTTTTTTAAAGATAAGCCCCGGCACGGCAATCGCTAAATAAAAATTCCCCCGCGGGGCGGGGGAACCAGGATAAATGAAATTGTGATCTTACTTGATCTCGTAGTCTTTTTTGAACGACATCAGTGTCGACCTGTATAATACGTTGGCGCTGTCAAGGGTAGCTGCTTTTGTATAATACTGGTAGGCCTCGGAGAGATAATGGGCATCTTCCAGCATGAAGGCGATCCGGTAAGCTTCTTCTGCAGGCGCTTCAAAGGCGGCACCCTGGGCTTTAATGCCGGCCAGTACTGACTCATAGGTCTCCTTGGTTACATAGTTAAGTACCAGCCGGGCCTCATTCTCTTCCCCTTTGATGGCAGAGGTCCAGTAATACATATTACCGGGTTTCATCCGGGCCACTAAACTGGGGATGGAAATTTTTAATTTATTGGTGGTGGTGGAATAAAAAGGCTCTGCGATATTGTCTGCTTTGAAAAGGAAAAAGTCAAATTCTTTTGCCTCCATATATGACTTCCAGGAAAGCGGGAAGTCGCCATTGCAATAATTGACCGTGTCCAGGCGGGGATCAACCCAAACATTGTTTATACCGCCCCTGCTTACGGCACCTACCGTATTCATATAGGCTTTGCGGTTGCTGCCGGGGGAACCTGATGGTTTGGTCATCTGCGCCCACACATATTTAACGTAGTTGGCACTTACGGAACTGCTGTTCACTTTGCAGGAATCGCCAAATTTGCTCAGCTGGAAATTGCCTGATTTAGACAGGGTGAACATAGCCGCCTCGTTGCAGATCAGCGTGGCGGATCCGCCTGCCCCGATCTTCAGTGTGGACGAGCTGCTGAGTTGCTGGCCTACCTTGGCCTTGCTTTCAGCATTGTTTTCCACCACTGACACATTCCCTTTGTAACTGTATAAGAGGAACTGGCTTTGTGCAGATGCACAGAGGGCCACAGCGGGTAAAAGGATAAGGAAGAGTAGCTTTTTCATTCTATTTAAGGTTTAAGGTTTATGTAGTAAAAATTTAATTTAATGATGATGCGGTTTAAACACCGTTTTATAACCAAACTTCTTGTGCATCCACACCGCCCAGGCTTCATAAAAATAGATCACGTCAACGGCCATCACGATAGTGATCAGGCTGAATTTCATGTCCACCTTCAGCTGGTACTTATCATAAATATAGATGCCGAGCCACACAAAGAATATAGCTGACGCCACCTGGGCTATTTTGGCTGCAAGGTGGAACCAGATATGGGCTTCCAGGTAATAATGCACAAAGAACGACATATGCAGCCAGCACACGATCACGGCCAGCAGTATATTGCCCCACAAAGGTACTTTTTTTACATAGTTTTCCTCCAGCACCATGGAAATTATGTTGGCATGAACTAGTATCCCGTTCATATCGGGGGTCGATTTACCGGCATATTTCTCATTCATCGGGGTGAATTTCTTGTCCTCAATATCGTTGGGGTCGATATTGACATAGGCCAGCAGGGCAATTTTGTTTTTAATCAAAGCACTGTCAATATTGGTAGCCGTACTGTCCATCCCGCTGGCCAGCACCGCATCTCCTTCCAGAATCCAGTATTGTTTTTTCCTGTCTGTAACGGTCCGGGTATAATTGATCAGTGTTTTGTGTTCCCCGTGGTGTTCAAGTTCCTTGTATAATTCCGGGCTGTAGAATTTAATAAGTACTGAACTGAAGGACGGGTACACCAGGCTGTCATCATGTTCATCATTCTTAAAAGGATAGTAGGCCCTAATCGTTTCCTTGTCATCGGCAGGGAAATTGACATAACCGAAATTATGTGCATGGTCCATGAAATAATTCATGGTGGGTACCAGCTTATCGGAAGAATCGGTCTGAACTTTTGCGGCCAGCACCAGGTTCTTGTTTCTCCTTATTGTTTCCGTTAAAATGGAATCTTTGTGTGGATCCCGCGGACCGTCAAAAAGAGCATCCAGGCCCATGACCTTTGGCTGATAGGAAGCAGTTTTGTCGATCAGGTAAGCGATCTCTTCCCGGTCCATATGGCCAATGTTGATCACCACCACATTACTGTCGATCCCTACATTTTGCTTATTTCCGACTTTTGAATAGTAAATATCATTGAAGTCAAAGTCTTTCAGACCTAGTTTGATTGGATTAAGAAACCCGAGATTCAATGGTATCTGACCCAGCACCACAATGAATATGAATACCCATAAAGTGGCAAAAATGGTGTCCCGCTCCATTAAGTACTTGGTAACCCGGCTGTGAACTCTTCTGGCCCCCTGGCCTATGTGCTTATGCAGTGGTTTCTTCATCTGTGTGGCTGATGTTTTAGTCTGGCTTATTAAACAAATGCACCGGGGTTTTTAACAGAGTATTGCAACTTCCGGGGCTTTTGCCCGCTCTCAGGATCATCCGGGAACTTTCTCCTGAATGGAGTTCATTACCCTGTAAACCCGTAAATTAGAGGGTTAAAATTATGCGTTTTTTCCTTCGCATATGCTTGAGCATGTTTTTCGCCGGCTTTTTGGCCGGAAAGGCAGGTGCACAGGCCCCCATCGGGCCGCCGAAGCCAAGGGATACAACTATTACCGGGCCCCAGACTTTTGCGATGATCATGGGGATCTCCAAATACAAGTATGTTCGTTCGCTGAACTTCGCCGACAAGGATGCTGAAATGTTCCGGGACTTCCTGAAGTCCCCGGCCGGGGGCAAGCTGAGCGATGATAATATCTATATCCTGCTCAACGAACAGGCCAATGAAACCAACTTCCTGGTGAAGGGTAAACAATGGCTGAAGGCCAAAAAACTCCAGAAAGGTGACCGGTTATTTATATACCTGTCGGGTCATGGCGATGCGATCGACGAAGACCAGTTCTTTTACCTGACCAATGACTGTAACCCCGCCGGTGATAAGAACAACTACCTGGTCGGGGGCGCTATCCGGATGGCCGATCTTAAGATCTCCATCGCCAAAGAGACCGCCAAAGGGGTGGAGGTATACCTTGTCATGGATGCCTGCCGGTCCAACGAACTACCCGGGGGAACGGAAGGGCAGGGATTTTTTAATACCGCCATCTCCGAGAAGAAGGCCGGCGAGATCATTATGCTGGCGAGTGCGGCCGGGCAGGAATCACTCGAAGATGCAAGTATTGGTACCGGTCACGGGTTGTTTACCTGGTACCTGGTGGATGGACTAAATGGAATGGCCGATGACCCGGCGTCGAAGGATGATAAGATATCTGTCGAGGAAATACAGAAATATGTAGACAAAAATGTTCCGTCGGTAGCGCAGGAACGGTTCAAGGCAAAACAGGACCCCTATTTCTGCTGTTCAGAAAACAGCAGTAAGATCGTGAGCATTGTTGACCCGGCGTATCTCCAGAAATGGCTGCAGGACCGAAAAAAATCAGGCGGCGGTAATTCGTTCCGGGGAGGGTTGAATGCCCGCCGCTTCAGGCTGCACCCGGCTGATACAGCTTTGCTCGAAGCATACAACCTGTTTAACTCGGCGGTGAAAGAAAGCCGGCTGACGGGAAAGAATTCGGCGGAATATTATTTCGAACTGATGGCCCGGAAATACCCGGGTGATTCCTACACGATCGATGCACAGTCGACCCTGGCCGTGGAGTTCATCAATTTTGCACAGAGCAAGATCAATCTCTATCTCGATTGTAAAGACCCGGCTGCCATTCAGAAGATCCGGTCACAGATCGATGAAGATGAAAAGACGGATGAGGTGGATGCCAGCCTGGACAGGATGGAAAAAGTGGCCCGGCAGGAATTTTACGAAGTGGGCAACATGCTGGAGAAAGCAATTAATATCGTAAAAGAAGATGATCCCGATTTTGCCAAATCACTGATGGGCCGGATGTATTTCTTTAAAGCCCGGGGCTATTTCGGCAGGGGCAAACAACAGGTGGATATCAACAAAGCCCTTCAATATGCCTATTCAGCCAATTCGGCTGAAAAAAATGCAGCATATGTGCTGCAGACACTCGCCACCCTTCACCTGGATAATAACAAACCCGACAGTGCTGTCATCTATGCCAAGAGGGCCATCCTCACGGCACCGAAATGGCGTTATCCTTATCTGACGCTGGCCTATTGCTATAAAATACTGAACAAGCCGGATTCAGCGATCAAATACTACCGGAAATGTATTGAACTGAACCCGGACAATGCCGATGCTTATGTGGACCTGGGCCATTATTTCTATTCGCTGTCAAAAGGGGATTCTGCCATAGCCTATTACCAGAATGCGCTCCGGCTTGACCCGAAAAATGCTTATGCAAGTAACAATATCGGCTGGATCTACCATGACCGTAAAAGTTATGACAGGGCCATTTCTTATTTCAAGCAAAGTATCATTGCCGATGCAAAACTGATCAGCGCCTACAATGGTCTCAGTAAAACATTCTTTGAAAACGGGCAGTTTGATTCCGCCAGGATCTATTACAGCAAGGCCTTTGCCAACTACCAGGATAAGTCCATCGTAAATGTATATATCGGTAATTTCTACCGTGACCTGAAACAGTACGATTCGGCCAAAACCTATTACCGGATGGCTTCCGAGATCGATCCCAACTATGAAGAAGCATTTAACGATCTTGGCCGGGCCTCTTTCATGCTGAAACAATATGATTCTGCCAATTATTACTACCGCAGGGCACTGAATGTAAATCCGTATTCTGCATTTGCCTTTATCAATATCGGGCTTGTGTTCAAAGAATTGAAAATGCCCGACTCCACCTACACCTATTTCCAGCAGGCGGTAAAGATGGATCCCCGCAATGCTTCCATTCTGAATAACCTCGGGGCCATTTATGCTGACGACAAGAATTTTGACACCGCCAAGATCTTCTTCCGCAGGGCCCTGCAGGTACGGCCCGACTATAAGCCGGCCAACAACAACCTGATCAAGATCTACCGGCAACTGAACCAGCTGGATTCCATCACCAATCTTATCAAGGCCACTTCCTTTATCGACCCCAGCAGTGATGTCTTTATGAATGATATCGGCATGGTCTTCCTCGAACAAAAACGATATGATTCGGCCCGGGTTTACATCCGCAAGGCTTTGCTCCAGGATCCGACCAGTGCCCAATCACTCAGTAATATGGGATTGGTGATGCAGGGGCTGAAGATGTACGATTCAGCCCGGGTGTACCTGCAACGGGCCCGCCGCACCGACCCGGAAAATCCCATCATATGGGCCAACCTGTCGGTACTGTTCAGGCAACTGAAACAATATGATTCGGCAGCATTTTATTTTAAAAAGCAGATTCTCAGAAAAGGGGATGTCAGCCCGCAAACCTGGTTTGCTATTGGTAACTTTTTCGAGGATATCAAATACTATGATTCCGCTGTTGTATACTTTAAGAAAGCCGTCGCTGAAGACAAAGGCTATATAGCCGCCTGTACCAATGCGGGGCAGGCATACATGGCACTCGAAATGTATGACTCGGCCAAAGTGTATCTCCAGAGAGCCTATGACCTCGACAGTGCAGTCTATGCCCCTGCACATAACCTGGGATTGCTTTACCATGCGCTGGGCAAGTATGACCAGGCAGTGATCTACCTGAAAAAAGCTATTCTGAATGACCCGGCGAAGAACAAGGCATACTATGAATTGGCCGCCAGCTATGCCCTGATGAAACAGCCCGAACAGGCGATCCTCTATATCCAGCAGGCCCTGCAACGGGGCTTTAAGGCCTATAAATCATTGCTGGATGATCCTGATTTTGACACCCTCCGGAACATGAAGGGCTTCCAGGATATTCTCGACCAGTTCATACCGGACTGGAGAAATAAATAAGGCCGGTATGAACCGGCCTTGTGATCCCGTCAGGATTCAAACCTGAAACCTTCCCGCTGCTGGCGGGATGCCCTATTCAGTTGAAAGGAATGAAAAAAGCCTCACCAGGTAAGTGAAGCTTTTTTTGTGATCCCGTCAGGATTCAAACCTGAAACCTTCCCGCCGCTGGCGGGATGCTCTATTCAGTTGAAAGGAATGAAAAAAGCCTCACCAGGAAAGTGAAGCTTTTTTTGTGATCCCGTCAGGATTCAAACCTGAAACCTTCTGATCCGTAGTCAGATGCTCTATTCAGTTGAGCTACGGGACCAACGGGCGGCAAATATACGGGCAAAAAGGCAATTTCCTGTTTTCAATAATTGAAAAAGCCCCGGATAAAAACGGGGCTTTCGCTATCCTTTTTTTACAAGATTAGTTTCTGTTGAACTTGGACAGCAGCCGCAGGATCTCAAGATAAAGCCAAACGACTGTAACAAGCAAACCAAAACTGCTGTACCACTCCATGTACTTAGGGGCCCTTAGCTCAACACCTTTCTCAATCGTATCAAAATTCAGCAACAGGTTGAGCGAAGCCAGGCCCACCATTACAATTGAAAAGCCAATGCTGAGCGGTGTATTGGTGCTGGTAAGACCGGAACCAATTGCATGACCGGTGGCTACATAACTGATCCATTGAATAAGATAAAAGATCGCCACAGCCGAAGTGGCCACTACAACACCGATCCGGAATTTATTGGTCACCCGGATAATGCGGAAACGGTAGATCAGGAACATGATCAGCGTAACAAGTAAGGTAAGTGCCACGGCCTGTACCGGCAACCCGGGGTAAGTATAGTTATACATGGCAGAGACAGATCCTACGAAAAGTCCTTCCAGTATGGCATAGATGGGTGCCAGGAAAGTAGACCACTGCATCTTGATGGCCATGACTATGGCCAGTGCCAGGCCACCGAAAACACCAATGAGCATTAGCGGCATCGGGTCTCCTCCTTTGTAGAACTGGGACCATGCAAACAGCGTGGATCCGATCATTAACATGATCAGCACGCCGAACTTATTCATCGTGCCTTTCATCGTCATCTCCTCTCCAGTACTTATTCCTTCCAGGATAGTGCCCTGGAATCTTTTTTCCTGCATGACAGGATTACTTGATTTAAACAATGCCATAGTTTGAATATTTTAATAAAGATAGAAAGTTTCCGCATAATACCCGGGGCAGGTTTTTTTGAATCAGGCCTTTTACTTATGTATTTTTGCCTGGGTATGAGTCTGTACAGTGAATGACTAACTCTTTGAGCAGCATATATAAATATCTTCTTATTGCGCAATTCACTTTTTCCTTTTCAGCGAATGCGGATGCCCAGAACATACAGATGGAATGGGTCAGGGGACTGGGTTCCTCCGAAAATGACGAAGGCCGGGCCCTGGTGATCGACTCCAACAAGGCAGTAATCGTGGCCGGTGAATTCAGGAGAACGGTTGATTTTGATGCCGGCCCCGGTACTTTTATGCTTACATCCCTGGGTGCCCAGGATATCTTTATCACCGAATATGATTCAAGCGGAAATTTTCGCTGGGCCAAATCCTTTGGAGGGGTTCCGGATGAATATATCCTGGATATGAAAATGGATAAACAGGGAAACCTTATCCTTACCGGTATTTTTCAGTCTGCTGTTGATTTTGATCCCGGGCCGGGTGTTTATACCCTGACCACTGCAACAAGTAATACGTTCATCCTGAAGCTGGATAATAACGGCAATTTCATCTGGGCAAAACAGTTGGCGGTACAGAATTGCATACTGGATGTGGACCACGCAGATAATATTTTCCTGGCCGGCGAATTTGGCGGCACGAAGGATTTTGATCCGGGGCCCGGCACATTCCAGATGACAGGTGCTTCTGCTATCTGGACTGATATGTTCGTAGAAAAACTGGACAATAACGGAAACTTTATCTGGGCAAAACAGGTGCGCAATGTGGGAGATGGCCAGCACCAGCAGTTTGGGCTGGAGTCGGATCCGGCGGGAAATATTTTTTTTGCCGGGGCTTTCAACAACACGCTTGATTTTGATCCCGGCGCACCTGTAGTCAATCTTACACCTGTTGCTTTCAACGACGGGTTTATCCTGAAACTGGACGGGCAGGGAAACTTTGCCTGGGTCAGGCAGATCGGGGGCGCACAGGAGGATAAGGTATTTGGCCTGGAAGTGGACGATAACGGAAATGTATTTAGTACCGGGATGTTCGCACAGACCGTGGACTTTGATCCCGGCCCGGGCACATACCCTCTTACCTCAGCAGGCCCCTGGAGTTGTTTTATTTCTAAACTCGATGGTGCCGGAAATTTTGTTTGGGCCAAAGGTTTACAGGGAACCGGGGAATCTATCGGTCAATGCCTGGCCATTGACTCCAGCGGTAATGTGTATGTATCCGGTATGGCGCATTACCCTGCCGACTTTGACCCGGGTCCGGGCACCTATACCGTGCCGGATGGTATGCTGTTCACCGAAAAACTGGACCCTGCAGGCAATTTCCGCTGGGCCGCTTCCTATACTTCCACCACCTGTTTGTTCAGCAGCATTTACTCGGCGATCAAAGTCGATATCATGAAGAATGTGTATTTCACAGGCTCTTATCCCTGTACGGTGGATTTTGATCCCAATCTTCCTGTTTACAATATGACACCCAACAGTAATTCATGGGATGCCTATATTCATAAACTGAGCCAGTGCAGAAACACCCTTCAGGTGATCGATGCGGGCAGCTGCGGTGATTATACACTGAACGGAAAAACATATTCCGCCACAGGTACCTATTACCAAACGCTGACGAACAGTACGGGTTGTGACAGTATCATAGAGCTGAACCTTACTGTCAGCGGAAAGCTGACACAACAGGCCCTTTCTGTTTGTGATCAGTATTTGTGGAACGGCCACCTGCTGACAAGCAGCGGCATCTACCGGGATACGTTTCACCTGCCTTCCGGCTGCGACAGTATTGCCGAGCTGACCCTGACCATCAATAAAATCCAGACAGACCTGGATGCCAGCGCCTGCGATTCTTATAACTGGAACGGATCATTGCTTACCCACAGCGGAATTTATACGGATACCTTTTCAGCTGCTTCCGGTTGCGACAGTATTGTGAACCTCTCGCTTACCATCAAACAAAACCCGCAGCCCTATCTCGGTAAGGATACGATCCTTTGCAAGGGAGATAAGATCGTCCTCTCACCGGGGACGTTCAGCAGTTATTTATGGAATGATAACTCAGCAAACCCGGTATTACAAATCACCAATGCCGGTACTTACTGGGTACGGGTGACAGGGGCAAACCAATGTGAAGGAACGGATTCAGTAAAAGTAGCCCTCTCTTCCGTGTGCCCGCCGTTTTTCATCCCTACCGGTTTCACACCCAATGGCGATGGCCGCAATGATGTATTCAAACCCATTATCAGTGCACCGGTAACCGATTACCGGTTCAGTATCTTTAACCGCTGGGGGCAGAAAATATTCCAGGCAGATAACACCGGCAGCGGATGGGACGGGAAAATTCAGGGTGTCAGGCAGGATCCTGCTGTATTTGTGTACCTGGTTGAGTTCAGTTTCAGGGGTATGCCTTTTTTATTCAAAGGAACTTTTGCCTTGATCCGGTAAAAGGTCAGTACTTCCATCTTACAAAGGCTTCCATGGCCGCATAATGGGTCAGCCCCAGGTCGGCATAGATATTTGCCGTAGCCGCATTCCTTTCTTCCGCCCTTTGCCAGAACTCCCTGGAATCGCTTCCCTGGAAGGGTACCATATCCTTTTGTGACTGGTGTATAAAGATGCCAAACCTTTTTTTGAGAACCTGGTCCGGGCTCATCGGGATGGCCATTTCTATTTCTTCAATATTCCATTCCTGCCAGGCGCCTTTGTACAGCCACAGCCAGCAATCGCTGATCCATTCGTCGCCGGCTGCTTTCAGCCTCTTCAACGATTCCAGTACCACATTGAAACAAACGATGTGGGTGCCATGCGGGTCCGCAAAATCACCTGCACAATACACCTGCTGAGGTTTGATCTGCCGCAGCAACTCCATCGTGAGCTTAATATCTTTTTCACTCATCGGTTTTTTCTCGATGGTACCTGTTTCATAGAAAGGAAGATTCTGGAAGTGTATATTTTCTTCCTTAATGCCCACATAGCGGCAGGTGGCCCGGGCTTCACAGCGGCGGATCAGTCCTTTAATGGATCGGATGGCGGGTGTATCGACCTGGTTGGATTTTTTGCGGGACAGGAACTTCCTGGCATCATCGAGTATCTTCCCGGATTTCTTTGTATCGATCCCGGCGATCTCTTCAAAGCCTACGGCAAAATCAAGGAAGCGGGTGACGAATTCATCGGTTACGGCAATATTGCCGCTCGTCTGGTAGGCCACATGCACATCATGCCCCTGGTCGTGCAGCCGCTGAAAAGTACCGCCCATACTGATGATATCATCATCCGGGTGAGGGGAGAAGATGACCACTCTTTTCGGATAGGGGGAGGAACGTTCGGGATGTCCGGGTATCACGGCATCCGGCTTGCCGCCGGGCCACCCGGTAATGGAATCCCGGAGCATATAATAAACCTGCAGGTTGATTTCATACGCATCCCCTTTCTCCACCAGCAGGTCGCTCAATCCATATTCATTGTAATCGGAATTGGTAAGACTCAGCACAGGTTTCTTCAGCTTCAGGGCCATGTTCACCACTGCTTTCTTGATCATCCGGGGTGTCCAGTCACAATCCCCCGTCAGCCAGGGCGATTTCTTCCGGGTCAGTTCGGAGGCTGCATTTTCATCCACCACAAAGGTCACATCATCGTGGTTCTGCAGGAGAGAAGCGGGTACCTGTTCCGTATCATCATCTTCCACGGCCTTCTTGATCACCGGGGCCTTGGAACTGCCCCATGCCATCAGAATGATCTTTTTTGATTTCAGGATGGTGCTGATGCCCATTGTAACGGCCAGTCTCGGCACCTGTGAAATATTAGGGAACTCATAAGAGTTGGCGATTCGGGTGGAATTGTCGAGGGTGATCAGCCTTGTCCTGGAGTAAATACCGGAACCCGGTTCATTGAAACCAATATGCCCGTTGTTACCGATCCCGAGTATCTGCAGGTCAATACCCCCTGCCTCTTCTATCATCTTTTCATACTGGCGGCAGTGTTCTTTGATATCATCCTTTTGCAGCTCACCATTCGGGATATGGATATTCCGGGGATCAATGTCCACATGATCGAAAAGATGTGTCTTCATGAACCGGTTGTAGCTCTGCAGCGCATTATTGGCGATCGGGTAGTATTCATCCAGGTTGAAGGTGATAACATTCTTAAAACTGAGCTTTTCCTCCCGATGTATCCGTACCAGCTCTGCATAGAATGATTTTGGCGTGGAACCTGTAGCCAGCCCCAGTACACATTTTTCTTTCTTCTTCTGTTTCTGCCTGATAAAATCCGCTACCAGCCTTGCCACATAGGCCGAACCTTCTTTCAGTGAGGGATAGATCTTAACCGGTATTTTCTCAAAACTGTCTGACAGATCGATCGTTTTAGCCATTTACTCCTTTTGAGCGCCAAATATAAAAAAAGATAGGCAAGGATGTCGCAGGTTTCTGTGCCGGATGAGTTTTAAAGAACAAAGACAGCAGAGAGAGTTCAAAAAATAAGCGCTCATTTAATTTCATCCAGGGTAAAAAAAAGAGGCAGTACGCCTCTTTCAGAAATTCCCGGTTATTATTTTTATCAGAAGGATCTTGCACCACCGGTACCTCTTGGTTTGGGTAATGGTTTGCGGGGGATCTTCTCGTCACGCTGTGCTGTGTTGTATACAAAAGATGCAATCACGGTGGCGGCTTGTTTCAGGTCATCCGGCACCAGGTGGTCATATGTATCCATATTGGTATGGTGGGTACGGGTATCGTACTCTATTTCGTCCTGGATGAACTGGAAACCCGGTATGCCCACTGCATCAAATGACTGGTGATCCGTACCGCCTGTATTACTGATGGTAACCGTTTTTGCACCGAGGTCATGGAAGGGTTCAAGCCATTCGCTGAAGATGGGCCCGGCCTCTTTATTCCCCTGCAGGTAGATACCGCGGACCTTACCGGTGCCGTTATCGAGGTTAAAGTAGGCCGATACTTTTCCGTGATCGGGTTTCAACGCCATATCCGCCGGATCGGCAAAATGTGATTTTACATAGCCTCTGGATCCGAGGAGGCCCTGTTCTTCCCCGCTCCATAAGCAAATACGGATACTGCGTTTCGGCTGTAAACCTGCCGCCTTGATGATCCGCATCACTTCCATCATCACAGCACAGCCGGCTGCATTATCTGTTGCACCGGTGGCCCCCTGCCAGCTATCGAGGTGTCCGCCGATGATCACCCATTCGTCTTTCAGTACCGGGTCGGAGCCGGGAAGTTCGCCTACTACATTATAACCTTTCAGATCATCGGTATAAAAACTGGTCTTCACATCTGCTTCCATTTCCACTTTTTGCCCGGCTGCCACCAGCCGTTGTATCCGCAGGTAATCATCGCTGGATAACATGAGGTAGGCATAATTATTCTCTGCATCTTTCGCATAGCTTCCTCCCCCCTGTACGAACAGTGTACCGTCATTCCCGGAGCGGCTCATGCTTAAAACGACGGCCGGCTTTTCTGCGTTATAGAAATTCCCGATCTGCCTCGTCAGGGCCTGTCTTTGCCGCATGGCGGTCAGTTGTTCGGGACTCAGGTTTCCGGGATTGCCCGGCGGCCTTCTGCGGCCGGTATCCGGCTGGCTGTCCGCCATCTTTTGTAACTGTTCATCTGTAAAACGGCTTCCGTCAGGTGTAAACGATGGCCTGAGGGTATCGGGCGAATACATCATCACGATCTTTCCTTTTATCCTGCCTGCATATTTCTGGTAGAGCTCGGCCGAATCTTTTGCATCGATCAATATCACCTCACTGCTGATGGCTTTTTTGCCGGGTGTGCCGGCGGTCCAGGCCCTTGGTATCGCCACTACCGGGAAATAATAGGGGGATGTAACGGCGAGGTAGCATTTATGCTGTTCCCAGCCGGTCCCAAAATCGCCCCAGGGCTCCAGGGCCACATTTTGCAAACCCATCCTTGTCAATTCATCCTTGGCCCAGTTGGCTGCCCGGAAAAAGCCGGGGGAATTGGTCAGCCGCGGGCCACTTACATCCGTCAGATGAAAGGCAAAGTTCATCACACCGGAATGCTGAAGACCTTCGGTCTTTATCTTAGCGGTGGCGTCTGTCTGGGAGAAGCCTGCCCGGAAGATCAGGAGGACGAGCAGGAGTAAAAGGGATTGCTTTCTCATAAAATGATTTTTGGTGAGTGAGCTTAAGGACGTAAAAGTTATTCAATAATTTCGGCAGGTAAAATTTTTTTCACTGCAATACTGTTCCTGATTAAGTAATGAAGACAAAAGGCCTGTTCATATCAAAAGCATTATTCATATCAGTATTTCTTTTTACATCCTGTAAAACAGGTAAACCTCATACCATGGAAGAAAAAACCGTCTATGCCTTTCGCCTCAAACCGGGGCAGGACCTCCGGCAGGGAATTGAATCCCTCGTGAAAGAGAAAAATATCAGGGCCGGATGGATCAGCACCTGTGTCGGCAGTCTTACCGATTATGCTATCCGGTTTGCCAACCAGCCGGATGGCGCTGCGGGCTCCGGGCATTTTGAGATCGTAAGCCTGACCGGTACCGTCTCTGTCAACGGAAGCCATTTGCATATCAGCATCAGTGACAGTACCGGTAAAACCCTTGGCGGCCACCTGCTGGAAGGTTGTAAGATCTATACTACGGCGGAGATCGTTATCGGTGCTTCCTCCGATTTTGAGTTTACAAGGGAGAAAGATGGTACCACCCCGTGGGAAGAACTGCAGGTAAAAGAAAATAAATGATAATTAGTATTGCACCGTCACGGAATTCAAAGTAATTTTAAATACACTTTTATTCAGCCAGACATGAAACGGATCTTACCTGCCCTGATCACCGCAGCGGTACTACTCGTTACAGCAGGCGGATGCAAAAAAGAAAAGACAAAACTCACCCCTGTACCTTTCCTGACGGGCCGTACCTGGGCAGCCGACACCCTGTTGGTAACCCCGCCCCGCACTTACGCTCAGCTTACCACGTCAGAACAACAGGTCTACAACCAGGCACTCGGATGGTTTCGTCTTGCGACAGTACGGTTTAATGAAGATGGAACGGTTACCTGCGGCGGCGATTATGACCTGGGATACAAGACCTGGAAACTGGCCAACCCCGATATCCAGGTGACCAACTACTTCAACAACCTGCAGGTACTTCGCAACTGGACGGCCGACAACACCAGGCTGACCTATGTTGTACAGTACAACAACAGCTTCGACGTTACACTCGTGTATAAATAAGACCCGGGCACGGATCTTTTTAAAACCCTCTTTACCAGGTAACCGCT
Organism: Chitinophagaceae bacterium; assembly: GCA_046329665.1. Classification (GTDB taxonomy): domain Bacteria; phylum Bacteroidota; class Bacteroidia; order Chitinophagales; family Chitinophagaceae; genus JJ008. Next base: position 150,180 of record JAXLUG010000003.1, on the reverse strand, counting down.
CAGCGGCCGCCAGGCCGGATGAAGTAACCAGGATTTATATAAGCGGTCAGTCATTCTGTAACCTAAAAAAAAGGCGGTTCGTCCCAACAGACAGTACTTACATCTGCCATTGCTACCGGCTTTCAACGAACAGGCGGCAGCAAGGGCCGGTGCAGTTTGTTAACTTCAAATCAAAAGCCATGAAAAAAGCCCTGTTGCTTTTTACCGCTGCCATCTTCTTTGCCGTAACGCATGCACAGCACGGCAGCCTGCTCCCATCATCTTCCGGCAATCAAACGGATAAACTTACGGTGGCCGACTGGCAGGCAGACCTGCGGTTCCTGCAGCAAACCGTACATAAGGATTACCCGTTCCTTTTTAAAAAGGTAACGGCCGAAGAATTTGATGCCGCTGCGGAGGAATTATATAAATCCATGCCCGCAATGCAGGACCATGAACGGGTGGCTGGTCTCGGACGGCTGATCGCCCTGTTTAAATACGGGCATACATCACTTGGCTGGAGGAACAGTCCGTTCAGCTTTCATGTGGCGCCGGTAAATTTTTACTGGTTCAGTGATGGCATCTATGCCGAAGGCACCGACAAAGCGTATGAAAAAGCCGCCGGGGCCCGGCTGGTAAAAGTGGAAGGTATGCCGGTGCAAACCGTGATAGAAAAGATCAGGCCGCTTGTGTCGGCCGAGAATGAACAGTTCTTCAAAGCATACGGACTCGATTTCCTGGCCATTCCTGAGGCCCTGCATGCACAGGGCGTAACCAGTGAATTGAAAACCGGGGTGACCTACACCTTTGAAAAAGACGGTAAAACATTTGAGCAAACCCTTACGGCGAAAGAAGGGTATCACCTTCCCCGGAACTTCGGGTTTGCCAAAACAGACGCCGGCTGGGTAAGTGTGAGAGAACAATCCTTCACGCCTTACTACCTGAAGAACCTGGACCGGAATTATTATTTCGAATACATTCCTGCCCAAAAAACGGTCTATGTACGCCAGAGCCAGGTGCTGGACGACGGAACGGAAACCATCGCTGATTTTTATAAGAAAGTATTTGACTTCATCAACAGCAATGCGGTGGACAAACTGGTCATAGATGTGCGCCTCAACGGGGGGGGCAACAACTATAAGAATAAACCTGTGGTGACCGGGATCATTGCCTGCAGCAAGATCAACCAGCCCGGAAAACTGTTCGTGATCACCGGCCGCCGCACCTTTTCTGCCTGCCAGAACCTGGTGAACGAATTCAGCAACTATACCCAGGCGATCTTTGTGGGCGAACCAACCGCAGAGAACGTGAACTTTTACGGCGATACCCGAAAAGTAGACCTGCCCCGTACCGGCATACCCGTTTATCTTTCCTTCGCCTGGTGGCAGGACAAGCCCCAATGGGAAAACGCAGACTGGCTGGCCCCGCAACTGGCAGTGGAAATGAGCCTGGAAGAATATAAGACCAATAAAGACCCTGCCTTAGAAGCCTGCTTAAACTTTTCTGACAAGGATATGGTGGCCGACCCGATCGGGCATCTCCGGGAGTTATTCCAGGCAAGGAAGATCACGGAACTGGAAGCAGAAGCAAAGAAGATGGTAAGCGATCCCAGGTACCGCTACATCAATTTTGAAGACCAGTTCAACCAGGCCGGATATAAGTTACTTGATGATAAACAATTTGAAGGGGCACTTTATATCCTGGGGCTTACGACCCGGCTGTTCCCGAACTCAGCAAATGCCTGGGACAGTTTTGCCGAAGCAAACCTGAAAGCGGGAAATAAAGAAAAGGCCATCGAATATTATACTAAGGCTATTGCACTTGATCCCAAAGGGGTGGCCGGCGAGAACTCCCGTAAAATGCTGGCTGAGATAAACGGGGAAAAGAAAAAAGAATAGAACCGGTCCGGGTAATGATCCAGTCATTCAGTTACCCTGATCGTTCAGGTTGCGTTTTTCTGCGGGGGATCTTCTGCAAAATCCCCCGTTAGTAGTATAGGCAGGTTGGGCGGAAGCCATAATTTTGTGTATCCCAAAACCATTAACCTGCAACTATGAACAAGATTCTATTCCTGTCCGCATGCCTGTTATTTTTCTTCACGGCAACCCGGTCACAAACCACAGAAGTAAAAAAGTTCTATAAGAAGTATGCCGGGGATGCTGAATGCCTTTCCACGTATGGCGAACTCAAGGACGGCTGGTCGAACCGTGTGTACAAGGTCTATCTCAGCACAACCTCCGCCTACAGGTTCTCGGCCCTGGTGAACCTTACTACTGCTGAGAAACTGATCGTGACCATTGACGACATTTACTGGGGAAACATTATTCCGGCCACAAGCGGCTGGCAGGTAGTGGGGGCGAACCTGCCTATCAAAACGATCAGCTACGGATACCATGAAATTGCGATAAAAGGGATCAGCACCCTTGTCCCGATGATCGAAGAAATAGCCCTGAATAAAAGTTTGACAAGAAGCCCCGATGCTTCCCTGCAGGAGCAGTTCATTCAGCAGGTGCAGGCATTAAAAGCAAGACCGGTGATCAAACTACCCGGTGCCGATGAGATCGGTGATATCACCAACAAAGTATTGCCTAACCCGGCGGGCAGTTATAATCATGCTGTTGACACCCCGTTTAATTATACCCATTTCTCCTGGATCTATCTTCCGGTGGGCAATTATACGTTTACCACCAGCGGCTCCACCATCAACAGGGCCCTTACCCTGTTCAACCCGGGTGATTACAACTATTCCTGGTCCAATGTGAACGGAGGGCCCGGTGGTGAATCAGGTTTATACCTCTATGTCGGCAAAGCGGGATATTACGCCATCATGCTGCGGCCGGTAAATGACGGCGAAACCGGTACCACCAATATCCTGATGAATGGCTCCGTGATCACCTATAATGCCGTGATCGGTGGTAAACGGTTTGCCATGGGAAGTTTAAAAGGCGGCCCGATGAATTTTTTTACCTGTAAACTTTCCCCGGCCACCGCCGATACACGGATCATTGTTTCCCGCTATGCCATGAGCAGTACCAGGGTGTACAATGATGATTATTCAGGAGGCAACGGGAACTGGAACTGGGCATATTCCAGCCGTACCAAAAAAGATTTCGCCACTAATGATTCAGTGCAATATGCCTTTGTTTGTGCGTACAGTCCTACCAGTACCGGCATCTGCGATGTATACCTGGGCAATGGTAACAGTAACCTGCCGGTAAATGAACCGCAGAACTTTCCCGGGTTACCCACTGATGATGCGATTGAATCAGGCGATCAGTCAGTCAGTTACTATAATTGTGCTGCCTGGGCCGGTGGTGTTACTTCCACCTGGATCTGGCCGCCCAGCAGTTACTCCACCTACAATTGCAACAGCGGTAATGTGCTGCTTTGTTTCGACAATTACCTTGGCAATACCCCCGTTCGTTACCCCGGTGCCTGGAACTATACCCGTACCGGCGCTACTTCCGCCAATTCAGTGGTCGATCTCTGGAAGACCGCCAGTGCCTATACCCATGTGTCAGTAAAAGAGCCGGGGAATAATCACCCGCACGGCTATGACTGGGAAAGCAAACCCGGCGGCCTGGACAGGACCTTTCACCCGCGGAATGCACTGAATAATCCCAACTGGTACGGAGCCGTATCGAATTATTACATTCCGACAGGTACCTATGCAAGGAGTGCCGGTGTGCAGCAGGCCTTTACAACAGATGCCGATGCGATCAAAGCAGGTGTAGCCATTTATGACAAAGCAGAGCTTACCCGCCCGGCAAAGGATAAGCTTTCCGCACTCGTTGCAAAGGTCAGCCCGGCGGTAAAGAATATGTTTGAGGAATTATACCGGGCCTGGGATGCCACCAAAGCAGCCAATGCCAGCCTGAGTGACCCGGCTATGTATTGTAAGAACCGGGAACATGCGGCGCTGGAAAAACTTGCGGCCCGCTCACCACAGGAAGTACTGGTACTCGTAATGGATAAGTTTGTAAACAACAACGATCATTTTATCGGAGAGCTGATGTGGACACTCAGCCATGCAAAATATGCGGCCCTGATGGAAGAAGTAAGGGCAGAACGGCTGGCCAGTCCGAATGATGCGGCCGGCCGGTACAGAATACATGGCGATCATGACAACGGTGTGCTGTACGTGGAGAAGATCCTGAAGGATTTTGAACTGACGGAAGTGACCAGGATCGTAAGCGATCCCGTAACGGTAACGGTGTCTCCCAATCCCGTGCGGGATGTGCTGCAAATAAAACTTATCCTCGAAGAGGCCAGGACCGTCACCATCAAAGTACTTTCTGCCCGGACCCTGCGTACCAGGGTAGTGAACCAGGAAGCCAAACTGTCCGCAGGAATGCACCAGTTTGTGGTACCGATTGAGGGGCTTGCCGGTAATTCAGGCGACCTGCTCAGTGTACAGATCCGGGCAGGGGATGAAGTAAAAACGATCAAAGTGCTGGTAGGAAAATAAAACGATGCCATTTAAATTAATAGGAAGCTGCTCCTGTACCGGGCAGCTTTTTTTATTCTTTAATCCTTAACTTTCCGGTAAAGCCCTGTTATGCGAAGAGTTATTTTTTCATTACTTGTATTTCTGCCTGGTCTCCTCGCTGCGCAAAACCTGAAATCCGGCGGTGTGCTGAAACCGGAACAGGCCAATATGGATATCAGGCATTACACCATTGCCCTGGCGGTGGACCCTGTTCAGAAAACGATCAGCGGGTATACCGAGATCGAACTGAACCTGCTGCAACCCGCCGCCACTGTATTGTTCGATCTCTGGCACGGAATGAAGGTGACAGGGATACAGGTGAATGGCGCCACCGGAAATTATACGCATACAGAGGATGACCTGATCCGGATCAAAGCAAATGATATGTTTCCGGCCGGCCGGATGAAAGTGAAGATCGATTATAATGGCACACCATCAGTAGCCACCCGGCCACCCTGGACCGGCGGTTTTCAATGGGCAACGGATTCCAAAGGCAATCCCTGGATCGCCATTACCTGCCAGGGGGAAGGTGCCAAGATCTATTTCCCCTGCAAAGACCATCCCAGCGATGAACCCAATGAAGGGGCCGATATGATCATTACCGTACCGAAGGGACTGGTGGTGGCCGCCCCCGGTTTATTAAAGGAGGTGACCAGCACAGACACTACATCCACTTATCACTGGAAGACCAATTATACCATCAGCAATTACTGCCTCGTATTCAATGTCGGCAAATACAAAGTGGCAAAAAGAATATATACCACGGTGAACGGGAACAAAGTACCCATGGAATATTATGTGCTGGAAGAAAACTATGATAAGGCCGGCAAGCTGCTCGATCTCTTTGAACAATCCTGCCGCATCGAGGAAAAATATTTTGGGGAATATCCCTGGGTAAAGGAACGGATCGCTGCTTCAGAAACACCCCACCTGGGAATGGAACACCAGACAAATATTGCTTACGGAAATAAATACCGGTACACCAAACTCGGCAACAAGGATTTTGACTGGCTGCTGCACCATGAGTTTGGCCATGAATGGTGGGCCAATAAAGTAACCAACCGTGACTGGGCACATATGTGGATACAGGAAGGGATCTGTACGTTTGGGGATGCCATGGCAACGAGGGAACTGGCCGGGGAAGATGCCTATTTAAAACGAATGCAGCAAACGGCCCGTACCACGCAGAACAAGTACCCGGTAGTGAGAGGGGATGAAGTGGATTCAGACAGTGCCTATGAACCGGATATCTATGGCAAGGGGGCTTTTTTCATGCATACCCTTCGCTATGTGATGGGCGACCAGGTCTTCTTTCCCACATTGAAGAAACTGGCCACCGACCCGCAATACACGTATGACAATACAGTGGTTACGGCTGATGTGGAACAACTCTTCAGCAAGGCCTATGGAAAAAGCCTTCAGCCGCTGTTCCACCTGTTCCTGTACACCACCGATAAACTGGAGGTCCATGTAAGACAGTTGAACGATACCAGTTATGAAGTGAAGCTCCTGAATATCGACATGCCATTGCCGCTGGATATTGTAACCGGGGCCGGGAAAAAGAGAATGATGGTTGACAGCAAGGGAATAAATATCCGCAGTTCGGTGTTTCCGCGGATCGATCCGGATATCTATTACCTGAAAAAGGTGATCTACGAGTGAGACGGTCCCTATTTTTTTAACCGCTCTGCCAGGTTACTGAATGTTCCGAAGGGCCCTTTCTCAATAAAGGAATTAGCCAGCCAGGCCGGAAGGCTTCCCCCGGGGTCCACTTCGAGTATGTAGGAAATATGAAGCGTACCGGAAGCAGGCATCGTTACTTTCCATGAAGCACTGTAATGCGGTATCCGCTCACGGCCCGGTATCTCGGGCAGCATGTCCGGCACGTTGTAACCTTTTATGGTCATGAATTTGGGCAGGCTGTCTGTGTTCAGCTGCATCCGGATGATCACATCCCGGTTGCTGAACGGGAAGGGCATCGATGTTTCCGAATAATAGGCGAAATCATTTTTTGAATAGGACTTCAGCAGCGTGCTGTTCTTATTGTTGTAGATCCATTTGCTGAACTCGGATACGTTTGTGAGGATCGAAATGAGTTTGGCAAAAGTACCGGTAAGGGTGCATTCCACCTTTACTGCTTTAAAGGAGGAGCCCTGTACGTCTGATGTATATATATTGATACCGTCTTTTGATTTTCCGGGCTTCCAGCTGTACTGGGCATCAGCCCAAAAACTGGCAAGGGTAAATGAATACAGGATGAATTGTTTTAGCATAAAGGCACCCGTGATTTACTGACGAATATAACGTGTAAAAACAGGAATGGTAACACTAACCGGAAAGAACCTGTAAAAAATCATGCCATGGCCCGGCCGGCCCTGTTCTAAATCCGGTTCCTGACGGTGAAAAACCTGTAATTTGCACGATTATGGAGACAGAAATTTTTACGCTGGCAGACTTTGCCCAGGATAACCAGTCCAAGCTTACGATCGTAGGCACATTTGACAGTATCTATTCCAAACAATTTCCCGTACAGCACCCGGCCTGCAGTATTGCCTGCCGATTCCGGTTCGGTGTCAAAGAAGCCGGTGAGCATTCCTTCATGCTGCGGCTGATCGATACGGCGGGGAAGGAGATCATTCAGCCGGTGGAAGGCAATCTTACGATCGGGGAGCCATCGAACGGGCAGTTCGCCTCCGTCAACATTGTTATTAACTTCAACCAGTTGCAGTTTGAAAAACCCGGACGGTATTCCTTTGAACTGTATATTGACGGTGACTGGAAATCAGGGCTGCCTTTATTGCTGCAACAGGCCGGATAAGCCCTTCAATTATTTCCTGGTTCAGGGATCTCCCTTTACTTTTGCAGGCCTGCCCTGGTGGCGGAACTGGTAGACGCACTGGACTCAAAATCCAGCGGTAGCAATACCGTATCGGTTCGATTCCGATCTGGGGCACATTGAAAACTCCGGCAACTGCCGGAGTTTTTTTTACAGTCCTGGCTACGGCTTTATCCGGTCAACGTGAAGCTTACATCACAACTGCTCCCTGATCCTGTCGATATATTTTTTCTTGTAATAATATTCCTTCACCTGCAGTAACTCTCCGGTGGTGGTGATGCCTTCCTGGTAGTGCTCAATGATCCCGGCAACTGGCTGATAGAGCTGTTCCGCCAGCTCATCAATCGCTGAACTTATTTTTTTTCTTGTCTCCTCCTCCTCTGCCTCCATTAAGGCCTCGTTTATTTCCATCACTTCCATCAGGAAATCCGGGGGCAGTTCATATTTCTCTTCTTCTTCCATCAGCCCTTTCAGCTGCAGCACATAGCGGATCGTTTCATCCGGGTGCTGGAAGGTCCGGTATGCCTTATTCAGCAGGGCAGTTTTTTCCAGTGCCTCGGCCTGCGCTTCCGCCCCCTGGCCGGCAAAATAATCCGGGTGGTATCTCCGGCTCAGTTCAAAGAACCGGGCCGGGAGCAGGCTTTTGTTGACAGAAAGCTGTACGGGTATCTCAAAGAGTTCAAAATAGTTCATGCCATTGGTACTTTATACGGGGTCAGTCTGAATAAAAATGTGTTAGTTTGGTTACAAAAATAGCCCGTTTGGATACAAAGAAAAGAACCAGCATGGAAGTGATCAGGAACTTCCCGGATGAAGAGATCGTGGCCAACCTCCGGTCGGGGTTGCGAATGGATGACACCATTAAGGTCCTCTACCGGAATTACTTTGAAGGATTGAGCCGGTATATTATTCACAACAGTGGCAGCGCCCAGGATGCAGAGGATATTTTCCAGGAAGTGGTGGTGAACTTTATCGACCTGGTACAGCGGGATAAGTTCCGGGGGGAGTCGTCCATCAAAACCTTCCTCTTTTCCATGAACCGGAATACCTGGCTCAATGAACTGAAAAGAAAAGGCCGGGCTGCGGTAAGGGAAGAAAAATATGTGCGTATGGAAACGAAGGACGAGGCCGGGCAGGAACCTGTTGATGCAAATGCGGCAAGGGCAGTGGAAGACCGGGAAGAAAAGGCGGCCATCGCCTCCATAGTAGCCTCGCTGGGTGAAACCTGCCGGAAGATCCTGACGCTGTTTTATTATGAAAATTTGCCCATGAAGGAGATACTGGAAGCCACTGAATACGATAATGAGCAGGTGGTCCGGAATAAAAAATACAAATGCCTGAAACAACTGGAACAGATGCTGAATGAAAAGCCACAATTAAAACAAACACTGAAAAACCTGTTACATGGATAATGCTACACCGGGTATGGCGGAACAACTGGTTCTGTATATGGATGGGGCGCTGTCTGCAGCGGAAAAGCAGGCCGTGGAAGAACGGCTGGGTACAGATGCCGCTTTTCGTGCAGAATATGAAAGCCTGCTGCAGGCAAGGGCAGCCATAAAACTGTACGGGCTGAAGCAGCAGGTGGGCGCCGTTCACAAACAGATGATGGATGAAATGACGCCGGCTGTTCGCCGGATCAACCCGGCCCGGAAAACATTCCGCTATGCAATGGCCGTGGCGGCCAGTCTTGTGATCCTGATCGGAGGGTACATGGCCTATAACTTTTTTACCCTATCACCGGATAAGGTTTACTCCGCCCATTACCACAGCTATACGCTGGTAAATGAGCGGGGGGCGGACAGTACCGGCCTGACCGCGGAAGAGAAGGCGTATGCAGAAAAGAAATACAAGGAAGTGGTGAGGCTGCATGATGAGGCCGCAGCGCCTTCCGTAAAAGAGGAATTCCTCTGCGGTACTGCTTCCATGGAACTGGGTGATGATACAAAAGCGATCCGCTGCTTTAACAGGGTGCTTGAACTTAATCAGCAAAACAACCGGAAGACCCTGAATGACGAGACCGAGTATTACCTCGCTTTAAGTTATATCCGCAACAAGGATTATGATTTCGCCCTGCCCCTCCTCGAGAAAATAAGGGATGATAATGCCCATACCTACCACAATGAAGTGACTTCCCGCCTGGTAAGAAAGGTGCGGATGCTCAAGTGGAGATAACGATTTGTTTTTGGTTAATGGTGGCCTCTCCGCCCGGTGGCTTTAGGGTTGGAGAGGTTTTTTATGGGGTTACACGGGAAAACTGATTCAACGGATCAGCCACCAAAAAACGGATCAGGCCAGTTCATCGCTGCAGAATCCGCTTTATCAGCGTTCCGGTTAGTTACATAACACCTGCCGGTGGTTACTATTTCATGTAATTATCTTTTATAAATGAAAACTATTACCATGAAAAAGAGAACCGGTTATGCAGTAATCATCTTATTTGCCGTATCTGCGATCATTCTTTCCTGCCAGAAGGAGGTGTCTTCCAATACCGCACTTGACAAACCGCACAGTGCTATGATCTACCTGACAGATCACCAGACACCGGTATTTGACAGTGTCTTTATCGATATCCGCAGCCTGGAAGTAAAGGTGGAAGATGACAGCCTCGGGGGAGACGGCTGGGTGCTCCTCAGCATCCGCCCCGGTGTGTATAATATTTTGCGCTTCCGCAACGGGCTGGATACCCTTTTCGCCACCGGTACATTGCCAAGTGCCCGGGTGAGAAAAATAAGACTGACGCTGGGAACACAAAACACGGCTATGCAAAACGGGCAAAGCTTCCCGTTGCGGGTAAAGGATGAAGACCGGCAGGTGGAAGCCAGTCTCGACAACAGCAATTTCGAGATCTCCAACGGACAGGTGTTCTTCTGGATCGATTTCGATGCCGGCAATTCTATCCAGGTGGATAACAGCGGTTCCGGTAACAACAACGGCTTCCGGTTAAAATCACATATCAAAATATTCAGCCGGGGTAATGCCGGCCGCCTGGAAGGAAAGGTATTTCCCAGGGCAGCAGATCCTATCGTGAAAGCAGTGATCGGTACCGATACCGCCACCGCCATACCGGAAGATGGCGGCGAATTCAAGATCGTAGGTCTGCGGGCCGGTGTATATAAAGTGATCTATGACGGACAAAACGGCTACCTCGATACCACGCTTACTAGTATTACCGTACGCACCGGCGAGGATACACATCTTCCCAATATAATCTTGCATCAATGATAAAGGACCTGTGTAAAACCACTTAACTCAGGAAACCTGCCGGTCACCGGCGGGTTTTCTGTTTTAAAAAATAATAGCCCAGCATGATGGCTACAATGCTCAGGGCCACATACGGCCAGTTGCTCCGTTTGTGATCCGGTTCGTAATCCCCGATCAGCACCAGGTGTGCCCAGTAGTTGGGTGTTTTGAGGCGGGGATCTGTACTGCTGCTGTTGAGGAAATCCAGCTTGGCCATTTGCAGGGCCTTGTCCTTTGTTTCATTTCTCGACAGGTAATAATGGAGCCGCTGGCAGATGAATGCGGTGGTATTATCTTCTGCCTTCCATAAGGAGGTGATGATGCTGGGACAGCCGGCATAAGCAAAGGCCCGGGACAGGCTCATCAGGCCTTCTCCCTTCACCAGTTTTCCGCTGCCGGTCTCACAGGCACTCAGGATCACCAGGCTGGTGGTGTCCAGCCGCAGGTCATAGATCTCTTTTGCATAGAGCCTTGAAGCGTTATTGCCCGGGTAAAAGGAAATGAATGACCGTTCCGGGTCATTGTTATCCGCAATGGCATGTGTGGCCAGGTGAACCACGTTGAAATGATTCGACAAGTCCAGGAAGGCCTGTTTGGTGGCGGATGAGTCCGTCAGCGTTTTGCCGTTGATCTCCTTTACTTCCCCGCCGGAAGCAGGAAGCGGGCTGAAGGTTAAGGCAGAGTCTTTGAAACCCGTGGCGGCGTAGGGTGCAAAGGACAGGACCGAAGAAGAAGGTTTCTGGCTGACATTATCACCGAGAAGGGCCGTGGAGTACTGGTATTGTACTGCAAATTGCCGTACCAGGTATTGCTGGTCTCCGTTTTCAAGCGCTTCAAAAGGCAGGTAATGCAGTTCATCATCAGGAATGATCACCAGCCGTTTGATTTGTGCCAGCGAGGGAAGCAGGGGAGAGATGAGTTGCTGGTAAAGATACCGGGAATAGGTACTGCCGCTGTACCGTTCTTCAGGAGATGCATGGTAAAGGGCTTGTTTGAGGGATTCGATGCTCCGGAAAAAATCCTGCCCGACCGGAGCCCGGTAATAGTCAAACCGGCCATTGGTTACGAAAAGCACAAGCAATTCATTGTCGGAAAGATGGTATGAAAGCAGGGCCGTGGTATTATCCAGCTGTCGCTGAAGCCGGGTGATCGTGGGGATCTTTTCAGCTGCAATCAGTTGCTGCCTCAGCGGATCCGAGTTGATCGTGTCTCTTATTTTTTCAAGCTCGATCTCTTTATCCCGGATCGCAGCATTGAGGGCTGTCAGCTGGCTGCTGTCGGTTGCATTCGCTGCTTTTAAAGAAAGCCGGGTGATGGCTGACCGGATAGAAGCCTCCCGGGTGAACAAGGGATTGCCCGCACGGGCCCGGTCATATACTTCCTGCAGTTTTACATTGAAAGAAAGTACCGACGCTTTATTACGCTGGTCAAACAGGTAAACCTCTTCCAGGTATTCTTTCTTTTGCGTCAGGTTGTACAGCCGCAGGCCGATATCGATCGGACGGCTGTGCACCTCATGTTTGATCCGGCCGAGGAAAAGCCTCGCTTCATCAGAGTTGTAGGTCCGTTCCACATAATCGGCCAGGTTAAAGGCAGACCGGTAGGCATCAAGTGCAGATTCCAGGTTTTCAACTTTATGGTACAGTTCGTAGATCTTTTCAAAGACCGCGGCCTTTGCGGTGAGGGTATTGAAAAGATTGATGTAGGAAAATACGCCGCTGAACTGAACCGGGTTGCCGGTCTCTTTTGTTTCGTTGTAATCATTGTCAAACTGGACAATGGCCTGCTGGTAGAATTGCAGGGCATCTTTGTATTGCTGTTTCCCGGCCAGTTCATCTGCCTGGAATTTCAGCAAAAGCCCGTTCGAAATATTCTTGCGGTGCCCGTTCCATTTCAGGTTTTCGGCAACGGCTTTATAAAGGTATTGTTCAGCAGAATCCGGCTGACCGGCGCCGGAAAAAGCCATTGCATAATTGAGATACAGGTCAATCGATTTTTTACTGTTAACATAATCCACCTTCCGCAGGTAACCCACCGCAGCGGAGTAATTGTTCTCCTTCAGGCTGATGAGCCCGAGTTTGTGATAGATCTCATTGTTATATACATTCAGGCGGAGCAGGTCTTCATAAATGGCCCTTGCCAATTCATCTTCACCGATCTTCATCAGGGCGGAAGCGATATTGATCTTATAATTTACCTGCAGGCTTTTGGCCAGCGGGCTGACGAGGGACAGGGCCTTTTCAAAATAGTTGACGGCCTGCCGGTAGTCCCCTTTTTCGTAATGGATCACGCCGAGCAGGTTATACACCCGTTCTGAACTTTCGAGCCGGTCATTGTATTTATCGCTGATCTGTTCCGCCCTTTTCAGGTACAGGTAAGCAGAATCGAGTTGTTCTTCCCCGTAAAGGATCCGCCCGGTAAAAAGAACCGGCTCCAGGCAAAGAGAATCGGGGATCTTTCCCTTTTCCCGGAGGGACAAGGCACTTAAATAATAGCTTTTTGCTTTTGAAAGGCTGTCGAAGCCCTGTAAGATCTTCCCGGTCTTCACCTGTACCAGGAACAAAAGGGAGTCGTTACCCGCCTGTTGCAGGCCGGGGAGTACCCGGAGGTACAACTGTACAGCATCCTGGTATCTTTTGTCGGCCGCGGCGGTAAGGGTGGAATCATTTTCTGAAAGATCGGCAAGATGTTCGGCTTCCCGGTAAGCGGTTTCCGCCTGTTTGTATGCACTGATCAGCGAAGCATGATCCGGCGCCGGGGTACCCTGCGAGAAACTGAGAAGAAGTACAACGGATAATATGATGGATAAAATGATACGCTGCATGATAAGCGATAATGCGTACCAAAATTAGCAGGTGCAGCGCATTAATGGTCAACAATAATCACACAGGGAGGCCTGGGTTTGGCTGTTTGCTGCACGGCTTCTGCAGAAGACCCGCGGAGGAACACACCGGCTGATTGCCGGTCGGACAGGGTCTGCAGCAGGTCCGGCGCCACATCTGCCATGCTGGTATAATAATAAATCCGCACCCGCAATTTGTTCAGTGATTTACCACTGCCGTCATTGATGCGGTAAGCAATATCAAAATCCCGCCTCGAATCATTTTGCGGTGTGTTTCCAAACACCCCGTTACGTACACATTGTGCCAGGTTGATGATCCCGTTGTCGGTCCTAACCGAGCAGCCGCCGGAATTGGCATTATTGCCTTCGTCAAAACTGGAACCGCTGAGCGGGAGCACTCTTATTTCACTGGCATTGTAAACCGGCAGGGCAAGGGAATCGCTTTGCGACAGTATATAAAACCTGTCTTTGAACGTGATGCCGGACAGCACGACCGTTGTTTCTGTTTTCTTCCCGTCAGGGGCTGTGTGGGTGATGCGGTAACGAAGACCGGTCTCGCTTTTTGAAACGTTGATGGCGCCGGTACTGGCATCGATCTCAATACCATCCGGGAAGCCGGTATATACCCCGTCCCGCCGGGAAGTGGGGTTTACGATATAATCTCCTGTGGACGGACGCAGGTAAATGATAGAGTCTCCATAACTCAGGGTATAGGGCCCTGGCGGGTTGGTATCTCCGCCCGATCCGGCGGGGTGGCAGGAAAGCCATCCTCCGGAAAGGAGAACCAGTCCTGTTAATGTGATAAATACATTCTTCATCAGGGGCCCTTTTGATTAAGTAAACTCAAGTGGTGCCAGTGTAACCTGGCCGGCAGTAATTGTTGCCAAACGTCAAAGTTACAACACTTATTTTGCCATCTTTTGATTTAAATCAGTTTGTCCGGTCGGGGCAGAAGCAGCAACTTTGCGGCCCGGCCCGGCCGGTATTTCTTTACGATAAACTGCTGTATGACCAGGATCGGATTAATCAGGGAAGGGAAAACACCAGCCGATAACAGGGTGGCGTTAACCCCGGCCCAATGCAAATGGATTCATAAGAACAGTACCGAAGTACAGGTGGTGGTGCAGTCTTCCTCCACCCGCTGCTTTACCGACCGGGAATACATCGCCGCCGGGGCAGAGGTGAGGGAAAACATGGAGGACTGCGATATCCTTATCGGAATTAAAGAAGTTCCCGTTGCTCAGCTCATTCCGGGTAAAACCTACCTGTTCTTTTCCCATACCAAGAAAAAACAGCCCCACAACCAGCACCTGCTCCGGTCCATCCTCGACAAAGGGATCACCCTGATCGATTTCGAATGCCTGGAGCATGAAGACGGTCAGCGGATCATTGGTTTCGGGTTCTTTGCCGGCGTGGTGGGTGCCCATAACGGGATGATGGCCTATGGGAAAAGGACCGGACTATTTTTGTTAGACAGGGTGTATAAGCAGCGTAGTTTCAGAGAATTGATTCATACTTATTTCGGGTTGAGGCTGCCCAATGTTAAGATCGCCGTGACCGGTTCCGGCAGGGTGGCCCATGGCATCCTGGAGATCATGAACCTGATGGGCATTCATGAAGTGGAGCCCGATGAATACCTGAAAAGAAGGTTCGCTTACCCGGTGTACACACAGCTGAAAGGGGCCGATCTCTACAGCAAAGCGACCGGCGGCAGCTACAGCCGGGAAGATTTTCATCACCACCCCGAAGAATATTCCTGCCGGTTTTTGCCCTATGCCGAACAAACCGATATCCTTATGAACGGGGTGTACTGGGACAAGAACGTTCCCCGGCTTTTTGAAAAGGAAGACATCCGGGCCGATCATTTCATCATCCAGACGATCGCCGATATCACTGATGATGCGAATGGCTCCGTACCGATCAACTGCGGGGACCAGCCTATCGAGGACCCTGTTTATGGTATCAGCCGGGCCACCCTGGAAAAAACGGAGCCCTACCTTGCCGGTTCGGTAGATGTGATGGCGGTGGGCAACCTGCCCAATGAATTACCCCGTGATGCCAGCCGCTATTTTGGCGAGCAACTCATCAAACATGTACTGGAAGATTTACTGGGCAACGGGTCGGACATCATCCGGAGGGCAACGATGGTAAAGCAGGGAATGCTGACGCCGGAATTTGCTTACCTGAAAGATTATGCGGGGATTGAATAGGTAATCCCACACCTCACCGGTGCGTTCAGTTCCTGGTCTTTTACAGGTAGAGGTAATATTCTTTCAGCAGACCCGTGAAGGCCGGGGTGTATTTGTCTGTTTCATCTTTTATAGCGATCTCAGAGATCTGTGTCTCCTTTGCTTCCCCTTTGTCAAATGTTCCGGCAAGCAATATCCTGAAATAATCGTGGCGGGTGGATGGCTTTACCAGGACCAGCTGGCGGATGAACAGCTCCTGCTGCAGGATCATCCTTTTAAGTTCCTCCTGTCTTTTGAAGGGGAGCAGCAGGAAGAATTGGCCATCCGGTTGCAGGTTCGTTCTGATAATGGCCAGGAGTTCGGATAAAAGCAGCCCCTCGTGGTGGTGCGCTATATTCTTTTTACTGTCTGTACCTGTTAATTCATTTTCATAGAACGGAGGATTGCTGATGATACAGTCATATTTCCCCGAAAAGGGAAAACGCCTGGCATCAGCCTGCCACACCCGGATATTTTTACCGGCAGGAGAGGCACGGATGTTTTCCGTAGCCTGTGCTGCTGCCCCGGCTTCTATTTCAATACTGTCGATCAGCAGGGCCGGGTTCTTTTGTGCGATCATCAGGCTCAGCAGGCCGGTGCCGGTCCCGATCTCCAGCAGCGTTTCAGCTGCTGCCTGTTGGTTTTGTAATTCAGCAGCTGCCCAGGCTCCGAACAAACAGGCATCTGTCGTCACCTTCATGGCGCATTTATCCTGGCGGATCGTGAACTGTTTGAATTGAAAATAGGGATTGGCCATAGACTGTATTACCATTCCGCCCTTGCGGAAGCACTGACGGAAAGACCGGCAAAATCACCTGCCAGGTATTTGTAATACCCTGTGATGGCGATCATGCCTGCATTGTCTGTGCAATATTGAAAGGCCGGGATAAAAGTATTCCATTGGTACTTCCTGCCCATGTCTGCAAAGGCCTGCCGCAACCCGCTGTTTGCCGATACACCTCCTGCCAGGCAGATATCTGTTATCCCGGTCTCGATCGCTGCCCGTCTTACTTTATGCAACAGGATGGTGATGATGCGGTGCTGAACAGAAGCGCAGATGTCCGCCAGGTTTTCACTGATAAAAGTTTGTCTTTCTTCTTCCGTTGCCAGGAACTCTTCCTTATAAATATGACTCTTGCCGGCATTTTGCAGGAAGTAGAGGATGGATGTCTTCAGACCGCTGAAGCTGAAGTTGAGACCGGGTATCTGTGGTTCCGGGAAACTGAACCGTTCCGGGTTTCCTTCCTTTGCATATTTATCGATCAGCGGGCCGCCGGGGTAGGGAAGTCCCAGCAGTTTGGCCGATTTATCGAAAGCCTCCCCGGCAGCATCATCGATCGTTTCGCCGATGACCTTCATTTTTACCGGCGATTCGCAAAGAACGATCTGTGTATGCCCGCCGCTTACCGTCAGGCATAAAAAGGGAAAGGAAGGTTTCGGGTCATCGATGAGGTTGGCCAGCACATGTGCCTGCATATGGTGAACAGCGATGAGTGGTTTGTTGAGTGCCTGTGCCAGTGATTTGGCAAACTGGCTGCCTACGAGTAAGGAGCCGATCAGCCCGGGTGATTGGGTGAAAGCGACCGCATCAATCTCCCCGAGGGTGGTTCCCGCTGTTGTAAGGGCCGTATCCACTACCGGAATAATGTTTTGCAGGTGGGCACGGCTGGCCAGCTCCGGCACCACTCCTCCGTACTTTTCGTGTACGGTTTGATTGGCGATGAAGTTGGACAATATCTTTCCTTCCACGCAAACGGCGGCGGAGGTTTCGTCGCAACTGCTTTCGATCGCTAAGATGGTGGCCATTGTTCCGGGAATGAACAGCAAAAGTAGGGAATGAATGTACCGGGTGAGTATTTGGTCTATTTACTTCTGATCGCCGCTACCGGATCCATCCTCGCTGCCTGCCTGGCGGGTATAAAACCTGCCATTACACCCACGATGATGCAAATGATAATGGCCAGTGCCATGTTGGAGGTGGAAATAAAGACGGGGAAATGGAGTGCTTTGGTAAGTACCTGGGTAAGCAGGAAGACCAGCGTTAGCCCGATCAGACCGCCGATGATGCAAAGAAAGGCGGACTCCAGCAGGAACTCTGCCAGGATTACCCGGTTCTTGGCGCCGACTGCTTTCTTAAGACCGATCTGGCTGGTACGTTCCCTGACCGATACGA
Source organism: Chitinophagaceae bacterium (assembly GCA_046329665.1). Taxonomy (GTDB): domain Bacteria; phylum Bacteroidota; class Bacteroidia; order Chitinophagales; family Chitinophagaceae; genus JJ008. The sequence continues at coordinate 132,390 of JAXLUG010000003.1, read as the reverse complement.
ACATGATATTGGCCACGCCAAACATACCCACGATCAGTGACAAGGCTGCAATGGCCCATCCCCCGATATTGAGGCTGACGAAAGCGGAGCTGATGGCATCGCTGAAATCGTTGATATCGTTGAGGGCAAAGTCCTCATCCTTTGTAGGCGGCAGTTTATGCAGGGCCCGCATGGTACCGGTTAGATCATCCTTCAGGGCTTTGCTGTTGAGGTTATCCAGCCCCTGCACCATGATCAGCGGGTCTGCTTTTTTTTCATCCATGATATTCCTGGCAAAGCGGTAAGCCATCACGACACTCTGGTCAAACTGCCAGCCGCCGATCATGGTCTTGCCTTGTTTCTTGATCACACCGATCACCATCAGTTTCTTACCCCTGCTGGTGATCTGTTTGCCAACGGCCGCTTCCGGAACCCCAAACAGTTTTTCTGCCACTTCATTTCCGATCACTGTAACCGGGCTGCCCTGGCTGAACTCCGCATCAGAGATGAACCGGCCATAGTCAATTTCGATCGGTTGTATTTCCCTGAACTCTTCGGAGATGCCGTAAATATTGATACCGGATAAACGGTTGTCGGCAAAGTCCACGTTGTCATTTACATCGATCTTGAAAGCAGCAAACTTGGCCCCCGGTGTCCTTTCCTTGATCTCTTTCATTTCCGTGTACTTCGGGGAAGGACGGTTGACATATTTCCACCAGGGATAATCGGGGCCGCCGCCGGCACTGTAATCCCATTTGTCGATGTAGATCGTATTGGTGCCTAGCGATTTTACTTCATTCTGGATATTCTGTTCCAGGCTGTTTACAGTAGCCAGCACCCCGATGATGCAAAAGATACCGATGGTCACGCCAAACAGTGAAAGAAAGGTGCGGAGTTTATTCTTCCACAATTCCTGCAGCGCCATTTTAAAACTGCTGCCAACGATCTCCAGTGAGCGGCGGACCATAGTTGATTTGAAGAACAAAGGTAGCCGGTATTCAAGAAAGTCCGGTTGGTTTTATGGGTGCTGCCTTCCTGTTCGCCGCAGGTATTGCAGGCAGGTGACCTTACTATTCCGTGCCGCATAATCCGTAATATTGCTTACTATGAATGAATGGAACCCGGCACAGCCCCCGGTCGGTGAGGACGAAAAGGAAATCTCTTTGCTGCGCAGGCGGCATACCAGTACGGTTTGTTTTGCCCTTGCCCTGCTCCTGTTCCTGCTGCCGTTTGCAGAATTCAGGTGCGGGGGTGTACCGGTCATTGGGAATACGGGCATTGGTATCGCCACCGGTCAGTCGTGGAAGGTGGCCACATCGTGGAATAAAGAAGAATTGTTCCGGGGGATGAACCATCCCGGAGCAGACAGGAGTTCCCTGATGCGGGATAACCCGAATATTTTTGCCCTTGTGGCACTGGCTGCCGGGTTGTTCGGTATAGTGATCGCTTTTACCGGCGTCCGGATCCGCAACCTGGCAGGAATGTGTGCCGGTATACTGGGGGCTGCGATGCTGCTGGCGGTCATGATCCAGTTCAGGGTACAGATGCGGTCGTACACCGGCAATAACAGCTTTCCGGGGTCCGGCTTAAGTATGGGAGGAATATTGCGGATTTCTTTTACGGCCTGGTACTGGCTTTCGCTGCTGTTATTCATCGCAGCGGCCTTTCTGAATTATTTGCGGGATAAACTGTCGTTGCAGGATGCAATTGACCGGTCGATGGATTTTGAATTCCAGCAGAAACCGCCGCATTGATCATCTCCATTTAAATGCAAAATAGGTGCAGGGCCTGTCAGCGGCATTGCGGACACCGTGCAGCTTTCCGCTTTCAGCAATGAACAGGTCGCCGTCAGTGCCGGTATATTCTTTTCCATCGATCGTCATACCGGCTTCGCCGGACAGCACCAGGATGATCTCTGTATCCGCATGCTGGTGGGCTGCATGGCTGGGCCCTTTTGTAAGCAGGGTAGTGGTATGCATTTCATAATTAGTGCACATAGCGGTCGGTCGTTCGAAATATTTCCGGGTGCCTTTATTGTCTTTCTCCGTATACCGCAAGGTATCAGCATTGATAATAAGGGCGCCGCCGGCCAGGTCGCTGCGGGCCAGGTCCGCCGGCTGCCGGGACCTAAACATCAGCACATAATAACTCACGGGACCATTGCCGGTATTTTCAAAGGCCTGGCTGACATGCGGCGGGATCAGTATTACACTACCGGGGCCAAGGGTGGCCGTTTTGTCCCCGACAGTACATTTCAGTTGTCCTTCTTTGATGATGATCAGTTCTTCGATACTATCCTGCGCATGTGCCGGACGGGGTACGGCGCCTTTGTATTGCGTGGTGGCATGGATCTCAAACCAGCTGAATTCCCGGGTGCTGCCTTCAAGTATCTTACGGGTCTCCCGTTCTTTTTCTTTTTTCAATGGAAGTTCATTCCAGTGAAACACTCCGGAAGTAATGGAATCCTTTTGTGCCATGATATATAATGGTGCGGACAGCAGCCCGCACAGCAACAGTTTTTTATGAAGGAGGGTGCTTTTCATGATCGTTGTATCCCCAGGTCGGTGGGCAAGCCATCCAGGCTTTTCAGGTTATTGTGCTGAATATATTCCTGTAATCCGTCTGCACCTTTCTTTTCGGCCCATTCAAAGTGGATATCCCTGTCCCCTTCATACTGATAAAGCGGTACACCAAAACCGCAGGAAGTCTGCACCAGGTCAATATCAGCAATGATCAGCTGGCGGGTGCTGGGATAAAGGGTGAAGTGTGGCGCATACGTTTCCCATTCCTTTGTGCCGGGCAGAACGGCAACGCCTTTTCCGTAGAGGCGCAGGATATTCGGCGCCCCTTCAAAGGAACAGAACATAAAAGTGATGCGGCCATTCTCCCGGGTATGGGCGGAAGTTTCATTGCCGCTGCTTACCAGGTCCATATAGCCGGCCTTGTTGTCTGATAAAACCCGGAAGCAATCCAGCCCCTTCGGGGAGAGGTTCACTCTTCCTTCGGCACTGAGCGGTGCACTGGCCACAAAGAAGATGTGCTGGTTTGCTATGAATTCTTTGTGTGCAGGTTTTATTGCGTCGTGCAGCTTTCCCATTTTTATTATTTACTGATAAAAATAATTCTTTTCGGCGGCCTTAATTCAACAGCCGGTAGATTGTGAGGAGTGTAATAATGCCCAGCAGTGAAGTATAGATCTGTTTATTATACTTCGCCAGCCATTCAGGCAGGTAAATATCAAAATTTGGTTTAGCGGAATCGGAGTATTTCCGGGCCCACACCGTCAGCGGGCAGAAAAAGCGGAACAGCAGCAGCACGATCCCTTCCAGTGCGAACAGACCGTACCCGATCCAGAGCCATTTGTCAAGTTTATCGGTTACGGCGGCATAAAGCATGTAAAAGATAACCACGTTGAAGAAGATCCAGATAATTGTGTGGATGATCTTGATGGCGATCAGTTTGTGTTCCTTCCGAATCATGCCGGTGGTGGTGGTTGGATGACCTCTTGTCTCCTTGCAGCCAAGCAGGTTTCTGCTTTCAAGATATGGAATGATGACGTGCCTTTCAACCGGTCCGTTTCCCCTTCAAGCCTTACCTTTGCACCCTTCAAAACCGGTAAGCAGGTCAGCGGTGAAAACAGCCGGGCTGCTGATCTAATGACGGTGCTGAATCAGCTGACATGAAATATCATCACGAAATACAACGTCGCCGCACTTTCGCCATCATCTCTCACCCCGATACCGGGAAGACCACACTGACCGAGAAATTTCTTCTCTTTGGCGGTGCCATCCAGGTGGCCGGTGCGGTGAAGAGCAATAAGATCAAGAAGCATGCGACCAGCGATTTTATGGAGATCGAGCGGCAAAGAGGGATCTCGGTTGCCACTTCCGTTATGAGCTTTGAATACAATACTATCCTGATCAACCTGCTGGATACACCCGGTCACAAAGATTTTGCAGAAGACACCTACCGGACACTTACGGCGGTTGACAGTGTTATTCTCGTGGTGGACAGTGTGAACGGGGTGGAGGAACAAACCCGGCGGCTGATGGAAGTGTGCCGGATGCGGGATACCCCGGTGATCGTCTTCATCAACAAGATGGACCGTGACGGGAAAAACCGGTTTGACCTGCTGGAAGAGATCGAAAAAGAACTGAACATTGCCCTGCACCCGATGACCTGGCCGATCAACAGCGGTAAGGACTTTAAAGGGGTGTACAACCTGCACGACAAGCACCTCCGCCTCTTCAGTGCCAATACAAAAGGCGATCAGGATACGATCGCCATCAAAGACATCCATGATAAAGTGCTGGATGAAAACCTGGGTGAACGGGATGCCGCACAGCTCAGGGAAGATGTGGAACTGGTGGACGGTGTGCACGGTGAGCTGAAGGTGAAGGAGTACCTTGCCGGCAAAGTAGCACCCGTTTTCTTCGGCAGTGCGATCAACAATTTCGGTGTGAAAGAGATGCTGGATACATTTATCCGCATCGCCCCGACACCCCGGAGCAGATCCACTACGGCAAGGGTTGTGGAGGTGGAAGAGGAAAAATTGAGCGGCTTTGTTTTTAAGATACATGCCAACCTTGATCCCAAGCACCGTGACCGGATCGCCTTCTTCAGGGTTTGTTCCGGAAGATTTGAACGGAATAAATACTTCCATCATGTAAGGCTGGATAAAGACGTTCGTTTCAGCAACCCCTATTCCTTCATGGCCCGGGATAAGAGTATCATTGAAGATGCCTATGCCGGGGATGTGGTGGGATTGTTTGATACCGGCAATTTTAAGATCGGGGACACCCTGACGGAAGGGGAAGATTTTTATTTTACCGGAATCCCTTCCTTTTCGCCAGAGATATTCAAGGAAGTGGTGAACAAGGACCCGATGAAAACCAAGCAGCTTGAAAAAGGATTGCTGCAGCTAACGGATGAAGGCGTGGCACAGTTGTTCACACAATTCGGTGGTAACAAAAAAATAATCGGCTGTGTGGGCGAACTCCAGTTTGAAGTGATACAATACCGGTTGCTGCATGAGTACGGCGCTTCCGTGGTGTTCAATTCATTGCCTTTTTACAAAGCCTGCTGGCTTACCAGCAAGGATACCAGGAAGCTGGAAGATTTTCTCCGTTTCAAGCAGGCCCATTCAGGTGAGGACAAGGACGGGCACCCGGTATACCTGGCACAGAGTGAATGGTTCCTTAATACGGAGAAAACAAATAATCCCGATATTGAGTTTCATTTCACCTCCGAGATCCACAAATAACATGATCATTTTTGAGACCGAAAGACTGCTGATCCGCCGTTTTACGGAAGATGACGGTGATAATTATTTCCTGCTGAACGGCGATGAAGAAGTAATGCGCTATATCCGCCCGGCAAGGAACCGGGAAGAGAGTGATGAACAACTCCGCCAGATATTACAGGAGTATGCCGCTTATCCCATGTCGAGGACTGGCCGGTGGGGCGTGGTGGAAAAAGCGACGGGCAGGTTCATCGGTTCTTTTGTGATCATCCCCATTCCTTCTGAACCGGAGAAGACGCAACTGGGCTATTCTTTCATACCGGAATACTGGGGCAAAGGGCTGGCCACAGAGGCGGCAACGGCCGGGCTGAAATATTTCCTGGAGAATACGAACATACCGGAGATCTACGGCGTGGCCGAAACCCCGAATATCGCCTCTCAAAAAGTATTACAGAAAGCAGGCTTTGTCTTTCACAGTACAAAGACAGAAGAAGGAAGATACCTTGTTGTTTTTATCGTTAAGCGATAGGTTACCGTATCAGTACAACGGTGCCCTTCCGGAAAATAGCGCCATCGCAACGGCTTTTCGCTTTGATCATATAGACAAATATTCCGGGGTTTTGTTTTACCCCGCCCACGGTGCCATCCCAGCATACCGAGGGATTGCTGGTAAAGAATATCCTTTCTCCCCAGCGGTTATAGATGCTGAATTCCACGTCCGTTACACCTCCCCAGTTTTTCAGTCCGAAGCAGTCGTTTTTTCCATCGCCATTTGGCGTAAAGGCTGACGGGACATAATAACTTCCGCTTCCTCCTGCCGATACGAGTACGGTAACGCTGTCTTTGCCGGTACATCCGTTCGATCCTTTGCCGGTGACCAGGTAGGTTGTTGTAACCAGCGGCGAGGCCACCGGGTTAATAGAGGAGGGATCATCAAGCGAAGCAGCAGGGCTCCACAGATAATTACTGCCGCCTGCAGCAGACAGATTACTGGTGCGATGGCTGCAATCAATATCATTCGATTTCCCTGCTTTAATGGGGGGATCCGGAAGAATGGTGACGGTTGCATTCAGCGTTTCTGTATGGTGGCAGACCATATCGGTGATCAAAACAGAAAAAGCAGTGGTGGAGGCGGTGGTAGCCGTAGGATTTGCAATCGTTGCATTATCCAGGAAGGCTGACGGAGACCATAAGTAAGCATCACCACCGCTTGCAAGCAGTTGCACCGGTACATTTTTACAAACAGGACCAGGCTGTGTAATACTGAAGGTGGTACCGCTCCGGAGTTCGACCTTTACAGAATCGGTATTAGAACAATTATTGGCATCAAACACCGTGACATGATATACGGTGCTCGCTGCTGGCGTGGCTACCGGGTTTGCGATCTGGTTATTGTTAAGTGATCCGGCGGGAGACCACAGGTACCGGGTGCCGCCGGAGGCAAACAGCTGGACTTGGGAAGAGCTGCAGATGATGGTATCGTCCGACACCTGTACGGTTGGAAGCGGGTTTACGGTGATCAGCACCGAGTCCCTGGCCGTGCAACCGTTCGCATTGGTACCGGTTACCAGATACTGTGTGGTAACAAGGGGAAAGGCCCGCGGATCTGCGATGGCAGCATTGTTAAGCCCGGCCGCCGGGCTCCAGGAATACGTTACGCCCCCTGTTGCATTCAGCTGAACAGTATCTTTTGCACAGATGGCACTGCTTCGTAAGGCCTTTACCCGGGCTGTATCCACCGTTATGGTGACATCGTCCTGCCGGATGAAGATCGGGGAGAAGGAAATATCGTCCAGGGCAAAATCATTCCCATCCAGCGTGGTATTCTGGTTCACGATGGAGATAGTGGCCGTGGTATTGCTGCCGGAGTTCCAGATGATATAGAATCTTTCCCATTCACAGTTTACCGATGGGGCAAAGAAGGGATCCCCCAGGTTGTTTCCGTTAATTGAAAACTGGAGGGTGGCCGGATCATGATCAACCAGGCTTTCCACCCACACGGAAAATTCGTAATTGGTATTCGGGGCCACACTCACCCCTTCGGACCAAACAGATACATCCGGCGTGCCGGCTCCGTTCACCATTAGCAGGTTTCCATTGCCGGTGGTATGGTCCGTACAGTTGGCGAATCCGCTATGCCAGGCCTGTATATTCGACCCGACATTGTAAACCCCGGCATTGAAACCCGAGGAGGGGGAGTAGAGGTATTGTGATGTGAAGCCGGTATTCCCGGCACTGAAATTTCCGTTTACAATAATATTGGTGCCTGTATCCAGGGTTTGCAGGTGATAGGTAATGGTTTCGGGAGTGGAAGTAACAGGATCCGGTGAAGCCGGATCGTCCAGGTACGTGGTAGGTGACCAGCAAAAATTTGTACCCGGTGAAGCATGGATCTGTTTCGTACTGCCAAAGCAGATGACCGTATCGGAAGTCCTGATCAGGCTGGCATCGGGAAGGGTATTAACGGATATCGTCCTGACCGCTGTATCCGAGCAATCAATATAATGCGTGATCATCGAAACAGTATAGTTACCCTGGCTGGCATAGACATTTACCGGGTTGATCGTGTTGTCAATGGTGTTGCCATCTCCGAAATACCACCTGATGCTATCATAGCCGGCAGCATTGGTGGAGAAGGAAACACGGAGCGGGTTGCAGGGATCAAGATTGAAAGAAAAATCATTTTTAAATGGACAGGGGTCAAAAGCAGCATCATTCCCGCCCGGGCGGACAGGCGTTATACGATCGGTCCTTTGTTTCGTTTTTTTGGAAGAAGCACCCTTCTTGTTTTTTTTAACCCGGGAAAGACCAGTGGTCGCTGATTGGGTTTTCTTTCGGTCTTTCAGGCTGATGTTCACGGCAGAGGCAAGCACAACAACTAACAACAGCAGGGGAAAATATTTCATACGGTACAGGTTCTTCAAACTAAAATAAGTGAAAACTATTACCTGCCACCGGTGGCCTGGTAAGAAAAATTTTTAAAAGAAGAAACCTCACCAGTATTAGTGTAGGCGTTGCTGAATAAATAAGGTGAAATAGTTAGCGGCGATCTATGTGTGGCGGAAGATCATTGTTACTGATCCGCATCAATGGAGTACATATTTACAGACCCGTATAATTATGGGGTGTGATCCGTTTCAGTTCCCTTTTAATATCATCCGTAACCTTTAGTTCTTCGATAAACTGATGAATGGCCTTTTTATCTATTTTATTTTTTCCCCGGGTAAGTTCTTTCAGTGCCTCATAGGGGTTGGGGTATTTCTCTCTTCTCAGGATCGTTTGTATAGCTTCTGCCACCACTGCCCAGTTGTTATCCAGGTCTTCATACAGTTTCGCATCATTCACCACCAGTTTCCCCAGTCCTTTTTCTACTGAGCGGAAAGCAATAAGGGTATGGGCGAATGGTACACCGATATTGCGTAATACGGTGGAATCGGTAAGGTCCCGTTGCAGTCTGGATACCGGTAACTTCGCGGAAAGGAATTCAAATACAGCGTTGGCAAGTCCCAGGTTGCCTTCTGCATTTTCAAAATCGATCGGGTTTACTTTGTGTGGCATCGCAGAAGAGCCCACTTCTCCTTTCTTTGTTTTTTGAGTGAAATACTCCATCGATACATAGCTCCATATATCACGGCACAGGTCGGTCAGGATATTGTTGATCCGCTTCATGCAGTCAAAGTGGGCCGCCAGGTTGTCGTAGTGTTCGATCTGGGTGGTATGCTGCTGCCGGTTGAGCCCGAGTGAAGAAACGAATTCATTGGCCCATTTTTTCCAGTCGGTTTTCGGGAAGGCGATATGATGTGCATTAAAGTTTCCGGTGGCGCCGCCGAACTTGCCGGTAAAAGGGATGCCGATGAATTGCTCGATCTGGTTTTCAATTCGTTCAATGAACACCATTATTTCCTTACCCAGTCTGGTAGGGCTTGCCGGCTGGCCATGTGTATGGGCGAGCATGGGGATGTCTTTCCAGGATTTGGCCAGCAGCTTCAGCTGAGTATTCAGGTTCAGTAAGGAGGGCAGGTATTCGTATTCGATGGCGTGTTTCCAGGACAGGGGGATAGCCGTGTTATTGATATCTTGTGAGGTCAGGCCAAAGTGAACCCATTCCTTGGCTTCCGATGCGCCGCACTTATCCAGTTCGTTTTTCAGGAAGTATTCAACCGCTTTTACATCATGGTTCGTGGTGAATTCGATCTGTTTGATCTCCTGTGCATCTTCGGGACCGAAATCCCCGGCCAGTTTCTGAAGATGTTTTACGGCCTTGCCCGGGATCCTGAAAAGTTTCTTTTTTTCAAGAAAGATGAGGTACTCGATTTCCACCCGTACCCTGTATTTCATCAGGGAGTATTCTGAAAAATATTCATCGAGATGCTGGACCTGCTTGCGGTATCGTCCGTCAATGGCTGATATAGCTGTAAGGGCGGTAAGCTCCATAGAAAGGCGGGGGTTCTTATTGTTCCGTTATCTTTGCCCCACAAAAATAGCTGAATTGCAGAAGATAAGAGTTGGCATTGTAAATTACCTGAATACCCGTCCTCTGATTTACGGACTACAGCATTCCTCTTTTAGTACTAAGATAGAACTGACCGGCGATTATCCGTCACGTATTGCCTCTATGCTGCTGCAGGATGAGATCGATGTGGGGCTGGTGCCGGTAGCCGTGCTGAAGTCGATGCCCGGCTATCATATCGTCGGTACGCATTGCATCGGAGCAGAAGGGGAGATCGCCTCGGTGGCTTTATTCAGTGAAGTGCCGTTGCCGGAGATCCGGAAAGTATACCTCGATTACCAGAGCCGGACTTCCGTTGAATTACTGAAGTACCTCATGAAAGAATACTGGGGCATTAACCCGGAGATCGTTCATGCCGAAAGCGAATCCTTCCGGGATGAGATAAAAGGCACTACTGCCGGGCTGGTGATCGGCGACAGGGCCTTTGAGCAGCGGAAGATCTCTACTTTTATTTTTGACCTGGGTTCGGAATGGAGGAAAATAACCGGGCTGCCTTTTGTGTTTGCCGTATGGGCGAGCCGGAAAGAACTTCCTGAAGATTTTATTAAGGAATTTGATGCGGCCAATTCCATGGGGCTGGAAAAGATCGATGAAATCGTTGCCGAAGCGAAATTTGACCTGTTTGACCTGCGGAAATATTATACACTGCATTTAAGTTACAAGCTGGACGCTGCAAAACTCGAGGGGATGTCCCGTTTCCTGGAGCTTATTCCCTAGCGTTATTTTGCGAAAAGAGGCTTCCGGAGTATATTTAAGAAACCATAAACCTGTTTTATGATCAGGCAGCAACGTTTATTTCCATAACCCAAAAAATGCTGCAGGTAATATCCGGATAGAAACGAACAACCTGACCATGGCGCCAACCAACAGGTACCGGTACATACTGGTTCCGGGAGGTGTTTTAGGAAGAAGTGCAAGCAGTATCGATTATTCAAACTATCCTGAAGCGATAAAGCAACCCGGCATTCCTGAATAACGAAAGGGATTTCTCCCCGCCAACCTGCTACAAAACCCGATTTTGCAGCTTTCTTTATTTGAAGCAAGTTTGCAGTAATTAATAATCACCTACATGGCTGAAACCCTTGGGAGCTTATGTGACAAACTGACCATTGTTAAGCTCAAACAATACCATTCCGATGACGAAGCAAGATTGCAGAGTCTCCGGCAGCAGGAACAGCAACTGCAGACGGAGATCGATGATTTTGTAAGCGGGGCAGTTTCAGGCGCTATTCCGCCGGAGCGGCTTACCTTTTCATCGAACAAAGTATTTAAAAAGGAAGGAAACGAGACCCGGGATATTGCCGGCAATATAGGGGAAGTATTTGCTGAGCTGGCCAAAGTGAATTGTGACCTGTGGCATGAACAGGAAAAAGTGTATGAATTCGAAAAAGTGGGGCCTTCAGAAAAAGATGCCGTTGTAAAGCGGCTGGCCATTCTTAACCTGGAACGTAATAAATGCATTGACGCCATTGACCGGCAATTCCGGGAAATGGTATCGAAGAATAAATAACTATGCGGAAAGCAATCATATTCGGCATCAATGGCCAGGATGGCTACTACCTGGAGAGGATTTTAACGGCTGACGGTATTGAGGTTACCGGGGTGTCCCGCAGCGGAGAAAACTGGCTTAAAGGAGATGTGGGCGACAGGGATTTTATAGGGCAGCTCATCCGGGAACTAAAACCGGATTTTATTTTTCATCTTGCCGCCCATTCAAGGATAAACCATGAACTGCTTTTCGAACATCAGCGAACCATCGCCGACGGCACCTTACATATTCTGGAATCTGTTTACCAGCATTCAAAAGAGTCCAGAGTCTTTATTACCGGCAGCGGGTTACAGTTCCGGAACACAGGTGAACCCATCAGCGAGAGATCTCCTTTTGAGGCCCGGGATGCCTATTCGCTGGCCAGGATTCAGTCCGTTTATGTGGCCCGCTATTACAGAACGCTGGGAATAAAAACGTATGTCGGGTATCTCTTCCATCACGACAGCCCGTTACGGGGCAACAGCCACCTGAATAAAAAAATTGCGGATGCCGCACTGGCGGCCGGACGGGGGGCCGCCATTCCTCTTTCAATTGGTGATGTGTTGGTAGAAAAAGAATTTGGGTTTGCCGGTGATATTGCCGGCGGGATCTACCACCTCGTGAACCAGGATCACTTTTCTGAAGCCTGTGTGGGGACCGGAAAGGCCTATGCGATCGAACAATGGCTTGAGTTATGCTTCGGCCTGGCCGGCAAAAACTGGAAAGACTATGTAACAAGGCAGGACAATTTCCTTCCGGGATTCAGGAGAATGGTCAGCGACCCTTCACTGCTTCAGTCCTCCGGCTGGAGTGCCCGGGTATCGATTGAACAGCTTGCCGAAATGATGATGAAAACGCCCCCGACAACATAATGCAGGAGAACCCGAAGAAAATACTGCTCGGTATGCTGGTTGCAAACGGTGATTGTTTGATGGCTACTGTACTTGCCCGGCAGATCAAAAAAGATTACCCGGGCTGTCACCTTACCTGGGCGATCAGTAATCTTTGCCGGCCTATGATCGAAGGGAACCCGGATGTTGATGCGATCTGGGAAATTCCCCTGAAGGATAAGAAAGCAGGAGAGGGGGAAGCCTGGTTTACACTGGTTCGGGAGGCCGCTGAAAGAAAGAAGAAAGGAGAGTTTGACGAGTTGTTCTTCACACAGGTATACCCTTCAAATGTTCACTGTTATGACGGCACTACCCGGAGCACCATTTATAATGCATACCCGCATCCGGTGACGGTTGACGCCAGGCCTGTGCTCAGGCTTAATGAACGGGAAATAGATCAGGTTAAGAAGTTTGCGGAAGATAACAGGCTGGAAGCATACCGGCATGTCATTCTCTTTGAAAGCTCTTCATTCAGCGGTCAGTCCTTCGTAACCCAGGAATGGGCGATAGAAGTGGCCACGGGCCTGCTAAAGCAGTTTGATGACCTGGTCATCATCATATCCTCTCATATACAGCTTGAAAACGTTCCCGGAAGAATTGTATCAGCAAGCAGTCTTTCCCTGCGTGAAAATGCGGAGCTGACAAAGTATTGCAGTTTACTGGTTGGCTGCTCAAGCGGCATTACCTGGATTGCCACTTCGGATTGGGCAAAAAGGCTGCCGATGGTGCAGTTTTTACGAAGGGGCATTGGGTTTACGTTCGCTTCAGTGGCATACGATCATCGTTATTGGGGACTGGACGACTCGCAGATCATAGAATCCACCAACCCGGATACCGGTCATGCCGCTGAAATGATAAGCGATGTGCTGAATAAAGGCATAAATAATTGCCGGCCGGTATATCATCAGCGGTTGAAACCACGTTTTATCTCCCTGCTGAAGTATTCCTTTATGTTTTTCAGAAGAGGAAAATTCCGGAAATCGATCAGGATAATTACCAGGTTTTGTAACCGTAACTATTTTAAAAAAAGTAACCGATGAAGCTCGTCTTGCTTTTTGCAGCGGGGACCGTTTTAAATATGTCAACCTGCAATAAAAAAACAGAATCTGATAACAATTCCGGAAAGGGATTGAGCAAAACCGAAATCATGGCCGGAAAAGTATGGCAGGTCGATGAACTGATCCATAATGTCGGATGCAATAACTCTCATTACATCAGGGGAGTGAAGAATACCACGGACGTCAACTATGATAATATGCAGTTCACTTTCGGTATGGACGGACAGGGTACGCATACCGATCAGTACGGACAGGTACACCCAACCTCATGGAAATTTGATAAAAAAGACGACAAGACCATCTATCTCACCGTTCACTTATCTGCGGATATCAATTTTACCTGGCGGATGGTGGAAGCAAATGATGCGATGATATATGGCACTACTGCCGTACGGGTGGATGGTGGCGATATCCTTGAATCGTTCCGGCTCAGACCGGTTAAGTAATTATTTTTTCTGCACTACAAAAGTGGCAAACGTATAATCGATATTCTCAAACCGGAAATCCGGTCGGGGGCAGTCCCATTGCTGTTCGCCGTATAAAACGCAGCCGGGCATGGAAGAGGGCAGTCTTTTCGCCAGATCATTCTTAGTATAAAACCGGAAGTCCACCCCCGGTATTTTATCGCCGGGTTTGTAATCTTGTTTATAGTCGCAGGTAAGCACGGCAAACCCTCCCGGGTTAAGCAAGGATGCGATCTCTTCCACAAAACGCTGATCGTTCTCTACATGCTCAATCACCGAAGTAGAGAAAATGATATCATATTTATTGGTACTCACACCGGGCTTGGTGAGAAAGGTGCTGAGATCATAATTCAGTACCGGGTCGATACCTTCCACGGCTATACCGAGCTTTTGGAGGCTGTAACAGGCAGTGTCCTCATACGATCCGACAGATAATATATGTGGTGTGGTAAAACGGGTGGACAGGTTCCGAACGGTTTCAAAAACGAATGCCTGCTGAATATTGGCTTCGGGTATCTTGCGGCTCATCTCATCCGGACAAAGCTGGCAGAGCAGCCTGATCACATTTTCATACTGGCTTCTTGCCTGGTTATCCAGGATCCGGTTGAAGCAGGATTCTTTGAACAAAAGGCCTTCTGTACTGATATGGTAAGCAGCATATTCTTCTTTTCGTTGCGCTGATTGTTTTGCTGCCAGCATCAGTTTATCACGGTTGATGGAGCGGGTAGCTATCTTCCGGAATTTAGAAAGAAGCCTCCTGGCGGGAGTTTTTTCAATCAGGGAAAACAAACTGCTTTTGGTGGCTGATTGCCTGGTGAAATGCTGAATGGCATTCCGGCAGATCCGTTCGTAATCCCAGCAGAGATTTTCAGGCGTCCATTCTTTTTTAAAAGGTAAAAGAGGGGCCGTACCGTTCCGGATGATCTCTTTCAGTGTAAGGTCTTCAATACACACAGAAGGTGAAGTACCAAACATATTCCTGAACATAAAACTCTTTGATATGGCAACCGGTTTATCAACTGCAAGCGCAAGGTCTGTTACACTGGAGATGCCCCGGTTCTTATTTTCCTCGTAGAAGAAACAATTGATGGTGTTTCCGGCAAGAAAAGTCAATACCTCCTCCTGTGAAAGAAAATCATGTGTGATGTCAAGGCTGATACCTGGTTTGGTAATGAGCCGCCTGCAGGAATCAGCATAACTTCTGGCGCCGGCCCCGTCTGCATCGCCGAACCGGGCAAAAGGGATATTCATGCGGATATGGGCGGTATCAAATTCCTTCTGAACGGTTTCAATGATCCGGGCGAAGCCTTTTCCTTTTGTACCGAATCCGAAACTGCCGATCGTTACCTTTTCAGGGTACTGGTAAGTTCCCTTGTATACCGGTACCAGTCTTCCTGTTTTGAAAACGATCGGGTTGGTCAATAAAACGGTCGGATCAGGAGCGATATGAAAATCAAACAGTGTTTTATTCGCCTGGTTTACCCGTTCCTGTGTTACCTCATGTATAATGCCGATATGCGGAACCCTGATGCTTCTCGTGATACCCGTATTAAGCCAGGGCATCGTACTCCCGTAGTAATTATAAATGATAGCTTCCGGGTTGTGTTTATTTACAAATCCCTCCAGGCCGGCTCTGCTGCTGCACTCACAATAAATAAAATTGAATGATGCGGAATGGCGGATAGCACCAAAAACATTCTCACCGAACTGATGTACCCCGCATTCCTTCTCAGGGTGGTTGATAAAAAGAACGTTCCTGTTCATTTTACACAATTTCAATAAACGGTAAAGGGAAGATGAATTTGCCGCCCGCGGCCCTGTATTCTTTTTCCCGGCCAAGGATACTGTTCCGGAAATGCCAGGGCAATACAAACAGGTAATCCGGCTTCATGGCCCTGGCTTCGGCTTCCGATACGATCGGGATCAGCGTTCCCGGTGTGAACGAGCCGAACTTCTGTTCATTTACTTCAGCAATACAGTCCAGGTAACGGGTATCAATGCCGCAATATTGCAGGAGCACATTCCCTTTTGTGGAAGCGCCATAGCCGATTATCTTCTTTCCGTCGTTTTTCAGCTTTTCAAGCAGACTGAGCAGGCTGTCCCTGTGGGCGGCCACCCGTTCAGCAAATTCACGGTAGGGGCGCTCTGTATTCAACCCCATCCTGATCTCTTCTTCCAGCATCCAGCTGATCACAGCCTGGTTTACCGGGAGGGCTGACGATTTTTTTGCAGCTGTAATGGCAAAGCTGCCGCCATTAATATCATTCATCTCAATATCGATCACCTTCAGCCCGGCTTTTTCCAGGATATAGTTGACGGCAAGGAGTGAGTAATATTCCAGGTGTTCCTGGCAGATGGTATCATATGAGTTCGTCCGGAGCATCGAAGGGAGATAGCTCTGTTCAAAATGCCACACGCCATCATCCGCCAGGATGGCTTCAATGTCAGTGGCAAATTTGACGGGATCCTCCAGGTCATAAAACATGGCAATGGACGTGACGATCGTGGCTTTTTCGTTACCAAAGATGGAACGGAAGTTATCAGCCGTAAAGAAATCGGGTACCAGTGCAATATCATCTGTATAATACTCCCTGAATTTTTTGCCGGTGGGATCTATTCCGATACGACGAAGGCTGGAAGGATAGCATTTCAAAGACGTGGCATCATTACTTCCGATATCCAGGATGATATTTCCCGGCCGGGTAGGAACTTTCCGGAGTAACATCGTCACCTTTTGCTGAAGGTGGCTGACCATACTTTGGTTTAACCCGGACCTGTAGCCATAATTGTCGCCATACATTTCATCCAGGCTGTACGACTGTTTCATCTGCACCAGCCCGCTGTCAGGACACCACACCATGTCAACGGGACCTTTGGTAACGGCCTGCTCTTTGGCAGAGGGGAAGACGCCGGTTAAATATTGTTCCCCCAGTGATAATACATTCACTAAATTAGTACTGCCGCTTATCCTGCAACGGGTGATTTCCTGGTACATTAAATTTGCCTGATTTTAAATTTGCAATATTACGGCATTTACGATAACCCGAATGAAGGTTTCTGTTATCATCATCAACTATAACACGTTCCGGCTGACGGCTGATTGTATCCGCTCGGTTATCCACTGCACAAAAGGGGTGGACTATGAGATCATCCTTGTGGATAATGCTTCCACCGAATGTGAGGCAGAAAAATTCTCCGAAGCGTTTCCCGGGATCCGGCTGGTGAAGAGCGACCGCAACACGGGTTTTGCCGGGGGAAATAACCTGGGGTTGAAAATAGCTTCGGGTGACCTGGTCCTGCTGCTGAACAGCGACACCTGCTTAACGGAAGACAGTATTTCAGCCACGGCTGCCTTCTTGCAGCAACATCCTGATGCCGGCGTGGTGGGGTGCAGGATGACCTACCCGGATGGAGGAATTCAGTATACTGCAAGACGTTTCCGAAGCATCAGCTGGGAACTGCTGGACCTGTTCCGTTTTATTCCCCTGCTGATGCCGTACCGGGTTAGGGCACGCCGGATGCTGGGCAAGTATTTCCGGCACGACAGCGATATACAGAGCGACTGGCTGAACGGGGCCTTTTTTCTCTTTCCCCGAAAAGTGCTTCAGCAATTACCCGGTGCACAACTGGATGACCGTTTCTTTATGTACGGGGAGGACCAGCTCTGGTGTGAGCAGATCAGCAGGCTGGGATACCGGAACCGCTTCTTTGCCGGCACCACCATTGTCCATATAAGCAGCGGCAGCACAGACCTGTCAAAACAATTAAAGCTGCGCAGGGTGATGATGAAACACGAACTGGAGATCATGCGGCTGCGAAAGGGGAAAGGAGTTTATTATTTTTTCTTCAGGCTGATCTATGTGACGAAGGAAAACAGCCGCAACCTGATTAAAAGTGTGTATTACCGGCTTACCGGAAAGCTGATCAGATAGCCGTTGCAGTAACAGAGCTGATGATATTATCCCAATTGTACTTAATATAAAATGATTGCGGTGTGGTGCCGGACGGCTCCATCGCCTTCTCCATTACAAGTGCAGCGAATTTCTCCCAGGCCCCATCATCGGTTAAGACCAGCTTGTCACCGCAAACAGATTTGTCCATACCGGTGGCACCTGTCACCGTAGAAACGACAGGCGTACCGTAGGCAATGGATTCCACCATCTTGGTTTTGATCCCGCCGCCGCTGAGCACCGGGTTCAGAAAGACATCCGCCGCTTTGTAATATTGATCTATACCTGCTGCAAATCCGGCATACAGGATATTTTTATCTGCATACGCTTTCAGTCCGTTCATTTCCGGCGGAAGCCCCTTGCCACAGACCAGCAGCGTGTAGTTAAATCCCGGCTGGCTCATCAGCAAAGGGTTGATATCGCGGAGTATTGTCTGCAGGGCATCAAGATTGGGCTTGTACTCCAGCGCACCGGTAAACAGCAGGATCTTTTTTTCTGCCGGGATCGCATGGCGCTGCCTGATCTCTTCCCTGCTTTGCGGCCTGTCGGACGGACTGCCGGTGATCTCCACGCCAAAAGGAAGGTCAAAACATTTTGCTGCTGCGATATTCCATTTTTCGATAGCGAACTGTTTGTCTTCAGGAGTGATGAAAAACAGGCCATCGGCTTTTTTGAAACACCACCGTTCATACCATCGCAGGATACGCCACCACCAGCGGCCGGTGCTTTTGAAACGAAGGTGTTCAATATTATGGGTGTGGATGAGGGTCTTTATACCGGTTTTCTTTCTTACGCTGAAGGCGAGCCAGGCATAATAAGGATGTTCCCAGATGATGGTGTCAATCCTGTTCAGCTTGACAAGCGAGGAAATTTTCCGGGTAAGGCTCAGGTCATAATAACGGGAAAATGATTCCTTCAGTAAAGGGAGCAGTTCGTAATGAGTGGCAAGCGATTCGTCATTCTTTGCTACTGAAATGACAGTAAGTACGGTTCTTTGACCAAGGTGCTGCAGGAACTGGCCGATGAATTTTTGCCCGCCTGAATACCATGGCAGGTAGGCATACGGCGCTATGACAAGTACCTTTTTCATGGCCGCCGGTTATTTATCCTGCCTTTTTAAAGTCTTTCCGGAAATGCATGAATAAACCGCCCAGGAATACGATCAATATGACGATGGATGCCATGAACATGATCGAAGTGCCCTTCTTCACAGATGACGGTTCAAATACAAACCGGATGGTATGCTTGCCTGCCGGAAGCGACATCCCCCGGAGAATATAGTTCACATTCAGGTAATCCGTTTTCTTTCCATCAAGGTAGGCATGCCAGCCTAACGGATAAAATATTTCACTAAATACGGCAAACTGCGGCCCGTTACAATCGGACTCGTATTCCACCACATCGTTATCAAACTTTGTGAGTTTAATGGAGGAGGCGGAATCCCATTGGGGTTGTACAACGGCTTTCGAAAAGGCCTTGTTGAGGATCGCTGTATCCTTGAGGTTGGTGGTGCCCAGTGCTTTCAGGGCCGCCACCTGTCCGTCCACAAACTGAATATTCTTAACCAGCCAGCAGTGGCCATAAGCGTCCGTGTTGGGGATGAGTACCGGCTGACCGCTTTGCGGGTCCTGTGCAATGATATACTTTGTATTCAGCATGTTCAGTATACCCGGGTTGGGTCTTGCCAGTAAATACCGTTCGATGATGTCCTGGTAAGTCCTGAGTTTTGCAGGATGGTACCCGCCTACGGATTTGTGATAGTATGATGTCCGTGATTCGCTGAATGGCCCGCCTGTTTGAGTGCCGACCATGTTGAACACCCGGTAGTCGGGATCCTTATCTTTCAATATCTCTTCATCGATCGCCGTCTTGCTGAAATGGGAGCTGTTATAGTCATCGGCAGAAACAAAAAGCTGGTCAGGCCTGTTCTCGTAAGGACCTTTATCATTACTGAAATAAAGATTGCTTGCCAGGGTGATGTCAAAGGTGCTGATGAGCAGCAGGATCACCCCGGCCACCAGGGAGCTGATCTTTTTCCGGAAGTAGAAATACAAGGTACCCAGTGCCAGGAGGGCAATACCAAGTGCACGCAGCAGCTGGCTGCCAAATAATGCTTTCCTGTCGGCCTTTAATCCTGATATGACGGCCCTTGCCAGCGAGTTGTCCCCGGATTGCTGCGTGATGCTTTGTGAAATATCCTTGTCATAGGGCGAACTGTAGGTGGCAGTGGCATACATGATACCCAGCACCAGGAACAATCCGCCTGCGGCATAAAGTATCTTCTTAAAATCAGCTTTCTCCAGGGGCGCCCCGAAAAGCAATTGCTGCAGGGCCAGGACGGCCGTGATACCGATAGCGAATTGCGGGATGACCTGTGCGAATGCCGGGGAGCGGAATTTATTATAGAGCGGCAGATGTTCAAACAGGAATGTATTGAACCCGGGCATGTATTTGCCCCAGGACATAAAGATGCCCAGGACTGCGGCAGCGAGTAAGCCCCATCTTACCGGGCTTTTCAATACTACAAAACCGATCAGGCCAAACAAACAGATCAGAACACCGAGATAGGCGGGGCCGGCAGTATATAACTTTCCCCAATAGACGGGCAGACCGCTGACCACCTGTGCCGCATTCGATTCAGGGATGCCTTTATCGGTAAGCTTTTTCATTACCCGGGAATCCTCATTTGCATAATGGCTGCTGTAGCCGCCGTAGGCATTGGGCATGATGAGGGATACCGATTCGCCACGGCCCAGGCTGTATTCAAAAGCATAAGCGGTATCCAGCCCTTTCGTATTGGCGGCTATTACGGAATCACCCACTATATCCACATCCTTGCCGCCCCGCATAGTGAACTTGCTGTATTCAGCCGTGGTTTTTAATACCAGGGCATTTCCTGCCAGCCCAATAATGGCTGCCAGGGCAGTAAGTGCGGCAGCGATCCCGATATGTTTCCAGTCTTTTTCCTTTATCCATTTCACCAGGTAAGCAATACTGATGAGAACGGTGATGAGGACAAAATAATAAGTTACCTGCAGGTGGTTTACTCCCATTTGCTGGTAGGCGGCATACGTGGTCAGTGCAAAACCCAGCCAGTATTTTTTCTCATAAATATTGATGAGGCCGGCAAGTATAAGCGGCATAAATGCGGTAGCCAGCATCTGGGTGTCGTGACCGGCTGCCACGATCACCACATTATAAGTTGAGAAGGCATAGGCGATCGAACCCAGCATACCGATGACCGGTTTGATCCCTAATGACAAACAGAGGATGTAAAAGCAAATGCAGGCAAGGAAAAAGAAGTTGATCGGTTTGGGAAGCCCCAGTGAAAATATCTTTACGGTATCGGGCAGCACACTCTTCCCCTGCATGGCCACCTGGTAGTTGGGCATGCCACTGAAAAGGTTGGGGTTCCACAAAGGAAAATGCCCGTTCTTTTCCTTGTATTCAAAAGCATTCTGGGCCATTCCTTTCCACCCGATATTGTCATGCTGGTTCAGCACATTACCGTCCAGTACCGGTTTGCAGAACAATACGGAGATTACCACAAAAACCACGATAGCGATGAGATGGGGAAACGCCTTTTTCAGCAGGGGATTTTTCATTCAGAAACCGCTTTTATTAAGGTGACAAAATAATGCTATTTTAGATGAAATTCCCCGATGCGCTGGCTTTTATTTTTGTCAAGACTGGGCTTTATTTCAGGTATTTGTATCCTTACATGGCTGGTGATGGCGATGAGTAAAAAAGATACCGATGCGGCCTTTGCATCCACCATTATTATCATCGGGTATGTGATCGGCGGACTGGTGCTCCCCGTCACCAATATTTCTTACCTGGTCATTGTATTGCTGCGAAAGAAAATGCGCCCCCCGCTGAACCGGTTTATTATTATTTCAAACATTCTTTTCCTGTTATTGTTAATCTATTATTTTTTCTACCTCAATGATCCATACTATCATAAAAGATAAGCCAACAAAGCTGTTTGTCATCATCACCGCTTTCTTCTGCTGTAATGCCCTGATAGCGGAATGCATCGGTGGCAAGATATTTTCACTGGAGAAGGTGTTTGGCCTGGATCCGGCCAACATTACCTTGTTCGGGCAGAGCGGGCTGTCCTTTACGCTTACCTGTGGGGTACTGCTGTGGCCGCTGGAATTCATCATTACGGATATCGTCAATGAATATTATGGCCCGAAGGCCGTGCGGCGGATCAGCTATATCGCTGTGTCGCTGATATCCTATGCTTTTGTCATGTTTTATGTCAGTATGAGTGCGCCGCCCGCCGGCTGGTGGGTGGCTTCTAAAACCGGCCAGGGGATCCCGGATATGCAGGCCGCTTACAGCGGAATATTCGGACAGGGAATGTGGATCATCGCCGGAAGCCTTATCGCCTTCCTCGTAAGCCAGCTGGTGGATGTGTTTGTCTTTCATAAGATCAAAAAAATAACCGGGGATAAAAAGATATGGCTGAGGGCAACCGGCTCCACACTGGTATCCCAGCTCATCGACAGTTTTGTGGTACTGACCATCGCCTTCAAGATCGGCAACAACTGGTCATGGGCACAGGTGCTGGCGATCGGCTGTATGAATTATATCTACAAATTCTCCATGGCGATCATCCTTACACCGGTGATCTACCTGGCGGAAAAGAGAATTGAAAACTATCTCGGACATGAGGTGGCCCGTAAAATGAAGAAGGCTGCCATGGGCCAGGAAGACGACGGGTTTTCAAACATACCGGCCGCCGGGTAGTTACCGCTTACCGGTAATGATATCCGCCACGATCTTATCGATCGGCAGGGTTACCTCCTCAGCAGAAAAAAGGGCACGGGGAATAAATCGGAAGGTCTCAATTTCTTTCTTTTCTTCATAGATGCGCATTTGTGCAGCATCAAAATCAAAGGCTTTGGTTCGAAGCGGCACTTTTATTTCTTCCAGGGCCCTGGCATAATAATATACCGAGATGATCTGGTGGGAGGGATTGAAAGCCGATAACTGAAAATAGTCGGTGGTGTATATGTGATCGCCTATTTCCACCTTCAGGTTCATTTCTTCCAGGAACTCCCTCTTCAGGCAATCCCGGGTTCCTTCGCCAAACTCCAGCCCGCCGCCCGGAAATTTTGTATAGTAGTTTCCCCGGATGTATTCATCGCTTACCAGTACCTGGTTATTGTCATTGATGAGCACACCGTACACCCGCAGGTTAAACATAATCAGAATATTTTTTTACGGAAAAAGTACCAGCCAATGATCAGGGCGATACCAAGCGACAGGAAAGCAACGATGTAGAAGGCGTACTTTGAGTTTTCGAAGCCGCTGGGAACGTTCATGCCAAACAGGCTGGCAATAAGTACAGGGAAAGTAAGTACAATGGTGATCACGGCCAGTCTTTTCAGGATCTGGTTCTGGTTGTTGGCAATGATACTGGCAAAGGCATCCAGCGTACTGCTCATGATGTTGGTATAGATGTCTGCCATTTCAAGGGCCTGCGATGTATCTACAATAAGGTCTTCCAGGAACTCTTTCTCTTCTTCATGGAGGGTGAGGAAATTCGTCCGGGATACTTTCATCATCAGCATCTCGTTCGACTTGAGTGCCGTTACAAAATAAACCAGGCTTTTCTGGATCTTCATCAGTTCCAGCAGTTCCTCGTTCCGGCTGCTGTCATAAAGTTTCTGCTCCATGATATTCCGGCGCTGGTTGATCTCTTTCAGGTATTGCATGAAGGTCTGCGTCACCTTTTCAAAGATCTTCAGTACCATCATGTTCCTCTTTTCTGTATCCCGGTTGGAAAAACTGTTCAGGAATTTTTTGATGGCCGGGTTATCAAAAGAATTTACCGTAACGATCTGGTGGTGGGTAAGGATGATGCAGATCGGGATGGTAATGTAGTAGGCATCACTTTCGTTGAAGGAGTTGTTTTCGGTCGGTGATTTTATGACGATCAGCCTGACATTGTCATCTTCTTCAAACCGGCTTCTTTCATCGATATCAAGGGAGTCGGTAAGAAAGTCGATCGGTATTTCAAGGCTCCCTGCCAGTTCAGAAAACTCCTCCTGTTTCAAGGGAGGGGATACATTCACCCATGCGCCGGGTTCGGGTTTATTGATCTCGACGGTTTGCTGATTGATATTTTTGAAATACTGGATCAAAAGAGGGATGCTTTGTTATGCAGCGGCAGGCAAAGGTAAGCGGCCCTGGTCAGAACGGGGGTAAAAAATCAGGCGGTTAACATCCGGGAAATATTTTCCTGGTGGTGGTGGCAGTGATAAATGGTGAAGTAACCCAGTTCCCGCAAGGTGATCTTGCCCAGCAGCGGGTGAGGAGCGAGGTACCGGTCAAGTTCTTCTTCTTTCCTGTTTCGCTGAAGGGCGGCGGCAAATCGTTCCATCGACCGGGTGAACTCAGCGAGCAGTTTATCTTTTCCATACCCGGGCAGTATGGGCCCGGGGATATACCTTCCGCTGGCCCGGCCGCCCTGCTCCAGTTTCTGGTGATACCTTGCCACCAGTTCATCATAGCTGCGGGAAGCCCGGTTGGGTTTGCCGCCAACTATCCTGACCAGGAATCGGGGAAGGGTAAAGGCGAGCCTTGCCGTATCGGTGGCTTTTATCAGGTGTCGGGTTTGCTGGGCAGCGGACCATTTTCCTTCCGGCTGGTAAAAGAACTGATCACCCGGAAGCTGCCGGCAAAATGCAGTGAATTCCTTTGCTGCTTCGGTTATTTTACCGCTGATGGATGGTATGGTGAGAACGGTATTCATTTGATCACGACCGTGCCTTCAAATACTTTTTCCGCGGGGCCGCACAACCAGATATTTTCAAACCGGTTCTCATCCACCCGGTCGAATTCAACACTCAGCTGCCCGCCGATGGTTTGTACCTCCACTTCGTTAAACCCGTTTTCATTGTGATAACAGACAAGGGCCGCCGCTGTTACACCGGTTCCGCAGGAGAAGGTCTCGTCTTCCACCCCCCGTTCAAACGTACGGACGATGATCTTGTCCTCTTCCGTCAGTTGCTCCACGAAGTTTACGTTGATGCCCTCTTCCTCAAATTCTTTGCTGTGCCTGATCTCGTATCCTTTTTTATAAACTTCATAATTCATGATATCGGTCACCATCTTGATATAGTGGGGCGAGCCGGTGTCAAGCACAAAATCATTGTGAAACCGGCTGATCTTTTTCACATCCTTCATTTTCAGGGACACGATCCCGTCTGTATCGATCTCTGCTTCATGCAGACCGTCTGAAGCAATGAACCGGTACACTTCTTTGTGCATGCCCAGGTGGTATGCAAACTTCACCATACAGCGGCCGCCATTTCCGCACATGGTACCCTCTTTGCCGTCGGCATTGAAATATTTCATTTCAAAATCATAGCCGGGTTTATTATTCAGCAGCATCAGCCCGTCAGCCCCGATCCCGAAGCGCCGGTCACACAGCTGGTGGATCTGCCACTGATTAAGAGTGCTGTATTCATTCTTCCTGTTATCAGCAAGGATAAAATCGTTTCCGGTTCCCTGGTATTTATAAAAATGTAGCTCCATTTTTTATTACGTGTGTTGACGGCGGGGTTGTGTTCCTCGATATATTCAACTGACCTGGCTTCATTTCCTTATCCGCCGGTCTGGATATGATCTGCAAATATCTGTACAAATCGCTTTATCAGGCTTTCCACTGCGGCCTGACCGTCCCTGGAGAATTCTTTCTTTACCCGGTTGGCCACGATGGCATTTATGGCAAGACAATTATGCCCGAGCAGTTTCCCTAATCCGTAGATCGCCGACGTTTCCATTTCAAAGTTGGAGATGCGGTGCTGGCCGAAACGGAAATCAGTCAGCCGGTTGATCAGCTCCGGGTTGCGGATCCCCAGCCGGAGGATGCGCCCCTGCGGGCCATAAAAACCCGGGCAGGTGACGGTGATGCCCTGGTGAAAGTCCTGCACAAAATGCTTCAGGAGCGATCCGGCGCCGCTGGTGATGTAAGGATTGCCGATCTGTGTATGGATCTGTGTGTGGGTGACAAAGGAATGAAGCAGTTCTTTCTCCTGCTCATTCTGCTCGTGCCGGTAAAAGTTCAGCAGGTTATCAACACCCAGCCCGTGTGTGGAAGCTACAAAGCTGTCAACAGGGATATCTGCCTGCAGCGAACCGGAGGTACCGATGCGGATGATATTGATCGAATGCAATTCCTTTTTGATCTCCCGGGTGCTGAAATCAATATTGACCAGGGCATCCAGTTCATTGATGACGATATCAATATTATCCGGCCCGATACCGGAAGAAAGAACAGTGATCCTTTTTTTACCGATATAGCCGGTATGGGAAATGAACTCCCGGTGCTGGCGTTTGACTTCGATCCTGTCGAAATATTTACTGACCTCCTTGACCCGGTCCGGGTCGCCCACGGTGATGACCGTGCCGGCAATTTCATCCGGCCGGAGATCGAGATGGTAAACTGCCCCGCGGGGATTGATGATCAGTTCAGATTCTGCTATGCGGCTCATACGAGGGTTTAAAGTAAAAAGTATGACAAAAGGCGCTATATTTGCATCTCTTTCAGATGTATAGCCATGCTTTTTGATTTTCGGCACCTAAATCTAAAATCAAAAATCAACAATCTGAAATATTTAGGGTCCTTTGGCCGAGTGGCTAGGCTCAGCTCTGCAAAAGCTGCTACAGCGGTTCGAATCCGCTAGGGACCTCTTCAAAAGGAACAGCCTGTTCCTTTTTTTTATTTCTTCACCAGCCCGGCGGGGCGCAGTGAACCGGCATCTGTACTGCAAAATGTGTAAATGCATCACTTAATAAAATTCAGGGCCAGCAGCAGGACAATGATCAGTATCCCGGTAAGGGCGATGGCAAAAAGATATTCAGCGATCTTTTCAAGCCGGTATTCATATACCTCGTTCTGTGTTCTGATCGAAAGGAAAGAGAACAGGCAGGAAAAGACCAGCAGGATGGCAATAAAGGAGGTGAATTCGTCCACGATGCTTACCACTGCATACCTGGAAATATGAATAGACGTAATGACAAACAGGCAAAACCCGAGCAGGTTGGTGGCGGTATTCAGAATATGTTGGGAGGTCTTGTTGGCCATGATCATTTTTCAGCGTACCCAACAGCGGCCGGGGAGTGGTAACCAACATTCAGCGATGGTAAAGGTAAAAGCCGGCAGTTATTTCAAGCAGGATATTTCGTTAAAAAAAGCGCCTGCGGGAAGACATGATCAATTTTCTACATAAGCCCTGTCCCATGCCGGTGTATACAAACGGCGAAGGGAGTCGATCAGCCGGGTGGTATCAGACGCCAGTGCGGGCAATACAAAGAATAGTTTAAAGCTCAGCGAATCCGCTGTTTCCATTTTAATATCGATGCCATACCCTTTCAGTTTAGTGTACCGGGTAAGGCCTCTTTTTTTGTCGGCGGTCTCTACAATAAATTTATAGGAGCCGGCAGGCGAAGGGGGAAGGAGTGCAGTACGGGCAGCCGGTGCAGTTGTAACAGGAGCCGTTGAAGGAGTATTGGTATTGCTGTTGCTGACCGTGTTGTTTGCGGGCTGATTAGTATCAGAAAGGGAAGTGGTTACCGGCGGGGCAGCTTCCGTACCTTTCTCTTCGGTGTTGTTCTTTGCCGTCGTTCGTTTATAGACTTTGTATCCGCCCCATACGGCAAGTACAATGCCCACCAGTAATAAAGCGGCGATCATGGGCTTGCGGTAGCCCGACCTGGTTTTTCTGACATAAAAGATGCTGCGGAAACCCGAAGCCTGGCTTTCTTCTTCAC
Organism: Chitinophagaceae bacterium; assembly: GCA_046329665.1. Lineage (GTDB taxonomy): Bacteria > Bacteroidota > Bacteroidia > Chitinophagales > Chitinophagaceae > JJ008. The sequence continues at coordinate 104,980 of JAXLUG010000003.1, read as the reverse complement.
CCAGGTCGGTATTTTCTTTCAGGGCCTTGTTGGTTGCTTTCTCCACAGGGATGGCCCCGGCAGTAAAACTGAATTGGCCGGACTGTAACTTGGAGAGGCTGCCGATCCCTTCAAACAGGAAGGGCTTCCCGATATTCAGGAACTGTCTTGCCAGTTCAAGATGCGAATCCAGGTCCGCTGCCGCCAGGGCTTTGATCTTTCCTGTTCTTTCTGCAATAAAACTGATGAGCTCCGGCGTTTCCCGGATAGCGGTGTTGGCTTCGAAACTGATTCCTTCCGTCAGGATGTTCCTGGCAGAACGAGGGCTGTCGGCATCTGTATTAACCGAGGGATCGAGCAGGAATGTTCCTATACCCGGCAGGTCAAGCCTTTTCTGGCTATAAAGGAATTCCGACAGCAGGTGGGCTACTTTCAAAGCAAATATGGATTTCCTGACAAGATAGATATTTTGAGCCGTGGATGCAAACAAAAGCGGGATTAGAATATTAATTTTGCGTTCCCTGCGGCCGGGATAAGAAAGAGTTATGCTGACAGAAGAAGAAAAAAGTTTCATGGTGTACTGGGAGCAGAACCGGAACCGGAAGAAAAACCTGATCTGGCAACTGGCAGCCGGTCTGCCCATGGCCCTCCTGGTGGCCGGTGGTACATTCCTGGCTTATTTTTCCGACTGGTACAAAAGGGCGGTAATGGTCATCAACTGGAGTGCCTCCGGGGTGCTCGTTGTGCTTATCGGCCTGATCGGGATCGTGGTGTTCATCGTGGTCTTTTCGGCCCGGCATAAGTGGGACCTGAACGAACAGCGTTACCGGGAATTGCTTATTAAACAAGAGAAAGAAAAACTGTTGCAGCGGAAATGAAACAACAGTGGTCATTATTAATCAAATCTTCAACCCGAAATGAGAAAAGTTCTTTTGTCCTCCCTTATTGCGATGGCCCTGCTTTCGGCAGGCTGCCTGAAGGACACAACCTGTAACGGAAAGTCTATCGAAAGCCAGGACGCAGAAATGCAGAGTTTTGCTTCTAATAATGGTATTACGGCCACCAAACACCCGACGGGCATGTATTACCAGATCATGAACCCGGGCAGCGGCCCGACCCCTTCCGCTACTTCAACCTTATTCGTAAAATACACCGGTAAACTCACGAACGGTACGATATTCGACCAGCAAACTTCCAACCCTGTCAGCCTCCGGCTGGAACAGGTGATCCCCGGCTGGAAGATAGGTCTTCCCCTGATCCAGAAAGGCGGTTCAATCAAACTGATCGTTCCTTCTGCGATGGGCTATGGTTGTTCCAGCGTTGGCCCGATCCCGCCCAACTCAGTATTATATTTTGAGATCGAGCTGGTAGACGTTCAGTAATTCTCTCTGCTTTATAATAAGAGGCCCTGCTTTTCAGCGGGGCTTTTGTTTATTTTTGACCTCAAACATTCAGCAGTTGTCATACGAGGCTATTTCAGTATTCGATATTTTCAAAATAGGGGTAGGCCCTTCCAGTTCTCATACCCTGGGCCCGTGGCGGGCCGCTCAGCAGTTTGTACAGTCGCTCGATGAGAAAGGCGTGCTGCAGCAGGTCAGTTCGGTAAGGGTGTTGTTGTACGGGTCACTGGCCAAAACAGGCAAAGGCCATGGAACGGATGTGGCGGTGCAACTCGGACTGGCGGGCGACGACCCGGTGACCTTTGCAGTGGAACAGATCGGCGCCAAGATCCGGGACATTGCGGCCATGAAGAAGATCCTGCTGATGGGACAACATGAAGTAGATTTTGACCCGAATGAGGATATTGAATTCCTGGTATCTGAATCGCTTCCCTTTCATCCGAATGCTGTTACTTTTCTTGCTGATTTTCATACCGGTGAATCTGTTGCTGAGACTTTCTATTCAATAGGCGGAGGTTTTGTTGTAAAAGAAGGGGAGGCTGCTTCCCGGAAAAAAACGGTTCAGTTGCCCTTCCCGGTGAATAAGGCCGATGACCTGTTGCACTGGTGTATCAAGACCGGTATGCATATTTATGAGATCGTGATGGAGAATGAGCAATCCTGGCGGAACGAGGCCCAGATAAAAGCGGAACTTTTGAATACCTGGCGGGTAATGAAGGAGTGCATCTACCGGGGATGCCATACACCGGGTATGCTTCCGGGCGGATTGAATGTAAAAAGGAGAGGCGCCGAGCTGAACAGGAAGCTGCTGGCCGGCAAGCTATACTCAGATTATGACTCCTGGGTGAAAGCCATTCGCTCCGGCGGGAATGATTTCAAATACACCCTTGACTGGGTAAGCTGCTTTGCCCTCGCCGTGAATGAAGAAAACGCTTCATTCGGCCGGGTGGTCACAGCGCCTACCAATGGGGCGGCCGGGGTGATCCCCGCAGTATTACAGTATTTCGTGGCCTTTTGCGGGGGCGATGCGGATGATAAGATCATTCAGTTCCTGCTTACGGCGGCAGAGATCGGCAGCATTTTTAAAAAGGGAGCCACTTTATCAGCTGCCATGGGCGGATGCCAGGCTGAAATAGGGGTTTCTTCGGCCATGGCCGCAGCCGGCCTTACCGAAAGTATGGGCGGTACCCAGCGGCAGGTACTCATGGCGGCAGAGATCGCTATGGAACATCACCTGGGGCTTACCTGCGACCCCATTGCCGGGCTCGTACAGGTGCCCTGTATAGAAAGAAATACCATGGGGGCCATTAAAGCCATAACAGCCTGTCAGCTGGCACTCCAGGGCACTCCCGACTTTGCCAAAGTATCCCTCGATGCGGTGATCAAAACGATGTGGGATACGGCGCTTGATATGAACCATAAGTATAAAGAAACGGCTGACGGGGGCCTTGCCGTAAATGTACCGCTCAGCCTTCCCGAATGCTGAGGCCCCGGCTCCCTGCGCCAAACTTTCTTTTTAATTTCCAGCGGATATTCTTTTTTTAATAAAGGCAAGTTGTAATTTTATTTCCCTTCAAAAAAAATCAACACTAATAATCACTTAAACTATTTGCCATGGCTACTAAAAAGAAAGCAAAAAAGCCTGCCCGCCGCGGCGGGAAAGCCGCTAAACCTGCAAAGAAAAAAGCTGCTGCTAAAAAGAGTGTAAAGGCTAAAAAGGGCGGAGCGAAGAAGCCTGCAAAGAAAGCGGTAAAGGCCAGACCTAAACGTAAACCGGTTGCCAAAAAGAAAGTCGCTAAAAAGAAAGCAGCCCCTAAGAAAGCAAAGGCGCCTGCAAAGAAAGTGGTGAAAAAGGCCGTGAAGAAAAAACCGGCCCCTCAGCCAAAGCCTGCTCCGAAACCCAGGGCCGCCAAACCCAAACCGGTACCGGCTCCTGAACCTATCATTGTGGAAAGGACAGAGGAAGTGTATACTACTCCGGAGGAAACGATCGTGGTGGAAACAGTAACCTTTGCTGAACCTGATGAAGCAGGTGATGAAATGGCGGACAATGAGGAGGGAGGCGATAATATGAACGAAGAAGAGAAGGAAGAAAATGGCGGGATCATGTAATCACGCTGAACGATAAAATCAAAGCCGCCTGTCAGGCGGCTTTTTTGTTCCCGGCGGTCCGGTTATTTCGTCCGCACTAATTAAGTTCGCTGGCCTCCGGTATCATGGTAACCGGAAACCGGTTGAGCTCATTGTACAGGGTATCTCTTTCCACCGGTTCCCGTTTGGCCTGCCTGATCAGGGTGACCAGTTGCTCCGTGGTCATCGTCGGAGATTGCTCTTCTGCGCCGGCCATGGAGTAGATCCGGGTCGTATCATCAATGGTTCCGTCAATATCATCTACACCGAAAGAAAGGGAGAGCTGGGCATTCTGCCTGCCCAGCATGGGCCAGTAGGCTTTCAGGTGCGGGAAATTATCAAGGTAGATGCGGGCAATGGCGTACATCCGCATGTCTTCGATATGGGTGCTTTCCGGTACATAGCTCATGTCATTGTCCTTGTTCCTGAATTTAAGCGGTATGAAGGTGTTGAACCCTTTTGTCCGGTCCTGCAGCTCCCGTAAGCGGCGCATATGATCAATCCGGTGTTCATACTTTTCAATATGCCCGTACAGCATGGTGGCATTCGAAGGCAGGCCCAGTTTATGGGCGGTTTCATGTATCAGCAGCCAGCCGTCTGCATCCACTTTATCGGCACATATCTTTTCCCGTATCTCCGGATGGAAAATCTCGGCGCCCCCGCCGGGGATGGAATCAAGACCCGCACTGATCAGGAAACGGAGGCCTTCCTCCACGCTTACTTTGGCTTTGCGGAACATATAGTCATACTCTACAGCGGTAAAAGCTTTGATATGCAGCCCGGGGCGGTGTGCCTTTATGGCTTTCAGGAGTTCAGCAAAAAAAGCCAGGTCCATCTTCGGGTGTACGCCGCCCACTATATGCACTTCCGTAATGGGTTTGCCATCGTATTTCTTTACCATATCCAGCATCTGTTCAATGCTCAGTTCCCAGCCCTGTTCCCGTTTGGCGTACAGGCGGCTGTAGCTGCAGAAATTGCAGCTGAATACGCAGACATTCGTGGGCTCGATATGAAAATTGCGGTTGAAGAATACTTTGTCGCCATGCCATTTTTCTTTGATATAATTGGCCAGGCTTCCCGTCAAACCCAGGCTTCCTTTTTCAAATAACTGCAGGCATTCTTCATCTGTTATCCGCTCGCCGGCTTTTACTTTTTCAGCGATCTCCTGCAGGCCGGCCGGAATATCTTTAAGGGGGATCATGTTATTTGCAATTTGTTCTGGTGCAAAGGTACGGCGGTGCAGCTTGCGGCTGTTGAAAATTTGGTAAGGCTGAAAAATCCTTATCTTCCCCTGTTGCTTATTCACTGAAAAAATAAACGCATTATGAATTTAAAACTCAGGTTGACCGGATTAAGCTTTCTGCAGTTCTTTGTCTGGGGTATTTGGCTGATCTCACTGGGGGGATACATGTTTGCGAATTTTAATAACCCGGTAGATCCTAACCTGGGTCTTAAGATCGGCAGTACATATGGCACCATGGGCTGGGCTTCCCTGGTGATGCCGGCCTTGATGGGTATCCTGGCTGATAAATACCTGCGGGCAGAAGTGGTGCTGGGGCTTTGTCACCTGCTGGCAGGGGCCGGCCTGTACTATGCCAGTACTGTAAACAGTGCGGATGCGATGATATGGGCTATATTGCTGGTAAGCTGTTTTTATATGCCAACGATTGCTTTGAGCAATTCAGTGTCCTATTCCCTGCTCAGCAAAAACGGGTATGATGTTCAAAAATCCTTTGCACCGATCAGGGTCTGGGGAACGGTGGGTTTCATCGTGGCAGAATGGGCTGTTGACCTGCTGGGTTGGACACATAATAACAACCAGTTCTACCTGGCAGCAGGGGCGGAGGCCTTAACAGCGCTTTATTGCTTTACATTGCCTAAAGTTGAAATTGTAAAATCAACGGAAAAGAAATCGCTGGGTACCAGACTGGGGCTTGATGCCTTCCAGTTATTTAATAAGGCGGTCATGGCAAAATTTTTCATTTTTGCCATGCTCCTCGGAGCGGCCCTGCAGATCACGAATATGTTCGGGAATCCTTTCCTGTTCGATTTTGGCAGCAACCCGGCCTATGCAGACAGTTTTGCCGTTAAGCACAGTAATATCCTGATCTCTCTTTCACAGATATCTGAAACACTTTTCATCCTTACGATCCCCTTTTTCCTGAGAAGGTTTGGTATCAAACAGGTGATGCTCATGAGTATGTTTGCCTGGGTACTCCGTTTTGGTTTGTTTGGAGTCGGTAACCCCGGCTCAGGGCTTTCCCTTCTGGTATTATCCATGATCGTATATGGAATGGCATTTGACTTTTTCAACATCTCCGGATCGCTTTTCGTTGATAAAGAAGCAAAGCCTTCTGTGCGGAACAGTGCACAGGGTTTATTCATGCTGATGACAAACGGGCTTGGCGCAATCATGGGTGGTTTCTTCGCCGGTAAAATCGTGGACCACTTTACCGATGCGGCCGGTGTTAAAAACTGGCAGAATATCTGGTTCACCTTTGCGGCCTATGCCCTGGCGATAGGTGTTGCCTTCCTCCTGGTGTTCCGGTATAAGCATAACCCCAATGAGAAGCTTGAGGTGAAGCACTGATCAGACGCTATTATAATGACAAATCCCAGCTTCCGGAAGGAAGCTGGGATTTGCTTTTTAGTCTTTCAGATCCTATATGTGTGCCTCGATCTTTTTTACAAAGTTGGCCTTCGGCTGTGCGCCTACTAACTTGTCCACTACCTGGCCGCCTTTGATAAACAGGATAGCCGGAATGGAAGTGATACCATAATTCATGGATACTTCAGGGTTGTGATCCACATTCAGTTTGCCTACATTGATCTTGCCATCATATTCCTTGCTCAGTTCTTCAATAACCGGCCCGATCGCACGGCAGGGACCGCACCATTCAGCCCAGAAGTCAACCACGGTCAGTTTATCAGAGGAGAGTACATCGGATTTGAAATTGGAATCAGTGAATTCTTTTGCCATTGTATTGTTTTTTATTTTTTTAGTTTCTGATTAATGTATAGCAGGAGGACAAATTTACGCCCAATCACTATAACATGAAGGGTTGGCATAAAGTTGTGTAAAACTTGACATTTGTTTTTGTCGGCTGCCTTACAGGGATGTTAAAACAACCGACTAAGTGTCAGGCCTTATATGGTCAGCACCTGCACTTCCAGTTCCGGTCTTTCTTCCAGGAAATGGATCATTTCTTCGTTCATCTCAAACCCGCTGTTCATACTAACGAGGCTGATCCTCATTTTATTCTTAGGTTCTGTCAAAACAAATTTTAAAGTGGCGCTGCCCTGGTGGCGTTTCACATTCTTCTCTACAAAATTCACCAGCTCCTCCGAAACATCTTTGGGATGTGCTTCTATATTTACCTGTTTGGTGATCTCCCGTTTCATCCCTTCAGCCTGTGTAACCCTTACCAGTTTGAACTCAAATTCATCCCGGTTGTACCGGGGTTTGAGGAAGCCTCTTATAAATACGATATTCCCTTTTTCCAGGGCGGATTTGAAATTCATATAATCATCACTGAAAAGGGGAAACTCCAGTTTGCCGGAATAATCCTCGATCACAAAACTTCCGTACTTGTTTCCGCTCCTTGCAATTTTGTGTTGTGCATCGGCCACAAGACCGATCAGGCGAAACTGCCGGCCGGGGTTAGGCTGCATCGTGATCGAATCCCTGAATTCATTGAATTCACTGATCGGGGTCACCCCGTAATGCTTCATTTCAAATTTGTAATGATCGAGCGGATGTCCGCTGAGGAACATACCGGTTACTTCTTTTTCATGGTCCAGTTTTACGATCAGCGGCCAGGGCTCGCATTCGGGCATACGGGGAGGAGGTATCTCCATCGTTACCGGCAGGTCTCCAAATAATGTATTGGCCGTGGAAGCGTTTTGTGCCGTGATCATCTGTCCGTACCGGACAGCCCTTTCCAGTCCGTTGGCGGTTTCCCCTTCCGGGGTATAAAAGTATTGAGCCCGGTGTATATCAGTAAAACAATCGAAGGAACCGGCATAAGCAAGGCTTTCCAGTGTTTTCTTATTGACAGTACGGTGGTTGATCCGTTTGATGAAATCAAAGACCGTTGTGAAGGAACCTTTCTTCTGCCGTTCACTGATGATGCTTTCCACCGCGGCTTCTCCCACTCCTTTCAGCCCGCCCAGCCCGAACCGGATTTCGCCCTTCTTGTTCACCGCAAAGCCTTTCAGCGATTCATTGATATCAGGTCCCAGTACTTTTAACCCCATCCGTTTACACTCCTCCATAAAGAAGGTGATCTTATCAATACTGCCGGCGTTATTGAGTACCGCTGCCATATACTCGGCCGGATAATGGGCTTTCAGATAAGCGGTCTGGTAAGCCACATAGGCATAGCAGGTGGAATGTGATTTGTTGAAGGCATACTGGGCAAAGGCTTCCCAGTCGGTCCAGATCTTTTCAAGCTTTTCGGCAGGAAGTAATTTTTGGGTGGCCCCTTCGATGAACTGGGCTTTCATCTTATCCAGCACCGACTTCTGTTTTTTACCCATTGCCTTGCGCAATACATCTGCATCTCCTTTGCTGAACCCGGCCAGCTTCTGTGCCAGCAGCATCACCTGCTCCTGGTATACGGTGATACCGTAAGTTTCCTCCAGGTATTCCTGCATTTCAGGCAGGTCATAGGTGATCGGTTCCCGTCCGTGTTTCCGGTCGATGAAGTTGGGGATGTATGCCAGCGGCCCGGGGCGGTACAGGGCGTTCATCGCAATCAGGTCCCCGAATTTATCCGGTTTCAGTTCCCGCAGGTACTTCTGCATACCGGGGCTTTCGAACTGGAAGGTACCGATCGTGGCGCCGTGCTGGTAAAGTTCAAATGTCTTTTTATCATCAAGCGGGATCTGGTCAATATCGATCTCCACCCCGTGATTTTGTTTTATCAGCACCAGCGCATTCTTGATAATGGTGAGGGTCTTTAATCCCAGGAAGTCCATCTTGATGATGCCGGCGCTTTCAATATCATTGCCTTCGATCTGTGTAACCCACAAGGGAGAATCTTTCGCCACCGCCACCGGGATCAGGTCGGTCAGGTCTTTCGGGGCGATGATGATACCGGCGGCATGGATACCTGTATTCCGTACCGACCCTTCGAGCCTCTCCGCTTCATGCAGCACTTTGCCGGCCAGGGTATCGGTCTGTTTGTAAATATCACGCAGTTTCTTTACGTTCTCCAGGTCATCATTGCCAAGGCCTTCTTTTTCCTCCAACGATTTTTCTCCGTCCTTTGCCTTCAGCGGTGCATGTAACACTCTCTTCAGTTCAATGCCGGGCCGCTCAGGCACCATCTTGGCCAGGGCATTGGATTCGGGCAGGGGCAGGTCCATAACACGGGCCACGTCCTTGATACTCATTTTCGCTGCCATGGTACCATAGGTAATGATCTGCGCCACCTGGTTCTTGCCATATTTCTCCACTACATAATCGATCACTTTTTGTCTTCCTTCATCATCAAAGTCCGTATCGATATCGGGCATTGACTTCCGGTCGGGGTTAAGGAACCTTTCAAACAGGAGGTTATATTTGACCGGGTCGATATTTGTGATCCCGATGCAATAGGCCACGACCGATCCGGCGGCTGAACCACGGCCGGGACCAATGAACACCCCTTTATCTCTCCCTGCTCTGATAAAATCACTTACGATCAGGAAGTAACCGGCGAAGCCCATCGTCTTGATCGTGAACAATTCAAACTCGATCCGTTCGGTAATCTCTTTGGTGAGTTCGCTGTAACGCTTCCGGGCCCCTTCATATGTGATATGCTTCAGGTATTCCCACTGGTTCAGTGATTCGGGGCTGATCACGTTCTTGCCGATGTTTTCCTCTTTTGTATGTACCTGGAACTTCTTTTCGATCGGGAAGTTTGGAAGCAGGATATCCCGGGTCAGGTTAAGCAGTTCCACTTTGTCCACCACCTCATTGGTGTTATCAATTGCTTCGGGCAGGTCGTGGAAGGCCTTGCTCATTTCCGCTGTTGTCTTGAAATAGAACTGGTCGTTGGGAAAGGCAAAGCGTTTGTCTTTAATACTCACATCATCATCCACAAACTCCCGCAGGGCAGGGGTGGCTACTTTTTCGCCGGTATTGATACATAATAAAATGTCGTGGGCATTAAAGTCATCCTGCTCCACGTAATGGGAGTCGTTACTGGCGATGATCTTTACCTTGTATTTACGGGCCAGTTTTACCAGCACTTCATTTACCCGGTCCTGTTCGGGCATGCCGTGCCGCTGGAGCTCCACATAATAGTCTTCCTGGAAGATATTCAGCCACCATTTGAATTCGTTCTCGCCTTCTTTTTCTCCTTTTTTCAATATGGCCTGTGGCACCATGGCGCCCAGGCAGCAGGTAGTGGCGATAAGCCCTTTGTGATAACGAAGGATAAGTTCTTTATCGATCCGCGGGTATTTGCTGTACATCCCTTCAATAAAGCCGAGGGAGGTAAGCTTGATCAGGTTGCGGTAGCCTTCATCATTTTTTGCCAGCAGGATCTGGTGGTGCCGGGGGTCTCTTTGTTCCTTGGTAAACGTCTTCTGTGTTCTGTCGGCTGTAATATAGAATTCGCAGCCGACAATGGGTTTTACTTTTACCTTCCCGTTCTCATCTTTATTCTTGTAGGCTTCCGCCACAAATTCAAATACGCCGAACATATTGCCATGGTCGCTGATGGCCAATGCCGGCATCCCGTCTTTGATCGCTTTCTTATAAAGGTTTTGTATGGAAGCCGCCCCGTCGAGTAAGGAGAACTGGGTATGTACATGGAGATGGGAGAATTTCATGCTCACTAATCTTAAAAGGGTTATTTGCTTGCTTCTTTTCCTGAAAATTCAGTAAACAGCGCTATAATTTCCGATGGCTTCTTTTCCAGGTTTGAAATATTGAGCCTTTTTCCGCCTTCGGTCGTTTGCATTGTAATAAAAATCGTTCCTTCATCATTCTCTGTACTCCAGCCGGTCAGCTGGCTCCAGAGAAGCGAAAACGGTTTCCTGCCATGATGTGTCAGGGAATCCCCTGCAAATACAAGTGCAGGAAGACCTGACCGGATCATTTTCACCAGGGGGTATAATCCCCAGATCATCATGATGGCCAGGACCACCGAAAGAACCAGCAGCAGGTCTGTGTATTTCACTTTCCCGGAGAAAAAAACATAATACATCATCGCTGCATAACCTGCTACGGCCAGGCCGGATATGACCAGCAGCCGCTTTGTATTATACCTGATCTCAACCGGAACCACGTTCATGGCATCAACTTATTTCTTTTTAAAACTATATACACTGATGGAGCCGCTGCTGTAGCTGCATACCCATGCTTCCAGCGTATTATCATTTTCAAACACATCGACACCTACCGGGTGGCCGCCACAGGGCAAAGATGCTATCTTTTCAAAGTTGTCCGGGTTGATCTTATACACATCCACCATATCGCCGGTATAGCAGGTTACGAAGATGAACTTGTGGTTCTTCGACAGCACGATCGTCCGGGGCTGCGAGTGGGTGCTGGCAGTGAACAGTGTTTTGCCCGTACCAGCTTCCAGGCAGGCAATAGTGCCCAGGCTGTTATAGGAAACAAAGAGATGCCCGCTGGTATCCATCACCACATGCCGGGGGCTGCTCCACACATTCAGGATGCTGTCTCCCTTCCAGGTTTCATTGTTCAGTACAGCCAGGGTGGATCCGCCCATGATGGCCACATAGGATTTCTTATTGATATCATCCACGGCAATACCTCTTGGAATGGCCGTTACAGGAACGGTGCTGATCACTTTTCCGTACGGCAGCGCCTTATCATCCAGTTCCAGTACGCTTACCGTTCTCGAATGCCAGTTACTTACCAGCAGGTATTTGCTGTCGTTGGTCTTGGCGATCACTTTTGGGGTTTTCCCGGTTTCGATCAGCGGCACCCGGAACGAATCTTTCCGGACGGATCCGGGATAGAGTACGGTTACCGGTTTTGTTTTTTGTTCCGCAGTCGTTACTGCATTATTTTTTGAAAAGTCGTTTACCCAGATCGGTACGATGCCTTCTGCATTGTGAAGCGAGACCCAGAGGATGGCATCGCCGTGACTGAAACAGGCTTCCACCGGCTTTTCCTGGTATGAGGGGATCGGCCGGCTTTTATTATAGTCCCATCCCATACCCCGGGTGGGAGTGAATTTGAATTCCCGCACCACTTTCCGGGTAGGCTGGTCAAATTCGTACACACTCATGCCCTCAAGGTTCATGGCATAGAGTTTTGAGCCGGAGGAATTAAAGATCACCGACTTGGTTCCCGGGGCGGCCGCCAGCACTTCCCGTTGCTGGTATTCCAGGCTGGTATACGGCCGGGGTGGCGGAGGGGTGATAACGGTGTCTTTCTTTACGATGTGTTCAACCGTATCGGTTGAATTTCCGCCTGTACTGCCTGCATTCTGGCAGGAGCTGGCAATCAGGGCGATGGTGGTGATTTTAAGAATGGCTTGCATAAGAATAAACATCTGTCAATAATAACTAATTAATGGGAACCGGAACCCGTGATTTCGGTCAAATTCACAGCTTGTTAGCAAGTTTAAGTCACTTGGTTACAGGAAGTTAATCTGCCGGGGTTATTACCACGGGAAATTCATTGGCCAAAACGGGCTTTTTTTAAATTCATGACCTTATTTTTGCACGCACCCCAATAAAGGGAAGGCAGACACCGTTTCTGCTGGCAGTGATGGTGTTACAAGCCCCATGAAATCATCCTAAAACGAAAGACGTAATGGTTAAGCAATTATTTTTACCAGCATTTGTTTCTGCAGTTCTGTTCAGCAGTTGTGCAGCAATCAAATCACTCAATTTCACCAGCAATAAGCAGGTGGCTCCTGCATCTGCTGAGGCTTCCCAAACAAGGTTTCTTGAAGATATTTCGGTTACTCCGGTTATTTCTGCTGAAAAGAAAGAGATAAAGGCGAAACCGGTGGCTTCCCCGGCTGTTAAAGAGCTTCCTTCCTATGGTTCCAATATCGTGGGCACGCCGGTGGAGAAACCCAAAGAATCAGAACTGAATGAAATACTGGCCCGCCGCACTCCTGAAGTAGAGGCTGCCTCTTCGGTTCAGCTGAAATACTCCATCCTTCTTCAAACCGAAGTGGAATCGCTTCCCAGCAAGCAATTACTGGAAAACGTGGATGAATGGTATGGCACCCGTTACCGCAGGGGCGGCAACACCAAGTCAGGGGTGGACTGTTCCGGTTTTACGGTTGCTATTTATACTGCCGTTTACGGTATGATGCTTCCCAGGATATCAAGAGAACAATACCGGATCAGCCGGAAAATTTCCACGACAGAGTTACAGGAAGGCGACCTGGTTTTCTTTAACACCACCGGCAGGGGCGTATCACATGTAGGCGTTTACCTCGGCAATAACCACTTTGCCCATGCTTCTGTATCAAGAGGCGTAATGGTGAGCAGTTTGTCTGAGAAGTACTACGTGCAGCGTTTTGTCGGCGCCGGAAGGATCGATAACAAGCAACTGGTGGCTTCTAATTAACTCCTGTTAAATCCCAGCCTTTTTCTTACTGCTGTGATCACTGCATGTACATCGGGCGACAGCCTGAGGGTTATTACACCGGCAATATAAAGGACAGCAAAGACGGCGCTCCGCAGCAGGATGCCGGCCCAGCCATGTATGTCCCGGAAGAGAAAGAAACAAAGCGCAAAACAAACAGCGGTCAGCCCAAGGGCATGTAAGGTATGAACGGTGAAAGGGAGCAGCCTGAATTTTTTCCAGAGGAAAACGATACGGATAATATTGTATACCGACACAGAAATGAGCTGTGCCACTGCTGTACCATTGATACCATAGGCTACGGTAAAGAAATAACTCAGCGGCAGCATCACCAGCAGCAATACCACCCCGCTCAGCATTTCAAACTTCCAGTACGTGGAGGTGGCAATGATCTGCGAATTGACCCCGGTCCCCATATCCACCACCTTGGTGAGCCCGAGAAATATAACCACATAGTAACCGTCGAGAAAGGCGTTTTTCAGTTTGAAAGTGGTGACCACATCAGAAAAACTGAGCACCATCAGGCTGAGGGCAAACAGCGCAAAGATGAGTTGATTGATAGAAGACCGCTGGTAGATCTTCCGGATCAGTTCCATATTCTTTTCTTTCCAGGCCCGGGAAAGATGGGCGATCGATGCGGCGACAATACCCCGTTGCGGTACCTGTATCATGGCCGCCAGGTTCTGCGCCACCGAATACACGGCCAGCCAGCCAAGCCCGTATTTCAGTTTGGAACTGATGACCAATGAATCAAATACCTGCGAAACAGTAAAGATGAACGAGCCTGCATAGATGAACAGGCAGAGCCGGAGGATGCTTTTCGTAAAACGCCGGGTGACCTTGCTGATGCTGAACGTAAAATGGATCTTCCGGGTGATAAGCAGGTAGAGCAGCAGGAGTACGGCAATGAACGGGTAACTGAAAGAGAAAAGCCTGATGAAAAGGTCGTAATTGCTGATCACGCCAAAGGCAAATAAGGCGATCAGCACCGTGGTAAAGATCCTCCACATCCCTTCCCGCAGAAAATTTGTGATAACGGATTTGTGAAGCTGCCAGGAATAGGCTTCCAGGATCGTAAAGACCAGCAGCCCAAAGGCGAGGACGAATATCCAGTTATAATGCGTTACAATATCCGGCGCATTCGTGATGTACTTCTTTACCACCACTCCCTTGAAAAGGATGCCCACCGCCACCACGAGGATAAAACCAATGATCGAAGTGATAAACGCAATGGTCAGCTGATCGTTCTTCTTCGGCTCCAGGTGATCTTTGTAATACGGAAAGAACTTGTAGATATAGGAAGGCATGGCCATGTTGGAAAGGGCCATCATCAGGGTGGCGATCGCAATAAAGGCATTGTAAAGGCCAAACTGGTTATTGTCAAAGATGCCTTCTTTGGAAAACAGGTAGGTGTTGAGCAGGCCGACAGCAAAGCCAAAATAGATTATCAGGGTGGAGATAATGCTTTGCCTTCTGATATTGCTCATGCAGTAAAGATAAGGATTGGCTGCTATGCAGTACCGTCATCCGGGCTTAATCCACTCTTCTTGTGGTGATGTAAAAGTTCTTGTCAACTAAGAGGCTCTTTCCTGCCGGCGGGCTGCTGAGCTGAATGGTCTGCCATTTCTCTGCCGGGGTGATCCAGCGGTCAGTTCCTCCGTCTTTCAACCTCACAGGCATATTAAAACCACTCACACAATTGCCCCAGCGGTACGAAAGCGTATTGTCCTTTAGTGTATACTCCAGTACCGGGATCTTTATGGTACGCAGGTATTGTTCAAACACCCGGGAAAGATCGATCCCCGATTTCCGGGATATGTATTCTTCGATATTCCTGGAGTCAACCGTCTGGTGATAAAAGTCCTTATTAAGTCCCCGCAGGATATTTCTGAACAGGGAATCGTTATTGATCACCTGGCGGATGGTATGCAGCATATTGGCGCCTTTGTTATACATATCGCCGCTTCCTTCCTGGTTCACGCCGTAAGGTCCGATCAGCGGTTTGTCATTCGCTATGTTGTTCCGGATGCCCTGCACATATTCATCGGCCGCCTTTGTGCCCCAGTTGTATTCAATGAACAATGCTTCGGAATACATGGTGAAGCCTTCATGCACCCACATATCCGCAATATCATTGGTGGTGATATTGTTGGCAAACCATTCATGCCCTGATTCATGCACGATGATATAATCCCATTTCATTCCCCAGCCGGTGCCGGAGAGGTCACTGCCCAGGTACCCGTTAAGGTAATGATTGCCGTAGGCAGTAGCACTCTGGTGCTCCATGCCCAGGTGGGAGGACTCAACCAGTTTGTAACTGTCCTCGTAAAAAGGGTAGGGGCCAAACCAGTATTCAAAGGCCCGCAGCATGGGCTTTACATCCCGCCCGAACTGTTTCTTTGCTTTTTCCAGGTTGTAATCAAGTACCCAATAACTCAGGTCAAGTGGTCCGTTTTCCCCCATCAGGGTATCGGTGAAGTTTACATACTTGCCGATATAGGGCACGATGTTGTAATTATTGATCGGGTTTTTTACCTGCCAGGTCCATAAAGTGCTTCCGTCTTTCTGGTCATCTTTGGCATACAGCCGTCCGTTACCGACTGCCACCAGCGAATCCGGCACTCTTATCTGCAGCATAGCACCCTGGTCAGGTTCATCCCCCTGGTAATCTTTGCAGGGATACCATACGCTGGCACCAAGCCCCTGGCAGGCAACCGTCATCCAGGGCCTGCCTTTATTATCCTTCGACCAGATCCAGCCACCATCCCAGGGCGGGTTTACCGCTTCACGGGGTTTTCCTTTGAAAAAGATCCTGATACTGTAAAGGGTGACCGGGTTCTTCTTTTGCAGGGCGGTCCGGGCAGAAATGAAATGATAACTGCCAAAATCGATGAGATATACATTCCCGTTCCTTTTGAAGGAGGTCAATTTTTTATTGTTGAAGAGGATACTGTCGATCATCATCGGCTGCTGCAGGTCGATCTGCATTTTCCTGTTGCTGCCGTCAGTGATGACATCAAAACCGATCTGGTTCCAGCCTTTGATGGTCTTTGAATTGTAATCAGGCGTTACCTGGATATTATAGGATTCAACATTCCACCAGGCCCTTTCGGGAGTGACGGATCCCCTCAGTGTGTCGGCATGGGTGAACTGGTTCTTGTGATTAAGCACCTGGCCGCAGGATTGACGGGGGATAAGCACCACGGCCATCAGCAGCAGGCTGTAGGCTGTAAAAATGATACCGTTAATGTGTTTCAAACCGGTGAATTTTATCCTGTAAATTTAAGCCCTCGTAATGAAGATGAACGTTAAAAATGGATATAGGGCCGTAATCACTGTTATGGCCGCGGTCTTCCTGCTTTCTTCCTGCTACAGCAAAAAAAGCCGGGAGGCCAGCATCTTTCATTACAACGAATTCAACGGGCTCTCTTCCCTCGACCCTGCCTTTGCCAAAAGCCAGTCGGTGATGTGGGCAGCGCACCAGCTTTTCAATACGCTGGTGGAGATCGATGACAGCCTCCATATCATTCCCTGCCTTGCAAAGACCTGGGAGGTGTCGGAAGACAGGACCCGTTTCACTTTTCATCTTCGTACGGATGTTTGGTTTCATGATGATCCCTGCTTTGCCGGGGGAAAAGGCCGGCCCATGAAGGCAGCTGATGTAGCTTACAGTTTCGGCCGGATCATTGATAAAACCGTTGCAAGCCCCGGAGCCTGGATATTTAATGGTAAGGTGGACAGCCTTCAGCCTTTCCGTGTCATAGATGACTCTACTTTTCAATTGACGCTTCGGCGGCCCTATCACCCGATACTCGGGATCATCTCTATGCAGTACTGCTCCATTGTGCCGGAAGAAGCGGTGCGGACCTATGGCAATGATTTCCGCCGTCACCCGGTCGGTACAGGGCCATTCCGGTTTATTGCCTGGGAAGAAGGGCAGGCCCTGGTGATGAAAAGGAACCCGCTGTATTTTGAAAAAGACAGTACAGGCAAGCGGCTGCCGTACCTGGATGGCATCCATGTTTCCTTTTACGACAGCAAAGCCACCGAGTTCCTTTTGTTCCGCCAGCAGCAACTTGAATTTATCAACGATATCGAAGCTTCCTTCAAAGATGAGGTGCTTACAAAAAGCGGGACACTCCGGAAAGAATGGAACGGTAAGATCATACTCAGTACCCATCCGTATCTCAATATTGAATACCTGGGTATACTGGTGGATACGGCCAACCGCCTGGTGCGGAACTCGCCATTGCGCCTGCAGAAAATAAGACAGGCCATTAATTATGGATTTGACAGAAAGAAAATGATCCTGTACCTGCGTAACTCGCTGGGCACTCCGGCAGAATCCGGATTTGTGCCGATGGGTCTCCCGTCATTTGATTCATCAGCGGTGAAAGGTTATCATTACGATCCTGTCATGACCAAAACATTACTGGCCGAAGCAGGGTTCCCGGATGGAAAAGGGCTTCCGGCCGTAAAACTTCTGACGGTGGCGATCTATGCGGACATGGCCAATTTCATTGCCCGACAACTTGAAGAATCCGGCATACCGGTACAGGTGGAAGTGGTACAGAAATCGTTGCTGCTGACGATGACTTCCTCTTCAACAGCGCCCTTCTTCCGCGGCAGCTGGATAGCCGACTATCCCGATGCAGAAAATTACCTCTCGGTTTTTTATTCAAAGAACCCCGCCCCGCCCAATTACACCCGCTATAAAAATCCTGCGTTTGATGCCTTGTTTGAAAAGGCCATTGCAGAAACGAATGACTCTCTTCGCTACCGGTTATACCAGGAAGCGGACCAGGTAATGATGAACGATGCCCCGGTCGTTCCCTTATGGTATGATGAAGTGGT
This sequence comes from Chitinophagaceae bacterium, assembly GCA_046329665.1. Lineage (GTDB taxonomy): Bacteria > Bacteroidota > Bacteroidia > Chitinophagales > Chitinophagaceae > JJ008. The sequence continues at coordinate 87,046 of JAXLUG010000003.1, read as the reverse complement.
GCGCCTGGTGCAGCCCTACGTAAAGGATTTCAGACCCAATGCCCTCAACCTGCTTGAACTCCGGAAAACAAAACTCTCTTCCCATTAAGGATTTCAGCCGTATCGTAAATTTCCTACTCCCGTTTGCTATAGGAAATATACGTGGGGTATTGCATAATTACGGAGTGGATATTACATTTGATGCATAAGTATAAACGCTTGTTGTTTTTTCATACAGGCCATCGTACTTCACCAACGATCCAAGTTCTATTGAAAGACTTTCATTCAACCCTTGACTAAACCTAAAAATCGTACCGATGAAAGCTTTCTGCTCACAGGTTATCCTGTTACTGACTGTATGCTGCACGCTGCAGTTCACTTCCACCGCTCAAACCAGTTATGTTTTTAAAAACCCCACGCTTGAATCCGGCTCAGCACTTTCCGTTGGCGCTGTATACCGTTTCCTGAACGTACAGCCGGGCACCAGTGCCAAGGTTACCGTGATGTCTGCCACAGGGGGCATTACCCTGGATGCGATCGATGAAAACTGGACCGGTTTTGATGACGCCTTTCAGCCCTTTATCAATGTAGGTACTTCTTCCAACGGGTATGTGGAATTCAAAGTGGAATTCTGTGTTGGCAGTACCAATGTGCCGGCCGTGCAGTCGTATGTGCCGGTGACCTGTATCGATGTTGACGGCACTACCTATGGCAATGGGGTAATGTATGAAAAAGACCAGATCCAGTTCTTCCCGGGCTATTTTGATTTTTCGATGATCGGGGGGAATATTTCGGTTACCAGCGTTTCCAACTGGGTGGTGGTCAAAAATACCTCCGGGGTAAGTTATGGAGGTATCGACACTACTGCCAAAGACGTAATGGCCACGGTGGTGAACCGGTTTGTCTCCGGCTTCCTGATCCGAATCGGGGCCCAGAATTCCTCACCAACCAAATCAGAAGTGAGGTACCGGAGTGTTTATTTCAAATCATTTACCTACGGGCATGCTGCCCCGCTGGCCATGAGCAGTATCACCAACCTCAGCGGCAGCAGGAAGGATGCGGTGGTGGAACTGAATATGACTTTCGATGGTTCCAATACCTACGATAAGATGATCATTGAACGTTCGCCTGATGCTTCCTCCTTTACCGCCATCGGTGATGCAGATGTCCCGCCGGGTCATGGCATCTCCTACGACTTGTCTTATACCGACAGGATGCCCCTGCTGACAGATAAAAGCTATTACCGGGTGAAACTGGTACAAAGTGCTACCGGTAAATCCGAATACAGTAATACACTGGTCATAAAGAACAGCGATGCCCAGGGTACTTTTAAACTGCAGAACACCGTGATCAATTCCGCCAACCCGGTCCTGCTCATCCAGTCGGCTGAGGCAGCACAGGTACAGTTGCGGATAGCAGACCTGTCAGGTATCCTCTTGTATAATGCCACGGTAAAACTGAATGCCGGGGCGAATAATATCAGCCTGGACCGGCTTAAGCGGAGCTCGGCTTATGGAGTGGTGATGATCGAAGCAGCCGGCCAGCGAAAAAACACCAAAGTATTCATTCAATAATGGATAGGAGCATGAACTAAAAACAGAGGCGGGAAATTTCCCGCCTCAATCATTTATTGTCCTGCCGGTTTATGTTTGAGTTTGTCCTTGAACACTTTCTCAAACTTATCCAGCTTCGGTCTAATCACGATCCGGCAGTAGGGATTTGAATTTTCGTTGTTCTCAAAATACTGCTGGTGATAGTCTTCTGCCGGGTAGAAGGTTGTGAAAGGGGTGATCTCCGTTACGATCGGTTTGTCGAAGGCACCGCTCTTATCAAGGGCTGCCTTGTATTTTTCCGCCTTTTCTTTTTGTTCCTGGTTGTGGTAAAAGATGCCGCTCCGGTACTGGGTACCCACATCGGCACCCTGCCGGTTGAGGGTGGTCGGGTCATGTGTTTCCCAGAATACCTCCAGCAATTCATCGAAGCTGATCTTTGACGGGTCATACACGATCTGCAGGCATTCGGCATGGCCGGTCTCGCCGGTACAAACCTGTTTATAGGTCGGGTTTTCCACATGGCCGCCGGTATAGCCGGAAGTGGCGCTGATCACGCCTTCAAGTTCTTCGAAGATGGCTTCTGTACACCAGAAACATCCGTTGGCAAATGTGGCGGTGTCTGTTGTCCCGGGTTTTACTGTCATAGTGTTGTTTTCTTTATTCTCCATAATGTTTTTGATCGTTGTGGTTTTTTCTTCCGCTGTCTTGCCGGAAGGCTGGGCACAGGAGAGGAGGGTGGCCAGCCCGGCCATTGCGGAGGTGAATATCATTCTCATGGTTTGCATAATTTCTGGTGCAATTTACGGGAGCCGTCATCCGGCGGTTTGTCGGTTACATGGCAAAGTTCCGGCTTTCTGAAATGATTAACAGGATAAGGGGGCTGTTTGTTCAATGGATGGCGGTGAGGTTCACCCGGGTGATCCCTTTCAGGTGGACTTCTATATGCCGGTCATGTGCTTTGTTCTCAAACTCACTGATGACCTCCAGGATATCATAATCAATGAAATTGCATTCGGAACCGTCTACATGGAGTACGGAATAGGGTGGTATCTTATCCAGGGCGTCTTTCAGCTTTACCTTATTCAGGAAGGTGACATTGCTGTTCAGTTTGATCTCGAAGATCTCCGTTTCATGCACTTTCCTTTTCCTTACCTGGTACTCCGCTTTGAAATTGTTCTGGATAATGAAATAAGCAGACAGCAGCAGGCCTGCCGTAACACCGACCAGGAGGTCTGTCATCAGGATGATCACGATAGTGAGAATAAACGGAAGGAATTGTTTCATGCCCAGGCTCCACATGTTCCGGTAGAGCCTTGGTTTAGTAAGGTTATACCCCGTGATCAGCAGGATCGCCGCCAGAGAAGCGTAAGGGATCTTATTAAGCAGGAAAGGGATAAGCAATACTGTCAGCAGCAGCAGCACACCATGGGTGAAGGCGGAAAGCCTTGTCCTGGCCCCGGCATCCACATTGGCAGCGCCGCGGACGATCACTGCCGTAACAGGAATGGCGCCAAGGGCCCCGCAGGCAATATTCCCGATGCCCTGTGCCACCAGTTCCCGGTTTACCGGCGTGATGCGGTTGTGTTTATCCAGCTTGTCGATCGCTTCCACACAAAGCAGTGTTTCCAGTGAGGCGAGCAGCCCGATGATGATACCATCTTTCCACACAGCCGTATTGCTGAAGAGTTTTGACAGGTCCGGGAAAGTGATCTCCCGGAATACATTGGCCGGAATATTTACAAGCTGGGTATGCCGGAGCGAATAACCGGATGCCATGCTTTCAAAAAGAAAATTGACACCTATACCTGCCAGTACGGCCAGCAGGGGGGCAGGCAATATCTTCCATTTTTTGGCAAAGGGCTGCTGCAGCAGGATCATAACGGCCAGCGATGCCAGGGTGATAATGACTGCGCCGCGGGTGATGTGAAGGCTGAGCTGGTGAATATTACCTGAAACATCCCGCTGCGAAAAAAAACTGAGCATACCGCTGCTCCAGAAGTCAGGAAGGTCGTACCCGAGTGCAACCGGCACCTGTTTGGCAATTAGCATGATCCCGATCGCTGCCAGCATTCCTTTTATGACTGCAGATGGAAAATAATTGGCGATCACCCCCAGTTTCATCAGGCCCAGCCCTGTCTGGAATAATCCTGCAATGATGACGGCCAGCAGGAATACACTGTAGTTGCCATAAGAAAGTATAGCCGCTGAAACCACCGGGATAAGCCCTGCGGCAGGTCCCGAAACACCGAGTGAGGAGCCGCTTAAAAAAGAAATCAGGATACCACCGATGATACCGGAAAGCAGCCCCGCATAGAGCGGAGCACCTGATGCCAGGGCAATACCGAGGCAGAGCGGAAGGGCGACAAAAAATACGGCAATACCGGCCGGCAGGTCGTGGCGCAGCCACAGTTTTTGCATGTATCGGATTTTCCTGTTCAGTGTTCGGATTTTCACAAAGATAAAAAATATCCGTGGCGGGACAATTGACCGGTACACTTGAACCGGGCATAGTACCTTTGCGGCCTGCCCGGAAAAGGGAAGCAGGATAGCAGTACATGAAACTATTTCCAGCATCGGCCGACACACAACTTGAGTTTAATAAGATCAGGGAATTACTGGCGAATTTCTGCCAGTCGGACTATGCCCGCAGCAAAGCGAAGGAACTGCGGATACATACCCGGCCGGAATTTGTGCAGACCGCTCTTCAGCAAAGCCATGAATACAGGCAACTGATTGCAAACAGTATTTATTTCCCGAACGATCATATACTGAACCTCTCAAAAGAACTGAAACTGCTTTCTGTGCCCGGTGCCGTGCTGAAGGAAGAAGACCTGGAACAGATCAGGAAACTGGCAGAGAGCCTGGAAAAGATATTCCGCTGGTTCGACCGGGAACGGAGAGAAGCTTACCCGGCGCTGGAAAAAGTGATCACCGGAACGTATTATGAAAAAGCAGTGGCGGAAATGATCAGTGAAGTGCTTGATGAATACGGACAGGTGAAGGATAGTGCTTCTCCTGCGCTGAAGGAGATCCGCATGACCCTGTTCCGGAAAAGAAATGAACTGCGCCGTCTCTTTGAAAAGATCATCGCCAGGCTGAACAAACAGGGTTACCTGGCAGAGATCGAAGAGAGCTTTATGAACGGCCGGAGAGTGGTGGCCGTTTTTGCTGAACAGAAGAGAACAGTGAAAGGGATCCTGCATGGGGAAAGCGACAGCCGCAAAACTGCCTTTGTGGAACCGGAAGAGACGATCGACCTGAACAATACGATCTATGAGCTGGAGAACAACGAAAAGAAAGAAGTGTACCGCATACTCCGGGACCTTACCGCCCGGTTAGCGGCGTATGCCTCTTTATTACAGGCCTGGCACGAAGTGGTGGGGGAGTTTGATTTTATCCGGGCAAAGGCAAAACTGGCCGTGGAAATCCGCGGTGAATATCCCTCGCTGCAGGACAAAGCAGGCATTCATCTCGTGGAGGCCTGCCACCCGTTATTGTACCTCTATAACCAGCGGGCCGGTAAGCCCACGATCCCGCTCTCGCTGACACTGGATGATACAAAACGGATACTGGTGATCAGCGGGCCCAATGCCGGCGGTAAAACAGTGGCAATGAAAACGGTGGGTTTGCTGCAGATGATGGTACAAAGCGGTTTGCTGGTACCCGTACATCCTTCTTCCCGTTTCGGGATCTTCAAACAGCTGATGATCCATATCGGCGATACACAGAGTATCGAATTTGAACTGAGCACTTACAGCAGTCATCTCCTGCACATGAAACAGTTCATGGAAGAAGCGAACGGACGCACCCTGTTCTTTATTGATGAACTGGGCAGCGGCAGTGATCCCAGTCTCGGGGGCGCCTTTGCAGAAGTGATCCTGCAGGAACTGCTGAAGAAACATGCATTCGGGATCGTCACCACGCACTACCTCAACCTGAAAGTAATGGCCGGTAAGACTTCCGGCATCATCAACGGAGCGATGGCCTTTGATGAGAAACACCTGCAGCCGATGTACAAACTGCTGGCAGGCAAACCCGGCAGTTCCTATACATTCTCCATTGCCGAACGGATCGGGCTGGATAAGCAGCTCATCAACCGGGCCCGGCAACTGGTGGATGAAGACCATTTCCGGCTCGATAAACTGCTTAACCGCACCGAGCAGGACCTGCAGGATATACAAAAAAGGGAAAAGGAACTGCAGCAACTGGTTCGGGAAAATGAGAAACTGAAAAAGGAGATGCAGCAAACCCTCGATAAAGAAAAGCACCGCCAGCAGGTTGAACTGCAGAAGGAACAGAATAAGATCGCCGCCGAGCGGCTGGCCTATCTCAAAGACATGGAACGGAAGCTGAAGCAAATGGTGGTGGAGTGGAGAAAGGCAGAAGACAAGAACAAGGTGACAAAACAGATAGAAGCCCTGCTCTTCAAAAAGGATGAGAAGAAGGTAGTGAGCAGGATGCAAAAGAAGATCGATGAAAAATTTGCTGAAGTGGGTGGCGAGGTCAGGCCCGGGGTAAAAGTGAAGATGAAAAAGAATCACCAGGTAGGCGTGGTGATGGAACTGCGGGGCAAGAGGGCCGTGGTAAAGATCGGCCTGCTGCCGATGCAGGTTGATCTGAAAGACCTGGTGGTGGTAAAGGAAAAGAAGGAGCCCGGTCAGGAGTCATTGAATCCGTAAAACTGAAACAGAAAGCCCGGCCGTTCCGGGAAGATCGTCAGGACCGTTCTTTGCTTCCCTATCCGTTTTTAAAGCGGCCTTCCCTGTTCAGTTTTTCTTTTCAGTTCTTTCGCCATGGACAGGGTATGTTCCAGTGATCCTGCATTTGTCCAGTCGCCATGACCCGGTATAACATATTTCGGGTGCCGGCATTTCTTCTGTACGTTCTTCACGGCATCGGCATAGCCGGTTTTATTTGCATCTCCCAGGTACCCCAGGTTATCGTCTTCGGTGCTTTTTACCAGGCATCCGCCGTAAAGGATCTTCTCGTTTTTAAACCAGATGACAATATTGTCGGTGGTATGTCCCTCCCCGGGGTAGTAGGTTTCAAAAGAATATTGCCCGGAGGTGAATACAGTGTCCTTTGCCAGTAAGAACTCTGCCCTTTTCTTGTTATTCCTTTTGCATAACTCATCGGTAAGAACGGTGGTATAGGTCCTGACTCCCTGTTGCCTGTAGTATTCCAGTCCTGCCGTTTTATCACTGTGCCAGTGCGTGGCGATGCACAGCACCACTTTTTTATGATGCTTCGACCAGATGCTGTCGAGCAGGGGCTGAAACTGCGTTGTATCCCAGGGTGTGTCAAACATGACAACGCCGTTATTGGTGACCAGGTACATCCCGTTGGCAGGAACCTGGCTGTTTTCGTATGTGTTGTAGGTGGTGAAAATGTAAAAATCCCCGGCCAGGGGTGTGATGATAAGTCTGGCATTCGTAGTTTGTCCGAAAATACGGGTCAGGGAAAAGATAAGTGCTGCCGTTATAACAATTTTTCGCATGCTGGGTTTCTGAATTAGACAGAGGCGTAAAGTTAGCGCTGTTGAGGTGATGAAGGACCACCGGACCCGGTAAGCCGGTGCGGATTCAGTGACTGTTGTTATCGATCCACTCCTTCCATTCCTTTTGCTCTTTTTCCGGTATCTGCAGCAGTTGGAAGATAGTGGCCAGTTTTTCCTGGTAGGCTTTGTATTCCGGCAGGTTGTTTTTTTTCAGCAATGCGAGCAGCCGGACAAAAAGATCGATATCAGCAGGCTGTTTACCGGCTTCGGTCTTTAATAATTCAATCGCTTCTTTTGGGTTACCCGATCGTTCCCACTCATCGGCGAGGATAGCGGCGAACGGATGGGCCGGTACGGTTATCCCAAACCTTTTTTTAATGCGCAGCAAATACCTGTTGACGGCAGAAAGGGCAGTTGACCCGGAACTGAATAAACTGTCTGTTTCAAGTTGCCAGAGGGAGGGGCTGTATATGAAATGGATCCCTTCAGGGATGGAGAAGAACGGGCTCTTTGCATGGCCTAAAGTGGCCGAGCTATTGAATTCATACCGGAAATTCGCCACGTTTTTCGTTTTCAGGTATTTTACCAGCGCCTCTGCAAACGGACGGAAACCTTCTTCCGTACCGTCTCCCTTCATGTAGGTGGTTGAAAAGTACAGGGCTTTATCAAAGGGCAGTTTTGATTTAAATAAATTATCAAACCCGCTGAGGATTTTATTTATCAGTTTATCGGGGATCGCCGGGCTTGCCGCAATAATGGCATTGAATAATTCCGGACGGGTAAGCAGCGTATTGATGGCAAATCGTCCGGCCAGTGAATGACCGATGAGGACTTTATAAGGTACGGTTCTGTAATGGGATTCCACGAACGGCATCAATTCCTTCTCCAGGAAGGAAAGGAATTTCCGGGAATTGACGCTGTCCCCGAAATCATCCCAGCGGTCTGCTGACTGCCCGATGCCGATAATGATGGCTTCCGGTGTTTTGTAATCGGAGAGGTCGGCAGCGTTGCCTTCTGTAAATCTTTTTGCCGCAACGGTGTAGTCAAACAGCGAGGTATTGTCGCCATCCAGCAGGAAGATCAGCTGCAGGCTGTCTTTTCCCAGGTCATAATAGGCCGGGGTATTGATCCGGATCGTCCGGTCGCTCTTTAATTCGTTTGAATGGAGCCGGAATTCTATGGTGGTTTGCCCCGGAGCCAGGGCAGGGATCAGAAGGAGCAGGAATAGCATTTTTTGCATAAACACGGTAATAAAAAAAGCGAAGCCTTACGGGGCTTCGCTGGTATTTAATGAGTATGTAAGTCAGCTTGAAATATAATTCTGCAACTGGTGGATGGTTTCCCGTTGGGCCAGTATCATTTCTTTCACCACATCACTCATGGAAATGATACCGGTCATACTGCCGCTGTGAAAGACCGGCATATACCGGATATTCCGGTTGGTCATTACTTCCATGCAATGTTCAATGGTATCGGAGGGGCTTACAGAAGGCAGGTCGGTGGACATGATCTCAGATACTTTTGTGTCGGTGGAGCTTTTGCCTTTCAGGATCACTTTACGGGAATAATCCCTTTCGGTAATAATACCCTGGTAGGTACCGTCCTGCATCACCACCACCGAGCCGATATTCTTTTCCGCCATTACCTGTAAGGCTTCCATCACAGTAGCGTCAGGCGATACAGCAACCGGGGCTAATTTTTTTCTGGCTAAGGCAGCAGCAACAGTGATCATTGCAGAAAAGTTTAACTAACTGAAATTACTAAAAGAATATATCTGTCCAAAACTTATTTCCCTGATTTTACTCACGCCTTCCGGCCATGCGATGTCTGCAATGGTTTATCTGCTTCAGCGGGCTTTGTACTTCGTTCTTACCGGTCTGGTGTCCTCAGCCATCATCTGCACAGTTTTAGTTACTTTTGACCGTTGATCGATATGGAACAACGACCCGCCACGATAAAAGAAATTGCAAAAAGGCTCAGCGTATCCGTTTCCACTGTTTCAAGGGCACTGCATGATCATCCCAGTATCGGCTTACGCACCCGTATGCAGGTACGGCAGCTGGCAGAAGAGCTGAATTATGAACCGAACCAGGCCGCCATTTCATTCAAGAAAGGAAGATCGATGACGCTGGGCGTCATCCTCCCCAACCTGTCTGAAGAATATTTTTCGATCGCCATCAGCGGTATTGAAGATGTGGCCACCACCAATAATTATACGGTATTGATAGGTCAGTCGCATGACGATGTGAAGCGGGAAGAAAAGATCGTGGAAGCCATGCGGCGCCAGCGTATCGACGGGATGATCGTATCATTGGCCAGCACGACCAAAAATTACCAGCATTTTGAGCAGCTGAAAAAGTACAATATACCGGTCGTCTTTTTCGACCGGGTGCCGGATATGCCGGATGCGTATACGGTTTCCTGCAACCTGGAGAACAGTTCGGTGGGACTGATCGACTGGCTGGTAAGCAAAGGGCATAAACGGATCGGCTTTATCAAAGGCCCGGATAACCTGTTCCATTCCCGCCAGCGGCTGAATGGTTACCTGGAAGGATTGAAAAAGCATAAGCTGAAAGAGGATAACGCCCTGATCGTTTCCACCGATCTCAGCAAGAACAAAACACAGGATGCCGTGCATAAACTGCTGGCCCTGCGCAGCCGCCCCACCGCCGTCATCGCCTTTAATGATTATGTGGCCCTGGAGGCCATCAAATATTGCCGCAGCCAGGGCATCCGCATCAATACGGATATTTCTTTTGTGAGTTATGCCAACCTGCCCATCACCAGTTACCTGGATGAACCGCCCGTGGCATCAGTGGAGCAGTTTCCCTATCAGCAGGCCGAAAAAGCAACTGCTGTTCTGTTTCGGCTGATCAATGCAAAAGGAGAGGAGGATACGATACCGCACAAGACCGTACTGGAAAGCAAGGTGGTGGTAAATGCAAAGGGATGAGATGATGGCCGTTTTTGCCTGATCTGATATGATCCATGCGGCACCTCTTTCATTGGCCTCATGCTTTTGTGCGGTTGCAGTCAGCCGCTGCATCGTACAGGAAAAAAATGGAACGGCTTTATTGAAACAGCAGGTCCGCATTCTCATTCGAAATCCCTTAATAAACATCAAATTGGATTTTGCAGGATTAGGCTGCCGGGTTATTTTTGCGCCGGAGAGATGGCAGAGCGGTCTAATGCGGCGGTCTTGAAAACCGTTGACCCAAAAGGTCCGGGGGTTCGAATCCCTCTCTCTCCGCCCTGAATTTTTCATCATTCGCAAAAACGCATCAAACCCTCACCTGATGCGTTTTTTGCCTTTCTACCCCCCTCAAAATCGCTCACAATGCCCAAATTTCACCTGTCTTAATCGTTGTCCTTTTACCTGTTCTGATGTGTCCAACGATTTACTCATAATGATTTGATATTTAACCCCCTATTCGCTATCTTTTTACCTGTTTTTCACCCTAAATCGTTGTCCAATGATCACTAACGAAGTCAAAAGAAATACATTTTCGATCTTGTTTTTCATGCATCGGAGCAAGACAAACAAGAAAGGCGAACATCCAATTTATTGTCGCCTAACCGTACAAGGCCGCTCACGTGAATTTAGCTGCCAATTATGGGCATCAAACAATAAATGGAATCCTACTGCTGGTAAAATTTCAGGGACAAATGAAGACGCTCAAACTGCGAATCATACGCTACAATCTATCCGACAAAACTTGTTACGTATTCGAGCGGAATTACAATCGCAAGGCAAACCAATAACTGCTGAACTTGTAGTGAATACTCATTTAGGTAAAAATGTAACTCATTACTCCCTTATTCAAATTCATGAATACCATAATGACCATCACGTAAAGAAACTGATCGGCAAGGACTATGCTGAAGGAACATACGCCAGGTACAAAACATCGTTAGATCATGTTACCCGATTCCTGAACCACAAATACAAAACAAGCGACATATTCCTTCACGATTTAGATAACTCTTTTGCTGCTGCCTATGAGTTTTATCTTAAAACACAAAGGAATTGTTCAACCAATACAACCTCCAAATACATAAAAAATCTGAAAACCGTAATCAATTTTGCTGTTAGCCGGGGCTACATTCCTAATAATCCTATCCAATCCTATAAAGCCAAATTGCAACGTATCGAAAAGGAATTTTTAACTGAAAAAGAGATCCAAACTATCGCAGCGAAAAAATTCGATAACGACAGGCTTGATGAAGCGAGAGATGTATTTATTTTCTGTTGCTATACGGGATTATCTTATTCTGATTCTGCAAAACTCAGTAACAACAATATTACGATAGGCCTTAACGGCAAAAAGCAAATTCATATCCGGCGTACTAAAACCGATGTTGCGGCAAATATTCCATTGCTTCCAAAGGCTCTTGAAATCATCGAAAAATACAAAGAGCATGAAAACTGTGTGTACACCGGCAAATTACTTCCAATAAAAAGCAACCAGAAACAAAATGCCTACCTGAAGGAAATTGCAACGTTGACTAAATGCGCCAAAAATTTAACTACACACACGGCACGACATACATTCGCTACTTTATTGCTGACAAAAGGTATTTCAATTGAAGCTGTCAGTTCAATGCTTGGGCATACTAACATAAAAACAACCCAGATTTATGCGAAGATCATCGAAGAAAAAGTGATAAACGAAATGAGTAAAATCGCTGATAAACTCGTTGCCATATAAATGATTATTTTCACAACCTCCTAAGAGGGCATTAATTAACCTTAAAAAAACGACAAAACTATTATTCGATAATACTGTAGACATATACTAACATAATCGGCGTTTAACTTCTCTTCGATAGAAAACTTGCGAAACTTTCAATGTACAGAGAAAAGCACTAAACGCTCACCTAAAAGCGTGGGCGGTTCTTTTCTGTACATGGGCATCGCAAGTGCCTCTATCGGGATTGTAACTTGCTCACGCTGATATTTTATAATAAACCAACTGTGAGAGCAAGGCAGTTCCTAATTGCCATGCAAACTCTGCCGATAGTCCCAATTAGGGCTAAACAAATTCTCCTTCTACTTTTAACGAATCTTCTATTCACCTGTGTACCTGCTCAAAAAAACGTTTCATACAAGTATGAACAGGAAAAAGGCATTCAAACGATTTTTGGCGGGCGAGTTGTAAATGCTCGTACTGCCATTTATAAGAAAACTACTCCAACGACATTCATATTCGATTCTGTAAAAAATACTGTCAAGATTTTGAAGCACACTTATAAAATCACCTCGCAGACGAATTGCGAATATTTTCTGGATGCCGGTAACTGGACAAAAATCTCTATTGTTAATTTGTACGACAAAGAGAACGACGTCGAAATGCTGTTCGAAGGCGAAGGTCGAATCTATAGATTTTACTTCAAGAGAAATACCTGGGTTAATCCTTTCGGCTGTTCTTGGTAAATGGCCGATTTGTTGAAGTTGAAAAATTCAAAAAAATGCCCTTGGTTATTTAACTTCAATACCTTTTCTTCTGTGGCAAACATTTTTACTATGCAAATAAGTGAAATAGCCACAAAGGCCGACATTGAGGAGATACTGAAGGCCATTCAAAACCTACAATCTACATTATCCTCCGCTCATATCGATCAGAAATTTTTGCGCTCTGCCGATGTTAGAAAACTGCTTAATATCTCAGATGGAACATTACAAAGATTACGTGTATCAGGAACTCTTAAAGCTAAAAAGGTTAATGGCACATGGTTTTATAAATTGTCTGATATTGAAAAGTTGATGCAGGATGGAAAAAATTGAAAAAATCACTGACTTATATCAGCTGTATATTTCCCCTGTAATTTTAAAAGACTTTCGCCTTAGTCCCGTAGATAGACTTTTAATCGCAATAATTGCTGCTTTTGACAAAGGCCGTAGAGGTTGTTGGCTCAATAATGCAACTTTAGGCAGACTTGCAAATTGTTCTTCGGGAACTGTTAGCAGATCAGTTAATAAAATGTACAATTTCGGACATATTACAGTAAACAGGCAAAGTACTATTAATGGAGGAAGAAGCTATATGCGAAAAGTTGCGCCTTACGTAAAACGCAAGTATGCTGAGTCAATTTGATTATGCACCCACGTAAAATTGATTAATCTGATTCATCAATTTTGAAAGTATATATAGTAGAGATACTGTAATGATAAACTATATATTGCCTATTAAACTTCCTAAATGATACTAACCTACGGCACCTGATGGGTGCCTACGGTTGAAAACATCCCATCCGAGATATGCTGCTTCGATCTAAAAATGATTAATTAAAAGAGGTACTTAAAGAGTTAAAAACTGGCATATCTCGTATGTGATGTTTTCGAGGAATGATAAAAGTGATATTAAATTGATATCAGAGCAATTCTAATTGATTGCTCTTCTTTTGCTCCTTAACGCCATGATTATGTTTTTCTTTATCATCTACGTTAAAATTGCAGATTAGCGCTTCTACCACAGTTTGTCGGTTTTCAACTTTACCCCCAGAATGATAAAAATGATCTTTCGTGAGAATATTAAACTTATTCCAGAATTTTTTTATCATTTCATTTTCACGCCAATTATTATGATGCCAAGTAGATAAAATAAATTTGGCCTTTGTTTCACTTAATTGATTGAATAGGGTTTCTTCATCCTCTTCTGTCCATCCATTATAGTAATCAACATATCTTCCAAAATATGGAGGATCACAATAAATTATATCATCTTTTGTGGCCAACGGTATTATCTCAGAAAATGGTTTACTATAAAAAAGCCACTTAGGTTCAGGCTGAATGATTTTAGAAACATTCTCTAATTGATTTACAATTTTTGTGACGTATGCTTGAGCAAATCGATCTGGCTTTTTACAAAACGGAATATTCCAATGGCCTTTCTTACTAAATCGCATCATACCATTAAATCCCGCTCTTGACAAGAAAATAAAATCGTAAGGTGAAAAACTCAGATTAAACCGATTCCTAATTTCTCTGTAATGATCATATCCTTCATTCCCCGCAACACTAAGTTTCGCCCCTTCCTCCTCCAAATACTTTTTCATTTTTGGGCCTGTAATTTGACCACTTTGGACGCCCTTATAAAACTCAATAATGTGTGGGTTTGCATCATTTAAGATCGCATGCTTAAATCTGGCATTGAATGCAACGACACCTGTACCTAGGAACGGTTCTATCCATTTCCCTTTAGTTTCCGGGATAACTTCCATTATCCAAGGCACCAATTTTGTCTTTATTCCCTGACTTTTGATTGGGGGGATAATTATTTTTTTACTCTTCATTTTCGTTTTCACTTTCGTTTTCATTTTCTGCAGTTTCCTCATCATCTTCTGCACTTAATTTTTCAATCTCTTCTTTATGGGATGCTAAGACATCCACTCCCTTCTGTTTGTATTCTAAATAGGATTTCAAATTCGTATAAGGACGTGGAATTTCTAATGCTTTGGCCATGTCCTTTGTTAAATAGTACATCCAATAATCATCATATACATCTTCGCCTAAAGTTGAAAAAACACCCTCGCCTTTAACTAGCTTAGAAATAACATTAGTTGAGCCTATATTTTTAGTATTGCCGCTTCCTGGGCTTGCAGATGCTATTTTGTATTTAGGTTGAACAAAGAATTGGAAGTCTCTAATAACAGATTCGATACTCTCTAGTTCATCCAAAGTATAGATAGTCTTTTCATCCGGTTTCTTTTCAATTTGGGAATATATTACTCCTAAGACAAAATGCCCTGAATATTCTCCGTAGGGGAATAATGTATTTTTAGTGCTGGTTCTATTTCGAAAATATCCTGTAAACGCTCCCAATGTCATACTCTTAATTTTCTTCGCTGTATCCTTAAACGTGCTCTTAATATCTACTGCAAATTTTAATCCTGTCTTATTTGAAATAAAGGTAAGGTCTGGGTAAAAATTTTGTTGTGGTGGAAGCACCAGTTTTAAATCGTTTTTTTCGGCAAATTTTTGAAAGGCTGGGATGAGCAATATTTCCATCACTTTAGACACTACTTTGGTATCAATTGTAATGGTGTAAATATTCTTATAGATGTCTATAAAGCCTTTTACGATCCAGTCACCTTTATCCGTTGCAATTATTTGATTGTATCCTGCTACTTCTTTTTGAAGTGCAACTAATAATTCGTCTCTTGTCATGTCTTAGGATGGAGTTTCCCAAATTTACCAGTTTCTTCAGAATCCATTGATTATATGGGGGTAATATGTGAACTTCTTAATGCCATCAGGTTGGAGTACATGTATTTCAAGAACCCTCCCCCTTAAGTCAGGCTTTATTTTCTGTGATCCCCGTTACTGTACATAAGTTAGCGCCGGTTTTTCAAAATTCGAGCATCACTGGGGGTTACTACAAGTGAAAAATCTATTTTTTAAGATAGGGCTTCTCAAGGATCGTGAAAATGACCGAAAAAGACCGCTTTAAACAGGAAATGCTCCACTTGTGGTTACTGCAAGTACCCAAACATTCGAAAAATGACCCCTGTTACCTACTACAAGTCTTAATACAGTAGGGTGTGGTGAGGGCAGACGCAATTTTTTTGCGACACGAAAGAAAAGTACTGCCCCTTACGTTGCGAGCAGTACTTTGTTTTAAAACACAGACTGGCTGTATCTACAAAAACGGAATAGTTATAACGCTGCAACTGTTTTTACAGGAGCCAGGTTGTACCAATACCGTCTACCATCGGCTTTTGTAACGAGGACGCTGAATGCTTTCCCCGTTCTTGTTGCAGCCTTTTTGGCTAACTCCAATACAGCAGGGGCTTCGACTTCACCACTGTAATTATATTCAGCGGTCGGTAAATGATATACCGTGGTCTCGCCCTGTAGTTGAATAGTTCTCCAAAATCCCTCTTTTTCCATTTCCTTATGGAGTTTTTCGTAGTCCTCACTCGTTTTTGCATTGTGAAGCTCTACTCGAGTTGTGAAATGTGCCATATAATGAGCATTTTATGTTAAAATGATTGTTATTTAGAGAAAATGTGCTTTATTTTGAACAAAAGAATGGAGGGCACGGGGATTGAACCCGTATTAACCGATTAGAAGTCGGCCGTCCGATGCCAATTAGACGAGCCCCCCATATTTTGAATCAAAGATTATATACATGGTAACCGCCGCGAGGCGGTTATCGCTTTGTAAGAGGTATATGTAAATAATTATATTGCATTTTTATCAGTTTAAGGATTTAACCATTCACTTTGCGGTGCCACAATCAACCTTGCATTATTGTAAGCCATTCCTTTCGTTAGGCACGCTGCGGCCCTGTATGTTGTGGGATTGATGTACTCAATTACCAACGCTAAATCAGCTTTATTTTGATGCGTTAAATATAAAGGGAGGAGCAATTGTATTTCATCCTTATACCATTGCGGGATCCCCAATTTGTAATTAATCTTAGCCATCTTGGTAACTTCTTCGATAGCCCCATTAAGTTGATTCCGAATCTCCCTATCAGAAGCACTTTTTAGCGGTTCAGGAAACCTAATTTTATTATCCTGAAGAATATGATCAATGTTCTTTATGATCGTGCTTTTGGGGTTAAACAGGAGTCTTTCAGGCTTATCAAAATAGTTAGCCCTTTGCGGGATATTATCCGAATAATAGGATAGAAACTCTCGATCGCTTTCTTTCAAAAAAGCTTTAAAAAAATAGGGAGATATTTTATTGTAGGAATTATTTTCTTCGAAGAAGGCAAAAATCTCTTCGTAATGTTTTGTAACTAACCCTGTGTTAAAACAAGCAAATCGATCATTTTCAGCTTTTACAATCTTTTTCTCGCTTTGTAATTTCTGAAAAGTATATTCCAAGTAGTTGCGGAGAATTGGGAACGAAAATCGTGCGGAATTGTTCCCTTCAAGTTGTTCCTTGTGAGGATCGGAATATTCCCAATCCTTATCGTTTGAGAGTGAAGCTAAGTACCTTAAATTATCTTCAAATCTTGTAAAAAGAGCGAATGAAAATATTTCCATCTTACTATGTTGTTTATGTTATGTACTAAAAAATCCATCTCTTAAAAATGAAAGCCACCCAAAATGGGATGGCTTCCGTTAATTTTTTTACACCGTCTATTCTTAAAAAACTCTTCCTCTCAAATCTCTAACACAAAAAAAAACGAAAAGTCCAATATCTGTTCTTACTCTTTAAATCTATTTTTCGAAGCACTAATTCTAAAGTAAAGGTAGACAGTTTTTCCAACCACCAAAAATAATTTTCTGCTCAGTTCAATAAATGATCAGGGTTTACATCGTATGCTTCATTTGTGCAATCCTTCCAGGGTGCGGATTGATCCGCTTATTTCACCTCTCATTAAATCATTGTGTGAACCCCTCATTTTTAACAGAGGAACTATTATCGAACCTATTAACCTGAATTGCCCCTCTCATGTCCTAATCGTTGTCCTTTTTTGACCATTTTACATAAAATATTGATAATCAATTATGTATAATAATTACCCAAATCCCTCTCTCTCCGCCTTTACCTTCCGCAGGAGGCCTTTTTCCCTGTTTATTAGCACCAATAACCGGTCATCCGTTTCGATCCTGCTTGTCAGCCGGTTAACCTGTTAACTTCGCTCCTTCATGAAGCACCTGAGCAGTCTTAATAAATATTTCTGGAAGTACCGGGTACGGCTGGGAGTCGGGATTGTCTTTGTTTTCTTTTCCAATTACTTTAATGTACTGTCGCCACAGGTTACCGGGTATGTCATCAATTATGTACAAAAGGTAAACCAGCTGGAGGGATACCGGGAGAAGACCGGTTCCCCAAATTATGACTGGCTGGTACAGCATTTTATTGCCCGGGTGGACGGGTATGCTTTATCCCCCGGCCGGGTGGTGGCCCTCTGCGGGATCACCATTCTTTGCCTGGCCCTGCTGCGGGGTTTTTTTCTGTTCCTGATGCGGCAGACCATTATCGTGATGAGCCGTCATATTGAATATGACCAGAAGAATGAGGTATATCAGCACTACCAGAAGCTGGACACAGCCTTCTACAAAACGCACAGCACCGGCGACCTGATGAACCGCATTGCAGAAGATGTAAGCCGGGTGCGGATGTTTACAGGACCGGCGATCATGTACCTTGCCAACCTGCTGGCCATCATCTCCCTTAGTGTTTTTTATATGCTGAAAAGGGACCATGAGCTCACGCTGTATGTACTGGCACCCCTGCCCATCCTCGCTGTTACCATTTATTATGTGAACAATACGATCAACCGGAAAAGTGAGAAGATCCAGGAATCGCTTTCCGATCTTACCACCAATGCGCAGGAGACCTATTCAGGTATACGGGTGATCAAATCCTTTGTGCAGGAAAAAGCCATGCTCGGCTTTTTTACCAGGAACAGTGAAGAGTATAAAAAGAGTGCTGTGGGCCTGGCAAAGGTGGAAGCCATCTATTTCCCCTCCATCACCTTTCTCATTGGCCTCAGTACACTGCTCACCATCATGATTGGGGGGATATATGCTATTAACGGAAGTCATAACATCGGGATACCGACCATCGTGGAGTTTGTGATGTATATTAATATGCTCACTTTCCCGGTAAGTGCGATCGGGCTTACTGCCAGTATGATCCAGCGGGCGGCTGCTTCACAGAAAAGGATCAATGAATTCCTGAAGACGGAACCGGCGATCACGGAGAGCGGATCCGCTGCCACCCCCACGCTCAGGGGTAATATCCGGTTCAGCAAAGTGAATTTTGTATATAATAATACAGGTATCCATGCACTGAAGGATTTTAGCCTGGAAATAAAGGCAGGTGAGAAGGTGGCAATTGTGGGCCGTACGGGTAGCGGCAAGTCAACCATTGCCCAGTTGCTGCTGCGGATGTATGATGTAACGGATGGCAGCCTGGAGCTGGAAGGGCAGGATGTAAAGCAGATCAGTCTCCGGTCGCTCCGGGAACAGGTGAGCTATGTACCGCAGGATGTCTTTCTTTTCAGTGATACGGTAAAAGGGAATATCGGTTTCGGTTTGGAAGCCGCCAGCGATGAGAAAGTGGTACAGGCAGCCCGCCAGGCCAGTATTGATAAAGAGATATCCGCTTTTCCCCGGCAGTATGAAACGATGGTAGGAGAGAGGGGCGTTACCCTCAGCGGGGGGCAAAAGCAACGCATATCGATTGCCAGGGCATTGATCAAGGACCCGGGGTTTGTGATATTTGATGACTGCCTGAGTGCGGTGGATGCCCGGACGGAAAAAGAGATATTGGGTCAGCTGAAGGAGTATTTATCGGGGAAAACAGCCATTATTATTACCCACCGGATATTCTCCCTGCTTGAATTTGATAAGATCGTGGTGCTGGAAAACGGGGCCATTGCCGAAATGGGTACACACCGGGAATTGCTGGACAAAAAAGGCTATTATGCAAGCCTTTACGCCAGGCAGCAACTGGAGGGAGCTTCGGGAGATAACTATATTTAAGAAAGGAGGGATTTGAAGGCGGGCAGCGCCTGTGATGCTCCGTCACTGAAAACCATTTGGTTGATTCAAAAACATATATATATTTGTAGCTTTCTACCCCCTACCAGGACCAAACTAATTACTTAACTGCTAAAAACTTAGAAAGTGGCGTACGAGAACAATGACAAGAAAGCGGAAAGTATCTACAGTAAACGCATTCGTGCAGGAAAAAGAAGGACCTACTTCTTTGATGTAAGAGCTACCCGCGGTAATGATTATTACCTCACCATTACCGAAAGCCGTAAAAGATTTGATGATAATGGCTACGACAGGCATAAAATCTTCCTGTACAAAGAGGATTTCAATAAGTTTATTAAAGCATTGGGCGAAGCTGTTGACTATGTAAAAACAGAGCTGATGCCTGATTTTGATTTTGATGCCTTCAACCATGACGAAATGCATGAAGAAGGGCAGGGCGGCGCAGAGAACGGACAGGCTTCCACAGCCCCTGTGGCGGCCCAGCCCCAGGAATCTGCACCGGTTGAGGCTCAGGCCGCTGGCCCTGATAAGGGTACAGAGGAAGTGGATAAATGGTGAACGTTATTTTTTTTATAAATATTCCAAAAAAATCTATCTTACGTCCCGATTTTCGGCTTACGACTGCTTTGCCGAAATCAATCATCACTTAAAAAACACAATATGCAACCAAAATTTACTCGACGGAGTTCCGCTTTTTTCCGAATGAAAGTTGTTTTGTTTGCCTTTGCGTTCCTGGCATCTGTCGCCACCGCCTATTCTCAGGGTACGGACAGGACCAGGCGTGCATCGGGTAACAATCCTGTTTACACCAGTAAGACCAATGATGCTGGATTACCTGACGAGGCAAAAGTGAAGTTTCAGCAGGAGAACCCGCCGGTTCTCAATGTTGTTTGTTCAACTACCCCGGGAAGTCTTGATGCAACTGACCCCACAATCCCCGGTGGCCGTTTCTTCAGGGATGGCGCTCCTTCTTCCTGTGCTTCCAAGACCTGCCCTGGTCTGTTTGCCACAGGACCTTGCTCATACGATACCTACACCTGGACCAACCCCCTGTGTACTGCACAATGTCTTACCATAACAGTTAACTCAACAAGTGGTGGTGACCAGTTCCCGGTTGCATATTTAGGAAGCGGTGCCGGCATTTTTGATCCGAACAATGTTTGTTCCAACTATCTCGGCGATGCTGGTTTCAGCACCGGTGGTGGTTCTACCTCTATGGCGGTGAATGTTCCCGGTCTGGCTTCTATCACAGTGGTGGTAATGACTGTAACTTCCGGTGGATTCTCTACCTATAGTATTGTGTTTAACGCCGCTACGGCCTGCTCTGCAGCCGGTGCCTGTGCCGGTACACCTAACCCCGGTAACACTATCACCAGCGCAACACCTGTTTGCCCTGCTAACTCTTTCATCCTTACTTTACAGAACTGTACTCCTGGTTCAGGCGTAAGCTACCAGTGGCAGTCTGCTCCTGATGTTTCCGGTGCTCCCGGCACCTTTACAAATGCGGCCGGTGCTCCTAACTCAGCGGTATGGTCAAAAACACAGTCTGTAAAAACATGGTACAGATGCCAGGTTACCTGTAGCGGTAATACAGGTACTTCCACTCCTGTTTTTGTGGATTCAAATCCTTTCACCAACTGTTATTGCACGTCAAACGCCACAACAGTGGATGATGAGGACATCTTCAATGTATCAATCGGTACACTGAATAACAGTTCTACCTGCGCCACCACGGCCCCCGGCCCAGGAAGCCAGAAGAACCGTTATTCCAACTATAAAACATTAACCCCGGGTGATATCGTTACCGGTAACATGCCGATCTCTGTAACGGTAGGAACCTGCGGTGGTAACTTCGATAATGCCGTTGCGGTGTGGATCGACTACAACCAGAACGGTGCTTTTGAAGCTGCTGAAAGAGTATATGTTTCTCCGAGCACTACTACCGGTCCTCACACCGAGAGTGGTTTTGCAGCGATCCCCACTACTGCATTAAACGGTGTTACGGCCATGCGTGTTGTTTGTGATGAAAACACCCCTACAGGTATTCAGCCTTGCGGTACTTATTCATGGGGTGAAACTGAAGATTACCTGGTTAACATTCAGCCTTGCGTACCGCTGCTGGGTGTTACTGCACCGGCTACTGTTACTGCTGAGTGCTCTGGTATTGCCATCATCACTGCCAATACAGGTTCTGCTTCTTTCCCTTCATTCCAGTGGGAATACCGTGTGAATGCTTCTTCACCCTGGCAGAATTGCGTGAATGGCGGCCTGGGTGGTGTACTCACCAATGTAACATCTCAAAGCCTGGTGCTGATCAATACACCGTCTACACTGAATGGCTACCAGTTCAGGGCTATTGTTTCCAACCCCTGTTCTGCAGCAGATGTATCTACTCCTGTCACTACGTTGAACATGGTGAAACTGGTGGCCAGGGTAACTCCTACATCCGCCACACTGTGTAAGACCACACCTAACCAGGTACAGCAACTGAGCCTGCTCAGCCCGCAAGTATCTGTATGTTCCGGTACGCTGAACCTGAACGTTCCTGATAATACCCCCAATGGTACCTCCACCAGCCTGGCAGTATCTGGTATCCCCAGCTCTGCTGTGATCACTGAGATCAAGGTTACCTTCAACATGACTCACACCTGGGTGGGTGATGTGGTGATGAACCTGAAGGCCCCCAACGGACAGATCATTAACCTGATCGGTCTGCTTGATAATGGTACCGGTAGCAACGGAACTGCCAACTTTACCAATACATCAGTAAGTTCAGATGATTCCAAACCTCCGATGAGTGGTGCACCTGCTCCACGCAGCAACACGTTCCGTGCTGACAAGTTCATCGCATCTGTACCTGCTGGTTTCGCCACTACAACCACTTCATGGGCTTCGCTGCTGCCGGCCTCTACCATCAATGGTAACTGGACACTGGCGATGTGCGACCTCGGTCCTGGTGACCTTGGCGTACTCCAGAACTGGTGTATCACGATCTCTTACGGCGCTCCTGTAACAGGTATCTGGACAGGTCCTGCCGGTACGATGTGGACCAACAGTGGTGCTTCCACACCTTATACAGGTACACCTGCTTCCACGATCTATGTGAACCCCGGATCTAACGCAGTGTATACGGTAACAGCCAGCACTACTTCACCGGCTTGCGTGAGCGACCCTGTAAACATTCCTGTAAATGTTACTCAGCCGCTTGACCTGTCTACTTTCGTACAGCCGACCAATAAAACTGTATGTACTGGCAGCAACACGTCATTCTCTGTAACGGCCCTGTCGCCTGCCGGTTCTCCGTATAACGGACCATTCACTTACCAGTGGCAGGAAACAAGAGACCAGGGTCTTACCTGGACCAATATCTCTAACGGTGCTGTTCCGGGCGGATCTACTGCTACCTATTCAGGCGCTACTACAAATACGCTGACAATAACCGGCGCTACACGTTCTGCACCGGTGGATATGAATAACTTCAGGTACCGTGTACTGGTGGCTGCTCCTCCTTGCGCAGTATCCACTACAAGTAATGTGGCTACGCTGACAGTACTGGCGCTGCCGGCTGTTACGATCGCTGCTACCGACCTGGCGCTTACACCTGGTCAGCGTTCTACGCTTACCGGTACCAGCAGCCCGGCTCCGCTGAGCGCTACCAGCTGGTCATGGACACGCAATGGTTCAGCCGTTACCGCAAGTGCACTGAACCCTGCTGTCAATACAGCTTCTATCCAGGCTGATATCGATAACCTGGGTGTTTACAGGGCTACTGTAACCGATGCCAACGGATGTACCAACTCATCTAACAGCATCCTGATCGAATCTGAAGTATCTGACAGGCTTTGGATCTATCCTAACCCGACTGCTGGTCAATTCCAGGTCAGGTGGTACTATCCTGCCGTGCTGACTGAGAAGAGAAGGCTGCGTGTTTACGATCAGTGGGGCCAGGAAATCATGAGCCGCGATATTCCGCTGTCAACAGTAACTCCACATTACCTGAGGATGGATATCGACCTCACTTACCAGCCTGCCGGTACTTATGTTGTGAAGATCGATGAGCTTTACACCGGTCACAGTGTATCCGGAATCGTGATCAAACAATAAGGTTACTACAAACGAACATACAAGCCCTCCGGTTTCCGGGGGGCTTTTTTTTGCCTTTAGCAGAAGGCAAAATAAAAATGCCCCTTGTTCAGGGGCCTTCCGGTTCCGGGCAGCAACGGGTTATCGATGCGTTGGGTAGATATATCTTTTTATCAGCGGGGCGGCATTGGGTATCTGGCCGGGCAGGTGTTGTAGCCGGGCCTGGTCAGCTGCCGGCGTGGCCAGGTTAGGCATCGCTCCGGGCAGGTTCAGGTCCGTCGTTACACAAGGCATATGGTCGGTGGGAAGGATCAGGATAGTGTTCCCCCCGGTATTGTTAGGGGGAATGATCTTTTCCTGGCCGGCGGCTTTCCATTGGAAACCGATAGCAGGCCTGCTCACGTTATTTTTTTTCAGATACTCTTCTGCATTGAACAGGTTATTTTGTTGCGCAGCGGCAGCATACATGCCGGCCAGGCCGAAAACCAGGAACGTTTTTTTCATACGGCTGTTTCTTCGAAATTAAGCCTCCTGGCTCATTTTTTTCCAGTGATTGATCAGGTTGTTTGTTGAGTCATCATGGCCTGAAACAGCAGCATCGTTTTGCAGTTCAGGAAGGATCCTGCTGGCCAGTTGCTTCCCTAATTCCACACCCCACTGATCAAAACTGCAGATATTCCAGATGAGCCCCTGAACAAAGATCTTATGTTCGTAGAGGGCGATCAGTTCTCCCAGTGTAAAGGGGGTGATCTTCTTTACCAGGAATGAATTGGTAGGTTTATTACCGGCAAATAATTTATGAGGCAGCAGCCTGGCAATGGCTTCCGCTGACAGTCCTTGTTTTTCCAGTTCCTTTTCGGCCTCATCTTCCGTTTTCCCGTTCATTAAGGCTTCTGTCTGGGCAAAGAAATTACTCAGCAATTTCAGGTGATGGTCACCGGCCGGGTTGTGACTGATGGCCGGGGCGATAAAATCACAGGGTATCAGGGAAGTGCCCTGGTGGATCAGCTGGTAAAAAGCATGCTGGCCGTTGGTGCCCGGCTCTCCCCAGATAACCGGACCGGTGGGGTATTCAACGGCCTCACCGGTACGGCTGGTGCTCTTGCCATTACTTTCCATATCCCCCTGCTGGAAATAGGCCGGAAAGCGATGCATATACTGATCATAGGGCAGGATGGCAACAGTTTGCGCTCCGAAGAAATTACGGTACCAGATCCCCAGCAGGGCCATGATCACCGGGATGTTTTCGCTGAACGCTGCGGTCCTGAAATGATTGTCCGTATAATGGGCACCTTTGAGTAATTCCTCAAAATTCCGGTAACCGATTGTAAGGGCGATGGATAAACCAATAGCACTCCAGAGGGAATAACGGCCACCCACCCAATCCCAGAATTCAAACATATTCTGCTTATCGATCCCGAAGGCGGTTACTTCCTTCTCATTGGTACTGAGGGCCACAAAATGTTTGGCTACATGCTTTTCCTTTCCGGCAGATTCCAGGAACCATTCCCGGGCCGTATGGGCATTGGTCATGGTTTCCTGCGTGGTAAAGGTTTTGGAGGCGATCAGAAAGAGGGTACGGTCGGGCTTTACTTTTTTAAGCGTTTCGGTAATATGAGTCCCGTCCACGTTCGAAACAAAATAGGTTTCTATCCCTTTTCGCCAGTAAGGTTTCAGTGCCTCGGTTACCATCTGCGGTCCCAGGTCGCTGCCGCCGATGCCTATGTTGACGATATATTTAATCTTTTTACCGGTATAGCCCCTGTGTTTGCCGCTGTGCACGGATGCACAGAACTTTTTCATTTTTGCCAGTACCTGTTGTACAGCCGGCATCACATCTTCTTTTCCCGCATACACAGGTTTGCCTGAGAAATTTCTCAGTGCCGTATGCAGTACGGCCCGGTTTTCCGTTCCGTTGATCGCTTCGCCATTGAACATGGCAGCGATCCCGTCTTTTACCCGGCATTCATCTGCCAGGCGTAAAAGCAGCTCCAGGGTCTTACCCGAAATGATGTTCTTCGAATAATCGAAAATGATATCGCTGACACAAAGGGAATATTTACCGAACCGTCCGGGTTCGTTCTTAAAGAGGTCCCGCATATGTGTACGCTGCATTTCAGCGGCATGCGTCTGTAAGAGTGACCATGCTTCGGTTGCGGCAGGGTTTATTTTTGGAAGCATTGATAAAGGATATTTGAATGTCAGTAATTAATGAAGGTTGTCAAACACCCGGATCGTTTTCTCCACCATTTCCGGCAGAATATCAAGATGGACCACCAGTCGTACCCTTTCAGGTGTGATCGCATACCCGAGTATGCCTTCTTCTTTCAGCCTGGAAACAAGCTCAGGTGCCTTGTGTCCTTCTTTCAGTTCAAAAATGATGATATTGGTTTCAACGGGCAACATCATTTTTACAAATGGTCTTGCCGCTATTGATGATCCGATCTGTTTAGCATGTTTATGATCTTCTGCCAGCCGGCTGATATGGTGGTGCAGCGCATAGATCCCGGCAGCGGCGATGAAGCCGGCCTGCCGCATGCCGCCACCGAAGACCTTTCTTATTCTGCGGGCCTTTTTGATAAAATCCTTTTTTCCCAGCAGCAGGCTCCCAACCGGGCAGCCCAGGCTTTTACTGAGGCATACGGAGATGCTGTCAAATGTTTCTCCATATTGCAGGGGGGTCTCTTCTTTTGCCACAAGGGCATTCCAGAGACGGGCCCCATCCAGATGGAAGGCCAGTCCGTTCTTTTTACAAACGGCACCAATCTTACGTATTTCATTAAAATCATAACAACTGCCGCCGCCCCGGTTACTTGTATTTTCCAGCGATACCAGGCGGCTGTGCGGCCTGTGGGGATCATCCGGCTGAATGGCAGCCTCCACCTGGTCGGCGGTGATCCTGCCCAGGTTGCCCTGCAATAACCGGACTGAGGCACCGGAGTTGAAAGCAATTCCGCCTCCTTCATACTGGTATACATGGGAGCTTTCATCACAGATCACTTCATCACCGGGCTGGGTATGGCATTTAATGGCGATCTGGTTGGTCATGGTACCGGATGGGCAGAAAAGGGCAGCTTCCATCCCGAACATACCGGCAGCAAGGGCTTCCAGTTCGTTTACGGAGGGATCTTCGCCGAAAACATCATCACCCACCGGGGCTTTCATCATCGCTTCGTGCATCCCTGCTGTGGGTCGGGTAACCGTATCCGATCTGAAGTCAATAAGCATCCTGATTTTTTTTGCAATATACTCCGTTCACTCCTGAAATTAAGCACTTGACGAAAGGCCGGTGCAGGTAGTCGGCAGTTTTATTACCTTGGCAGCCATGAAAGCGCCGGGCTTACTGGAATATGCATTGCTGATATCCTGCAGTCTTTTATTCGCCGGATTGGGGCTGTACCTGCTTGCCCGGTTCAATAACTTATTCAGGGGTTTTATCCGTAACGGACTCTTACGGAAGAATATCAGTGCCTTTCTCATCATTATCTGCATGTCTGCCGCCATGTCTCCGTTAAGCGGTGGTTTTTTTTACCTGCTTGATCGATATGGCTGGGGCTGGGTGATCGTCGGCCATCTGATATCTGCTGCCGCCAGCACCTTGCTTATTTACAACCCGGCCAGGCTGGCCGCAGAAAATAAACAGCTGAAGCAATTGTCGTTTATCAATCATAATATCATCATCGTACTGGTGCTGATCATTATGACACTTGCCGTGAACATTCCGCTGAGCTACATGATCTACCAGGAGGACTGGGAGAAGGCAAGAAAATATGTTATTACGAACAGCATCTACATCGCCGCAGCCACAGGTTTTGTGTACGTCGTCATCAGTTACCTGAACCAGGAAAGGAAGCGAAAATTTGATGCAAAGGAACTGGAGCTGAGCCGTCTTCGTGAACTCAAGACAAAAGCCGAACTTGAAGCCCTTCATTCCAAGATCAACCCGCATTTTCTGTATAATGCCCTTAACTCCATTGCCGACCTGTCGGTAACGGATGGCAGAAAGGCCAGAAAAATGACTGTGGCGCTTGCCGATCTGTTCCGCTACAGCATAAACTACAGCGATCATAATTTTTCAACGGTGGAGGAGGAACTGGCCATGGCCGAAGTATACCTCCAAATTGAGAAGATCCGGTTTGAAGACCAGCTGAGCTATTCTATCCGCCTGGATGAAGAAGTAAAGCATTATCTCATTCCCCGCTTCCTTATTCAGCCAATCGTGGAGAATGCGGTAAAGCACGGGCTGAAAGCGACAGGTAAGATGACAGAAATACTGCTGGAGGTAAAGGCAGATGGGGGCGGCCTGGTGATCAATATTGCCGACAACGGGCCCGGGTTCCCCGAAGAACTGGTGCCCGGGTACGGGGTGAAGAGTGTTTTCGATAAACTGGACCTGCTCTTCCCGGACAGTTATTCTATACAATTCAGTAATGAGCCCAGGAAACAGGTTACCGTACATATCAATAAACTGATCAAAAATGAACCAGTTATACAGAGCTTTGGTGATTGATGATGAACCGGCTGCCCGGCGGTTGATGAAAAGCCTGCTGCTGGAACACGAAGAGGTGATCGAAGTAGTGGGCGAGGCAGGCAATGGGAGAGAAGCGCTGCAAAAGATCGCCGAACTGAAACCCGATATCATCTTCCTTGACATTCAGATGCCGGACCTGACGGGATTTGAAGTAATAGAACAACTGGAACATAAGCCAAATATCATTTTCACCACAGCTTATGAACAGTACGCCCTGAAGGCCTTCGAGACCTTCTCGATCGATTACCTGTTAAAGCCCATCCGGGAAGAAAGGCTGGCACAAAGCATAGCCAAACTGAAACAGTTCGGACGACTTACCGGCGGTATCGATATAGCAAGCCTGCAGCAAATGATACAGCAGCTGAAGGCGCCGCAAAAGGCCTCTGCTTTACCGATCCGGACCGGTGACAGAATCAACCTGGTGAAATTTGAAACGATAAGTTACCTGGAGGCCCAGGATAAATATGTCTACATTCATACGGTAGACGGGCAAAAGCACCTGACCGACCAGACCCTCACCTTGCTGGAAGAAAAACTCCCGCCGCAATTCTTCCGTGTGCAGAAATCATATATCATCAACAAAGACAGGATCAAAGAAATGCACAAACACTTCAATGGACGTTTTTTGTTTGTACTGGATGACAGGGATAATACCCGGGTCAGTTCAGGCCGTACCTACAATGAGCTCATCCGAAAGGAATTTGGTTTCTGACCGCCCCGCTGCCGTTTTCCCGCAATTCACAAAGAGAAAACAACAGTTTACCTGAATTCCATTGACCCGGTTCCCCGCCTGGTCTAGGTTTGCAGCAGGTATTTATAAACGGTGTTTACCTTTTATTGACCCAATCGACCACCTGTATCAAAGAAATAAGGAGGTGTAACCCCCAAACAGGTACTGCGTCCTATTTCCTGTAATCCGGAACGGCCATTCATCATGAATTCAGGCCGTTTAATTTAAAGCAATGTTCTATGTAATACAAAGTACTGAATTTTGGCCTGTAATAAACAAGAACAAGTACAACCTGATAAAAATGAAAAAGCTGTTAACCATTCTGACTATCGCAATTTTGGCCTTATCCATTGATAGTCAGGCGCAAAACCAACAAGGAAAAGTAACCGGTACTGTGATAGACGGGAGTACCAAGACCATTGAATCGGCCACCATCACCCTCCTGAGGGTAAAGGACTCTTCTGTGGCCAAGATCACCGTTGCCAATAAGGAAGGCCAGTTTGCCTTTGAAGGCCTTGCCGATGGTAACTATATGGTGTCCATTTCCGCTGTCGGCCATAACCCGGGCTATTCGCCGTCTTTTGAAATTAGCCCGTCAAACAGGCTGGTAGCATTAAAGACCATTGAACTGGTACCGGCCGCCAGGTCGCTGGGCGGGGTAACGGTGACGGCCAAAAAACCACTGATTGAGCAAAAGCTGGACAGAACGATCATCAATGTGGAATCATCCATCACCGCCGTGGGGGGAACAGCACTGGAAGTGCTGGAGAAATCTCCGGGCATCACGGTCGATAAAGACGGAAACATCAGCCTGAAAGGCAAGCAGGGGGTGGTGATCATGGTGGATGGCAGACCCAGCTACCTGAGCGGCGCCGATCTTGCCAACCTTCTCCGCAGCATGAGTGCCAGCCAGCTTGAACAGATCGAGATCATGACCAACCCCCCGGCTAAATATGATGCGGCCGGCAACTCCGGTGTGATCAATATCAAAACAAAGAAGAACAAACAATTTGGTTATAACGGAAGCCTGACCACCGGCTATACACAGGGGATCTACCCCCGCTTCAATGAAAGCGGCAATTTCAACTACCGGAATGGAAAGGTCAACCTGTTCACCAGTCTTAATTACAGCCGTAACCACCGGAAAGAAACCCTGGAAATAGCAAGGAACTTCCGTGATGAAGGCACCAAGGATATCCTTTCCGTTTTTGACCAGTCATCGAAGATGACCAACGAAAACAGGTTTTACAGTGCAAAGGCGGGGCTTGACTATTTTGCCACCCGGCGTACAACACTTGGTTTTGTACTCAATGGCTATTATAATCCCAGCACCTGGACAAGCAGGACCTTCACCAATATCTATGATCCGAATTATACGCTGACCAGTATGACGAGTGCATATTCACAGAATAAAGAGAAGTGGAAAAACTTCAGTGCAAACGGATATTTCAAAACGGTACTGGATTCGGCCGGGCAGGAGCTTTCTGCTGACCTTGATTATATACAATACCGCTCAACCAGTGTGCAGCCGCTGATCAGTTCTTATTACGACAGCTTTGGTCAGCTGACCAGGATACCCGATACACTGAATGGAAACCTGCCGCAGGACATTACGATTTACAGTGCGAAGGCCGATTATACAAAACCCCTGAAGAAAGGCGCCAAATTCGAGGCCGGTCTTAAAACCAGCTACGTAAAAACAGATAATAATGCCAGTTATGATTCACTGAGAAACGGTCAGTCATACCATGATTTTAACAGGAGTAATCATTTCGTGTACGAGGAAAACATCAATGCAGTATATGCCAACTTCAGCACTCCGCTTGGCAAAAAATGGAGCGGTCAGTTTGGTCTTCGCCTGGAGAACACCAACGCCAAAGGAGATCAGCTTACTACTGGTGTACAGTTCAAAAGAAACTACACGCAGTTGTTCCCGACCGTATACCTGCAGTATTCGGCCAATGAAAAGAACCAGTTTGTGATTAACTATGGCAGAAGGATCAACCGCCCGGATTATGGCGACCTGAACCCTTTTATCCATTTTCTTGACCGGTACACGTTTGAACAGGGGAACCCTGACCTGAAACCGCAATTCAGCCATAACATTGAACTCAGCCATACCTATGGAGGCTTCCTCACCAGCACATTGAATTACAGTCACACTACTGATATTATTCAGCAGGTGATCGAGCAGCGGGAGGCAACCAATGAAACTTTTATCAAGAAAGCAAATATTGCCACGCAGAACCAGGTCGGGTTCGCCGTATCCGGTTTTAAGCAGATCAATAAATGGTGGAGCGGAAGCATCTATGCCAATGTTGCCAACAACCGGTTCAAGGGTATCGTGAATAATGATAACATTTCTATCGGTATCACCACCTTCCTGGCACAGGTGCAGCAGCAATTCAAATGGGGCAAAGGCTGGGGAGCCGAAGTGAGCGGATTTTACAGGACAAAGGGCCTGGAAGGAGTGATCTTTATCCGTGACATTGCCCAGGTAGATGCAGGCTTCAGTAAACAGGTGTTGAAAGGAAAAGGAACGCTGAAACTGAATTTCCGTGATATTTTCAGGGGAGCAGTTTATAAAGGATACAGCCAGTACGGAACAGTGGATGCCCGCTTTAAAGATATAAACGATCAGCGGGCAGTGGGGCTGAGTTTTACCTGGAGATTCAATAAAGGAAAGCTGAAAGCGAACGGTGGCAGCAAAGAAGGGGGTGCCTCCGATGAACAGAACCGTGTAAAGGGCGGTCATTAATCAGTACGGTATTAATAAACCTTATCGAAGGGCATGGCTGAACAAGCATGCCCTTCTTTTAACAACCTTTAACGAATTGCGGGCCAGGCTGTGGTTTTTTTACCGCTTGTGTATTGACACGTCATTATTGCCCTTTAACACGAAAACTACGAAACTTGTCATATTCGTATCGGTATGTAAATTTTTGTACTGCATCTTTATCATATCGATCACCAACCATAGCCATGATTATGAAAAAAATCTTTACACTCTGTGTATCCTTTCTGAGCTGTATCGTTGCGGTACAGGCACAATCAACGCAAGGCAAAATATCGGGTACTGTAGCGGATGGCACCAACGTCGCTATAGCTGCCACCGTTTCCCTGCTGCGGTCTGCAGACTCAGCATTAGTAAAAACAGCCGTCAGCGGCAAGGATGGAAAGTATGAATTTGCCGTATGAGGAAGTTACCTTCTTCTTTCAGTTCTTCGGGTTTTGAAAAAGGTATAGCGGCCCGGTTAACATCAATGCGTCTTCTGCGGCGGTGCATGCAGAAGCAGTTACCCTGCAGCCATCCGTAAAGAGCTCATGGGTGGACCGTTACCGCACAGCGCCCCTTCATTGAATCCAAGATCGACAAAACAGTAGTGAATGTGGAAGCCTCTCCCACCAGTGCAGGAGCTACAGCGCTGGAAGTACTGGAGAAATCGCCGGGGGTAATGGTGAGCAATGATGGAACGATCAGCCTCCGCGGCAAGGCAGGAGTGATCGTGATGATGGATGGAAAACCAACTTATCTTTCTCCTTCCGATCTTTCCAACCTGCTGAAGAACATGCCCGCCTCGGCACTTGACCAGATTGAGATCATGACCAACCCCTCTGCCCGTTATGATGCGTCCGGAAACTCCGGCATCATCAACATCAAAACAAAGAAAGGAAGGGCAGGCGGATTTAACGGTTCGGTCATGACAGGTATTACCACCAGTTTCTTTGAGGCCAATAATACGCTGTATGTGATCCCTAAAACACAGAACAGCATCAACTTTAACTACCGCAAGAATAAGATCAACTTCTTCGGCAACTATAATCCCAATATTTTCCGCGGCAGAAGCCAGCTGGAGATCAGCAGGACAAAACTTGACCAGGATAAGAAAATAACCGGGTACAATGATGTGCTGACCAATTTTAAGTTTGGTAACAACAACCATACCCTCAAACTCGGGCTTGATTATTTCATCAACAAGAACAATACCATTGGCTTTGTTGCTACCGGTTTTGTGTTTTCCGGTCATCCGACACCTGTAACAGTAACCACCACCAATGATGAGAACCACAACCTGCTTTCAAAGATGGTGTCTGAAACAAATAACCGGATCAAGTTCCGTAATCTTTCCACCAATATCAATTACCGGCACCAGTTTGATTCAAGCGGCAGGGAGCTTACTGCAGACTTTGATTTCATCGCTTATGATAATACGTCCCGGATGACGCTGACAACGGATTTCTATGACAGCAACAACCAGCCTTTTGGCAACCAACTGGTATTAAAGGGATACCTTCCTGCCCGGATCAATATTTATTCTTTTAAATCAGATTATACACATCCCTTCAAAAGCGGGGGAAGGCTGGAGGCGGGTGTAAAGAGCAGCTTTGTGAGTAATGATAACCTGGTTAATTACGTACGCTGGGATGGTGTCAAATGGATCGATGATAACAGGTCCAATCATTTTATCTACGATGAAAACATCAATGCAGCCTATGTAAATGTGAACAAACAAATAAAGAAATGGTCGCTGCAGGGAGGACTGCGCCTTGAAAATACAATTGCCAAGGGTTACCAGGTAACCAATGATTCAAGCTTCAAAAGGAACTTTACCAATCTTTTCCCGAGTGCCTTCATCAGTTATGATGCGGACAAGAGTAACAAGTTCACCATCTCCTACAGCAGAAGGATCACAAGGCCGAACTACCAGGACCTCAATCCTTTTATTTACTTCCTGGATTCGCTGTCCTACCGAAAGGGTAACCCTTTCCTGCTGCCGCAGTTCACACATAATATCGAGCTGAGCCATTCATTTAAAAGCAGGCTGATCACCACACTGAATTATAACAGCACCAATGATGTGATATCCCAGCTGGTGAAACCCGATGGCGATCTGCTGTACCTCACTTCCGATAATGTGGCCCGGTTCAGGAATATCGGTATCTCCGTCACTGCACCGGTACCGGTAACGAAATGGTGGAACTCCAACATTTTCGTAAACGTATACAATAACCATTATGAAGGCATTTATGAAAACAAACCGCTGGATCTTTCGTATACCTCGTTTATGATCAATATGACGCAGACCTTCACCATCAAACAGGGCTTTACGGCAGAGATCTCCGGTTTCTACCGGGCCAAAGGCGTTGACCAGCTTACGATCAATGACCCCATGTACCTGCTCAGCTTTGGTGCGCAAAAACAGGTGCTGAAAGGCAAAGGCACCCTGCGGCTGAACCTAAGGGATCCTTTCTGGATACAGCGGTACAGCGGAAAAACCCAGTATGACATTGTTGACTCCAGGGTAAGAAACAAATGGGATAACCGCCAGGTAACAGCCACCTTTACATACCGGTTTGGCAAAACAAGCCAGCAGAACCAGCCTCCGCGGCGCAGGAGCAGTGCCTCACAGGATGAGCAGAACAGGGTGGGGCAGGGCGGACAATAATACGTTCAGTTTTCTCATGTGTGTATATGAAAAGTCTCTTCTTTCCAGAGGGGACTTTTCTATATTTGTATCAACCAAAACCAGTTGCTATGCCCTCTTTTGATATCGTAAGCAATGTGGATGCACAGGCATTGGATAATGCTGTGAACGTTACCACCAAGGAGATCACTAACCGCTTTGATTTTAAAGGCAGTCATGTCGTGATCGACCTCGATAAAAAGAATTACCTCCTGAAACTGGAAACAGATGATGATATGAAAATGCGCCAGCTGATCGATGTGCTGATCAGCCGGGCCCACAAGCAGGGTATTGCCCCGGAAGCATTCGATACATCGAAGGAGGGCAACCAAAGCGGGAAAGCCTGGAAAAAAGAAGTAAAAGTGCGGAACGGACTGGCGCAGGAAGATTCAAAAAAGATCGTGAAGCTGATCAAAGATTCCGGATTGAAAGTGCAGGCCTCCATAAATGATGACCTGGTAAGGGTAACCGGGAAAAAGATCGATGACCTGCAGGCCATCATTCAACTTTGCCGCAATGCTAACCTTAATATCCCCCTTCAGTACATCAATATGCGGAATTGAAGGCCCCGTTTTCCGGGACACTTTAGGAAGTGCAGGATCCCGGCCCGGGGTTCCTTTTTCAAATTGGTAATAAGCAGCCTTATTTCAAGGGAAAAGGTCTTTGCTACCTGCGTATAACCCTGTTTTATGTGCATAACCAAGTGGATAAGGGGTGCAGATCAAAAGGGGCAAATATTTGGAAACCGGTAGTTGGGTAATTTATATTTGGTATACAACTGCACGGAATTTTAGCAATAAAAGGTAGTGCCGGAGAAACGGAAGCCCCTCAAAAGGCGGAAGTAACTCCAGGAGAAATGGAAACCCCTCAAAAGGTGGAAATATCTCCAGAAAGCGTCGGGTAAACGGAAAGAAGGCGAAAGCCGGAAAGAAGTTCACTTGGCGCTTTCATCTTTTATATCCCTTCATAAGTTCCCGGGTACGGCTACTTCACCTTACCCGGAAGCAACGATCCTTCCGGCTGCCTGGTTTAGCAGCTAACGGGCAAATGGCATATCCGTACGGCCCGAACCCGTTCCGGGGGCTAATTTCATTTGGATTCCTCTCAGATCAGGGCTATCTTTGCGACCCCCCGGGAAGGGTTTTCCGGGTTAAAATTATCCATTCATCTATACGGCAAAATCCGTGTAGCCTTTAAAAATCATAGTATTATGAAAAAAGGACTCCATCCCGATAAGTATCGGTTAGTTATTTTCAAAGACATGAGTAATGGTCACACCTTCCTCAGCCGCTCTGCTGCTGACTCGAAAGAGACCATTAAATGGGAAGACGGCAATGAATACCCCCTGGTAAAGCTGGAGATCTCCAACACTTCGCACCCTTTCTTTACCGGTAAGAACATGCTGGTTGATACAGCGGGCCGTATAGATAAGTTTAAAAAGAAATACGCCAAAAAAGCAGAATAATATTAACTTGTGCAGAGCTTGTCCCGCTTGCGGGATGAGTTTTGTTTTTCATGGCTATACTTTAAGACCTCCTGATTCTTCAGGAGGTCATTTTATTTTCTGAAGGTCTTTCCTGCGTATATAGCCAGTGGTATATTCTGATTTTTCATTCTCAAAACCTACCTCAATGAAGTTTTTCAGTTGCCGGATGCCGGTGGCAACATTCCCTTTTACCAGGTAACCTTTTCTGGGTTTACTCCCCGGGTCCGGGTTGGTATAGAAGAAGGTCCTGGCGGCAATTACCTTCCAGCGGCTGTCTTCATAAACAGGGGTGGCATTGAATTTTTTTATGCTGACGGGGCCAAGTTCGTTTTCTTTAATGGTCACCTCCGTCATTTTCATTTCGGGGTCATTTGCATTAAATGTGGTCTGACTTTCCAGCACCAGCAGCCAGTCCCTTTTAAGCGGTTTCCAGGCAAAGCGGTATTCATAAGCCCAGCGTTCAGCGCTCCCGCCATAAAAGTAAAGGCTGAACCCGTTCTTTTCAATCCGGCCTGATTCATAGGGATCGCCAAACACACCACCGCACCGGCGGCACAGAATGGCACTGTCGTTCCTTACCACCTGTTTCAAAGTATTATTGGCCTGCCGGACCAGGATAAGCAGGGGCCTGGTGTAATCGTCTTCCAGCAGGGTATCTTCCCCAATCACCCGCTGGATAAGGATAGCGTCCGGTTTCATATCACCATTCAGGTCGCCGGTGATAAAATCAAGTGCCTCGTGCCCGGGAAACAGGAAGGGCTTCAGTTCATCCGGAAGGGGCTTATCCTGTGCCGGGGCAGACAGCCATAGGCCCAGGCAAAAAACGGGCAGGGAGATTCGTAAGAATACCTTCTGAAACATAGATTAATAAGCAGGATGTTTAATGGAGTAAGATAGGATACTTTAGTTATTTTTGAAAACTGCAAAACTCCAATGAACAAACTGATTTTCACAGAAGAATTTTGCCAGCCGGAAAACCTGCACCCTTTCACCCTGACCAGGCAGATACAGGACATCCGGGTGGGTATCCTCACGATCCGGGAAAAATGGGAGCTGATGTTGAAGCTCCGGTCATTTGATAAGAAAGAAGATGATTACAAAGACCTGGAACGGTCTGTTAATATCGATGAGGCTACCGGTAATGGAGTTTGTTTCATGGTACATGGTAATGTGCTTCCCACTCCCAAATTGGTAAAGGCTGTTCTGAATCTTAAAGACGGAGAGTTCATCGCCACCCCCTCCGGCAACGGCGTGGTGTACCGCATTACCCGCAAAGACATCATTAACCGGTATAAGATCCGTGTTGGAAAGGCTGTTGTATTTCCGCAGGAAGTAAGAGCGGTTCAGTTCCCCTGGGATATTTTCCAGCTGAACGATGAATGTATCCGGCAGGATTTTGTCCTTCTTACCAGGGGCAGAAAAAGTCAGAAGCTATCAAAGACAAATAAGGTGACAGAACCCGGGCAGGTTTTCATTGAAAAAGGCGCCCGGGTCGAGCACTCCTTGATCAATGCCTCCACCGGCCCGGTATACATTGGAAAGGACGCTGAGGTGATGGAAGGATGCATGATCCGCGGACCCTTTTCCATGGGAGAAGGGAGTTGCCTGAAGATGGGGGCCAAAGTATATGGCGCCACCACGCTGGGACCCTTTTGTGTGGCCGGAGGTGAAATAAAGAACTCGGTACTGTTTGGCTACAGCAATAAGGCACACGACGGGTACCTTGGCGATTCCGTGGTGGGGGAATGGTGCAATATGGGCGCCGGCACCACCAACAGCAACCTGAAGAACAATGCAAGTGATGTGAAAGTATGGACACCCGGCGGACAACTGAAAGCTGGCATGAAATGCGGGGTACTGATGGGGGATTATTCCCGCACTGCCGTGAATACAGCCATTAACACCGGCACAGTGATCGGTGTTTGCTGCAATGTATTTGGAGGTGGCCTTACTCCCAAATATATTCCCAGTTTCAGTTGGGGCAGTGACGGTGTGGAAAGGTATGAATTTGAGAAAGCCCTCCAGGATATCAGCGGATGGAAAAAACTGAAAAAGCAGGTGCTTACCGAAGATGAAAAGAGCATACTGAAATATGTATTTGAGAAGTTCTGAACAGCCTGATAAAGCAGCGCAGGCATTAAACCTATAATCAACTTTTACTTTATGAGAAAACAAATTGCAGCCGCGAACTGGAAGATGAATCTTACTTATCAGCAGGGGGAAAAACTGCTGGATGAGATCCTGGGGGCCGGGATCAGGCTGAAGGAGCATCAGTTGGCCATTTTTGCCGTTCCGTATCCATACCTGCTGATGACAAGAAGTGAAACGGAAGAGGAATTTAACTACGAAGTGGCAGCACAGAATTGCCATCATAAGAAAAGCGGCGCCTATACCGGTGAAGTATCTGTGGAGATGCTCCACTCTATGAATATTACTTACTGTATCATCGGGCACAGTGAGCGGAGGGAGTACAATGCAGAAAGCAATGCCGTGCTGGCGGAAAAAGTAAACCTGTGCCTTGAGAATTTTGTCACCCCCCTATTTTGTTGCGGGGAACCCCTCTCAATACGGGAGGCAGGAAGCCAGGACGGGTTTGTGGCCGCCCAGCTGAAAGAATCGCTGTTTCACCTCCCTGCCGAGAAAATAAAGACCCTTGTCATTGCATATGAACCGATTTGGGCCATTGGCACCGGTAAAACGGCCACCACGGAGCAGGCACAAGAAATGCACCGGCATTTACGTTCTGTAATAGCTGGAAAATACGGTGATGCCGTGGCGGATGAGATTCCCATCCTGTACGGGGGGAGTGTAAAGGCAAACAATGCAAAAGAATTGTTCAGTTGCCCGGATGTAGATGGTGGCCTGGTGGGAGGGGCTTCACTGGTGGCAGCAGATTTCATTGAGATCATTAAAGCTTTAAAATAAGGCGGGTGGATCTTCTCTGCCGGCATTAACCGGTCAATTGTTTAACGATTCAAAGCAACTTTCATATCGTATTGCAGCGCAGGAACCAGGTACTGCTCAGTTTCCTGAAGGTCAGGGCCATTGTCAACAGCCGGGAGATATACCCGTTGCAGCATACAAGGCCAATAGTAATTCCTGTGGAAGAAAATAATCCGAGGATAGTCATTACCGACGGGTATCATTACACCAAACCGCTCCGGCTGGTATACAAAGAATGGGATACATACTGCTTTAAAGTATCCTGTGCAATCAATGATCTCCAGTTGCTGATCGGGTTTGTAGTGCTGGCCGGTTGTTATCTCGGCGGGTTGTACAGCGGTCTGCTGATATTAAAAGTGTTCAGCTTTATCCCGCTGATCTGGCTGCTCATGTTCTATTACATGAACCGGAAGGACTTCCTCAAGCTGGTGCCGGTAGTGAATTAGGCGGTAACCGGTGCAGCCAGCAGGTCAGGTATTTCCACCCGCTCAAATTCATTCAGCCTGTCCACATCCAGTATGGTCTTTGATTTATCCTTGCTGGGATGATACATGATCCTGAATTTACCGCCCCAGATGATCTCGCTGCTGATATAAGACGTGCGGGCCACTGTATTATTGGAGAATACTTCATCAAAACCCCTCACAAACACCATGATCTCGAGGTCCGATGCGGCAATATCTTCTTTTGTCATTCCTGCAAAGGGACTGTCTTCTGTAATCGGGTGAACAATGGTCCAGCTCAGCGCCATCCCGTCTATTTTGGATATTTCCAGTTTCAGGGTGTAGAACTTATCGGTCAATCTTCCGTTTTCTTCAGTGGTAACGGCCATAGTTACCTTGGTCTCCACCTCCGACAGGCTGTTGTTCTTAAAAGGGGTCATCCGGAACATCAGCGCCGTCCCTTTCTTGTAGGGAGCGATAAGGGCAAAATCACTGAAACGGATAAAAGCCCTGGGTCGGGAAAAACGGCCATAGAATAAACCGGTTGCGATAGCAAAGCTGAGAAGGCCGAGAAAAGCTTCAAAAGTGGATACGGAACTGGCC
Source organism: Chitinophagaceae bacterium (assembly GCA_046329665.1). Taxonomy (GTDB): domain Bacteria; phylum Bacteroidota; class Bacteroidia; order Chitinophagales; family Chitinophagaceae; genus JJ008. The sequence continues at coordinate 47,265 of JAXLUG010000003.1, read as the reverse complement.
AGGAAACCCACGGGGCTGATCCGGCCATAGCCAACGGTTGTAAAGGTCTGCGCACTGAAAAAGAATACCTCCGTGAAATTCTTAAACGAAGAACCGCTGTTCACACCGGCCAGGTGATTGATGCCGATAGCGTAATATATTCCGGCGAAGAAAAGGTTGATGATAATATAAATAACGAAAAGCAGGAAGATGAACTTGCTCCGTTTCATCTCCAGCATGGTATGGTACCAGCTGTAGCGCTCCAGCACCCCTACGCCATGTTTAATAACATTGGGCTTGCCGTTGCGGTTGAAAAAACGTCCGCCGGTACTGTTGCTGTTGGTTCCGAAGCCGGTGTTATCCTCAGAGCGAAGATTGCGGAGACGTTTGAGTAAAGCCATATCCAAATGTATGACTAAGCATAAACTTGCTCAACAAAGACGGAAGGATTTTGTTCACAGCGTAAGGAAGTCTATTTTTATTCCCCGATGGAAAGAAAAAAGATATTGTGGCTGTGCAGCTGGTATCCCGATAAAACAAACCTGTATAATGGTGACTTTATTCAGCGGCATGCCCGTGCGGCGTCTTTATATAACGATATTCATGTGATATACGTGACGGCTGATTATTCAGGTGAGACCCGGGGTAAAGAAAAGGAAGTGGTGATCAATACGGTTCCGGGCCTTACAGAACAGATCGTTTATTTCCCCGCCAAAAGATCGTTTACAGGAAGGATAAAAGCACATTATAAATGGCTGTTCCTGTATAAGCAGGCATTGCGAAACTATAAAATACGGTTTGGAAAACCGGATGGCGTGCATTTGCATGTTGCCTGGAAAGCAGGACTTGCAGCTGACTGGTGCAGGAAAATGTTTGGGTGGGATTACCTGCTGACCGAGCACTGGACAATTTTCCAGCCGGAAGATCCTTATCCGTTCAATGACCGGCCCCTTTTTTTCCGCCGCTCGGTGAAGCGGATTATCCGGGATTGCCGCCTGCTGCTGCCGGTAAGCAGGAACCTGGGGCTACGGATACAACAGTCCGTGATACACAAAGAATTTCAGGTGATCAATAATGTGGCTGATACAGACCTTTTTTCCTGCACGCCGGATGTTGCTGACACAGGGCCTTCCCAAAAATTCCGGTTCATTCATGTATCGGTAATGACCCCGCAAAAGAATCCCGAAGGAATTATCCGGGCCTTTACTGCAGTATATCGCCAGCATAAAAATTGTGAGCTGGTGATGGTAGGGGATACTGCTCCGGCGATAAGACAATTTGCAGCTGGTATGCAGTTGCCGGAGGACGCTATTCACTTCAGGGGGGTGATCCCATACGGGCAGGTGGCCGCAGCCATGAAAGAAGCTGCCGGTCTTATCCTTTTCAGTCATATCGAAAACTCACCCTGTGTCATCGGCGAGGCCCTGTGCTGCGGCTTGCCGGTTATCGCCACCCGGGTGGGGGGTGTGCCAGAGCTATTGGATGAATCAAACGGATTGCTGGTTGATGCAGGTAATGAAGCGGCACTGGCGGGAGCCATGCAGACCCTGCTGATGCAATATGCAAACTATGACAGAAAACGAATTGCAGAGAAGGCAGCCGCACGGTTCAGCTATGAATCGATCGGCAAACAATTCGACAGCGTGTACCGGTCCGCTTTCAACTCCTGAAGGCAGTTATCAGGCTTTTAATTTCTCTACCAGCGCAATATATTCCTTCATGGCCTCTTCCGCTGATTTGCCCTTCAGGCCGGCCCATGCTTCATATTTGGCTTTGCCAACAAAATCAAAGGGGTTGGAAGGCGGGTCAGTATTAACATCGCCGATGCTTCCCTGCTTGTACAAAGAATATAATTGCAGCAATACTTCATTAGAAGGTTTTTCCGGCAGGCTCTTGCTGTCGGCAGCGGCTTGTTCAAATTGTGCTTTAAGATCCATACGTTAATTTAATTAGCTTGTTCTTGCGTTATCGATAAAAGCGGTCTGTACCTGGCTTTTGCTTTCTATCAGGGTAAAGAATTCTTTGAGGTATTTCTCCATACTGCTCCGGGCTCTTTCATTCAGGGAAGCGAAGTTGCTGACCAGGTCAAGGATGGCCTGTTTCTTCGCCCTGAACTTATCCAGGACAGCCTGTATCTCCTCCATTCTTCGTGGAAACCCCCTGTATACCCGTTCTGTTACTTTTTCTGTTCCGATCACTTCGTTAGGCACGGCATAACTGGCATCTACCAATCCGCAATAGTCAAAATCATACGGAACCGTGTAGGGCGGGTAATTGGGATTGCTTTTGCTGAATATCAGTTCGACATTATGATCGTTCGGCACGGACCAGTCGGTATTCCCGATCATGTATTCAAAAATGGAGACCATCGTCATGGTTTCCCGGTCGGTGGCTTCTGTCATGATCTGGCCGTGGTCTCTTTTTTTACAGCCATTCCGGCGGGCCATATCCCCGTCATCCTCTATAAGAAACGAGTATTGAGTAAATGATTTGTTCTTGCCCCGGGTGTCGTTAAAGGTCATTTTCAGTAACCGTACCCGGAAGCTCATATCTGTAAGCTGGTTGTAGATCTTGTACGTCAGGTATTCTTTCAGCAGCAGTTCTTCGTCGGAAGCATTGCCTCCGCAGGGGATCACCAGTTTCAGTTTGCCGAGGCCGGAAAGCCGGGGTGAAGTGGCATTTCTGAACTGCAACCGGATGGGCGGGATCCGGCAATACCCCCTTCTGAAATTACCCCTTGGTCCTGCCTGGATGGTTTCCTCCACTTCGGTGCCGTCAGGGAATTTCATTTTGATGGTGGCAGGTTGTAAATCCTCGTTGCCCGATTTCTGGTTTTGCAAAGCCCTAATATCAGTGGACAATGTGGCTTCGATCGGCTGCTCGTCAGTGAAGAATTTAACACTGTCAATTTGCTGTGCTGAAACAGAGAAGCGGATGCCTGTCAGCAGCAGGAGCAAAAGAAACCGGCTGTTTTTCATGTTTGTTTTTTGTGGTGGTTATATGTGCAAACGTCAGAAAAGGTACTGAAAATATTCGCTCCGCTTCCCCGTTTTATTTTAACACCTCTTCGATCACCTGGCCGATACTTCCGCTGGGCATCTGGATCTTTAGCAGGGCGCTTATCGTCGGGGCAATATCTGTCATATACACTTCATGGTTCGATTTCCCTTTTTTGATGCCCCAGCCATACCACAGCAGCGGGATATGTGAATCATAGGGATTCCATAACCCGTGGGTGGTACCTGCATTACTGAGCGCATCGATATAATCAGGTTTCAAAATGATCTGTATATCACCGGACCGGTTCCTGTAATAGCTGTTATTGAACATTTTCCGCAGCGTGGAAGGAAGCGGGACCTCATTCAGGTCTTTGAGTGCGAATACGCCGGAAACAGCAGAATCTTTATACAGGTATTTGATGATCCAGCGGGACACATCATCCTCATCCACATTTGCCGAATCCAGGATATGATGATTTAACGTGATCTGGTAGTTCTCATCACTTGAGATGATAGCCGGCAGCTTGTATTTTTCACTCAGGAGCTTGTTCATGGTGTTTGTCACCGTACCCATGAACATTCTTCCGCCCGGCAGTTTATTTTCTTTGAGGTATTCCGGTACCTGTAACACGCCGTGATCTGCAGAAAGGAATACGGTGTACTGACCGGCACCTACTTTGCTGTCGAGAAAGCTGAAAAGGTTACCAAGGTCCTTATCCAGCCGGAGGTAGCAATCTTCTATTTCAATGGAGTTGGGTCCGTAGGAATGACCGATGTAATCAGTGGAAGAAAAACTTACTGCCAGGAAGTCGGTGATGTTGTCGGCACCCAGTTCTTCACCGGTAATGGCGGCTTTTACGAATTCCGCTGTTAAGGTATTGCCCATCGGGGTACTGGCTATTTTTCCATAATCCTTGCCCGCATATTGTTTCAGGTCGTAGGGGAATTTATTGGACCCGAGGGCCTTTGCCTCATAGCTCTTTTCATCAGCGCTGCTTTGTGTATAAGAAGCTGCAGGGTAGAGGAGGTCCCAGCCCTGGTTATAATACTTGTCCACCAGTTTCTGGTCATTGAAATCAGTTACCCATTTTGGCAATGCCGTCATATAGTAATCTGAAGTGATCCAGGTTCCCACGGTATTATCGTACCAGTAAGCGGCATTGGCACTATGACCGGCAGGGAGAATGCCGCCCCGGTCTTTGATCGCTATGCCAATTACTTTGCTCCTGTTGTTGGTGGCCTGTTTCAGTTCATCGCATACAGTGGTGGTCAGCAGGTTCTTCGGGCTCATTTTCCCAAGAGCTGAATTACTGCCCACGGTATTCACCGTTTTATCTTCCGTACAATACACGGATCTTTTCTGCAGCCTGTCCCACCAGGTGTTCCCGGTGATACCATTGATAGCAGGTACAGAACCGGTGTAGATACAGCTGTGACCGCAGGCGGTATAGGTCGGCGTATAAGGTATCATTGTATTATCACAACTGAAGCCGCCATTCAGGAAGCGTTTGAAACCACCTGTGGGTGCATAGCGGTCGTAGTAGCGATAGAGATAGTCCCAGCGCATCTGGTCGATCACGATCCCCACTACAAGTCTGGGACGGGGGACAGATTGTTGCGCTCTCACAAAGCCCTGAGCCAGGCAGCAAAAGGCTAATGCGAAAAAGATCCTTTTCATTCAAAATTGTTTGTGCAAAAGTAAGGGTTTGCTCAATCCGGCTTTACTGCAGCACAGACGCATACGAATGCATGCAGGATGCTTTTCATTTAATAATTATCTAATATGCCGGTGAAGCCTGTGAAAGAAAAAAGCGGTAATGATACAAAGACCGCCTGTTGTCCACCAAAGAGCCCTGAAACCTGCCTGCTGTACCAGTTGGGCACCTCCCATCGGCCCCAGGGTTTGTGCCGCCGACCAGGCCATGGTGTACAGGGCAGCATACTGACCGCGGTTGTCCGGTCTTGCCCGCCGGATCCAGTAGGTATTCATAAACGGCAATGCCAGGATCTCACCAAAGGTGATCGTGCAGATCATCAGGAAACAAAGCAGCGGGCCAATACCGGGTATGTTGAGCATGATGAAGGAAAGCCCTGTGATAAAAACTCCTGCGGCGATATATACCAGGTTATTTCTTTTTCCCTCCAGTTTGTAAACGATGATCATTTCAAGAATCCCGATCATAATACCATTTGAGGCCATGATCGCACCAATGAAAGCTTCGGTAAGATGAACCTGCTCTTTGAAATAAACGGGCAGGTTTGTAAATAGCTGGAAGAAACAGGCTGCAAAAAGTACAGTGATCAGGATAAAGTACATGAATCCCTTATCCCGGTAAGCCGGGACGGCCACAACGGATGGTTCAGCATCGTGACGGGCGGGCTTAAAACTGACAGGTTTTAATAAGATCCATAAGAGACCTGCTGCAAAAAGGTTGGTGCATCCGTCCACCCAGAAAAGTAACTCGTAATTGATACCGGCAAGGAATCCGCCCAGGCCGCTTCCCACTGCCCAGCCGATGTTGATGGCCAGCCTGTTCAGCGCATAAGACCGGGTCCGGTTCTCTTCTTTGCTGTAGGAAGCGATCGCCGTTGAGTTGGCAGGCCTGAAGGCTTCGTTGACAAAACTGAGCAGGTAGGTAAAAATGCAGATCAGCGGGTACGTTTTCATCTGCCCCAGCAACATAAAAAGGATGCCGCCTCCCGTTAGTGTCATCAGCTGAACCGGGTAAAACCCGATCCTGTCCGTAAGCCTTCCTCCCAGCCAGGCACCGCTGAAGGCGCCCAGGCCGAATAACCCCAGTACAATACCTGCCTGGCCTACTGTATACCCCATGGCAGGCCGGGTAAGGTAAAGTGTCATGAAAGGAAGTACCATGGTCCCGCTCCGGTTCACCAGCATGATGAAGGAGAGGAGCCAGGTTTCCTTGGACAACCCTGAATAAGCGTTACGGTAAGCCCGTGCAGTGGATTGGATCATGAGAAGTATTGCAAATTTATTTCATGTATCTCACTAAAAGGCAACGCTCCCGGATTTTATACCGATAATATGACCGGTGTTCCAACTTCAGTTATTTTTTCTATATTCATTTTTAAAACAAACTACATGAAGAAACTATCCCTCCTTGTTGTATTCGGTGCCCTTGTTGTTGTTTTGAGCAATTGCGGACCTTCCAAGAAAGCGACTGCTGAAGAGACGCCTCCTGCACCGGCTAAACTTACCTTTGCCACCAACGTTATGGCCGTAATCCAGGATAAATGTGCTCCCTGCCATGTGCCCGCCAAAGGGGGTAACAAAAAACCATATACGATCTATGCAAATGTGAAAACTGATATTGACGATATTCTCCGCAGGATACAGCTGAACCCCGGCGAAAGAGGTTTTATGCCCATGAGCCGGCCGCAGGTTAAACTCAGCGACAGCCTCATCAATGTCTTCAAACAATGGAAGGCAGACGGGCTGCTTGAAAATTAATTTGTAAGCGGCAATCAGTTTTTGATCAGGATATCATACAGCTCTTTTGTCCAGCTGGCCCTGAAAAGCGTGAAGGTGAAATCATCTTTATCAAAAGGAAGCTCGAGCATCAGGTGACTGGCAAATTTTGAGACATACTGGTTGCCGTTTATTTTTTTCCAGGCATACTCCTTCTGATTCAGAAGATCGTTCAGGTATTTTTTATAGCAGGAATCACAACCGGCCATTGTTCGCTGGTAACTGCATTTCCCGCTGGTCTTATCAAAACCGTATACAAAACTGTCTGTCTTTTTTTCCTGCCCGGTGATGGACAGCACAAGAGTGGTATCAGTTTCAGTGAGTGTGGGGTTAAAGGCTTTATTGGCAGTAACATAATTTTCAAGCTCCTTTTTTACCTCCTGTTTTGTTTTATCAAAGTATTTCTGGGAAAATAATGCTGAGGGCAACAGGAGGGTAAGAACCAGGATGATCTTAGGCATGTGGGTCACTTTTGCGGTTTAGATGGCGCAAAAATAAGTCATCGTTGCATTAAACAGGAAACAAAGGCATTACCAGCCCAGCAGGTCTATCAGGCCTTTTATGGCAAACCCTACCCCCAGGGTTGTAAGCCCGTACATGGCAAGTTTTATATCCCCGCCACTGTTGTAAAGAAGGATCGTCAGCATACAGCCGGCAACCAGCAGGAAAACGCCGATACCACAGCAAAGAAAACCGCTTTTGCGCCGCTTGGTTAGCCGGATGTTCTTAACCTGGCTGATAATGTCGTGAAGGATCGTTTCCGCAGCGCCTTTTTCCCTCAGCTGGAGCGAAACTTCCTCATCGTTAAAACCACGACGGTAAAGCGAATGGGCAAGTTGGAATAGTTCCGGAGAATGAACGGTGTCCATACGGCAAGCTTTGCAGTAAGGTACACACTATTTTTAAATTACCGGCAGCGGTGAGATCGTTTTTTCCATCAGCAGGAATTCAAAGGGGGCGGTGGCCGTACCATATTTGCTGTCCTCGAAGGGTTCTGCCTGCCCGGTCTTTTGGTAGCCCTGGCGCTCATACCAGGCAATAAGCTCATGCCGGATGGAAACCACCCGCATGAAAATAGCAGGACATTTTTCCTCACGGGCATATGCTTCAGCAGCCTGCATTAGTTTTTTGCCGGTTCCCCTGGCTTGTAAAGCTGGATTTACACTGAGCATACCCAGGTAGAGTTTCCCGTTTCGTTTATCCAGGAAGACGCAGCCTTCGATCTCATCTTTATCATTCTGGTATTTAAGAAAGCAGGAGCAGGGGTTTTCCATCAGTTGCTGTAACTGGTTTGGATCGGTCCGGATCGTCCCCTGAATCATGTCGGCTTCTGATGTCCATCCCTGTTTGGACACTTCTCCCCGGTATGCACTGTTGAGCAATGCGACAAGTGCAGGGATATCACCGGCAGTGGCTTTTGAGATCATGAATGCTGGTTTGGTCAGAATTACTGATGCAAAAATAAAACCGCCCCGGTAAACGGAGCGGTTTTTTATCTGGGGTCAGTGGTAATCAGAACCTTCTGCCAGGGCCGTCATTGTGATCCCTGTCCCTGCGATCATTATCCCTGTTCCAGTCATGATCATCCCTGTCGTCACGGTCGAACCGGCCGGGGCCTCTCATTTCTTTTATACTGATCCTGCCGAACCAGTCGATGTTGATGAAGAGGTCTTTGTTGTTTACATAAAAGGAAGTGGAGGCTACCATTCTTTCCCGGTTGGTAAAGAACCCTTTCCTCATTTCGAATACCTGGATGCTGTGGCGGTTGTCGTAGCGGTTGCCATACAGATCACTCAGGCGGATGGTCATGTTACTGCTGAAGTACGTGCGGCCATCGATCACTATTTTATAGTTTTTCTGACTGGTAACCGTAAGGGTGGGCCTGCGGTCGGCAGCAAAAACTGCGGCAGTGAGTAAAAGGCCGACAAAGAGTGTAAAGATCTTTTTCATGATTGTGTGTTTAAATTTTCTGTACCGCAACAACCGGGCTTATTACGGTACTTATTCTATTAATCGCCCGGTTGACTTACTATTTTCAAAGCAGATGCCAGTGTGCCAAAAACCGGGAAAGGAAATGTTAAGGGAATTATGCTGGTAAATGTCTTCAATCTGAAATGCTTAACAGCAAAGGGTTCTGGCTAATGTTATTTAAGGTTAAAGTGAGGACTGGAGACCTGATCAGCGGGACGAACAGACCGTTGCCTGTTTCTTTCGGTATGACCCTTTTATCGGCCCGCCTTCCTGCAGAACAGTTGTTGCTGCCACCGCCAACCAGGCATTACGAGACGCCTATCCCCGCCCGGAGGGGCATGGAAAGCAACCCGCTGAACAGCTTTTGCCCGAAGGGCAGGGCGCTTTTGGGAATTTCCCCGGAAAAAATAAGGGGCTTACTTGTTCATAAATAAGGTTTATCTACTAATTTCCCTTTTGTTAAGGCTGTAAGTGCTTATGCTTAATGCCGAATATCATCCTCTCACCGGTGCTAAGCCACTAATTTAGGCGTTTGGTCTTTCGGGACCACGCACTATTTAGGTATGACAGATATCGTAACCAGATACAGGTACCTGCTGATGCTCGCATCGGATGGTATTATTATTTACGACCAGTCCGGAAGGATCATTGATTTTAATGAAGGGGCCTGCAGGCACCTTGGTTATACAAAGGAAGAGTTTGCTTCGCTTAGCCTGAAGGACCTGTTGTGGGAGGACGACCTGCAGCGAAGACCGGTCGATTTTTCAGGGCTGCTTTCCGGCAAACAGGTGACGGACCGCCGCAAGATCAAAACAAAGAATGGGAAGGTTTACATAGTGGAAACCAGTACCGCCATGCTTCCGGACGGAAACATGATGGCGCTGGCGAAAGATGTAACCGAGAAAGTGGCGATAGAGAAGGACCTGAAAATGAAAGAACATGCTATTGCCACTTCTATTTCAGGAATGGGAATGGCTACCCTTGAAGGCAGGATCTTTTATGTGAACGAAACCCTTTGCCGGATGTGGGGTTTTGCAGGGAAAGAAGAAATGGAAGGAAAAAGTATCCTGGAGATGTTTGATTCTTCAGAAACAGAATCCACGCTGCAAAACATCATTGAAAACGGTATTGAATACCGGGAAGCAAAAGCCAGGAGAAAGGACGGAAGTACCTTTTATGTGGCTCTCTCCGGTAATGCGGTAAAGGACAAACAAGGAAGGCCCTTCTGCGTATTCGGTTCTTTTATTGATATCACCTCCCGGAAACTGGCCAAAGAGAAACTGGAAGCAAAATACAGGCAGATGGAGCTGATCGCCACCCTTACGGATGCGGTTAGCCGGGCCGAAAAACCGGAAGAGATCTATGAAATAACGATCAGGGGCCTCGTCAATTCTGTACATGCGGACAGGGTTTCAATCCTCCAGTTCAATAAAACCGGCGGATTGGAATTCAGGGCCTCATTCGGACTTTCAGATGACTATAAAAAGTTTACCGCCGGCCACTCACCCTGGAGCCGTGATTGCAGGGACCCGAAACCCGTCTTCGTGCCGGATGCCGAAACGGAAGACTCCCTGAAAGACCTTCTCCCGGTCATTAGCCGGGAAGGTATCCGGGCCCTTGGATTCATCCCCCTTGTTTACGGAGGCCGGTTATTAGGCAAGTTCATGGTGTATTTCAACAGGCCCCACCTTTTTACCGAAGAGGAATCACAATTGCTGCAGACCATTGCCCGGGAGGTCTCCTTTGCTATCGGTGAAAAAGAAAGGGAAATGGCCCTTCGTAAGAGCGAGCAGTTATACCGTGAAGTGGTGGATCATACCCGGGAAATCATTTTCCAGGCAGGTACCAACGGCTGCTGGTTATTCCTGAACCCGGCCTGGTCTGAAATACTGGGTTATGCAAGGGAAGAGAGTATCGGGAAGCCGGTGCAGGACTTCGTTTACCCGGACGACCGGGAACAGGTAAAAATGTGTTTTTCAGAACTCACCGGCCAGGTCAAAGAACATTGCCATAATGAACTGCGCTTTCTCTCAAAGGAGGGTAATATCTGCTGGATGGAGATCACCGGCAGGGTACTCTTCAATGAGCAGGGGGAGGCAGCAGGTATTTCCGGTATCCTCCGGGATATTACTGAATCAAAAAGATCGAGAGAACAGATCATCAGGGAAAAGGAGTTATCGGATTCTGTCATTAACACCCTCCCGGGAATATTTTATATCTACAACCAGCAGGGAAAGTTCATGCGATGGAATAAAAATCTCGAACTGGTTTCCGGTTATTCAGGACAGGAGATCGCCGGCATGATACCACTTGATTTCTTTGACAAGGATGACAAGGAGTACATGTATGAAAGAAGCAAGACCACTTTTACCGAAGGCAATGCCAGTGCAGAATCTTTCCTGCTGACCAAAAGCAGTAAAAAAATCCCCTATTATTTTAACTGCATCGCCGTGGTATATGAAGGAGAATTATGCTCCATGGGAATGGGGATCGATATCACCGAACGGTTCAAAGCAGAAAGGGAACTGGAAGAATCGGCCCGGCAACTGCGGGAACTGTCAGCACACCTGCAGGACGTAAGAGAAGAGGAGAGGGCCGCTATCGCAAGGGAAATTCATGATGAGCTCGGACAGCAGCTGACCGTCCTGAAAGTGGACTTTTCCTGGCTGCGTTCGCAACTGGATCATCATAACGACCCGCAGGTACTTAAACGGCTCACCGGTCTTGAAAACCTGCTGGATAATGCCATGGGAACGGTACGGAAGTTATCATTTGCACTTCGGCCGGGGATGCTGGACGACCTGGGGCTCGCAGAAACGATCGACTGGTACCTGCATGACTACCGGGAGCGGTTCAACATTCACACCACCTTTTCCAATAATATTGAAAGCGACACCATCCCTGAGAAAGTGAAAACAGCCATGTTCCGCATATTCCAGGAATCCCTTACGAATGTGATCCGGCATTCAAAAGCCACCAGGGCCGATGTGGAACTGCTGGAAGAAGGGAACAATATCATTCTCCGGATCGAAGACAACGGTAAAGGGTTTATTCCTGCTGAAGTGGCCGGAAAGAAAACACTCGGGCTTATCGGTATGAAAGAAAGGACCCTGCTGATGGGAGGAAAGTTTCATATCAGCAGCAAACCCGGCAGCGGCACCGTCGTGACCGTCACCGCCACTGTGCCCGCTGAATAAGACCCGCATCAGATCTTCAGCGAACCCCGGAATCCCCTGGCAGCATAATAAGACTCCGCCCCGTTGTGATAAAGAAAGACGGTGTTGTAACGTTTGTCGCAAAAAACAGCCCCGCCCAGCCTTCTTATTTCTGCCGGGGTGGCCACCCAGCTCGAAGTCTTTGTATCAAAATTGCCAAGCTGTTGTAAAAACCGGTATTGCTCTTCCGTGAGCAGGTCAATTCCCATCTCAGCAGCCATGTCAACCGCACTGCCGGCGGGTTTATGCTCTTTCCGGGACTCAAGGGCTGCCCGGTCATAACAGAGGCTGCGCCGTTCTTTCGGGCTTTCTGCAGCACAGTCAAAAAAGAGATACTCTCCCGTCTTCTTGTCCAGTCCCACTACATCGGGTTCGCCACCTGTTTGCTCCATTTCATACAGCGACCAGCATTTCTCCGGTTTTTTTTCCAGGCGGGCCTGCACCGCAGCCCATTCCATTCCTTTATGACGGCCCATATTTTTTTCAAAACGGGCTTTCAGTAACCTGATCAGTTCTTTCTGCTGATCTGCTGCGAGTTTCTTTTTTGCGCCGGCCATTGTTGTTGTGTTTAACTTGTTTCTGCCGGGGAAGGTAAGCATTTTTAGCGGAGGGGCTTCAGCTGTACCGGAACAAAAAGTGTTCATCCCGGCGGAGTCAACACTTCAGCATCACCTGCTGTTTACCTGTTCATTGTCCTTGTTTCACTTTCAGGACCTGCGCCGGCAGTAACCCATGGGCTTCCTGGTGTGTGTTCATCACGGCTTCGGCGTCCTTTGCTTCTGAAAGGCACATCACGACTCCGTTCTTTTCATCCACCCAGTAATTGATAAAGCTGACCCCGTATTTGGATTGTACGGCCAGGTCTTTTTTGTGCGCAGCGGCCACCGCCGCTGCCGTTACCTGTCCGGCACCGGGGAAATGAATGTCTAAAAAAAGATGCTCCTTGTTTTTAATAAGAGCGAGGTCCCCGTCGGTTACTTCGTACACCTGTGAAGGCAATAATCCATGCGCTTCTCTGTGCGTACTGATCACCGCAGCTGAATCGGCGGCTGAAGAAAGACAATATACCAGTCCGTTCTTCTCATCCACCCAGAACTTCATAAAACGGACGCCGTATCTGCCTTCTGCCGCCAGGTCCTTCTGGTGCGCAGCAGCTACGTCTTCAAATTTTACTTTACCAGGTTCCAGCTGGTGAACATCAATGAACAAATGTTTGACGGTATCCGTCATACCGGTATGGTCGTGGCCGGTCTGGGCCCCGAGCGGGTGATGTAAAGTAACAGCGAGCAGGATGGCGGCTGTTAAGGATAAGTGTTTCATGACTACATGGTTTAAATTGATAAATAATTACAGTCACAAAACTACTTTGCCCTTCGGGGAAAGGCTGAAACGAATGGTGCAGGGAATGGCAGTTTTTAGTCAGCATCGGGCCATAGCATCACCACTTTCCCTCTTGTCCTCATTTTTTCAATATAGCTGATCGCTTCGGGTATGTCTTTCCAGGAATAGATCTTTTCAATGCGGGGCCTGATCTTTCCCTCCTGTACCCAGCCGGCGAGCTGCTGAAGATCTTCCGGGCGGGCCGATGCGGTAAACTGTACCAGGGGAAACCTGCTGAACGCTTTCTGTAATGCGACGGTCATCATATGCCTCATGGTAGTGAACCCGGTTATCACCCCCCGCCGCCCCATCCGTTTAAAATCACGGTGAGAAAGATTGCCGTTTGTATCGATCACCAGGTCATATTTTCCGGAATGCCGGTGAATGTTCTCTTTATCATATGCAATAACATGGTCGGCGCCTAATGATCGTACAAAATCAGTATTTCCGGATGAACATACTGCTGTTACGTTTGCTCCCGCAGCTTGGGCGATCTGTACGGCAAAATGACCTACCCCGCCGGATGAACCATTGATAAGTACTGATTCTCCCTCTTTGAGTTTTCCATGTGTCAGGACAGCCTGCAGTGCGGTTAATCCGGCAATGGGAATGGCAGCCATTTCCGGGAAACCAACCGCATCGGGCATTAACGCACAGACAGATGCCGGGGCGCTTACGTAGGCGGCAAAGGCACCGCCCCGCAGCGTTTCACCAAAAACCCGGTCACCGGGCTTAAAACCCTGTACATCTTTACCCGTGGCTTCAACAATTCCGGCAAAATCAGCTCCGGGTATTTTATCCTTCGGCCTGAACAACCCGAAGGTGAACCGTGCAAAAAAAGGTTTTCCGCGGATGATATGCCAGTCAGCAGGATTAGCTGAATTGGCCATCACCTTTACGAGCAACTGGTCATTCTTTACTTCCGGCATCCCGGTTTCTTCCAGCCGGAGAACCTCCGGGCCGCCATATTTATTTCGGGTATATGCTTTCATGCGTATCAGTTGATGATCCCGGGCATCAGCCGCTGCTCCTTTACTTGCAGCCATTCCCTTTTCAGCAGGGCAAACTGGTATTCACTTCCCCATTTGCCCTTGAAAAAAATATTCTCGATGAAATGGCCTTCGAACCGGAACCCGGTGCTCTTCAGTAATTGAACGGAGGATATATTCTCTGCATCCACGGTCTCTGTTACCCGGTGAAAATCCGGCAAGCTGAACAAATGGTCAAGAATGGCCTGCAGGGTTTCTTTTGCAAAACCTTTCTTTTGGTGATCCGGTGAGATCGTGATCCCTATTTCACCTAAACGGGTATCATGCCGGCTTAACCTGATCGCACCATCCCCAACCCGTTCACCGGTTGATCTGTTTTCAATTCCGTATTGCACCCATTCTCCCGGGTTCCCAAACATTTTATCTGTTTGTTCAGTAATAAACTCCCGGGCCTGTTCCAGCGAGAAGACATCAAACCCCTGGTATTTCGTCACTTCCGGATCGGACCGGTAGTGATGAAAACCGGCCAGGTCACGCTGCCGGAGGTTCCTGATCAGGAGCCGGCGGGTGGTAAGCAGTAACCTGTACATAAATGACAATTTTAATGATTCAGAAAGATTCTTCGATCAGTTCCTTATTTACCATTAACCCGGTGGCCGTTCCCATTGAAACAGCATTGGCTACGGTCCGCATCCGGGTGGTATTGTCGCCGCAGGCAAAGACGCCCGGTACACTTGTTTTATGCGCCATATCGATCCGGATATAACCTTCTGTTGTTATCTCACAGCCCAGCGACCCCGGAACATCGCAATGCTGTACAAAAGGAAGCCGTGAATACAAGGCCTTTACGGAGGCGGGACGGCCTTCGGGAAATACAATCTTCTCCAGGTAGCCGTCCTTATGGGTGATGCTTTCCACCTGCCGCTCATCAATGATAATATGATGTGCATGCAGTTTGGCAAGCTGCTCCTTCGTCAGGGCGGATCGCCCGTTTGTAAAAAGGGTAAGATCCTTTGTCCAGTTGGAAATGAGTGAGGCTAATTCAAAAGCGGTATCGCCGTTTGCCAGGATACCGGTCGGCTGGTGCCTTACTTCATATCCATGGCAATAGGGACAATGCAGCACACTGATCCCCCAGCAGGCTGCAAAGCCCGGTATGTCCGGCATAGTGTCTTTGATGCCGGTTGCAAAGACCAGCTTCTTTCCGGAAAAAATGTCGCCGGCCGATGTGCCGATTTCAAAGCCGTTCCCGGTTTTACGGCCCGCGGTGACCACCGCATCCACAAAACGGACAGCAGGATAGGCACTCACCTGCTGCCGGGCAAGTAAGGCGATCGCCTGAGGGGCTTTCCCGTCATTTGTAAGAAAGTTGTGTGAATGCGGCGTTTGTTTATTGCAGGGGTCCCCGCTGTCAATGATCAGTACCTTCCGCAAGGCACGGCCCAGTGCCATCCCTGCCGCCAGGCCGGCATAGCTGCCGCCAACAATGATTACGTCATACTGATCCTGCTGTTTCATAGTTTTTGCTGCTGTTTGGAGTAGTAAGGGAAGCGGGAACCGGGTCCCGCTTAAAATACTACTTGTTTGCCATATAAAGTTCCGCCTTTGCCTGCACAATCCTTTCCGGACAGGCATTCATTTTTGCCGTCTTATTTCGCTGTCCGCGGGCCCGACAGGCGGCGGATAAGGAAATCGAGGAAAGGCACACCGGCAAACATCATCCAGGGCACCAGTGAAATGGTCAGGATGAACGTCCGCTGGTACAGGGGAAGCGCTGATAAGTGCTGTCCGAAAAGGAACAGGAACAGGGTGATAGAAGGGTAGATCACCATCCAGATCTTTAATGCCATGAAAAGTCTTGCTTTTGTCTTCATACTGTTTTGTTTCATGATGAATGATTTTGTCAATACAAAACTAGATCAGGGGTGAGGGCCCCCGGCAGGACAGTTGCGGACTTGAACAGGACTTATTTAAAATTCTTGCGGAATTGTTCCGGCGACTGGCCGGTCTGTTTTTTAAAAAACCGGATGAAGTAGGAAAAATCTTCATAGCCCAGCAGGCCGGCGATATCCTTAACCTGGTTGGGGGTGGCAAGCAGGTATCTTTTTGCTTCAAGTATGAGTTGTTCGTTGATAAGTTCCGAGACCGTTTTACCGACCGCTGCTTTTGTAATGGCATTCAGCTGGTAAACAGAAAGGTTCATCAGCCCGGCATAGCCGGAAACGGTTTTCATGGCAGCGATATTCTTTTCCAGCAGGCGACAGAATTCTTCAAACCGCTCCTGGGCGTAATGGCTTTCTGCCTTGGCCGTTCTTCCGGGTTGAAGGCTTTGCCGGTTATACGCAATAAAAAAAAGTTCGAGGCAGGCTTTAATGGCTTCCCGGTACCCTTGCTGCCGGTGGGTGTATTCACTGTAAATAGCGGCAAGAACATCGTACAGATGACCAAACCGTTCTGCTGTCACCACACAACGGTTCTTCGCTGTTGCCTTTTTCCATTGCTGTGCGGAGACCCTGTTCCCCGGGTGATAAAAGCCCATGCCGAACTCCAGCAGGAAGCCCGTACTGCCTGCCTTTAATGAAAGCCGGTGCACCTGTCCGGGCCGGAGGATAAAAACGGTATGGTCCTGCACGGCATTAGGAACAAAATCTATTTCATGTGTTCCCCTGCCTTTTTGTATGACCAGTACAAAATAGTAGTCATGTTTATGATGGTCATGCAGCAGGTCTTTTCCCCCGAGTACTTCCTGCAGGTTCCGGATGCTGAAGCGGTCAGTATCCGGCAAGGCTGGCTGTGGTGCCGAAATATGGCGGACAGGGATCTTCTTCATGCCGGGTAAAGGTACAAAGGAGATGGCGCTTGCTGCCGTTGTTACCTGCTTTGAAAAAGGAAAAGAACAACCGGGGCTGTTCCTTTTTATGATGCTGCTGATATTACTTCAACGAAACACGTTAGTCTGTCTCTTGCTTCTTCCGGATCAATAGTACTCCGGCTATCACCAGCCACACCAGCCAGAGGGTACTGCCGATAAGGCCGGCCAGGTCCCAAACCGGGAAACCCGGAATCACCGTCGAAAACAATTCGGCCTGGGCCAGCAGGTAAATAAAGGAACTGGTAATACCCAGCCAGCCCATCCATTTGGGAAACCATTTTATCCGTACAAGAATAACGGAGATCATCACTGTCCATAGAATCGTGAACAACTGACCGAGGTGTTCGCCCATCAGCACGCCGGCAAACTGGTGAAGGGTACGAAAACCGGAGACGGCCGCTGCTTTCGCCGCAGCGTCTGTGGCGTGTACATAATTATCAGCCAGCACTGGTACGACGAAGGTCCAGCGGAGCAGCCCGATCATCTGAACGATCAGCCCTGCTATCCCGATCGTGGTGGCGGTGCGGGCCCAGGCAGACCTGTTTTCGAGTTGCTGTCCCAGCAGGATATAAGCAGGCACCAGCGGCAGCCCCATGATGGCGAAGGCAAACCAGGTACCGATCAGCCCGGCGCCGCCCTCGTGGAAGCGGGTGAGGAGGGTACCGGCATCCTGGCGCAGGATATCCGGGTAGTCAAAGATCAGGGTAAGGATGGTATAAGGGATCAATACACCGGCAGCGCCGGCAAGGAGCAGCCAGCCGGTTGTTTTTTGCTTTCTCATGTTGTGTGGTTTTTGTTTTGAGACCACAAAGATGAAAAGCCCCGGGGGGCCTGCACCGGACAAATGTCCAGAAAACCGGGGTCAGGAGAAATGATGGCGGATACGGCTCAGGTGGCGGGGCGTAACACCGAGAATGGATGCCAGGTACTGGAGGGGCATCTGGCGGAGCATATCAGGTTCATTCTTCAGCAGCAGGGCATACCGTTCTTCGGCCGTGAGGATGATCAGGTTGGTACGGGTATCATCCATGCTGATCACCAGGTTTTCGAGGGCGGCAATATAAAAGGCACGGAAGGCTTCGTTCTCTTTTTTCAGCCGCATCATTTCATCGTGGTGAATGGCCAGCAGCTCTGTATCGGTAATGGCCCGTATATTTTCCCGGCTGGGCTGCTGTTTAAAGAAGCTGCTGAGGGAGAGGAGAAAAGAGTTGGGACCTGTTACATACGTGGTGATCTCTTTCCCGTCTTTCAGGTAATAGTACTGGAAAAGTCCTTTTGTGATAAAGGCCAGGTACTTACTCGTTCGTCCTTCCCGGGCGAAGTAATCGCCCTTCGGGATGTATTTTGTCTTGAAGCAGGAAACGATTTCATCAAGGGCGGCTTCCGGCACCCCTTTGCCAAGAAAATATGTCAGCAGTTGTTTCAGGTAAGGAAGATAATGAAATATAGCACAGCACACCGTTCTTTTCCGGCGGGGCAGCTGAATATTATAACCAGTATCAGTACGTGGCGGGCTCTCTTTTATGCCGGCCGGCCTCCCGCCTGGTAAGGAAATGGTTCATGCAGGAATTATTTGAGCCAGCTGTCCCGTTTGCTGAGCAGTGCATCCAGCCCGGGATAGTTGTGCGATTCTTCCATGTTCAGCATGTCCGGATGGTCCTCCAGTATTTTTTTAAATTCCCGCATCCGGACGAATTCACCGCCTGCTATAACAATTAGGTCAAGTTTATGCATCAGTTCGGGCATATAGGTTTCATCGACCAATCCGCTAATCCCTTCTTCAATCCGGTGCTGTTCTATCGGTTTGTAGAAGGCAAACCCGGTAAAAATATCTTTATACAAATAATCAGTTTTAATTGTTAACAGGTCGAATGAATCTTTACCAAAGGGAGAGTTCGTGAAATTAAAACCGGCCTCCTCCCGCTTCACCGCCCTGAAGGCGGCATCCCATTTTCCGTTTTGCAAAGCAACAAGATCATCACCCTTGCCAAAACCTACTGTATTCAACAGTACATTGGCTACCCGGCCGCCGTATTTTTTAAAGAGGATGTTCCCGGCGTTCACCAATGTTCTTCCGCGGTAGGTCAGCTCCATATTAAATGCATGCCGGTAGTTCATGATCACCAGGGCTTTTTTTCTTTTGCCTGTTGAAGTGCGGATGGAATCGAATTGCCGGATGATCTGTGCTGCCATGATGCTGTCGCGGCTGTCGAGCATGCCTTTCAGCCGGATCAGGGCGAGACTGTCGGCCCCTTTCCAGGTAAAGGGCAGATCGGAAGGATATACCGTAAGGGCTTTGTCCGCCGGCAGTTTATTATTCGCGGCATAAAGTGCATGCAGGAAATACGTATAGTTTCTATTACTCCAGGCCGGCCACATACTGCAGTTGCGCTGGAAATAACGGATGCGCCGGTCAACAGAATCGGCCGGCAGGTTTTTGGTATGAATGAAGGTATTCAGTTCCGGGTTGAGGGTGCTGAGCCCGATCTCCATAAATATATTTCCCACCTGATCGGTAAAGCGCTTATCGGAAACAAGGCCGGACAGCAGCTCATACTGGGTCATTTCCCCGTGCAGTCGTTCGCAAATGATCACCATGTCATGATCATTAAACAGGTTCAGTATATACTCTTTGGCGGACTGTGTATGTGTCTTCAGGAAATTTGTATAAGGACTGATCGTGTTATGGGTTTGTGCGCTGCTGTTAACGGAAAGAAGGGTGATGACACTGAATAAGGAAAGAAAGATTTTTTTCATGGCCCTGCGGTTTAGGGAGGTGTATAAATGTGTAAAGCAAGTGCCGCAGAAAGAGAAAACAGCTGATAAAAGTCAACCGGCTGTTTGAGTGTTTATAAAAATGCAGCCCTTCTGGTAAAACATCAGGAGAAAGGTTACCGAATGTTAACGGGGTTTAAGCAGACCTCTGAAAGGTTTCTGTGCCGCAGGCAGGAAAACGAATGGCTGCGGTATCAGTGTTTGCTCAATTCCAGTTTTGTGATGGCAGGCAGATAGGCTTTGGCCTGGTCATATTCTCCTTCGCAGCAAAGAAAGCCGGTTAGTTTCCAGTCCCACCAGATCGTGAAGGTCTTTCCCAGGTATTGCGGGTTGTCAGCATACTGGCCCGAAGCGGTAAACAGTGTATACGGGCTAAAGTGGTTCGCTGCCTGCCCGAAATCGTAGGTCCTGCCCCGGGCATCTTTGAAAAGGATATGCTGGTAATCCCCGAAATCATTTCCCTGGTAAGCGGCGGTAAAGGGACTGGGCACCTCTGCCCATTCTTTTCGAAGCCATGCCAGGTAGTGGCGTAAGGCCGCCTGCCGGGCACCGGGATACTGTTTCACCAGCTCCTCCGTTTCCCGCAGCTGCGCTGCTGAAAGCGTGGGGAAGGAAGTACCGGTCGTATGGGGACGGGTGGTATCCGCAGCGATCTTTACCCGGGCTGTATCCGCCATCCGGGAAGGCCCCGCGGCAGCCGTATCGGGGCTGATCTCCTTTCGTTCGCTGCGGTGGCCGGAACAACTGAACAGCAGAACAAAAATTACCGGTGAAACAAAGCGCAGGTACCTGGTCATGGTGAATCGGGTTAAAGGTGTCAGGGCAGGTGGAAAGCTGTTGGCACGGCACCAGCCGGTTTAAAGATACAATACACAGGGCTACACGGTTGCCCGGCGGGAGCGGATGTTACAGCACCGGTGCCGGGTGAACGAAGCGTTCCTTTAGCGGGTTTAT
Source organism: Chitinophagaceae bacterium (assembly GCA_046329665.1). GTDB lineage: Bacteria > Bacteroidota > Bacteroidia > Chitinophagales > Chitinophagaceae > JJ008. Next base: position 26,641 of record JAXLUG010000003.1, on the reverse strand, counting down.
TGGGAGCAGGACCGGTTATCTCGATAAGAACAGTTTGCTGTCATTACCCTGTGGATTCTTCACCACCAGGGAGCGATTTGTGAGGACTAAAATCGTATCAGCGGTACCGGGGTATTTTATCAGGGTCCGGCCATTTAGGCCCGCTATTTCATAGGGAACGGTATCATAGATCCCCATCCAGTACCGATAGAGCTGACGATCTGCCCGGAAATCGTAGTAATCAGCAGCAGGTACATAGATTGTCTGGTATTCGATATGCCCGGCGACAACCTGTCTGAGCTGTACGGAATCTACTTTCCACTTTCCCGCTACCGAACCGGTATTGGTCTCGTTCGGTTTGTTGCAGAAGGTTAATCCCGGGAGCAGGGCCAGCAGTAATACAACCAGGGGACGGCTGTTCATGACAATAATTTGGTACAAATATCCGGGTTTTACGCCTCCGGCAGCGGTATCAGTTTTACTGCGCAGGGAGGTCTGCACCAGGACGCATTGCGATTCTCCGGTACAAGTCCTTTAGTTCCCGGTTAACTCCCGGAGCCTGTTCTTTGCTTCCTCGTAAAAAGGAGACAGGGCCAGGGCCTTTTTGTAAAAGAGGATGGCGTCTTCTTTTTTGTTCAGCGCCAGGTAAATATTACCCATCGTCACCATCACCAGGTCCTTATCCGGGAATTCCATCACATTATTCTCCGAAATGATCTTTGCCTCTTCATATCTTTTCAGGGCCAGCAACTGCTGCGCAATATTGTTCAGCGAGATCCAGTCAATATAGTAGTGCGCTGTATCGGCTTTCATCTTTTTATATTCCTCCACCGCATGTACGGCGCCCTTTTGCTGAATAAGGGTCTCCATTCGTTTATGAACCGGCTGTTTTACCTGTACCGGGATATTATACAGGATCCTGAACAGATTGTTGGTGATGCCAAAAAAATCAGTGGGGGAGCTGTTGCAGAGAATAACCACTAGGCTGTTGGTGGAGGGGATCCTCCGGATAAATGAAATAAAGCCCTCCGTCATCCCCAGGTGAAAATTGGAGGCCACACTGTCCGTGCTGGTATATTTAAAATACTTATTAAACCATCCGAAACCATATTTCGCTGCCTCTATACCCGGGGTAAACATAGCCGCCGTGAGTTCTTTGTTCAGCAGGGTATTATTCGCCAGCGCCATATGAAACCTGAAGAGGTCTTCTACCGTTGAATAGATATCCCCCGTACCCATGGTGTTCGACTGGTCCCTGAAATCGGCACTGGTGTACCCGTCAAAAGCATAATCATACCCGGTTGCCCGGTACGGTACCACCTGGGTATGATAGTAGGAGCCGGAATGAGTCATGTGCAGTTTACGGAAAATATCCTCTGCCATCAACCCCGCATAGGTCTTACCCGTTACCTTTTCCAGGATATAGCCCAGTGTAAAATATCCCCAGCTGCTGTACGCATAGTGGCTGCCCGGTGTAAAGGCCAGCGGGGAATCAATAAACACTTTCAGGTATTCATCCCGGCTGTAATACTGCCGGCTTATCCGGGGAAAAAAATCCCGGATGATATCATAGTTCGGCATCCCCGAGGTGTGCGACAGCAACTGGCGCAGTGTAACTTTTGCGGCCGGTTTATTCTTAAAGACCGGAGCATAGTCTTCAACAGGTTTATCCAGGTCGAGCAGGCCCTTCTGTACCTGGATCAGCACCAGGGCGGCCGTCAGTGGTTTTGATAAGGAGCCGATCATGAACCGGGTGTCCGTGCGGTTAGGAATATTCCATTCCCGGTTCGCCAGGCCAAAAGCGTCTTTGTAAATAATGGTACCGTTCTCTGCCACCAGTACCGCCCCGTCAAACATATTATAGCGGTGATAGGTCTTCATGAGGGCAGAAAGCCGGGCAGGTTTGCTTTGTGGCCATACGGTCTTTCCGAGGGATAAGCCCAACAAGGCAAGTACCAGTTTCGGGTAAAACATAAGCGGCTTCATTTAGTGCAGTTCCCTTAAAGATACGCAGATCGGCCGTAGAAGGAATACCTGCGGCCGGTCCCGGAAGCGTTCCGCCTCACTGGGCGTACAGGGAGCAGCCCGGAACATCCGGTTTTATGTTCTTTCCCGGCTCAGACAGGAGAGGGCATAAGCTGTATAAAGCCAGCGACTTTGTATAGCGGGGTAATGTTATTAGTCATGCATTGCCAGCACATGACAACTTTTCTAATGTCAGGAGGCTGCCTTTACAGGGAATGACTGTGCAGAACGGGGAACTATGTGTAGTACTTTCAACTGGCAGACACTGATTACCTTTGTTTCAGCTTTCAAGATAGAAAGCGCAAAAGTTGCTTGGTAGTGAAGCAAATCATAATCGCTTTAACTTGTCGTATTCACTATTTCTCCATTTGATAATAATTCTTCTTCCTATCAATATTGAATACAGAGAGAAAAAACCTGAAACGGCATAATCCAGCCACTTTAACTCCATAAAATAATCTATCAAAAATGCATAGAAAAGTATCGCAACAAACCTGTTGTATCCGTATAAATATCTTGCCACATCGTTATTCTTCTTCGAAACCCAATTCGGAACACAAAAAAGTAATGTGCTAAATGCGGCTAAGTAAATGCTAAACAGGGTTATCCTCTTTGAATCTGATTTTAATTCAATAAACCAATAATAAGAATGAAAAAATAAAATAACCCCAAATATTACATACATAATTCCAAGAAATAACTGGGCATAATATTCTGACAGCTTGATTTTAAAAACCCTGTCAATTAAAAAATAAACAACTAATGAACTTTGAATAATAGCCAGGTAATAAAAAATAGTCCAGAGGTGGATATATTTATCAACTTGATAAAATGAATAAACCAGGATCCCCATGTTAATCAGCCCAATAATAAAATAAAGTATGAATGTACCGTTCTTGTTATATATCCTTATTATGTCAGGCACATATGTGTTTTCCTGATTTACTCCAAATTCATATCTGTTATAGTAATAGGTGTATAAGAATAAATTAATGAACAAAGGGAAAAACAATGAAGAGCTTAGGTCAGTGTATTTGATTGAATAAGGAGGTGTTACAAATGTTTCTCCCAGTTCTGCAAATGTTTCTGATCCATATCTGTTTAAATAAAAGAATATGGAAATAAATAGTCCGATTTGAATAACACAAATTGAGAAAAACAGAATACTGTTGAAATTCGGGAGATATTCGAAAAAACCTTTTCCAAATCCCATAGAGCTTTTTCCTCCAAATATATTTTTATAAGTTTCATCTCTAAGGTTAACCCTTCGGATTCGGTAAACGGTGACCTGGTCTCTTCGAAATGAATAGCCCATGTGCAGAATCATTATTGAGAGAATAAGAAGTGCGATTTGGGCAAATAAGTAAATACTTAACAAAGTCATCTGGGAATAACTTAGAATTGCGCCATTTTCATTTTTTACACTGCTGAATGGGTAAGAATCAATTTTAATAATTGTATATGGGTTACTTAATTGAGAGTTGTTTGATGAATCTCGCACAGTAGCCGGCAAAGTTTTGTAAACATAAGTTCCATCCGATGATGTCGTATTTGTATAAACATAAGCATAAGCGGTAATCACTATGAGTACTGATGATAAGAACTGAATAAACAGGCGTTGGTTATGATTTTGGTTTTCAGCAAACTGATTTAGGAAGGATTTCTGAATCTGAATATCATTTTCCTTATCGGCGTCACTAATTTCAATATCCTTGATTTTCCTGTTTTTCTTGAAAAAGGATTCAAACTTCTCGTAATTCTTTTTGCTTGATTTCATTCTGAAATTTTTTCTTCGTTTTATATTCAGAATCTGATTAGCCTCGAAATACTAAATCCGGAAATACTTCAGTGGAGTTAAGGTAAGTTTCAAATAATATCCGGCCAATACCCTTTTTGAGGTATATGCTCCCGGCGGCAGGCTTATGTTGTCCTTAGCGGGAAACCCGGGACAAGCGGGGACTGCGGGCTAGGGCTTTTGTATGGTAAACTCAAAACTGGCCACTGTACAATTCCTGGAACCGCAGGCCGGGGTGATCTCGAGTTTAAAGATCCCTTCGTTCTGAAACTGGTGGGTCCAGGCCAGCTCACCCACCTTATAATACGTCGTTATGATTTGGCCGCCGACAAGGTTTGTCAGCCTGACGGAGTACTTGCTGGTACAATTCTCTTTGCAGCGATAGTTGCCTTCAAGCTGTATCGTTTTCCCCCTGAGCAGGTAGAATTTATGTCCGTCCTGCACGGTACTGACCTGGTTATTGATCGTGGCGGTAAAATCTTTCCACCCGTTGGCGCTGCAGGGGCAAGGCTCCGGGCTGCTGATGGAAAAATGAAACCGGACCGGTGCACAGAGCGATTCTCCGGGGGCCGGTCTGATTTCCATCGTGTAGTAGCCGGCCTGGCGGAACTGGTAATAAAAACCATAACGTACAGGCGTCACATTATTGGAGGGAGGAGGATTGTTATTCATGCTTTCCCAGGCGTCGACACGATGCCCGAGGCTGTCCGTGATGGTTACTTTGTACTTTACGGGGCAGGCACTTTTATACCGGAGAACTAAGTAAATGGAATCGAAACATGTTGCTTTGAGCTTCATACCGTCTGCCGGCTCAAATGACTGGCCTTCTATTCGGCCGCCTGTCAGTTCCCAGGAATTGGGCAGGCAGGCGCAGTGCTGCGCCGGTACGGCCTGCTGCCACAGCAGCCAGCCGAAGAGGATGAAAAATTGTTTTTTCATAACAGCCAGTTGGAGGACCTAAAAACTGCAGCAGCAACAACGCCTGTTAAAGCTAAGGAAAAGGGGGGAGTTGGGGGGTGCTTAGTTGAAAACTCAGCACCACCGGGGGAGGTATGCCGTTACCCCTGCCCGCAATGATGCCAAGGCTATTGCTACAGATACTTCCTGATGATCTCTTCCAGCATTTCGGAGTAGCCTTCGCTGATCCATACGATGGTGCCGTTCCGGTCTGCCAGCACATATAACGGAACGGCATTTACATTAAAAAGGGCTTTCGTCCGGCTATTGCCGGTAAACATGGGGAAGCCAGCCTTCATTTTTTGGATAAGCCCCTTTGCCGATTCAAGGTACTCTGCCTGGTGTATGATCCCCAGTACTTCCAGTCCCTGCTGCCGGTATTTTTCATACAGCGCCTGCACCTTTGGCAGGGAGGCCACACAGGGGCCGCACCACACTTCCCAGAAATCCAGTAATACCAGTTTCCCTTTGAAAGTTTCTGATGCTGTTTCTTTACCCGCCAGGGAGGTAAGGGAAAAACCAGGCAGTGGTTTGCCCTGCAGCGAGAGCAGTTGTTTGTTCGGCCGGTTTTCGGCAGGTCGATAATCTTCCGGGTAGCGCTGCCTGGAAAAATCATATTCGGTTCCCGGCGTATTGACTGCAGGAGAGGAGATCTTCCAGTACAGGTCCTGCACTTTGCCCAGTGTTTCCTGGTGCTTGCGGATGGCGACCGGCAGTAATGTTGTCCTGCTGATGGTGATTTCTTTTGACCGCTTTGTTACATCATACCGGGTGAGGTCCGGCAGGAGGATAACCAGGTAATAAAAGTCATTGTCGGAGCGGAGGCGGAAGCCGGTGGCACTGCCGGTATCTATTCGCACCAGGTCTTCACAGATCAGTTGCCCGCCCTGGTAACCGGTGATCGCCTCCAGCATTTCCGGGGTGGTGTACCGGGTGAATTCCTTTTTGTCGTGATCAATATAAAAACTGTTGTGCCCGTCATAGATACATTCACCGTTCACACGATCGGGCACGGCATGAAATTTAAACCCAAAGATGGTATCACCGGGGAGGGTTGACAGTTGAACAGCGCCTTTCAGGGTACGTACATGACCCGTTACCAGTGTATCCTGTCGTTCACAGGTATAGTACAGGGTGCGAAGACTTTGTTGTGCCTGGAGTACTTTGGTAATAATTTCCTGCGGCTCCTGGGCAGCCAGGAACTGGGCGCCCAGAAGGAGGAGCGAAAACAAGAGGGATCGCATGGCTGTACTTTTCTGTAATATACGACGAGGATCGTTTTATATAAAAAGATACAGCTGCTTTCTTCTTATTTTGTCCTTAGTTGAAAACTAAGGACAACAGGGGGGATCTCTAATGAAGTGTCCGGCCGTTAAGCCTTGTGCTGTTCCTGGTTGGAAGGGGGGCGGGCTTAGGCTTTGCTTGGAGATTCGTCGGTGAAGAGACCTCCGGTTCCAGAATAAATTAATCCTTCACGCAACGAACAGACAGCCCATACTTTACTGGCCAGTTTATGAGTGCAATCTGGCCGGTAGTATATATCAGATAGCGTCCTCTTGCAAAGCCGATATTGATATTACCATCGGAGCTCCACCACATCGAGTGGGTACCTTGAGTATAAAATCCACCACCAGTATCTCGATATCCTGCAGGTAATGCGGTGAACCCACTACTATTGGTAGCGCCGCCATTAGGAGATATCCAATGGGCAAAACCTGTTTCTTTAAGAAAACCACCGGCAATAAAACTATAAATACTGGCAGGATTGGTTGTATCAGTAGAGGGGTCAAGACACCTTGTTAATGTGTTCCATTCAAATTCACCCGGGATATGCCAGCCTGCAGGGGCTAAGCCTCTTGGATCGTGTACGGCATACCAATTGTAAAGTTTTCCATATACCGCTGCATAGGTTGCTGAATCGTTGTTATAATAGCAATAAGCACCATTCGTAGCATTGAACCATTCTGCAGCTGTTTTAGCTTGATGTATCGTGTCGCCGTTTCTATAATGATCGACATCTAAATTATAGAGCATCCAAACCTGGTTACACAGGGTGACAGATGGAGTACAGCCCTCATCAACCTGCCCATTGCAGTTATCATCTATATTGTTATTGCATATTTCAGCCGCACCGGGGTTTATAGCCGGATTATTATCATCACAATCATCCTGGTTGCCATTACCACAGGGGTTTGTTGTTGTATATCCGTCACCATCAGCATCTGGTACTATATCACCATGTGCCAGGTGCGCCGGCAGCGCATTTATATTAATACTGATGGTGTGCCAGTTGTTTGGTCCTGCTTTGTGGCAGATCTCTATCTTACGTTCTTTGGCGATCACGTCTGTGCTTTCCTTTCCTCCAGCCGGAGAAACCCGTTCGTTGGCAGTTTGTTTTTGACAGGCTGAGAATAGCAGAACCCCCAGGGCGGAGGCAAGTAAATATTTCATTTTCAGTTATTTTTGGGTGCACAGTATGATGGAGAAAATCAATCAGTCAGCGTGCGACTATTTTGTAAGGTAACAACCTTTAGAGCGTAAGACAATAACCATTTCAGGGTATATTGAAAAACTAACAAATAAGTGGAATTTGATGAATTGGACTACTTAAGCTGTGAATGGTAAAAAACACTATTTAATTCCACCTGTTAAAAGGCATGTCAGAGGAATGTGCGTCTAATTTCATGGCCAGGGTATTCAAAAAAATGCAGTAAGAACCGGGGTAGCCGGGAGTCGTAGATCGGGGGTGTGTTTAGTTGGAAGCTAAGCAGAACGGGGGCTTGAATAGAGGGAAGACTCCGGAGAACGGGGAGCCAGAACTTATTTTGTCCTTAGTTGAAAACTAAGGACAACCGGGGCAGCCAGGAACTGGGCGCCCAGAAGGAGGAGCGAAAAGAAGAGGTATCGCATGGCTGTACTTTTATGTAATATACGACGAGGATCGTTTTATTAAAAAGATACAGCTGCTTTCTGCCCCGGCGGGTCTCCAATGAAGTGCCGGTAGTTAAGCCTTGTGCTGTTCCTGGTTTGAAGGGGGGAGGCTTAGTAGCAAACTAAGCAGAACGGGGAGGGTGAATAGGGGGAAGACTCCGGAGAAATGGGGGGAAGCCTTTTGTTAGCCGATGTAAAACTTATTTTCTTGCTGTTTCTCGTAATTTTGTTATTAAAGAAATTATAGTTTTTGACATAGTTCCATCTTTAATAAACCTTACTACTTCAGGCTTGAACTTGTCTTTCACTTTTACTCGTAGTTCTCCATACTCTTTTAAGTATTCGATAAAATCTTCTTTCTCAAAAAACTTAATAATGTCGTTAAAGTCGAAATAATTTTGACTAATTCCGGCGAACCTCCTTTTTATAAAGCTATTATATCCTTGTCTTTCTAACCTCCCTTTTGAAAAAAATAATCCAAAAAAATCTTCAAGGAACTCCTTTATTTGCTCATCCGTTCTTTTTTCATTTTGTTTGTCCTTTTTGAACGCTTTATTAAATTTATCATCAGTAGTACAATTTCTGAAATTCTCTTTTGGAATAGGGATTTTTTTATGAGAATCGAAATCTAAATTTAGTAAGTAGGTATTTTCGAATACTGTATTCTCATTGAATAAGCAAGCCCAAAATGATTGATAATTGTCAATAAAGGAATCTTTAACGATTAGGTTAGAAAAATTGAACTTTATAGATTCTTCACTACTATGCATATTAATAATGTGGAGACCGTTTATTTCTCTTTGAGATTGTGAAAATAAAGCTTTCAGCAATATGGTGTTCTGTTCAATATTGTTTGATTTTACTTTTATGTTTAACCCGATACAAATATTGAATAACCCCGAAATTGATTTTCTTTTGATTGAAGTATTAATTTGAGTGTTTAGGTTAATTTGGCTTAGTAAATCAGAGCACTTTAAAATCTCATTTTCAGACCATATAGATATTCTGTTTTTTATATCGGTAACCATACCTGAGCCATACCAACAATTCTCAGATATTATTTTTAAAAAGTCATCACTTATTTTCTCAAATTCACTTTCAAGCTTTATGTATCGTGATATGTAAATGCTTTTAAAATAATCTGAGAAAAAATCATACCGAAATCTTATTGATTTTTGGGAAGTCAAAATAAATGGGTGAGCTTTAAAAGCTTCGATGGTTGTTTTGTCAATATGTTTGCCAATTGCTTCGGTTAGTTCTCTTCCAAAATTTTCCAGAGAAATTACACCTCTTCTTTTAATTGCCCAATAAGAAAAAAACTTGACTTGCTCGTCAACACTAATCTGCTCAACACGAAGTCTTTCTCTGTAGCAGATTCGATATATTATATAATCATTTTTGACTCTTTTATCTAGAATGGTAGAGTTAAAAGATGCATCAGAAGAAATTACATCTTGTTCTGATTCTACAATTGATCTTATTACATCCAATACATAAGGGTGAAAAAAGAAATCTCCTTTGTAATCCGGCATTTTAAACTCGTCCCCTATTTTAAGACTCTTTTCAATTTTTCTTTTATCTTGATTATAACTCTTTTCAAAGAATTTTTGCGTTTGTTTTTCATTAAATGGAAGTAGTTCTGCTGTGACAATTTGATTTGAATTATATTTTGAACTTTCCCAAAAATATGACCTACAGGTTATTATTATTTTCCCGTTTCCCTGTTCTGAGGTATAGTCGATTATTGAGTTTAAAAATTCATCCACATTAAACTTAGGGACTTTTGAGATAACTTCATCCAGGCCGTCAATTATCAATAAAAAGTTTCCGGCATCTAGATTTAATCTAAATAAATCCTCATTTAGCTTTTCTCCATCTGAGCTATTTATTTCATAAAGAGCTTCATAAAAATTATAGACATTTATATTTTCATAGCTTTTTTCTCGTTTTATCAGTTCGTTACGAATTTCACTTGAATCAATAAATAAAACAGATGAGTTGGTGTTTATCTCTAAAAATTTATCAGCAATAAATTGTGCAAACGTAGTTTTTCCTATACCACCTGCTCCTTTAAGGACAAGTATAGGCTCATCTTCATGATTTAACCATTCCTTGAAAAAACTTGTGTCCTCAATCGTTGAATTATTTACCTCAAAAGAAGGAATAATGAAATTAGGAATGTCAAGATATTTATCTCCGGTATTTTCTGTAATGCTTTTAGGCGTACATAGTTCTCTAATAAAATCGTCCACATAATAAATGTTTAGGGGCTTAAAGTGATTTTGAATATTCTGCTTTCTTTTTTCTGGAGTTACCTGATTCTTTTCTTTTGGTAGGATTATTACTAATCCTCTCTCCTTAAAAACATCGGGATAGGTAGTCTTGATATGATTGTAGGTTTTTTGCCAATAAATCCCCTCAAATAAATACAAGAAATATGTGACATTTTTTCTTAACGAATCATATTCTTGAAAAATATGATAACCAATTTTTGCGGTATTGTCTTCGTGCTTTACTACTTCTTTAAAATTTGCATGTCTATTGTATAGTTGAAGTATTTTCAAAAAATCTTTATTACTTTTCACATCTCTGTCATCAATAACTTCATCACTTACAATTTTAAAAATGAACTCTCCGCCCTTATGGTTTTTGTCCATAAATGGATGCCCTTGAGGTGCTTGAAATTGATTTAGTGAGAATTGCTCTTTTACATACTCAATTAAGCTACTAACTCTAATATCCTCTGTTGAGTTTTTTAAAAAGGAAAGAACACTATGGGAAAAAAAACTATTCTCATCTTCCGTCCCATCGTAAGTAAAACTCTGCCCTGAAGTCAACGCCCATCTTGACGGAAATGAATAGTAATCTGATGTACTTTTTGTTCCGGTCTGTATTAATAAACTCCAGGAAAAACAGCAATCTGAAATTATAAAAATGTGTTTTGCGTTAATTTGCTGTATGAAAGTTTGCACAGTTTCATTTGGAATCCAAGTCGTATAATCTTTATTTCCCTCAACCGGAACCCAAAAACCACGATTCATAGTACTGTCTAATCCGCCATGTCCGGAAAAATAGACAATTAAATTTGATTCTTCTGTCAATGATGTTACATACTTTTTAAATGCATCCTGAATATTTTTATTGGTTGCTTTTTCGTCGTAGAGTTCATGAACATTTGATTCTTCAAAGTCAAATTTTTGAAGTAATGTGTCTTTGAAATCTTTTACATCTTTTACGCAAGAAGCAAGTTTTGTTTGGCTATGGTACTTGTCTATAGCAATAAGAAGTAAATGGTTAGTTAAAGTGGTTGTCTTGGTCAATTGTTTCAATTTATTAAGGCGTGGAAATTTATATCTGCCAACATTTGTATTTATCCTACTACATGAAACTACTAGGCTTACAAAGGCCGCTAACCAAGTAAGCATTCTTCTCCTTTTTGTATTGCTGGGCTACTTCAATATCCGTTTACAAAAGTTTATAGTCTTTTCTGCCATGATACATGTCCCCACGCATCGGATTTTATTTAATCATAAGTTATCATCGCAGATGGATGTGTTGCGTGTGGACACGCAACACGGCAATGTTTCACCCACCGTGCTGCCAGCAATACCCATTCGACCTGGCCTTTCGGCTGCATCGGGTTCCTTTTTTTGTTATCGCCATGCACTGCCCTGAGTAACTATAATTGCCGGATGAATAACTCTTTTTTGCAGGAGCAGAGTACGAATTTGTATTTACCACTGAATACGAACTCCCTTTCTTACTCACAGCAGAGTTGCTCTTTTCAGTATTCAAAACCTGCTCTAATGAATCAACTCTTCTTTCCAGTTGTGTAATACGGGAGTTATAATTGCTGGCAGGTTCCTGTTCATTGCAGGAAACCAGCAATAGTAGGTATATAAGCAGGTGGTGGGTGCTCATCGGTTAGTGGCAAGTCAAGGTAGATAATACACATGTACCAAAAAATACCCTTTTTGGGTTACTTAGACAGTTTATTGGGGGCTTTTGTATGGTTTCTTAATAGCGGGATTCATTGCTCACCAACGTTCCTCCCACCCACGGGCTGCCGGATGCGGAGGGGTAGTACCAGCGAAGCGCCGTACCGCAGCCCGCAGCAGCCGGAACTGCTGCTGAGCAGCGAACGGGACGGTGACAGCCCCCCATCCCTCTTAAGCGGCCCTTTTCCCTTACCTTTGCCGCTCTGAAAACCTGAGGTTTACGCACATGAAGAACATCCGCAATTTCTGTATCATCGCCCATATCGACCACGGCAAATCCACCCTGGCAGACCGCCTGCTGCAACAAACCAACACCATCACCGAACGGGAAATGATGGACCAGGTACTGGATGATATGGAGCTGGAACGGGAAAAGGGCATCACGATCAAGAGCCACGCCATCCAGATCAATTATAAAAGACCGGTTCCGGGTTCCGGCCCCTCCAAAACGGAGGAGTACATCCTGAACCTGATCGATACCCCCGGCCACGTGGACTTCAGCTACGAAGTAAGCCGGGCCCTCGCTGCCTGTGAAGGGGCCCTGCTGCTGGTGGATGCCACCCAGGGGATACAGGCACAAACCATCAGCAACCTCTACCTCGCCATCGACAATGACCTGGAGATCATCCCGGTGATCAACAAGATCGATATGGACGGCGCCATGATCGAAGAAGTGGAAGACCAGATCGTGGACCTGATCGGCTGCAAACGGGAAGACATCCTGCATGCCAGCGGCCGTACCGGTATCGGCGTGGATAAAATCCTCGAAGCGATCGTGGACCGGATCCCTGCCCCTGCGGGTGATCCGGATGCACCGCTGCAGGCGCTGATCTTCGACTCGGTGTTCAACTCCTTCCGCGGTATCATCGTGTACTACCGTATCCTGAATGGCTCGATCAAAAAGGGCGACCTGGTGAAATTCGTTTCCACCGGACAGGAATATGGGGCAGACGAAGTGGGCATCCTGAAACTGAAGATGACGGAAAAGAACGAAGTGGGCTGCGGCAATGTGGGCTACATCATTACCGGTATCAAGAATGCCAAAGAAGTGAAAGTGGGGGATACCATTACACTGGCCAATAATCCCACTCCTGAACAGATCAAAGGCTTTGAAGAAGTGAAGCCGATGGTATTCGCCGGCATCTTCCCCGTGAACACCGACGACTTTGAAGAACTGCGGGACTGCATGGACAAACTGCAGCTGAACGATGCTTCGCTGACTTATGAACTGGAAACTTCCCAGGCGCTGGGCTTCGGCTTCCGCTGCGGCTTCCTCGGGATGCTGCACATGGAGATCATCCAGGAACGGCTGGAACGGGAGTTTGACCAGACGGTGATCACCACCGTACCGAACGTAAGTTTTGTCGCTTACACCACAAAGGGCGAGAAGATCACGGTGAACAACCCGACGGAATTTCCCGACCCGGTGCGTACGGACCGTATCGAAGAACCTTTTATCAAAGCACAGATCATCACCAAACCGGAATATATCGGCAACATCATGACGCTCTGCCTGGGCAAGCGGGGCATCCTGATGAACCAGAGCTACCTGACACAGACAAGGGTGGAACTGATCTTCGAAATGCCATTGACGGAGATCGTGTTCGACTTCTACGATAAACTGAAATCGCAGACCCGGGGCTATGCTTCGTTCGACTATCACCCGATCGGCTACCGTGACAGTGATATCGTGAAGATGGACATCCTGCTGAACGGGGATAAAGTGGATGCCTTATCCGCCCTGATCCACCGCAGCCGCTCACAGGACTTTGGCCGCAAACTTTGTGAGAAGCTGAAGGAACTCTTACCGAGACAACAATTCCAGATCGCCATACAGGCCGCTATCGGCGCCAAGGTAATAGCGAGGGAAAACATCTCCGCCATGCGCAAGGATGTGACCGCTAAATGTTACGGCGGCGACATCAGCCGGAAACGGAAACTGCTGGAGAAACAAAAGGAAGGGAAGAAGCGGATGCGCCAGATCGGAAGTGTGGAAGTGCCGCAGGAAGCCTTTCTGGCCGTACTCAAGCTCGATGATTAATTATGTGATATGATGAATGTTGCATACGGGATCCTCGCATACAACTTTCAACACACCCAACATGACCTATGTCTGCATCAAATAAACTCAAAGAATATATGCAAGGTAAGATCGAAGCGCATAAGGCGGCCGGCGCTGCTTTTATGACAGAGAACAGGACAAAGGAAGGGGTGAAGGAACTTCCCGGTGGTATCCAGTATGAAGTGATAAAGGAAGGAACGGGGAAGTCGCCCTTGGTGACACAGAGTGTGAAAGCGCACTACAAAGGCACCTTGCTGGATGGAAAGGAATTCGACAACTCCTTCAAAAGAGGTCAGCCCTTTACGGCACCGCTCCGGGCACTGATCAAAGGTTGGCAGGTGGCCTTGCCGATGATGAAGGAAGGAAGTCACTGGCGGCTGTGGATCCCGTCCGACCTGGCCTATGGTGACCGGGGTGCGGGAAGTGATATACCGGGCGGAGCTACCTTAATTTTTGAGGTGGAGCTGATTGAAGTAGTGTAGAGGCCCGCCACCCAGAGAGATCATTGGAACAGGAATGGTGCTGATCGGACTGATGTTCGCCGCCCTCTCCGTTCTGTATCCTGCCTGCAGCACATCACGAACCGCTCACAGTTTTTCTCTTAACAACATCACCGGCGTTACGGTATATCCCTTCTTCCGTAACAAATTAATGATACCGTGGCTGCCGGCCAGGTGCGCAGCGCCAAAGGCAAAGAAGCAGTTTCCTTGCTGACAGGCTTTTTCAATAACGGGGAGCCATTCCTTGTTTCGCTTATCGAGCAGTTCTTCCCCGGAGGGCTGGCGCAACTGGTAACTGAACCCGGTATAGCGGTTGGTATAGCGGACATAATTGGTGCGGGTAAAGAGATAGCCGATATCGCCTTCATGGTACCGGGCGGTCATCCGCCGGATGAAGTAGGCATATTCCTTCATCCGCTTTTCAAAATCAGCCAGGATATAATACAGGTTATCGGCCTGCTGCTGCAGGCTGACCCGGTTCACCAGTTCTTCCTGCAGCGCCGGTGAGTCGAGTGCATACACGGACTGGTCATTCCCGATGGCAATGGAAGCCAGGAAGGCATCCATGGTGGTCAGGTCATTGCCATAGGCCGTCTTCACCAGCCGGGTGATATAATATTGCGGGCTGAGGTGGAGAAAAAGCGGATCGGCGAGAACGGAATCCTGGTGCTCCGTTAAGAATTTCACCAGCAGATCATAACAGGCTGTGCCGAGCAGCGGGCGCAGTTTGGGGCGGTCCATACGGCATTGTTCCCGGTACAGCGAATCATCACTGGCCTGCGGCACCCGTTCAAAGTAAACAGCGGAGGAATGCAGCAATGCCGTCAGCACCGTATCGGCCAGCAGGATATTATCCCGGAAGATGGGGTGGGCTGTGCCGAACAGGTAGGAAGTGCGGGGGAGCCCGTTGCCGCTTACTGACCAGAAGATCGTTTTTTCAAATGCAGTGTCAGCCCTTTCCTGTGCCTTTACAGGTAAGACAGGAGAAAGCAGGAGCCACCACCATATTTTTGTGCGGAAGGCCATACCGGCTGATTCAAAAATAATACATTACTTTACCCGTAAATCGTTTAAAACATGGCAATGGTTGCAACAGATCCCCGTTACCCGATCGGGCAATATGAACCGAAACCTTTTTCGATCCCGCAGAAAGTGGAATGGCTGGCGGATATCAAGTTCCTGCCGCTGCTGGTGGAAAATGCGATCCTGAACCTGGATGAGGCGCAACTGCACACCCCGTACCGGGAAGGAGGCTGGACGGTTCACCAGCTGGTGCATCATATTGCCGACAGCCATGTGAATGCCTACTGCCGCTTCAAGCTGGGGCTTACGGAAGATAACCCCACCATCAAACCTTATGATGAGAACAAATGGGTGCTGCTGCATGATGTGGAGAAGCTGCCGCTGAATGTTTCCATCACGATCCTGCATGCCATTCATGCCCGCCTGTACGAGGCACTGAAATATGTAAAGGATGATGACTGGAATAACCGCACGGTATTTCACCCGGAACATAAAAAGACCATGCGGCTCTGGTACCTGCTGGGGCTCTATGCCTGGCATGGCAAACACCATGTGGCGCATATCACCGCCCTGCGGGAACGGATGGGGTGGAGGCCCTGATTGAACGGCTGAAAAATAAATTTCATGAACCCTTTTTCTCCCTGCACCTGCATCCTGCATTCATCACCCCACACAGACCCCTGCTATGAAATGGAAGACCTTATCTTCTGAATATCTTTTCAACGACCGCTGGTTCAAAGTGCGCAAAGAAGTCTGCGAGACCCCGGAAGGCAAGATCGTGGACCCTTACTATGTGTATGAATTCCCGACCTGGGTGGGCGCCGTACCGGTAACAGAAGACGGAAAAGTGGTGATGGTAAAACAATACCGCCATGCCCTGGGAGAGGTCTGCATCGAGATCCCCGGCGGCTGCGTGGATGATACCGATCAAAGCTTTGAAGAAGCCGTGGCCCGGGAGATCCGGGAAGAAACGGGGTATGCTTTTACATCCTATGAATACCTGGGACGTATCTCTCCCAATCCTTCCACGAATAATAACCTGCTGCATATGTTCCTGGCCCGCGGGGGAAAGAAGGTGACAGAACAGCAACTGGACGGTAACGAAGAAATAGAAGTGGTGCTGCTCTCAGTGGAAGAACTGAGGCAACTGCTAAGAGATCACCAGATCATTCAGTCCATGCATGTCACCTGTATCATCTATGCGCTGGACAAACTCCACGAGATCACCCTTTAAAGCAGCACCATAGGGTTGGTAAAAAAGCCAAAAGCCCGGAGGAAGCCTGATAGCTGGTATAACCTGGAGAAGCCCGGGCCCGACCTGACTTCATTCGGGCACTAGTCAGGCACCGGCCTGGTGGAATGGAACGAAAGTGGATCAATGGTCATGACGCTGCGCTTCCATGAAACTCCAGAACCCGCTGTTCCCTTCCTGCTGCCAGACCGATCGGATACTTTGCAGGCTCAGCTCACCCGCCAGGAAAATGCTTCCGCATACAATGATCATATCTTTCTTATCAGCTTTGCGGGAAGCGGCATAGACCGCTGTATTGACAGATGAAAAGGTTTCCCCCCGCAGGCCGAAGCGGGCTGCCTCCCGTTGCAGCTCTTCTGCCGGCAAGGCCCTGGGTATATCCGCGTTGGTAAAGTAGTACCGGGCATTCTTGGGCAGCAGGGAAAGCACCCGGTCCGCCTCCTTGTCCTTTACCACTCCTATAACAAGATGCAGTTCGTTATGGTCCGTCAGTTCGATCTGCTGCACCAGTTGTCTGATGCCATCCTCGTTATGTGCCACATCCACGATCAGCAGGGGTGATGTATGGAGTATTTCCCAGCGGCCATGCAGACCGGTCAGTTTCTTTACCTGTTGCAGGGCGGTCTGCAGGGTGGCCGGATCCAGTTTCCAGCCCTGCTGCTGCAGTACCTGCACGGCTTCGAGAACGGTGAGCAGGTTCTTTGCCTGGTAAATGCCCGGCAGGTCGAGTGACCAGGTATGATGATCGCCGGTATGCGTATCCGAAACAGTGACCAGCAACTGGTGATGTTCCCATTTCCAGTCCTCCACCTGGCGGGTGCGGGAAGCGATATGCAACGGGGCCTTTTTCTCCGCTGCGGTCTTTTCAAACACGGGCAGTGTTTCCGGTATCACTTCGCCGATGACCACCGGCACCTGTGGTTTGATGATACCGGCTTTTTCCCCGGCGATCTTCTCCAGTGTATCGCCCAGCATATTCATATGGTCGTACCCGATATTGGTAATGACCGAAAGTTCCGGTGTGATGATGTTGGTGCTGTCGAGCCGGCCGCCGAGCCCGGTTTCAATGATGGCGATATCCACTTGCCGGGAGGCAAAAAAAGCAAAGGCCATGGCCACGGTGAGTTCGAAGAAACTCGGTTCAATGCGTTCGGAGATATCTTTCATCTTCTCCGTGAAGGCAATGACATATTCCTGGCTGATCATTTCACCGTTCACCCGGATCCTTTCCCGGAAATCCTTCAGGTGCGGGGAGGTGTACAATCCTGTTTTGTATCCTGCCGCCTGGAATACAGCGGCGAGCATATGGCTTGTCGATCCTTTTCCATTGGTACCGGCGATATGAATAGTTTTGAATTGCCGGTGCGGGTTGCCCAGGAATTCGCACAAGGCGATCGTATTGGTCAGGTCTTTCTTAAAGGCAGCAGCACCGATCCGGCTGAACATGGGCAGCCGGGTGAAGAGATAGCCGATCGTTTCCTGGTAGCTGGGCAAGAGGAATTATTTTTCTGCAAAGGTAGGAGGGCGGGAGAGAGAAGCGAGTGGCGGGAAAAGAAAGAGGGGTCAAACCGGTACCCGGTATGGACCCCTCTGTAGTTTCTTTCCTGTTTTATTAATTCACCCTGAAGTTGAACTGCACGGTGAGCATGGATTCATGATCGGCTTTATCAAACTTGATATTCTGCAGGTACTGGATCACCGCTTCTTTATAGGCATTGCTGCTGCTGGAAGAGCCTTTGGCGATGCTGACAAACTTGCCCACTCCTTCCGGCGAGACCATCACATTTGCATAGATCACCGCCTTATCCAGGTCGCCTTCAAAAGAATAGTAGCGAACGATCTTTCTGTCGCCCCGGGTGATCTTGGGTCCGTTACCACTTCCGCTGCCGGTTCCGTTTCCGCCGCCGGTACCATTTCCGGTGCCGCCACCGGTTCCGTTTCCATTACCAACCCCGAATCCGTTACCGGATCCGCCGGGCCTGTCATAATCATCAACGGTTCCGCCGCCGCGGCCGGCCCCTGTGGTGGTCTTGCCCAATACGGCCTTGGGCCGGGGAGGCGCCGGTACTTCAATGGGTTTGGGTTCCGCTTTAGCGATAGATTTATTGGTGACTTTGGTAGGCTCGGGTTTGGATACCGGAGGTTTTGTTATGGCAGGGGATTCACTTTTCGGATCATCTTCCAGCTCTTTGGAATCATCGGGGTCGCCGGGAGCCGGGGGAACGGCAGGGGATATGCCGGCAGGACCGGAAGCCTGAACGGGATTACCGCCACCACCACCGCCATCTGCAAGGCTGGGAGGGATTGGCGGTTCATCGGGAAGGTTCAGCTCCACTTCAATACCGGGATCCTGTATGATCTTGGGAAGAGCGGGGAGGTCCCACTTGAGCAGAAACATCAGGAGGAGCATGAGCGCTGCAAAGGCCGCCGTGATCATCGCTGCCTGCTGGCGGTATTGGTCTTCTCTTGGAGCCGTCATCACATAATAGTTGTTCATACAAAAGTAGTTTTCGGTGATTGGCTGTGAAAATCAATCTTTTTCACAAGTGTTAGTAACGAGTCAAACACCGTGCAACTTGTATGAGGGGTGTAGTAGAAAATGTTAAAAGACCAGCAAAGCGGAATGGTCAGGCTACTTTGCGGTAGAGCCAGTGGGGGATCCACTTCAGCACCCACCCGATGAGTGCCCAGCGGCGGCTGATAAAGGCCCTTCGTTTCCCTTTCTCAATCGCTGTGATGATCTGCCGGGCGGCCTTTTCAACGGGTACCACCCAAAAGAGCTTGTGCGATTTGGCCATTTTGGTTTTTACAAAACCGGGCTCCACCCGGGTGATGAACACCTTTTTCTTTTTCATTTTGGCGGCCTTGAACTGCAGGCCTTCAAAGTAACGGCTCTGAAATGCCTTGGACGCATTATAGGCCGGTGCCCAGCTGCCACCCCGGATGGCCGCTACAGATGAGATCACGGCGAGATGGCCGTGGCCCTGTTGTATGAAATGATTGAATGCCCAGTTGGCGATCTCGGTAAACCCGTTCACATTGGTGGCTACCGTGGTCTTATCAATGTCCCAATCCAGGCTGCCGGAGGGTTCACCGGTTCCGGCACTGATGACCAGGATATCCAGTCCGCCCAGCCGTTGTACCAGGGCTTCAAGATGAGAAATGTTCCCGGTTTCTGTTATATCAAAACACTCAGTTTCCGTTTGTTGCGGATGTTGTTGTTTAATTTCATTCAGCAGCTCGTTCCGCCGCCCGGTAATACCTACCTGGTGTCCTTTTTCAAGATATAACTCTGCCATTCTTCTTCCGATACCGGAACTGGCCCCGATGATGACGATTTTCTTTTGCATGCTATGAAAGCAAAACTAATCTAACTTTATACAAAAGCACTGTCATGAGAAAGAACTGTCTCTTCCATGCTGTGCTCTCTTTATTCCTGCTTGTACCCGCATCAATAACCTGGGCACAGACCACCACCTCCGTAAAAGGGTTAAAAATAATTGATCTTAACCTGCCGCAAGGGCGAATCCGCCTTTATTTACCGGAAGATACCCGGCCCGGCGACAGGATCTCCGGGTCGGTACAGCTTGAACCGGCCGGTACCACCGAAAAGCAACGCCAGCGATCGCTGGATGACCTGCTGAAAAGGGAGTTGAAGATCGGTGATCCGAACGATCCCAACCAGGTAGCGCAAAGCCTGCTGAAACGATACCAGTCGGACCCGGCAGCTATACAACTGGAACCGGTCTCGCTTCCCTTCCTCACCTCGGTTACCGTACTTAATGCAGGAAAGACGGAGTTTTCCTTACCCCTTGAAATGAACAAGTCAGCCGCTGACCAGGAACCAGTGCCGCCGGTTTGCTTATGGCCATCACATGTATTAAATGCTTCTCCGTTCACTATTAAAGGCAATTTTGACGGTGACCTGGGAAATACCCGCTGTACGATCGGCGGACAAAACGCCGCAGTATTAGCTGAATCACCCCGGCAATGCTTTGTCATGATGCCTGCTGCGGCAAAAGGTCTGCAGGATGCGCAACTGAACGATAACCGTAAAGGACCTTGTACAACAAAGATCGCTGCCGTGGATATGCAGGTGTCCGCAGGAAAGCTCAACCTGAAAAATGGAGAACTAACCTATGTGGACGTGGTAATAACCGGTCTCACCGGTCTGCAGGATAAAGCCACGCTTACGGTAAAGAACAATTCAACCGGGGTAGTGACGATGTCGCCATCTAATATAGTAATGATCGAACTGTCGCCTGACAGCATTGCTTCCGGAAGGTTTCAGCAGCGGTTTGATATCCGGAGTATGAAAACCGGAGATTTCAGTGTTACCGTAAACCTTGACCTTCCGGATGAGCAGGCGGGTATGAACCGGAACCAGTTTGATCTGCGTGACCTGAAAAATGAAAGCGGTTACCCGGGTTCTTATGGGTACAAAGGAGACCAGCCCTGTGAACCGGAGGGAAAGACCATTACCTGGCGCTGGCACAAAACATTTCCCTGCGAGATAGACGATCGCAAAGTATTACCCTGCGGCCACACCAAAGAAGGAAATGATATTTACGAAGAGATCAAAAAACTGCTGGAAGAACTGGAACTGGATAAAGCCACAGATATCGGGGAGAAAATGGCGAAGGCCTTTTCGTCGTCAAAACTTTTCTCTTATTCGATCCATGTTATCCGGAAATGGGTGGATTATGATATCAGTTACAAATGCGTGAATGGCAAATGGCAGGCCACTGGTGGCGTCTATGTAAAGCACGGCACCGATGACCTCGGCTGGCATACGATAAAAAGTCTTACCACCGAATGCTGGATGACCTTCGATTCACCCGCTGCTGAAAAAGAATTCGAAGCAGCGCTGGAAACGGCTTTGCGCAACGCCTGTAAATAAATTCAGGACCTGTTTTGTATCAGCCTCAGCAGGCTGGGTAACCCGAACAGGGCTCCGGCGCCCAGCAGCAGCATGGTATTTTCCCGGCCCAGCCATCCGGCTGAATGAAAGACCCTGTCCGTAACCTGCAGGCTGACCGTGGCAATCGCAAACCCGATCGAGTTATAGATCGTAAGGGCGGTTCCTCTTAATTGTTCGGGTGCATACTGTGCCACCAGTGAAGAAAACTGCGGCGAATCCGGTACAACGGTACATCCCCAGCAAAATAATACGGCCAGGAAGATCACCGGCGGTAATGTATAAACCAGTGGTGATACCAGGCAGCACACACCGGAAACCAGCAAAGCGGCAAAGGCCACTTTATCATTGCCCGCCCTCCGGGAAAGATACCCGCCCAGCACACAACTGAGGGAACCGGAAGCAATGATAAGAAAACTGAAAAGCGGAATATTAAGCAGGACCTTGTGCTTTGCGGCATATAAGCCTAAGAGCAGCGGCACAAAACCCCAGAACGTGTACAGTTCCCACATATGCCCGAAATATCCAAAGGCGGCCTGTCTCCATTTCTTTGAACGAAAAATCTCCGGTATGGCATTCCATTGAAAGCGGCCCGCCTGTTTCCTGTGCGGCCCGTCACCAAGCCAGTACATCAGCAGGCCGCCGGCCGTGGCAAAAGCGGAGGTGCAGTACAGCACGGCTTTCCAGGGAAGGGCAAAGTCACGGTTGCGGAGCAAATGCGGAAATGCTGTACCCAAAACCAGGG
The DNA here is from genome assembly GCA_046329665.1 of Chitinophagaceae bacterium. Classification (GTDB taxonomy): domain Bacteria; phylum Bacteroidota; class Bacteroidia; order Chitinophagales; family Chitinophagaceae; genus JJ008. The sequence goes on along the minus strand of JAXLUG010000003.1, from coordinate 4,456 downwards.
CACCAACCAGGTAGCCCAGCGCCTTACCCAGTCCTTCTTTATACCAGTCGGCGGCTATCTTCATTCCCACCGGGTATATGCCGGCCAGGAAGAAACCGGTGACAAACCGTATGGCAAAAAGCGAAGCACCGTCACGCACCAGCCATACCACACTTATGTTCGACAAAGAACCGAGAATAGCACTGAGGAGAAAGAGCTTTACCGGTGAATAGCGGTCTGCCAGGGTAAAGAAAGCAAATACCAGCGACCCGCAGATAAACCCAAGCATCACGGCGGTGGTAACCAGGCTGAGGGCATACTGGCTTAACTGCAGCGATTGTTTCAGTTCCGGTAATATCGCATTGCCTGCAAACCAAAGCGAAGTGCCGGCAAACTGCGACAGAACGATGACGGGTAAGACCTTGTTATTTGTTTTTGTTTCCTGCATGGAGTTCCGGGAAGATAGCGTACCCGGCCATCTTTTTCAGCCAGGGCCGGTCATCGTTCTATTTTTTCAGGTTGGCGATCACCAGGCCGGCGATCACTAAAATAAAACTAAAGAGGTGTATCACTGTTATTTTTTCGTGCAGCAGCACAACTGCTTCAAGACTGCTGAAGACGGGAATGAGGTTACCGAATAAAGCTGTTGTTCCTGAACCCAGCAGCCCGATCGTTTTATTCCAGATCAGGAAACAGATCACCGAAGCCCCGGCACCGAGGTATAAGACCGACCCCAGGTTGGAGAGGTTAAGATCGATGCCGCCGGCAGTGTTGAGTTCATGTATATAAAAAGGGATCAGCAATACCGTTCCGAGCAAAAAGACCGTAAACAGGAAATTGACCGGCGACATTCCGGCCGGCTTCTTCTTCACCGTGGTATTATAAATGGCAAAACTCAGGGCAGCGGCCAGTACCCACCAGTCGCCTTTTGTAAAACGGAAGTTGAGCAGGGTTTCCCAGCTTCCTTTACTCAGCAACAACAGTACCCCGGCAATACAGACCAGCATTCCGATGATACGCAGCAGACCGATCTTTTCTTTCAGGAATATCCTGGCAAGTATTATTGAGAAGATGGGAGAACTGCAGGTGCCCAGCAGCGCCAGGTTAATGGCAGTGGAATAATGCCCGGCGATGTACACAAAGGTGTTGAACATGCTTACCCCGGTGGCAGCGACAAGCAAGAAATACAAGGGCCGTTGCTTCAGGAATGCAGGTTCGGTGGTGAAGCTTTTCCAGGCAAATGGGAGGAGCAGGATGGTGGCGCTAAGCCAGCGGTAAAAAGATAAAGTTACAGGCGGGATATCCTTGATCACACTTCTTGCAATGATAAAATTTCCCGACCAGATCACGGTGGCGAGTACCGCCAGCCATACGCCGGTCATTATATTGCGGTTGGATGATGTTGTATTCATTGATGAGCGAAGTCCAGGTCGAACCGGCCTTTGATCCGTTCAATAGGCGGATTGAAATATCCGTAACGCAGGGAAGGAAACTCTTCCCGGATCAGTTCCTGCAATTGTTTTACTCCCATACACTCGCCGGTATCGGTTACCCCGATCTTGCCCAGGTACCAGTCGGGATCGATATTGAAATTGCGCCACTGGATCATCTTCAGCCCGGTTTCTTTTATCAGTCTGCGCAGCGCTTCATACTCGGCCACAGAATCCGTCATGCCCGGGAAGACAAAATAATTGATGGAGGTCCATCCGCCATATCTCGTCATCACCTTCAGGCTTTCGATGATATCATTAAAGTCGTAGTTATTCGGCCGGTAGTAGGGCATGTAAATCTCTCTTCTCGCAGAATTGGTACTTACCCTGATCGAATCCAGCCCTGCTTTGCAGAGTTCTTCCACGGCATCCGGCCTTGAACCGTTGGTGTTGATATTGATGCTTCCTTTTGTTGTATGTTTTCTTATTTCAATGATCGCCTCCCGGATGGTTTCCCACATCAGCAGCGGTTCGCCTTCACATCCCTGCCCGAAACTGATGATGGGATAGGGCGCTGTTTCAAGATGCGGGACGGTAAACTCCACGATCTCTTCCACCGATGGTTTGAACGTTAACCGGTCCTGCGTGGAAACGATCGGTTCTTCATCCGGCTGCAGGGAGATACAACCGACACAGTTGGCATTGCAACCCGATGAAACAGGAACCGGGCATTCCCATCTGCCCAGGGCAAAATTCCTGGCCGCCGGGCAATGATAGGTGAGGGCACAATTGTTCATGAGATGATCCACCAGCCGGTTGTGCGGGTAGTGCTTCAGTAAGGCAGCCGCCCCTGTATTTACTTTCTCCTGGTCGTAGCCGGCACAGTCCTGCCGGATATCCGGTTCAATGCGTACGGCGGGGACATAAAATTTACGGTCGTTCCATCCCACCGCTGTATAACAGAATAACGGAAGGGTGGGGGCATCTTTTGCCGTTTCGTAAGCGGCCAGGTAGAAGCCCGTATGTGCAGGGGGAATGAAGGCGGCCACGGCCCAGCCTTTTTCACAAAGGCGCATCTCGCCGGTCCGGACATCTATACCAATTCCTCTTCTGCCCGGCAATTCGTACAACGAACCGCCATCGGGCAATTCGATCCATTCTTCTGCCGGCACTTCAAAGGCATCCCAGCCGCTGCGGCCGGTTACATACAGGGAGGTGTCTTCAAAGATGTTGCCGTTGCCGTCGGAGTAAAGTATATAGGGAGAGGTCATGTTATTCAAATGGGTCAAATGGTCAGGCAGTGGCGGCTGCCGCTGCTTTCAGTTGTTGCCTGCAAAACTCGTTAAAATCTTTTTCTCCGGGAGAACTTTTGCTTTCATCAACCGGCTGCTGTATGAGTTTGTTGTTCTTCAGATCAATGGTGAGCAGGTTATCTTTCAGTATCACATTGTTAAGGGAGGGCCAGGTGATCTTTTTTACGGGAAAGGAAGGATAAAGGATCATTTGTTCCGTCACCCGTACCTTCAGCGGCCTGGTGGATAAGGTATGAAGGATATCGAACAGTAACATGGCCCCGGCCATCCAGTAAACCTCGAGACCGATCCATTGCATAATGATCACGAAAAAAAAAGGATGAAGGCCGAATCGCCAGGCACTATTGCTGAAGTACCGTTGCAGCAGAAAGAGGACGGTCAGTAAAACAAGGGCTGCGATGGAAAGGGTTTGTATTTTTTTCTCCGCAGCCGCAATGGCCAGGTACAGGAAGAAGGAAAAATGACCGGCGATGACCAGCCAGCCAAAGCGGTGGTAAAATTTTACTTTTTCATTTTTCAGTTCAAAGATATAATCAGTCATGAGCGGAATTGCTTGTCACCAGCAGGTTGCATAATTTGAATAAGGCCCTGGCGCCTACATTCGCATCCCAGTCGGTATCACCGCCGATGCCCACTTCATTCAGGTCGAACCCGACAATGTTCCTTCCGCTCCGGAGTACCTGGCTGAATAAATAAAATACCTGCTCCAGTTCAAACCCGCCGGGGACCGGTGTGCCGGTAAAGGGACAGAGTTTCCGGTCGAGCCCGTCGATATCGAAACTGATATAGACCTTCTGTGGAAGTTTCTCCACGATATCTTCCACCACTGTTTTCCAGCTCTGGCCTTCAAACATCCGGTTGCGGATATCCTTGTCAAAATAGGTGATCACCCGGAAGTTGCTGTTCCGGATATACTCCCATTCGCCCTGGCTGTAATCCCGGATCCCTACCTGTACCAGGCGTTCGAGTTCGGGTATTTCTTTCAGGGCATTGAACATGATGCTGGCATGGGAATAGACAAACCCTTCGTAGGCTTCCCGGAGATCGCAATGCGCATCTATCTGCAATACGCCGAAGGAGCCGTGCTTTTCTGCAATGGCTTTGAAAAAACCCAGCGGCGTGCTGTGGTCACCCCCGAGCAGCCCGACCAGCTTTCCTTTCTGCAGCAGCACTTTTGTCTGTTCGTAGATCCAGTTATTCAGGTAAGCGCTCCCTTCATTCACTTCCTTAAGTGTTTTGGTCATGAACTGGTTGGCACTTACTTCTTCGCCCCTTGAGATATAATCAATGTACAGTTCTGCTTCCTTGCGCAGGTAATCGCTCTTCATCAGCACCTTCTTATCGCAGTTGCGCATAAAGAAGCCCTCTTTCCATGCTGCCGGCATTTCGGAGTCGTAGAGGTCGATCTGGAAACTGGCTTTGAAAACGGCTTCAGGAGCCCGGGCGGTGCCGGCGGTATTACTTACGGTTACTTCCCATGGTACGGGCAGTATAACCAGTCTTGAATTCTCTTCGTTGGTGGGTAAGCCAAAAATGTTATTCTCCGGGTTGCTAACGCTATTAGGGTCATGGCTCAAAAGGTCATCCATAGCAGGTATAATGCTTTTAAAGGCCGTGCAAGTTACTGGCCTTTGACAAAGCGGCAAAATTGTGTCCCATTTTGTGGATAAACCCGCTATTTACGGCTCAGGTTCCGCAAATGGCTGACATGGGAGACCACTGCCAGCCGCATCC
>JAXLUG010000028.1:0-9014 GCA_046329665.1 Chitinophagaceae bacterium | reverse complement strand
CTCAATGTACCACCGGCAGAACTGTCAGATGATTAATATACATACCTATGTTTAACACAAAAAACAAAACCGACATGCCAGCGCAAACACCCACCGGGAACGGTACCACCCTCATCGGGGCCGGTACTACCTTAAAAGGAGATATCAAAAGCAACGGTGATCTCCGCATCGACGGAACCATCATCGGCAACGTCAGCAGCAATGCCAAGATCATCATCGGCACCACCGGGATGGTGGAAGGTGATATTTCGGGTAACCAGGCCGATATCGTCGGAAAGGTTTCCGGTAATATCCGGGCAAAAGAACTGCTGCAGCTCCGCGGTGAATCCGTGGTCACCGGAAATCTGTATGCAGGTAAACTACAGGTAGAACCCTCTGCCACGTTTAACGGACAATGCCACATGGGCGCCAATGTGGTGGAGATGAACAATAATGAACAAACAACCGCCGCCGCCCGGTAACCACAACAAACAAAAGCCGCCGGGAAACAGGGAATTCTTTCTGCGCTACGCCAGCCTGGGCAGCCAGCTGCTGGCTGCGATCGCTGTCAGTGTGTTCATCGGCTTCCAGGCAGATAAGTGGCTGCATACCTCTCCGTTGCTGGCCTGTGTATTACCTTTGCTCGTCCTGGGCGGGATCTTCTATAAACTGTTCAGGGAAACCAGCAGAAAAAAACCGAATGAATAAGTCAGCCAGCAAGCTCATCCGCCCCGTCCTCTTCATTTTTGTGTTCGTTACGGCCTTTGCCATCACGGGTAAACGATGGCTGGAGAAAGAAGGCATCAGCCAGGAAGTGGTCATCGTGGGAAACCTCATTCTCTTCGCCGTCAGCATGGCGGCCTGGTATATCAATATCCGTTCTTTCCGGTCATCAAACCCGCAATCATCCGTCCGGGCCATGTACGGAAGTTTCCTGATCAAATTCTTTGTGATCGCCCTCGCTGCGGTCATCTACATCATGATGGCCCGGAAGAACGTGAACAAACCTGCCCTCATGATCTGCGCCGGGCTGTATGTATTGTATGCCGGTATCGAAACCAGTGCGCTGATGAAAATGGCCAAGCTTAAAAAGGATGCCTAAGAAAGAAGTTCCCATCGATCATCTGCAGCATTACCTCCCGCCCGGCACCTCGCCGGCCGTTACCACCTACCTGCACCGGTATCAGGTGCACCTGACCGTGGCACGGGAACGGAAAAGTATTCTTGGCGATTACCGGCACCGCACCGGTTACCAAAATCACCGCATCAGTGTAAACGGTAACCTGAATAAGTATGCCTTCCTCATCACCCTGCTGCATGAACTGGCCCACCTGCTCACCTTCGAGCAGCACGGCAACCGGGTGATGGCGCATGGACGGGAATGGAAAACTGTTTACGGACAGCTGCTGCAGCAGTTCCTGGAGCACAAGGTCTTTCCGCCGGATATCGAAAAGGAGTTGTTGCTGACCCTGCAGAACCCCGCCGCCAGCAGTTGTGCAGAAGACGGCTTATTGCGGGTATTAAGAAAGTATGAGGAAGGGGAGATACCGCATCACCTCGTGGAAGAACTGGCCCCCGGCAGTTTATTCCGCCTCCGCGACGGACGGGTATTTCAGAAAGGGGAGAAGCTGCGCAAACGCTTCAAATGCGTGGAAGTAAAGACCGGGAAATTGTATCTGTTCAGCCCGGTGTATGAAGTGGTAAAAGTGTAAGCAGTTGAGCTGGGATCCTTACGGGTGTATGATGCATCCCGACAGGTAAGCGGCTATAGTTTTTTCAACATCCACAAACTGCATCCCGTATGCCCGCTGTTACCCATCGGTCCTTTCAGGTATTCGAAACCGAATTTTGCATAGATGTTCAGGGCCTGTCGTAATTCAGGCATGGTTTCAAGATAGATGCGCCGGTAACCAAGTTCCTTTGCTTTTGCAATACATTTTTCGATGAGGGTTCTTCCCAGCCCCGTACCCCTGGCCGCCGGCAGCAGGTACATCTTCACCAGTTCACAGGTATCTTCCGGCAGCCCATCGGTAGGATAAATACCGCCGCCTCCTGCTACCTGCCCGTCCTTTTCCGCCACAAAGTAATAAGAGCGGGGCGCCTGGAATACTTCGTACAGCGTATCCGTAGTGGCATCATAATAAACGGTGCCGGGATGATTGGCCCCGAATTCGGCCAGCGTGCCTTTTACGATCGAAGAAAGGACTGCATTGTCGGAGGGTTGTATGCTCCGGAGGGTGATATTCATGCCCTAAAATTAATGACGGCAGCTGATTTTACACCAGCGGAAAACATCCGGCGGATCTTTTGCGGTAGCTTTATATCATTACCAGTAATTTTTTAAATCAAAATCCTTTGTATGAAGAAGTTTTTCACAACGGCTGTGGCAGTATCCGCCTTATTATTCACCGTGGCCTGTAAAGCCCAGGAAGATAAAAGCAAAAGGGCCAGCCCGCCGGCACAGGCCACGCAAAAGACTGGCGACCTTACGATCACGATCGATTACAGCCAGCCATCCGTAAAAGGAAGAACGATCGGATCCGACCTGGAGCCGATGGATGGGCAGGTATGGCGCACCGGTGCCAATGACGCCACCACCTTTGAAGTAAACAAAGACGTGAAAGTGGAAGGACAGGCATTACCCAAAGGAAAGTACGGACTGTTTACCCTGAAGAACGGGAGCGACTGGACGATCATCTTTAACAAGACCTGGAAACAATGGGGCGCCTTCAGTTACAAAGAAGCTGATGATGCATTGCGGGTTACCGTCAAAGAAAGCAAGGCCGATCCCTTTGCGGAGAAAATGACCTTCACCATTTCTGATGCCGGTGTGGTAACCCTCGTATGGGGTGAGCATAAAGTGCAGTTTACCGTGAAGTAAGATTCCGCCGGAAAATTTTCAGCAATAACCGGGAAAGGTTAGAGAGGGGCTTTTCTTTTTCTCAATAAACATTCCCTTTTGTCTTTTCGTAAGATGATCCAGGCCGCAATGGAAACCGTGATGGAAAAAGGAAAGGCGGATCCGACCAGCAGCGGCGCAATAGCGAGTAAAAAGAGGATGGCGCCGATACAGGCCCATTTCACCCACCAGCCCCTGGCGGCCATGCCCGCCGCTATCAGCCCCTGGCCGCAGGCAATCAGCGGGATGATGATATGATGGTAATGGCTGAACCAGCCATTGATGAAGTCACGGTACAGCGGTATGGCAAAGCGGGCATTATCAAGATAGCTGTCGGGATTTGTAAGACCGATATACATATTTGTACAGGAAGCCCACAGGAATAACAGGGCGAAAAGCCAGCGCCCTGCCCTTGTGTTCAGCAGTGTCACCACCAGGATGATGATACTGGCACCCTGTGATACCAGGTAGGGGAGAAGGTATTCATGCAGGCCTTTCATGCCGCAAACTTATTGCAGGCACCCACCGGCCCTTCTGACCCTCATCAGGCAGGGAACTGATACTTCAAAACAGCCGGGTATGACCGCCGCCTATTTCCCGGAGCCGGAGTTCGGTAACCGGCTGCGGCTGCAGACCATTGGCAGTTGCGGGGAAATGATCCCTGCCGTCAACCGGGAAGAGAAAAGGAATCTTTACTCAGCAAGTTTCATCAGCATTTTCCTTCCGTTGACGTTGATCTCCTGTTTCCAGAGTGTTCTGTCTTCTTTGTCAAAATAATAAGTGTTTGTTCCGTTCCCGATCTCGTCAGAGACAGCTACCACCCATACATTCCGGGTGCCCTTTTTCTCCGACTGGAAAGTACCGCTGGCCACACCGGTCACCGAGGCTTTTATCACCCCGGTCTTCCCGTACGGGTTGTAGTCGTATATGGAAATATCCTGTTTATAGTTCTCGCCAAGCGGTAACCAGCCGATCAAAGCCGGGTAGAGATTGCTGTCAAAATAGCCGCCCATTGCGGTATCGCTGATCAGGGTCCGTTTGTTTTTCACTTTATCATCATAGTATCCCGTAATGATCTTTCCGAACTCCAGCACCATATCCCGTTGCATATTATACGAAGAATGCCGGACAGGTGTCAGGGTCTTCAGGTCGGCAATGGTCGAGTCGGTCCACGGCGATGTGGCATTCTTCAAACTGACCCGGGTTACAACGACCAGGTATTTGTCACCGGCAGCGATACTGGTTTTCACTTTCCCTATTTCCATCAGCGCTGTGTCCTTAACAGCGAACCAGGTCATCTGGTAATGGGTATTCCCGATCCATTTCTTTTCAAAGGCATTTTCAGCAGGGATGAGTAAGGATTGTGCAGGGCCTGCCAGTGATGACAGGATCAATACAGGGAGCAGGAGCCTTTTTATCATCATATCAGCGGGAGTTGAGAGCCAAATATAGCTTTATCAAAAGCTACTCCCGGCCATTTATTTTATGAACGGGTACCCGGCCGGCAAGGCCTCCCGGAGAAATAAGATGAATTAATTCAAAAAACCATTCAGGTAATTCAAAAGGATCCTGGTCTGCATCATCAGGCTGACATGGCTTTGTCCCGGCACGATCGCTAACTGCGATTTGGGCATGGGCTCCAGGTCGGCTGAGACACCCCCTCCCAGCAGCTGATAGGTCTTCATCAGTTCGATCTTGTCTGTTCCGTCATTATCGCCGGCGATGATCAATACCGGCGCTGTAATTTTTGCAATATTGGAATCCCCTGCGTTGAAAGGCACTTTGGCGAAATCAAACATTTGCTTGAGAAACGGCCGCCATTTGGTTTTATCCGGGGCAACGGCATCGTAGGCGGTTTTCAGCGGACTGTCATCAAACAGCTCCGGCTTAAAATGATCGAAGGCCGTGTTCACGGCGCTCAACCAGCCTTCGGATTTGCAGGCAGAGGAAATGATCACCAGCTTACGTAAGCGTTTCGGGCTTTGCACGGCAAACTGGTAGGCAATGGAACCGCCCATACTGTAGCCGGCCACATCTGCACTGTCGATCTTCAGGTAATCGAGTATGCCTTCCACATCTTTTGCCAGCGTAACTATATCCGGTTTACGGTCCGAATAAGGAGTGTGCCCGTGTCCCTGAAATTCAATCGCAATGACCTTTCTTGTTTTTTGCTAATTCAGGCAGTAATTCCCCCCAGTTCAGTTCAATGGTATAAAAAGCGCCGTGCAAGAGAATAAGCGGCCGGCCCTCGCCATATACTTCGTAATACATGCTGATCCCGTTCACGGGTGCATAGCCGCTTTGGGCCGGTTTCAGGGATTGGCCGTACGAGGATAAGGCCGGACAGATAAGCAGGAAAAAGACCCAAAGGGGCCGGAAAAGATCAGATCTCAACGACAGTGTTTTCATGGCTATAGTTATTTTAAGTTGGGCAATAGTTTTTCCAGGAAATTCAGGGTCATGGTAAAGCCTTCTTTGAATCCCATTTCGATCATGCGCTGCATCCGTTCCGGTGACTCGTTATGGATGGTGATGTGTACGCTGGTGATCCCGTTTTGTTCACTAAAGGTCAGGTCCCAGTCAGAACCCGGCAGATGAGGGTTTTCATCCTTGTCTGCAAACACACTGAAGAATTTGAAATTCGTTTTCGGGGTAATCGACGTGTACTGCTGAAGCTGCCAGTTCTCCTGCCCTTCGGGGCTTACCATGGCATAGAACCGGCGCCCGCCCGCTTTGAATTCCATCACTTTCGTTCTGGATTCGTAAGGCTTCGGCGCCCACCACTGGTCAAGGATCTCCGGCCGGGTAAAAGCATCCCAGACGAGGGAAAGGTCAGCTTCAAATTGTTTGTGTACGAACACAGTGCCGGTGGCTATGTCCACTGTAAAGTCAAAAGGTAAAGAGGTCATTTCCTGTTTTTTTTGAGGGTTGATAATAAATGGTCCAGCTGCCTGAAACGGGTTTCCCAGAGCTTACGGAATTGTTCTACCCACTCGTCGATCTCTTTCATTTTTTCAATTTGGAGTGAGTAGTAGATCTCCCGGCCTTTTTGTTCCTGTTTTACAAGTTCACATTCGGTCAGAATGCGCAGGTGTTTGGAAACGGCCTGGCGGGTGGTGTGGAAGTTTTCAGCAAGGGCATTCGGAGTCATCGCCTGTAAGGAGATCATCACGATGATGGCCCGTCGGGTGGGGTCGGCAATCGCCTGGAAAATATCTCGTCGCATAGAAGAAGTTAAGTAACTGTGAAACCGTTCGGTTGCAAATATATGTGCAACTTTTCGGTTTCATAAAATTTTTCTTCACTTTTTTTTGGAAGGCGGGGGCAGCCCGGCCTTTTTCTATGCTTAATTGAAACGAAGACGCAGGGGAACAGGGAACCCCTGTTGCCAGTTGTGTTCAGCAACCTGTAATTCCACGGTTAGGTTGACTTTAATAGATGAAGAAATTTTGATAGGCTATGATAAGACACAATCTCAGCATAAAACTTGATAGAGTTTGTTTTTATTCCAGATCGTTCACCGCTGTCAATGCCTGCCCGGGCCTTATTTCACTTATTCTTCCTTAGCCAGCTCACCTTAGAATGTTCCCCATTCTCCCCGTTCTTCTCCACCCATTTCAGATGTTTGTGTATCTCATCGGCGATCAGTTGCAATACCCCCACATTATAAATCGTACCGGCTTTTAGTTTATAGTCCGGTTTACGGTGTTTCATGCCGTAGCCTGTGGTACCCGCCGGTTGGAAGTGATCGTAAGGGTCTTATTCTTTGCTATGACATTAAACGATTCATGGCTGCCGGCAGGTGCCACCTGTTCCACCACTAAACGGATGCGCTTACGCTCATGATATATCACAATGCCAAACCTCACAACAGCCCTGAATAATTATCTAGGCAGCAGGGAAGCGAGGACTGATGAGTGCAGAAACCGGGTAGTGAGAAGGAATAACAGCTTTGGGCGGACCGGTAATACCCTTTGGCGTAAATCAACCTTTTTTTGTCGCTATTGCACCTTTCCTTAGTTGTACGTACTGATTAGGTTTGGGGATATTAAAACAACAAAATTATGGCATCCATTAATCCTCACATTAACTTCAATGGCAACGCTGAAGAAGCTTTCAATTTTTACCGATCCGTATTTGGGGGCGAGTTCTCCAGGCTGGTACGTTTCAAAGATCTCGCAGGCCCGGAAATGCCGGTCTCCGGAAAAGAAGAAAATAAAATCATGCATATTGCTTTACCGGTTGGTAAATACAATACGCTGATGGGAAATGATGTTCCGGAATTTATGGGACGGACCAATGAAAACGAGAACAGGAGTAAAATTGTCATACGGGCTGAAAGTAAAGAAGAAGCTGATAAATTATTCAATGGACTTTCTGCAGATGGCCAAATTGAAATGCCCATTGCCAACAGCCCGTGGGGTTCTTATTTCGGCATGTTCAGGGATAAGTATGGGATTGAATGGATGGTAGACTTTAACCCAAATGAGAAAGGATAGATTTCACCGAAGAAAATATCGTACGCCGGACAAGTGCATTTGTGCTGCCGGGACCCGGTGCAGCCTGCTGCCATGAAAACGGAACGTACAAGTGTGCGACGCAAGGGACGATGCCATGAAATACCGAAGCTGGCAAAATAATTATTTTAAAAAATAAGCCTTAATGGTCGTTCAGCGGCATTCCTCGCTTTTGCCATTCAATCCAATTGATGTACTCCGGCGCTGCACGGTGCTCTTCCATGGTTATACAATTGTCGACCGGGCAAACGAGTTTACAAAGATTGCAGCCCACACATTCCTCTTCTTTTACGGTGTAGGTATTATAAGGTTTGCCATAGGCTAAACTGATACTCTGGTGTGAGGTATCCTCGCAGGCAATATAACAGAGGCCGCAGTGAATGCACTTGTCCTGGTTTATTTTGGCAATATGATGGTAGTTGATATCCAGGTCTTCCCAATGGGTAATGGTGTTCACCGATTTGCCGATAAAGTCGTCGAGTTTGCTGAATCCTTTTTCGTCCATCCAGTTGTTCAGCCCCTCGCAGAGGTCTTCAATGATGCGGAAGCCATGCTTCATGGCGGCGGTGCAGACCTGTACGTTGCTGGCGCCGAGCAGTATAAACTCCACGGCATCTTTCCAGGTGCTGATGCCGCCAATACCACTCACGGGCACTTTACGGGTGATCTCATCCTGTGCGATAGTGGTGAGCATCTTTAAGGCGATCGGTTTTACGGCCGGGCCGCAATACCCGCCAAAGACCGACTTGCCGGCCACATAGGGATTGGGCACCAAAGTATCCAGGTCAATACCGGTGACGGATTGTATGGTATTGATCAGGGACAATCCATTGCTTCCTGCTTTGACGACGCTGCGGCCGGTGGGTACTACGGAGTGAACATTAGGAGTGAGTTTGGTAATAACAGGAATGGTAGCGGCTTCCATCACCCATTCCACCACCATGCAGGCGATCTCGGGGTCCTGGCCTACGGCGGCGCCCATCCCACGTTCCGTCATGCCATGGGGGCAACCGAAGTTGAGTTCGAGTCCGTGGGCGCCGGTGTCTTCTGCTTTCTTTATGAGTTCATGCCAGCTTTGCTTATCATTATCCGCCATTAAGGAAACGATCATGGCCCGGTCGGGGAAGAGCTTTACACATTCAGCAATTTCCTTGAGGTTGATGTGCAGCGGCCGGTCGCTGATGAGTTCGATATTGTTGAGGCCCATCACCCGTTGCCCGCCATAATCCACTGCAGAGTATCTTGAAGAAACATTCTTCACCTGTGAGCCGAGTGTCTTCCACACCACGCCACCCCAGCCGGCTTCGAAGGCACGGAGGACGTTGTATTTTTTATCCGTCGGCGGTGCAGATGCCAGCCAAAAAGGATTTGGTGATTTTATTCCTAAAAAGTTTGAACTGATGTTTGCCATTTAATAATATGTTGAATTTTGAATGGTAAATGTTGAATTATTTATTCTTCAATGATTCTTGCGATGTTTTGACAATTTTGGTGAGAATGTTTATGATGTGTTCTATTTTCTTTAAGTGTTCTGTATAATCGTATTTTATGATCTGGCTTTTATCGAGGAGCCGTAACCAGTATTTTGTCGCCCTTGCTTCTTTTGAGGCGATCGCCAT
>JAXLUG010000027.1:0-9371 GCA_046329665.1 Chitinophagaceae bacterium | reverse complement strand
AGAGTGAGGGGCTTTACCAGAAGGCCAAGAAGCTGTATGAATCGATGGATGATGCGGAAGGCGCCGCCAAAAGCAGCCGGGCACTTGCCAAAGTACAGGAAGACCTTCATAAGAACGAACAGGCCATCGTTAACTATACCGCAGCAAAAGATAACAGCCTCCGCACGGGTAATGGCACCGCCAACCAGCTTAACAGCAATGACGCTTACCGGCTGAAGTTGTCGGACTCCCTGCCGGTGACGGAGTCACTCATGGTTCAGAACCTGAAACTCGGCTTCGTGAACCAGGATACGAACGAGATCATCAACGGGTTTTCCCGGATCGGTGCGCTTAACCTTAAGAAGAAGAATACGGCCGGGGCCGTTACGGCGTTTAACAATGCCTATAAGTGGTCCGCCCGGTTCTCCACGGCCAGCGCTGTACAGACACTGGCCTTCAACCAGCGTATTGCGGAAACTTATATGCAGACAAATGATTTCCAGAAAGCGATCGAAACAAAGAGGAAGGCGCTGGATGAACCCTTTGTAAAAAACTCCACCCAGCTGCAGGCCAAAGAGATCACTTCCCTTGCGGATATCTACCTGCTCAAGAAAGAAGACACCACCGCTTTGCGCCTGCTGCATGAATCCTATACCTTATCAGTTACAAACGGGCACACCCTGGAAGCCAGGGAAGCCGTGGAGCGACTGGACAGTATGTTCAGGTTAAAAGGACAGAAGAACCTCAGCCTGAAATTGTACAAGGATTTCCTGGCAAAACTCCCGGACATGATCGCAAAAGACAGTTCGATCGCCGATAACCGGCTGGTGTCGGAGACAGAAGCAAGGATCAGGGAACTGGAATCGGAAAAATCACTGAAGGATGATCTGATACGGCGGAAGAACAATTTTAATGTCTGGCTGACCGCCTCTGTGATCGTGCTGGCTGTTTTCATCCTGGCCGGCCTGTTTATGCTGCGCAAACTCCGTATCCGGAATAAAAAGATCGCCCTGCAATCCCTGCGGCGGGAAATGAACCCGCATTTCATCTTCAACAGCCTGAACAGCATCAACCAGTTCATTGCTACGAATAACGAGCTGGAAGCAAACCGTTACCTTACCCGGTTCTCGACCCTGATGAGAAGGGTGATGGAAAACTCAAAAGAGGATTTCGTACTCTTTTCAAAAGAAACCGAACTGCTGAATCATTACCTGGAACTGGAGAAGAGCCGTTTCCCGGACAAATTCGATTTTACCATCCGCACCGATGATACTTTGCTGGCAGAAGAGCACCTGTACATACCCGGCATGCTGGTACAGCCGCACCTGGAAAATGCCATATGGCATGGCCTCCGGTACACGGATAAGAAAGGGCACCTGCTGCTGAGCTTTACCCGGAAGGGTAAAAGCATGGAGATCGTTATTGAAGACAATGGCATCGGGATCGCTGAAAGCGAAAAAGCCAAAACAGCGAATCAGCGGAAACATTCCGGCAGGGGTATTTCCAACACCCTGGAACGGATCCGGATCCTGAATGAGCTGTATCACCAGCAGATCACCTGTACCGTGGAGGACAAACCGGCGCCGGGCAGCGGGGTGAAGGTGACGCTGACCGTACCCTTACTTAAAAATTTTCAGGCATGAAGATCAAAGCTGTAATAGTGGATGACGAACTCATTGCAAGGGAAGTGCTGCAGAACTACCTTACCAAATACTGCCCGGTGGTGGAAGTGGCCGGCCAGGCACAAGATATCCGGGAGGCGGTGCCCCTCATCCGGTCCGTGCAGCCCCGGCTGGTGTTTCTTGATGTGGAGATGCCGTTCGGTAATGCGTTCGATATCCTGGAGGCCTGCGGCGACCAGCCGTTTGAAACCATCTTCATCACGGCCTTTTCAGAATACTCCATGAAGGCACTGAACCGGAGCGCTGCCTATTACATCCTCAAGCCGATCGATATAACGGAACTGGTTACTGCCGTAAACAAGGTGCAGGAGAGCCTGCTGAAAAAAGAAGAGCTGAACCGCAACCGCCTGATACTGGAAAACCTGAAACGAAAACCGGACCAGCAGCAGGTGGTACTGCCTACCATGCAGGGGTTTGATGTGATCAGGACAAATGAAATCACCATGCTGCAGGCCAAGGGCAATTTTACGGAAGTAAGGTTATCCAACGGCACCCATAAGCTGATCTGCAAATTCCTCAAACATTTTGATGACCTGCTGGAACACCCCTTTGTACGGGTTCACCGCTCCTTTATTGTAAACCTGCAGTATATTAAATCCTATTCCAAAGGGGCCGGCGGTTATCTCACCCTGCACGACGGATCGGAAATTGAAGTTTCGGCCAGCTACAAAGAACAATTGCTGAAAGAACTGGGGGTTTCTGGTCATTCCTGAAAAACGCTGGTGCCGGCCCGGCTGACTTTCGTCAACTGAAATAACTCATCCCTGCTGCTGACACATATCATCCCGTGCAATACCTGTATTTCCCATTTTTGTTCAGAAGAAACCTTATTTCTATCCCATAAAACACCCTACTATGAATTATACGACTGTATCCCATTGTGGCAATGATCACCTTTTGTGGACAAAAAGCATGGACTTCTATGACCAGGATCTGGATACGCTGGAAAGCCGTCTTTCAGAAGTGGCTTCCAGGAACAACGGGCAGGAAGTGATGTCCGGGGTAGAGCATTTCCAGAACCAGTTCATTATTCAGCGCAATAACATCGACGAGATAAGACATAATATTAATGTACATACCGGCAAGGTGGCACGGGATGCCCAGGCCCATGCCGGTAAAATGGAAGCCGTGCTTGATACCGAACATGACCAGCTCAGGGAACAATTCGAAAGCTTTGAGCGGGTCATGAACGGGCTGCGACATGAGTTCAACCGGTTTCTTACAAAATGGATGTAACTGAATTCAGCCGGCAGGCTGTACATTTGTACGGTATTCCCCGGTTATGAAGAAAATAGTTTCAGTTTTCATATCTATTGTTTTGGTCAAGGCTGCCCTTTCCCAGGAACTGGCCCAGGTTAGTTTTTCAGGAGGGAGCAGCCTTACTTATTTCTCCCTGCTTACCGATGGTACTGTACTGATCCGCATTTCTCCCGAAGGAAAGATCCTGGAGTGGGGAACGGAAGAGCAATCCATGCGGGGCGGCAACTATTATGCCCCCAAACTTCAGCCCTATCCCGGAAGGATCGAATATTACGGGCCGGAGGCTGACTCCGTCTCCCGGGGCAAAGTAAAAAGCATCGGTTCATCCGTCATCACTTATTTCCAGGGATATGAAACTGCCGACAAAGTGGGGAAGGTCAGGTCGGCGGGCCGGTTATTCTTCGATTATTATGGTGCCTACGATAACAAGTTATTCCTCGGAAAAATAAAATCGATCGGCACCCTCGCCCTCGGTTATTATTCCGCTTTTGAAGATGAGGCCATCCGGGGAAAGCTGAGATCGGTCGGGAATACCACCCTCACTTATTATACCTCCTTTGACGATAAGATGATCCGCGGCAAGATCAAAACCATTGGCGGTACCAGTTATGCATGGTACACTTCACTCGACAGGGAAGGGTTTGGCGGTTCCTTAAAGTCCGGTAATTACCGGCAGAACATTGCCGGGGTCGTCTATATCCTTCAGTGATGCCTGCTGCATACGGCTGATCTTATTTAACCGCCTTGCTGATATAAGTCATCCGGCAGGTTTCGTTTTTCCGTTGTGCCCCTGTTTAATTTTGTGTGTAATGAAAGTCATGTCACGGCCTTCTTCGGCTATTCTTCCTGTGCTTCCGGGCATGCTGCTGGGGGCTATGCTGATGTTTTTGTGTTCCTGCCTGAACACAGAGAAAAAGATGGCCATGAAAAGCTTCCCGTATGAACGGTTCAGGGATTCTTTGCTGCGGAAGGATACCAGTAAGCCGGTCGATACGGCAAATGTTTTCGACAGCAAAGCGTTTACACCCGGGGTGGATTCCCTGCAGCCCTTCCTGGAAAAGATGGATTCACAATGGCAGCAGGAAGCCCACCTGATGGAGCATTTTGACAGCCTGCGGAAGAAGTTGAAGAAGGAAGCCGGGTTTTCTGAGGAAGAAAGAAAAGCGATCCGGGAAAACATCCTCGAAGTGGATTCTTTTCTCTCCAGGCACGGACCGCAACCGCCAAGTTCCTGTACCGGTAAAGACTGCCTCCTTTTTATACAGATAGATAAATCCAGGCAAATCTTATATCTCTACCTGCTGGGAGAATTAAAGGACAGCTTCAGGGTCTCCACCGGAAAAGGAGAGGAGTATGATACCCCGGCCATGGAACTGCACCCGGAAGGTCCTGTGCTGACGAAATATACATCCCGGAAATTCCCGGGCGGTAACTACAGCGGGTTAGGCAATATGCCCTATGCCGTTTTCCTGAAGAACGGGTATGCCATACACGGCACCACGCCGGGCAATTATTCAAAACTGGGCACAAGGGCCTCCCATGGCTGTATCCGGCTGCACCCGGACAATGCCAAGGTCTTTAATGCCCTGGTGAAAACGATCGGGCTCAGGCAAACCTGGATATCGGTAAAAGATTCCCTGCCCTGAAGCGGTCATGAACGGTTCATGAAAAAATATTATCAATTCATGACCGGAAAACTGCAGAATAAAGAAAGCTGAAATATTTTTGATACTAAATACAGTTTTATGAAACCACAATCAACCTTATTCCTTCTGGCAGTGATGGCGGCCATCCTGGTCCCCGGCGGAAAGGCAGCTGCCCAGCAATACAAACTCAAACAGACCAGCTCCACCATGGGGATGAAATCCGAAACCACGATCTATGTAAAAGGTATGCGGAAAAGAACAGAAGGGGGCGGGATGATGGGAATGACCAATAACCTGGTCACCATCGAGCAGTGCGACAAGCAGCGCACCATTACCATCAATGATAAAAAGAAAATGTACTGTATCGAACCTTTTGTGACGGTACCTGAAGAGACCGATGAGGATACCAAACCGGCAGTTAAACCGAAAGCACAGCCGGTAACCACCAAGAACGGCGGGGTGATCCATACGTATTACAACATCACCGATACCGGCGAAAGGAAAAAAATGTACGGCTTTACAGCCCGGCATGTGTGGACCACACAGAAAATGAAACCCTCCCCGGATGCCTGTATGATGAAGGACAGCATGATCATCAAAACCGACGGCTGGTATATCGACCTGCCACAGTTCAACTGCCCCGTGCACTATACACCCCCGCCCCAGGCCAGGAGCGGCGATTACCAGAAACCAGATTGCAAAGACCAATTTGTGAGTCACCGCAGCGGGAAAGGCAAACTGGGTTTCCCTTTGATAGAGAAAAGAACGATCATCATGGGTGGGGGACCGGCTTCCATGTCGGAGTTTGTTACCGAACTGGAGACCATTGAACTGACCACGGAGAAACTGGACTCTATGTTATTTGAGATCCCGCCCGGTTATACCGAAGCAAAGGATTGTTCTGAGCTGCAGGAAAAGATGGATGTGAAGGAAATGATCAAAGGATATACGGAACAGGCCAGGAACGGCGATCTGACCATGCCGGTCAGTAACCAGAAAAGACCCGGCGTGATGCGTATCGGGGTGATGCCACCCAAGGCCGATGAGCAGGTGCAGCCAGCGGTATTGCAGCAGCACCTGGCTGGTATCCTCTTATCCGATAAAGTGGAAGCGGTGCCGGTAAGCAGTGAGGAAGATGCCCGCGGAAAGAATTGTGATTACTTACTGAATACTGATTTTGTAAAACTGAGTAAGGCCAGCAAAGTGGGCGGGTTGCTCAAAGCCATTAAGAATGCGGACCCGAATGCGGCTTCGTCCTATAATATTGATGCGAACCTGGTGCTGACCAGCCTGGCAGATGGTTCGGTACGTACGCAGCAGAATGTGAGCGGCAAGTATGAAGGTAAACCCGATGATGCAGCGAACAGGGCCCTGGATGAGGGAGGCAGATTGGTGCTGAAGGCGTTGAAGTGAGGGGGGTGAATAGTGAATAGTGAATGGGTAGTGGCCTTATCACTAAGTCTTTCATTAACTTCTAAGCACTAAGGAAGACCATTCTTTAGCGGAGAGTCGCTCCGAAAAAATTTATTTTAGGGCAAGATCGTTATGGAGGAGACTGCCGGGGAAGGAGCGAACTATTTATAGGTAATATGAATTGGTACAAATATTTGGTTTATCGCTTGTATAGCTGGAGGACTAAAATGGGGGATCAGGTAGCGGCATTTCGTGTTGCATTAATGATGGCAATCCTGCATTTTGCTCATCTACTAATAGTATATGAAATACTTTACGCATGTTCTATTGTTTCAGTAGATATTGACATAAATAGAATAATCTTATTTGTAGGATTTGCAATCTTTTCAATATTGTTCTCAATAATTTTTAATAGAAGACGAATGGAAGGCTATCAGCAAAAGTATGCGGGAGAATCAACGCAAGAAAGAAAGCGAGGAACGTTTTGGGTAAGATTTTTTATAGTATCTACAATACTGACTTCCATTAGCCTGCCTATTATTTTGTATATTATTAAGCGTAAAAATTAAATCCTTCCGCGACGAGTTGCTCCGAAAAAATTTATTTTAGGGCAAGATCGTGATGGAGGAGACTTGTCGAGGAAGCAAAATGGTTTCTGAGGTACGAGCCATGACATGAGACTAATACCTGGGACAATGAAAATTAAATTATCGCTACTGTTTCTTTTTATCTATGGGATTGCACATGGACAAAATGATACTGAATGCAAGTATTTACAGGTAGTAGCTTACATGACTACTAATTCACAATTCAATGATCAGATAAAGACTTATTTAACACTGAATAAGAATGAAAAAAAGCAAAAGGTTTTTGAATTTAATGTAACTCCTTGGATTCAATTTATAGAACTGCGTGAATTTAAAAACAAAGTTTCAGCCGATAGCACGGGAATTGAAAAAGAAACGATAGCGTATGAAAAAATGTTCTTCAAGAAGTATAATTTTGAACCATATAAATCTTCATATTTAGAGAAAATATTTACGAAGAATTCGTCTCGGTATTTTCTTACATTTTCGAGAATTATTAATAACATTCTTCTTGTTGAGATATTAAATTTTGAAAATCACCCTAAGGGTATAAGACGAATTGGTAGCGGAGTTAAAATCCTTTTTCATTTCGATCAAACAGAGGTTATCTCCAAATACCAGATCACCAGTGTTCATTATAATTGACTCGTCGAGGGAGGAAAGTTGTTGATGGGCAGATAAAGCAAGTATTAGAACCCAAGCCCGTAGTTCAGCATCCAATATATAGGCATTTATAATTATCTACAATATGAAAATGAAATCATTATTATTCTTTTTATTTACCCTTACATATATTTCATCAAACTCTCAGTCATTTGATATCGAGAGATTGACTGTAGCAGATACGACTTTTTATTTTGATACGCTCTCAGGGAGCTTTTATTTCCCGGGATTAGGTTTGACTGAGACAAAGGATAATTATGTGTTGTATAAAGAAAGAAAAATTTTCGGCAAAGCCTTACTGCCATCATGTTTTGTAAATTATACCATCGGGATCTACAAACGAAGATTCTTACTATATTTTCCTCTTGACTCAATGGGAAATGGGGAAAGTGTTCCGGAGAGAGTTAAAAGAAACGAGATATTTATCACTGATCTTACTAATCCGAAATTTCTATATCGGCTAAATATGGGAAGTGTATATATAGTTTTTGATCATACTTTTTTTGAAGATTATAAATTGGCTGGGATAGAAAAGTGGTTTATTGAGGAAATTGATGTTTTACGTAAGTCGGTTACATTAGTAGATATTAATGGCCAGAGAAATAGTACTGCAATAAGAAAAGAAATCAACCCGCTTTGGTAATGTATCAGATTAGCAGGTATTCTGGTTATCGGGCAAGAGAATGGCTTTTTTTTGCCTTTGTTGGTGTTCTTTTAGCCTTCGTTAGTGTTTTGCAAAGAAAGGCACGCCGCTGTTGTGTCTTCCTGCATGTTGCGTAACAGGTAAATGGTTGGCTGCTGAAGGGAGACCGACAGCATACCGCTACGTGAACCATTAAATCGGTAAATTACTTTCCATTCGCTTGTTGGTGTTTTTGCCAGGCACAAAACCAGCACGCAACACACAACAAGCGCCGTTCATTGGTTTGGGAAGACCAACCGGGGCGAAAAAATAACTAGATATATGCGCAGCAAAATAACTACATTGTCATTTATAGTTGTGGGATTAATTTTATTTGGCTGTAATCTGAAAATAGTCAATAAAAACAGAGTACTGTCTTATAAAGATGGGTGGTTTTTTATTTCAGATAATAATGAGATTCTTTTTCTTGAAAAAGTGCGAGATGATGGATATTTCAAAGGGTTTTTTACTTATAAATATGACAAGGGTTTTCGGGATAATCTCATTAGAGTTAATTATGATACATGCGCTTCTTTCTTATTAAGGAAAAATAACTATATCTCAGCAGACTCGTTATCGTATCAATCTTTCTTGTACGACAGAGAAAAAATCCGTGTATTTGAGGCAAGAATTTATTACAGGATTTTAGACACGCAGGTGAAACAAACTGACACTATTAAGAATCGGTATGAATTTTTTCACTTCAAATTTGGGGGTAATATTTATAAAGCGAAGATTGATAGGTATAGCTCAAACTATGTAATTGGACTTTCACTTTCTACAAGTTGCAATTCACGTTTTCATTAAATTGATTTGGTGCTGTAAAAGTAATGGCGGGAGATAAGTTTAACCTGGTAGTGAACAGCTGGTATGATAAGGGCAAGGGTAGCCCCGGTTGTTAGTAGCTTTCTTCTATGAAATGGTTTAAATTTTATAGCGGTTAAGCTTAGTCTGCAACTAAGCATCAAACTCGACAGCGTTTGTCTTTTGTTACTGATGTGCGGCCGGTCGTAGCCAATCCCTACAAACTCAATTCCCACACCGTCCGGTACGAGCCATGTTGTTCTGCATACGCCAAAAATTCATTGTAGAATTTATCCGCCCCGATGGTAGCACTGTCGCCAATTACGATGAGGCGTTCTTTTGCACGGGTAATAGCCACATTCATCCGGCGGTAATCTTTCAGAAAGCCGATCACACCTTCATCATTGCTGCGTACCAGCGATACAATGATGTTCTCTTTCTCCTGTCCCTGGAAACTATCAATGGTACTGATGCGCAGTCCGCCGGGTAATACCTCTTTGGCGGCAGCAACCTGGCCGGAGTAGGGAGAAATAAAGGCCGAAGCGGCCAGCTCAAACTGTTCTTCCTGCAGCAGGTGGTTCACAATGGCAAGCTCTCCTTCATTCTGCAGGCTGGTACCATCGGGCCCATGCTGTTCATTATAACCGGAACCGGC
>JAXLUG010000026.1:0-24285 GCA_046329665.1 Chitinophagaceae bacterium | reverse complement strand
CCGCTGAATATCGAGCACTTCTTCCATGCGCTGACTGTTGCTGAAGGTCGGGGGATCCATAACGATGATGTCAAAATAACCGGCCGGCACTTGCGGCAGGTATTGTTTTACATCGGCATGCACATACCTGTATTTTGCTTCATCGGTGAAGCCGTTTAGCTCCATATTCCTTTTGGCCCAGTCAAGGTAGGTCTTTGAAAGGTCAACCGTTACTACTTCCGCTGCTTTGCCGGCAGCGGCATACACGGAAAAAGAACCGGTATAGGCGAAAAGGTTCAGCACTTTCCTGCCTTCACTATTCTGCTGCACCATCTTCCTGGTATCCCGGTGATCGAGGAAGAGACCGGTATCAAGATAATCGCTCAGGTTGACAATAAATTTCAAGCCATTTTCCTCTACCACCAGTTCCCGGCGAAGGCTGTCCTGTTTCCGGTACTGCCCCTGTCTGCCCTGTTTTACCTGCCGCAGTTTGAGAAAGATATTTTCTCCCGGCAGGTCCAGCACTTCCCGGATCACCGCCAGGCTTTGTTGTACCCAACTGTCATGCTCTTCTGCTGTCATCCCGTGGCGGCGTTTGTACTCCGCCACATATATATCGTCTCCATACCGTTCGATGCAAAACGGGAACTCGGGCAGGTCGTGGTCGTAAAGCCGGTAACAGCTGACCCCCAGCCGCCTGGCCTGCTTGCTGACATGCCGGTCCACTTTGATCAGCCGGTTGCGGAACATGTTGAATCTTTCTGCTGTCATTGCCGTAAGTAAAACTTTTGCGAAATTCGTACTTCGTCACTTAAAACCTCCTTTTAATTCGTGTATGCTATTGTGGACATAGAAACGACAGGTGCTTATGCAGCAGCGAACGGCATTACCGAGATTTCCATCCAGCTTTCGGACGGTACATCTGTTACCGGTCAGTATAATACCCTGATCAATCCCGGACAGCCGATCCCTCCCTATATCACGGCAATGACCGGTATCACCAACCAAATGGTGGAACAGGCCCCCCGCTTCGAAGAGGTGGCAGAAAATATTTACCGCCTGCTTCACGACAGGATTTTCATAGCACACAATGTCAGTTTTGATTATTCGTTCGTGAAAAGCCATCTGCAGGAAGCAGGGTTTGAACTGAATACAAAAAAACTTTGTACTGTTCGCCTCAGCCGTAAGATCTTTCCCGGCTTAGCCTCTTACAGCCTGGGCAAACTGAGCCATTCCCTGGGTATCGTCATTACAGACCGGCACCGGGCCGGCGGTGATGCGGAAGCAACGGCAAAGATCTTTCACCTCCTGGTGGCAAATGATAAGGAGCAGTTTATCCAAAAAAGCCTGCAGCGCAACTCGAAAGAATGGATACTGCCCCCGAATGTGCCGAAAGAACATTTTGAAGCACTGCCCTACACACCCGGTGTTTACTATTTTCACAACGAAAAGGGGAAAGTGGTGTATGTGGGTAAGGCCAACAACATCCGTTACCGGGTAAACAGTCATTTCAGCAACAACTCTGAAAGCCGGCAGAAACAGAATTTCATGCGGCATGTGTATGCGATCAGTCACCAGCCCTGCGGCACCGAACTGATGGCCTGTATACTTGAATCCGCAGAGATAAAGAAGCGGTGGCCGGTATTCAACTCTTCACAGAAAAGATGGGAGGATATATACGGCATCTTTGTGTATGAGGACCAGAAGGGATACCTGCGGCTGGCGATCGACAAGAACCGGAAACGCCTTAACCCGGTGTATACTTTTCACTACCTGGTGGATGGCCATGCTATGATGCGGAAACTGGTGAAGGACTTCCACCTTTGCCCAAAGCTGTGTTTTCTTCAAAAAGATGATATCGGTTGTGAAGGGGTGAAAGACGGAACCTGCAATGGGGCCTGCGAACAGAAGGAGTCTCCGGCCCGGTATAACAAGCGGGTGAAAAAAGCCTGCGATACGCTGATGGCCCAACCTTCTTTCGCCATCATCGATAAAGGAATAAACGGAGAAGACCGCTCCTGCATACTGGTGTACGAAGGTGCTTTTTATGGAATGGGCTATTTACCGCCCGATGCAGAGATCAGGGATGCCGGCAGCCTTAAGGATCATCTTACACAATACCGGGAGAACAGTTTTATCCGCAATATCATTAACGGTTATGCTGCCCGGTTCCCGGAAAAGGTTATTTACCTGTAAGGCTTACTCCTCCCAGGCAAACTGCTCCCCGTGTTCTATCTTATCAAAGACCGACGTCACTTCTGCCGGTGGCACAAAGAGTTTTCTTTCTGCGGTGTTAAGCCAGGCCCCGTCGATTGACACTACGGCACACACCGTACCGTCCTTTCGTTTTATTTCATGGGCGATGGTCCACCTGGAATAGTCCCGCCGGCCTTTGATCAGCAGCATATTGATGCTGACGGTATCCCCGTACTTTATCTCCCGGCGGAAGACCGCTTCTTCCCGGAAGATGATGGGACCGAACTGCAGTTGCTGCATCAGGGCGGGGGTAAGCCCGTTGCTGACCAGGTACTCCATCCGGCACATGGCCGCCCAGTCATAATAAACGGAATGGCGGAGATGGAAATTGGGATCAAGGTCGGACCACCGTACCTGGACGGGGATTTCGAAATGGCTCATGAATACTGCTGGTTTTTAAGAAAATGAAGATACCTGAAATCCGGGCTATGCTGTATTTTTGGCGACTATAATCTACAAACAAATGAAAAAAACAATCCTGTTTCTTTTTTCCCTGGCGATGGTATCGGCCATATCAGCACAGCCTGGTAAAACCCCGGTAAAACCGGCCGCACCCGTGATGAAGAATATTACTGATTCGGTAAGCTATGCCATCGGTCTCAGTGTAGCCAACTTTTACAAACAGCAAGGCATTAAGACCTTCAACAGTTCGCTTGTTACCAGGGCCATCAATGATGTGATCGGTAACAAAAAACCATTGTTTGACGAAACCGTTGCGAATAACGTGATGAACCAGTACATGGGTATGCTGCAGGGGCAGAAATCGAAACCCCGCATCGACTCCTGTAATGCCTTCTGTGCAAAGAACAAACTCCGCAGCGAAGTGAAGACCACCGCATCCGGTTTACAATACGAAGTGATGGTACAGGGAAATGGTGAAAAGCCGGGGCCAAAAGACAGCGTGACCTGCCATTATAAAGGATCCTTACTTAATGGTACCGTGTTTGACAATTCATATGACCGGGGCGAGCCGATCACTTTTGCCCTCAATGGCGTAATACCCGGCTGGACCGAGGGGCTGCAACTGATGACCGTTGGTTCCAAATACAAATTTTATATCCCTTACAATCTCGGTTACGGCGCCCTTGATTACGGACCAATACCGGGTGGATCCTTGCTGATATTTGAAGTGGAACTGCTTAAAGTAGCGAAAGGGCAATGATCATACTATAGCTGATTATCAGGAAACCCGCAGCTTATTACTGCGGGTTTCTTTTTGGTCTTACAAAAAAAAGGGGAAGCCGCAGCTATCCCCGGATCACTTAACAGGTTCCGGATATCAGTGGGTATGCAGCAACACCTTCTTCACCCAATCCATCGCCTTTTCAAACTGCTCTTTTTCATTCAGAAGCGTATTGTCCAATACAAGTGCATCCTCCGCCTGCCTTAAGGGGCTAATTTCCCGGTTGGAATCGATGTAGTCCCTCATTTCAAGGTTATTCTTCACTTCCTCAATGCTCACATTCGGGTTTTTCTCATACAATTCCCTGAAACGGCGCTCCACCCTTACGGCATTATCGGCCGTCATGAAAATCTTCAGTTCGGCTTTGGGAAAGACCACTGTTCCGATATCCCGGCCATCCATGACAATTCCTTTTTTGGCGCCCATTCTCTGCTGTTGGGCCACGGCAAAATCCCGCACTTCTTTTATCGCAGCTACCTCGCTCACTTTTTCTGCCACCAGCAGGTCCCGGATCACATATTCCACATTCTCATCGTTCAGGTAGATTTCACTGCTGCCTTTGGCGGGGTTGAAAACAAATTCCAGGTTAATGCTTTTCAGCGCATCCTGTACTTCCTTATGGTCAGTCCAGTCGACATGGTTGCGGAGGAAATATAATGTGATGGCACGGTACATGGCGCCGCTGTCCACGTACACGTAACCGAGTTCCCTGGCCAGTTGTTTGGCCAGGGTGCTCTTGCCGCAGCTGGACCAGCCATCGATGGTGATAATGATCTTTTTTGCCATCCTCTGTGTGGTACAAAATTAAAAAGGAGCGCCATAGTATGGTGCTCCTTTGCAAATTATTACTGAATTAATATTATGCTTTCGATTTTTCCTCTGCTTTTGACCGGAAGGAGAACTTCAGCTTACCGTTCTCATTATCTGCATCCGCTTCCAGCACATCACCTGGTTTTACATTCATATTCAGTATTTCTTCCGCCAGCGGGTCTTCCAGGTACTTCTGGATGGCCCTGTGGAGCGGCCGGGCACCGAACTGCTGGTCATATCCTTTATCTGCCAGGAATGTTTTGGCGGCATCTGTCAGCTCCAGGCTGAAGCCAAGGTTGGCAAGCCGCTTCATCACTCCTTTCATCAGGATATCGATAATGCTGAAGATATTGTCTTTGCTCAGGCTGTTGAAGATCACCACATCGTCGATACGGTTCAGGAACTCCGGTGAAAACGTTTTCTTCAGTGCCTTTTCGATCACTGCTTTGTTGGCTTCCTCCTCATTTTCCAGTTTGGAAGAAGTAGTGAACCCGACACCGGTTCCAAAATCCTTCAGTTGGCGGACCCCGATATTCGAGGTCATGATGATCAGTGTGTTCTTGAAGTCAACTTTCCGGCCAAGGCCATCAGTCAGTTGCCCGTCATCCAGTACCTGCAGCAGGATATTATAAATATCCGGGTGTGCTTTCTCGATCTCATCCAGGAGGATCACACTGTATGGTTTACGGCGAACCCTTTCGGTCAGTTGTCCGCCTTCCTCATATCCCACATAGCCCGGAGGGGCGCCGATAAGACGGCTCACGGTGAATTTCTCCATGTACTCACTCATATCGATGCGGATCAGCGAATCTTCTGAATCGAACATATGACGGGCCAGTGCCCTAGCCAGTTCGGTTTTACCCACCCCGGTCGGTCCGAGGAAAATAAAGGTACCGATCGGTTTCTTCGGGTCTTTCAGGCCCACCCGGTTCCGCTGGATGGCTTTCACCACTTTGGCGATCGCTTCATCCTGGCCTACTACCATTCCCCGCATATCATCTGCCATGCGGCGGAGTTTTTCTGTTTCGGCCTGCACCATTCTTTTTACCGGGATACCGGTCATCATGCTCACTACTTCGGCGATATCTTCTTCGCCGATGGGGTATCTTTTATGTTTGCTTTCCTCTTCCCATTCATGTTTCGCCTTTTCAAGGTCTTCCTGCAGTCTTTTTTCCGTATCACGGAGGGAGGCGGCTTCCTCGAACTTCTGGCTCTTCACCACTTTGTTCTTCTCGTTCTTCACGTCTTCGATCTTCTGTTCCAGGTCCACAATGTTTTGCGGTACATTGATGTTCTTCAGGTGTACCCGTGCGCCTACTTCATCCATCACGTCGATCGCTTTATCAGGCAGCAGCCTGTCGGTCACATAGCGGTCACTGAGCTTTACACAGGCGTCGATGGCTTCGTTGTCATAGTTCACATTGTGATAGTCTTCGTACTTGGATTTGATATTATTCAGTATCTGGATCGTGTCATCCACACTGGGCGGGTCCACCATCACTTTCTGGAAGCGGCGGTCAAGGGCCCCGTCTTTTTCGATATACATCCTGTATTCATCCAGGGTGGAGGCGCCAATGCACTGAAGCTCTCCTCTTGCCAGGGCCGGTTTAAAGATGTTGCTGGCATCCAGCGATCCACTGGCGCCGCCGGCACCTACGATGGTGTGCAACTCATCGATGAAAAGGATCACGTCACGGTTCTTCTCCAGTTCATTCATGATGGCTTTCATCCGCTCTTCGAACTGGCCGCGGTATTTGGTACCGGCCACCAGGGCCGCCAGGTCGAGGGAGATTACCCGCTTATCGAACAATACCCTTGACACTTTTCGCTGTACAATGCGAAGGGCAAGACCTTCCACGATGGCTGTTTTACCCACACCGGGTTCACCGATCAGGATAGGGTTATTCTTTTTTCTCCGGGAGAGTATCTGTGACACCCGTTCGATCTCCGATTCACGGCCAACGATCGGGTCCAATGCGCCGAGCTCGGCCATCTTGGTAATGTCCCTTCCAAAATTATCCAGTACCGGCGTCTTGCTTTTGGAAGCGCCCTGTTTACCCCCGCCTTTCGACTGGGAGTATTTTTTTTCTTCATCAAAATCGTCATCGTTTTCGTCCTGGAATTCGGCGCGGGGGTCATTGGATTTTACAATGCCCAGTTCCTGCCTGAAAAGATCGTAGTCCACGTCAAACTGGTTTAATATCTGTGTTGCAATATTTTCTTTGTTCTTAAGGATCGAGAGCATCAGGTGTTCAGTTTCCACGGTTGTGCTCTTGAGTGCCTTTGCTTCGAGTACGGTAACCCTTATTACTTTTTCCGCCTGCTTGGTAAGCGGCAGGCTGTTGATGTTGGCGATGTTCTTTCCTGTTTTGTCCTTTACTGCCAGTTCGATCTCCTTCCTCAGTTCATACAGGTCCACATTGAAACTCTTCAGGATCTTTACCGCCGTATTATCCCCTTCACGGATAAGGCCCAGCAGGAGATGTTCCGTACCAATAAAGTCATTCCCCAGGCGGAGTGCCTCCTCCCTGCTGAAGGAAATGATCTCTTTAACCTGTGCCGAAAAATTGTTGTCCATTTACGCTAATTGGTTGTGCTACAATATTAATAAATAAATTTGGTTCCTGTTTCCCCGGAAATATAAACGGAATGTTGATAATTTAAGTTGTTCGTAGACGGCTTATTTACCAGCTTTCCGCCGCCCATGGTAAATTTTCCCCATATTTCAGGGGTTTACTATTTCAGGAAACTATCCGGGGGCCGGAAACTATCTTAAAGAACTATGCGTGTCAAAACCGATACCAAAGAGAAATTTCATGTCATTCAAGTAGAAGAGCCTGCTCTTACTGCTACAATGACAGATGAGCTGGGTAATTGTTTGCTGCCCTACCTGGAAAACGAGGTTAAAAACCTGGTGGTGGTGCTGAGGGATACCAATACGGTGGATGTGACCGCCGCTGAAAAGCTGGTGTACATTCAGCAGAAGTTCTACGAAAACGGGGCTTCCTTTGTCATCTGTGAGTTGCAGCCGGCTGTTGAGGACTTCCTGGACGGGAATGACCTGCTGGAAATGATGAATGTGACCCCCACCCAGAGTGAGGCCTGGGACATTGTGCAGATGGAGGAGATCGAAAGGGACATGTTTGGTGAGGAATAAGACTTCTTTCAGTACCGCCGTCAGCCGGTTTCGTTCCGCAGCAAGTATTTAATATTTTCGTCCCGTCGCAACTTAATAAACCCAGCAACCTGATTCATGTTTGCCGTCACCATACTTGGAAACAACTCCGCCGTTCCGGCCTTTGACCGTCACCCTACCAGCCAGGTGGTGACCGTTGATGGCAACAATTATCTTGTCGACTGCGGGGAAGGCACCCAGATCCAGCTGATCAATTATAAGGTCAGGCGAAGCAAGATCTCCCACATTTTTATATCACATCTTCATGGCGATCATTATTTCGGACTGGTGGGGCTGATCAATTCCCTGAGCTTATTATCTCACCAGCAGGAACTGCATGTATTCGGCCCGGCCCCGCTGAAAGAGATCATCGACCTGCAACTGAAGGTGGCCGATACCACACTTTGCTACCCGCTGCATATACATCCCCTTACCGGCCCGGCCACGCTGCTTGATACGGAAAAGCTGACCGTAAAATGTTTCAGAACAAATCACCGGATCGAGTGTTACGGATTTAGCTTTACCGAAAAGAAACTGCCCCGGCACCTGAACCCGGAAAAGGCGAAAGAACATGAAGTACCCCAGGCCTTTTACGAGCGGCTGAAAAAAGGCGAGGATTACACCCGAAAGGATGGCACCATTGTAAAGAATGAATGGGTGACCACCGCCGCCGAGCCCGGAAAACGCTATGCCTTTTGTGCCGACACCAGGTATGATGAATCTCTGATCCCCCATATTCAGGGATTTGACATGATCTATCATGAAACCACCTACCTGGATAACCTGCGGGAAAGGGCAGAAAGCCGTTTCCATTCCACCACCCGGCAGGCCGCCCAACTGGCGAAAAAAGCCGGGGTAAAGAAACTGCTCATCGGGCATTTCAGCAGCAAGTATGATACGCTGGAGGAATTTGAACAGGAAGCCCGGGAAGTATTTCCCAATACAGAGTTAGCGATAGAAGGAGTTTGTTACGAAGTGTGATAAGACCTGTTGAATGATGAATTTATAATTACCACCCCTTGTTTACTATTCAACTTACAACACACATTATTCAGGATTTATCAATCACCTCTCACTTCTTCATTATCCACTGAAAAAACCCGGGTAGTTCCTTCCTCCATGCCGTCTCATTATGCTTCCCGTCATCTCTTATCACGGTCGTCATCTTTGATTTGGAAACCAGCGCCAGCTGATCAAACACCTTCAGCATATCCGGGATCATATCCCCGCTCTCCTGCTTTCCGGCATAAAAGAACAACTTCGACTTAACCTTGCTCGCATTATGCTTTGTCAATGCCAGTATATTATCCCGGCAGATCCATACTGAAGGTGAAAAAATACCGGCGCCTCCAAACACTTTCGGATATGCCAGCACTGCATAAAGTGAAATAAGGCCACCCATGGAGCTGCCGGCTATAAAAGTGCCCGACCGGCCTTTGATCGTTTTATAATGCTTATCAATATAAGGCTTCAATGTCTTCACAAGGAAATCAGCATATTCCCTTCCCTCGCCCTTATCTCTCTTCGGGTTGTTCGGGTTCAGCGTAAAATCATAGGGGCAATATTCATTCATCCTTTTATCGCCGCCGTTATCGATGCCCACCACGATGCATTTTCTTCCGAAGGCCGAATCCAGGTATTCATCCACGCCCCATTCACCGGCAAAAGAAGTGGCGGCATCAAAAACATTCTGCCCGTCCTGCATGTACAGCACGGGGTATGGAACATCGGTGGGGTACGAGGAAGGCAGGTACACCCATATCCGGCGCTTCCTGTTCAGTTGCGGGATATAAAAGGCGGTGTCTATCACCCTCACATTCGCACTGGCGGTATGTTGTTTTTGTTTTGAAGCCGACCGGTCCTTCCATCCCTCCACTATTATTTCATACATCGTATTGCGGTCAACTATAAGCTGCCGGTTACCGATATCGCTGCCATCTTTACTGCACTCCGCCATGTTCCAGCTGCCACGGGTCAGTTTGAATTCGTAGTTTCCAGGAGCTAATGTAAGATCAGTGAACCATGTCCCCTTGCCGTCTTTACGGAACATCGTCCCTGCATCCTTTGGGTTCCAGCCATTGAATGAACCGGCGACATACATAGTATCACCTGGGGTCGGGGAAGGTATTTCCCTCAGTTCAATTCTTACAAGGTGCTGGGAAAATGAAAGGTAACAGGATAACAAAACCGATATAACGATACCTGCTCTCTTCATAAAAGGGATATTTTACCACTGCCAGTTGGTCAACCTCTCACCTCACCCCGGCCATCAGTTCCCTGATCCGCTGATGATGTTTCTCACTCACCTTCCAGACCGGCAGGCGAAACGTATTTTTACACAGCCCCATCTCACTGAGGTAGGCTTTTACACCACTGGGACTGCCTTCGGCGAACATAGAAGCAATAATGTCGATGTATTTATTATGCAGGGGTTGTGCTTCTTCAAATTTACCTTTCAGGCAAAGACGCACCATATTGGAAAAGTCCAGCGGGTAAGCATTCGCCACTACGGAAATAACGCCTTCAGCGCCCTGGGCGATCATCTGCAGGGTGATCGGGTCATCGCCGCTGATGACCATAAAATCATCCGGTTTGTTTCTGATCAGCTGGTTGATCAGGTCGAAGTTGCCGCTGGCCTCCTTGGTGGCAAATATGTTTTTCAGTTCATGGGCAATACGAAGCTGTGTATCGGCTGACACACTCATACCTGTACGACCCGGCACATTATACATTATAACCGGAAGCGGGGTAGCGGCATTCAATGCCTTATAGTGCTGAAAGAGGCCTTCCTGGTTCGGTTTATTATAGTAAGGGCTTACGGAAAGGATAGCGTCATAGCCCCGGAGATCAAAATGTCTGAACCCGCTGACCACTTCATGAGTATCATTTCCGCCGATGCCCGCCACCAGCGGTTTGCGGCCGGCCACTTCCCTGGCCACAAAGGAGAACACCTCCTGTTTTTCATTGCCATGTATGGTGGCGCTTTCGCCGGTAGTGCCCTGCACCACCAGGTATTCCACCTGTCCTTTTATCCAGAACTCAATAAGATGGCTGAAACTTTCCCAATCAATGGAACCATCTTCATGAAATGGTGTGACGATGGCGATACCGGTACC
This sequence comes from Chitinophagaceae bacterium, assembly GCA_046329665.1. Classification (GTDB taxonomy): domain Bacteria; phylum Bacteroidota; class Bacteroidia; order Chitinophagales; family Chitinophagaceae; genus JJ008. The sequence continues at coordinate 13,766 of JAXLUG010000026.1, read as the reverse complement.
CCGGAATTTATCCCTTAGTGACATTATTATTTAAGATTGAAGATTGAAATATTTATTTATTGCCCGAAGCTCGCAGCCTCTGACTATCGACTAATGACTCCTGACTACACACTAACCTACACTTCATCCCAGAAGCCCATCTTTCCGAATTTTTCTATCCTGTCCTTCACCCGTTTCTCGGCAGGTATCTCTTTCAGTTCCTTCAGCACCGGCAGCAGATAATCCTTGAGGATAACAGCCGCTTCGTTATAATCCCAATGTGCCCCGCCCACCGGTTCGGGTATGATGCCATCGATGAGGCCAAAGTTTTTCATCTTATCGGCGGTAAGCCGGAGTTGTTCGGCTGCCACTTCTTTTTTATCCCAGCTGCGCCAGAGGATCGAGGAGCAGCTTTCCGGCGAGATTACCGTGTACCAGGTATTTTCCATCATAAACACCCTGTCGCCTACCCCAATACCCAGGGCACCACCGCTGGCCCCCTCGCCAATGATCACGCAGATCACCGGTACCTTCAGGCGTATCATTTCATAGATATTCCGGGCGATCGCTTCCCCCTGTCCCCTTTCCTCGGCTTCCAGGCCCGGGTAGGCACCGGGTGTATCGATAAGTGTGATGACGGGCTTGTTGAATTTTTCAGCGAGTTTCATCAGGCGAAGGGCTTTGCGGTAGCCTTCGGGGTTTGCCATCCCGAAGTTGCGCATCTGCCGCATCTTGGTGTTGATCCCTTTTTGCTGGCCGATGATCATGACGGTCTCTCCTTCCAGGGAAGCAAACCCGCCAACCATGGCTTTATCGTCTTTTACATTCCGGTCCCCGAAAAGCTCCACGAAGCTGGTGGTCATTTTTTCAATATACTTCATGGTATAGGGCCTGTCCGGGTGGCGGCTCAGCTGTACCCGTTGCCAGCTGCTCAGGTTCTGGGTTATTTCCTTTCGTTTATCAAGGATACCTGCTTCCAGCTTTTGTATGGAGTCAGTAAAATCAATCTTGGTCTTCTCCTGCCGGTGCCGCATGGTCTGTATTTCGTCGAGAAGGTCCTTGATAGGCTTTTCAAAATCGAGGAATTGCCTGTTGGCGTCGGTTGGCATAGGCTGTAAAATGAGGGGCTAAATTAAGGATTAAATGATAATGCTTGTTTTTGACAGGGAATTGGTTTTCAGGGGATAAATATGGAAAAAACTTTTGGCTGAAAAACACTGCCGGGCTATCTTTGCCGTCCTTAAAATGCTGGCATAGAGGATTTATCTTCTATAGTAGCCCGGGAGGAGGTATCCTCGGCAGCTTCAGCAAAGGAGGATCGGTAGTTCAGTTGGTTAGAATGCTGCCCTGTCACGGCAGAGGTCGCGGGTTCGAGTCCCGTCCGGTCCGCATTTAGAGTCTCCAACTTCATTTATCCCCCTGGAATATTTCAGTTTTCAGGGGGATTTTTGTTTTTAGCCCCCAAAGACCCCCAACTTCCCGCAAAGATTTTGGTGAACTCCCAGGTGAACTGATAACTGCCAGGGCCTCCAGTTCACCAAAAATCTGCCCAATTCACCTCCTAAACTCTCCCCACCATCGGGTTTTGTAACGTGTCATCTTTTAACAAAACCTTTAAAATTAATGACTTATGTTTGCAGACAGTTTCCAAACCAGTGGGGAGCAAAAGAGCAGTTCTTTAAACCAATTTAATAGCACTGGAAACCCTTCTTCAATAGTTGCGTGTTCATCGCCGAAGAAGGTATATATGAACACTTATAAAACCCTCTTCTTCATTAGAAGAGAAAAGCAGAACCCGGACACCCACAAATGTCCAATCTATTTACGGATTACTCTTGACACCAGGACGGAACTTTCCCTCAACCTGGAGGTTGACCCTACCCGCTGGGATAGTCGCAAACAGAGGGTCAAAGGAAGCACCCCTGAGTCAAAATCCCTAAACGAGTCCCTCACCGACATCGAAGTCAAGCTCCGTAACACTTATAACGAGATGTCCCGCCTGGGCGAGTCTGTTACCGCCAAATCGCTCAAAGAACGGTTTTTAGGCAAAGCCGAACCCCAAAAAACAGTCCGGTATTTATTTGACTTCTATCTGCAACAAATCAGAAGCAGAACGGGGAGTGAATTCAGTAACGCCACGCTGAAGAAGTATCAATACTGCTACAACCATTTGATGAATTTCATCTGGAAAAGTCAGAACGCACCTGATATTTCTTTGGCAGGAATAAATTACCAGTTCATAAAAGAATTCCGGGAGTATCTCCGGGAAGAATCAACTTTTACCGGAATTGACGGAAACATCATCGTTAAGAAGGCCAATGAACACAACTCCACGTTGAAGTACCTAAAAATGTTCAAGACTGTAATTAAAGAAGGATTGAACTGCGGTTGGCTTGCTCTTGACCCTTTTGCCTCATTCAAGGATAAATTCAAAGATGTTGAACAGGTGTTTTTATATACGGATGAATTAAAAGCCATCATGGATAAAAACATTCAAAACGAAAGACTCGGACTCGTAAAGGACTTATTCGTTTTTGCCTGCTTTACTGGCTTTGCGTATTCCGATTGTGAAAAACTTCGGCTGGAGGATTTGATTACTGATAAGAAAGGCCGTAAATGGATTACAATTTACCGAACAAAATCCCGTACACCTTGCAGAGTACCTCTGTTGCCTATTGCCGAACAAATAATAGCGAAATATTCGCAACACCCCATTTGTTTGAATAAAGGTGTTCTATTGCCAATGCTGACAAATCAGAGATACAATTCTTACCTGAAAGAGATTGCTGATATTTCAGGAATCACAAAGAATCTCACCACACACGTTGGCAGAAGAACTTTTGCCTCAGTAGCAATCAATCATGGCGTTCCAGCGGAAACCATTATCCTGATAATCGGGCATAAAAACTTTAAACATCTTCACCTCTACGCAAGGGTTGATGAAGACAAGATTGTGTACGACTTGGAAGAAATGAGAAAAGCGTTCGGTGATTACAAGTATGCTGAACTGCATGACAATTCACTAAGGATTGCATAATACTATGGAATTAAACAATATTTCTTAACCCGCAATATTTTTTAACTGTTAAAACCACAACAACATGGCACAGTTTGATTTTGCAACAAAACAAGACCTGGAAAAAATGAAAGAAGAAATCCTTTTAGCATTGATTCCATTACAATCCAAACCGAATGAAATTCCTGCTTTCCTGAATTCTAATGATGTAAAGAAATTACTTCAATGTAAGGACTCAAAGCTCAAATACCTCAGAGATAAGGGTAAGATACGTTATGTTGACACATTCGGTACTTATTTATATCCCAGGGAACAATTTTCAGTCCTTCTGTCCGCTTGAAAAATCAAAACTATCTTTTAACTCAAAAAAAACTCATGCAATCAGCATTTTTGAAAACAGGAAAGGAAGAAACAATTATTTATGTGGATAAAGAAACAGGAGAAGTATTATCAGAGGATAAGAAGGTTCACAAATACGTGGCTAATGACAAAGAACAATTCTTCTTTGCCTATTATTCTCTTGTGTCAGAAATCCAAAAACTAAGCGGCCCGGCAATAAAGACTTATTTCTATTTAGTCTTGAATTATAAGCCTGCAAACCTTATCGGCATCAATAAGGTTGTAAAGAACAAGATTAAAGAATTCATTCACAGTAAGTCTATCGGTACAGTGAACAACTGCCTTACGGAATTATGCAATGCAAAATTGTTGTATAAATCGAAAGATGGCCTCGGTGGATATTTTATTCACCCGAAGTATGTCTTTAAGGGAGGTACTATTGAACGGAAGAAAGTGCTTCAAGAATTTTTGACTACAATTGGTGAAGCTGCATAGAGAGAGGCAAGGGAAATTTGTTTCATATTCTGAATAACGAATTATATAAAGGTTGTTCACCTTATGATGATTACGTTATCATCATATAATGAGTAGGAAACCGGCCCAATCATCATGTATTCATCTGAATATCATTTGATTACGGGAGTTCCGGGCCGTTTCCTCCCATCTATCTATCAAACCATCCTTCCCACTATAATTAATTTCCAGCCTGACACATGACATTAACACATAATTTCCGCAATAAAATATCAAATCTATGTCCTTTGTAAGGATATGATAAATCAAATCGTTGTTAAAATGAAATCTCGCAGTTATTTTCTCGTACCAGGCTTCTTCACAATCATTTTGGCGATTAATTCGTAAATCCTTTTGCTATCAACCCCAATCAGGTCTGAAAGCACCAGGATGTCTTTAACAGTGAACTTTTCAGGATTGTTGATTTTGTTTGTAAGCCGGACATAGTTAATTCCGGTATCCCGAACAAAAATACTCTTGGGAACAATGTCAAATAATTCAGTGAAGGATTTAATACCCCCTGATTCAATGTATGCTTTGAGTGCGCTGTACCGCTTGTCTTTCAATTTCATCACTTTGAGAAAAGATAGAGCAGATTCAAGTCAGGTCTCATTTAATACGACTATTAGTATTGTATTATTCATTTATTTGTACTATTTTTAAGACCTTTTAAGTCTTTTTTGATTTTGCCAAACACAGACTATGCGCTATTTATTTCTTCTTTTTCTAATTGCTGCCTGTCAAACCTCACCCAGGAAAAATGAGGCCCACAACATAGATGCTTTAATGAAGGAAAACGACAGCCTAAAAAGTCAACTTCGAAAATCAGAACCTGCACCTGCAATTGTTGAAAGAGACAATAAGTCCCAAAAGAAATATTGCTACGTTCTAATAAGCTACCTCAACCACGAAATGGGTTCTGGCCTGGAGGGACTGAAGGATGTTCCATACGTTACGTGGTCGGATATTGTGGAAATAGCAGATTTCACCGATGACACCAAGTATAGATTAATGGACGAGTTTGAAAAAAAGTTCCTGGACCATAGTCCTGCCTACTTCAAAAAAATAACAAACCGGGAATGTTTTTTCTTCAACTCGTACGTGGAGGCGAGTAAGCATTTGGCATCAAAAAAATCAAAATAATGAAAAGGTTATTCAGTGTTTTGGATGGTGTGACCGGGTTTGCCTGGATTCTTATCCTGGGGTTATGTGTTTCTTTGTTCATTGCCACAAGAACTGCCATAGGTATTGGGACTAACACGAATACAAACATCGCTTTTGGTCTCTTGGTATGGATTACAATAAGTGTTGCTGGGTTTATTGTTTCATTGGCACTTGCATATATTTATCATAAACTATTTGAATAAGATTTCCTGAAACTTTAGAATTACGGAATGTTCCCTTCTTCATACGATAGAATATCCCTTGTTTTGGGTCGATACCTTACACTTACGGTATCGCATCTCAACAAAGTATTTTTGGTTGTTAATGATGACCTCCATTTAGTTAAACACAGGAACAAAGTTCTTGCAAGCAATGACCACGATTTTCTGCTTAACCTAAGAGACAACCCCTACCGTGCTTATCGTGTTATCAGGGACATGTATTCGCTTTTACAAAATTGGGGAAGGGTGGATGTTCTTAGGAATGAGGATAAAGATTTTTACTTTCAATTGTTAAGGGATGGTGTAACACACAAATTCAAGGCTGATACCGCAGCCTTACTTTATATAGAATTACTGATAGCCCAAATTTCTGAATTGATAGAGGACGAAAACCGATACCAGCAATTTACGGATGCCAAACCTTCATGAAGTCTATGCTGGCTATTTAGTATAAAAATCCGCCATTAATTCAGCTTGTTTCAACACAGTATCAATAGCCTTCTGTTGTTTATCCGGTGGGTAGCCGTACTTGTTCAGTGTCCTTTTAACAAGAACCATCAGTTTTGCTCTGGCACTCTCCCGGATAGTCCAGTCAATAGTCGTATTGGCCCTCACTTTATCCGCTATTTCCCTGGCAATGTGTTTCAGGGTTTCATCGCCAAGAACATGTACGGCACTATCATTTACCTCCAGGGCATTATAAAAAGCAACTTCATCAGTATTTAACCCCAGCTTTTCTCCTTCCCTGTCAGCTTCTTTAATATGTTTGGCAATATTGATTAGTTCTTGGATAATTTCAGCAGTCGTCAACAGATTGTTTTGGTATTTTTTTATTGCGGTTTCCAGCATCTCCAGCAACTTCTTGCTCTTAACCAGGTTTGTTTTCGCCCTTGCTTTAAGTTCATTGTTAAGAATCTTCTTCAGTAATTCAATAGCAAGATTTTTGTGTTGCATTCCCTGCACTTCCTGAAGAAAATCATCCGATAATATTTCAAGCCCCGAAATGTCCGGTTTATCAATTCCTGCTGCATCGAATATGTCTATCACCTTATCACTACTCAGGGCTTCATCCACAATTTGTTTGATAGCTGTTTCGATTTCAGTGTCCGTTTTGCCACCACCCACCGGGGCATCAAATTTCACCAGTCTTGCTTTCACAGCCTGGAAGAAGGCCACATCGGGAAGGTGAGGCTGTACTTCTTCTCTGGTAATGCAAAGGGATAGGGCCTGGCTCAATAGCCCGACTTCTCTGATATAGCGTTCTTTGCCGTCTTGGAGGCCCAGGATGTGTTCTTCGGCCTGGAGAATGATGGAAAGCTTCTCCCTGGCATCCACAGCAAAGAATCGCCTGTAATTGAATTTAAAACTGTTTTCATAGTACGCTTCGGGTTCTTCCATTAAGATGTCCTTCCTGGTGTTACTGTCCTCGCTGAATAACTGCTTCACGACTTCCAGCTTCTCCATGAATACCTCAATGGCCTTTTCAATGTTCTCGGTGGGGTCACCCTTGCCTCCGGCTTCACCATAAAATGAAAGAGCCTTTTTAAGGTCCGTAGCTATTCCCAAATAATCCACCACCAACCCTCCAGGCTTGTCTTTGAACACCCGGTTCACCCTGGCTATTGCCTGCATCAGATTGTGGCCTCGCATGGGTTTATCTACATACATGGTCGTGAGGCAGGGGGCATCAAAACCTGTCAACCACATATCACGAACAATTACAAGCTTCAGTTCATCGTCCGGGTCTTTCATTCTATCCGATAAATCCCGTCTTTGTTGTTTAGAAGTGTGGTGTCTCGCAATTTCCGGCCCGTCTGAACTACTGGCTGTCATCACTACTTTAATAACCCCTTTCGTCAAATCATCATTATGCCAGTCAGGTCTTAATGCAATAATTTCCTTGTAAATCTCGGCAGCAATACGGCGACTCATGGCCACAATCATTGCCTTACCTTCAAAAACAGTCTGGCGTTTTTCGAAATGAGTGACAATATCCTTTGCCAGGTTTTTTATCCTGTCCTGATTACCGACAATTGCTTCAAGTTTTGTCCACTTTGCTTTTGCTTTTTGTCTGTCTGTTATCTCTTCGTCATGCTCCAACTCCTTATCAAACTCTTCAATCAATCGTCTTCCTTCTACATCAAGGTTAACCTTCGCTAATCTGCTCTCATAAAATATTTTAACTGTTGCTCCATCTGTAACAGCATCTTTAATATCATAACGGTCTATATAGTTTCCAAAAACCTGTGGAGTATTGACATCAGTTCCTTCAATAGGAGTGCCAGTAAAACCAATATAGGTTGCATTGGGCAAGGCATCCCGCATGTACTTAGCAAATCCGTAAGCAATTCGTTTACCGATTACATTCTTATCTGCATCCTTTACATCAACATATTTTGCTTCAAACCCATACTGTGTCCTGTGAGCCTCATCAGCAATTACAACAATATTCTTTCTGTCAGAAAGCTGGTCGTATTGTGATTTGTTATCTTCCGGTAAAAACTTCTGAATTGTGGTAAATACAATTCCGCCACTTGCTACTTTCAGGAGTTCTTTCAGGTGTTCCCGACTTTCAGCCTGTATCGGTGCTTGCCTTAGTAATTGAGCAGAGGCTGCAAATGTGTTGTATAGCTGGTCATCAAGGTCATTACGGTCAGTTATAACCACGATGGTAGGGTTTTTCATTTCCGGGGCTATAATGAGCTTCCCGGAATAGAAAACCATTGACAGGCTTTTACCGCTTCCCTGTGTGTGCCAAACCACACCACCTCGTTTATTCCCATTCACCCCAGATGCAGCTATTGTTGATTTGACAGCATTATTTACCGCATAGTATTGATGATAAGCGGCCAGTTTCTTTTCCGTTTGAATCTGTATCAATCCTGTTTTGGCATCCTCCTTCTTTGTTTTCTCAAATACAATAAAATTCCGAACCAGGTCAAGAAAAATAGCAGGTTGCATCATTCCCTTGAGCATTGTATCCAATTGCGGTTTAAACCGGGAAGCATCTTTTACGCCATCCGCACTTTTCCAGGTCATATAGCGGCTTAAATCTGCTGATACACTACCCGCTTTACATTCCAACCCATCACTTATAATGCAAACAGTGTTATAAGTAAACAACGAAGGGATGACTGCTTTGTAGGTTTGTAATTGTTTGTAAGCACTGTTAATATCAGCATTCTCATCGGTAGCATTTTTAAGTTCAATAACTCCCAATGGAAGCCCATTAACAAACAGCAAAATGTCCGGCCTTTTGTTCTGATTCTTTTCAATGATGGTATATTGATTCACAACCAGAAACTGATTATTGAATGGATTTTCAAAATCTATTAAAGCTATTTCATGGCTTCGCTCAAATCCGTTTTCCTGATATGGAACTTTTACTTTTTCAATTAATAACCTGTGGAATTCTTCATTGTTATATAACAGGTCGGGTGAATAAATGCGCAATACTTTCTGAACTGCCGATTCCAGGCCATCGGCAGGTATATGAGGATTTATTTTTGCGATAGCATTCCTTAACCGGTTAACTAAAACAATTTGCTCAAAACTATCTCTTTCACAATAGATACCTTCCGGTGAGATTTCTTTACCGTTAACATAATCCCATCCCTGCAATTGCAGTATCTCAATCGCTGATTCTTCGATGATACTTTCAGTGATGGGTTTCATTTAGCTTTTTTCTTTTTCGGTTTTGATTCCTCTATTTCTGCTTCAAAATTCAGCTTTATAGATAATTCATGATCTTTAGGCTTAAACCAATTTTCGCTGACCCGGTTATTATCGCTTAACGGAAGTGGATCGGCAGTATTAACTTTAAAAGTTGTTGGCAGATTTACCGCATGACCGAAAATCAAAGCATGTTGAGTAGGTATTGAAGGCATCCGCTTTAAAATGGTTTCAGAAATGTGTGGTGTAATTTGTCGTATATGAGATAAATCCTCCGGGTTCTGTATCCTGTGTACAATGAAATTACTGCATTGAGATAATACAGTTCGAGATAATTCACTTGGCCTTTGAGAAGATATAAGAAGAAACATTCCAAACTTCCGACCTTCTTTTGCTATAGTTTCAAATATTCTGTTTGCTTTTAAAAATGACCGTTGCGGATCATGGCTGATATACCTGTGTGCTTCTTCCAATATTAAATTCACAGGGAAAGTGTTTCTAGGCTCAAATGCTTTGATTGTTTCATAAACAATTCGTGATAAAACACAGGAAACAACTTCTACGATTTCATCTTCTACGCTGCTTAGGTCAAGGATTATTACCTGACTTTGTTTGACGGAATTTTCCTTTACAACAGTGACTCCTAACAACCTTTTTTTGTAATCGTTTATCGAACCGGTTTCAGTTCTGAGGAATTTATAATCTGGCCTATCCTTTAAACTCTTTATTCTGGTAATTAATGATGAACAGTAGTCCCTGATATGTCTATTCCCGTGTGCTTCTTCATAGAGGATTGCCAAATCTATTGCCTCTTCTACTCTTGCAAAATCAAATCGCTTTTCTTTTTCATATGTGGGCATTTGAAAGGAAGAGGAAAAGAAAATATGATCTCCATTATCATCTGTTTGTTCCAAATAAAAATGAAGTTGTTCTTTCCCAATAAGTCCACCGAAGTGAACAAATAAGGCATTTTCAATAGTGCAATCTTTATGTTGCTTATTACCGTCAAAAAATATTCTATTTAAAATTTTACCTTGATTATCTGTATAAGAAAAGGAAATATCCAGCCTAATTTCATCAGTGTTAAATTTCCTCAGAATAGAGTGAACACGGTCACTCTTTGAAGGGCTACTTGTTTCATCACGCAGTATTTGAGTTATGCAGGTCGCAAGAATATGATTTTTGATGCGCTTTGAATCGTCAGAAGTTCCTGCGGAAAATAGAGATGCCATACCAAGAGCATTCCTGAGAATAGGTAACTGTGTTTTTTCACTTGCTTGTAATAGCAAAGCCCATTCATCGAGATTTAAGAACCAATTGGGTAATGAAAATTTTTCATCTTCTTTTTCCGCAGCCTTTTCATCAATAGTCAGATATTTAACCGATATTGCAGAATTCCTTTCAGTTAGTTTGGAAAAAGCCTTTTTGTATTCTCCATTGACATCAAAGAAAAAGAAGGTGCTTCCTGTAGCAGCATAGCTGCCATATTTATAAAGCCCCTGAAGCATGGAACTAATTGTACAGGATTTTCCGCTACCTGTATTCCCTAATACGGCAGAGTGACTGCCAAAAAATTTATCAATGTCTATTTTGACATCATAATCCGGAAAAATCGTTGATTTACCAATCGAAAGGGTTTTGTATCGTTTGTTATCTCCATGTGGGCATTCTTCGCCTGAATCTTTCCATTCTTTTGAATCGCAAATCTTTTCTTCCTGATCATTTACACTGAAAATTGCATCAAGCTCCGTTTCTTTAATATACAAAGTATCTGTGTAAAGAGCAGGATATACGCTTACGCCAAATTCAAAATCGTAGGAGGTAGAGGGAGCCGCATTGGGTTTCAATGTACCAATAGGAATAACCTCTAAGAATTTACCCGACTTTACTTTATTCAAAAACTGTTCTTTAGGGTCGGAGAATGGGACATTCAAATCCTTTTCACGAACTCCAGAAACTTCCGCTACAATATAATAGTTCTGATAAGGAAGGATAACATAGCTGTTGAGTTGGGCAAAGTAATGTATGTCATCAAACCCACTGATATTAAAATTATCAATGCCTGAAAGCAGTTCAATGGTGAACCGATCGGAATTGATGGCAACAACTTTACCAATAACTCGTTGTTTATCTTCCTTGTTCATTCTTTTTGAATAATGTTCTTATTGCGTTTTCGATCTTATCGTCAATTTCATCATTGGTTAAATCAGGTAGAATTTCATCCACAAAACCTTCAAAATAGTGTAGTTTCTTACTGCTTTCTAACGTGCCGCCAATGATCCATATTCGAGGGTCATTGAGTGATTTCAGTTTTTCAATTTCACTGCCGGTTATTGGATTTCCCAACACGATTAACCTAAATGATGGAATAGTAAACGCTTGGTAAATGAGATTATTAATATGTTCGTCACTGAAACTATATCCAATAGTGACTAATACATTATTATTTTGCATGAGTTTTTTTTGAAACTCCCGGAAAAGATCAGAGTAAGGACTACCTAAACTGGCGTTATATTTTAATGGTGTTGGGTGAATCATCACCGTTTCCATATTTTTCAAATTATTGGAAGAAGTTTCCTGAATCTCTCTAACCTTAAACAGCTTGGATTCTTCTTCATCCTGTATCCAGTTTATAGAACCGTGAATTTTATAGAGATAAAAGAAGTTGTCAATGACACTCCATTTGCTTTGAGAAAGATCCATTCTTTCAGCAAGAGCATAATTAAAAATCGTGGGATTGAAATACTTCTTGATTCCACCAGAGAATCCGTTAACGTAATGTATGCCCAACTTATCCAAAGCGGTCTCTGAAAACAGATCATAGTTAGTGGTGAAGATGTTCGGCTTTGGCAGATTTGCATTTCGGTAAAGCAACTTTCTGTAGAATTTTTCATAGAGCTTATTTAGCGGCTCATCCTTGTTTTCTTTCTTATTTGGTTCATTTAGCATCTCATCAATAAGAAAATCCTTTACCTGCTTTATTGTCTTTTTTATTGTAGTGAGTTTGCTATTATTCTCGGAAACTTCTTTTTCTTTGACTTCTTCTGACTGTTGAACAGGTTCCTGAACACTTTGAATACTTTCCTCAAAAAACTGAATACTGTGAAGGGAGCCAAGAAAAAATTCAAGATTATCTTTGAATTTTGATTTGGTAACGTCAATACCTAACTGTGTATAAAGAGCTTCTTTTTCTTCTTTTGATATGATCTTATCATAGAACTTATCAGCCAATGGTTTCATGGTTGGAATGCCAATTTCATTCTCTCCGACATAGTAAGATGAACAGCCTGAGCCAAGCAGAAAGGACAGGTTTTTTCCATCCAATACTTTCTCAAAGGATTTCTGAATCTTTTCAATTGGTGAAACGTCCGACTTGTCTGGTTTTTCCAGAATGTTATCAGCTCCCTTATAAAAATACATATCGCTCATATCTATCATTGGTTTAATCTCACCTCCCCACTCATCAACTTAGGCAGCAAAGTTTCCCGCAGCTTGGTAAGGGTTTGTATTTGTTGAGAATTATATTTAATTTTTTGAAAATGTTCTTTTGTTATCAAATCAAATTTTTCGATTAGATTGTTTCGAGGCACTTGAAAAGCCAAGTTAAATATATCATCAGGATTAATCCGTTGGTGACTTCCACTTGTTCCACCTGCTGCATTAGCGAGTTCCTGCGTTACCTGGGTTGATTTTAAAAAGCAATAAATAAACCCGAACATTTTAATGTCCTTTGGTTTTATTATTTGAAATTCTGTTGAACAAATAGCGTTTTCGGGTACGGAATCGCCATATAGCTCCCATATCCTGGGAAAACGTGGATTCAGCTTCGAGATCAAAATAGAATTAGCGACAACTTTATACTTATTACTTAAAATTTCCTTACCAATTTCAGCTTTTGGGACTTTTCCATCGTCAAAAGCTGGTAAACTGAAATGATGATAAATTGTATCTGGCGATTTCGAGGGATTGATACTTTCTTTCACATGGTCTGCAATGTCTCTTATGGTTGCTTCTTCCCAACCTTCATCCGACTCCTCCACAAACCACTGCCTGAATAGCGTTTCGGCTAATTGATCTAAGGTTTTATTTTGCCGGTGCAGCAGGTCTATTTTATCGTCTAAGCTGCTTAATACTTCAGCTATAGCGGTTTGTTCGGAGAGTGGAGGTAAAAAAAGAACCATTTTATGAATATCCTCTTTACCTATATTTTCTTGTGCCGATTGAGTAAGGTTTGCAATTATTTGCTGGTAGGTATAGTCTGTAGTTAAAAAATAATAGAAATAATCTTTAGACAACACTTTTTCATCTAAAGGAATAAAATTGCCGACACGATAGTTTTGCAAAACAACTTCATTGCTATTGAACCGTGCTATTTTCCCAATTGTCGCACCAGATAAAGCCATCAAAATATCACCCTTTGCGATGATAAACTTTTTAAAACTTTCTAATCTTTTTGCCTCAATGAAGTCACAATTAGAAATATCTATAGTTCCATCGTTCTTGATTTGAGTGATTTTAAATATTTTAATTCCTTCGTCTGTGAAGTCATGTGTCCTAAACTGATAACCATGCTTTAGTTCGGCTACTGTGTCGAAAACTGACAAACTCCAATCGAATGGATAGGAGCCGATGTATGATTGCTTCCTATCCATTAATCTTCACTTTTAATAAGTTGTCGGATATTCTTTTGTTTAAGTCTATTTCTTCAGCAACTTGCTTTTCAAATTCGTCTTTTAGAGCAGTAAAGCGTTCTGTAAAATCGAAATCATCTTCTTCCTCAGCCAGGCCTACATATCTTCCTGGAGTAAGGGCATAATTCAGTGCTTTCACTTCATCCAGTGAGGCACTCTTGCAAAACCCTT
>JAXLUG010000025.1:0-32295 GCA_046329665.1 Chitinophagaceae bacterium | reverse complement strand
TCCGGAGAAAACCATACGCCAGTAACATGCGGCTGCTCTTGATGCGGATAGCAATGATATTATCCTTGGCGGCTACCGCCTTCACGCCAACCGACCCGGCTTTCTCTTTAATGGTGGTTCCCTTTGCTTCCGGCTGCATGGTATTCAGCAGCCTTACCGGTACGTTGTACTGCTGCGCCGGCCAGATGGAGGCCGGGTGCAGGATCTTGGCGCCGAAATAAGCCAGCTCGGCTGCTTCATCAAAGCTCAGTTGTTCCACCGGTATGGTCTTGTTCACCACCCGGGGGTCGTTATTGTGCATGCCGTCTATGTCGGTCCATATTTCACAGACGGTAGCATTAATGGCAGCAGCGATCAGTGAGGCGGAATAATCACTGCCGCCCCTTTTCAGGTTGTCCACTTCACCCCGGGCATTGCGGCAGATATAGCCTTGCGTTACGAACAATTTTTTTTCCTTATGCTCTTTCAGCAGCTGGGTAAGCTTTACCTTGATGCTGCCGATCTGCGGTTCATCGTTAGCGTCGATAGACATGAACTCCAGGGCCGGGAGCAGCTGGTGGGGGATCCCTTTTTCTTCGAGATAAGTACAGAAAAGTTTGGTGGAGAGCAATTCGCCCTGGGCCAGGATGTCTTTGCTCAGTGCTTCGCTGAAGGATATTTTGAGGATGATGTTGAGGAATTCAAAGTGTTCGGCCACGATCGCTTTTGCAGCGTCAAGTGTTTTCTTCTTTTTCAGCAGCTCACTGATGAACGTTTGATAGTGTGCCTCCAGTTTATCAATGGCCTTTTTGGCACCGTTCCGTTCGCCTTTGGCGATGAGGTCGCCTATTTCCACTAATGCATTGGTAGTGCCGGATAAAGCGGACAGCACGACGATAACCGGTTCTGTTTCTTTGGTAACCATGGCAGCGATATGCTGCATCCTCTCCGGACGGCCCACACTGGTGCCGCCAAACTTCATTATTTTCATTTGTCCCCCCTTCAGTGATGTTTTAGGATTTGTAAATCAGCAAGCAGGGCGCAAAGATACTACCTGCGGCCTGAATATAAACAGGCATGCGGCCCTTTTGCCAAAGCTTCATTCCGGGTTATCAACAGCAGGACAGACAGGGAACAGGTATACAACACGAGGATACCAGAGTAGGGAGAAAGGCTTCCTGTTTCTCAAAACGGAACGTACAGCCGGCGGTCAAAACTGCACACTAGAGCTTCGTATAAAAGAAGACCGCCTTATTCACATCACTGTTCCCGGTAAGCCGGGCCACAAGCGGATAATTTTCCTGGTTATACGTGTAGGCAATAGTGTACGATTCCGCAAAAGGAGGCCCGTAATCGGATGTGTAGGAATAAGAGATCATGTTGTTCAGCCCGGTGAGTGAAACCTCCGACACCAGGTGTTCATAATAACCAAAGTACCAGACAGGGAATTTATTATAGGGGCTGTTCTTGTTGTCATAAGCGGCCTGTATCCGGCTCATGAAATAATAAGTGCCCATACCGCTCCAGGTGGAGTCGCTGTAGAAAGTAACATTCCCTCCGCTGACTGTTCTTTTGTAGATCGTACTGTCTTCCAGTGTCGTCAGACCGCTGCCCGGGTCATGATCATATTGCTTCAGCAGGTAGCGGTCTCCACCAAGACCGGTGTAATACTTTTTAGTTATTACGCCGGGAATACCGGACTGGTAAGTAACCGCAGAATCCCTGGAAATAAACCCGCCGGTGTAAAACAGGTAGGTAACCACACTGTCGGGACCACCATTGTAAATGGAGGAAATCCGGACAGGAAGAGTGTCATTGCCGTTGTAATATAGTTTATAGTCGTACCGGAACCGGGCCCCGCCTGAGCCTACTTCTGTAAAATCATAGCCGGATAATCTTTTCTTACTATCATAAAAATAGTCGGAGATAAAGGCCGTGTCCTGCCCGGCAGGCATAGTGGTATCCAGCGATACCTCTTTTGTAAGGTAGGTACTGTCTTCCGTGAACTGATTCAGGATATTACTATCTACTTCTTTCTGGCAGGAAGAAAAGAAGGCTGCACTAATGAGGGCGGCCAGGCTGACGGATATTCCGGTTCTCATGCTATACTTATTATAAATTACCAAGATAATGAAAACTTTTCTGCGAGCCCCTTCAGGTCCTCCACCACAGCATCCAGTAACGGGATACCATCCCTCCTCCTTATCATTTCAAATTCCCGTTCCGGATCTCCCGGAACCAGTACCTTCTCTTCGCCCGGAACGGTTTTGCAGCTGCGGAATCCCTGTATCCAGTGATCCATGTGCTTTTTAAATTCATCAGCCGGCCTGAATGCATCTATCCGCATTGCACCGAGGAAATGACCGATCCCTTTTCCCGGTTGCTGTGCAGGCATGGGCACATACGCCGGAAAAGGCGGCACCCAGGGTGCATAGTTGGCACCGCTTAATAAGGCAGAAAAGATATCCACGATGGCGCCTAATGCATATCCTTTATGTGAACCATGTTCCCTGTCGCCACCGAGCGGTAATAAGGCCCCTCCTTTCTTCAGGATGTTCGCATCCGTAGAGGGATGGCCCTCTTTATCCTGTACCCAGCCGGATGGCGTGTCTGCATTTTTCCGTTGCAGTATTTCCAGTTTGCCATTTGCAGCGGTGGTGGTAGCAAGGTCCGCCACAAAAGGCGGCTCTGCTCCTGCCGGTGCGGCCACACAGATAGGATTTGTACCCAGCATCTTGTCAATGGAAAAGGTAGGCGCCACCAGCGGACTGGCATTGGTCATGGCCATACCGATCATATCCTGTTCCAGCGCCATCATGGCATGATGGGCGGCAATACCGAAATGATTACTGTTTTGCACACTCACCCAGCCGGTACCGACCGCCTTTGCTTTTTCAATGGCGAGCTGCATGGCAAAGGGTGCCACCACCAGCCCCAAACCACTGTCGCCATCTACGACGGCCGTGGAAGGTGTCTCATGGATCACTTTCATGGAAGGTGCGGCATTCACTCTTTTTACTTCCCACAAACGGACGTAGCCGCTGAGGCGGGCCACACCATGTGAGTCGATGCCCCGCAGGTCGGCAGACAATAATGCACGGGTGGCGGTAGCAGCCTGTGCATCCGGGCAGCCGATCTTTTGAAATACCGAGCGGGTAAACTCAAAAAGCTGGTGATACGAAAACAATTGTTCCGGCATGCGGCAAAGGTAGCCGCAAAGGAGATCATTGCCACGAGAATAACGCCGCCGCTCAGCAGCCGGCAGCTGCCAGGGAGAGGAAGAAATAAAAAAGCCTTTCCGGAATGGAAAGGCTGAAGTTGCATTTTGGTTACGACCTTAGAAGGGAAGATCATCCACCGGTTCTGTAATATCAGATGGGGATGGAATGTTGCTGCTTCCCGACAGGGCGGAAGAAGCATTGCTTGGCGGCTGGTAAGAACCTCCGCCTGTATTTTCATTCTTACTGCCTAACAGCTGTACCTCTCGTACCCGGAGTGATAAGGAAGCGCCGGGTGTACCATCGTTCCGCTGAAAAGATCTTGCTTCGGGTTGTCCTTCCACATACACCTGCGTGCCTTTTGTAAGATACTGTGCCACCGCTGTACGGTCGTTCCAGTAGGCACAATCCACCCAGATCGTTTTTTCCTGTAAGTTGCCCTGGCTGTCTTTGTACTTCTCGGAATGGGCTACGGTGAAATTCATCACGTTCTTGCCATTCACGGTGTTGACCACACAATCTTTACCAAGGCGTCCGATTACCTGCATTTTAATCATAGTACTCAAATTTTAAAGTGACGTAATTAATTAGGTGTGCAATTTAGCATTATTCATGCTGACAAGGATAAACCGGCGCCATACTGATCTACATTTTTTCCCCAACTCCGGCAGCGGAATCTTTATCAAAATCTATGGACAGAGGCGATGCTGCTGTTTTGAAGGCGCCATACTTCCTCAGGCCAAGATACCAGCCGGCCAGTATGAGCAGGAGAAGCAGAGAAGCCCCGAAGGCACCAGTGACCAGTCCGGCATTTCCATACTTATACTGCCAAACAAACAACCGGTTGCAATAAAACCAGCCGGTGAAAACAGCAAAATAAGAAATGAGCAGGGGCACTATCACCCGCACTTTATAAAATGACAGGCCGCAAAAAATGCCGGCGATACCGAACAGGATGATGAGGAGGGCGGTTGTATATTTTTCGGCAATGGCCAACCTGACTTTGTTGAGGGTTTTGTTTTGTATGCCGGGAAACAAAAAATTCCCTTCTAAACTTTCTCCCTTTTTCACGGACAGCCTGTGCCGGTACAGTTCGGGCAGTGTCATGGTGGCTTCACTTTTAATGGGACGGATGGTGTCTTTTGCCAACTTACTGAATTCTTCATAGCTGCGGGCATAAACGATATCGTTCAGCAGTATCCTGGCTTTAAAAAGCTGCCGGGGCACACCAAAAGAAGAATAGAGAAACCCGGCAACCGCTATCGCAAGCAATAAAGAAGTATTTACAACAGAGAAAGGCCTGAAACCAATCCTGTCCTTGCGGTACCGGTAATGGCTGTAAAAAGTGATACCGGTAACAAAGCCCGATAAGAAACCATATAGCAGAAAAGAGCCGGTTGCATTGTACCAGGTCCACTTCCAAAGCACAGCAGATGGTAATCCTTTATTTACCAGGTCTGGTTTATACAGGCTGTACATTCTATAGCAGAACCAGGCCATGTGCCCGGCCAGTACAATCAGAAAAGGGATAAAGAACCTGCGGGAGAAAATAAACCCTTTCATTGTGATCAGTTTTCCTCTGTCCTTGCACTGGCCGCATCAATCAGCCGCCCAAAGAAGATCGCATTCATAAACAGTTTGGTGCCGCCCAGCCAGAAGGCCCTGAAATTGGGATTATCGGCGATACTGATCACCCGGCCATTCCCCGTCACACTGACGATCACGGCAGCTGAGTTCTTTGCGGCCTCCATATTCTCCTTGCTCACCCACCCGCTTTGCAGGGGATTGCTGCCGTAATAAAAAGGCGTGGCATATGGATTCTTACTTTTTTCCGGGAATACTTTATTCGCTTTGAACAGGCTTACTGTTTTTGAATGGTATCCATACGCCAGCGGGTGTGTAAGGTCCGCATCGGCCCCAAAGATGGCGCCGTTCATCTGCTGTGCCCCGTCTACCTGCTCCCGTTGTACATAAGAAAGGCGTTGCGTACTATCAGCTGCCTGCTTCAGTTTTTTAAACTTCAGGTCGGTGATTCCGTTTTGTGAAGCCCAGTTCACGGCTTCTTCCGTTACGATCAGGGTACCGCCGGATTGCACCCATGTTTTCAGCTTGTCCTTGTTCAGGTCATTATACTGACCGCCAGTCATGATGATGGTGTTATACCGGTTCAGTTCCGCCCGGTTGAAGACGGTTTGCTCCAGCAGGGTACAGGGAATGTTCATCCGCTGATCGAGCAGGTGCCATACTTCCCCCGCATCCGTGGCATTTACTCCCGTGCCGACGATCAGCGCAACGGATGGCTTTGGTATGTTCAGCATTTTGCTGGAGCCGGGATCGCTGCCCGTACTTGCGTTGGCCGTGCCCAGTGCATACGTATGTACGGCATATTTCACCACCAGTTCCTGCACCTTTGCATATATATCGTTGCTGCTTCCCGACTGCATGGATACAGGAATAAGTATCGTACCGTAGTCAAACCGGCGGCTGGCGCCTTCACAATTTATTTCAAAGGGATTCGTCACCACTTTTGCCCTGATGCCGCTGCCCAGCAACTCATACAAAGCAGCCGGGGCATAGTAATCATCCCATGATAACAGGTAGCCGCTTTCTGAGCGGGATGCCGGCATCTTCCCCGCAGGCAAACCGGCCGATTCGATCTTTTTTCCATATACGCCGGCCGGATTGGTAACCGGCGCCACCGGCAGTCCGAAGGCCAGCGGCATGTTCCAGGCCGTGATATCATAGAACAGGCTGTCTTTATAAACGGGTACATTTTCAAAGATGGCCCTGATGAGTGTTTGCTGCGGCTGATTAAGCGAGACAGCATATGCTTTTCCTTTTTCAAATTCATTGCTTCTGTACCCCTCCCCTGTTTCATTCACTTCTATGTTGTGGCGCAGGAGCATTTCAACAAAGAGTTTTGTTCTTGCCTCATCATTCTTATCACCAAAAACATAACCCGAAACGGGGCCTGCGGGCGATGAGACGGCATTCTTATAAAAGTCCCGCTGCCAGTCAAGGAACTCTTTCCGAAGGGCCTTTGCTCCCTCCAGCGTGGAGAGAGCCGTTACAAACTGGTTCCGGATCGTAAAGGGAAAGGTGAGTATGCCATTGCTGGTTTCCTGGGCATGTCCTCTCGAACTGGCCTGTTCGAACAAGATACCGATACAGCCGTTGATATCGGGATAGGTAGAGCCTTTGCCATAATAAAAATCATCATAGTTCTCTTTGGTGAAGTACAGGGAGCCGATCCTGTCCAGTGCCTTTGCATGAAACACGGCCAGTTTCGCCGTCAGTTCCTGGTTCTTTGCCGGTGTCAACGGGTTGACCCGGGAAGGTACACCGGGCTGGAAAAAGAAAGTGGCATTACTTCCCTGCTCATGGTGATCGGTCAGGATATTGGGTTTCCACCGTTGAAACCACTTCAGCCGGTTCTGGCTCTCCGGATGCACGGCCGGTAACCAGTCACGGTTGATATCAAACCAGTAATGATTGAAACGGCCGCCGGGCCACACTTCATTAAATTCTCTTGAGTTGGGATCGGTCACCAGGTTCTTGCCCTTATGCTGGTTGGCCCAGGTGGAAAAGCGTTGCAATCCATCGGGATTAAAAGAGGGATCAAAAAGGATCACCACATTATCCAGCAATTCTTCTATGTCCTTTCCCTGCGCAGCGGCCAGGTAATAAGCTTCCAGCAGGCTGGAGTTAGCGCCGCTGGGTTCATTGCCATGAATAGAATGCCCGATCCAGACCACGATGGGCATATTATCGGTATTCACGCCGGAAGACCTGGCGGGGTCGCTCAGCAGTAAATGCTGCTGCCGGATCTCTTCCAGGTGCTGGTGGTTTTTGAGAGAGGTGATGATGAGCAGGACCTGTGGCCGCTGCTCGTAGGTTAACCCGATGGTTTCCAGCTTCACCCTGTCTGGTGCGGCGGCAGCAATGGCCTTCATATAGTTCACCAGCCGGTCGTGGGTAACATGCCACTCCCCGACTTCATGGTAAATAATATCCTTCGGTTTGGGGATGGCCGGGTTGTAGCTGGTTCCGGGTGGCAGGTAGTAACCCAGGTCCTGGGAAACAGAGGGGTAATGGATCAGCCAGATCACGCAGGCAAGGAGCAATTTCTTCATAAAGCAGTTTTAATAAGTTGAAAATTACAGAATCAGGCCGAAAAAAGGTGAGGCAATAAAACCGGGAATATAGCTGCCGGATGGCGGTTGTTAAATATTATCCCGAACACTACTACCCTATTATTGGTGTAACGATTTCCTCTAAAACAAATGGATTACACCCTATCACATTTTGGGGTTTCAGAAGCCATGGGAAAAGTCTTTTTTTGTTTAACACCAGCACAGGGATAGCAAGCAGGCATGGCAGGTCCTTCAGCAGGCTCCATACATACAGCATATTCCCGGAGGCAGCATGCTGATGCAATCAATAACGACCCACACTGTCCATTCATGGATAGTTCCTGGTGACCATTAAAATCAACTTATGAAAAAAACTGTTTGGGGGATCCTCACTATACTAGTTACCTGCGGTACAGGCCATGTATCCGCACAAAGTATTGCCCCTTCCATTCTCAACAGCGGCGGTGGCTCGGCTCCGGTTGGCGGTTATATCATTGAATACAATGCCGGAGAAATGATGGCCGTCTCCACAGCCATCACATCGGATCTTGTGGTGACGCAGGGATTACTCCAGCCTGCTCCGGCACCGATCAACCTGCCTGTTACATTAGTACGTTTCCAGGGAGTAAAAAAGAATCAATACAACGAATTATCCTGGATCACAGCTTTTGAAAGCGGCAATACGGTATTTGAACTGCAGCGCAGTGAGGATGGCCGGAATTTCGCTGCTATTTACAGCATCCCTGCCAGCGGGATCTCTAATGGCAGCCATTACAGCTACCCTGATTACCGGCCCTTTATACAAAAGGTCTTTTACCGCTTACGGATGACGGAAGCCGGGTTACCGGATAAATATTCACAGGTCATCGTGCTGTATGATCAGCAGGTCAGCAACTGGACCGTATTCCCCAACCCGGTCATGCGCAACAGTACATTACAGGTCAGCATTCAGCATACAGGCATAGCCACCAGCGCTGCCATCATACTGCTGGATGCAGCGGGGCGTACCGTATTTGAACGAAATGAAATGATCCTTCCCGGTTCCCAAACCATCAGTATCCCGTTGCCCCTGTCCGCAGGTACGTATACGCTCCGCCTCGCAGGATTCGGCAGCAATGAATCGAAAAAAATAATCATTCAATAATCAACTACCAATCTTTATGAAAAAACTGTTCTTGTTAATGATGGGCCTGGCGGCTTTTGTAATCGTAAAAGCACAGATCGCCCCCTATCCGCAGGTACCGGCTGCGATTAATTACCAGGGGGTGGCCCGAAACAGTGCGGGGCAGCCACTGGCAAACCAGACCATAAAAGTTTATTCAAGCATCATCGTTCCGGCCACCCCCACTTTTGGCGGCGCCCAGTTTTATTTTGAAAAAAGAACAGTGACCACAAATGCCTTCGGCTTGTTCAGCATCCAGGTAGGAAGCCCGGGAGCCGACCAGGCAACAGGTGCGATACCTTCGAATGCCATTTTCCAGGCCTGGGGACCCAATCTTCACCTGCATACAGAGATAGAATTACCCAGTTCAGCACCGGTTTCCCTGGGCGATACGAAACTTGCATCTGTGCCCTATGCACTCTACTCTAAAGGAGCAAGACCCTGGTCCTACACCGTTTCAGAAGAAATTCCCGGCTCCACCAATTTCACCGTTTACCCGGATAAGGATTACTGGAACCTGGGGCTGGGTACAGCACAGGCTACGGAAAAATTACATGTGATCGGAAAGATCAGGATGGAAGATGGTTCGCAGGCCAATGGATATGTGCTGACAAGTGATGCCAATGGTGTGGGTACCTGGAAACCCGTTGCTGCTCCGGCTAACGTCTGGACAAGAACGGGCAATAAGGCCTATTTAATAAACAGCAATGATTCGGTTGGAATAGGAACCAGTAACCCCACCAGCAAACTGGACCTTGTCGGAAAGTTCAGGTTACGGGATGGTTCACAGGCATTGGGTTATCATTTGGTCAGCGATGCAAACGGGCTGGCTGCCTGGCAAAAACCCGACTGGACCCTTACTGATAATAATATCGGAGCCGGGTACCATGTAATAACCCCGACGGATATCAACAGAACCGTTGGTATTGGTATCTCCAATCCCAGCTCTTTTGTAAAACTGCATGTGGTCGGGGGGCTTCGCTTTGAAGGCAATGGCCCGCTTAACCAGGGTAATGTCCTTACGGTGGATGGTTTCGGCAATGCCGTTTGGCAGGATCCTTCCTCCAATCCTGCCCTTTCGTATTGGGCGCCCGGTCAGTTTGCCGAGCAGAATGTAATTCAGACCCGGCCCGATCTTGAATTCACCCCTTATTTCTCCCGGTCACAGATGATCATTTCAAAGGACATGCAAACGACTTATCCTAATGATTTCCTGGATGTAGATAATTACCCTTTTGTAGTACAGAACAGCAAGCACGGAATGGCCGTGGTGATAAACGGAGATGCCCAGCAGGACAAGAAATTCATTTCGTTCTTTGATGACGGTTTCGGAACAAGATACCGGGGCGCTATTGAAGGACAAACCCTGCTGGAACTACAAAACGATCCTGATTATGTTGCCTATGTAACCCTTCAGACACTTTCCACCAGTGGTTTTATAGCAGAAGGTATTGCCTGCACCGTACAGGCTGACTTATTTGAAGTGGCCGTACAGGTGGCGCAGGCTTCTATTTGGGGAGCCGACCTGGGAACTACGATCAACACTATGGAATCGAATGTTGGCGTGGCCTATACCTCCGGATCGGCGGATTATGCCGAGTGGCTGGAAAAAGCCGACCCGGCTGAGCGATTCACCTTTGGCGATATTGTTTCGGTGAACGGTGGAAAGATCTCCAAGCGCTTATCCGGGGGCGGGCAGCTGATGGTGATATCAAAAGCACCGATCGTTTTAGGTAATATCCCGGATGAAAAAAATAAAACCAGCTATGAAAAGGTCGCCTTCATGGGACAGGTGCCCGTAAAAGTAAAAGGAAAAGTTGCGATAGGAGATTATATCGTGGCTTATCCCGATGGTACCGGTGTGGGATATGCCATTAACCCGGCCCGGATCACCGCCAACGAGATGAACAGGATTGCCGGAGTGGCCTGGTCTGCTTCGGAAGAGGCCGGTTTTTCCATGATCAATACTGCCGTGGGGGTTAACCCGCAGGCGGTCAACCACATGATCCAGAAACAGGAAAATGAGATCAACGACCTGAAGAATATGGTAAACCAGTTATCATCTTACCTGCAGTCAAAAGACTCTTCGTTCCGGTTTACCAGACTGGATACCCGTCCGTCCGCCGCCAAACCGGAAAACAAACCGGCCGTTACCAGCCTTACCACACCGGCTCCGCTGCCTGCCAACGGGTATGTAACGTTCAGCAAACTCACCCCTGAGGAACAAATGAAAAGGCTGAACAGTATTTCAGCTGAAAAAATAAAGAAGCTGATCACAGAAAACCCCCGGTATATCGATGCTGCTATGAAAGTAATGAGAGAAAAGATAGAAGCCAGCGGCCAGAACCTGAACAGTAACCCGGAAATGAAACGCCTGCTGACCGACCGTGACTTCATGATCAAGACCATCCGTCAATTGTATAAGATATAGTACCCCGGACCCGATGAAAAAATCGGTCGCCCCTGAACAGGCGGCCGTTTTCTTTTAAAGGCTACTTTTACGGGCTACAAATAAATGTATGCCTGAAGAGCAACGATCAGTTGTGCAGCTATACGGGCTGCTGCCGGAAAATGAAAGGATCATTACCGACATTCTGAGAAAGATCATTCTTTCTGTGCTTCCTTCCGGCTGCAAGGAGAAATTATCCTTTGGGGTGCCTTACTTCTACGGTAAAAAAGGGATCTGCATTGTATGGCCGGCCACCATTCCCCGGGGCGGTATCAGGAAAGGTGTACTGCTGGGCTTCTGGTATGGCAACCGCTTACAGGACACAGAAAACTACCTGACCCATGGCACCAACAAGCAGGTGTTCTACAAAATATTTCAATCGCCGGAAGAAATAAAACCCCGGAAGATCATCCGCCTGCTGAAAGAAGCCGTAAAACTGGACAACAGCTGGTAAACGACCTGCTGACAATAAACCGGTCCGGCCTTCTCCCGTTTCTTACAATAGCACGGCAAGGGAGGCATACCTAAAATGCCAGGCGGCCCCTTGCGGGGCCGCCTATACACAAACCTTAACCATTAAACCATCTTTACAACAGATCGAACCTGTCAAGGTTCATTACCTTATTCCAGGCTGCTGCAAAATCATTTACAAATTTTTCCTTTGCATCATCACAGGCGTAAACTTCACCAATGGCACGCAGCTCGCTGTTTGAACCAAAGATGAGATCGGCCCGGGTTCCTGTCCATTTTACAGCGCCGGTCTTACGGTCACGGCCTTCAAATACCTGTTGTGCATCAGAAGTTGCTTTCCAGGTGGTGCCATAGTCGAGCAGGTTCACAAAGAAATCATTGGTAAGCGTACCGGGCCTGGCAGTGAACACCCCATGTTTTGAATGATCATAATTGGTGTCCAGTACACGCATCCCTCCCACCAGCACGGTCATTTCCGGTGCAGTGAGGGTGAGTAATTGTGCTTTATCGATCAGCAGCTCTTCAGCAGAAGCTGTATGCTTGTCCTTAAAATAATTGCGGAACCCATCTGCAGCAGGTTCCAGCACAGCAAATGATTCCACATCCGTCTGCTCCGGCAGTGCATCCCCACGACCGGGTATAAACGGAACGGTTACGGCAACACCTGCATTCTTAGCTGCCTGCTCCACGGCAGCACACCCGGCCAAAACGATCAGGTCAGCCATGGATATCTTTTTATCCCCGGATGCGTTGTTGAACTCCTGCTGAATGCCTTCCAGGGTTTTCAGAACCTTGGCTAATTGTGCCGGGTTATTCACTTCCCAGTCTTTTTGCGGGGCCAGCCGGATACGGGCACCGTTGGCACCGCCCCGTTTATCTGAACCGCGGAAGGTGGAGGCTGAAGCCCAGGCTACAGATACAAGTTGTGATACGGAAAGACCGGATGCCAGCACTTTATTCTTCAGGGCGGTGATATCCGCCGCATCAACCAGTTTATGTGTCACGGCCGGAATAGGGTCTTGCCAGATCAGTGTTTCCTTTGGAACTTCCGGGCCGAGGTAACGGCTGACCGGTCCCATATCACGATGGGTGAGTTTGAACCATGCTTTGGCAAATGCATCGGCAAACTCATCCGGGTGCTCGTAGAAGTGCCGTGATATTTTTTCATAGGCCGGGTCGAAACGAAGTGCCAGGTCGGTGGTGAGCATAAACGGCGCATGTTTCTTACCTGCCACATGTGCATCGGGAACCAGTCCTTCCCCGGCATTCCCTTTGGGTTTCCACTGGTGGGCCCCAGCCGGGCTCTTCGTCAGTTCCCATTCATATCCGAACAGGTTCTCAAAAAAGTTATTGCTCCATTTGGTGGGGGTGGTGGTCCAGGCCCCTTCCAGGCCACTGGTGATCGTGTATTGCGCATTGCCGGTGCCCAGTGAATTGCTCCAGCCGCAGTTTTGTTCTTCGATACCGGCGGCTGCAGGTTCCTTCCCCACATATTGAGCGGGGTTACCTGCTCCGTGTGTTTTGCCGAATGAATGTCCCCCTGCGATCAGGGCCACGGTTTCATAATCATTCATGGCCATGCGGCCGAATGTTTCCCGGATATCACGGGCGGCAGCGATCGGGTCAGGGTTACCGTTGGGTCCTTCAGGGTTTACATAGATCAATCCCATCTGTACTGCGGCCAGCGGGTTTTCCAGTTCACGGTCACCGGTATAGCGCTTATCACCAAGCCATTCTTTTTCGGCACCCCAGTACACCGCTTCATCCGGTTCCCACACATCTTCCCGGCCGCCGGCAAAGCCGAATGTTTTAAATCCCATGGTTTCGAGGGCCACATTGCCTGCCAGGATCATCAGGTCTGCCCAGGATATTTTCTTCCCGTATTTCTTTTTTACCGGCCACAGCAGTAAGCGGGCTTTATCAAGGTTTACATTATCCGGCCAGCTGTTCAGCGGTGCAAAACGTTGTGTACCCGAGCCGCCGCCGCCGCGTCCATCACTGATCCGGTAGGTACCGGCGCTGTGCCAGGCCATGCGGATCATCAGCGGGCCATAGTGCCCGTAGTCTGCCGGCCACCAGTCCTGGGAATTCGTCATCAGTTCAGCCAGGTCTTTTTTCACGGCAGCCAGGTCGAGTGAGGCAAAGGCTTTGGCATACTTGAAACCCTTCTCCATCGGGTCTGATAAAGAAGAATGTTGCCGCAGGATATTTAATTTAAGCTGGTTGGGCCACCAGTCACGGTTCCTGGTACCGCCACCGGCTACCTGCCTGAGGGCGCCGCCATGGAACGGGCATTTGCTTTCACCGTTCACCTGCTGGGTCCCTTTGTTTTGCGTTGTGATGTTTTCCATTGTATAAAATTGAATGATCGTAAATCAAAACCGGCTGTACGGCCGGAAGGATATCAAAACTACTGCTGCAACATTAATAATTCTAATTGATTATTTTTATGATTATATAACTACTGTCTATATGACTTTGACCCAGCTCGAATACCTTGTGGCCCTGGACAATTACCGGCATTTTGCCCAGGCGGCGGAAAAATGCTTTGTCACCCAGCCCACCCTCAGTATGCAGATCCAGAAACTGGAAGAGGAACTGGGGGTGAAGATCTTTGACCGCACCAAACAGCCGGTGATCCCGACGGAGATCGGGACGGGGATCATTGCGCAGGCCCGTATCGCCATTCGGGAAGCCGGAATGATCCGGCAACTGATCAGCGAACGGCAGGATACCTTGTCGGGAGAATTGCGGATCGGCATCATCCCGACCCTGGCGCCTTACCTGTTACCCCCGCTTTATAAAACCATGCGGGTAAAATATCCGCAGGTAAGCCTGGTGATCAAAGAATCGGTGACCGAAGAAGTAGTGCACGAACTGAAGCGCAACCGGCTTGATTGCAGTATTGTGGTAACACCGCTGAACGATCCTTCGATCAAAGAAGAAGTGCTGTTCTATGAAGAGTTGTTTGTCTACGTGTCAAAAAAGAATGCCCTCTCCGGAAAGAAGTATGTATTGCCCGGTGATATTGATCCCGGCCAGCTTTGGCTGCTGGAAGAAGGGCATTGTTTCCGTGCCCAGGCCCTTAACCTGTGTGAGCTGAAGAAGAGCAGTGATTTCCACTTTAAATACGAGACCGGCAATATCGAAACACTGAAGCGGATGGTGGATAAGAGTGACGGCATTACCATTCTCCCTGAACTGGCGGTAATGGAGTTCCGCAAATCCCAGCTGGACCTGGTGAAAAGACTGAAACAACCCAGCCCTGCCCGGGAGGTAAGCCTGGTGACCCATCGCCACCATCTGAAAAACAGGCTGGTCCGCACCTTAAAAGAAGAGATACTGAACATCGTACCGGTGTCGATGCGGCAACTGAATAATAAAAAGGTGGTGGAGATCAATTATTGACCCGGTATCCGCCTCCTATCCTTTCCCGATTCCGCAAACCCGGCCGGTCAATTCACAGTATATTTGCGGCTTGTCCCGTTTTAAACGGGCCTCTCAATTTTTTATTCCCATGAGCAGAAAAGGAAAAGTTTTGGTGGCCATGAGCGGTGGTATCGACAGCACAGTAACAGCACTGATGCTGCATGAACAGGGCTATGAAGTAGTGGGAATCACCATGAAAACATGGGACTATGCGGCCAGTGGCGGGAGCAAAAAAGAAACCGGTTGCTGTAACCTTGATTCTTTCAATGATGCCCGGCAGGCCGCAGTGGAGCATGGCTTTGCCCATTATATTCTTGATATAAGGGAAGAGTTCGGCGATTTTGTGATCGAGAATTTCGTGGAAGAATACCTGGCCGGCCGTACACCCAACCCCTGTGTGCTTTGCAACACCCATATCAAATGGAGGGCCCTGCTGAAAAGAGCCGATGCCCTGAACTGTGATTATATCGCCACCGGTCATTATGCAAAGATCAGGCAGCATGATAACGGCAGGTATGTGGTAAGCAAGGCGATCGATGATACCAAAGACCAGAGCTATGTACTCTGGGGTTTGCAGCAAGACCTCTTAAGCAGAACCTTGTTGCCATTAGGCCCTTACCGCAAAACTGAGATCCGGCAGCTGGCCCATGACTTCGGTTATCCTGAGCTGGCGAAAAAGAACGAGAGCTACGAGATCTGTTTTGTTCCCGACAATGATTACCGGGGCTTCCTGAAAAGAAAAGTGGAAGGGCTGGAAGAAAGGGTGACCGGCGGAAATTTTATTGACAAACATGGAAAAATATTAGGTCAGCATAAAGGCTATCCATTTTATACGATCGGCCAGCGGAAGGGACTGGATATTGCACTCGGCCGGCCGGTATTTGTAACCCGGATCGATCCGGATTCCAATACCGTTACACTGGGTGATGAAGAAGACCTTGAACAGAACGACATGAAAGTGGGTAAGCTGAACCTGGTGAAATACGAAACCATTACCCCCGGCATGGAAGCCGTGACCAAGATCCGCTACAAGGATAAGGGAAGCCTTTCCAATCTTTATCCCGGGCAGGGAGATCTGCAGGTAAGGTTCTATGAACATGTCAAAGGCATTGCCCCGGGCCAGAGTGCCGTCTTTTATGAGAACGAAGATGTGGTCGGCGGCGGGATCATACAATCCGGAGCGCTGAGTTAAATCCCTTAGTCGTTTACCCTTACCCGGGAATAGCATTTACCAACGGGCTTTAAGGGTTGGTTTTCAGACAATAAACAGCCTGTCAGAACGTTATTAAAACGGGGAGTTTTCTTTCCCCGTTTTTGTTTGTAGCTTTAAACCTGTACTGCCGGGTATGACGAATATGGTAGTATGATCCGAAAACCCTGACAAACAACACATAAACTACTATTGTTTATCCGTAAAAAGGAAAACCACTTATGAGAATCCTCCCCTTCTCCGGGCTTATGCTGATAGCTTTTACAAGCTTGTCGCTTTTTTCCTGCAAGGATGAAAAAGAAGAACTCGTTACCGAACAGATATCCGATTACGCACCGCTTACGGTGGGTAAATACATTACCTACAGGGTTGATTCAACAGTCTTCACCAATTTCGGAACAACCACTGAAATTCATAAATACCAGGTAAAACACCAGGTAGAGGCCAAACTGACCGATAACCTTGGTAATACCATCTACAGGGTGTACCGTTATATCCGGGATTCCGCCGGCACACAGCCCTGGCAACCGATGAGTTCAGCCACCTATTACTATACGCCGTTAACCGACCAGCTTGAATCTTCCGAGGACAATTTAAGGGTCATCAAACTTCATTTACCGATCAAAGACGGGTTTAGCTGGAAAGGCAATCACTACCTTCCCACCAATCCATATGGAGCAACGTATAATAATTTCAGCAACGACGATAACATGTCGGACTGGGATTTCTTTTATGACGGAAGCCCGGCGGCTTTCAGTTACAAAGGCAATAATTACACGAATGTGATCACTGTGGAGAAGGCCGACGAGTCCTTTAATGTTCCCGTCCTCAATCCGGGTTCAATTGCTTATAAAACAAGAGCGGTTGACCGCTATGCAAAAGGGATCGGCCTGGTGTACCAGGAATATGTACTGTGGGAATACCAGCCGCCATCAAGTCCCTCCGCCGGAACATCCGGTTTTGGCATCACGATGTGGATGATCGATCACAATTAATACAGCATTTGTCTGTAAATTTGAGAATAACATTTTGTCATGAAGAAGAGAATCCTGCCGCTGCTGATGATAGTGACCTTATTCTCCGCCACCGCACAGGCACAGTTCACCCGCTACATTGTACGGTTTAAAAACAAAGGGGGCACACCCTATACGTTTTCCAACCCGATCGCTTACCTCTCCCAAAAAGCCATTGATAAGAGAACCCGCTATGGTATTGGTATCGACAGCACCGATCTTCCGGTAACACCGGCCTATGTATCACAGGTTGCCGCTGTGCCGAACGTCACTGTGCTGAATGTATCCCGCTGGCTGAATGCCATCACGATACAAACAGCTGCGCCGGCGGCCATCACCACGATCAGCGGATTTGCTTTTGTGCAATCCGTTACTGGCATCGCTGCAAGGCCTTCCACCGGTGGCAGGGCCCTGAATAACAAGTTTGAAGAAGAAAACCCTGCACCGGTTGAAGCAGGAAGAACAGAAGGAATGACCGGCGACTATTTTAACTACGGTACGGCCTCGTATAACGAGATCCACCTGCACAATGGTGAGTTCCTGCATAATATCGGACTGCGGGGCCAGGGTATGACGATTGCCATGCTGGATGCAGGTTTTTACCAGTACACCACTTTGAAATCATTCGACAGCGCCAATACCAACAACCAGATCAAAAGCACCTGGGATTTTGTGGCCCGTGAAGCGAGTGTGACAGAAGATCATCCTCACGGTATGCAATGCCTCTCCACCATCGTGGCCAATATTCCCGGGCAGTTCATCGGCAAAGCGCCGAAAGCCGATTTTCACCTTTTCAGAACAGAAGAAGATGCCACAGAATACCCGATCGAAGAATTCAACTGGGTATGCGGAGCCGAAAGAAGCGACAGCCTCGGTTGTGATGTAATTTCCTCCTCACTTGGATACAGCACATTCGATAATGCCAGCCTCAATTATACTTATGCCAATATGGATGGCAACACTACCCTATCATCCTATGGCGCCGATCTTGCTGCTAAAAAAGGAACGCTTGTTTTTGTGGCCGTTGGAAATGAAGGCACCAACTCCTGGCATTACCTGATCACCCCTTCCGATGCCGATAGTGTCGTGGCCGTAGGGGCGGTGAATGCATCCGGAGGGGTGGGTAGTTTTTCCAGTTATGGCCCATCTTCCGACGGGCAGGTAAAACCTGACCTGGCTTCGGTAGGCGTAGCGGCGCTTATCCAGTCCACCGCAAATACAGTTGGTACCGGCAACGGTACTTCTTTTGCCACACCGAATATGGCGGGGCTGGGAACCTGCCTCTGGCAGGCCTTCCCGGAATATAATAACATGAAGATCATTCAGGCCTTGCGGCAGGCCGGAAGCAAATACACCACACCGGATAACCGGGTCGGTTATGGTATCCCCAATATGAAACTGGCCTTTTCAAATCTTCTTGTGGAGTATGCCACCTCCGCTTCCATTGCAAATAATTGCCGGGTCACCATCAGCTGGAATACAAAAGATGTTGGCGCCATGCGGTATGAAGTCGAAAGAAAAGCCCCGGGTGAAACAAGCTATTCAAAGATCGCCGATGTAAGTGCCCAAACCGGCGTTATCCTGGCCAACAGGAGCTACCAATATGACAACGATCTTTCACCGGGTTCGTCCGGCAGTTTTTCATACCGCATCCGGCAGGTGATCGATACCGCCACTGCCACTTTCACCGCAGTGTATATTGACACCACTACCGTTACTGTTTCTTCCTGCGCCGGACCGGTTATCATTGATCCGGATAAAAGATCAGTCCGGGTACAACCCAACCCCGTGTACAGCAACACGGCGACCCTGATCGTGGAAACACCCGATGCCATCACCAATATGCCGGTGGTGATTTATGACGCCTATGGAAATACCGTGATCCGTCTGCAGCAATCGAAAGGGGTTGGAAAGAAAACGATTGACATCCCCATCAGCAAACTGCCGAAAGGAAAATACTTTATCAAAGTACTGAACGGTGTAAATAAAGTCGGGACCACGGAGTTCATCCGCTTATAACGGCAGCTGAAACAGGGCGGCAAACATCGAATCAGCTTTTTTATCATATCCCTTCAGCCATTCCATCTTTTTCAATACAAGATGGAATTGTTCTTTTATGAGATCCGCTATCTCTTCATTTTCCTTTTTAAAAACAGAACAGGTGATATATAAAAGGTATCCGCCCGGCTTCAGTGCCGGAATGATGACGGCAAGTATCTTTTGCTGCAACGCCGCATAGTCAACGGTCTTTTTCGTATCGAAATAATACAATTGTTCCGGTGTCCGGCTCCAGGTACCGCTGCCGGTACAGGGCAGATCGGCGATGATAAGTGAATAACCATTGCCCGGCAACAGGTCGCCCGGCAGTGGCTTTGTAAGGTCCGCCGCACAGGCTTTGTACTTGGTTATTCCGGCTTGCCGGAATCTTTTTTTCAGGTTGGCCAAAATACTTTCCCGCACATCACTCACGGTAAGTGCTGCTTCTCCGAGTATATCCCTTGCCAGGATGGATTTGCCACCGCTGGCCGCACAGCAATCCCATATATTGAATGATGGCCCTTTTAAAACAGGTTCCAGGAACTCCCCCACCCGCTGTGAACTGAAGTCCTGTATCACCGCCTCCCTGTTCAGTTCGATGATCTTCTCCACGGGAGTGGTGTTGGGCAAAGCGATGCAATTTTCAGCTGCCAGGGAATAGTGGCAGCCGGCTGCAGACAGTTTTTGCAGCACTGATCTTTTCATACCCGGTCTCGTCCGCAGGAAAAGATCCGGTTGTACCAACATCGATAAAGCAAATGACTCCTGGTCGATTCCTTCACTCAGCTCCTCCTTCCACGGAAATATCTTGTCTGCTGCAGCAGGTATTCCCAGGAGGGATAACTTTTCCCGTACCGGGAGGGCCGCCTGCTCATTCCACTCCGGTTTCAGGGCAGCGAGTATTTCATTGCTTTCGGTGGTGCAGAGGAACAAGGCCGCCAGGATAGTTTCAGCTGAGCAGCGGCTGTCAAAGAGTTTTGCTGCCCTGAAATAAGAATAGCAGAGATGACTGACGGATCTCCTGTCCCGGGAGCCGAATTTCTTTTGTGCGGAAAAAAATTTTTTCAGAAAAGAGGCCAGCGGTTCTTCTCCCCTGTACTGTTCAAGGACAGACAATGCCGAATGAATGTATGAATGAAAACGGCCCATCCTGCAAATTAAGAAAGGAAGGGCCGCTTTGTCAAAACAATATAGGCTTACTGGTAATAGTATTTTGTGGCGGTGACAGCGCCCCCGGGTGAACGGGTACCATACGAAGAATCGGGTTTGTTGCTGCTGTTGTATTTGATCACATAGTCCATTGTGAAGTCCTGGGACGGATCTGCCGTATTGGTTACCGCTGCCTTGATCGCATTATTGGCGCTGAAGAGACCCGGCCTGATGAGCAGTACTGCCTCGTTCAGGATGATCAGCGGGCTTACTTTCGTATCCATTGTGTAGGTCTGCGAGGTGGCGGGCGATAACGTTGTGGAAGGAGGTATAGCAGCTTCCGTACTCACACTCAGCAGGTTTTTTCCGTCGGAGGAGTAATCATAAATATTTCTTGCACTTAATACCGGTGGCAGGGGAATGGGCAGCCCTGCCGATTGCAGGTAGTGTTCATCCTTCGTTATCTTTCCGGCGCCATCATAGGTGTACACGGCGCTGTCGGTTACGGAAAAGCCCATGATGCTTAAAGCAAATACGGAGGAAGTATAA
Source organism: Chitinophagaceae bacterium (assembly GCA_046329665.1). GTDB lineage: Bacteria > Bacteroidota > Bacteroidia > Chitinophagales > Chitinophagaceae > JJ008. Next base: position 11,496 of record JAXLUG010000025.1, on the reverse strand, counting down.
CGGGATGTTCCCGTGTTATAATTATACCTTGTTTCCACGCTGTCAATCCCGGCAGCGACCAGTGCCGGGGATTTCTGCACGGTGACTGTAATGATACCGGCACCATTTCTTTTAATAACAAGGTCATTGTCCAGGCTCATCCCACCTGCCACCCCGGCGGTCTTTTCCCTTACCAGCCTTCCGGCTGCATCGTAAAAATATTCCACCTGGGTAGTGTCGGTGGTGCCCGTTTTTGATTTGATCATCACGAGACGCTGACCGCTGATGACTGTGCCGCCGGTGCCCCAGTCTATTTCTTTCTGGCAGGAAGCGATAAAAAGCAGGAGGGTAAGAGCAGCAGGAATGATCTTCATTTTCATGGATTACAATTCAAGAAGTGTTTTAACCGGATCTTTTCCGATGAGCAGTTGTTCGGGGTTTTCCAGCAGTTCTTTCACCCGTACCAGGAAACTAACGGATTCTCTTCCGTCAATAATCCGGTGATCATAGCTTAATGCCAGGTACATCATCGGTCTTACCACCACCTGTCCGTTCACGACCATCGGCCGGTCCTGTATCTTGTGCATGCCCAGGATGGCGCTTTGCGGTATATTGATGATCGGCGTGCTCATCAGTGATCCGAACACACCGCCATTCGTGATGGTAAATGTTCCGCCCGTAAGTTCTTCTGCCGTAAGCTTGCTGTCCCTTGCTTTGGCAGCAAGTTCCGCCACCGCTTTTTCAATATCGGCCATGCCCAGGCTTTCCACATTCCTGATCACCGGAACGGTAAGCCCTCTTGGTGTGCTTACCGCAATGCTGATATCGGCATAATCATGATAAAGAAGGCTGTCGCCATCGATATAGGCATTTACAGAAGGCCATTCCGACAAAGCGATCGCACAGGATTTTGCAAAGAAGCTCATAAAGCCAAGCCCCACCCCGTGCAGTTCTTTAAACTTATCCTTATACTTATTCCTGATCTCCATGATACGCCCCATATCCACTTCATTGAAGGTCGTAAGCATGGCGGTGGTATTCTTGGCCTCAACTAATCTCCGGGAGATGGTCTTTCGCAGGTTACTCATCTTTTCGGCCCTTACATTCCTGCTGAACAGAGTTGCTCCCTCAAATGCTTTCTTACCCGGGGAGGATAAGGCTGCCAGTACATCCTCTTTCAATATCTTACCGGCAGGACCCGAGGGCACCACTGTTTTGGGGTCCACCTTTTTATCGGCAATAATTGCAGAAGCCACGGGGCTTGCTTTTATCTCATTCGGAACGGCGGTAACAGGCGCTGCACTTTCAGTTTTTGCGGCTTCCTTCGTTCTGGCTTCTTCTTTTTTCTCTTCGGCTTTGGCGGCAGGCTTTGCAGTACCATTACCGGATGGTTTGGCAGCTGTCTCATCAATGCTGGCCAGGAGATCGCCTATTTTGAGTGTATCGCCTTCACTGATGTTTCCCAGTTTGATGATACCAGCCCGCTCCGCATTCACTTCAAAGGTTGCCTTCTCGCTTTCCAGTTCAGCGATCACTTCATCCCGCTCCACATATTCACCATCTTTTTTCATCCATTTCAGGAGAGTGACCTCGTTGATGGATTCGCCGACTGTTGGTACTTTGATTTCTGTCATATGCCCTGAATAAGTGAACAAATTTCGGGAAAAAGGAGGGTTTAGGGAAATTCTGTTCTTACTGTGTCCTTAACATTTTCCCGCTATGAAAGAAGAACTACTACTGCTGACAGAAAAGAAAGAGGCTCTTTCTCTGCACCTGTCTTTTCTTTTATACTTCAGGCAGTGTTCATTCAGATACTGAACGCCATCTCCACGATCTCTCCCTGTTCCTGTACATGCACTTTATTATAGCCTGTGGCCGTGGAAGCCGAAGCCTGCCGGCTGATGATACCATAACTGATCGTGTTCAGGTTCATCCGCAGGAAAGAGGCTGCCCCCATATTCAGGGGTTCTTCCTGTACCCAGAACCAGGTGGCCTTACTGTATTTTGCATACAAGGCTTCAAGCTGTTTATAAGGCAGCGGGTATAATTGTTCAAGCCGTACAAGCGCCACATTTGAAATATTTTCCTTCCTCCTTTTTTCGTCAAGATCGAAATACATTTTTCCGCTGCAGAAAAGCACCTTGGTAACTTTTGCCGGGTCTGCACCTGCATCATCGATCACTTCTTTGAATCCTCCGGTTGTAAAATCACCGATAACAGAATAGCTGCCGGTATGGCGCAGGTTGGCTTTTGGCGAAAAATTGATCAGGGGTTTCCGGAAGGGCCAGGCCAGCTGTCTTCTCAATGCATGGAACAGGTTGGCGGCCGTGGTGATGTTTGTTACCACGATATTCAGCTCGGCAGATAACTGGAGGAACCGCTCCAGCCGGGCGCTGCTGTGTTCGGGGCCCTGTCCTTCATACCCATGCGGCAGCAGTAAGGTGATCCCGTTCATACGGTTCCACTTCTGTTCACCGGCGCTAATGAACTGGTCGATCATTGTCTGGGCGCCATTGGCAAAGTCCCCGAATTGTGCTTCCCACAAGACCAGGGCATTCGGGTTGGCCAGGGCATACCCGTATTCAAATCCCAGTACCCCGTATTCGCTCAGCAGGGAGTTGTATATCCTGAATTTGCCGGTGGCCCCGGGTATCTGCGAAAGCCGGTTGTAAGGCTTATCCGTTTGCTCATCCCGCAGCACTGCATGACGGTGGGAAAAGGTGCCCCTTCTTACATCCTGCCCGCTCATCCTTACATCCTTTCCATCGAGGAGTAACGTACCATAGGCCAGCAGTTCACCGGTAGCCCAGTCAACCTTATTTTCTGTCTGGAATAATTTGATCTTATCCTGAATGATCTTTTCTACTTTCTTCAGTGGTTTGAAATCTGCGGGCCATTGCATCATTGCAGTAAAGGCCAGCCGGAAATTATCTTCCGTTACAGCCGTTACCGGCGATGCATCAAAATCCTCAGCATGCGCCTTTCTCAGTTTCTTCCAAGCGATCTCCGGCGGCTGGTACTGGTAGGGCAAGGGATTCTGTTTTACCTCGTCCAGTCGTTCCTGCAGGTCGGCCCAGAACTTCTTCTCCATTTCCTTGGCCAGTTCCCGGGCATCAGGTTCCCCGTTCTCGAGCAGGTATTTGATATATACCTCCCTTGGATTAGGATGCTTGTCGATCAGTGCATACAGGTGTGGCTGGGTGAACTTGGGATCATCTCCTTCATTATGTCCGTGACGCCGGTAGCAAACCATATCAATGAACACATCGGAATTAAATTCCTGCCGGTACCGGGTGGCGATCTCCGCACATTTAATCACTGCTTCCGGGTCATCCCCGTTCACATGAAATACCGGTGCCTGGATGGCCGCCGCCAGTGAGGTACAGTAATCAGAACTTCTTGCGTCATCAAAATCGGTGGTGAACCCGATCTGGTTATTGATCACAAAATGGATCGTTCCGCCGGTATAGTACCCTTTCAGGTAACTCATCTGCAGCACCTCGTACACAATACCCTGCCCGGCAATGGATGCATCTCCATGAATAAGCACCGGGAGTATCTTATCAAAATCACTGTGGTACATGATGTCTGCCTTTGCCCTGGAGAAACCCACCACCACCGGGTCAACCGCTTCAAGGTGCGAAGGGTTCGGCATCAGTTTCAGGTGGATACTCTTTTCATTCATGGTCTTTACATCACTGCCATACCCCATGTGGTACTTTACATCACCGCTGCCCATTGTCTGGTCCATTTTCGCTGTCCCTTCGAATTCACTGAAGATCTGTTCATACGTCTTCCCCATGATATTGGCCAGGATATTCAGACGGCCCCGGTGTGCCATACCGATCACCACTTCCTGCACGTCATTATCGGCGGCGGTGTTAATAATGGCATCGATCGCTGCGATCGTGGTCTCCCCTCCTTCCAGGGAAAACCGTTTTTGCCCCACATACTTGGTATGGAGGAATTTCTCAAACATCACCCCCTGGTTCAGTTTTTCCAGTATCCTTTTTTTCTTTTCCAGTGGTACCGGTTCCAGCATGGTGTGTTCGATCGCATGAGTGAGCCAGTCGATCTTCTTCTGATCACTGATGTATTTGAATTCGCTGCCAAGGTGCCGGGCATAGCATTTGTCCAGGTAAGCTAATATGTTCCGGAGCGATGTGGTGCCAAGCCCCAGTACGCTGCCGATATGAAACGGAGTATCCAGGTCTGCTTCCCGGAAGCCGTAAAATGACAAGTCGATATTGGCCCCTCGGTCCTTTCTTTCCCGGATTGGATTTGTTTTGGCGATAAGGTGCCCTTTGTTTCGATAGCCCAGTATCATCCGGTACACCTGCAGTTCCCGCATCCAGTTCACGGAACCGGGTTCACCGGTTGCCGGCACCACGTCAGCCGTTGGTTCAGGAGGAAGGGATACTGCCGGCTGCCCGTTTGCCTTTTGTTTTTGCCCGTTAGTGCTCACCGCATTGTTCATGGCAAAATCAAAGCCTTCGAAGAACTTTCTCAGTTCCTGGTCCACGCTGTCGGGGTCCTTTACAAAGTCACGGTAAAGGTTTTCAATAAAGGCAGGTGATGAGCTGGTGATATAGGAAAAATCCTTCATGGCAGAAGTTGAATTGGATCAATTTGGAGGTCAAATATCGCTGAAAAAAGGCGAAAATCCGGCCTCATTTTGAGGGCTTTATGACATAAGGCCGTCATGAAAAGAACAACCGGGACTTCTTGCCGCCAGGGCCCTTAAACAGGTGAATTAAGTTGCTGAAAATTTGGTGATTAAGCCTCCCGCCCCTACCTTTGCCCTCCCGAAAAAGGGACTAAAATTCTAAGAATGGCAAATCACAGCGCTACAAAAAAAGATGCCCGCCAGGCGGCAAGACGTCGTGAAAGAAATAAATATTACGGAAAAACAACCCGTAATGCTATCCGGGACATGAAAGAACTGAAAGGTGGAGAAATGGGCAAGAAATTACCCGAAGTAGCTGCCATGATCGATAAACTGGCAAAGCGTGGCATCATCCATAAGAACAAAGCTGCCAACCTGAAAAGCAAGCTGGCCAAAAGAGTGAACGCAGCAAAATAAGCCCACAATAAATTACTGGAAAGGCATCTCATTCTGGGATGCCTTTTTTAATTTGTACCGCCTGGCATCACCCGAACAGCCCTGATATCATCAACTGTTACCGCCAGGCCGCCCCTGGTAACGGGCGAAGAGCATTTTTGACTGATCTTTTTATTCCTCCATGTTTATGAAAATAAAACTCCGGTTCGCTTTTATTGCACTGCTGTTTATTACAAAAAGTAATGCACAGCCCCCGCAGACAAAATTTGAACTATCCGACGGCAAGCAAAGCCCGGCCTACAGCGAAATCATTGACTGGTGGAAAAAAATGGATGCTGCTTCCCCCTTCGTGAAGATGGAAGAGAAAGGGATGACCGATGCCGGGTTCCCCTTGCACCTTGTCCTGGTGTCAGCAGACAAAGATTTCGATATCGCTTCCATAAAGAAAAAAAAGAAAACGATCATTCTGATCAATAATGGCATCCATCCCGGCGAGCCGGATGGCATTGATGCAAGCATGCTGCTGGCAAAGGATATGGCAACCGGGAAATACAAGCTGCCGGCTGATATTGTCTTTGCCATCATACCGGTCTATAATATCGGGGGGTGCCTCAACCGCAGTGCCGATTACCGGGTGGATCAGAACGGCCCGGAAGAGTTCGGGTTCCGGGGCAATTCACAAAACCTCGACCTGAACCGTGACTTCATTAAATGTGATTCGAAAGATGCCAGGGCTTTTGCTGAAATTTTTCACCTGCTTGACCCGGATATCTTTGTCGATAACCATGTAAGCGATGGCGCCGACTACCAGCATGTAATGACACTGCTGACCACACAAAACACCAAACTGGGCGGTGTATTGGGAGAGGACCTGGCAAACCAGTTTGAACCCGCTTTATACGACCTGATGAAAAAAAAGGGATATGACCTTGTTCCCTATGTCAATGCATTTGGCGATACACCGGAAAATGGCTGGACAGAATACTGGGACAGTCCCCGGTACAGCAGCGGCTATGCCGTATTGTGGAATACGTTTTCCTTTGTGCCGGAAACGCATATGCTGAAGCCCTACAAGCAGCGGGTGGAATCAACAAAGGCATTGATGGAATCATTCATTGAATTTGCCTCAAAGAACGGCACCAAGATCCGGGAGCTGAGAGAGCAGTCCCGGCAGGCACAAATCACACAGCCTGCCTTTCCTATCAGGTGGGCGCTTGACCGGTCAAAATATAAAGAGGTGTTGTACAAAGGCTATGCAGCCGGCAATAAACCCAGCGAAGTATCGGGTCTCAGCAGGTTGTATTATGACAGAAGCAAGCCCTTCGAAAAAATGGTGAAGGTCTATAATTATTACCCGCCAAAAGAGTATGTAAACAAACCAAAGGCTTATATCATTCCGCAGGGCTGGTGGAAAGTGATCGATCTGCTTAAGCTGAACAAGGTGCAGTTATCACAATTCAAAACTGATACAACGATAGAAGTGGAGATGTACCACATTGATGACTATAAAACGCAGGCCCGGCAATTTGAAATGCACCATCTTAACTACGATGTAAAAGTGTCGGCAAGAACAACCCTGATGAAATTCCGGAAGGGTGATTACTATATCCCGATGAACCAGGTGGCAAACCGGTTCCTGGTGGAAACACTGGAACCACAGGGGGAAGACTCTTATTTTGCCTGGAACTACTTTGATGCCATACTCGGTCAGAAAGAAGGCTACAGCGGTTACGCTTTTGAAGATATCGCTGCGGATTACCTGAAAAAAAACCCGGAGCTGAAAGCAAAACTGGCGCAACGGGTGGCAGCCGATACAGCCTTTGCCAGGAACGGCAGAGCACAATTGAATTTTGTGTACGAGCAGTCACCCTGGTTTGAGCCGGCTTATTTACAATATCCCGTGTACAGGGTGGTGAAGTAAGATCATTAAGCACCGGGCGTCTGTTGCCGGTCCGCTTTCCTGAATAGCCTGAGCCCGAGAAAGAAGACGATCAGCAATACGACGATGGACAAGTACCCCACCCATTCGTAGCGAAGCAATTTGCCATTCTTATTTTCTTTTACAATGATCCCGGATAACAGGACGGCTGCCCCGGTGCCCAGGTGCTGCACACTGCTGTTAAGACTCATGAATCCTGCCCTTGAGGAAGGATCCGGAACAGAGCTGATCAATGTTTGCGAACTTACCGTTCTGCCCGTAACCAGCCCGAACCAAACTGTAAAGAATAACAGGACCACAGAAAAGGGAAGCAACGGAAGATTGGTAAGCAGGATAACAAAGACAAACGAAATGATGATACAATAGTTGAGGACCGTAAGCTTTCCAATTTTGTCGGATAATTTCCCGATCATGATCGCCGATACAAAGGAAGCGATACCGCCCACCAGGAAAAGCAGGGGGGTGATGCCTTTTGAATAACCCTTGTTGAATTCCAGGTAGGGATTAATGAAGGGAATGATCAGGAAGTGGCCCATCATCAGCATGCCGGAGAATAAGAGAGAGGCGCTGTACCGCCTGTTTCGCAGGATGCCGAAAATACGGCCCGCCGGTGTACGGTTCTCTACTACCTGGTGATGAAGGTGATCCCTTAACTCCGGCAGGTGCCGGAGACAAAAGGGAAACAATACCAACCCGATCCCGGCCACGAGCAAGAAAGGCAGGTGCCAGTTGTCGTGAAATATATCAACCAGGTAAAGGGAAAACGTTACCCCGGCTGATGAAGCCACGGCGAAGGCGCTCATCACGATACCCATGGCCGTACCCCTTCTTTCAAATTCGAAGAGATCACTCACAATTGAAAGCACCTGTCCGCCGATAATGCCGCCAAAAAAACCGGTTATGATCCTTGCAGAAAGAAGGAAAATAAAACCGTTTGCAAACCCGCAGGCTGCAGTACCGATGATAAACCCTGTATAGGTAAGCAGCAGAAATTTTTTCCTTTCAAATTTATCGGCATGGGTGGCCAGCAGGATACCGGAAAAGAATGCACTGATGGGGTACGCACCGATCAGGAGAGTGAACTGAAACGGGGTGATGGACAATTGCGGCATCAGGTAATTACCCAATGGCATCATGATCACAAAATCCAGCAGGTGGGTAAAGTTGAGTGAGGCCAGGAGAATAACGATAATTCGTTCTTTCTTATTCATTGTCCGTAAATGATCAAATGTCGGGATTACAGGCCGTAAATCAAAGCCCGCAGCAGGCTGATTATTTTCTGCTCAGCCGAATACTTATATTTTTACCTTTATTGTAATAACCACCGGTATGAAAAGAAGCACCTTCATCAAAAACACCTCCCTGGCGGCCTCGGGCATCACCCTTCTTAATTTCCCGGTATTTGGGAAAATGGCACCCTCTAATAAAGTTGTTATGGCAGTGATGGGGGTAAACGGAAGAGGGGCTTACCTGGCCGAGTGCTTTTCCCAACTCACCAATGTGGAGATCGCCTATATATGTGAGGTTGAGGATAAGGCTGCCGCTAACGGGATGAAACCCTTTGCCTCAAAGGATAAAAAACCCACCCTGGTAAAAGATATTCGAAAACTGGTGGAACAAAAAGATTTTGACGCCCTGGTGGTAGCGGCCCCTGATCATTGGCATACGCCGGCCGCCATACTTGGTGTAACACATGGCAAACACGTCTACCTCGAAAAACCCTGCGGGCATAATCCCTGGGAAGGCGAATTACTCGTACAGGCAATGAAGAAATACCCGAAGCAACTGATACAGATGGGTAACCAGCGCCGCTCCATGCCCAACCTGATCAATGCCGTGAAGCAGGTACATGATGGCATTATCGGCAATGTGTATTTTGGAAAAAGCTGGTATGCCAACAACCGCAAATCCATTGGCACAGGAAAGAAGATTGCTGTCCCGGCCACGCTTGATTTCGAATTATGGCAGGGCCCCGCTCCCCGCATGCCGTACCAGGACAACCTGGTTCATTATAACTGGCACTGGTTCTGGAACTGGGGCACAGCAGAGACCTGTAACAATGGTACACATGAAATAGATATGTGCCGCTGGTTCCTGGAGGTTGGATTCCCGCAGAAGGTCACTTCTGCAGGCGGCCGGTATGCGTATACCGACGACTGGCAAACACCCGATACACAAGTAGCCAGTTTTGATTTTCCCGGTGGAAAATCCATAACCTGGGAAGGTAGAAGCTGTAATAAGTTCCCGGTGGAAGGGGCCGGCAGAGGTTTTGCCATTTACGGTGAAAAAGGGACGCTGGTGAATAAGGGCAATGACGATTATGCTATTTATGATGAGGATAACAAACTGGTAAAGGAAGTAAAGACAGGAGCCGGCAATGAAGCCACCAATACCATCAGCGCAACCGGCAACCTTGATTTTTTTCACTTCAGCAATTTTGCAGAGAGTATCCGTGGTAATACTTCCATCACCTCACCAATAGATGAAGGACACAAGTCGGTATTGCTTTGCCACCTTGCTAATATCGCACAACGGACAGGCAGAACATTGCATTGCGATCCTGCTAACGGGCATATATTGAATGACAATGAAGCGATGAAATTATGGAAGCGCCGGTATGAGAAAGGCTGGGAACCGAAGATCTGATCAGAAAGAGCAGGAATTAACTAACCGGGCCTGTATTTCATTTACACCTTGCCACAATTTCAAATACTCACATTCGTCTTATCTTAATACTCCGGAAGCTTACTTCGTTACCATGATCCTGGAGAAGGATATACCCCTTTTTGGCTTCGCCGAAATCCTTCCATATTTTGTACTTGCTCATTGCAACAAGGTCCCGGTATTCTTTTGAGCCCCGGTTATATTCAAGCACTTTTATCCCATTGAGGTAATGCTCCACATGATTATCAGGATACACCACAATACGTCCCGTATTCCAGCCACCGGGCTGCCTGATGAACCGGGAAGTCTTTTCTGCCTTGATAAGGTCATAAAGAGATGCCAGCGTCCGGTTACCATCCCGTCCGAGCTTGGCATCCGGGTGAAGTGTATCATCCAGTAACTGGTATTCCAGACCTATCGCTGATCCCTGGTTATGTTCAGATAAGGTTACAAAATATTTGACACCGCTGTTGGCCCCGGGGGTTAGTTTGAATTCAAAAGAAAGATCAAATGCACTGTATTCTTCTGTGGTTACGATATCCCCGCCGTTGGTGGATTCTTTGCCTTCAGAAGAAAGCACTTTCAGTATTCCGTCCTTAATTTCCCATCCTTTCTCAGGGAATTGTTCTTTATAAGCTCCCTTCCATCCTTTACCAGTTTTTCCATCAAACAATAATTTCCATCCGTTCTTCTTTTCAAATGCCGAAAGCGTATTAGGTATATTGTTCACCACATATACTTCCCCGGGGAAAGACGCTGGCCTGATGCCCGCAGTCTTGATACGGATATTTTTCCAGAATATTTTATGCCCGGCCCAGGCAGCATTTGCTCCGATGCTGTGCACCTGCAGGGCAATGAACCCTTTCCGGTCAGCCGTATCCACCAGGTAAGCAGCGGGTACCTCATTGATCCATGTTTTCGTTTCATTGCCGATGCACTCGATCCGTATTTTATTGAACTCCCCTTGCTTGTATGCCGGCTGTGCCCTGGGATTCAGCATCAGCGGGTACAGCCAGTCCCTTCTTCCTTCATCATAAATGCCTGCTGTCCATTTCCGGGAAGAGGGATCCAGCTCATACTGGTAACCGAATACTTTTCCTTCTCCTTTGTTTCCGGCCGGATCGTAATGGCTCCGGAACTGGATACCGGAATTGGAGGTGGTATCATCGATCTTGACTTCCAGCTCAAGCACAAAGTCACTATACTCTTTGTCCGTTACCAGGAATGAATTAGGAGATGAGAGAACCGTAGAGCCGATGATCATTCCATCCGATACTGTATAATTGGCTGTTCCGGTGATCTGCTTCCATCCGTTAAGTGTTTTGCCGTCGAAAAGGGGTGCCCAGCCTTTTGTTGCGGATTGGGAATATCCCGCCAGGCTGCAGAAAAGCAAAGAGATTGACAACAGTGATTTTTTCATAGTATGTATAATTACCTAAACTGAAGGTACATAAAATTCAACGGGATGAAAGAAAGGCTAAGGGGAAGGGCCGGGACAAATAATAATTCAGAATGGAGTGTAGTACAACCCGTATGCGTTATTCTTCAATCCAGAAAGCTTCCCCGGTTTCTGAAAAAGCTATTAAAAGAGGATGGGAGTTATGTGTTCGTTGATCAAAGCAACAGCAAGCCGGGGAACCCCGATCGTTATCCCCTTTGAAAAAGCTTTTGTATCCGGTTCTGGAAAGGGTAATAAAATAAAAAGCCTCTCAGTTTCCTGAAAGGCTTTTAAATGAATATGGCAGCTACCTACTCTCCCGCATTGTGGTGCAGTACCATCGGCCATGAGGGGCTTAACTTCTCTGTTCGGTATGGGAAGAGGTGAACACCCTCGGCAAAACCACCATAAGTC
>JAXLUG010000024.1:0-36663 GCA_046329665.1 Chitinophagaceae bacterium | reverse complement strand
CGCTATTATTCACCCTACTTGTTGCTATTGTTTTTAATGTTCGTGCCGGAAACGGAGACGCTGCCGCAGGTAAAACCCTGTTTGCATCAAAATGTGCAGCCTGCCATAATATTTTTAAAGACCTGACCGGCCCGGCACTGATGGACCTGGAAAGCAGGCATAAATGGTCGGACCATAACGAACTCCTGAAATGGGTGAATAATCCCACTGCCTACATGGCCAATGATTCCTACACCCAGGGCCTGAAAGCAAAGTACGGGAGCCTGATGCTGGCTTTCCCCGACCTGAAACTGAAGGATGTAGATGATATTGTAGCCTATATTAATGATGCAGTGGCAAAGAGCAAGGCACCGGCAACAACTCCTGCTGAAGGGGGTGGCGGCGGAAGCAAATCAGGACAGAACGCTGTTATTTTCGGCGTGATCTCCCTTATCCTTGCGATCATCGCCCTGATCCTGATGCAGGTGAACAGTAACCTGAAGAAGATGAGCGATGATGCGGAAGGCATCCTGCGCCCCGAACCGGTACCTTTCTATAAGAACAAAGTGTACATCGCCATGGTGGCCATCGTTTTCTTTATCGTAGGAGGCTACTATGTAACCAAAGGCGCCATCGGCCTGGGCCGCCAGAAAAACTACCAGCCCGAACAACCTATTTTCTATTCACATAAAGTACATGCCGGCATTAACCAGATCAACTGTTTATACTGCCATGGCAATGCCTGGGAAAGCAAGCACGCCGCTATCCCTTCGGTGAACGTATGTATGAACTGCCACAAGGCGATCAAAACCTATGAAAAAGGCCCCAAACTCTACAAAGAGAACGGGGAAGAAGTAAATGGTACTGCCGAGATCGCTAAACTTTATAAAGCAGCCGGCTTCGATCCCAATAATTCCAATGCCTGGAAGCCTTCCATGGCCAAGCCGATCGAGTGGATCAAGATCCACAACCTGCCCGACCATGTTTATTTCAACCACTCACAGCACATCCGTGCCGGGAAAGTACAATGCCAGACCTGCCACGGCGAGATCACCGCGATGGATGAAGTAAAACAGGTATCTGAACTGAGCATGGGCTGGTGCGTAAACTGCCACCGCCGCACCAATGTGGATTTCAACTATTCAAACGGCAAGGGCAACAATTACTACAGCATTTACGAGAAGTTTCATAATGATTTCAAGAATGGCAAAATGGACAGTGTGAAAGTGGCCGATATCGGCGGTATCGAGTGCCAGAAATGTCATTATTGATAATAAATGAAGGGATTGGGAATGTGAGAAGGAAAGAAGAGTCAGAATAATAATTGTTTTATAAAAGATAATGCGTGAATTGTAAAGGATTATTGAAGAAATGGTGACCGGAGAAAAGGCCATTTCCGCATAAATCAAATTCTCACATTATCACATTTGACAAACGCTATGAGCCAAAACAAATACTGGCAAAATTTCGCTGAAATAAACGACCCGGAGAACCTGGGTAAGCTCCCGAAAGACGAGTTTCATGATGAACTGCCTTTTGAAAGCTTTGACAGCAAAGGACTGATAGAAGCGAAAGCTCCCCGCCGTGATTTCTTAAAATACCTCGGTTTCAGTACGGCTGCCGCCACCCTGGCTGCCAGCTGTAAAATACCGGTACGAAAGGCCATTCCGTATGCCAATAAGCCGGAGAACCTGATACCGGGTGTGCCTAAATATTATGCAACAACTTATGTGCAGGACGGCGATGTGATACCGGTTGTGGCCAAGGTACGGGACGGCCGCCCCATTAAGATCGAAGGAAACGAATTATACGCCGCTACCGGCGGTGGTACATCAGCCAGGGCGCAGGCCTCTGTGCTCGACCTGTATGATATGTACCGCAATAAATTCCCGATGCACAAGGGCAAGGATAAATTTGAAGAGGTACCTGATTACGATGCATTGGATAAAATGGTGGGCGATGCCATGAAGGCCGCTGGCGGATCTGTGGTGCTGCTTACTTCCACCATCACATCTCCTTCCACAAAAGAAATTATCGGCAAATTCCCCGGCCTGAAGCATGTACAGTACGATGCCGTTTCTTACAGCGGTATGCTGCTGGCCAATGAAGCTTCCGGGTTTGGAAGAAAACTCCCTTCTTATGATTTCGGCGCTGCCAGTGTGATTGTAAGCCTTGGCGCTGATTTCCTCGGCACATGGCTCAGCCCGGTAGAGTTTGCCAAAGGATATTCCAAAGGCAGAAAGATCGACGAGAAGAACCCGGTAATGAGCAAACATTTCCACTTCGAAAGCATGCTCAGCCTGACCGGTTCCAATGCCGATGAACGCTATACCCACAAACCTTCTGAAACCGGCGCCGTGGCCCTGGCCCTGGCCGCAGCACTTGGCGTAGCCGGCGTATCCGGATCCGTCAGTGATAAAAAACTTGCTGACGGCATTACCAAAGCGGCCACTGAGCTGAAAGCAAATACTGGTAAAGCACTGGTGGTTTGCGGCAGCAATGACAAGAATATACAGGTGATCGTAAATGCCATCAACAATGCGATCGGCGCTTATGGCACCACCATCAACTGGGCCAGCCCGGTAAACTACAGGCAGGGCATCGACAGTGAGTTTGAACAACTGGTGTCCGATATGGAAACCGGTACGGTGGGTACGCTGATGGTCTATGGTGCCAACCCGGTTTATACCTACTTTGATGCGGACCGCTTCAAAAAAGCAATGGCCAAAGTAAAAGTGACCGTCTCCTTCAACGAAAAAATGGACGAGACCACGGAGCTGTGCCAATACATCGCCCCCACCCATCACTACCTCGAAAGCTGGGGTGATGCGGAACCCTGCGCCGGCTGCACCAGCTTTATCCAGCCGACGATCTACCCGCTTTTCAAAACAAGGCCTTACCAGACATCCCTCCTGAAATGGAGCGGTGATACCAAAGACTACGATACTTACTTCAAAGAATACTGGACCGGTAAACTTGGTTCAGAAGAAGCCTTCAGCAAAGCCCTGCAGGATGGTGTGAAAGAAGAGGCGCCTCCTTCCGCAAGTGCCGGTTCCTACAGCGGCGGCGGCGTAGCGGAGGCAGCAACAGCCATCGCAGCCATCAAAGGCGGCGGAGATGAAGTGGTGCTGTACCAGAAAGTTTCAATAGGCACCGGATCGCAATCCGGCAACCCCTGGCTGCAGGAATTACCTGACCCGGTTTCCAAAGCCACCTGGGATAACTATGCCATGATATCCATTAAGAAAGCCAATGATCTCGGGATCAAGCTCGATATGGATTATGAATACTACCCGCATAAACCGGTGATTGAACTGACGGTGGGCAAGAACAAAGTGGAATTACCCGTACTGGTCTTCCCCGGCATCAATGATAATACGATCGCTGTGGCAGTCGGTTACGGACGCAACGAGGCCATGGGCGTTACCGCAGCCGGTGTGGGTAAGAATGTATACCCGATGGCTTCCTACAACGGTACGACCGTTAACTATTACGCCACCGGCGCCACCGTTACCAACCTGAAAAAGAAATACAAGATCGCCCAGACGCAGAAGCACAACTCTTACGAGCACCGCAATGAAGTGGTGAGAGAGACCACGCTGAAAGCATTCAAGGCAAATCCGGATGTGATCCCGGCTGCAAGCAAGCATTTACAGGATGCCTTCTATAATAAGGCGGGCGGCAACTTCCACAGCAATGCCACACTATATCCCGATCCGAACAGGAGACAGCAGGAAATACACTGGGGCCTGAGCATTGATATGAACTCCTGCACCGGCTGTGCGGCCTGCGTGGTAGCCTGTCATGCAGAGAACAATGTACCGGTGGTGGGCAAGAGCGAAGTACTCCGCTACCATGATATGCACTGGCTGCGTATCGACCGCTACTTCATCTCTGATGAAAAAGATCCCAACAACCTCAAAGGCGTGGTGTTCCAGCCGATGATGTGCCAGCATTGTGATAATGCTCCCTGTGAGAACGTTTGTCCCGTAGCAGCCACCAACCACAGCCAGGAAGGGATCAACCAGATGACCTATAACCGTTGTATCGGTACAAGGTATTGTGCCAACAACTGTCCGTATAAAGTTCGCCGCTTCAACTGGGCCGATTATACCGGTGCCGACAGCTTCCCGCATAACCAGGATCAGAAACTGGTAGGTAAGCTTGATCCGGTAGTAGTGGTGCAAATGAATGATGACCTTACCCGGATGGTACTGAACCCGGATGTAACGGTTCGCTCCAGAGGGGTGATCGAGAAATGTTCTTTCTGTGTACAGAAGATACAGGCCGGCAAACTGCAGGCGAAGAAAGAAAACAGGATGCTGCAGGACGGCGATGTAAAAACAGCCTGCCAGACCGCCTGCCCGACCCATGCCATTGTATTCGGAAATGCAGTGGATACCACCACCGCCATCAGCAAAACAAGAGAAGAGAATAAGCAGCGCAGCTTCCATGTACTTGAACAGCTGCACGTACTGCCGAATGTGACCTATATGGCCAAGATCAGGAATACCGATGAAGATGATAAGAACTGGACCGGTGAACACGGCGGTGAAGAACATGCAGCAGGGGCACAGGGCGCCAATGAAGGACACATGCCTGCGGCCACCACCCCGGAAGAGACACATTGATCCGGGAGCCGATGAGTGAAGAACCGGAATTTGATTTTGTCAGTTGGAAATTTTAAATACAGAGGTACAGAATAAGTTGAGTGAAGGGCTGAAGGGAAGAACCGGAATTTGTTTTTTGTCATTTTGGAATTTTTTTAGACTATGTCATTACTCAGATACGAATCACAGGTCAGACCGCCGCTGGTAGATGGCGACAAGGATTACCACCAGGTAACAGAAGATATTTGCCGCCCGGTGGAAGCAAAGCCCTCCCGTGCATGGTGGATCGGTTTCCTCATTTCAGTGGCCTTTCTTACGTTCGGTATCATTTCCGTTACCATGGAGGTTATCTATGGTACCGGGCAGTGGAACCTGAACAGAACGGTAGGATGGGGTTGGGATATCACCAACTTCGTATGGTGGGTGGGTATCGGTCACGCCGGAACCCTGATCTCCGCGATCCTGCTGCTTTTCCGCCAGGGCTGGCGTACCGGTGTAAACCGTGCTGCAGAAGCCATGACGATCTTTGCGGTAATGTGTGCGGGCCAGTTCCCGATCTGGCACATGGGCCGTGTGTGGAATGCCTTCTTCGTTCTTCCTTATCCCAATACCCGGGGGCCGCTGTGGGTGAACTTTAACTCACCGCTGCTGTGGGACGTATTTGCGATCTCTACTTACTTCACCGTTTCCCTGTTATTCTGGTACTCCGGTCTTATTCCTGATCTTGCCACGCTGCGTGACAGGGCCAAAAAGAAATGGAGAAAAATGTTTTATGGTGTGGCCGCCTTCGGCTGGACCGGAAGCACCAAACACTGGCAGCGTCATGAAGCCTTATCACTGGTACTTGCCGGCTTAAGTACACCGCTGGTACTGTCCGTGCACACGATCGTATCCTTCGACTTCGCCACCTCCGTCGTGCCGGGCTGGCATACAACCATCTTCCCGCCTTACTTTGTGGCCGGTGCCATCTTCTCCGGCTTCGCCATGGTGCAGACACTGCTGGTGGTAACAAGAAAAGTACTGGCCCTGGAAGACTATATCACACTTGAACACATTGATGTCATGAACAAGGTGATCGTACTCACCGGTTCTATCGTGGGGATAGCATACCTCACAGAGCTGTTCATGTCATGGTACAGCGCCTCCCCGTACGAGAATTTCGCTTTCTTCCAGAACCGTCTGAACCTGAACAGCCCTTATGGATGGAGCTACTGGCTGATGATGGGCTGTAACGTTTTGTCGCCGCAGATATTCTGGATCCGCAAAATGAGAAGGAACCTGCTGGTCACCTTCTTTATGTCCATACTGGTGAACATCGGTATGTGGTTCGAACGTTTTGTGATCATCGTGACCTCTGTTTACCGTGATTACCTGCCCAGTGCCTGGAGTACCTATTATACACCCACCATCTGGGAGGTAGGGTTTTACCTGGGAACATTCGGGTTGTTCTTCACCTGTTACTTCCTGTTCTCTAAATTCTTCCCGGTCATTGCGATAGCGGAGATCAAACACATATTGAAACGCAGCGGTGAGAACTATAAAGAGAAAATGGATGAAGTGGAAAGGGAAGACCTGAACCAGTTCAGTGAAGAACAACTGCATGAGCATCATTAACAGTGAAAAAAGAGTTTGCGACTTGGGATTTGTCACTTGGAATTTTAAATAATTATGGCTGTAAAAAAATTCATAACAGGTAGCTTCTACGATGAGAACGTACTTTTTCCGGCAGTGAAGAAAGTACGCAGGGCCGGGTACAAGATCCATGATGTCTTTACCCCGTTCCCGATCCATGGCCTGGATAAGGCTATGGGGCTGCGGGATACCAGCCTGCACACCGCCGGGTTTATCTATGGTATTACCGGTACGGCTACTGCAGTAGGATTCATTACCTGGGCACTGACCGTGGACTGGAGACTGAACTTCGGCGGTAAACCGTTCTTTTCTTTACCGGCCTGGATCCCCATCACGTTCGAGCTTACCGTGCTGTTTGCTTCCGTAGGCATGGTGCTTACGTTCTGTTACCTGTGCCAGCTGGCGCCTTTTGTAAAGAAGGATCATTTCAATTCCCGCTCTACGGACGACACGTTTGTGATGGCGCTGGAATGCACCGATAAGACCAATGAGGCAGATGCCATGAAGTTTTTACAGGACCTGGGTGCCACAGATGTACAGGTTCAGCATAAAGAAACCGGCTGGTGGCTCGGACGCTATGACAAAGACACCATGCGGTTTGAAAAGAAACAAGAAGCAGCAGTTCATTAATATATTATAACAACAACGATGAAAAAAACTGGTATTATAATAAGTTGCCTGGTGATGATGGTGCTGGTGATGAGTTGCAGCAGGGTAAGGCGCAGCCCCGGAAGAGCCTACATGCCTGATATGTCTTACAGCAGGGCCTATGAGACCTATGCGTCCACGGAAAAGCTGAAGGCCGAAGGCGTGAACTATGATGCGATGCCGGTGACCGGTACGATTGCCCGCGGCGATATGACCTGGCATTATCCGTATGCAAATGATTCAGCCGGTTATGCAAACTCAAAGAATGTAACCAACCCGCTGCCCCCGCTGGACTCACTCCAGCGTGTGGAAGCCAACCGTCTTTACCTGGTGAACTGCGGTATCTGTCACGGCGAGAAAATGGATGGTAACGGACCGCTGTATAAAGGTGGCGACGGCCCCTTCCCGGCCAAACCGGCCACACTGGTTGGCGATGCAAAATATACGGCCATGGCAGAAGGAACCATGTTCCACTCCATTACATACGGATTTAATACCATGGGCAGCTACGCCTCACAGCTTTCAACACAGCAGCGCTGGATGGTGATACATTATATAAAAGAAAGACAGGCAGCTGCCGGCGGCGGGGCCGATACAGCCATGGCAAAATCACCGGTGATGCCGGCAGCGGACACGGCTAAAAAAATAAAATAACTCCCGCTTTCCGTGTATTGGAACGTGGAATTTGACTTTTGGAATTTATAAAAGGAACAGGATGACAATAAGAGAACAGTTTACGGTACCAAAAAGATACAACACCATTGCGATGGTACTGATGGCCATCGGCATACTGGCTATTACCGGGTTGTATGTAACACATGGTTCAAAAAGCGATCCGCATGAAAGTGCCCGTTTCTGGGCCAGCCTCCTGCAGAACAGCGTATTCTTTCTGCTGGTGGTAAATGCAGCCATGTTCTTTATCTGTGCCACCACCCTGGCCTGGGGCGGATGGCAAATGTCATTCCGCAGGGTCTCCGAAGCCATCTCTACCCTGGTACCGGTGATCGGTGTGATCACCTTCGTTATCCTTATGGCCCTTGTCTTTGGCGGCAACCATACTATTTATCACTGGACGGATACAGAGCATGTGAAGCACGATGAGGTGCTCAGCTTCAAAAAAGGGTTCCTGAATAAAGGTTTCTTCACTGCCGTCACTGTAGTGACCATTGTACTCTGGTCTGTCCTCGGTTACAAAATGCGGCAGCTCTCCAGGAGCCTGGATAACAACCCCCTTAAATCTGTTGAAGAAGGAAGGAAATATATCTGGAAAAACACCGTTTGGGCAGCGCTCTTCCTGATCGTATTTGCCCTTACCGTGATGTCTTCCATTCCCTGGCTCTGGCTCATGAGTATCGATGCGCACTGGTTCAGCACCATGTACAGCTGGTATACTTTTGCCAGCACCTTTGTATCCGGTGTGGCACTTATTGCCCTCTTTGTTGTGTACCTGAAGAACAATAATTACCTGGAGCTGACAAACGAAGAACACCTGCACGACCTCGGTAAGTTCATGTTCGCCTTTTCCATCTTCTGGACTTACCTGTGGTTCTCCCAGTTCATGCTGATCTGGTATGCCAACATGCCGGAAGAAACAACCTACTTCGCACCCCGGGCACAGGGAATTTATAAGGGAATATTCTGGATGATGTTCCTCATCAATTTCATTGCGCCGTTGCTGATACTGATGAGAAGAGGTTCAAAGAGGAATTATACCACCATGACATTTATGGCGCTGCTGATCATTTTCGGTCACTGGCTGGACTTCTTCCAGATGGTACACCCCGGGCCTTCACCCGACCATGTGCCGATGCTGTTGTATGATTTCTGTGTGGGACTTGGTTTTGCAGGACTGATCATGTATGTAACCGGAAGGGCGCTCAGCAAGTATCCGCTGATCGCAAAGAACCATCCGTTCATTAAAGAAAGTGTGATTCACCATACCTGACCGTTGGCTGGCGCCGGTACGAAGCATCCCTTCGCACCGAAGCGGCAGACGACAAGTGTAAACGGAACCTGGAATTATAAAATTTGGAATTTAAAATATTATGCAGACATTTTTCATCGTTGCGATCCTAGTACTGGGCTTTCTGATCACCTTCCAGATCGCCAAGGCCAGTGAGTATGTGGCTGTATTAAGAGGGGAGGATAAGGCCCGTAAGCAAACCAACCGGGTTAATGCCTTTATGCTGCTGGTATTCCTGATCGTAGGGCTTATCGGCGTATATTATTGCAATGAAAAACTGAAAGGAAAGATACTGGGCGCACCGGCCTCTGATCATGGCGTACTGGTAGACCGGATGCTTTATATCACACTCGGGCTGACCTTTGTTGTATTCCTCATCACCCAGATCACCCTTTTCTGGTTTGCTTTCAAATACCAGGAGTCCGATAAAAGAAAAGCATACTACTATCCACACAATAACAAACTGGAACTTATCTGGACCGTAATACCGGCCGTGGCCCTTACCGTGCTCGTGGGTTTTGGAATCTTCTACTGGTTCAAGATCACAGGACAAGCCCCCAAGAATGCCATGGAAGTGGAAGTGGTGGGCAGCCAGTTCAAGTGGGAATTCCGCTACCCGGGCAAGGACAAGACCTTCGGCAAAAAATATTATAAGAAGATCGATGAAGCAAATGGTAACCCGCTGGGACAACTGTGGGATGATCCGGCCAACCAGGATGATATCTATGTGGCCGGTGATGCCATGCACCTGGTGGTAAACAAACCGGTAAAACTGATCATCGGTTCAAAAGATGTGATACATGATGTGGGACTGGTACATTTCCGGATGAAGATGGATGCGGTACCCGGTACCCCCACCACCATGTGGTTTACCCCTACCAAAACCACCAAGCAAATGATCGAGCAGACCGGCAACCCGAATTTTGTTTACGAAATATCATGCGACCAGATGTGCGGAAAAGGACACACGGGTATGAGGGGTACGATCGTAGTGGAAACACAGGAAGAGTTTGATGCCTGGATGGCCACCAAGAAATCACAGTACCAGACCGTCATGGAAAACAGCAAACCGGCGGTACCAAAAGATACAGCAACCGCCGTAAAACCGGTTGCCGCCTTACTGAATAAATAAGACGAACCAGGCTAACAGACGATAAACAACTTGAATACCGGCCCTGTTAATAATGAGGGTTTAAAAAATAAAGACCATGAGTGAAGCAATGAATGTTCATCCCGAAGTGATCACCACACATGAAGTTCATCATGACGAGCATCATGTGCACCATCACAAAGAAACATTTATCACCAAGTATATTTTCAGCCAGGATCATAAAACGATCGGGAAGCAGTTCCTTATCACCGGTATGATCTGGGCCATTATCGGGGGATTGTTCTCGGTGCTCTTCCGTTTGCAACTGGGCTTTCCGGACCAAAGCTTCCCGATACTGGAAACCTTCTTCGGCAAATGGGCCAAAGGCGGACAGATACAACCCGAATTCTATTACGCCCTTGTTACCATTCACGGTACCGTACTGGTATTCTTTGTACTTACTGCCGGGCTGAGCGGAACCTTTGCCAACCTGCTTATTCCGCTGCAGATCGGTGCCCGTGATATGGCTTCGCCTTTCCTCAATATGCTTTCGTACTGGTTCTTCTTCCTCGCCAGTGTGATCATGTTTGCCTCCTTATTCATTACCACAGGTCCTGCCGCAGGAGGGTGGACGATCTACCCGCCGCTGAGCGCCCTGGGACAGGCATCACAAGGTTCTAAACTGGGGATGGATATGTGGCTCGTCAGCATGGCCCTGTTCGTGGTGTCATCACTGCTGGGCGGTCTTAACTATATTTCCACGATCCTCAACATGCGTACAAAAGGGATGAGCATGACAAGGATGCCGCTTACCATGTGGGCGATGTTCTTTACAGCCGTACTGGGTGTGCTTTCTTTCCCGGTATTGTTGTCAGGAGCCATCCTGCTGTTGTTCGACCGGAACCTGGGCACCAGTTTTTACCTGAGTGATATCGTGGTGAACGGCGAGATACTGCCGAATGAAGGCGGAAGCGCCATCCTGTTCCAGCACCTCTTCTGGTTCCTGGGGCACCCCGAGGTATATATCATCCTGTTGCCGGCGATGGGAATGGTGTCGGAAATATTATCGGTCAACAGCCGTAAACCGATCTTCGGGTATATGGCGATGCTCGGTTCATTGTTTGCCATCTGTATCCTCGCCTTCCTGGTATGGGCGCACCACATGTTTGTAACCGGTTTGAATCCGTTCCTCGGATCCATCTTCGTGTTGCTTACACTGCTGATTGCCGTACCATCGGCCATCAAGGTATTCAACTGGCTTACCACCCTGTGGAGGGGTAATATCCGCTTTACACCCGCCACCTTGTTTGCGATCGGCTTTGTAAGCTTATTCATCTCCGGTGGTTTGACCGGTATCTTCCTCGGTAACTCCACTATCGATATTCACCTGCATGATACCATGTTTGTGGTGGCGCACTTCCACATTGTAATGGGGGTGGCGTCCATGTTCGGCATGTTTGCAGGGATCTACCACTGGTTCCCGAAAATGTTCGGACGCTACCTCAACAATACACTGGGGTATATCCACTTCTGGGTAACCATGGTTGGCGCATACCTGATCTTCTGGCCCATGCACTACCAGGGCCTGGCCGGTATGCCGCGCCGCTACCTGGATAAGAGCAGCTGGGTGTCCTTCACGCAGTTTGCTGATCTTGATAAAATGATCACCGTTGTTTCCATCATTGTGTTTGCCATGCAGCTCATGTTCGTGTTCAACTTCTTCTATTCCATCTTTAAAGGAAGAAAAGTGACGACAAAGAACCCCTGGGGCTCCAATACACTGGAATGGACCACACCGATCAGGCCCGGACATGGTAACTGGGAAGGGGAGATACCGGAAGTGCACAGGTGGGCGTATGATTATGGTAAGGACGGAAGGGAGTTCATCCCGCAAACCGAACCTTTGGGAGAGAATGAAAGCAAGCATTAGGAACTCCCCAAACCCTCCGGAAGCGAAGCGTAAGCGTTTGATACAGGAGGTACTTGTTTGGAGATAAGATATGCGAAAAAGGTATTTGACATATAAGAATGAATTTTTAATAAGCGAAGGCTGTGAGCCGGTGGCTTCCTCCTCCGGGGGAGGTCGGGAGGAGGCCGATAGCAGATGAAGAAGGTAAAAGACTATCTGCTGCTGATCAAACCTTCGCTGAGTATCATGGTGGTGTTCAGCAGCATAATGAGTTTTGCGCTGACAGAAGGATCGGAGAGTTATGTGAATTTCTGGAAGATGATACTCTTGCTCTTTGCAGGCGGGATGCTGGTAACAGGCAGTGCCAATGCGCTGAACCAGGTAGCGGAAAAAGACACCGATGCACAAATGAAACGTACGGCCGGGCGCCCCGTGGCAGCCGGCCGCATGAGTGAAACGGAAGGATGGATATTCGCCATTCTTACAGGAGCAGCGGGTGTGTTTATCCTGGGGAATTATTTTAACTGGTTGTCGGCCGGACTGGCCGCTTTCAGTTTGTTCCTCTACGCATTCATCTATACACCATTGAAGAAGATCAATTCAATTGCTGTACTGGCGGGTGCGATACCGGGGGCTTTTCCCTGCCTGATTGGATGGGCAGCGGGAAACAATAACCTGTCGCTTGGCGGATGGATCTTGTTTGCCTTCCAGTTCTTCTGGCAGTTCCCCCACTTCTGGGCCATTGCCTGGGTGGCACACCGGGATTATTCTTCAGTCGGGTTTAAATTATTACCGGCAGAAGAAGGGCCAACAAAGTTCACAGCCCTGCAGACGGTGATGTATTCATTGCTGCTGCTACCCGTTACGCTGGCGCCTTATTATACAGGCATCTGTACGTATACGGACCTGAAAGGTATCATCAGCCTGTCCCTGGTATCGCTGGCCAATGTGTTTATGATCATGAGATGTTTGACATTGTATAAGAAAATGGATGTGGGATCGGCCAGGAAAGTGATGTTTGGCAGCTATATGTATTTGCCGGTGGTAATGCTGGCCTGGCTGCTGAGCAAAGGGTGAGATCCCGGAATGCAGATAGTAGATTTTAGTACAGATATGAACACAGTGAGTATAGAACAGAAAAAGAAAATGCATCCCCACAAGTTTACTCTGTGGGTGGCCATCGGAAGCATCATCATGATGTTTGCCGGGCTGACAAGTGCATTCATTGTAAAAAGTAATCAGAATGGCTGGGTGCCGGTGCAGGTGCCGAAAGTATTCTGGGTGTCAACAGCGGTCATCCTTATCAGCAGTGTGACGATCATGGTGGCACTTCGTTCTTTTAAACAAAGGGAAATGCAGCAGTACCGGGTACTGATCGGGATCACCTTCCTGCTTGGTGCCGCTTTCCTGGTATTGCAATGGATAGGATTTCAGCAGTTGTGGAACCAGGGGATCACCTTCAAAGGAGGCAATGCAGGACAATTCCTCTATGTGATCTTTGGCCTGCACGCCCTGCATGTGATCGGCGGAGTGATCGCCCTGCTGGTAATATTCATCAAAGCATTTGCAGGACGCACAAAACTGTTCAGCGCCGTACCGGTGGAAGTAGCTTCCACGTACTGGCATTTTGTGGACCTGCTCTGGCTGTATATCCTGGTATTCTTTCTTATTGTGGGATAGTACAGCAGGAATGGATTTTATAACACGGAATTTGTTTTTTGTTATTTTATAAACAGTTATGTCAACACAAACAACAGTACATCAAACCAAATGGTGGAGCGGTGGTAAAAGCCCCTTCAATCTGGAGTATGGCAAGCTGATGATGTGGTATTTCCTCATGAGTGATGCCTTCACCTTTGGCGCCTTTCTGATCTCGTATGGTTCTATCCGCTTCAGCCAGAATTTCTGGCCTGATCCGAACGTGGTGTTCAACGCCTTTCCGGGCGCCGGCCACTCCAACCTGCCCCTGGCCTTTGTGAGTGTAATGACATTCATCCTGATCGTGAGCTCGGTGACGATGGTATTGGCAGTGCATGCCGGGCATAAGCAGGACAAAGCAGGTGTGATCAAATGGATCTTCTGGACCATAGTGGGCGGCGTAGCGTTCCTCAGCTGCCAGGCCTGGGAATGGCATCACCTTATTACCGGCGAACATGTGGTACTGGTAGACGGTGCAAAACTGGACGTCATTGGTCAGACCATGGGTGGTAACCCCTGGGGCCAGCTGGTACACGATACACAGAAACTGACGGCAGCCTTAAATGCAACACCGCACGATGTGCTGGTGAAAGTGGTGCATGCACATGATCACTCACATTCCCTGGAAGAGCTTACCAAAATGAGTGATGCACAGCTCAGGGGCATGGTAGACCTGGCCGAAATGCATATCCGGGAAAAAGGCCCTATCGCCTTCGGCGGATATTTCTTCGGCATCACCGGCTTCCACGGCTTCCATGTATTTTCCGGTGTGATCATCAACATCATCATGCTGCTGATGACACAAAAAGGGGTGTTTGAAAGAAGAGGCCATTACCTGATGATCGAAAAGGCCGGTCTGTACTGGCACTTTGTGGACCTGGTATGGGTATTTGTGTTCCTTTGTTTTTATTTGATTTAAAATCCCCGTCAGCACCGGGGCCTGGAATTTGATATTCGGAATTTGAAATTTATAATCTATTATGCAACATCCGGCATTTGAAGAAGTAACCATCCATCATCATCACGAAGACGATGCAGCATTCAGGAAGAAGGTATGGAAGACTACTATCCTGTTGTCTATCATTACAGTGATAGAGCTGGGTATCGGTCTTACCATCTATACCATTCACAAAGGCGCCAATCCTAATGCCACACTTGTACTTATGTTCAAGGGGATGGTATGTATCCTTTCACTGGCCAAGGCTTTTTATATCGTTTCCGTTTTCATGCACCTCGGTGATGAGATACGGAACATGATCCTGACCATTGTGGTGCCGCTGATGCTCTTTATCTGGTTCATCATTGCCTTTATTGCAGACGGTAACTCGTATAAGAACCTCCGCAATAAGTATGATCCTCATTTCAAGGAATCAACCATGCCAAGGCATGAAAAAAGCACGGAAGCCGCACCGGTGCACCAGGGCGGAAAAGAATAATGTCATTTCACCATAGTACCAAAACCATTAAGCCCGCTGAACGTTATATAAAGGCTTGATGGTTTTTTATTTGATAGTACCCGATCTTTGCCGGGGAACCGCAAAAACTTCTGAGTGAACAAAACAGCACTATATGCGATCATGCTGGCACTGCTGCTGCCGCTGGTGGCTTATTTCATTGTAAAGCAGAAAAGCGAGAAGGCGGTCGTCATGCCCCGTCATTATGGCGACGACACCGTGGTGCAGGTGGTGAAAAAGGGGAAGAAACAGTATGATACCGTATGGCATACGATAAAGGATTTTCGCCTGACCAACCAGGAAGGCAAGACCATTACCTGGGACAGCCTCAAAGGGAAGATCATTATTGCCGACCTCTTCTTTACACATTGCCCCACCATCTGCCCGGTTATGACAAAACACATGAAGCGGCTTGCAGAGTCCATCAATAACGGGGAAAGGGTGGGCGACAGAACCAACCGGCAGGTGCATTTCCTTTCCTTCAGCATCGACCCTGAAAGAGATTCGGTACCACGGCTGAAATACTGGGCCGACCGCTACCAGGTCAACCCCGAACACTGGTGGCTGCTTACCGGTAATAAACAGGAGATCTATGACCTGGCCATCAACGAAATGAAAATGTTTGCAGAAGATGGCCAAGGTGTTGACACCAGCTTTATTCACAGCGACCGGTTCATCCTGATCGACAGCCTCCGCCATGTGCGGGGGTATTATGACGGGCTTGACTCGGCCTCACTCTCCAGGCTCAGCTCCGACCTTGTGCTGCTGACACTGGAAAAAGACCCGAAACGAAAAAGCGTATTTGCCGGGCAGCTGCAGCTGATAGCTGTCGTATTCCTGGCAGCCATATTCGGGGTGGGACTCTTACTATTTTTATTACGGAAAAAACAATGATCATGCTCCGGCCAGCCTGGCAAAAGAACGATAAGAAAGCAAGGATACTCATCTTTACCTTTTCCATCATTGTATTTGCTGCGGTAGTGGCGTTGGGACGTGTACACATAAAAGCCAACCTTGGATTTGATGTGCATCTCTTTGCACAGGCAAATGCAGTGATCAATTCCATAGTGGCCCTGTCACTGCTCGCCGCCCTGCTGGCTGTGAAGAAAGGCCATTACAAACTGCACCGCGGCATTATGCTCACGGCCATGGCGCTTTCCATTTTGTTCCTGGTAAGTTATATCTGTCACCATCTTTTTGCCGGTGAAACCCGCTTTGGCGATACCAATCATGACGGGCTGCTTTCCGGGGAAGAAAAAGCAGCGGCAGGCAGCAGCCGGATGATCTATTACATTTTGCTGGGTACACATATACCCCTTGCCGGAATCATACTCCCTTTTATCCTCTTTACGGCATACAGGGCGCTGACCGGCGATTATGCCCGCCACAAAAAACTGGCCCGCCTCACCTGGCCTGTTTGGTTCTATGTAGCCGTTACCGGGGTGGTGGTGTACTGGATGATCAAACCCTATTATTGATACCCCTCCTGTTGCTTCTGCTCATTTCCCATCAGCCACTCCCTTTCCCCGTCTCCCTGCCGGCAATCCCTTAAATTTTGGGAGCCTTATCACTACCTATTTGAGCTATACAGCACATAAATAAACTAGTTTTTTTTGCATAGTCACCTTCTTCCTTAGAGGCTTGTTATCAAAACCCGTTTTGCAACCCGGCAAAACAAGTATCGGAAAAGAAATACCCTTTCCGGCTGCTATTAATAAAGACCTAACGAGGTGTTATGCGCTTATGTTATGTGTTGATGGTCCTTGCCCTTTTTTGTAATGTTGCTTCTTCTGCACAGCAAAATGACAGTACCAGCCTTCAGCAACTTCCCTCCCGCTATATCGGAACCGTTTCTTCCAAAGCAGCCAGCCTGGAAAATAAACTGGACAAAAAATCGGAGAAGGCCCTTGCACAAATAAAGAAACAGGAAGACAGGATCATCCGCAAACTTTCCAGGATCGACTCCGCCAAAGCAAAGGAACTGGCTGCCACTGCCAAAGCCCGGTATGAGCAGTTGCAAACAAAGCTGCGCAACCCCGGTAAACTGGCCAGCTATATCCCCGGCCTGGACAGCATGCACACCACACTGAACTTTCTGAATAATGCCCCGGCCATCTCAACCGCAACGGAAAAACTAAAGGATGCCATCAGCAAAGTGGACGGGTTAAAGGCACAGCTGCAAAAGGCGGAAGACCTCCGGGCCTTTTTCAAAGAACGAAAACAATACCTGAAGGAGCAACTGGAGAAACTGGGCTTTGCAAAAGAGCTGAAGAAACTGAACAAACAGGTGTATTACTATGCCCGGCAGCTGAACGAATACAAAGAAATCCTCAATGACCCGAAGAAGATCGAAAAGAAGGCCCTGGAGTTACTGAGCAAGACAAAGCTCTGGAAGGATTTCTTCAGGAAGAACAGTATGCTGGCGTCGCTGTTCCGCCTTCCGGACCCGGAGGCGCCCATGGATATGGCCAGCCTGGCGGGGCTGCAGACAAGGGCACAGGTGAACACACTGGTACAAAATCAAATAGCTGCCGGCGGACCGGATGCCCGGCAGGTATTGCAGCAGAACCTGCAGGCGGCCCAATCGCAGCTGAACCAGTTAAAAGATAAAGTGCTGCGATCAGGGGGCGGCAGCAGCGATGCAGAGATGCCGGAAGGGTTTAAGCCGAATGAGCAAAAGACCAAAAGCTTTTTAAAACGCCTGGAATATGGTACCAACCTGCAGACGCAAAAGGCAAATAATTTTTTCCCGGTGACGAGTGATCTTGGTTTATCCCTCGGCTACAAGCTCAACGATAGATCCGTGATCGGTATCGGCGCCAGTTACAAGATGGGCTGGGGCAGGGGCTGGAACAATATTCATATCACCAGCCAGGGGGTAGGACTGAGAAGTTATGCAGACTGGAAGATCAAAGGTTCGTTCTGGATCAGTGGCGGATATGAAAAGAACTATCAGCCGCTGCTGAATGGGGCAGGCGGCCCTGTCCCTGTGGGCGGAGCCGGAGGGGGTGCACTCTCCGGAAGAAGCTGGAGGGAGGCCGGATGGCTGGGCATCAGCAAGATCGTTTCCATCAAATCAAAATTATTCAAGAAGACCAGGGTGATGTTGTTGTGGGACTTTCTGAGTTATCGGCAGGTACCGCGGACGCAGCCGGTGGTGTTTCGGATAGGGTATACATTTTGAACTAAAATCGAATAAGAATAAAATATGATACGCAGATTTTTTAATTCGTTTTTGTTTGTTTTTATCTCAACGTTTATAGCTTCAGGACAGAACTATATAAGTAGCCCTGAAATCAATATTTATGAACGAAATCCGGCAACACCTACAGCTGCAGGATTGGCCAAATTTCAGGAGATACCTGTAAACATGTCTACAGGAGTACCCTCTATTCAGTTTCCTTTGTTTGTAATAAAGTCTGGCAATATTAATCTGCCCATTACTTTAAAATATCATGCCGGCGGCTATAAAGTAAATGAATTGCCAAGTTGGGTAGGCATGGGGTGGACATTGGATGTTGGGGGTATCATTTCAAAAAAAGTAAATGGACTGGATGATATGTTTGACAGCAGGGAGAACCAATTTCCCTATTATGTATTTGCACCTAATAATAATATATTTCACCCTATTATTAAAACTATTCACCAGGCGGTAGCAGACCAGGCAATTCTTGCGAACAGCGACCCTATTGCGTACAAAACTTTTTTAGGGAGAATTGCCAAAGGAAATGTGGATGGTGAAGCGGATGAATTTATTTTCTCAACTCCCGAAGGAAGTGGTACTATAGTTTATAGTCAACTGACCCAGAAATTTCAAATCAACAAAATTAATGGCTGGAAGGCTCTTTTTAATCTTAGCAACAGTCCGTTGATAGAAGCAAAATGGGACGTGATTGGAACAAGCGGGGTACGTTATAATTTTGGAGCTATAGAGCTTGAAAAAAATCCATTAAACTACAATCCTCCAGAGGAAGCACAATCTTATAATACCCAATTGATTTCTTCATGGCATTTATCACAGGTGTATGATGACATCAATGGTAAATCTATTTCGCTTTACTATAATTCCCCCTGGAAATTTTTTAATACGGGCGACAGCTATACCTGGGAGATCACTCCCGCAGGAATTTTTAAATCCGGGGGCGTTCGTGGTTATCTCAAAGAACAACAAGAGTTGACCGTTGACCATATCAATTTTGATAACGGCGTCGTACAATTTGTTCCTTTGACCACTCCCGGAAGCCCCTTGAAAGAAATGCAGGTAAAAGACTATCAAAACAGGATTGTAAAGCGTATTTTATTTGATTATTTCTATGACACCGCCAGGCTGGCCAACGGTCAGCCGGACCCCCAGGGCCTTACTCTTTTTCTGAAAGGATTCCGGGAGATCAATATTAAAGCCAATGGTGACACTGTTAAAAACGCACCATATGTTTTTAATTATGATTTCAACAGGCATGTACCCAAAAGATTCTCATATGCACAGGATTCATGGGGATTCTTTAATGGCAAACTGAATAATCCCAACCTCATACCCAATGATATACTGGTAGCGTATAACAGCAATGTAGCAGGGCAGGGCGGAGACAGAAGTATTGATACCGCCTGTACAAAAGCCGGTATCATTAAAGAAATTATTCACCCTACGGGTGGTAAAACCGTATTGGATTTTGAAAATAACCGGGATGGGGCAGTTATAACCGGGGGGTTAAGAGTCAGAAGCATTTCAAAATACGACCCCGTCTCAGCTCAAACGATCACCACAAAATATGAGTACACTGATGCAAACGGGGTGGGTACCGGCTACAGAATGTTTCAACCCCGGTTTTCTTATATGTATCATAAGATGAGCACCTCCGGGGGAGAAGACGATTTATTAAAAATAGAAGGACAATCCATAGCACCGCTGTTTGCACAGCAGGCAAGTCCGATTATGTACCAGCAAGTCCTGGAAAAGGTGCAGGCAAGCCAGGGTGATATTATAACCCGGCATTTTTTTTCATTACCTGTCATACTTGATGGAGGACAAGGTGAAAATGATGGCGTGCCGTATAATAAAATATCTTATGATGATAACGCTGGTAACCTGGAGTACAAAACAGAGCTATTTAAGAATACCAATGGTGTACAGTCACTGCTGAAAAAATCAGAAACCAATTCCGGTACCCTTAAAAACTATAGTGATGCATTCTGGAATATACAGGCTGCCTGGTCATATTTTGATAAATGGTTAGTATTTACCGGTAATGATCCTTTTAATCAAATAGGATTAAATATCGAAGTAAAAACAAATACTTATCGTCATTTCAGAGAATCCATAGTTCCCAAAGAAATAACTGAAACAGAGTACAGCAACGGGCAGGGAATAACGCAGAAATATTATTTTGATTACGATACATCGAATGGTAACCCACGTATAGTAAAAACCGTAGACAGCAAAGGAGATACGCTGATCAAAGTATCTAAATACGCAAGTGATTACCAGGCAATCAATGGTAGTTCAAATCCCTGGAACAGCACTATCAATAGTTTGCTGGCTTCAAATCTTATTTCATTACCAGTGGAAGTAGCTATTTACACTAAACGACCTAACCAGCCAGCCCTGCTTACTGATGCCACCTTAATCCAATATGCAGGCGGTAAGGTCAGAAAGTTTTATAAGCTGCATTCAGAAATACCAGTTTCCGATTTTCAGCCTTCTTATAACGATGCTGGCGGGTTCTATTATGACAGCCGGTATAAACTTCTCCAGGAGATTACCGAAACCGATGCGAATAATAATGCACTTACAGTAATAGGCGATACAAAAACAGAAAGTTATATCTGGGATTATGCCGCCACATTGCCCATAGCGCATGTAACAAATGCAGTGAACAGCAATATTGCTTATACATCATTCGAAACGGCATATACCGGCAACTGGACTGTTTCAGGCGGTACTGTAAACGCTACCCCTGGTATAACAGGAAGCAGGAGCTACATATTGTCTGCAGGCAACAGTATTTCAAAAGCTGATCTTTCGCCAGGACAATATATAGTATCCTACTGGTCAAAAAACGGGAGTATGTCCGTAAACGGCGGAACTGTAACGGGCACAGTAACCAAAAATGGGTGGACCTATTTTGAACATATCCTGAATGGTATTACGGCCGTTACGATTAGTGGTGCGGGAAATATCGATGAAGTAAAATTATATCCTGCAGGCGCCCTGATGAACACTTATACCTACGACCCGCTGGTGGGAATGCAAACGCAGTGTGATGCAAACAGCAAGATCCTGTATTACGAGTATGATAGTTTTAACCGGCTTTCCTATATAAGAGATCTCGACAATAATATTCTTAAGAAAATTTGTTACAACTATGCCGGACAGCCTGAAAACTGCGGAATATATACCAGCAGTGATCGAAGCGGAATATTTACCCGAAACAATTGCAGCGCAGGCCAGGTAGGAAGTAATGTAACCTATACAGTACCGGCAGGAACATATAGCTCCGCAATCAGCCAGGCGGATGCAGATAACCAGGCCCAGGCTGATGTAAATGCCAA
Source organism: Chitinophagaceae bacterium (assembly GCA_046329665.1). Classification (GTDB taxonomy): domain Bacteria; phylum Bacteroidota; class Bacteroidia; order Chitinophagales; family Chitinophagaceae; genus JJ008. Next base: position 15,131 of record JAXLUG010000024.1, on the reverse strand, counting down.
CGGACAGGCCTATGCCAATGCAAACGGCACCTGCGCTTCTGCCGGTTGCACATTTACAATAAATCCGGGGTTTACTTCTGTTACAAACAATATTTATAATAACGGTAGTACAGCATCTTTTTACATGGTCTTTTATTCATCTTCTGTTATGATACCTGGCAATAACTATACTATTGCAACAATCAACGGAAGCTGCAGACCCTCGGCAACAAGAACGATTACTACTACAGCAGGAGGCCGTACCTGGAGCATTACTATTACACCCACGGGCCAAATGACCTGGAAAATTACAAGTGGTACTGCTTTACCCGCCAACACTACTGTAGGAACATCCACTCTTTCATATAACCTTTAATAGGATCCCGATGAGAAAAAATAAAACAACCTTGTTTACAGTACTGATCTTAATGCTTTTTTTTTCGATTCATTCTTCTGCACAGAACCATGCAGCCGCAGCAGCTAATGCAGATACGACCAATTTCTCTCCTAATAAAAACGGGGGCTGGTTGTTATTCAACTCCTATGTGGCTGTGCAGAGTGCAGATAGTATAAAGCTTGAATTCACTATACAACACTCCAATAATATTAATTGGACCCAGGAGCAATATGTAGGTAAAATAAAACCTGCAGCCCTGCAGCCTGTCAATACCAGGAATATTCCCTATAGCCTCAGCCCCCGTAATTATAATTTGAAAGTGCAAAGCGATGGTAAATGCTACCTGAAACAAACAGGCGGCAGCGCACCACCCGGCAACTGGACAGTGCTCCCGGTAAGCATCATTTTTAAAAAATAATTTCCAGGAACAGATTTACCAAGGCAATACTGATTTTTAAAAAAACGTATGAAAAGGATTTTTTTGCAAAAGCTGATGATCGGTTTAGTTGTTTTTACCGCCGCCCGGCCCTATGTGCAGGGGCAGGTTACCCCGCCGGCGGCTTTTCCATCAGACACAAAAGTGAATTTTATAAGAACATGGGATGCTGCGGCTCCCATACAAGACCCGGTAACATTATTAACCCGGCCGGTAAGAGATGTAAAACAAACCACGCAATATATAGATGGACTGGGAAGGCCTGTTGAAACCGTTATCAAACAGGGATCTATGGAAACAGGTATTACTGCAACAGACCTGGTAAGCGCTATGGTATATGATGAGTATGGCAGGGAACAATACAAGTATTTACCTTTTGCTGCCAACAATACCGGCGGAAACAGTTCCATTAATAACGGCGCCTTTAAGTTAAACCCCTTTCAGCAACAGGCCGGTTTTATGACGGCGCAGTACGGACCGCAGGGAGAAAATTTTTTTTACGGCAAAACAGAGTTTGAGCTTAGTGTATTAAGCCGGGTGAATAAAACCCTGGCGCCCGGCAATAGCTGGGTAGGAAGTAATCGGGGGGTGGAGGTAAAATACTGGCTGAATACAAATGCGGATGATGTGAAAGTGTGGAAATGTGATAATGTAAACGGAACCTTTGGAAATTATTCAGCCGATATGGTTGTAAATGGTGGTGTATATGCAGCAGGAGAGCTGTATAAAAATGTAACGGTGGATGAGCACGGTAAACAAATAATAGAATTTAAAGATAAACTGGGAAGAGTGCTGCTGAAAAAAGTGCAGCTTACCGCTACTGCCGATGATGGCATAACCGGCCAGGGATATGCCGGCTGGCTTTGTACCTATTATATTTATGATACGAAGAATAAGCTTCGCTGCGTGGTGCAGCCCGAAGGCGTGAAGACACTTGCTGGCAACGGCTGGACATTTACCAGTACTGTATTAAGCGAGCAATGCTTCCGCTATGAGTACGATAGCCGTGGGAGAATGATCATGAAAAAAGTACCGGGCGCCGGCGAAGTGTATATGGTATACGACCAGCGGGACCGGCTGGTGATGACACAGGACGCTAACCAGCGCCAGCAGAATAAATGGATGGTACTGAAATACGATGAACTGAACCGCCCTACGGAAACCGGGCTCTGGAATGATGCTTCACCCTTCAGCACCCACCTGGCTAATGCAGCCGCTTCATCAGCTTACCCCGCTACCAGTACAGGCTATGAAGAACTGACAAAAACCTTTTATGATAGCTATAGCTGGCTCAGCAGTTATGCTAACCCGCTGCCCGCAGGATACAATAACAGTTACGACAGCTATTTCCAGGCAGCATCCCTTACCCAATGGCCTTATGCGCAAGCCAATGTTCAATCAGCCCAGTTAAAAGGCATGCCTACCGGCAGCCGCATTAAAGTACTCGGCACTTCCACCTATTTATACACCGTAAGCTTCTATGATGAAAAGGCAAGAGTGATACAGGTGCAAAGCACCAACATCAGCGGTGGTACCGACATCATCACTACGCAATACAGCTGGGCCGGCCAGCCACTCGTGATGGTGCAAAAGCAGCAGAAAGGCGGCATCAATGCCCAGACCACCGTAGCGGTAACGCAGCTCAGCTATGATGACCTCGGCCGGCTGGTAAAAACAGAAAAGAAAATAAGCAACACGAATGTAAACGGCGGCACTATGCCTGCTTACAAAACCATCGCGCAAAATGAATACGATAAGCTGGGGCAGCTAAAGAAGAAATCCCTCGGCACCAACCCCGCTACCAGCACCGCCCTGGAGACAGAAAACTTTGAATACAACATCCGCGGCTGGATGCTCGGTATGAACCGGGATTATGCCCGTGATGCCAGCAGCAGCAACTTCTTTGGCTTTGATTTAGGATACGATAAAACCAACAACAACCTCATCGGCGGACAGACATATACAACCGCACAATACAATGGCAACATCAGCGGTATGGTATGGAAGAGTAAAGGAGATGGAGAGAAGCGTAAATATGATTTTGCTTATGATGCCGCCAACCGCCTGTTAAGCGCTGATTTTAACCAATACAGCAGCGGCAGCTTTAATAAAACCGCCCTCTTTGATTTTAGCGTAAGCAATATGAGTTATGATGCCAATGGAAATATCCTGACCATGAACCAACAAGGCTGGAAGATTGGCGGCAGTGTAATGATAGATCAGCTCACCTATAATTATATGCCCGGATCTAACAAACTGCTGAATGTGATTGATGCGGTAAACGATGCGCAGACAAGACTCGGCGATTTTCGTACTTCCTCTTTAAGCCCCAACCAGGTAAAAAACAACTCTACAGCAGATTATACCTACGATGCCAACGGCAACCTGAAAAAGGACCTGAATAAAGACATTGGCACTGCGGCGGCAGAAGATATTGTATATAATCACCTCAACCTTCCGCAAACTATTACCGTAAGAAAAAGCGGCGGCGCTGTAAAAGGTACCATCAGCTACACCTATGATGCAGCGGGTAACAAACTGCAAAAAACTACGGTGGAAGGAGCGACAACCACTATCACACTTTATGCAGCCGGGGCTGTTTATCAAAATGATACCTTACAGTTCTTAGCACATGAAGAAGGAAGAGTAAGGTTTAAACCCGCCGCCGGTGCCATACCCGCCAGCCTGCAGTATGATTATATGCTGAAAGATCATTTGGGGAATGTAAGAGTCACTCTTACCGAGGAGCAACAAACTGATGCTTACCCTGCCGCCACCATGGAGGCAGCAACCATTACCACCGAACAGCAGTTCTATGGCAATCTTACCAATACACAATATGCCAAACCTTCCTGGTTCAGCGATCCTTTATACAGTACCAATGCACAGGTTGCACGAATAAAAAATGCAGCCGGCATACAAAAGGTAGGCCCCAACCTGCTGTTGAAAGTAATGGCTGGCGACAAATTTAATTTACGGGTAGCCAGTGGCTGGAGCAGTGCCAGCGCCGCCACCAACAGCCCCACCAATGTTCTAAGCGATCTGCTGAGCTTACTAAGCAGCGGTGCAGCCGGCATCAGCGGTGGTAAAGCCACATCTACCGAATTGCAGGGAGGAAACAGCGGACTGAACAGCGGGCTGAATAGTTTTATGAATACCCAAACCACCAGCGGCACCAAACCCAAGGCCTATATAAACTGGGTATTGCTGGATGAGCAGTTTAAAGTAGTGGCCACCGACTGTGGATTTGAGCAGGTTGGCAGCAGTGGCGTAACCACCATACACACCAGAACAAATTTAACGGTTAATAAAAGCGGCTATTTGTATGTTTATACCAGCAATGAGGCTACAAACATTGATGTGTTCTTTGATAATTTGCAGGTGACGCATATAAGGGGACCATTAGTACAGGAGCAGAGTTACTCACCCTGGGGACTGGTATTAAAAGGCATCAGCAGTGAAGCATTGGGTTTTGGAAATGCAAAGAGCCAGAAACAGAAATACAATGGTAAGGAAGAACAGAATAAGGAGTTTAGTGATGGCAGTGGACTGGAGTGGCTGGATTATGGGGCGAGAATGTATGATAACCAGATTGGAAGTTGGCATGTTATTGATCCCTTATTTGAAAAAATGCGTAAGTATTCACCTTACAATTATGGCTACGATAATTCAATAATATTTATTGATCCAGATGGAATGCAAAGTTTGTATTTTGAGGGAGAAGAAGCCAGAAGAGTATTTGCTGAAATTAAGTCAGGTAACATTTCTGGGACTGATTTAGTGAATAGTGCAAATCAAGATATGAATATAGGTGGTGATGATGTTGAAGTCGAAGAAGAAACTAACAGTTTTGTTGCTCACTCTAGTATACGTGCAGGATTAGCTAGTCGCATTAATGCGGACTTAAGTTATAATGTTGTCTCAATAAAAACTACTAAATTTTATGACGTAAGTATATTTAATGCGTCGAATAAAGGCAAAGTCTTTTATTGTAATGGGCGACTTTGTAAGGCCGACGTTCTCAATATTACCGGATTTAATATTTATTCAACTGGCTATAAAGTCGGTTGGTCGCTTGAATCAAGCATAAATGATGATGGATTTGTCCCAGGAAAAAGTTTTGTTTTTGACAACAATGACAGCAAATCTTTACAAATAAATTTTAGTATTAGAATAAACTGGACTTTTGACATCGTTTCGAAAGATGCTGAAAAATGGACGTCAATGGGATTTAAATATTCATTAGATCCAAGTCAATCAGTATGGTTGAAGAATGTTACAGGTGGTTGGAAAGATGATTTTTTGGATGATAATCCGCGAAATATAGAAAATTGGAGACAGTTTCTGGCTAACCCGACTGGATACAGTTCAACTATTAAAAAAATACCTAAATGGTGGTAATCTTCTTTTATGAAAATAAAATTTGAAATATTAGCGCAAGTATGTTTTTCTTGTATCGTCATTGTTTTGTTTTTAATTTTAATTAAACACAACAATGCCCCAATAATTAACTTGAAAATCCTAAGAATTATATTAGTGATTTTCGTTTTCGGGTTGCTTACTTCAATAGTGCTCTTTTATCAAAGGAAAAGGGAAAAATAGATAGCAGGCAGGGTAATGTATCAAAATAGGTGGGTAATGTATTAGATAATCAGGTTTTCAAGTTATCGGGCAATACAATGACTTTTCCTTGGTAATGTATCAAAATAGTTGGGTTTTCAGGTGTCATTTAAATAAATGATTCAAAGGGCTGAGATTTCTGACTTGTTTTTCAACTGATATTGGAAATATGAATTTTAAAAGAAAGGCGGTAGTGAATACTACCTCCATCGCCGGAGTCCCTCCATCGCGGGAGGCCCGTTTACCAAACGTCAATATCAAAATACGAAAAAAAATAATTCTCAAAGGTTAGTTACAACTATAGAAGAATGAAAACACTGTTTATAATTCTAAGTATTATGATTTTCTTTACCAGATGCGGCTTGGAAGTTAACTCAGTTGATTCCCAAGCATCTTCAAGCTTACAAATGTCAATAGATGACAAACTTTTTTTACAAGAATATACTGTAAAGGACTTGCCTACTGATTTATTTACTGTAAAAGAGGCATGGGCTGAGTATGTTTGGAAAAATAAAGTTGATAGCAATGGTAAGGTTACAAAGATGAAAACAGGGGGATTGCAAATCAACCTGAAGTGTGACGGATTTATGAATAAAGAGTTTAAGAGTGATAAGTATTTATTTGATTGGGAAATGCTTGATGGAGACAAAAATTATTTTGGAAAGTCAAATGGCGTTTATATTCTTTTTTTAAAAGGTGAAGAGCTTCCCGATAAAATTAATATGTCGGTAAATAAAGTGGAAAATGATAGCTCAAAAAATATTTATCATTTTCTTATACAGAAAAAAAAATCATCAAAGCTCAGTTGTCGTATGTATTCTTTTCTTTGAACTACTTTAAAGTTTTTATGGCGGTGATCCCCGGTTTGTAACTCAGCATCAACCCCGGGTGGTCATACAATCAGCCCCTTCCCTTTACCGCATTGGTATTCCCTTTCCCCGTCTCCCTGCCGGCGATCCCTTAAATTTTGGGAGCCTTATCACTACCTAATTTGGGTATGCCGGGCAGAAAGAAACTACTTTCTTTTGTTTAGCCACCTTCTTCCTTAGAGCCTTGTTACCAAAACCCGTTTTGCACCCCGGCAAAACAAGTACCGGAAAAGGAATCTCCTCTCCGGCTGCTATTTATAAAGACCTAACCAGCTGTTATGCGCTTATGTTATGTGTTGATGGTCCCTGCCCTGTATGGTGGTGTTCCCCCTTCTGCTCATAAAATCAACTGCACAGCCCTTCAGCCGCTTCCATCCCGCTATACCGGAACCAATTCTTCCAAAGCAAGGAAACCGGGCTTCTCTACAGCACGGAAGAAGCTGAACAAACAGTCGCACTATCCTGCACGGCAGCTGAATGAATACAAACAACTCCTCATCGACCCGAAAAAGCCCGAAAAGAAAGTCCTGGTGCAAGATCATATAGCAGCAGACGCAGCCGGTGGTATTTCGTATAGGATATAAATTTTAAAAATCAATTGTTCAATATGACAAGAAGAGTTTTACATATAGTTATCTGCCTGCTGGCCGGCCTGAACAGTTCTTTCGGACAGAATACAGGATTTAATACAAACCCGGAAAAGGGGTTTATTACTATTAACCTGCCTAAAACCCCGGAATCACAGGCGTTTGAAAAATATGGGAACACCCATGTCAATGAACTGACGGGCACACCGGAAATATCCATACCCCTTTATGTACTGCAGGGAAAACTGCTGACCGCACCGGTCACTCTTTCCTATACAGGCTCTTCGGGTATCCGGGTAAACCAGGAAGCAGGCTGGGCAGGCCTTGGATTTGATATCATCACCGGAGGAAGAATTACCGTGGATATCAAAGGAAATGCGGATGGGGTCTCGCACTGGCTTACCCCGGATTACCAGCTTGGCGTGCAAAAGATATTTGAACGGCTGGGCCGCAGCAATCCGAGGACCATTCTGACCTTTGCCACCACACAACTTGACTGGGGCTACAATTCTGTATCCCCGTTTGACCCCAATTATCCTTTGCTGGATGATGCCAAAACAGTAAGCACCATGGCCTGGTACGGAGCCGGTGAACCCGATATCTATCACGCCAGCTTTGGAGGACAATCGGTTTCCTATTATTTCGATATGGTAACGGACTCCATAAAATTCCTCGGTGAAAAATCATCCTGCAGCATTACACCGGTCCGGAACAGCAATCATACAACCATCCTCCAGTGGATCATTACAGACGCCGCGGGTATTACTTATTATTTTACCCCGACCGAAGAATCAAAATTTTCACAGCCCGGTAACTATGGTATATTCTCAGGAGATAACAGCACGACAGCCTGGTTACTGAATAAGATCATTCACCCGGCCGGCGACTCCGTACTGTTTACCTATACGAAATATGGCCCAACCTATCCTGCCTTTAACTGGAGTGCTTCCGTTGCCGGAAGACAGGATGGAACCCCGGCGACAGATGTTTCAAACGATGCCCTGCAAAATGAGTTTACGCTGTACCCGGCAAGCCTTACCCGGATAGAAACCAATAACACGGCCGTTGATTTTTTACTCAGCGGCAGGAGCGACCTGCGTGGCCCCGGTGCAAAGAAACTTGATGAGATCCGGATAACCGATAAACAAACGAATGAGGTCAAAAGAAAGGTGCAGTTCCGGTACAGCTATTTTACATCGTATGGACAAAGCCCTTATACAGCACAGTTACCCGACTCCCTGAAGATCTGTGCACAACTGCGGTTACGGCTCGATTCCGTTTTCATCGCTGATTCAGCAACCAGCATACCTCCCTACCGGTTCCATTATTTTAGCGCATCGGGTCCGGATAAATACTCCTTCTCACAGGATCACTGGGGCTACTATAACGGCACCAATAATACCATGGGATATACCGGATACGGGGGACCTGTAAGTCCCAAGAACCTGATACCTAAACAGGCCGACCTTATTGCGGAAAAGATATTACCGCCTTCCGTGGTCAGTGGTGTTACACCCCCTGCCGACGGGTATGCGTTAAGCCGGCAGTGCGATACCTTCAGCCTAAAGGCAATGACACTCGATACCATTATCTATCCCACCGGTGGTAAAACAGCCCTTACAATGGAGGCCCACCGGTCAAACTATATCAGTCCGTCTGCCACGATAACCGGAGGCGGCCTCCGGGTGAAGCGGGTCGCTGATATTAACCCCGACGGATCGGTTGCGCTGGTTGCCGATTACACTTACAGTGGCGGGGTATACCAGGGAGCCATCAATTATCTTACCCTGCCCTTGAGTATCGTTCCGCTTGCAACAGCAGAGATCAACTACCCGTTGATAACAAGCATGAGCAACAACGGGCTGGCGAATGAAGGCGATTTCCTGGTGGGGTATGCACAGGTTAAGAAAACCTACAAGTACGACCTGGACCAGGGCACCACCGGCAGCGTCATTAAATACTTCAATGTGCCGCAGCCCTACCAGCTGGCAGCAAGTACAAGCATCGAACCCCGGGCGGCTGTATTCCCCGTTAAAACACTGAACCCCTTAGGTACCGGAGACAGCGTACTGGTCAATAACGCCGGAGGACTGCTCTACCTCAACCCAAATTTCTATGGACTGGCCCCCACACCCCTGAAACAACTGGACGGGAAGATGACCAAAGAAGAGTATTATGATAATAACAACCAGCTTATAAAATCAGTGCAGTATTATTACTCGCAGAAAGAATATACCGAAAAGCTGTACAGCATTAAGGTCAAAGAAAATTACAGCGGGGGAGCCGCCCTGGGTGAATCCGCAGAAAGCTCTGTAAGCCCCCAGAAAACCTACCGGACCATGGAATTTAATGGTGTCAGGAGGTTTACCATGGCGGTGTCCCCGGCAAAATCTTTTTTTACAAGACTGGACAGCACTATTGAAAAAACCTACCAGGGTTTGGATCCCCTGATCCGGAAAAAAACCTACCAGTACAACCAGGATTATCAGCAGGAAGGGGAGATCATAGACAACTCGGATGGAACACAAACCATTACCAAAACACTTACCTCCCTCGCTTTGGGCAAACTGCAGCAGGGCAATGCCGGAAACCCGGAAACAAATGACCTGCTCTCCCTCCGGGCCGCCCATATCTACGACCTGCCGGTGGAGCAAACCCTGATCCGCCGCAATACGGCGGGTGACTCGCTTGTACTGGGAAGTAAATTGTATGTGTATACCTACTCCCTTCCCAAAAAATCCTATTCGATGGAATCTGCAACACCCCCTGTCTACCGCAGCGAGTTTACACCGTTATTTCTTTCCACCCCGAACGCCGGTAACGGATATACCACCACCCTCCAGATGGACAGCCGGTATAAACCGGAGGATACAGCCGGATACACACAGTCTAACTTATTACAGGATATCAGCTCCACAGCCGGAAACCGCTCTTATGTATGGGATGAATACCATTACAACATTCTTGCACAGGCCCTGAATGCTGCCGGTAAAGACATCGCCTATACCTCCTTTGAGAACAGCGCATATGGAAACTGGAGCCTCGTTCCGGCCGCTATTACAACGGATAACACCTCTCCCTCCGGCAGTAAGGTGTATTCCCTCACCAGTGGCAGTATCAGCAGAAATAACCTGGATGCCGAAAAAGAGTATGTGGTTTCTTATTGGAGCAACACGTCTTCGCAGTTTGTAAACGGCACCGGCGGTACGGCAGGTCCCGCACTAAACGGCTGGACCTGTTACGAGCACACCATTAATAATCCTGCAGCGGGAAATATCACCGTTTCCGGTTCGGGAACGATTGATGAACTGCGGCTATTTCCCAAAGATGCCCTGATGAACACGTTCACCTATTCGCCGGTATACGGATTGATCAGCCAGTGCGATGCCAATAACCATTTTGTGTATTATGAGTATGATGAGGCGTTAAGGGTTATTCGGATCAGGGATGAAAAGAGAAATATCCTTAAACAGTTTGAATATAAATACAACAACCAGCTCTCTTTCCCTTACGGGAATTTGACCAAAGTAAGCAATGCGGTTAAGAACAACTGTCCGCCCGGTTATACCGGCACCGTCTCCTATCCGTACACCGTACCGGCAAATAAGTACGGTTCTTTCATCAGCCAGGCCGATGCCGATGCAAAGGCACAGGCCGACGCAGACCAGAACGGACAGCTGTATGCTAACCTCAATGGTACCTGTACTCCGGCCTTTAGTTTCACCCCGGCAGGAAGCTGGTATATTCCTTCAAACAGCTTTACACTCTCCGGCAGCAACGGCGTCAGCTTCTCAATCGTTATTGCCGGCACATACCCCTCTGTTTATAATTCCCAGCTTGCCACCATTACCGGGGCCTTGTATTTGCCAGCGGCAGACCGGCAGGTTTCCTGTTCTTCCATGGGGAAGACCTTCTTAATTAAGTTTACTCCTTCGGGACAGGTGTTTATTACCGGGCCGTCCTTCTCCGGCTCAGTTGCACTCAGCGGCTCCTACCAGCGTTAATTTTTTTTGCAGGAAGTAAAGAGGAAATAGATCGCAGCGCTACTGCCTTTCACTTTGTTATCGAAAGGCTGGCCGGCCGGTTTTATATTTTAATGCAGGAACCATTGCCGGCGGCTGTTCGGGGAACGGGGTCAATTGAGGACAAGACCCTCACCGCACATGCACCTTACCGCTCGCCAGTACTGTACCCGCTGCATTTCCCACCCGCACATAATAGATGCCCCGCCCGGCACGCTGCAGGTCCACCGGCAGCAATGTATAGGCCCCGCTGATGGTAAACACTTGCTGGTACACCTGCGAACCCTTTGCATCATAGATCAGCACCGTCCTCTTTTCACTTCCGCCGCCGCTGTTGTAATAAGAAACAGTAAACCGCCCGTTGTTGGGGCTGGGGAAAATGAACAGCTTATCACTCACCGCCGCATCAATGCTGATACTGCCCGGCAGGCCGGTACAAACCAGTCCGCCGGCAAAACTCTCCTGCGCCCTCACCGTGTATTGTCCTGTTTGTTCAACATTCACCTGGTATGTATTGCCCGAAACCGTAAGCGGGGCCCCGTTGTATTGCCAGTTCAGTTGTACCGTACCGCCGCTGCCTGCCACGGCCGGGGTAAGAGTGGTCACCTGTCCCGGTAACAAGGAAGTAAGGGGCGTCGCAGAAAGAGTGGTCACCGGTAATGCCCGTACCGTAAGTTTTGCGGCACTGGTAAAAACAGGATTGGTGCAGGTCGTATTCGTCAGGGCACAGCGGTAGCGGTTATTGTTCAGGGCTGTGCCGGCATTGTTCACGGTATATACAGCAGCAGTGGCACCGGGGATTTGGGTGTACACCGTACCGCCATCCGTACTCACCTGCCATTGATAATTCACCGGCTGGCTGCTGGTACCGGCCGCCGTGAAAACAGCATCGCCCCCGGCACATACCGCCACATCGGCCGGCTGGGTACTGATGCTGACGGGCTGGATAACATCCACCGGCACACAGGCGCTGGCCACCGTTCCGCAGGAGGCCACCGTTACATTACAACGGTAATAGGCTGTTGCGGCAGCGTTCGTAAGGGTATAGCAGGAAGAAACAGCACCGGTAATATTCACCCAGGCACCACCACAGCCGGTGGTATTGGTCTGCCACTGGTATTGCGGGCTGGTGCCTGTTGCCGCTATACAAAGAGTGGTGCTTTGCCCGGCACAGATCGTAGCCGGTTGCGGTTGTGCCGTGATGGTGACCGGCGTATTCACTGTAAGCAGGGCCCCGGCTGAAACAGTGTTCCCGCAGGTATTGCTGACGATACAGCGGTAGCGGTTACCATTGGCACCTGTCGTCACATTACTGATAACAAGGCTGGCAGAAACAGCGCCGCTGATCGGGGTCCATATATTCCCGCCATCGGTACTGACCTGCCATTGATAGGCGGTAGCACTGCCCGCCACAGTAAAGGTGGCATTAGTTCCTGCACAGGCCAGCTGGTCTGCCGGCTGAGCGGTAATGACAGGCCCGCTTCCGGGATTGATGACAAAACTCACCGTTACCGTTTCAGTATTGGCACCGGTGGGAGTTCCCTGCACCGTTATGTTATACGTACCCGGCGCCAGTGTATTCGTACCGGACAGGGTCACGGTGGCATTGCTGCCGGGAGTAACCGGGTTGGGGCTGAATGAAACAGTGGTGCCGGCAGGTACCCCCGACACGGCCGCTAATGTAATCGGATTGGTGAAACCACTGTTGGAAATGGTGGCCAGTACTGCATTCATAGAAGCAGGCGCCGGACAATTGGCCGCTACCGGCGTGGGCACACTGAAACTAAAACCCTGGTCATTCAGGCCCGGGGTAAAGGTGGTGGAACCCGTTGACATCGTCCGGGCACTGTCGTCATATAAAACAGTAAGGGGAGTGAATGATAAATTATATCCCAGCTTATTGCCCGTCACCGGGGCACTGATCCCGTTGCCCGCATAGGAAAGATTACCACCGCCCCAGTCGAAGAAGGTAATGGTGGTATCCTGCAGGGCAGTAGCACCTTTCAAGTGTAACACCACCGGTCCCCTGAAATACGATACATTGCTGCCGGGGCTCTGTGTTTGTAATCCCACCTGTACTACCAGGCGGTTGGACACAGGTGTGTTCCAGTTAATGGAATTGACAGGATTGCCTTTACCGCCCACCGGTGTTGCGCCATTACCCGATCCGCCCACATAGTCATTGAAGAAAGGGGTAATATCCCGGCCGAGCACCGCATTGAAATAATTTTTTAATGAATCAGCAGAAGCCGATTTTCCTTTCAGGCCTGTTTGATAATTCTGCAGGGCCTGGAAGAATTTAGTATCGCCGGCAAGGGCCCGGAGCATGGAAACGATCATACCCCCGCGGGAATACACGGCCCCGCCATACCCGCTGTTCCAGATCAGGTTGGAAGAACCAATATTGGCATCCGGTATCCATACGGTCACATTCGAAGAAAGGGCAGATGACTTGAAGTTGTTCCGGATGGTAAATGCATTTAGGCCCAGTGCCGGTACCAGCTCCGCCGCCAGTGCTTCACTGTATTGGGCAAAACCTTCTGCCAGCCAGAGGTCATTCCAGGTGCCAAAGGTTACATTGTCCCCAAACCATTGATGCGAGAGCTCATGGGCCAGTACCGACCTGCTGGAGAGTACAAAAGAAGAAATGGCCGAAAAGGTCTGGTGCTCCATGCCGCCGGCCCCTTCGAGTCCTTCATAGTATCCATGCTTTTCATTCCGGAAAGGATAATCACTGTATTTGGAGCTGAAGGCCTGTATGACGGTATTCATCAGGTCCATACTGGTAAGGATCGTATTGTAGCTGCCGGCTGTTTTTCCCCTGAAAAGATTGTAAACCACCTGTACAGGGGTGCCGTTTATGTCAACATTCCGGTAATAGCGGTTAAAGCGGGCCACGGCCACACATACCAGGTAAGAAGCAATGGGATACCTTGTTTTAAAAACAAAAGAACGGTTGCCGCCGCTGATGGTGGAATCCACCAGCTTGCCATTCGTGGCCACCCAGAAAGTATCTGCCGCAGTCGGGCTGCCCCATGGTACATTCACGGTGATGTCCATCGAATCGATCTTGTCCTGCATATCTGCTTTGCAGGGCCACCAGTCACGGTCTTCATAGGATTCGGACAGGGTGCTGATAAAATTACCGGCATTTGCATCGGTGGAGCGCTGGTACCCCTGGGCGGCAGAAGCGGGAGGCGGAGGGGTGCCCTGGTAATAGATCGTAAGCGAATCAATAAAATTATTGGGAAGGGTAACACCGAGTGTAAGGGTCACGATATTACCGGTACGGGATATATTGGCGCCGGGTAATTTGGCATTTCGGAAGACGACGGAGTCGATCGTTAATACACTGCGGAGGTCAAAACTGATCGTACTCACTGCCGGGTCGATGGTCCTGAAGTTGGTCTGTACAGAACCCTTGATGTAATTCACGGTTGTATCCGGGTTGATGCGCCAGTAGATCTTATGATAAAGCACATCGATATTGGCACCTGTGCCGCTGAAACCGGTACTCTCCATCTGCTCGTCAGCACCACCCTTTGCAGCAGGAACAAAGCGGCAGGGATGCTGAACAGGTGTATCCGAATAAGGAATAACATTTTCGGGAGCTACTTTTTCAAAGGAAGTACGCAACAGGCTCTTTTGCGGGCGGCTGAGGGCAAAAAAGGAAAAAGCAAATAACAGGCTGAGCGGGGCAATACCTGAAAAAGTTAACCGGGTTTTCATCGTCATTGGTACGTTTGATAAAACGAATGATTAAATGTAAGCCATTTACAGGGGAATATGTTTTTGATAAAAAGGGAAATTTCGCAGTAAAACGGATACCTGCATCATGAAGCGGCCCCCCGGCCCGTATGCCTGCAAACGCTTTCCCCTATAATCCGGATATTTGCAACGCTTATGGTCATTGATCTGAAAGAACTGAAAACGGCAGACAGGCAGTACTACCTCCAGCATGTGGTGGCGCCAAGGCCCATCTGCTTTGCTTCCACGATCGATCAGCAGGGCCATGTAAACCTCAGCCCCTTCAGTTTCTTCAATCTTTTTTCCTCCAATCCCCCCGTCGTTGTTTTCTCTCCTTCCCGCCGGGTAAGGGATAACACCACGAAACACACCTTACAGCATGTGCTTGAAGTGCCCGAAGTGGTCATCAATATCGTGACGTATGATATGGTGCAGCAAACCTCCCTGGCCAGTTGCGAGTACCCGCATGGGGTC
>JAXLUG010000023.1:0-46287 GCA_046329665.1 Chitinophagaceae bacterium | reverse complement strand
AAGGAGACAGAGAACAAACACCTCAGTTTCGGTTTGAATGCAAAAGTGATCCACCGCAGTGTGGGCAAATTTGCAAAAGCATGGGGCTTCGGACTGGATGCCGGTCTGCAATACCAGAATAAGAACTGGCGATTTGGTATCACCGGCCGTGATATCACCACCACCTTCAATGCCTGGTCCTTCAGCTTTACCGAACGTGAAAAGGAAGTGCTCTACCTGACCAAGAATGATATTCCCGTAAAATCAACCGAACTCACCGCACCCCGGCTGGTATTGGGCATTGCCCGTGATTTCAAGCTGAGCAAGAAGCTGGGGCTGCTCGCAGAAGCAAATATAGACGTGACCTTTGACGGAAAAAGAAACACCCTGCTGAGTGCAGACCCGGTGAGTGCAGATCCCAAGCTGGGCCTGGAGCTCAATATCAACCATGTGTTTTACCTCCGTGGGGGGATCAATAATTTTCAGAAAGCATTATCCGATGGCGACACCCTTAACCAGAAGAAAGTGTGGATATACCAGCCAAGCGCCGGTGCCGGTTTCCGGATCGGAAGTGTGACGATCGATTATGCTTATGTCAACCTTGCCAATCAATCCAATCCTTTGTATACGCATGTCTTTTCACTGAAGCTTGATATGATCAAGCAGAAGAAGGAAGATGACTGATGCGATGAAAACCATTAGGCATGAAAAAACTTTTACTTCTCTTATGTCTTTCTTCGGTCTTATACGCTGAAGGGCAGCCCTACAATTATTATAATGAATGGATCGACTACAGCAAGACCTATTATAAATTTAAAGTAGGTACCACAGGGCTCTTCAGGATCAGCCAGCCTGTTCTCGCATCGGCGGGCCTGGGCAGCATACCGGCACAGCAGTTTCAGTTGTGGCGCAACGGCCAGCAAATACCCATTTATACATCGGTGCAGTCAGGTGTGATGAGCAGCAGCGATTACATAGAATTCTGGGGAGAGAAGAACGACGGCAAACCGGATAAGGACCTTTTCCGGATCGCCGACCAGCAGATAAATGACCGGATAAGCATGGAAACAGACACGGCCGTTTTCTTTTTGACGGTCAACAATGGCCCGGGCAACCTGCGATTAACCCCGGCTGCCAATTCCCTGCCCACCTCTTTATCACCCGAGCCTTATTTTATACATACGGCCGGAAAATATTACAAGGAGAAATACCACCTGGGGTTTGCACAGATCGTTGGCGACCCGGTGTACTCTTCCGCCTACGAAAGCGGTGAAGGGTTCACCAGCTCGGATATCGGGTCCAATGCCACCAGGTCGGAAACATTTTCAAACCTCTTTCCTTATACGGGTACCGCCCCGGCCCCAGTCTTGCGGGTCAATGCAGCAGGAAACGGACTGAACCAGCGGACCTTTGATATAAAGGTGAATGGCACCCTGATCGCCAATCAGCCCATGGATTTTTTTGACTATGTAAAAACAAGTTTTACACTTACAACCGGAAATATCAGCAGCGGCACAGCCGTCATCGATGTAAAAAACCTTTGTCCGACCAGTGATGCCATGGTGATCGGGCAAACAGAACTGCAATACCCGCGGCTCTTCAATTTTGGCGGTGCCAATAATTTCTCTTTTGAGCTTCCTGCTAACCCTTCCGGCAATTACCTGGAGATCTCCAATTTCAATTATGGCAGCAGCAATCCTGTATTGTATGACCTGACAAATGGAAAAAGGTATGTGGCCGATATTGCCCTTGCCCCGCTTATCCGGGTGGTACTGGAACCATCTGCCACGGCCAGGAAACTTCTGCTGGTCACACAGGATCCTTCATTCCCTGTTGCGGTCAGCACCTTACAGCAACGAAATTTTGTGGACTACTCATTGCCGGCCAACCGGGGTGACTATCTTATTATCACCCACCCGGCCATTATAAACGGCAGCAATGGCACCACGCCGGTGGAGGATTACCGGGCTTACCGGGCTTCTTCTGCCGGTGGCAGCTATAATGCCCGGATCTACATGATCGATCAGCTGGTGGACCAGTTTGGTTACGGGATCAAAATGCACCCGTTATCAGTCAGGAATTTTATCCGCTGGGCCCGGGCAAATTTCGGGCAGCCTGTCAGGGATGTGTTCCTGGTCGGGAAAGGCCTTAACTACATTCACAACGATTATTTCCAGAGCGATCCCAATATCGATAAACTCTCGTTTGTTCCCACCTTTGGTTATCCTGCTTCGGATAACCTGCTGGCAGCAGACCCGGGAATTGATGAAATGCCCCGGGTATCTATCGGGAGGCTGTCGGTTATCAATGGCGATGAAGTGGCGGTGTACCTGCGGAAAGTTATTCAGTACGAGCAGAAGCTGGCCTTTCAGTCACCGCTGATAGCCGATAAAGCATGGCAAAAAAATACCGTACATGTTGTGGGTGCCGGTGACGGGGCGCTTGGTAACACGCTTACCACGGCCATGAATGGATTTGCCCGGATCGTTTCCGATACCTTCTACGGAGCCAATGTGAATACATTCACCAAAGTCAGTACTGCCCCGGTGGAGCAACTGAATGCCAGCCGTCTCTACGACCTGATGAAGAACGGGATCGGCATGCTGACCTACTTCGGGCACTCTTCCGCCACCACGCTTGAGTTCAACCTGGATAATCCCGACGGGTATGATAACACCGACGGTAAATATCCCTTCTTTATCCTGCTGGGCTGCAGTGCAGGGAATTTCTTCAACTTCAACCTGGCGAGACTGGCCACCAAGGAAACGATCTCCGAAAAATTTGTACTGGCCGACCAGCGGGGAAGTATTGCCACGCTGGCAAGCACCCACCTGGGTATTGTGTACTATCTCGATATTTATAACGGCAAGCTGATGAATGCGGCTTCTGTTACAAAATACGGAGCCACCCTTGGAGAGATCATCCGGGAAGGTATTTCCGAAGTGTACAATTTCACCACGCAGAACGACTTTTATGCCCGCTTCCATTGCGAGGAAGCCACCCTGCATGGCGACCCTGCCTTAAGGCTGACCGCTTCCTTCCCGAAACCCGACTATGCGATCGAGGACCCGATGGTGGAGATTAACCCGTCTTTTATTTCCGTGGCGGATAATTCCTTTACGGTAAAAGCGAAATTCATCAACCTCGGTAAAGCGATCAGCAAACCGGTGGTGATCGAAATGAAAAGGACCTTGCCTGACCTCAGCACAATAGTGCGGAGGGACACCATACCGGGTATCAGGTACCTGGACTCACTGGTGTATACCATCCCCCTTGTCTCCACCAGGGATAAAGGCGCTAATAAGATCAGCATCTGTATCGATCCCGATAACCAGGTGGATGAATTATTTGAGTCGAATAACTGCGTGACCAAGGATTTCTTCATTTATGAAGATGAAATAAGACCCGTTTATCCATTCAACCTGGCGATTGTCAACAAACAGAATATCAAATTCCAGGCTTCCACGGCCAATCCGTTCTCCTCTCTCCGGCAATACACCATGGAACTGGATACCACCCTGCTCTTCAATTCACCGTTTAAGAAAACACAGAATGTTTCTTCGGTAGGTGGTGTGATCGAATTTGCCCCTTCGGTGACCTTTACAGACAGTATGGTCTATTACTGGCGGGTGGCTCCCGTACCGGTTTCCGGCCCGCCGGTCTGGAACTCGGCTTCATTTGTTTATATCCCATCCAGCGATGTTGGTTTCAACCAGTCACATTTCTTCCAGCATAATGAGTCGGATGAGAACAGGCTGCACCTGCTCGCCAACAGGCAATGGGTGTTCGATTCTGTGGGGCACTTTATATTTTGTAAGAATGGAGTATTCTTTACCGCTACCGGCCAGGAAGGAGATCTCATTGTGGCGCCGGACGGGGCAGCGTATATCCGAAGTGCCTGTGTTGGTTATTCACTGGTCTTTAACCTGATCAACCCGAAGAGCTTTGAAGTAAATACAAACTTCCACCAGTTCATGGGCAGCGGAGGTGTTTGCGCAGGTGATTCTAACACCAGCAGCCGGCGCTGGAACTATGAATGGTCGTACATGTCAAAGCAGCAGCGGGATACGATGAAGGCCTTTATGGACTGGATACCGGATGGAACCATTGTAGTGGTACGGAACATCCTGAACCATCTGCAGACCAGCAATTTTGTAAATGAATGGAAAAATGATACGCTGATAAACGGGCACGACAACTCCCTGTATCACCGGCTGAAAGCCCTTGGTATGAATGTGCTGGATTCGTTTACCTCTCCGCGGGCCATGATATTTATTTACCAGAAAGGCCATCCTGAATTCGGCGCAGCAGGAGTCGTCTCCGAAGGACTATATGACATTATCACACTGAATAAAAATCTTAAAACGCCTGACTCGATCGGCTTTGTTACTTCTCCGCTTTATGGCCGGGCCAAAACCTGGAAACAACTTAAATGGCGGGGCAGTGCCGATGCACCGGCGGATACCGCTACGGTAAATGTGATTGGTGTGCGGGCAAACGGAACCGAGCAGACACTGTTCAGCGGCCTGACCACTGCACAGCAGGACGTTGACATCTCCTCCATCAATGCGGCGGAGTATCCCTATATCAAGCTGATGCTGCGTTCAAAAGACAAAGGGAATTTCACCCCCTACCAGTTGCGCTACTGGCGGGTAACCTATGATCCCGTTCCGGAAGGCGCCATCGCACCTAATTTATTCCTTACCACAAAAGATACCGTTGATATCGGTGAGCCGTTTGATTACAAGGTCGGGTTCAAGAATATCAGCGATGCACCTTTTGACAGTGTGAAGGTGAAAGTGGTGATCACCGACAGGAATAATGTACCGCATATCCTTCCCCTTCCGAAGAAAAGGCCGCTGCCGACAGGCGATACCCTGCAGATAGGCGGAAGCATTGCCACCGAAGCCTTTGCCGGACATAATGTGACATACATCGAGGCCAACCCCGATGATGACCAGCCGGAGCAATACCACTTCAACAATTTTGCTTACCGTAACCTGTATGTAAAACCCGACAGCCTGAACCCGCTGCTGGATGTTACGTTTGATGGTATCCATATCCTGAACCGGGATGTGGTATCACCGATGCCGTCCATCCTGGTGAAGCTGAAGGACGAGGCCAAATGGATGGCCCTGAATGACACCTCCCTGCTTACCCTGCAGGTTAAATACCCGAACGGAAGGACAAGGCGTTTCTATTTCAACAATGATACGGTCCGGTTTACACCGGCCGGCCAGGCGCCGAACAATGATAACACGGCCACGATCGATTTCCGCCCTTACTTCCCGGATGACGGGGAATACGAACTCATAGTATCCGGAAAAGACCGGAGCAGCAATAAAGCGGGAACCATGGAATACCGGGTTTCCTTCCTGGTCATCAATAAGCCGATGATCTCAAATATGATGAATTATCCCAACCCGTTCACTACGTCAACCGCATTCGTATTCACGCTTACAGGAAGCGAAGTGCCGCAAAGCCTCAAGATAGAGATCATGACGGTGACCGGTAAGATCGTAAGGGAGATCACCAAAGAAGAACTGGGCCCGCTGAATATCGGAAGGAACATTACCGAGTTCAAATGGGATGGTACAGACCAGTTTGGCCAGAAACTGGCGAACGGGGTGTACCTGTACCGGGTGGTTACCAACCTGAACGGAAGATCACTGGATAAGTACACCGGCAAAGGAGATAACACTGATAAATTCTTCAACAAGGGATATGGTAAAATGTACCTGATGCGGTAGCAGGAAACTGTCCGGCTTTCAGATCAGGCACCCCCGGCTGAAGGGAAATCGCATGATAAACAGGCTTCCGGTAAAACGGGGCCTTTTTTGTTTCCATCTTCGTAAGACGATACAGCAGGGCAACCCTAAATTTGCGGCAGGTGCGCAGGAACCTGTGATTTGATGGCTGGAATTTATTTTTCATTGTGGCAAAAATCGGAATTAACATCGCAACCGGCAGCCTGCAGCAGCAGGAGATGATCGTAGGCATTGACCTGGGTACCACCAACAGCCTGGTGGCCATTATTCATCCTGAAAGCAAAAAGCCTGTCGTATTAAAGGAACATGACGGGAATGCCCTGGTACCCTCGGTCATTCATTTTGGCGAAGCAGGTGCCATATCGGTCGGCGATGAGGCAAAGAAATACCTGGTGACAGAACCGCATAACACCATTTTCTCAGTCAAACGGCTGATGGGCAAATCATATAATGATGTCAGGGAATACGCTTCGTTCTTCACCTATAAAGTAATTGACGACAATACGGAGAGCCTGGTGAAAGTCCAGGCAGGGGATAAGTTCTATTCACCGGTTGAGCTGTCATCGCTCATACTAAAAGAACTCAAAGAAAGAGCAGAGCATATTCTAAAGACACCGGTGACCCGGGCCGTCATCACCGTGCCGGCTTATTTTAATGATGCACAGCGGCAGGCCACCCGTGATGCAGGTAAACTTGCCGGGCTCGATGTTTTACGCATCGTCAATGAACCTACGGCCGCAAGCCTTGCTTATGGCCTCGGGCTGAAGAAAGAGGAAACCAAAACCATTGCCGTATATGATCTTGGCGGCGGCACCTTTGATATTTCCGTGCTGCGGATCACCGGCGGCATTTTTGAAGTATTATCCACCCATGGCGATACCTATCTTGGCGGTGATGATTTTGACCGGGCGATCGTTAAACACTGGACAGCTCTTACCGGGATGACAGCGGAAGAACTTGAAAACAATAAGTCCATCACCCAGCAGCTCCGCCTGCTTGCAGAGGAAGCCAAGATCCGGTTAAGCACAGAGGAAGTATTCAGCGGCGAAGTGGCCGGTGAAACGTTGCAGCTTACCAGGTCTGAATTTGAAAAACTGGTGCAGCCTTATGTCGATAAGACCGTTCAGTGCTGTAAAAATGCGTTGGCTGATGCAGGCCTGAAGACAGCGGATATTGATGAAGTGGTCATGGTCGGAGGATCTACCCGGGTGCCGCTGGTAAAGCAGGCGGTCAGGGAATTCTTTGCAAAAGAACTGCACGATACCCTTAACCCCGATGAGGTAGTGGCATTGGGTGCTGCCGTGCAGGCAGATATTCTCGCCGGTAACAACAGGGATTTCCTGTTACTGGATATCACCCCGCTTTCCCTGGGTATTGAAACCATGGGAGGCCTTATGGATGTGCTGATCCCCCGCAACTCAAAAGTACCGTCAAAGGCCGGAAGGCAGTACACCACCCAGAAGGACGGACAGCATGCGATGAAGATTGCCGTATACCAGGGCGAACGGGACCTGGTAAAAGACAACCGAAAGCTGGCAGAGTTCAATCTGACTGGTATCCCCGGAATGCCGGCAGGGTTGCCAAAGGTAGAGGTCTCCTTCCTGGTGAATGCAGACGGCATACTGGTGGTAAAGGCCAAAGAACTGCGAAGCGGTGTGGAGCAGAGTGTGGAAGTAAAGCCGCAGTACGGGCTTACTGATGAGGAAGTGGAAAAGATGCTGCTTGATTCGGTAACACATGCAAAAGAAGATATGCAGGTAAGGGCCCTGGTGGAAGCACAAACAGAAGCCAGGCAGCTGCTGGATACCACCGCACAGTTTTTGCAAAAGAATAAATTCATACTGACAGAAGAAGAACTCAGCGATACCAGCCACGCCATGGATGAATTAACGGCCCTGCTTGACAAAGGCGATAAGGATAAAATTCAGGCGGCGATCGAAAAACTGAACGGCATTTCAAGACCCTATGCCGAACGTCTGATGGATCATGCCATCAGCGAGGCTATGCGGGGTAAGAAGATATGACCTTCCGTTGCCGCCACCACCTGACCAGGGACCAGCCCAGGAAAAGAAGGATAAACAGGTGAACCATTATCGCTGACCATACAAACAGTTTCCTTTCATACCTGAAATCAATTTCGTATTACCTGCCGGAACAGAACGGCCAGTCCGGGCCTTTCTTTTTATGAATGCAGTTTTCACCCCGTTGATATAAGCAGACCACCAGGATAATAATTCTGTAATAGCGTAACCGTATCAGCTTTGTCCGGCGGGCGGCCACAGAGTATATGATCGGGCTGCTGAAGAAGTACCGTCACCCGGGTATACCCACTGTCGTTGGCAGCGACAAGTGGTTTATCAGCAAAAGCGCCGGCCCCTTCCGGGAACATATTCTTCAGGACCAGCGGTCCCCAATAGCCTTCTGCCGATGCTATCTTTTTACTGTAAACATTCATGTTTTGCCAGTTATTTCCCTTGGCATCGGTAAAAACGGTGGGCACGGCTGAAGGACGTTCCTGCTGCACAGGAAACCCGCTTACCGGCCTGTAAATATTATTCAGCTCACGGGGAGTATAGCTGCTGACTGAAAAGAAAGGTGTGCAGAGCAGTGTATTCAGCACAAGGTCACCTGCGAATAACCAGGTGAGCAGTTTCCAGGCCCTGAGCCGGATGAGTACAAAAGCTTTCAGCAGGAGCAGCAACTGTATGCAACTGCTGATAAATAATACCATCGAAAAATCGCTTTCAGCAACAAACCGGCTGGCTGAGAAAGGAAAGATCTTTTTGAACTGACCGGCATGGATCAATATAACAACGAGGCTCACGGCTGCGAGCACCAGCAGGCAATAGCGTACCGGTCTGGACAGAAGGATATCCTGGAATTTCGCCTGGCGGCAGCCCCTTGCGGTAAGTAACAATAAGAAAAGGATAAAGTACAAACGGAATATAGCCGGGTTCCGGAAGAATGAAAACCCCGGAAGAATATTCAGCGCTTTCCGCACCGGGGTCATGTCTCCAAACGAAGCAAGCAGGAACAGCAGTGTTATTCCGGCCCATATAAAAGCCTGTTTGTCTTTTTGCTTTACCGCCAGCCCGGTCATATACGGCAGAACTAACAGGGTAAGCAGGCCGGTGTAGGTATTCAGCATGGTGCCTTCCGTGTTCGGGTAGCTCATTTTCACTGAACTGAACGGAAACAATAAACTGGTAAGGGCGCCGGGGTGCAGGTAGTTGGAATTAAAGAAGTGCGGGTCGGCCGCCAGGCCGCTGCCCCGGTCAATATTTTGCAGCACTTCCAGTGTAAAATACAGGCAGGGAAGACATAAGATTGTTGTGAGGAGCCCGCTGATCAGCAGGAATTTCATACGCTGGCCGGTAAGTTGTTTTTCACTTCGGTGCAGGAGCAGCCAGCTTACCAGGAAGAAGAGAAGACAGTAAGTGGAAATAATGGTAAAGGCTGCATACACACTCGTGAACATCAGCGTATAGCATACGGAGACCCTGGCAGCAGCCAGGAAGGAAGGTTTCTGTAAAAGATGCAACAGCGAGGCCAGGAGTAAGGGGATAAAGGCAGCGGCGGTGATGTAAAGCATCCATTGCGTTGATCCCGCCATAAATCCGGAAAGCATATAGCAGACGGAAAGCAGTTGTGCCATACGTTCGTCCTGCAGGAAGAATTTCTTCAGTAAATAAAACATTCCCCACCCGGCAAGAAGGAGGAAGAAGAGGAATTCAATATGCAGGGTATATATATTGTAGTCAAAGGCCGAAAAAGAGAAAAAGACCTGTGGCGTACTATAGAGGCTCCAGGTAAGGTTACTCTGCAACAGGAACCCCATGCCCCAGGTATTGAACCAGCCGGGAACTTCGCCGTGGCGGATACTCTGGCTGATGAACTGGTTGATAGGGTATTCTAAGGCGATAACATCATTCTTCAGCGCCCGCAGCATAAAACTTACCGGTGCATAGGCCATGATGCCGCAGAGGATAATGAAAAGATATGGCCGGAGTATCTTTTTCAAGATGTAGAAGGATTTATTTTGCCTGCATCAGCTGCCGGTAGGATTTCTTTTTTTCTTTTTCCCACCAGTACTGCCCCAGCATTTTCCGGGTGGCGAAATGTCCGAAATACTTTTCAAAGGTCCTGTATAAGATCACATCATATTTCCGGTGAAAATTGATCCAGCAGGCGTTGCAGTTCCTGCTGTAGTGTTTTTGCTGCTTCACCGCTTCGGGCCCGTTGAAAACCTCATCAAGCGTATTGGTAAACACATTTCCGATGAGTACGTTCAGGTTTTGACAGATCGGTACATCGCCATTGGGCAGCACTACCAGGCTGTCGAGTATACTGTTGCAGGTAAGCTGCAGCCCGCCCCGTCGCCATTCATCGTACAGGACAAGGAAGTCGAAATTTTCCGGGAAGTTCTTAACGATCTCCGGGATGTGTTCACGGATAGGGATCAGCTGATCACGGGTTACGGCCGGCGGAGTGAAAGTCTCCGTTGTTCCGCCTTTCGAGGCGATCAGTTTTTTGGCATCACTGAAAGAAAGGACCCCGGCGGATTTTAAAGACCCGATATCGTTGTAATGGGCCGATTCGATCGTATCGAAGAAAGCGATATCATTATACACACCGATACGCATATCCAGGCCGAAACGGGTGGCTACTTCCGCCACATGCTTCATATCATTGAAATCATTGTAAGGAGACAAGGTAAACATGAGGCTGATGGGAACCTTCTTGTGCGTTTTTTCAAGCACCTGAATGATACCGTCGTACCCGTCCTTTCCCCGCATATGCAGGTAAGAATCCCTGTCGCCGTCCACAGAGATAAATAAACGCTGCGGCGGATTTCTTTCCACCGCTTCGATGACCGATTCCGGTTTGAGTGCATTGGTAAGCAGGTCGAAGTTGGGGTGATTCTTCCTGAACCAGGCCATGATGTCCATGGCATCCGGGTGGAGCAGGAATTCACCGCCTTCAAGCCCGACATTCGTTTTCCGGGTCACACACTTACTGTTCATGATCTCTTTGATCTTGTCGAAGGGCAGGTAATTGACGGGCCGCTTTGTCCAGATCAGGCAATGTTTGCAGGCAGAGTCGCACAGGTCGGTGCCGTAGATCATCAGGGTGGAGAGCCTTTTTCGCCGGGGGAACCATCAGTTTGTTAAGAAGGTCATTCCCCTGTTGATATAACTGTGAACAAGTACACTTAATTTGAATAAAAGTAATAAGAAAACAGCGAGCTGTTACGCAAACTGCTCTTTTAGCTTCAGGAAGGGCTTTCAAAAAAACGGTAGCTGATCATGCTCACCAGTACGGCTGCAATTGTAACAAGGATCCCGCCGGCCAGTTCGGCCGTTCTGTAAGAGATGCCGCTGCGGGCAAGCATCCAGTCCCTGGTGCGGTCAAATAACAGGATGTACACCGGCCAGTGATAAACGTACAGCCCGTAAGATATCCGGCCAAAGAATTTCAGCGGCCGGTTATTGAAGAGCCGCTGAATGATCGTTGATTCTCCCGATACGGCCTCATATACCAGGATACCGAAAAGAACGGCAAAGGTGGTGTAGCCGGCAAATGCGAGATAGGGGAGGGTGAAGCCACTACTGTGATTAATGAAATAAAAACCAAAATTGACGGCTGCCATGAGGAGTACAATGAAGAGGGTGTTTTTTTTCAGGAATAAAGGGTTCATTCGTTGCAGCAGCGCCACCATTGCACCAATGCAAAGGCCATCGATGCGGGTAAAGGTGTAGAGGCTGGAGTAGGCAAGGTCCTCCACTTTGAAGCTCCATACCACATACCTTGCGATGCCGGTCAGCAGCAGGAGGGTGATCATTACGGCAAGCAGGTACCCCGGTTTCCGGAAAAGCAGGATCAGTAATGGCCATACCAGGTAAAACTGTTCTTCCACCGCCAGCGACCAGGTGTGCAGGAGGATCTTATCACCATACGGTTCCTTAAAGATGAACAGCCAGTTTTGAAGATAGGTCCATAACCAAAACTGGTTCTTTGTATAGTAATCCACCTGCAGGCCCAGGCTTTTTACCTGCGGCAATAGGAGTACAAAAATGAAGATGGCCAGGTAAAAAAGCGGGAATATCCGCAGTACCCGGCGGACATAGAAATTTTTGAGGAAGTCCTTCCGGCCAACGGTATTCAGTAAGATGTCCGTGATCAGGAACCCGGACAGTACGAAGAAAAGATCCACGCCCAGCCACCCGAAGAAGAAGTAGCTCATAAAACCGAAATTGTGCAGGAAGACCACCAGCAGGATGGCGACGCCCCGAAGCCCGTCGAGCGCAGGGTAGTATTGCCTGCCTGCCTGCTTTTCCGCAAGTGAGGTAGTAGCGGGATTCATCGGTTATAAAGGGTTAGTAATTTCTTCGCCGGGTTCCTTACAAAGATAACTTTCTGAGCAGATACTTGCCGGCGATATCAAATTCAATGTTGACCTCCATTCCTTTTTTCAGTGCCGCCATATTGGTATGCTCAAAAGTGTAGGGGATGATCGCCACGGTAAAGCGTTTCCTTTTCACGTTGAAGGCAGTCAGGCTGATACCGTTTACGGAAATGGATCCTTTTTCAATAACAAGCGGGGCAAACTTTGCGGGAAAGCCAAATTCAAACTCCCAGCTTCCCTTTTTTTCTTTTCTTTCCAGGCAAACGGCAGTCGTGTCGACGTGCCCCTGCACAAGGTGCCCGTCAAGGCGGTCGCTAAGCCGCAGGCATCGTTCGAGATTAATAACGGTGCCTTTTTTCCAGATGCCCAGGGTAGTTTTTTTCAGGGTTTCGCCGATCGCTGTTACCCGGTGGGCCGTGCCATGAACCTCCTCCACCGTCAGGCAAACACCATCATGGCTCAGGCTCTGGTCCGGTTTCAATTCAGCAGAAAGGGAAGAATCGATCCAAAAACTCAAATTGGTGTCGATAACGATCACTTCTGAAACGGTGCCCAGGGCTTCTATGATACCGGTAAACATTCCTGCAAATTAACCAGTTATTCTATGATCCGGGCGGGCGGCCGGCTTCAAAACTTTTGGCCGGCAGGGCTTTTCACTATGGATGTTTCACCCTATCTTTGCGCCCTCCGAAGGGGTTCTTCGGATAAAACAATACCAAGGAGGTATAAAAGAGTATGCTGATCATTGATTCAAAAGATTGCGAAAACATCGACAAGGCGCTGAAGAAGTACAAGAAGAAATTCGAGAAATCGAAAGTGTTGCTGCAGTTAAGGGAGCGTCAGTCGTACACCAAGCCGTCGGTAAAACGCCGTGGCGAAGTGCTGAAAGCGATCTACAAGCAAAAGATAGCCAGCGGAAAGATCGAGGGTTAACCGCCCCGGTTTTTCGGAACATAACAGGATAGCTGTCCGGTTTCCATACCGGGCAGCTATTTTTTTGCCTGTTGTTTCTGTAGCTTTGGTAACCGCTTTATGACCACGCTAACCCTACAGTCAGTTCAGCCCTTCTTTGATTACCTGAAATTTGAAAAAAGGTATTCTGTACATACCATTACATCCTACCAGGACGACCTGTACGGCTTTGTAAATTTTATCAGTGACAATTACGGCCCGGCTGGGCTGAAAGAAATTTCCCATCTGCATATCCGGAGCTGGCTGGCAGCCCTGAAAGCGCAGGGGCTTTCGGCCCGGTCCATCAACCGGAAGATCTCCACCCTTAAATCCTTCTTCCGGTACAGCCTGAAAACAGGTGCGGTGGAAGTAACCCCCATGACCAAAGTGATCAGCCCCAAAGTGAGCCGCCGGTTACCCTCTTTTCTTAAGGAGGAGGATACGAAAAAGGTGATGATGGCCCTGAACAGTTCGGCAGACGACTGGAAAAGCCTGAATGCCCGTGTACTGATCGCAGTATTTTATGCCACGGGGATGCGGCTGAGCGAATTACTGAACCTGAAAGAAAAACAGATCGATTTTTCAAGGAAACAGATAAAAGTGCTGGGCAAGGGCAATAAGGAGCGAATCATCCCGGTAAGTGCCGAACTGCTGGCCCTGCTAAAGGAGTATACCCGGCAGAAAGGGGAGAATTTCCCGTCGGCGGAGGAGGTATTGCTGGTAACCGGGAAAGGGAAGAAGCTGTACCCCCGGTATGCCTGGCTACTGGTAAACACCTACCTGGGCCTGGCCAGTACGGCCGATAAGAAAAGTCCCCATGTGCTGCGCCATACATTTGCCACCCACCTGATGAACAATGGGGCCGGGCTGAGTGCTGTAAAAGAGCTGCTCGGGCACAGCAGCCTGGCGGCCACCCAGGTGTATACCCACAATACCATAGAAAAACTGAAAGACGTTCATAAAAAGGCCCACCCGAAACCTTAAAATAGCAGGCACACACAATAAAAAAAGTGAGGTAAATTTTTTTAAAAAAGAGTGTTTTGAAGTAATTTACTACTGATAAAAGAACCACCCTTTGAAAAGAACCAGTTCTTTATTTATTGTTTTACTGATTAAAATTTGACGACTATGAACGTAAACATTCAAGCTGTTCATTTTGATGCCGACAGACGGCTGATTGAGTATGTAAACCGGAAACTGGAAAAGCTTACCGGCTTTACCGACCGGATCATTCAGGTGAAAGTGTTTCTCAAACTTGACAATGTAGTGCATGCCATCAAGGACAAAATAGCCGAGATCAGGGTGCACATTCCCCGCCACAGTTTTTTTGTAAAATCCACCAGTAAATCGTTCGAGGAATCTTTTGATGATGCCTTTGATTCGCTGGTCATCCAGATCAAAAAAAATAAAGAAAAAAAAGCCGCTTAAAATTTATAAAAGCCCCGGCCCCGAAGTAACGGCCGGGGCTTTTTCTATCTGCTGATTTTCAGGATAAAATTCCCGCTCTAAAATTTTTGCAAAAAACAAATTCCCTTACCTTTGCCTCCCCAAATAAATGGGGTAGCTCTTTATTGCATTAACCGCCGTACTTCCGGATGCCTGAAAAGGGGGTGGCGGCAATTATTAAGAACGCCACTTTAGCTCAGCTGGTAGAGCAACTGATTTGTAATCAGTAGGTCGTTGGTTCGATTCCGACAAGTGGCTCAGGAAGAAATTCCAATCCGCAAATCGCAATTTCCAACTGCTCAGCACCTGGAATTTGGTATTTAAAATTGGGGATTTTTCAAAGGGCAAGTAGCCAAGTGGCCAACGGCAACAGACTGTAAATCTGTCCTCTTCGGAGTTCGGTGGTTCGAATCCATCCTTGCCCACAGTTCTTTGGATTATTAATTAGAACAGTAATTGATAATTAATCAGCGGGAGTAGCTCATTTGGTAGAGCGGTAGCCTTCCAAGCTTCAGGTGGCCGGTTCGAGCCCGGTCTCCCGCTCTGCTTAGTTTGCAATTTAGGGTCCAGGGGGCAGTTCCTGCCGAAACAGCCGGCTTAAAAGCGGCTAACGGAGAATGCCGTTTCAGCTCAGTGGCAGCGCATCCGCCTCTGGCGGGAGAAGATGCCACCGGATTGACAAAGGTTTAAAATGCCGTTGTAGCTCAGTGGCAGCGCATCCGCCTCTGGCGGGAGAAGAGGCCACCGGATTGACAAAGGTTTAAAATGCCGTTGTAGCTCAGTGGTAGAGCACTTCCTTGGTAAGGAAGAGGTCAAGGGTTCAATTCCCTTTAACGGCTCTGAAAAAAGCTACGGGCTACCGGTGATGAGTGGCGGGAGTAAATCTCAAAGCTCTGCGCTCCCGGCCCGCAGCCTGATGAACAGCGAACAGAAAGTACAAGAGTGCGACGCAACAACAGCCGATAGTAGTAATACAGCCGGCTTCACAGATAACAAGTAACAATTATTAAGTAAACACAACCTAAAAACAGATAACAATGGCAACTAAAGAGACCTTCAAAAGGGACAAACCCCACGTTAACGTTGGTACTATCGGTCACATCGACCATGGTAAAACAACCTTGACTGCTGCCATCACTACCATTCTCTCCAAGAAAGGTATGGCGGAAGCAAAAAAGTATGATGAAATCGATGCTGCTCCTGAGGAAAAAGAAAGGGGTATCACCATCAACACGGCTCACGTGGAATACCAGACGGCAAACCGTCACTATGCACACGTTGACTGTCCCGGTCACGCCGACTATGTGAAGAACATGATTACAGGTGCTGCCCAGATGGACGGCGCTATACTGGTTGTGGCTGCTACTGATGGTCCTATGCCTCAGACTAAAGAACACATTCTGCTGGCCCGCCAGGTGGGTGTACCCCGTATGGTGGTGTTCATGAATAAAGTTGACCTGGTTGACGATCCGGAACTGCTTGACCTCGTGGAAATGGAGATCCGTGATCTGCTTACCTTCTACGGTTTCGACGGTGCCAACACCCCGATCATCAAAGGTTCTGCTACCGGTGCTCTGGCCGGCGAAGAAAAATGGGTGAAAGGTGTGGAAGAACTGATGGAAGCAGTAGATACTTACATTCCGCTGCCTCCCCGCCCGGTTGATCAGCCATTCCTGATGTCTGTAGAGGATGTATTCTCTATCACAGGTCGTGGTACTGTTGCTACGGGTCGTATCGAAAGAGGCCGTATCAAAGTTGGTGAAGCGGTTGAGATCGTAGGTCTGATCGAAAAACCTCTGGCTTCTACCTGTACCGGTGTGGAAATGTTCCGCAAACTGCTGGATGAAGGTGAAGCCGGTGACAATGCCGGTCTGCTGCTCCGTGGTATTGAAAAAACACAGATCCGCCGCGGTATGGTAATCGTGAAACCCGGTTCTATCACCCCGCACACTGAATTCAAATGCGAAGTATACGTACTGAGCAAAGAAGAAGGTGGCCGTCATACTCCGTTCTTCAACAAATACCGTCCTCAGTTCTACTTCCGTACAACTGACGTTACCGGTGAAGTGGAGCTGAATGCAGGTACTGAAATGGTGATGCCGGGTGATAACACCCAGCTGACGGTAAAACTGATCCAGCCGATTGCGATGGAGAAAGGTCTGAAGTTTGCGATCCGTGAAGGCGGTCGTACAGTAGGTGCCGGTCAGGTAACTGAGATCCTTAAATAAGAAGCCGTTATCCGCCCCGGCGGATACAAGCCGGCTTTTTCAAAGAAGATGTATATCTTCGCAACATAGTGCTAAAAGCTGTCCACCGAAGGGGGATAGCTTTTAGCTTTCTACGGGCATAGTTCAATGGCAGAATAGCGGTCTCCAAAACCGTTGATGGGAGTTCGAATCTCTCTGCCCGTGCGGGATAGTTAATTTGTTAATCAGCTGATAACTAACAGGAATGGTAATGTTGGATTGTCAGCTTATCAACCTTTCAACTTCATATGAACAAAATATCAACCTACTTCAGGGATTCCTTCAAGGAACTGACAGAGAAAGTAAGCTGGCCTACCTGGCCACAACTCCAGCAATCAACCATGATCGTGCTGGCCGCCACTTTGGTGATAACCCTGATCGTGCTGGCCATGGATACCGTGTTCGGCAACGCACTGAAGTTTGTTTACAACCAACTTTTCTAAGCAGATGGAAGCAACTACGAATACAGAAAATGTTCAGCAGCAGGATACCAAATGGTATGTGCTTCGTGTGGTGAGCGGAAAGGAAAAAAAGGTAAAAGAGTACCTTGATAAAGAAGTGAGCCGCGGCGGATGGGAGCAGGTAAAACAGGTTTTCCTGCCCGTGGAGAAAGTGTACAAAGTAGCCAACGGGAAAAAAGTGATGCGGGAAAGGAACTACTACCCCGGCTATGTAATGATCGAGATCGCCAATGGCAAACTTACCGACGACCTCCGTGACATCATTAAGAACACCAGCAATGTGATCCATTTCCTCGGAAAAGATCACCCCATCGCACTGCGGAAGGCAGAAGTGAACAAAATGCTGGGCAAGATGGATGAAATGGCAGAGACCGGCGGTGTAAGCATGAGCGAGCCGTTCATTGTGGGAGAGACCATCAAGATCATTGAAGGAGCCTTTAATGATTTCAACGGGGTGATTGAAGAAGTGAACGACGAGAAGAAGAAACTGAAGGTGACCGTAAAGATATTTGGCCGCTCCACTCCGGTGGAACTTACCTATATGCAGGTAGAGAAAATAAGCTGATGAGCCATAAAAGAAACTAAAAAACCATTCACGGACCGTGAATGGTTTTTTTTATTACGGGATGTGAACCTCCGGGTTCACCGGGCTGAACACCCCCGAAGGATTATGCTCCCAGACCCAGGCATACAAGGTCCACAATGTATTCTGGTAAACCGACCATACATCATCATCGCCCGCAAACCCCTCCGGGGCGGCTGGTGAAAGCGCCACCGGTATCGCATACTCCAGCGCCACCAGTTTCATACGTCCGTTGGCCTCCCTGTTGTAGATCAGTATTTCCGGCTTGGCCGGGTCAAAACCCGAATCCAGCCGGTCAACCTGGAGATAATGAAAGCCTGTTTGCGGAATGATGACGTTGATATCAATATACCCGTCACGCACAGCCGTTTGAAAATTATTGTACCGGGCCGTGGCCGCTCTTGCATATTGCAGCTGCAATATAGCGGCCTGTGACAGCTCCCTTGGTTTACCCGGGCCGGCGTAATTAGCCAGATAAACAGGTTTTGCAATGTTGCCATCATTCCTGTTGTCATTCCTGGTTTTCCCGCAGCCGAAGATCGAAAGCGAAAGGGCCGCCGGTAAAAGATAAATAACTGCTTTTCCTGCTTTATGAACAGGAACTGAGAATTTCATATAAAAGATTTAATGGTTAAAGGTTTCCGGAGGTCTGATCTGAATGATCAGCCGCTCAAACGGGAGATGTTGCCGTGGCCGGACTGATGATATTGCAAACTTCCAGGATATTGTCAACCGGGAAGCTGCCTCTTCGTCCGTGTTCACGAAGTACTTCTTCGTTTACAGCTTTATAAATGCACCAGATGTTATCATGAGTGATAAGGCTTTGGATCCACTGAATTTCGGATGCATTCAGCTGGTCCAGCACATTGCAGGAACGTACTGCTATGCCTTTGCGTTCTTCCGCATTGAGTTTCCCTACACCGGGAATGTTTCGCTGGATAAGGTAGGTCTTCATTGTCTTTTTTTTTAGGTTAAACAATGGAGCAAAACTACCTTTCCCGTTTCCGCCGGGCTGTAACAAATCAATCAAGGAATGAAATAAGAAATGCAGCGGTATATCATTAGAAATACGGGCGACGGAATCAGCACACCTGTCCGGCTGTCATATTCATATAAGTATTCGGCAGCAATCCATACTGCGCCTTGAAGCATTTGGTGAAATAAGAAGGACTGGTAAAACCGCAGTCAAAAGTAACCTGGGCCACAGTGTACTTTCTTTTCCTGAGCAGGGCTTTGGCTTTTTCCAGCCTGTAATTTTTCAGCAATGTATTGCAGGATTCACCGGTCACGGCTACAGCTTTCCTGTATAGTTGCGACTGGCTCATTGCCATAGCCCGGGCATACTCAGGTACATCGAAGCAGGATTCCTGCCATTTTTCCTCTACAATAGAATAGAACGAGAAGAGAAAATCTTCTTCCTGCGGCTGAAGGGAAAAAAATAATGCCGGGTACGGCCTGGTCTTGTCTTTCAAAACAAGTTCATTGACCGGTACAGACAAGGCTACATGATTCAGGGGAGTGATCAATGCAAGGGAACCTGCCGCTGACAGGGTATCACCAAACAATTCATTACTGTTTGATACCGGTTCACCGCCATTGATGGCTGCCCGGATACTGAGCATTTCACGGTCAGTATAAGAAAGATCCCTTAACAAGGCCTGTGCACAGTCGATTGCTTTTCCAGCAGAACTGAACGACAGAACCACCCCTTCCTTTTTATGTTCAGCTTCTGCGCCGCCATACCGTTGGCAATTCCTTTGTACCGATTGAATATACCTGCTGATCAGTTCAGACGCCCCGGCTGGTCCCAGGCGGTGGGCCAGTAAGACCGGGTCTTCCGTTCTGATGAACACCAGGAAACGGTAAGAGGCTTCCGCAAATACTTTTACACCATCTTCGTTCATCGCCAGTTCAGGGTCGTAAATACGCCCAAGAAAGGATTGAACGACAGAGCTGCTCACTTCAATGATCTTGTTGGGCACCATGCCATGGGCTTTACTGTGCAGTTCTGTTACTGCATCTTTACTGGCGGCATCCACCAGGCAAAAGATTGTTTCCCGGTGTTCGTCCACCCAGTAGGTCATGCATTTGCAGCCAAACTGATCTTCAAGCAGGAGGTCTCGCTGGTGTGCCTTTGCCACTTCACGGGCCTTTACTCCGGGTACAATGTGTACATCCATGTAGATCGGCATAGGTATATGGTTAAGGTCTGCGAATTTATTATGTGCAAAGCGTCCTTTCGGGTACCAATACGTCTGCGGCGGCGGGCAATGCACAATCCGGGGGTGCTGCTGAGAGAATGGTGAGCAGAATGGGGTGAAGGGGGGCCGGTCCGGTACTTGCGGTACAGACCGACCGATATCCGCCTGTTCTCAACCGGTTTTCATCGATGAAACCGGGAAAAGGATTGTTTTTCAGTGATTAACGTCCGTACCGGCAGGATACAGGATAACCGATATTAAGTTTGCAAAAGCTTTGTGCATTGGCAGGCGGGCCTTATCTTTGCGGCCCCAATTAGTTCTTGATATTCGCAATAGCGGAATGACGAATTTGGGAGTTCTGGCGTAATGCCAGGACGCTTGAACCAATAAATCAAAGAAAATGGCAAAAGAAATCAGCGGCTTTGTAAAGCTGCAATGCAAGGGTGGCCAGGCCAACCCTGCACCTCCGATCGGTCCTGCGCTGGGTTCCAAGGGTATCAATATCATGGAATTCTGTAAGCAGTTCAATGCAAGAACGCAGGACAAACAAGGGAAAGTTCTCCCCGTATTAATTACTGTTTACACAGACAAGAGTTTTGAATTTATCATCAAAACACCTCCCGCTGCTGTTCAGCTGATGGAAGCAGCCAAGATTCAGAAAGGTTCTAAAGAGAGCAACCGCAACAAGGTGGGTAAGGTAAACTGGAGCCAGGTAGAGGCAATTGCTAAAGACAAAATGCCCGACCTGAACTGTTTTACGGTGGAAAGCGCCATGAAAATGGTAGCCGGTACAGCCCGCAGTATGGGTTTGACTGTTGAAGGAAAAGCCCCCTGGGAAAATTAATCTCCTGAACCAAAAAACGAATTACAATGGCATTTGTAAGTAAAAAAAGAAAAGTTGCGGAATCAAAGATTGACGCAAACAAAGCATACTCACTGAAAGAAGCTTCAGCGCTGGTGAAACAAATTAACACCACGAAGTTTGATGCTTCCGTTGACCTGCATATCCGCCTGGGTGTGGATCCTAAAAAAGCCGACCAGGCCATCCGTGGTACCGTCACCCTTCCGCACGGTACCGGTAAAACCAAAAAAGTACTGGTGCTTTGCACACCTGATAAGGAAGCTGAGGCAAAAGCAGCCGGCGCCGATTATGTTGGTCTTGATGAATACGTGACCAAGATCGAAGGCGGATGGGTGGATGTGGATGTGATCATAGCCACCCCTTCCGTGATGCCTAAGATCGGTAAACTCGGTAAAGTACTCGGCCCCCGTAACCTGATGCCGAACCCTAAGACCGGCACCGTCAGTAACGATGTGGCCGGTGCAGTGAATGAAGTAAAAGGCGGTAAGATCGCTTTCAAGGTTGATAAAGCAGGTATCATCCATGCTTCGATCGGCCGTGTAAGCTTTACCCCTGAAAAGATCGCTGAAAACAGCCAGGAGTTACTGAACGCAATCATTAAAGCAAAGCCGTCCAGTGCCAAAGGGATTTACCTGAAAGGCATCAGCATGGCCAGCTCCATGAGCCCTGGTATTTCAATCGATTCAAAAGCATTTGTACACTAAGGACCTGGACCGCCCCGGCGGATCAGCCCAAACATTAACAAGCTCAAACTTTAAATAAAATGACTAAAGAGCAAAAAAACGAAGTGATAGAAGTACTGAAGGGAAAATTCTCACAGTACAATAACTTCTATGTGACCGATACAGAATCGCTGACGGTAGAGCAGGTAGGTAAACTGCGCCGTGCCTGTTTTAACAAGCAGGTGGAAATGAAAGTGGCCAAGAATACGCTTATTAAAAAGGCACTGGAAGCCCTGGACAGCGAAAAATATGCAGGGGTGTACGATTCACTGCATAAAGTAACGGCCCTGATGTTTTCAGAAAATCCCAAAGAGCCGGCCCTGATCATCAGCTCTTTCCGGAAAGAAAGCAATGGTGAGAAGCCGGTAATGAAAGCAGCATTCATCAATGGCGATGTGTACATGGGTGATAACCAGCTGGCGGCACTGACCAAGATCAAGACGAAGAATGAACTGATCGGCGAAGTGATCGGTCTGCTGCAATCTCCTGCCAAACGGGTACTGGCTGCATTACTGCACCACCACGAAAAGCAGGCAGCAGGAACAACGGCAGAGTAATCAGCCCCCGGGCAAAGGCTGTTTGCTTTGAGCCATTGGTTCTTAGCTGAAGCCGGGAGTCCGCAGCTATACTATAAAACAATTTTTTTAAACTCCGCCGGAGTCAAAAACAATGAAGGCGGGAAAAATTCAAACAACATGGCAGACGTAAAAGCATTAGCAGAAAGCCTGGTAGGCTTAACAGTAAAAGAAGTACAGGAACTCGCAGATTTCCTGAAATCAGAGTATGGCATTGAGCCGGCTGCAGCTGCAGTAGTAGTAAGCGGCGGTGGTGATGGCGGCGGTGGTGCAGCAGCTGAAGAAAAGACGGCTTTCAACGTTGTACTGAAAAACGGCGGCGCTTCCAAACTGAACGTAGTGAAAGTAGTGAAAGACCTGACTGGTCTCGGACTGAAAGAAGCAAAAGACCTCGTAGACGGTGCTCCGAAGAATGTGAAAGAAGGTGTTTCTAAAGCAGAAGCCGAAGAAATTGCAGCCAAGCTGAAAGAAGCAGGTGCTGATGTAGAGATCGCTTAATTTCTTTACTGAATAGATTTTTGAAACCCTCCGCTTCCGGAGGGTTTTTTTATTAATTTTAATTAAGCTGACCCATACTTTTTAATTACACTACCCATGCGGTTTGTCGTTTTACTTTCTTTTTTCTCATCCCTAACGGCGCCTGGTCAAAATAACTTTGCCAAACAACTAAACATTGTCGTTAAAGACACAATTACCGGGTTTAGGCAGGTGAGGGGGGCTTTTGATAAAGAAAGAAGCCATTACCATACTTCTTTTCAGATCGACAGTACAACAGATGGAAAAGTTTATGACCTTGCCACCCAATCTTGTTATGTTGTTGAAATTACGGGCTCCGCTTCTAAAGATTCAATAATTACAGCAAACCAGCTGCCGCACTGGAAACAAAAACTGGTACATGCGCTGGGACCTGAATTTAAAATTGGAAAAGCCAAAGCGCCACCTGGTTTTAAAGCTTATTTCGGAGGCGGATATCTTTTTACCAAAGGACATTTATCTGTTACACTTGAACATTGGAAACGTTTCTCCCAAAATGAGACAATTCATTTCCTGCGTATTTTCATTATATATAAACCCGGCAGCTGATCATAGGGTAAGATAAGGCGCTATTTTACTATAAACTTCCTCCGTCACCGCCATCACTTTCTTCAGGTCTTCAACCTTTGCAAACGGTCCGTGTTCTTTCCGGTAAGCCACAATGGGATTGGCTAAGGTATACCGGATGTATGGATGGGCTTTCAGTTCCTCAATTGTCGCAGTATTGATATTGATTTTCCTGACTGAGCTGTTCTCCAGTTTCAGGTAAGGTTTAATCTTTTGAAAGGTCGAATCAGGCAGGCCATAAGTTTCACCCACCTGGCTGATCGAATAAAACCCGCCGAGCTTATCCCTGAAGTTTACAATCCGGGCAGACAGTTTACTGCCGATGCCCGGCAATGCGATAAAAGCGGTGGTATCAGCCCTGTTTACGTCGATCACACTATATCTTGGTGCAGCAGTGAAAGCCTTTACCGGTGTTGGCTCTTCTGTATAGTGGTTCTTAACCGTTTCAGCAGCTGCAATTTGGATATAAGGTGCTATCCGTTCGTATTCATCCGGAAAAAGGCCGTAGATTCTTTTTACATCTTCCGGTTTACGGAAATGCCCGCCCTTGCTCAGGTAGTTTTGTATAGTGCGGATCGTCTTTTCCCGGAGGCCTAATTTTTTCCATTCTTCAGCCGAAAGGGTGTTGGGATCGAAATAGAAAAGCACCGGTTTGGACCTTGCCGGGTGGTCTCGGGCCGGTTCATCATATTCCGGCCGGCCGATCTCCTCTGTGCCGGACAGCAGGGGGGCAGCAGGCATCGAATCTTTCACCTCCAGCCGTTGCAGGGCAGCAATCCAGGCGGTATCGGTTTGCGGGGCTTTGCGGGACAGTACCCGGGAAAATAGCCGGGGCGAAAAGAAAACGGCGGTAATCAGTAAAATAAGTACCAGGATGGCGATCCGGTCACGCCGGGAAAAACTAAAATAATCCTTCACCCACTCACTCTTTTTCATAAGGTAATTTCAATTCAATTTAAGGTATCGGAACGAACCGGAAGCCCTTCCAAACCAGTTTTTTGGCCGGATTGTTGTGAGCAAACTTTTCTTGGCCGGGAAAATTAAATCCTTACCTTTGCCATCCTTTATTTTGGCCAAAAATATTTTGACATCCCAAATCATGCTTAAGTAGTTGAAACTCACTGGCTTTTATTTTATTCAAGATGAAAGCCTGTTGGTGATTTGTGTGTCCGCAACGTTGTAAAAAACCGGTTTTACGCTATGTCTTCAACAAAAGTGAACTCCAGAGTGGATTTCGGTAAGATCAAGCATTTAGCTGAAACACCCGATCTGCTCGAAGTACAGATCCAGTCATTCAAAGAATTCTTCCAGCTTGAAACCACACCGGACAAGAGAAACATCGAAGGCTTGTTCCGTGTGTTCAAAGAAAATTTCCCGATCACTGATACGAGGAACATTTTCGTGCTGGAATTTTTGGACTACTTTATTGACCCTCCCCGCTACACCATCGAAGAATGTATGGAAAGGGGACTGACGTATGCCGTTCCCCTCAAGGCAAAACTCCGCCTGAGCTGTAACGATGAAGAGCACGTCGACTTTCAGACCATCGTTCAGGATGTGTTCCTGGGAAATATACCCTACATGACGCCCCGTGGTACGTTTGTGATCAACGGCGCCGAAAGGGTGGTGGTATCACAGCTTCACCGCTCACCGGGTGTGTTCTTCGGCCAATCGGTTCACCCGAACGGAACCAAGATCTACTCTGCCCGGGTGATCCCGTTCAAGGGAGCCTGGATGGAGTTTGCTACCGACATCAACAATGTGATGTACGCTTATATCGACCGGAAAAAGAAATTCCCGGTTACCACCCTGCTTCGTTCGATCGGTTATGAAACCGATAAGGACATTCTGGAACTTTTCGGAATGGCCGATGAAGTAAAAGTGGATAAGAAGACACTTGGCAAATACGTAGGCAAGCGCCTGGCTGCCCGTGTGCTTCGTACCTGGGTAGAGGATTTTGTGGATGAAGATACCGGTGAGGTGGTGTCTATCGAAAGGAACGAGATCGTGATGGAAAGGGATACGGTGCTGGATGAAGAAGCCATCGACACGATTGCGGATATGGATGTAAAGAGCATCTTTATCCAGCGGGAAGATGTAGGCGGCGATTATGCGATCATCTACAATACCCTGAACAAGGATACTTCCAACAGTGAACTGGAAGCGGTTCAGTTCATCTACCGCCAGCTCCGTGGCGCTGATGCCCCGGATAATGAAACCGCCCGCGGTATCATCGATAAATTATTCTTCAGCGATAAGCGTTATGATCTCGGTGAAGTGGGCCGTTACAAGATCAACCGCAAACTGAACCTTGACCTGCCGCTGGAAAAGAAAACACTGACCAAAGAAGATATCATTCTTATCATCAAATACCTGGTGAAACTCACCAACGGTAAAGCTGAGATCGATGATATCGACCACCTGAGCAACCGCCGTGTAAGAACAGTGGGAGAGCAGTTATATGCTCAGTTCGGTGTAGGTCTGGCCCGTATGGCCCGCACCATCCGTGAAAGGATGAACGTAAGAGATAACGAGGTATTCACCCCGGTTGACCTGATCAATGCAAGAACACTGTCTTCTGTGATCAATTCCTTCTTCGGAACCTCACAGCTGTCTCAGTTCCTTGATCAGACCAACCCGCTGAGTGAGATCACCCACAAACGCCGTATCTCGGCCCTCGGTCCCGGCGGTCTTAGCCGTGAAAGGGCCGGCTTCGAGGTGCGTGACGTACACTACTCCCACTACGGCCGTCTTTGTACAATTGAAACGCCTGAAGGCCCGAACATCGGTCTTATCTCCACACTTTGTGTGCATGCCAAGATCAATGACATGGGCTTTATTGAAACCCCTTACCGTAAAGTTGAAAACGGCAAGGTGGATATGAAGAAACTTTCTTACCTCAGTGCGGAAGAGGAAGACCTGGCAAAGATCGCCCAGGCCAACTCTCAGCTGAATGAGAAAGGGGAACTGGCTGAAGAAAAAGTGGTGAGCCGCCAGACCGGTGACTTCCCCATCCTGGAAAAGCAGGAAGTGGAGTTCATGGACGTAGCCCCCAACCAGATCGTGGGGTTAAGCGCTTCGCTGATCCCCTTCCTCGAGCATGATGATGCCAACCGTGCCCTGATGGGATCGAACATGCAGCGCCAGGCTGTACCGCTGATCCGTCCTGATGTTCCTATTGTAGGAACTGGCCTGGAAGGAAAGGCGGCCCGTGATGCGAGGATCCAGATCCATGCAGACGGAAACGGGGTGGTGGAATTTGTTGATGCTAACGAGATACATGTAAGATATGACAGGGATGAAGACGAAAAACTGGTAAGCTTTGAAGATGACCTGCGGGTGTACAGGCTTACCAAATTCATCAAAACCAACCAGGAAACCTGTATCAACCTGAAGCCTGCCGTGAAGAAGGGCCAGAAGGTGAAGCGGGGGGATTTCCTGACCGAAGGATACGCCACCAAAGACGGAGAACTGGCACTGGGTAAGAACCTGAAAGTGGCCTTCATGCCCTGGAAGGGTTACAACTTTGAGGATGCCATCGTGATCAGTGAGCGGGTGGTGAAAGAAGACCTGTTTACTTCTGTACACATTTCAGAATATGAACTGGAAGTAAGGGATACCAAACTGGGTGAAGAAGAACTGACACCGGATATCCCGAACGTTTCTGAAGAAGCCACCAAAGACCTCGACGAGAACGGTATCATCCGTATTGGTGCGCAGGTGAAGGAGGGGGATATCCTGATCGGTAAGATCACCCCGAAAGGTGAAAGCGACCCGACACCGGAAGAGAAACTTCTCCGGGCCATCTTTGGTGATAAAGCCGGTGATGCAAAAGATGCTTCGCTGAAAGCCCCGAACGGGGTGGAAGGGGTGGTGATCGGCAAGAAACTGTTTCAGCGGGCCAAGAAAGATAAGAATGCCAAGATCCGGGAGAAGGCCGCCATGGAGAAGCTCGAGAAAATGCATGAGAAGAATGAGAATGACCTGAAAGAAGTGCTGCTGGAAAAGCTGACCACCCTGCTGGCCAACTATACCTCAGCCGGGGTAAGCAACAATTTCGGCGAAGTACAGATCGGTAAGGGCGCAAAATTCACAGACAAGAACCTCCGCGGACTTGACTATGCCAACATCAACCCGCTGGGATGGACCGGTGACAAAAAAGTAGACGACAGCATCAATACGCTGCTGCATAACTATAACATCAAGTACAACGAAGAACTCGGCCGCTACAAAAGGGAGAAATTCAATATCAGTATCGGTGATGAGTTACCTGCCGGTGTGCTGAAGCTGGCGAAAGTATACCTCGCTGTCAAGCGTAAGCTGAAAGTGGGGGATAAAATGGCCGGCCGTCACGGTAATAAAGGTATCGTGGCCAAGATCGTTCGCCAGGAAGATATGCCGTTCCTCGAGGACGGTACC
This sequence comes from Chitinophagaceae bacterium, assembly GCA_046329665.1. Lineage (GTDB taxonomy): Bacteria > Bacteroidota > Bacteroidia > Chitinophagales > Chitinophagaceae > JJ008. The sequence goes on along the minus strand of JAXLUG010000023.1, from coordinate 18,567 downwards.
CCGGTTGACGTGGTGCTGAACCCGCTGGGTGTACCGAGCCGTATGAACCTTGGACAGATCTATGAAACCATCCTGGGATGGACCGGGGAGAAACTGGGTCTCAAATTCTCCACGCCGATCTTTGATGGTGCCACGGTGGATGAAATAGCAAGCTATTGTAACCAGGCCGGTATCCCCATGTATGGTCACACATACCTGCATGATGGTGAAACCGGAGAGAAGTTTCACCAGAAAGCGACCGTGGGTATCATCTACGTCATCAAGCTTCACCACATGGTGGATGATAAGATGCATGCCCGTTCTATCGGACCCTACAGTCTCATTACCCAGCAGCCGCTGGGTGGTAAGGCCCAGTTCGGTGGTCAGCGTTTTGGTGAGATGGAGGTGTGGGCACTGGAAGCCTATGGTGCGTCCAACATCCTGCAGGAACTGCTTACCATCAAGTCGGATGATATCATCGGCCGTGCCAAGACCTACGAGTCTATTGTAAAAGGGGATAACGTACCGAGGGCCGGTGTACCTGAATCATTCAACGTACTGGTGCATGAACTGAGGGGGCTGGGACTGGACCTGAAGTTTGAATAGTAAATGGTGCGTGGTGAGCAGCGAACCGGACGATGAAGAGTGCGACGCAACATCAGCTGACCAGGGAACTGAAGCCCGGACAAAAAATAAAATCAAAAATCTAAAATCGTAAATACGATCATGGCAGTAAGAAAAGAAAATCGCCCCAAAGCAGGTTTCTCACAGATCACCATCGGCCTGGCTTCGCCGGATACCATCCTGGAAAGAAGCTACGGCGAGATCCTGAAGCCTGAAACGATCAACTACCGTACGTACAAACCGGAAAGAGATGGTTTGTTCTGCGAAAGGATTTTCGGCCCTGTGAAAGACTATGAATGTGCCTGCGGCAAGTACAAGCGTATCCGCTACAAGGGGATCGTGTGCGACCGCTGCGGTGTGGAAGTAACCGAGAAGAAAGTTCGCCGGGAAAGAATGGGCCACATCAAACTGGTGGTACCCGTGGTGCATATCTGGTACTTCAAATCATTGCCGAACAAGATCGGTTACCTGCTGGGCGTAAGCTCCAAGAAGCTGGAGACCATCGTATACTATGAAAGGTACGTGGTGATTCAGCCGGGTATCCGGGTGGACAAAGGCCAGAACTACGGCGACCTGCTGACCGAAGAAGAATACCTCGACATACTGGAGACATTGCCGAAAGAGAACCAGTACCTGCCGGATGATGATCCGAACAAGTTCATCGCCAAGATGGGTGCGGAAGCCGTGCATGACATGCTCCAGCGGATCGACCTGGACCAGCTCTCCTTCGACCTGCGTAATGCAGCTGCAACAGAAACATCACAGCAACGTAAAGCGGATGCCCTGAAACGCCTCAGCGTGGTGGAAGCCTTCCGTGATGCCAATACAAGGATCACCAACCGCCCTGAGTGGATGGTGATGCAATACATCCCGGTGATTCCGCCGGAACTGCGTCCCCTTGTTCCCCTGGATGGCGGCCGTTTTGCTTCTTCTGACCTCAACGACCTGTACCGCCGGGTGATCATCCGTAATAACCGTCTGAAGCGCCTGCTGGAGATCAAAGCACCTGAAGTGATCCTGCGTAACGAAAAGAGGATGCTGCAGGAAGCGGTGGACTCCCTCTTCGACAACAGCCGTAAATCAAATGCGGTGAAAGCAGAAGGCGGCCGGGCATTGAAATCACTTTCAGACGTACTGAAAGGCAAGCAGGGACGTTTCCGCCAGAACCTGCTCGGTAAACGGGTGGACTACTCCGGCCGTTCGGTGATCGTGGTAGGCCCTGAACTGAAACTGCATGAGTGCGGTCTGCCAAAAGATATGGCGGCAGAACTGTTCAAACCCTTTATCATTCGTAAACTGATCGAAAGAGGTATCGTAAAAACAGTGAAGTCTGCCAGGAAACTGGTTGACAAAAAGGAAGCTGTGGTTTGGGATATCCTTGAAAATATACTGAAAGGGCACCCGGTCATGCTGAACCGTGCCCCGACACTGCACCGTCTTTCTATACAGGCCTTCCAGCCCAAACTGATCGAAGGAAAAGCGATCCAGCTTCACCCGCTGGTGTGTACGGCGTTCAACGCTGACTTCGATGGTGACCAGATGGCCGTGCATGTGCCGCTGAGCCATGCTGCTATCCTGGAAGCCCAGTTACTGATGCTGGCCTCCCACAATATCCTGAACCCGCAGAATGGTCAGCCGATCACCCTGCCCTCACAGGACATGGTACTGGGCCTGTACTATATCACGAAAGGAAAGAAGACAACCGATAAAGAAATTGTAAGAGGAGAGGGAAAGATCTTCTATTCTGCCGAAGAAGTGATCATTGCCTATAACGAAAAAGTGGTGGACCTGCATGCCTGGATAAAGGTGAAAGCCAATATCCGCAATGCCGATGGCCTGCTCGAACATAAACTGATCGAAACAACGGTGGGCCGTGTGATCTTTAACCAGAACGTACCGGCCGAGGTTGGTTTTGTGAATGCCCTCCTCACCAAAAAGAACCTTCGGGAGATCATCGGTGATATCATCCGCATTACCAACGTTCCGAAAACGGCTAAGTTCCTTGATGATATCAAGCAGCTTGGATTCCGTACGGCCTTCCAGGGGGGTCTTTCCTTCAACATCAATGACCTGATCATCCCGGATGTGAAAGAAGAACTGCTGGAAAATGCAAAGAGTGAGGTGGATGAGGTATGGGACAGCTATAACATGGGTCTCATCACCAACAACGAACGCTATAACCAGATCGTGGATATATGGAGCCGGGTGGATACCCGGATCACGGAGACACTGATCCGTGAACTGAGCAGCGATAAGCAGGGCTTTAATTCTGTGTACATGATGCTCGACTCCGGCGCCCGTGGTTCCAAACAGCAGATCAAACAGCTCGCCGGTATCAGGGGATTGATGGCCAAGCCGAGGAAATCCGGTTCAACCGGTTCCGAGATCATCGAGAACCCGATCCTTTCCAACTTTAAAGGCGGACTGAACGTACTGGACTACTTCATCTCCACCCACGGTGCCCGTAAAGGTCTTGCCGATACGGCCCTTAAAACAGCCGATGCCGGTTACCTGACCCGTCGTCTGGTGGATGTGGCCCAGGATGTGGTGATCACCGAAGAAGACTGCGGAACGCTGCGTGGTATTGCCACATCAGCTTTAAAAGATAATGAAGACATCATCGAACCGCTGAGTGACAGGATCGAGGGCCGTACCTCCCTGCATGATGTGTATGATCCCGTGAGCGATAACCTGATCATTGCAGCCGGTGATGAGATCACTTCAGACCTGGCCAAGAAAATAGAAGAAGCCGGTATTGAGATCGTGGAGATCCGTTCTGTACTTACCTGCGAAAGCAAGAGAGGTGTTTGCGTGAAGTGTTATGGTAAGAACCTGGCCAGCGGTAACCTGGCGCAGAAAGGTGATGCCGTAGGTATCATCGCTGCACAGTCAATCGGTGAGCCGGGTACACAGCTTACCCTGCGTACCTTCCACGTGGGTGGTGTGGCCGGTTCCGCATCCGTTGAATCAACCCTGCTGGCAAAGTTTGAAGGAACGATACAGTTTGACGGGCTTCGTACCGTAAGCATTACCAATAACGAAGGAGCGAAATCACAGATCGTTATCGGCCGTACCGGTGAGGTGCGTATCATCGATACGAAAAATGACCGCCTGCTGATCACCAACAATATTCCTTACGGCGCCACACTGAACGTGAAGGACGGCCAGAAAGTGAATAAAGGCGATGTGATCTGCTCCTGGGATCCGTTCAACAACGTGATCATGGCCGAGATCGAGGGAACCGTGAAGTTTGAGAATGTGATCGAGGGGATTACCTACCGGGAAGAAGCGGATGAACAAACCGGACACCGGGAGAAAGTGGTTATCGAAACCAAGGATAAGACCAAGATACCTTCTATCGTGGTGCAGGGTAAGGAGAACAAATCCTACAACCTGCCTACCGGAAGCCATATCATTATGGAAGAAGGCGATGAAGTGAAAGCCGGACAGGTGATCGTGAAGATACCGAGGGTACTGGGTAAACTGAGGGATATCACCGGAGGTCTTCCCCGGGTAACGGAATTGTTTGAAGCCAGGAACCCGAGTAACCCGGCAGTGGTTTCAGAGATCGATGGCGTGGTGATCATGGGTGCCGTGAAAAGGGGTAACCGGGAGATCATCATCGAAGCAAAAGACGGCGTGCAGAAAAAATACCTCGTACCGCTTACCCGCCAGATCCTGGCGCAGGATGGCGACTTTGTGAAAGCCGGTGCCTCCCTTTCCGATGGCCAGATCGCACCGTTCGATATCCTGGCGATCAAAGGACCGTTCGCCGTACAGGAATACGTGGTGAACGAGATTCAGGAGGTATATCGTTTGCAGGGGGTGAAGATCAATGATAAACACATTGAGGTGATCGTTCGCCAGATGATGCGTAAAGTAAGCATCGTTGATCCGGGCGATACAAGGTTCCTTGAGGATGACCTGGAAGACAGGTTTGACTTTGTACAGGAAAACGACTACATCTTCGATAAGAAAGTGGTTACTGATGTGGGCGAAAGCACGAAGCTGCGTGCCGGGCAGATCGTAACGCTGCGGGAAGTAAGGGAAGAGAATTCCATACTCCGCCGTAACGATAAAAAGCCGGTGGAATACCGTGATGCAAAACCTGCCACCTCCTCCCCGACACTGCTGGGTATTACCAAAGCATCCCTGGGTGTACAAAGCTGGATCTCAGCGGCCTCCTTCCAGGAGACCACTAAGGTGCTGTCATCTGCCGCCATCAACGGTAAGACAGATGAGATGCTTGGCCTGAAGGAGAATGTGATCACCGGTCACCCGATACCGGCCGGTACAGGTCTCAGGGAGTTCGAGGATATCATCGTAGGAAGCAAGGAAGAATACGAGCTGCTGCAGACAACCCGTGAGGCCATGGCCTTTGATGAAGAGGAATAAACTGAAACCAATTCGATTGGCAAGATACCAGGAGCAAAGAATTTCTTTGCTCCTTTTTCATTCAGGTGATCAGGGACCGGTATGGTTTTCAGAAATAACCTCTATTGAGTAAATGCTGTTAAGCCTTTCATAAAGTAAGATGAATAACTATATTTGCCGGGACCTTAATGCTTAATTTGCAAGCCGCAGTATGATGAAAAACGGATTGATTATATGGAATGTATTGCTGAGCCTGGTGGTGGCCTATCTTCTGTTTTCGAAGTTCAGCCCGTCGGCTAAAAGCAGCAGTAAAAAGGAAATAACCGGCGACAGCCTGAAGGGTGACTACCAGTTCAGGATGGCTTATTTTGAAATGGATTCCGTGGCCGCCAACTTCGACCTGGTGAAAGAAGTAAAGGCAGAACTGGCCAAAAAGGAAAATGATATTACTTCAGAAATGGACAGGCGTACCAACGATTTCAAACAGCGGTACAATATCCTCCAGAACAAAGCGCAGTCAGGAAACATGTCGCAGGCCGAACTCGATGCCGCCAGCGCAGAAGTGAAGAAGCTGGATGATGATATCAAAAACCGCCGGCAGCAGCTCGACCAGGAATACAACGAACTGATGGTGCGGAAGCAGAACGATATCAAGAACAAGATCGAAGGCTTTCTGAAAGAGTACAATAAAACAAAGAACTTCTCCTATATCATATCTTACGAACAGGGACTCTTTTATTTTAAAGACACCGCTTTCAATATCACCACCGATGTGATCAGGGGCCTGAACCAGTATTATAAATCAGGCAAAATAAACTGATCGGCCAAACGGCCCGGCCGCGGTGCTTCACAGATGAGGAATTATACTTTACTTTTGGGGTATGAATGATTTCAGGAAACTTTTTGACTCCTTCTCCTCCCTTAAGGCCGGCGTTATCGGCGACGTGATGCTCGATACCTACATGTGGGGTAAGGTAGACAGAATATCCCCGGAAGCCCCCGTTCCTGTCGTTTCCCTGAACAAGAAGGAATACCGTATTGGCGGGGCCGGGAATGTGGCCCTGAATTGCCAGTCTCTGGGTGCTGATGTGACCATTTTTTCTGTTACCGGTAATGATACGGAAGGCCTTCTGCTTACCGAGCTGTTTGACAGTAACCAGATCGATACCAGCTATCTTGTAAAAAGCCCGGACCGCAGAACGACCAGCAAGACCCGTATCATCAGCCGCAACCAGCAGATGATGCGGCTGGACGATGAGATCACCGATCCGCTGAATGAACATGATCAGCAGCGGCTCCTGGAAAAAGTAAAGGACTATATCGCCGACGAAGACCCGGATATCATCATTTTTGAAGATTACAACAAAGGGGTACTTACAGAAAGGGTCATTGAAGAAGTAACCTCCCTTTGCAGAACGGCCGGTGTGCTGACGGCCGTGGACCCCAAGCGAAAGAATTTCTTCTCTTACCGCTATACGGATATCTTTAAACCCAACCTGAAAGAAGTAAAAGAAGCGCTGAACCTCCTGGCGGAAGATGTATCACCGCTTGTGCTGAATAACATCCACCGGGAGCTGCACAAAAAACTTGACCACCGGATCTCCTTTATCACCCTTTCAGAAAGAGGAGTTTTCTACCAGCAGGACGGTGAATCGGCGATCATACCATCCCATCTCAGGAACATTGCCGATGTATCCGGTGCGGGGGACACCGTTATTGCCACCGCTTCCCTGGTCTATGCCGCCACTAAAAACGTACATCTTATGGCTGAGGTGGCCAATATTGCCGGCGGCCTGGTATGCGAGGAAGTGGGAACAGCCTCAATTTCCAAAGACCAGTTGCTGCACGAGTGTGAGCTACTCCTCTCCTGATCTCTTTTTAAGGGAGGCCGCTGTTTTTTTCAGAATCTCATCAAAGCTCAGGAATACCTCCACGAAAATTTTAGCCAGGGCAAAGACCAAAATGAAACCGGCCCCCAGGCCAAAGGTCAGGAACATACTGCCGAGTATTACCGTAAACTGCTGGATCACCACCCGGCCATAAGGCTGGAACATGATAATGATCATCGGCAGGCTGTTGTACTCCTTGTTTTGTATAAAGGGAATAAGATCCCGCAGCAGGTAACTCACAACAAAGCCCGCCAGCATCCAGGCAATATCCCCATTGATATATTCCCACCAGTGAAAGAAAAAATGAAAGACCCCTTTCCCGGGCGGAGCAATACCGGAAACGGAAGAAAAAACGGCTGTCTGTACAGCTGCAAAGATCCCGAAGTGGAGGATGAAAAAGAAGATAAAAAAAAGACCGTTCATCTTCTGCCGGCTCTTTCCATTATACCAGTCATCGCTTCCCCGGCTGAACGTGGCAATAAGCAATTTTAAAATTGTAAAGATCCCCGCTATCATTGTCTCCATGGCGTACACGGTAAAGACCTCTGCCGCATTCCAGCCCAGAAATAAAGCCCCGAAAACTGGAATGAGATTGGAGAGAATGATCAGCCAGTCATTTCTGCCCGGTCTTTTATGGAATATGTTTTGGGGAGCCGGCATGGTCGCTAAAATAACTAAATTCGCCCTTGTATTTATACCCACTTACCCGTATGTCAATGATAAAAATAGCCGTACACGGCGGAGCCGGCACCATCCGCCGGGAGGATATGACGGATGAAATGGAAGCAGCGTATAAAAAAGGACTGCAGGAAGCCCTCGATGCAGGCTATGCCTTGCTCGCAGAAGGGAAAACGGCGGTGGAAGCTGTTAAGGCTGCTGTCATTTCTCTCGAGGATAATATTCTCTTTAACGCCGGGAGAGGTTCGGTCTTTGGGAACGATGGCCGCCAGGAAATGGATGCTTCCATAATGGACGGCAGCAACCTCATGGCCGGGGCAGTATCGGCTGTCCGGAATATCCGGAACCCGGTAGAGCTGGCGTATACCATCATGACGAAAAGCCAGCATGTGATGCTGAATGGGGACGGCGCCGGTGATTTTGCAAAATTGCACGGACTGAAAACCGAACCGGATGATTATTTCTTTTCATCGTTCCGGTATGAGCAATGGAGGCAGATGCAGGGTATGGAGGAAGCGGCACTGGATCATAACGTGAAACTAAAGGATAAGAAATTCGGTACCGTCGGCGCAGTGGCGGTTGACCTCCGGGGTAATACCGCGGCCGCAACCAGCACAGGCGGCATGACCAATAAACAATTTGGAAGGGTGGGCGACAGTCCCATCATCGGTGCAGGAACCTATGCTAATAATAAGACCTGCGCCATCAGCTGCACCGGCCATGGGGAACCCTTTATCCGGGCCGTAACGGCTTATGATGTAAGCTGCCTGATGGAATACAAAGGGCTTTCATTGTATGAGGCCATGCATGTGGTGGTGCATGATAAGCTGCTGAAGATTGATGGTGAAGGAGGGATGATCGGGGTGGATGCGGGAGGGAATGCAGCACTCTTGTTTAACAGTGACGGAATGTACCGGGGAGTGAAGGGAAGTGACGGGATAAACGAGGTACTAATTTATAAGGAGTAGGTAATGAAGAAATATGCCATTATAGTCGCCGGGGGAACGGGCACCAGGATGGGGGGCCATATCCCCAAACAGTTCATGCTGCTGAAAGAGAAGCCGGTACTGTATTATACTTTAAAAACATTCCTGGAGGCGTATGATGATCTCCAGGTTATACTGGTGCTCCCCGTGGATTATACGGATATGGGACAGGAGATCATCGATGCGTATTTTGATAAAGACAGGATACGGATCACCGCCGGTGGCGACACCAGGTTTCAATCCGTAAAGAACGGGCTGTCCCTGGTAACGGAAGAGTCAGTCATCTTTGTGCATGACGGGGTTCGTTGCCTGGTTTCAAAGGAGCTGATCCACCGGTGCTACAAACAGGCAGCAGCCACCGGCTCAGCCATACCGGCCATTGTTTCCAAAGACAGTATCAGGCTGGTTCACGATGAGGGAAACGATGCCATCGACCGGAATAAAGTGATGCTGGTTCAAACCCCGCAGACCTTTCACAGCAAAATACTGTTGCCTGCTTTCCAGATAGACTACAAAGACAAATTCACGGATGAAGCCACCGTGGTGGAGGCCTACGGAATGAAAGTGTCGCTGGTGGAAGGGGAGGAGAACAACATCAAGATCACGAGACCAGTGGATCTGCTGATGGCGGAATTGCTGGTCAAATAAATCTCCGCCTTCAGCCTTTCAGCCATCTGAGAAAGAAAGGAAGCCTGTTGATCTTTACAAATGAATAGGGTTCGTTCACGGCACCAAAACCACTGTAGAAAGCAGCCAGTCCCGGAATATCAGACCCCTCAAAGTCAAGCAGCATACCGCTGCCGGCCTGATCTTTTATGAATGAATCGATAAGGGCATGGGATGCGCCGGTGATGCGGCTATCGGGATGGTTCCCGACCAGTATATAATAAGCACGGTTGTGGGAGAAGAAAAAAATACAGGAGGCCAGTAACTCACCGCTTTCGGACCGGATACCAAAGGTGTTGGTCATCCCTTTTTCCGATAACAAAGTGTATAAACGGTAGAAACGGTTGGCATTCTCTGCCGATTCCTGTCCGTAATGCTTCATTTGCTGCAGGGCCAGCCGGGTCACTTCGGCGGCATTAAAACCTTTATCAGCCCGGCACCCCGATTGCTGCGCTTTCCTGATATTACGCCGGGTGTTTTCCGAATAGCTTTCGGAAAGTTGTTCATACGGCTTAGTAAGCGGCAGAACAAAATTATTCCGCCTCGTAACAGCAGCGAGGCTGTTGTTTATTTTATTGTGGCTGTTCAGGCTTATTTCGGTCAGCCGGAAGGAGCGGGGGATAGCATGGAGAAAGCGGTCGGCGATCCCTTCTTCCAGGTCATTTCCGAATACACCAAGCTGTGCAGTAAGAAAAGGCTGGTACAAATAGGAAATACCGAACTTCTTATTCCAGGTCAGTGGCATCACGGCTTCATAGTCGTTGTAAACAAGGGCATCCCAGTGTGCGGCCATGATGTCAAGGTAAAAAGACCAGGCATAGATCAGCCCGTTTACAGAGCGGCCGATACATTCGTCCCATTTGGCTTTATCGATCTTCGCCTGGGGCAGATATTGTATACCGGTGAAATGGCTCATCAGAAATTCAGGTTACGGTCTATTTTCCGGAAACTGAAATTGGAAATATCAATGGAGAAAGAGATCTTTTTCCAGAAACGCCCTTTCTTTTCAATGGTTGACTGGATGTAATCTTTATAGACACCACTATACAGCAAAGGGATATAAATATTCACCAGTCCTTTCGCCAGGGGAAGGTGCAGACCTGCATCAAAGAGGAACCGGTCTGATGCTGATGCCGGTTTCCAGGCTTCGGCCTGTGTGCCGATATCCACGAAAAGGTTCAGCGGTATCTTGACGGGGAGCATCGAAAGCGGGTTAATGGCTGAAGGGATCGATGTGCTCAGGTTCACGGCCGCCAGCCAGTCGTCGGTCTTGCCCACTTTTTCCGCCAGCAGGTCGGTTCTTACTTTGAAAGCCCCGTCCCGCTCCATGATCTGCTGACTGGCTAACCCCTGGAATTTATTCCGGCCGATGAAATAATCACTGTAGGTGTAATCCTCGTAACCGTTGGCACCCGTCATGTTGAGGTGATAGCGGTCTGTTTCAAATTGTTTGGTAAATGTTTTGGAAGTGGTATAGAAAAACTTTCCGGCAAACAACCGGAGGTTAAGACCGCCTTCTTTTGGGTAATTGAAAAAATAGTTACCGGTGAAGGCCGTCCGTACGAAATCCTTTCCCTGTTCTATTTTCAGCTCGCCGCGGTAGGGATATAGCACCCGGTTGTTCTCAATAACGATCCGGAACTGGTTTAAGGTTCTGTCAATACTTTTCACATTGAATTTTGTGGAGATAGCAGTGTCGGAACCGCTGATCAGCGTATCCCGGTAGAAGCTGAGCCCTTCTTCGTTCACGAAAAAGGATTTGAACTGGATGAATTTAGTAAGGGTACTTCTGGGGTTCTTTTCTTTAAAGGTCAGTTTTATTCCGGGCACTATCTTACGGAAACGGAGAGATGCTTTTTTGCCATCATCGCCGGTAAACTGGTCGGCGGTAAAAGTGGAACCGTTTACTCCCCATTCTGCTTTACGGATAAACCCGTCGGGATAAAAGCTGTGATAGATAAATCCGATACCGGTGAATTTTTTAGAACCCGTTGCATACATCGGTGCCAGGAGGAACTGCAGTTTTGGTGCAGGCAATTTCATATTGGTGATAAAGATCCCTGCCATGAATTTATCATAGCTGTTGCCGCCGAAGGCCGGCCCGGCCAGGATAAGGTCTTTGGTAGGATGCATGCCCCACTTTTTCAGCGATTGCACATCGAAGACCGGGATGAATCGGGTACCGGTTCTCTGCTGGTTGGGTAATGTTCCTTTCTTGGTCAGCAAGGCAAACACCTCATCAAGGTTCCTGTTACTGACATCTTCGATTGTTCTTTTGAAATCCTCCGGCTGCGGATGTCTGAACTGCCAGCGCTTGTAGTATTCCTGCATGGCCCTGTTAAAGGTATCTGTACCGAGCCGGGACCGGAGATAGCGCATCCATTCCGCCGTTTTGTAATACGCAACCAGGCCGTAATTAACAGCAGAAAATTGTTCTGCAGGGGTTTCAACAGGCTGATCGGTTTTCTCCACGGCCTGCGATTCAAATGCCAGCTGTTCCAGTTTAGCACTTTCTCCATAGTTGTCTTTACGGTATTCAGCTTCATAATAACTGTTGAGCCCCTCGTCCATCCAGGTATGTTCCCGTTCATTACTGGCAAGGATGCCATAAAACCAGTTGTGCCCGAGCTCATGGGCAATCACATTGTCGAGGGCCTTTTTATCGTCAACAGGAGAGATAACCGTAATGGTTGGATATTCCATACCGCCCCCGAAACTTTGAGGGCCCTGCACCACCTGTGCAACATTGTATGGATATTCTCCCACCAGGGTTGAATAGTGCCGGATGGCCCGTTTGGCATAAAATACACTGTTGTTCCAGGTTGCTTTATGCTGCGGGGTATAGTAGGTGAGGAGGGTGATCACCCTGCCGGAAGCAAGCCTGCAGGTATCCTGGTTTACGATAAAACGTTTATCGGCAAACCAGGCGAAGTCATGGACATGATCCTGGTGATAGGTAAGTGTCTTTGTATCGGCGGAGGATTCCGGGAAAAGCTGGAAGATGTTCCGGTACTGCCCGGCGGCATTTTTCTCTTTCTGTTTCACCGGCTCCCAGTTGTAATCGACCCTCGAAAGCAGCCAGGCCTTTTCATCTGCCTGCTGCAGTTCGCCGGTGGCCGCCACCACGTAGTTTTTGGGTACGGTGATATTTACATTGAACTCACCGAATTCGCTGTAGAACTCGCCCTGGTCGAGATAGGGGATCGGGTGCCAGCCATATTTGTCATACACGGCAGGCTTAGGGTACCATTGGGTGGCCTGGTAGCTTTGCCCGTCGTGACCGCCTCTTGAAAAATTATAGGGGAGTTTTACATGAAAGGGCGTGGTGATCGTTACTGACCGGCCGGGAGGCAAGGGAGAGGGGAGGATCACTTTGATGATATCGATATGCTGCGGATGATCTTCGGTGGCGACAGTTACATTGTTTACTTTAAAATCAAGCCGGTTGATGTAGCCTTTATCTTCCTTATTGGAAAAATAGAATTTAGTACTGCCATTCTCCAGCATCTGGTCGGTGAAAGCGGTCTTATCATTCTTGTACGCATTTGGCCAGAGGTGAAACCAGATAAAGTTCAGGGTGTCGGGGGAGTTGTTGCTGTATATGATCTTTTCAAAACCATCGAGGGTGTGTTCTTTATCGTTGAGGGAAACATCGATGGTGTAGTTGACTTGCTGCTGCCAGTATTGAGAGAGGGCTGTGCGCTGTGAGCTGACAGCTACGAGCAGTAAGAAAATGAGTTTTCTCAAAAGGATGGAGTTTGGTCAAAATTAAATTCAAAAATCTGCAATCCCCGCCTGCACTACAATTATTTTTGGATGCCGGGCAGGAAAAATCAAAAAATCTACTTCCCTTTGCCTTTGAATATGATCCGCAGTGTATGCAGCATTATCTTGAAATCAAGCGCCAGGGAGATATTCTCAATATAGATCAGGTCAAACCGGCTGCGCTCGATCATCTCCTCCACATTCTCGGCATAGCCAAACTGCACCATGCCCCAGCTGGTAAGACCCGGTTTTACTTTCAGCAGGTATTTGTAAAACGGATAGCGGGGAATGATCTGATCGATATAATAACGGCGTTCAGGCCGGGGCCCTACCAGGCTCATCTCACCGGTCAGTATATTCCAGAGCTGCGGGAGTTCGTCAATCCGCCATTTTCGCATCACTTTCCCCCACCTGGTGATGCGGGGATCATTTTCAGAAGAAAGAGCGGGCCCGTCCTTTTCTGCATCATGCACCATAGACCTGAACTTGTACATCCGGAAGGCTTTCCCTTTGTAACCTGCCCGTTCCTGGGCAAAGATCACAGGGCCTTTGGAAGAGAGCTTTACCCGCAGGGCTGCATAGAGCATGAGCGGAAGCAGGAGCACCGCACCAAAGAAAGCGATTCCAACATCCACCAGTCTTTTGATATTCTGCTGCCATTGCGGCATCAGCCCCGTGTGAAGATCGATCAGCGGGGCGCCCATTACATTACTGGTCTTTACAGAGCCGGAGAGGATATCCAGCGTATCCGGTAATATTTTTATTTCGACATCTTTTTCGCTGAGACGGTCAATGATGTTTTCAAGAAGAGGTTGTCTCGATTTGTCGATGGCCAATACCACCAGCCGGATATCGTGTTCATCGATCAGTCTTTCCAGTTGCTCCATCGTCCCAAGCCGCGGAATGGAACGGCTGATCCCGTTCTTACCCTCATGATCGGTGCTTACAAAACCAATATAATGATAACCACCGTCGCGGAGATTATTCTCCGTCTCCCTGCAGATCCGTATGGCATTGTCATGACTGCCGGCCACGAGCACATTGAAGCGGATCCTGCCGGTAAGTAATTGTTTTTTCACCTTTCGCAGGATGAGCCACCTCCCGGTGAAAGTGAGACCGAAATGAAGTGAGAAAAGGATAAGGAAAGCCAGGTAGTAATAGGTGTAACCGCCGGAGGAGTCATCCAGCAGGAATGCAAAGAACAGCACAGTACATCCGATCAGGCTGCAGATAAAAGTACTGGTAAATTCATAGAGCCTGGATTTTTTGTAAAGTGAATGATAGGCGCCCACCAGGGTGTACAGGATCAGCCAGCCGGCAGGAATGAAAACTATACCCAGCCAGAACTTCGTATCGGTTTGCAGGCTGCCGTTTTCGGTCACCGGCTGGTGAAGGAGGCCCCTCCGGATGAAAAAGAAAAGTCCCCATGCCAGCGATGCAGTAATAAAATCAAGTAAGGCATACCAGGCGATAAATATTTTTTGTCCGGCCTTCATCAGCGGGAAATAACATTATTGGCGATCTTCTCCAGTATCTGGTGAGCGACATCCATGGCCATCAGGCCATCCACTTCGGTTACGGCCGTGCGGGTATTGGTAAGCACGGCATTTTTAAAAGCACTCAGTTCCTCTTTGATCGCATTTACTTCGGGGATGACCGGGTTGGCAATGGCGATCGTTTTCTTTCCGCCCGGGGTTTCTATATCAAAAGCGAATACGTTGGAGTCTTTGGGCTCTTTCAGTTTGATCACCTCTGTTTTCTTGTTCAGGAAATCGATACCGATATATGAATCTTTCTGGAAGAGCCGGATCTTCCGCATCTTTTTCATAGAGATACGGCTGCTGGTCAGGTTGGCCACACAGCCATTATTAAATTCGATCCGCACGTTGGCGATATCCGGGGTTTCCGTCATTACGGCAACGCCGCTGGCGGAAATACTTTTTACATCACTCTTTACAATACTCAGGATGATGTCTATATCATGGATCATCAGGTCGAGGATCACACTTACCTCTGTACCCCGGGGGTTGAACTGGGCGAGCCGGTGTACTTCAATGAACATCGGGTTCAGCGGAATATCCTTGATGGCCAGGAAGGCGGGGTTGAACCGCTCCACATGCCCTACCTGGAACCGGATACCTGATTCTGCCGCCAGTTTTACCAGCTGCCGGGCTTCCTCCATCGTATTGGCAAGCGGCTTTTCCACAAAGACATGGCGGCCTTTACGGATTGCTTTTTCACAGAGCTCAAAATGATGGTGGGTGGGGGCGACGATATCCACGGCGTCACAGGCATCGATCAGGGTGTCTGCATCCAGGAAACGGGGTAGCTGGTATTTGTCCGACACGGTGCCGGCTGTATCATCGTCCGGGTCGTAAAACCCGACGATCTCTGTACCGGGAATCTCTTTCCAGTTATTGAGATGAAATTTACCGAGGTGACCGACACCGAATACGCCGACCTTAAACATAAGCTTTTAATAATCAGCAAAGATAGGCTTTAGGCGGGAGTTGCGGGTAGTGAGTCAATAGTGAATAGGCAAAAGTCAAAAAGCAAAAGTCAAAAAGCAAAAGTCAAAAAACGGGTTGAGTGTTGCCTTCCTTACAGTACAACGGACTGGTGAACGTAGGAAGGATGATAAATGAATAAGCAGCTTCCGTTCCTGATGCGGTTGATCACGGACTGGCTCATTTCCACCGGCACGGCGGGACATCCCTGGCTGCGCCCGATATAGCCCTGGGCATGGGCGAGCGACTCGTTCACATACCCGGCGCCATGTACCACGATGCCTCTTTCGTAAGCGTTATCGTTGATCCCTTTTTCAATCCCCTCCAGTTTCAGTGAATAGCCGTTCTTGCCTTCATAGGTCTCCCGGGTGATGTAGAAGCCCGGGCTGCTCATGTAGGAAGAGGCCTGGTTAGAAAAGGAGGTAGCGTATTCCCGGCCGGAGTTCCTGCCATGTGAAACAAGCGTATTGAAAAGAAGCCGGTAATTCTTCATGTCGAGAATGAAGAGTCTTTTCTCGCTGCTGGGTCTGCTGAAATCGAGAATGGAAATGATGGAATCATTGAGCAGGCGGCCTTCGGCCAGCAATTTTTCGAACCCTTTCCGGGCATATTCGAAAGCTTCCCGGCTAAGTCCCCGGAACCCCAGGTGGAGGCTGTCGTAAACCGACCGGATCGCTGGTAAGAAAGAAAGGGAGTCGGTTGTTGTCCGGGCCGGATTATTATTTTCCGGCTGCATAAAGATCCGGGTGCCGGTTGCTGATTTTGCAAAAGCGAAAGGAAGGTGAAGGATACCGATAATAACAGATGATACGAGCAGGTAAAATGCCCTGAATTTCTTTTTCATTGCCACAATTTTGCCTTTAACCAATAGGGTTTACACGCAGGGTTTGGGTATTTCTTATATGGCAGTAGTGTGTGGTTGAAAAACCCTGACCGGGGTATGCAAAGCAACCCGGATACCAGGGGCTTGTTTGACAAGGACACAAAATTACGGGATCGACCCCGAAGTCTGCCTGTAAAACGAAAATAACCCGATGATCTGAATCAATAACAGAAGTAAAAATGTCAAAAAGTATATAAAATCAGACCATTGTTTGATAAATGGGTGCCGTTGACGGAATCCAGCCCTGTGTAAGAAAGCCCGGGCCGTCATGATTAATTCGGGTTATTATTCAGGATTAAGATGCAAGCACCGGACACCCTGAAAAGCAGTTCACTTCCTTCACTATTTTATTTGTAAATACTATCCCTTTTAAAACGTTCCGGGAGGAACTTAATGTGTGCGCTTAAAAAATACATAGCGGGCTTAATGAGCATTATAAAAGCTGTGATAATTACATCATGCCTGGAAAAGCAAGCGGTCAATAGCAGTGATAATAGCCCTCTTTTGGGGTATTCAAATTCACCACTATTCAGGGCTTTGAATGGGGCGATGTCTAAGTGCCGGTATTCGATTAAGTATTACTTTAGCTAAGCAAAGATGTTCAGGATCTTAATGACGAGTACTCCTATATAAAATTGGGGGTACTATCCATCAGGCAATCATGACTGGTATATCTTGTTGATAAACTGCCGGGATTTGTTTAGGGTTATTTTCTTGCATGCAGGCCTCCCGCATGTTGAAGTAAGAAATAAGGATACCCCGGAAGGATTTGCCGCTGGGTGACCCTGGCTCCTGGGCGAGTTGTTTTTAGTGCCCGATGCATTCAGGGAGAGTGGTCTGAAAAGGAGAGTAGAGAAGGGAGTGATCACACTTGCCACAAACAAAAAAGCCGCACAGAGATGTGCGGCTTTTTTTTATCACCTTCCCCTGAGGTTTGGAGATTTAGAGCGGACCGGACGGTTCTTGACATCCAATCCCAAATATATTATTTTCAACTTCTTATACTCCCGGAAATATCCCAGTTCACCCACCAGTTCACCAGACCATCACTTTTCCGAACCAACGGATTCCGATTACAAAGATAGCGGACGAATCCTTTCCCGCAAGTGAACCAGGATAAAAAAACGAGGTATTTTTCGGCTCTGTAAAATCGTTTTAAACCCACTTTATTTTCGATTCTTTGACCCCAATTTGAATACTGGATAAAGACCCAAGACCGGGGGGTAATGGCAACCTGTTCACCTTACCGGCCCTGTTCTTCTGGTGGATTGGTGAACCCGCCTATACAACCGGATTCCGAACCCAACCAGCCCTATAAAAAAGTGACTATTCGGAGTAGGGGGGTATTTTGGAAAAGCCTGGAAGCCGGGGGTGCTGAAAATGTAACTTCCTTGTTACGGTAAAATGCTTCAAGTTATGCAATGCTCTATTGTTATGGAGTGTTTGGTGATACCCGGCAGAAAAAGGGTCTAAAATGTGCTATTTTAACCACCGCCACCCTCCCGCATATTCGTTGCTTGTATAATCATCATGAAACCTGGTGATATTCATAATGAATTTTCATTATAAAATTTCTGGATTTTTCGGCTACCTACAAACGCTAAAAACCAGTAAATTAGCGTATTCATGACCCAAACCTGACTGTGAGAAGATTCAACGGCGGAAATCCCTTGCCCCGCTTATCCCAGGCCCGTTTGCCGGTCATTTATCCAATTTTACATATTTCACCAATTCTGGAATACCTGATGGCAAAAGCTAAGAAAATTGAACAGGACGAACCTTTAGAGAAGAAGCTCTGGAAAACAGCCGACAAACTCCGCAAGAACATGGACGCTGCGGAATACAAACATGTGGTGTTGGGTCTCATTTTTCTCAAATACATAGAAGATGCTTTTAATGAGCTTTATAATAAGCTGAAAGAAGGAAAAGGCGAATACGAGGGAGCAGACCCGGAAGACAAGAACGAGTATATGGCCGAAAAGGTTTTCTATGTGCCACCCTCCGCCAGGTGGACATGGTTGCAGGGCCGGGCCAAACTCCCCACTATTGGAAAGGATATTGACGAGGCGATGGATGCTATAGAAAAAGACAACCCATCTCTGAAAGGTGTATTGCCCAAAGTATATGCGCAGGAAAAACTGGATAAAGCCAGTGTGGGTGGTTTGATTGACTTAATAAGCACAGCCATTCTCGGTACAAAAGAAGCCCAGAGCAAG
>JAXLUG010000022.1:0-62507 GCA_046329665.1 Chitinophagaceae bacterium | reverse complement strand
GCCTGTATCAGCAAGTTTGGCAAAGAATACCTCAACATCAGCCCGGGTGATAACACGGCCGATATGTTTTACTACAAAAAAGGAATTGAACTCGTCATCGATGCGAATGAGTTGCGGTCGATCGGTATCTATCCCCCTCAGCCGGCTTTCAAAAAACTGATTGCAGATAACAGCGAAAGGCTGAAAAGGGAATCCTCCCGCTACAGCAAAGAAGGGACACTCCTGAACAAGCTGGGACAGTAGGGCCCGGGCCACATACCTGCCTGTACAGCATTGGTCGGGAGAAAGGGCCGGTTTGACCTTGTTTGCCCGGCCCGGCACCGGTCTTATTTCTTTTTACCAACCCTTTTGCAATTTCTTTTGTTACTTGCCGCGGGTTCAGCTGATCCATTAACGGTTAGATGTAGTGACCTGTTAACCTTTCAGCTTCTCACTGTTTTTGAAATACACGGCAACCATACTGATCATGGCCCTCCTTTTTGTGGCCGAAACTTCTTCCGCACAATTATATAAGCTGACGGGCACCGTATACGACAGCACCCGCAATTATCCGCTGGAAGCCGTGAGTGTGATCAGCAGTTCGGGCCGCGGTACGGTTACCAATTCAAACGGCCAGTACGAGATCCAGGTGGCGGAAAAAGATACCATCTGGTTCAGCTACCTGGGCAAGGCCACCATGCGGTTCCCGGTTGCTTCCATACAAAATGTTTTACAGTTCGACATCTCCCTGCAGGTGAATATTCCGACTTTGAAGGAGGTAAAGATCCGCCCACGCAACTATCACCAGGATTCATTGCAGAACCGGCTCGACTATGCCAAAGTATTCAACTACCAGAAACCTAAACTGAAAGTGGTGGAGCCGCAGTACGGGGCCGGCGTCGGGTTCGACCTGGATGAGATCATTAATATGTTCCGGTTCCGGCGAAACCGCAGCATGGCCAATTTTCAAAAACGCCTTTTCCAGCAGGAACAGGACAGCTATATTGATTACCGTTTCAATAAAGGGCTGGTTCGCAGGCTTACCCTGCTTACCGGAAATGAACTGGACAGCTTTATGCGGTTATACAGGCCCTCTTACACGTTTACCAAATTTGCCAGCGATTACGATTTTCAGTCTTATATCAAAGCGGCTTATTTCCGTTTCCAGAACGGTCTGCCGCCCCTGCCCTTCCTGAAAGAAGAAGAGGAAGAATAATTTTCTTTCCGCAAAAAAAGAAAAGTAATTTACTGCTCCATTACCACCCCGCATGGGCAGTCATCTGCATAATGAATTAAGGAAGGAATTTCAGCTGGAGCGGCTGATCCTTTTCAGCGATGCCGTATTCGCTATTGCCATCACTTTACTTGTTATAGAAATCAAGATCCCGGAAATTCCTCCGGACCAGGTAAGCGATCGCCTCCTGCTCCACAGACTGGATGAACTTGCCCCGAAATTCATCGGCTTCCTGGTGAGTTTTATCCTGATCGGCCAATACTGGATCGTTCATCACCGGATGTTTGGCTACGTCATCAACTTTACCGGGCGGCTGATCTGGCTCAATATTTTTTTCCTGTTTACAGTGGCGCTGATGCCTTTCAGCACTGGTTTTTACAGCGAGTATGTAATGACCGGCACCATTACTCCAGTTATATTTTACACGGCCAACATCGTATTACTGGGCACCATCAGCTTCCTGATGTGGCGCTACATCAGTAACCCCAAAAGAGACCTGAGTGAGAACCTTACACCCGCCATGGTGCGGTTCTTTTCTGTGCGGTCGCTGTCTGTGCCGGTATTATTCGTGCTTTTTACCGTTATCTATTTATTCAGCCCCGTGGTGGCTTTCTGGCTGCCGCCGCTGATCCCTTTAATACTTAATATCGCCTTCCGCGGGCTGAAGAAGAAAGCGCTTGAAGCATCCAAAGAATTAAAACTGTAAAACCATGAAACGTTTCTGCACTGTCATTGCTTTTTTATTCCTTACCCGTTTGCTTTTTGCCCAGACGGATAATGTTCCTGCCTTTGTAAAAGACAGCCTGGATAACTATGTAAACAAAGCCTTAACCGACTGGCAGATACCGGGCGTGGCCGTTTGTATTGTAAAAGACGGGAAAGTGGTGGTGATGAAAGGCTACGGAGTAAAAGAAACCGGCGGCACGGATAAAATAGACGAGAACACCCTGTTTATGATCGGGAGTAACAGTAAGGCCTTTACGGCCACGGCAATCGCCATTCTTGATGCTGAAAAGAAACTATCACTGGATGACAAAGTGCAGAAATGGCTGCCTGATTTCAAACTCTATGATCCATGGGTGGCCAAAGAGGCCATCATCCGGGACCTGCTTTGTCACCGCCTGGGCTTTGAAACCTTCCAGGGTGATTTCATGTATTTCGACTCTGACCTGAGTATTGCTGAAGTAAGGGAGAAGATGGGAAAGCTGAAACCCCTGTACAGCTTCCGCAGCAAGTGGGGATATACCAACAGCGCATTTATGACCGCCGGGGAGATCATCCCGAAAGTAACCGGAAAGACATGGGCTGAATATGTTACCGAAAGAATATTCAAACCGCTGGGTATGAATAACAGCCTGGCCTTATCCACTGCTATTTTAACGGCCCCCGATAAAGCTTCGCCGCATACAGTAGTGATGGGTGAACTTAAAAAAATTCCTTACGGTCAACTGGATAACCTGGCGCCGGCCGGCAGTATTTCCTCCTCCGTATCTGATATGAGCAAGTGGGTGCTGGCACAGCTGGGCAATGGCCGGCTCGACGGGAAAGAGATCATCCCTGCCGGTGCAATCGCCCAGACAAGAACACCCCATTCCATACTGGGCAATGGCGGGCACCCGTTCAATAAAGCGCATTTCGCATTATACGGGCTCGGCTGGTTCCTGGAGGAATATGCAGGCCGCAAGATCGTGGCCCATACCGGCGGCGTGAATGGTTTTGTTACCAGTGTTTGCCTGGTGCCGGAAGAAAAGCTGGGCATCATTGTCCTGACCAATACCGATGCCAATAACTTCTATGAAGCCCTGCGAAATGAGATCGAAGACGCCTACCTGGGTTTACCTTACCGTAATTACAGCAAGCTGATGCTGGCAAGACAAAAGGGATTTGAAGCGATGCAGGATAAGGAATGGAAGGAGAAAGCAGATACGGTAAACAGTAAACCGGCCACTGCCCTGCCTTTATCAGCCTATGCCGGCGTTTACAGGCACAATGTGTATGGCACCATGACCATTAAAGAAGAAAATGGAAAACTCATGGCCACGTTTGAACATCATAAAGGGCGCTATGCTGAACTGGGTGCCCTGGGCGGTAATCGTTTCTTTGCCGTGTTCAATGATCCCTTGTACGGTCGCAAAGAATGGCCTTTTGTGGTAAAGAACGGAAAGGTGCAGTCCGTTACCGTGACGGTGGCTGATTTTGTGGAATTCACCCCATATGAATTTGTCAAAGTAAAATAACATGCGGTTTTCACGTTTTACTCCTTTTTGCTTTTTTCTCCTGTTCACCATCGCTGGCCAGGCCCAGCAGGCCCGCAAGCTGCATTTCAAATCTATCCTGATTGATACACATAATGACATTCCGTCGACGGCCATTGAAAAAGGGGTAAGCTTTGATCAGTCACTACTGCACCGGACCCATTCAGATCTGCAGCGGATGTTTGAGGGTGGCGTGGATGCACAATTCTTTTCCATCTGGTGTGATGGCAATAAAGAAGATCCTTTTGCCTGGGCCAACCGGGAGATCGATACCGTACTTGCCTGGACAAACCGGAACCCCGGTAAGATGATGCAGGCCTTTACTGCTGCCGATATCCGCAGGGCAGCCAGGAAAAAAAAACTGGCAGTGCTGCTCGGAGTGGAAGGCGGCCACATGATGGAGAATGACCTGGGCAAACTGGAAGCTTTATATAAACGAGGCGTGCGGTATATGACGATAACCTGGAACAATTCTACTCCCTGGGCCACTTCCGCATTAGACGAGACCACCAAAGCAGATTCATTGCCTCATAAAGGCCTCACCGATTTTGGCAGGTCCGTTATTCATAAAATGAATGAACTGGGAATGATGGTGGATTTATCGCATGTGGGTGAACAAACATTCCGGAATGTGATCAATACCACTGCCAAGCCGGTGCTCGTCTCGCATAGCTGTGTGTATACGCTTTGTCCCTTTCGCAGAAATTTAAAAGACGAGCAGATCAAAGCGGTGGCGAAGAATGGCGGCGTCATACAGCTGAATTTTTACAGCGGCTTTCTCGATTCCACGTTTGAGAAAAGAAGTGATGCGTTTACAGCAAGGCACAAAACAGAAATGGATTCCTTACTGAAAGTAAATCCCGAACCTTATTTCATGCAGGTATATCTTTTTAATAAATATCCTGATGAGGTGAAAGATCTTCGGCCGCCCCTGGGTTTACTGCTCGATCACCTGGATTATATTGTAAAGCTTGTTGGGGTTGATTATGTGGGCCTGGGCAGTGATTTTGATGGCGTGAACTCCCTCCCCGAGGGCCTGGAAGGTGTGCAGGATTTTCCAAAGATCACGGACGAACTGGTAAAAAGAGGTTATAGTAAAACCGATATTAAAAAGATATTAGGTGAGAATCTGCTGCGGGTGATGAAGGCAAACGAAACAAACCAATAATAACTGTTTATGGAAGTGCATCATCATGCCCATACGGCACGAAAGAAATGGACACATTATCTCTGGGAGTTCATCATGTTATTTCTCGCTGTGTATAGCGGTTTTCTGGCAGAAAACATAAGAGAACACCGGATTGAACATAAACGGGAAGGAAAAATGATGGCCTCCTTCTTATTAGATCTCGACAAAGATTCAGCCATTATCTGCAAATTTCAAAAAAGGTTAACCGATCATATAAACGGGCTTAACATTTTGATAGAAGCATTAAGAAGGCCGCTCAATACAAAAAATAATATCGCATGGTTATATATCACATATATGAAATACGGCATGACGATGCAAAACATTTCTTTCAGTGAGAACGTAGTTTCACAATTAAAGTTTGGAGGAGGACTGCGCTTAATAAAAGAAGACAGTGTAGTCTCGGGGTTTAACGAATATGAGGCCGTCAAGAAAGCTTTGACAATTGATGCAGAAGAAATAAAAAGGCTAAGCATTGATATAGAAGAACAACAGGCAAACAGGGTATTTGATCTTACTTCTGATGCCGCTATCTTAAAATTACTCGATGCTCCCGGATTTTATTTGAATTCAGACAGCCTGATGACCGTGGCGATGAAAGATACCCTTACGGTTCATATGTTTGACGAAGGGAAGATATTATTATTCCAAAACAGTATCCGGAGTATAAAATCCCTTGAATTCGATTTCTTACATTTTCTTTCTTCTGCATTGATCATCAACAGGGATCTTTATTACACGATTATTAAAGAATACCATCTTCAATAAAATATTTATGGAAGTACATGCCCACACCCATACCGCAAGAAAAAAATGGACACACTATTTCTGGGAGTTTCTCATGTTGTTTCTCGCCGTGTTCTGTGGTTTCCTGGCAGAAAATAAAAGGGAGCACATTGTTGAGCATCAGCGGGAAAAAAAATATATTAACTCACTGCATAATGACCTGGAGGCCGATATCACCCGGCTTACTGATATCGTAGGTATGAGAAACGAGAGGGCATTGCTGCTTGATTCGTTAAGCAATTTATTAAACAGCCCTGAAGCGCTTCAGCGTAGCGGCGATCTTTATTATTACAATTCATATGCAACGAGGGGAACTGCATTCCGTTTTACGCCGGTTGACGGTACCATGCAGCAGTTAAAGAATGCCGGCAACCTGAGGCTTATCCAAAAACAGGCCATCAGCGACAGTATCATGTCATATGATGTATCAATCCGTGCCTATGTGTGGGGGACGGATGACGAAGAAGAAATGATTGATACTTACCGGAATGTGGCTGAAGGTGTATTTGATGGTGTGGTACTGATTAAAATGCGGGACGAGGATAATAATGTGGTACGCCTGAACTATAACCCGCCCGCCCGGTTAACAGAAGATGGAAAATTCAGGCTGAATTACCGTATTCACATGCTTATTGCATTTAATAAAACCATGCGAAGGTTAGCAAGAAACTTGTTGGCTAAAGCGCAGCGGTTGGACGATTTACTGAAAAAAGAATATCACCTTGAATAAAATGAAACTATTACTGGCAGCATGCCTGTTTCCGCTTTACCTTTTTTCCCAGCCCATTTCAAAAGAGGAAAAAGCAAAATGGGAAAAACAGTCACAGCAGGTCACTATCATCCGTGACAGCTATGGGGTACCGCATATCTATGGTAAAACCGATGCGGATGCCGTTTTTGGTTTGCTCTATGCCCAATGCGAGGATGATTTCAAACGGGTGGAGATGAACTATATTGAAAAACTGGGCCGTCTGTCGGAAATAAAAGGGCAGAACACTTTATACGACGACCTGCTGACCCGGATGATCATCGATTCTGCAGATGCCATCAGTGATTATACCCGATCACCGCCCTGGCTGAAGAAGCTCTGCAACGCCTTTGCCGATGGCATCAATTATTATTTATACAAACACCCGGATGTTCACCCTGCATTACTGACCCGCTTTCAGCCCTGGTTTCCCCTGCTGTGGACCGATGGCAGTATCGGCGCTATCAAAACTGCCGGGCTGGGCGCCACTGACCTGAAAAACCTCTATGGAAACGGTGACCCGGTGGCCATTGCCCCGGAGACCGGAAAAGAAGAGGATCCTGCCGGCTCCAACGGTTTTGCCTTCTCGCCGCAAATAACCGAAAGCGGTCATGCTATCCTGTATATCAATCCGCATGTAACTTTCTACTTCCGGCCGGAAGTACATATGGTGAGTGATGAAGGCCTGAATACCTACGGGGCCGTCACCTGGGGGCAGTTCTTCGTATACCAGGGCTTCAACGAACATTGCGGATGGATGCATACCAGCAGTGCCGTAGATGCGGCTGACACCTATATTGAAAAGCTGTCGAAGAAAGGAAACAACTGGGTGTACGAATATGATGGAAAGGAACGAAAGGCAACCCGTAAGAAGATTCAGTTCACGCTATTAACAGCTGATGGCGTAGTAACGAGAACATTCCAGGTTCTCTACACCCATCACGGACCGGTGATGGCCAGGAAAGACGGGCAATGGCTGAGTGTGCGGGCTGATAACCGGCTGATGAACGGGCTGATGCAATGCTGGCTGCGCAATAAAGCCGCCAGCTTTGCCGATTTTAAGAAGACACTTGACCTGAGGGGCAATATTTCCAATAACACCGTGTATGCAGATGCAGAGGGAAATATTGCATACTGGCATGGCAACCGCATTCCCATCAGGGATATAAAGTATGACTGGAGCAACCCTGTTGACGGCAGCACACCTGCTACTGAATGGAAAGGTTATCACAACATAAGCGAAACCGTACAATGTATTAACCCGCCGAACGGCTGGCTGCAGAACTGCAATTCCACCCCTTATACGGTGGCTGGTAATAACAGCCCGAAAAAAAATAATTACCCTGCCTATATGGCGCCCGACGGGGAAAACTTTCGGGGCGTGAATGCTGTACGGACATTGAGTGAAGGGAATAAATATACTATTGACAAAGTGATCCGGGCAGGTTATGATACCAGGCTGGCTGCCTTTGAAGTGCTGGTACCGGCCCTGGTAAGAACATTTGAGACCGGCGGCAACCCGAACGACCTGACGCACACTTCCCTGAAAGATGCGGTAATGGCACTAAAGGAATGGGATTTCCGTTGTGGTGAAGCATCCATCCCCACCACCCTGGCGGTAACCTGGGGCGAAAGGATCACACAGGCGATCAACCGGACCCGGGTAACAGGCAACCCGGATGCTGATATTGTGGATAAGACAAAACAGTTTGCCGCCACAGCGTCATTTGATGAACTGATCATTCCTTTCCAGGCCACCATCAATGAACTGGTAATGAAATTTGGTAAATGGCAGGTGCCCTGGGGTGAGATCAACCGGTTCCAGCGTATTTCAACGGCTATTGATAATACCTTTGATGATGCCCGGCCCAGTTTCCCGGCAGGGTTTGTTTCTTCTGCCTGGGGTATGCTGCCTTCCTACAGCAGCCGTACTTTTCCGGGTACACAAAAGCGATATGGTGAAAACGGGAACAGTTTCATCTGTGCTGTGGAGTTCGGGAAAAAAATCAAGGCAAAGTCATTGCTGGCAGGCGGCGAAAGCGGTGATGAAAACTCTCCCCACTTCTTTGACCAGGGAGAGATGTACAGCAAGGGAATTTTTAAGGATGTATGGTTTTACAGAGACGAGGTGCTGAAGCATGCAGAAAAGACCTATCATCCGGGAGAGTGAAGCGGGTATACCAGGCCCTGGTAAGACGGAAAGATCCCGAAACCTCAGACTATGCAAAGGATATTGCTCTCACTCATTACCTTACTTACCTGCCTGACCGGCGGGGCGCAAAACCAATACACCGACAGTTTAAAAAAACTGGCCGCTGCAACCAAAGACCCGGTGGAAAAATTCAGCCTGCTCAATAAAATAAGCGAAGGGCTCTTTTCCGGCAACAGCCAGAAAGCAGATTCAGCCGTCTGCCTGCAGATGCTGGAAATAGCACAGGAACTAAAGAGTGATTCCCTGCTGGCCATCAGCTATGACTGGGTTGGAAATTATTTTTCCTGGACCAGCAACTTTACAGCTGCGCTGGAGTATTTCCTGAAAGGTGTTCCCTTTGCCACCCGTATCAATGATAAACGACGATTAAGTTCGCTGTACATAGATATCAGCATGGTATTTAACAGTATTAATAACCGTGCGGAAGAATTCCGCTATATACAGCTGGCGGGGGACAACCTGCCTGACAAAGCATCGCCCATGTTCCCGTTTATGAATATCCAGGTGAATACCCTCCTTTCAAGGTATTACCTGGGTACGGGTAAACCGGATTCTGCCCTGCATTATGCACAGCGGGTAACAGAGATCAATTTAGTGCTTAAAAGCCTTTATTTCGATGCACTGAGCAATGCCCTCACAGCGGGAACATATGAGCAGCTGGGCAAGGCCGATCTTGCTGACCTGTATTTTAAAAAAGCCGTGGCGGCCGAAGACTCCGGTTACCGGTACCTGGCGGGTACTTCTCCCAAAAGCATGTATGCGGGTTTTCTTATCCGTCACAACAACCTGCTGCCTGCCAAATGGCTGGCGCTGGATTGCCTCGCCGGCAGCCGTTTTATCGGGAGCGCTGAATATGGAAAAACAGCGGCCGGTTACCTGCAGGAGATATATCATACACTTGGCAAACCGGACAGCGCCTATTATTATTCCCGGCTTGAATCTGAGTTAAGGGATTCGGCTTTCAGCCAGGAAAAAATTTACCGCCTGCAGTCCCTTGCATTTGCCGAGCAGCTGCGCATGCGGGACGAAGACCTGAAGAAACAAAAAGCCGAAGAGCAGCGCCGGCGGGAGATCCGGTTCCTCAGCATTGGTATTGGTATCATTTCCCTTTGTATGTTTTTCCTGCTGCTCAGCCACAGTATCATTGCGAATGAAAGTATCATCAGGTTCATTGGCATCATCAGCCTGCTGGTAGTGTTTGAGTTTGTGAACCTGCTCATACATCCTTTTCTTGAAAAAATCACCCATCATAATTCGATTTTTATGCTGCTGGCACTCGTATGCCTGGCAGCGCTGCTGATACCGCTGCACCACCGGCTGGAGAAATGGGCTGTACACAAATTAGTTGAGAAGAATAAAAAGATCCGGCTGGCGGCAGCAAAGAAAACTATCGCCAAACTTGAAAATCCAGCGGGTAAATAAATATCTTGTAGCTAAAAAATGTTCAGCAGGAAAACAGGCTGGAAACAAAGACTGATCCGCTTCCTGGTATATGCCGTAGCAGGATTTGCCTGTGCATTCTTATATAATAACTTCAGAAATAAGTTTTAAATGGAAGTACACCATCATGCCCATACACCAAGAAAGAAATGGACACATTATTTCTGGGAGTTCCTCATGTTATTCCTGGCAGTTTTCTGCGGCTTCCTGGCGGAAAACAAACGGGAGCATATTGTAGAAAATCACCGGGCAAAGGACTATGCCCACAGCCTGTATTTTGACCTGAAGGAGGATACCGCTGAACTCCGCCTGGCCATTCGCCAGACGGAATTCCTTATGAGCATAAGCGACAGCCTGAACCATATTCCCCTTACCTCACAAACAACTGTTCCGGGTATCTTCTATTACTACAGCCGTTTCACTTCCACGGCTTATATTGTCGACTGGAGCCGTTCCACCATTGAACAGCTTGTGCAGTCCGGTAACCTTCGTTATTTCAAAAACAAGCAATTGGTACAAAAGGTCAATGCATATTATGCCCTCCAGGATATGATCAGCAGTCAGAACCAGACTGACCGTGATCACCGCAATACGATCATGGATGTGCGGAATGAAATTCTGCAGAACAGGATCTATGCCCTGTTTGCTCCCCTGAAAATCACAAAGGAACAGTTCGGGCATGACCCGGATCCCCTGATCGATTCACTGATGGCGGCACCACTTCCGATACAGGCAGAGGGCTATAAAAAGATTGACCTTTACCTGAACCTGAATACGGACAGGCGGTGGCGGCTTGATCCCCTGGTGAACACCTATTACCGGCAGGCACTGGACGATGCTGCCGCTATTCTGAACGAGATAAATAAAACATACCATTTTAATTAAGAAAACGGATGGAAGTACATCATCACTCTCATACGGCCCGTAAAAAACTGGCGCACTACTTCTGGGAATTCTTTATGCTGTTCCTGGCTGTAACGCTGGGTTTTTTTGTGGAGAATAAGCGGGAACACTATATCGAACACCAGCGGGCAAAGATTTATGCCAAGTCCATGGCAGAAAACCTGCAAACCGATGTGGCCGAACTGAACCAGATCGTTTACCGTGGTGAATATGCCAGCGCCTTTCTCGACAGTTTCCTCAACCTCGTGTCGGCCGAAGATATTGCCCGGGTACCCACCGGCAAATTATACTGGTACAGTATGTGGGGCGGATACTTCAGGGGGTTTGAACCTGATGATGCCACGTACCAGCAAATGAAGAATTCCGGTTCCCTGCGCTATTTTACCAATCCTGAGCTCGAGAAAAAGATCGGTGAGTATGACCAGACAGTCCGTGGAATGAAAGCACTGAATGAAGTGGACCGCCCGCTTTTTATTGAAGTGAGAAAAGCAAGGGCCAAACTGTTTGACTTCAGGTATAAC
This sequence comes from Chitinophagaceae bacterium, assembly GCA_046329665.1. Taxonomy (GTDB): domain Bacteria; phylum Bacteroidota; class Bacteroidia; order Chitinophagales; family Chitinophagaceae; genus JJ008. The sequence continues at coordinate 51,240 of JAXLUG010000022.1, read as the reverse complement.
AATAAGGCAAATGCCATCATTCAGTCCTACGTTTTTGTACAGTTCAACCAGCAGGCGATCGATTCCTTCATCCGTCAGGATCCTCCCCTGCTGAGCAATGATAAAATAGCATTTAATGAGTTTGCCGAGCTGTGCCGGTCGAGAAACCTGAAGAACTATTTGCAGAATGCACGCAGGGCATTGCAACAAGCCGCTGCCATCGTTGACTTACTGAAAGAGGAATATCACCTAAAATAAAAGCTATGGACCAGACAACCCTTGGAATCGGCACCCGTTTACAGCACACCCAGTACGGCCCCGGTGTGATCGTGGGCATCAGATATGCAACCTACCTGATCTCCTTTATCAATACCGGAATAAAGGAGATCGATAAAACGGATACACAGCTGGAAGAGATCATTCCTGAAAACATATCCGTGGAAGTGGAAACGCAAAGTGAAACCGAACGGTCACTGCTGAAGATCCTGAAGATGTGGGGCGGCATTACAGAGACCGTGCCGCTGGGCGACCGCTGGATAAAAGGCATGATGATTTTGCAGCCGGCGGATAAGTCATTAAAGCCGAAGGAAATTCCTGTTGAAGATTTCTTCCATAAGATCGTAATGCTGCGGGACCGGTTGCGGGTGCTGGAGCAAAACATCAACAGCAGCAAGAAACTGGAGGATGAGGATAAAGTAAACCTTCAGCAATATATCACCCGGTGCTACGGATCGCTTACCACCTTTAATGTACTGTTCCGGAATAAAGAACAGAACTTTGTTGGTGAAAAAGGCGGAAAAGATGAGTAGATTTGAACTATAAACAAAAACCAGCTATGGCCGTAATCAGTATCTCCCAGCCGCGGCCTTATGAAAACCTGGCTTCCTCCGGAAAGCGCATTGACTCCATTGATCTGCTCCGCGGGCTTGTCATGATCATCATGGCGCTTGATCATACAAGAGACTTCTTTCACATGACAGCCTGGACAGCAGACCCGTTGGATCCTGCTACCACTTCTCCGGCATTATACTTCACCCGCTGGATAACACATTTATGTGCGCCAACCTTTGTTTTTCTTTCGGGAACATCGGCCTGGTTTCAAAGCCTGAGAAAAAGTAAAAAAGAATTAAGCCTCTTTCTTATCAAGAGAGGGTTCTGGTTAATATTGATGGAAGTGACTATTGTAAACCTGTCGTTTGGGTTCGATCTTGGTTTTCACCTCATCGCCCTACAGGTGATCTGGGCCATCGGTATCAGCATGGTGATACTAGGCCTGCTGATCTGGCTTCCTTATGCAGCACTCCTGGTAATTGGTATTATAATAGTTGCCGGTCATAATATTTTGGATTTTGCAGAAGCAAAGAATACCGCACCATCCGGAGTGTGGTATAACCTGCTGCATCAGCCAAAAATTGTACAGCTATGGAGTGATCATTCCCTCCTGGTGTTCTATCCTTTCCTTGCCTGGACCGGGCTGATGATACTTGGATATTGTTTTGGAAAATTATTTCTGTCAGTTGAAAGCAGCAGGAGAAATAAAATGCTGATAGCACTTGGCTTAGGTCTGCTTGTCTTTTTTGCCTTGCTTCGTTATACAAACTATTATGGCAATCCATTTCCATGGTCAGAACAGAGAACTGGTTTCCGCAGTTTTCTTTCTTTTATGAATGTGCAGAAATATCCGCCCTCCCTTTTATTTATGTGTGCTACAATCGGGATATCGTTGCTGCTGCTGGCATTGCTGAGTAAAGTACGAAACCGGGTTACAGATTTTATCACAGTATACGGAAGGGTTCCGTTTTTCTATTACCTGATTCACTTTTACCTCATTCATTTTGTATCGGCTGTTTTCTTCTTTGCCCGTGGCCACAGCTTCGCCGAAGGCACTAAACCATCCGGCACACTGGTTCCCTTTTTTATAGCACCGGGTGAAGGAGTAAGATTACCGTGGGTATATCTTATTTGGATATTAGTTGTACTCTCACTTTACCCGTTGTGTAAGTGGTACAGCCGGTATAAGAAGACTCATGATTACTGGTGGCTGAGTTACCTGTAACAGCAGCAGCGATGTTCTGTCCCCTCTTACCGGCCCTTTGCATTCCCTGATCAAACAGGAACAGCGGAGAACCGCCAGGATGGAGAAGGGACCATCCAGCCACGACCACCCCTGTACAACTTTTTGTATTGCTTTTCGTTGTTAAAAATACCGGCCGCATCGCCGGATGACTGATATGCTTACACGCCGCTTTGCCTGCCGCAGGAGAATGGTCTTTGTATTTGTTCTCGCTTTTGCCTTATACCCGGCATCGGGGCAGGAATTATTTTCTGCCGATCAGTTGAAGTCGGACCTGCAGTTCTATAAAACAAAGCTGGAGGAAAATCATCCCAACCTGTATCTCTATTCCTCAAAAGAACAGACCGATAACCTGTTTGACAGCCTGAGCGGTCTTATCACCGGGCCCCTCACAGAACAGGAGTTTTACCGCATTATCACTTTAACCAGTCAATGGGTCAAGGACGGGCATACACTGATCTTACCTTCTGCGGCGGCTTCCGGGTTTCATAACCGGAACAGCAGGTTCCTGCCGCTGCAGGTGGGAATACGGCAGGATAAACTGGTGTTGAAAATGAACTGTACTGCCGGCGGGTTTATCCCGGAAGGGGCCGTTATTACATCCCTGAATGGCATTCCCGGTACCAATATTATCCGGGAACTTGCAGAAAGACAGGTGAGGGATGGTTATAACTTATCCTATGCCTGCTGGATACTCGATACTTATTTCCGGGAATACTACAGTTTTATTTTCGGCCACCCGGACAGTTTTGAGATCACGTATGAACAGGAGGGAAAACTATATACAGCAACTATCCCTGCCCTGGGTAAAGACAGCATCTATTATTACCGGAAAAAGAATTACCCCGCTGCCCGTTTTGAAAAAATACCCGGCACCGGTCTTACGCTGAACACAGATTCAGGGCATAGCACCGCTATCATCAAGATCCGGGACTTCCACAACGAGGTATTAAAGAATGAATACAGGCAGTCCTTCAAAAAGACCATCGGGGAGTTCTTCAGCCGTATCGCCGCAGAAAAAACAGAACACCTGGTACTTGACCTGAGGGATAACCAGGGTGGTGATATTGAAAACGGGGTGACCCTGTTGTCTTACCTGCTTGACAAACCATTCCGGGTGGTGAACGGGTATGCCTGTTTGAAAGGAGGAAAGATCGTACCCTGTCATGGGCCGGCCATGGGTATTCATGAACCCGCCAAACAATCTTTCAGCGGAGATCTCTATGTACTTATAAACGGGGGAAGCTTTTCAAATACGGCCATCGTGGCCTCCTGTCTCAAAGAAAATAAACGGGCTATTTTTATCGGAACAGAGACCGGTGGTAACCCTGCCGTGCTGGCCGGGTATGCAAAAGACTATGAATTACCGCATACAAAGATCAGTGTGCAGATACCGGAAAAGAGATTCATCATGACCAGTCTTGCCGGCAATACCGGTTACGGACTGAAGCCTGATTATCCGATACCTGCTTCTTCCGGAATAACTGCCACCGCAGCGGACGAGGCCCTGCAACTGGCATTAATGCTTATCCGGCAGCCTCACTAATGAAAACCGGGACCGGCTGGCAGGAGCCGCTATTTTTTTGTCTTGCAGGTATTGATCCCGACAAGGGTGTACAACGGGCAAAAACTGACGAGGCTGGTCAGGACAAATACACCACCCAGGATCACCAGTATCAGCCCCAGCGTACCGGTTACCGTACCGCTGAAATACAGGTAAGCGAATACGGCGGCGATCAGTACCCGGATAATACGATCGGCATTTCCCATGTTCTTTTTCATATATGTGGTTTTATGTTATAAAATCTTAATGAGCAATACGATCCCGGCAACCGTTGCCGCACACAGCAAACAAACTATTACCAGTTTAAGCCACCTGTTTTTCATTTCCGTATCGGCAGGTTAAAAGTATTATCTCCCCGGCAGGGGGATGGTGATATTTGTCACGCCGGTACCTGTTCCTTCCCGGTATCATCTAAAAAGTCGAAATTGCAGGATGCGTTGGTCATTCATACTCTTGCTTTTTATTGCCCCTGCCATAGCCGGCCAGACCGGTTATGATATCCTCATCAGGAATGGAAAGATTATCGACGGCAGCGGCAACAGCTGGTATTACGGGGACATTGCCGTAAAAGACGGTAAAATCGCTGCTATCGGCCGCCATATCGACCAGCCGGCCGGGAAAATAATCGATGCAAAGGGCCTGATCGTTGCCCCGGGGTTCATTGATGTGCATACACACCTGGAAGGGGATGAAGAAAAGGATCCGGAAGCAAAGAGCTTTATCTATGATGGCGTTACTACCTGTATTACGGGAAACTGCGGTTCGTCCAATACCGACATCGGCAAGTACCTGAAGTGGATCGACTCCTTAAAGCTTTCCATCAATGTAGCCACACTTATCGGGCATAATGATGTGCGCAGGCAGGTCATGGGCCGTGCCAACCGGGATGCCAGCCCGGAAGAAATGAAAATGATGGAAGCGATTGTCGGCAAGGCCATGCAGGATGGCGCCGTCGGTCTGTCCACCGGGCTGATCTATATTCCGGGAACTTATACCAAAACACCTGAGATCGTTGACCTGGCTAAGATCGCTGCAAAATATAATGGTGTGTACGCCACCCATATGCGGGATGAGGGGGACAGCCTGACCTATGCGATCAGCGAGGCACTTACCATAGGCCGGGAGGCAAAGATCCCTGTGGAGATCTCACACTTCAAATGCAGTGGCCAGCAGAACTGGGGGCGCAGCCGGGAGACGGTTCCCATGGTTGAAGCAGCGAGAAAAGAAGGTATAGAAGTAACGATCGACCAATATCCTTATACTGCCAGCAGTACTTCCATCAGCACCCTGCTGCCCGATGAAGTGCTGGCCGACGGGCAGGATTCCATCAGGGCAAGATTACAACGGCCGGAAATACAAAAGCTGGTAACCAGCCATATTATCGAACGGCTGAAGAAAAGAAAACTGAAACACCTGAGCTATGCGGTAGTGGCCTTTTATGAACCCGATACCACTTATAACGGCAGGAGCATTGAAGAGATCAACCTGATGAAAGGCAGGAAACATAAAGTGAAGGAAGAAGCCAGAACAGTAATGGACCTTATGATGAATGGCGGGGCCAGCGCTGTGTTCCATGGCATGAGTGAGGAAGATGTAAAACGGATCATGCAGTATCCCTTCAACATGTTTGCCAGTGATGCCACGATCCGTGTGCTCAATGCCGGAATGCCCCATCCCCGCGGATATGGCACCAATGCAAGAGTGCTTTCGAAATATGTACGGGAGGAAAAAGTGATCTCATTGGAGGAGGCTGTACGAAGAATGACCTCTTTGCCCGCCCAGAAATTTCAGCTGCGGAACCGCGGGCTGATCAAAGAAGGCATGGCAGCCGATATCGTTATCTTTGATGAGAACCAGGTAAAGGATATGTCAACCTTTGAAAAACCGCATGCCTATTCCGTGGGTTTTCATTTTGTGATCGTGAACGGCGTGCTGACCGTGGACAACGAAAAGCATACCGGGGCAAGAGCAGGACAGGCCCTGAAAAACAATTTATAAACTAACCAGTATGATCCTCACAGGTGCTATTATCGGTGGTATCGTCGGCTTACTTGTTGTGGTACTTGTTTTCTTCGCCAAGGAGCAGCGTTTTAATAAGATATTGCGGAGCATCAAAGAACCGGTGGAATATGCCGCCCTTTATCATTATGCTTCCTATAAAAGATACCGAAACAGTTTTAAGTTTTTCGACTCGTATGGCGTATTGTATGTTACGGGTAAAATGGTTTATTACAAGACCAAAGAAGGAGGAAGCCCTGACTTTTCCTTCCACCTCGATGAATGTTCGGTGCAGCGGGAAGAAGACTGGCGGATGCTGAAATGGTTTTCCATCACTACCCCGGCGGGTGAAAAATACTATTTCGACTCTCAAAAGATGGGTGCCTTTAAGAACAACAGTGATGAAACGCTGAAAGGACTTTCCTTCCTGCAGGCGAAGAAAGCCGCCGGCTGATCCCTTTTTACCTTTTTAAACGGCAGTATGCTGATCTGCCACCCGGCTTTTATAAGCTGCTCATCCGTTTCTCCAATTCCGGGTACCGGGGATCCTGTTTTATTTCTTTAAAGACGGGGTGCTGCAGGTATAGCTTGGCCGGACCCAGTCTTCGTTCTATGGCCTCCTCCATATAATAAAAGACCTTATCATACTCTTCCAGACCGGTGTATACAAATATGAAATCCCCTTCTATGGAGGAGTCGGGAAATTGTTGTTGCCGTTGCTCCATTTTGCGGATACATTCCATCGCCTCCTCCCTTCGTCCCATTTTAGCCAATGCATACCCTAACCCGGTCAGGCCCTTCAGCGGGTGCCCGGTCAGTTCATACACTTTTTGAAAAAGTTTCAATGCTTCTTCCCAGTTCCCGAGCTGGGCTAAAGCATGTCCTTTGGTTTGCATCACTGTCCGTAATTCCGGGTAAATTTCCAGGGCATGGTCGGCCTGGCGGATCGCTTCCGGGTACTGTTCATTAAAAAGATAGGCTTCCGCCAGGGAGGAGTTTATCACCGGGGACAGCGGGTCTTTGACCAGGGCCTGCTCCATCACCTGCACGGCCTTATCCTTTTTATCGGTACAGATATAATAATGCGACAGCAATTGGGCAGCATTGGTATCGCCCGGGTTCAGCTCGGTGGCCTTCTGCAGGTATTCAAATGCTTTCTCAAACTTCCATTCATAAAACAGGGTCATGGCCGCTTTGGCGAGGTATCCTTCCACAACGGTATTATCCAGTTGCAGTGCCTTATCACTGTATTCCTGCACCAGCCGGAAAGCATTTTCCTGGTTCACTTGTCCAAGCGCCCCCAGGTAACTGTAGCAATGTGCCATTTTTCCATAGGCTCTTGCAAATCCTGGTTCCAGCTGTACGGCTTCCTCCAGTAATTCGATTGCTTTCCTGGTATCGGCCGGTGTCAGTTTATTCAGGTTATGGACAGCCCGGAGGAAAAGGTTGTACGCTTCTACATTATCCGTGGGTGGTTTGGCCGGTTGCTCCGCCTGTACAGTGGGGGAAAGGTTTTCACGAAGCCGGTTGGTGATGATGCTGCTGATCTCATCCTGCACTTCGAAGATATCGGTAAGGTTACGGTCATAGGTTTCACTCCAGATATGATAGCCATCAGCTGCATTGATCAGCTGGGCGGTGATGCGTACCCGGTTCCCGGCCTTCCGTACGCTTCCTTCCAGTACCTTGTCCACGTTCAGCTTGATGGCGATCTCCCGGATATCATCCTGTTTGCCTTTGAAAGCAAAGGCAGAAGTCCTGGAGGTAACCTGCAATCCTTCCACTTTGGTAAGGGCATTCAGCAATTCTTCTGTTATCCCGTCGCTGAAATACTCATTTTCCGGGTCGGCACTGATATTCATGAAAGGCAGCACGGCCAGTTTATTGTTGGGTTGGCGGGTCTTTCCTTTCAGGTCTTCTCTTTGCGGGATCACGATGCCGTCATTGCTGATAGCAAATACCCGGACGGGTTCTTTTACATTCTTGAATTCAAAATAGCCCATTTCCCGGCAACTGATATGCTGCTGGTTCCTGATCTCGTCGTACACTTTTTCAGAAATGAAAACGGAACCGGGCACGGCCAGTGATTCGATGCGGGAGGCAAGGTTCACCCCGTCTCCGAAGACGGTATCTTCATCGATCGTAATATCGCCGGTATGTATGCCGATCCGCATATCTACTTTAGGATCGGTCAGCATTTGCTGCTGGATACTCACAAAGCAGGACACGGCATTAATAGCACTGTTGAAGATACAGAGAGAGCCATCGCCATAATATTGAATGATCTTTCCGTGGTGAAGCGGCAGGGTGGCTTCCAGTACATCCCGCATCTTCTTCCGCTTCTGCATGGCCAGTTGCTCGTTTTCCTGCATGAGGGCCGTATAACCGGTCATATCCGCAAATACAATAGCAGCCAATTGTCGCATGGTGTAAATGTAGTGAATGACCGGGTTTGCCAACCTCCCTATTTCCTGTGAGGTTATCTGCCTGACCGGCAGGTGAAGAAATCCCTGCTGCGAACTTTTTACGGGGAAAGGAAATTGCCGTTGCGATTCGGGTGGTGTTACCGCACAAGAAGTTGCCTGAATGCCAGGGAGTCGCCGTTGAAAACATTAAAGTCCACCGGGTTTACGATCCCGTTCACCCGTCCTTCATCGCTGTGCTGCCAGAATACCCAGCCGCGGCTGATGCGGGGTTGTTCGGGCTGGTAATAATGTGCTGCCCACAACGGGTAACTGTCAAATTCATTCCCGAGATAGCGGTCATAGAAGCTGACGTTGGTATAAATGATCGGCTTTACGTTGTAATAGGTCTCCACCGTTTCCAGCCAGCGCTTTGCCTCTTTTTTTAGTTCGGCGCTGGTGGTGCCGTTCAGTTGTTCGATATCGAGTACCGGCGGCAGGTCTCCCTGTTCCAGTTCCACTTTATTGATAAAATTCTCTGCCTGCATCTTTCCGTCTTTTGAGGCAATGAAGAAATGATAGGCGCCCCGGAGTACGCCTGCCTCCTTCGATCTTTTCCAGTTCTGCCTGAAGTTCGGGTCCGTATTTCCTATTCCCTCCGTTGCTTTGATAAAAGCAAACCCAAGCTGGATATTCTTCACCTTCATTGCTTTCACTTCCTCCCAGGCAATAGTGCTCTGGTATTTGGAAACATCAATACCGTGTATGGAATAGTTTTCCGGGATGCTGATCCCGAATTCCGGGTACCGGGTGAACTTTGCCTTTTTATAGGAGGTCTTTGAAAAAAAAATGAGCAACAGGATGGCCACCGTCATAAAAGCAGCGGACAACACAAGGATCCTTATAAAGAATTTCTTCTGGCGGCGTGATGGCATAGAAACGGCTGGAAAAGTTCTGTAAATATATCCGGTAGCCTTTAAGGGTTTTGTTAATTCAGGGCTCTATTATTCTCAGCTTTGCATAATTGAGCATGATCTTCTTCTCCCCGTTGTGTTCAAACTTTACGGTGGCGATGGGATTATGGGCAGCCCCTTCCATTTTAATTACCTCCCCGAACCCAAATTTCTGGTGCTCCACTTTCTGACCGACGGAAAGCCCGGACGTATCGCTGGCTGTAAAATCGGAAGAAGGGGTATGCTCCACCACTTTCGGGGCAGCTGTTTTGGGTACCAGGTAAGAGGGGGTCGCTGATTTTTTATTGGGGGCCGGACCATAGCGCCGCTCGGCATCCTTTACATCATTATACGTATCGCTGCCCCAGCCTTTCATCCGGGCCGATGCAGACCCGCCGCCCCAGTTGCCGGCTGAAGCATTCTTAAATCCGCCTCCTGCATAACTTCTGTCAAGATAATCTTCCGGTATCTCCTCAATAAAACGGCTGGGTTCATTCTGCACCAGTTGCCCGAAGCGGTAACGGGTATTCGCATAGGTTACCCAAAGCCGCTGCTTGGCCCTGGTGACCACCACATAAAATAACCGCCGTTCTTCTTCCAGCTCTTCTCTTGTATTTATCGCCAGGGCATTGGGGAAAAGCATTTCTTCCAGTCCTGCTGCAAAGACGCAGCTAAACTCCAGCCCCTTGGCCGCATGTATGGTCATCAGTTTTACGGTATCCGCATCCGGGTCTTTTTCATCCGCATCCGTCAGCAGGGTGATCTGCTGAAGGTAGGAAGCCAGTGATTTGTCCACCAGTTCCCCGTCCTCATTGTCGGGGCTCTCTGTCCATTCTTTGATGGAGTTCAGCAACTCCTGGATATTCTCATACCGTTGTACGCCTTCTGTGCTTTTATCATTGAAGAGCTCTTTTACCAAACTGGTTTGCTTGCCCACATGAAAGGCGACTTCATATGCATTTTGTTTGGTCAGCATACTGGCAAAGCTCCTGATCATGATCACAAACTCATCCAGGGCAGAGAGGGTCCCTGCCTTGAATCCATAGGCTGCTGCGTTCTCCAGTATTTCCCAGACAGATTTATCGTTTTCATTGGCCATGAGTATCAGTTTGTCGATCGTGGTTTTACCGATACCCCTTGCCGGGTAGTTGATGATCCGCTTTAAGGCTTCTTCGTCTTTCGGGTTTACAATGATCCGCAGGTAGGCCACCAGGTCTTTGATCTCTTTTCGCTGGTAAAAGCTGATACCGCCGTAAATAGTATAGGGAATGCCCATTCTGCGCAGGGCTTCTTCAAAGGCACGGCTTTGTGCATTGGTGCGGTAAAGGATGGCGAAATCCCTGTTGTTGTAATGGTTCCGCAGTTTTTGTTCCTGTATGCTGTCGGCTACAAATTTTCCTTCATCATTATCCGTCATCGTCCGCACCAGTTTGATCTTCTCCCCTTCCTTGTTTTCGGTGAAGAGTACTTTCTCGATCTGGCCTTTGTTGTTCTTAATGACTTCATTGGCCACATGCAGGATGCTCTTGGTACTGCGGTAGTTTTGCTCCAGCTTGATGATCTTCACATCATCATAGTCTTTCTGAAACTGGAGGATGTTCTGGATGGTGGCCCCGCGGAAGGAATAGATACTCTGTGCATCATCCCCCACCACGCATACATTTTCATGCATGGCACCCAGCAGCTTGATGATCTCGTACTGCGCCGGGTTCGTATCCTGGTACTCATCGATCAGGATATATTTAAACTTATGCTGGTATTTGGATAATGCCTCCGGAACATTTTTAAGCAGCTCATAGAATTTCAGCAGCAGGTCGTCAAAGTCCATTGCCCCGTTCTTGAAGCAGCGTTTTACATAGGCCTCATAGATCTGGCCGATGGCCGGGCGGTTGGCCCGCATATCCTCCTGCTGTATGGCATAGTCATTCCGGTATTCCGCCGGGCCCACCAGTGCATTCTTGGCCGCCGAGATCCGGTTGTAAACGATATTGGGTTTGTAATGCTTATCGTCGAGGTCCAGTTCATTGATCACGGTCTTTATCACCGACTTGGCATCATCCGTATCGTAGATGGTGAAGTGGCGGGGATAGCCGATCTTATCTGCCTCAAACCGCAATATCCTGGCAAATACCGAGTGAAAGGTGCCGATATAAAGGTTGCGGGCTTCCCCGTTGCCAAGGATATGCTCCACCCGCTCTTTCATTTCTTTGGCCGCCTTGTTGGTGAAGGTCAGTGCCAGTATATTAAAAGCGTCCACACCGGTTGCCATCAGGTGGATGATCCTCGTGGTCAGCACTTTGGTTTTCCCGCTTCCGGCGCCCGCCACGATCATCAGGGGACCATCGATATGCAGTACAGCCTCTTTTTGCCGTTCGTTTAACCCAGCCAGGTAATCTCGCATGCTGCGAAATTAAGATGCCGCAGGCTGCTTTCCGTTTTCAGTTGCCTAAAATCTATATTTACAGCCTGAACCGAACTGTATGTTACAAAAAGCATTTACTTCCGCCGTATTCTTAATAAGTTTTTCCGCACTGAACGGACAATCCTCCTTACCCGTACCCCGCAATATCCGGCCTGCCTACGAGAAAGGTACCCGTACAGCTGATGGTAAACCGGGAAAGAACTACTGGCAAAACACCGCCAGTTATGACATTAAAGTCCTTTTTGAACCCGATAGCCGCCTGCTGAAGGGCACCGTGGATATTGATTATGTAAACAACAGCCCCGATACGCTAAAGCAGGTATGGTTCAAACTATACCCCAACGTTTATAAGAATACCAGCCCGAGGGCCGGAAGGATTGACAGCGCAGACCTGGGCAATGGCGTAAGCATCCATCAGCTTACGGTGAACGGAAATGAGCTGCCGGAAAAAGAGCGGAGGGTGAATGGTACAAATATGACCGTCAATATCCCCCCGCTGGCTACTGGCCAGCACATTAAATTCACGATCAACTGGTCGTATATCCTTAATAAAGGTTCGCACAACAGAACGGGTGAGGTTGAGCCGGGGGCCGATTTTGTAGCCTATTTCTTTCCCCGCATCGCTGTATACGATGATATTGACGGCTGGAACAAATACCCTTATCTCGGCAGCCTGGAGTTTTATAATGACTTCTGCCATTTTAAAGCCGCTATCACCGTACCGAATAAACAAATGGTGTGGGCTACCGGCGACCTGACCAATGCGGAAGAGGTGCTGAGCTATACCACTAACGACAGGCTCGCCCAGTCAGAAAAATATGGCCGGCTGATGACCGTGGTGGACAGTTCCGAGATCGGCACGACCACCAAACAGAACAGGCCGTACAATACCTGGAAGTTTGAAGCAGACAGTGTAACTGATTTTGTTTTTGCCTGCAGCGATCATTACATGTGGCGCAGTGTGTCGGTAGTGGTCGACAAACAAACCAACCGTAAAACCCGGGTAGATGCTGTCTTTAACCCGAAACACTGGGAATACTATCCGGTGATAGAGGAGGCACAGAAAACAGTGGAGTTCATGAGCTACCGGTTTCCGAAATGGCCGTTCCCCTATTCGCATGAAACGGTTTTCGACGGGCTTGACCAGATGGAATACCCGATGATGGTGAACGATAACCCGTTGCAGGACCGTGCAGAATCAATTGAACTGACCGATCATGAGATCTTTCATACCATGTTTCCCTTCTACATGGGCATCAATGAAACCAAGTATGCCTGGATGGATGAGGGCTGGGCCACCATTGGCGAATGGCTCATCTCCCCGATGATCGACAGTAATATTGTGGATGAATACGGAGTGGAGGCCACCAGTACCATTGCAGGAAAGGAAACCGATCTTCCCGTCATTACCCTTTCCACGGAGACAAATACATCCTACTTCACTAACTCCTATCCCAAACCGGCGATGGGTTACCTGTTTGTAAAAGACATGCTGGGAGATGATCTGTTCCTGAAAGGACTGCACTACTATATCAGCCAGTGGCATGGCAGGCACCCCATTCCGTATGACTTCTTTAATTGTATGAATACCGGAACCGGTAAGAACCTGAACTGGTTCTGGAAAAAATGGTTCTTTGATGATGGCGAACCGAACCTTGCCCTGGAAAAAGTGGTGGCGGCCGGCAGCAAACCTTCTGCCACGGTGGTGATGAAAGGAAACAAACCGGTCCCGGTTGATATCAAAGTGACCTATACAGACGGGTCTGTAAAGAAAGTGCACCGCAGCATCGCCGTGTGGGAAAAAGGGAATACAGCTGTTACCATACCACTACCGGGGGGAAAGATCAAAAGTCTTTCACTGGGCGATGCACATACGCCGGATACGGATAAAAAAGACAATGTGTGGCCCGTCCTTAAATAGGTCGGCCCCGCTTACTGGTGGTGGGGGAACGAGGTATTCACACCCGGGGCCAGCTTGATTTTACCCGAAGGGTTGATACTGATCGTGGCATTATCGACCATCATACTGTAGCCGCTGCTGTTTTTCGGGTCTTCTCCTGTTTCAATGGTATTGATACCGCCGCAAAGCCGTTGCCGGGTGTCAATATTTTCCAGCCTGCCGTCACTGCAGGTATAAAGAGCATAGGCAAACCGGGGCGTTAATACTGCCACGAGTTTGATATTATCACCGGGGTTCTTCAGGTAAGGAACGGGGAGCTGGATACTTTCATACAGGTCGAAGGTGCTGATGGTCTTTGTATAGGGCTGGTACTTTTTATCGGTAAGGCTGAAGGTCTTGGTCACACCGGGTGTGAACTGAAGGCTGATCACCACGTTATTATTCTTTTGGGTGTTTCCTTTCCGGGTAATTTCTATTTCCACATAGGGCAGCCGGTACTGTCCCCGCGGATCCGGCTTATAATTAAAGAAGCCTCCCTGGTGAATATTCTTTGCTGCACTTTCTTCTACCATTTTGTCGTAGCCCTGTTTAATAAGTTCCTTACAACTTTCATCACAGGGCATACCGGTTTCTTCCGAAGCCTTTTGTATCATCAGGTCGATCACCTGTCCTTTTGCCATGCGGCACATCTCCTCATAGTTCGGTATAGCCGGTGGCATACCGGCATAGGTCATTGCCGTTTCAAATACCACCCCGGCTGCGGTATTGCAGCCGTCATCGATCGTTTTCTTATTGGCACCGGTTTTTTCCAGCAGCTTTTTATTGCTGCTTACCACCGGGTCATAGTTGCAGAGATATTCGCTGAACTTATTTTTCAGAAATCCCTTTGTTTCACTATACACTTTACTGGCCCCGTTGATGGCAATTTTAGCTGCATCTGCCACTGAATTAAATGCCTTTTCATACCAGGATTTTTTCTGTGGTGGTGATGGGCAGATGATGGTGCCGGGAGGAAAGGCCAGTTTAAAACTCCCGATCATTTCACTGGTCCATGTGTTTCCCAGCGGACCGGAATTGTAGTTTTCATTATAGCCGGTTATCACCATACACTGTGCATACTGCAGTTCCGGGTAATGCATCTGTGTGTACTTCACCCCCGTAATCACATAATCGGAAGCAAGGGAGTCTTCGGTGGTGGGTGCAGGGGCATCCGGAAATTTTATTATGGAGGGAGCGATCTTAATACTATTGCCGGGTTTATCCACGGATTTGCCTGTTGCATCAACGGGAACGACCCGGACATAATACACTCCGAAGGCAGCAAGTGCAGTAAGCAGCGGTTTTGATGCCGCAAAGCTGACACCGCCGGGTTTTTTTATCTGCGGGATATTGCCGGAAGAGCGTTGCGGGATAATGCCCGCTGATTTTTCTTTAAAGGTTACAGAAAATCGTACACTGTCTGGTTTTGTTCGCTGAATGATCCTTGTATCGACAATACCGGTAAAGTTTTTCTCTTCCGTCCACGGAAATGGCAGAGAAGAGATTTCAAAACGGGCTGCGGTGGCGGCAGCGGGTATGTTTGTCCAGATAAAATCGCATTGCCATTCAGGAGTCTGTCCGCCGTTAAGCAGGTATTTCTTTTCGCCGGCAGAATAATCATATACCCACACGGCGGGTTTAACATCAGGGCCTGATGCCGGGTAGTATGTATACCATTTCAGGCTGGCGGGCGGGCGAATCTCCGTTACCAGGCCCGTTGCGGGCGGAGTGCTGACGGGTGGCTTACCCGTCACCACCGGTGGCTGGTTTGTTACGTTCACCGGCGGTTTACTTCCTGACCGGACCGGAATAGTGTCCCCCGGAGTTTGCTTGGTAACCGTGGTTACAGGTTTGAGGGGTTTAATGACCTGCGCATATACTGCTACCGGCAGCAGCGTTGCTACGAGGAGGGTCAGTTGTTTCATGAAGATCAGTTATGCTTACTAAAATTAGCGCTATCCCGGGTGATATACTTTCTCGGCCTTCTTCAGTACTTCCTTTTTATCCAGTGTCATTTTCTTCAATTGCTGGTTTTGAAACATCGTCATCTGGTCTTTGAAGTGCGGTGAGGCCGGGTTCATTGACGCACCGAATGTATTGATGCTTTCTATCTGCGGCAGGCTGCCATCTTTGGGATAGCGAACCAAACAGATATAGGCATCACCGCCGGTTACTTTACGCATCCCGTTTTTATACGGCTCCGTAAAAGAAGGGCAGATCACATCGGGTATTCCCCAGGCCGGTCTTTCGTCATCTCCCCTTACCAGCTTTTGAATATCCCCGAGTGTCAGGTCCGTTTTTCCAAAATTCTTCATCATATAGTCATTGACATACTGGTAGGTTTCCACGGACTCTGCTTTGGTTATCTGTCGTGCAGGTGTCCCCTTCAGTTTATCGGCGAGATAATGGTAGGTGATCAGAAATATGGCTGCGCCTTTGCTGTCAGCCCATGCTTTTTTATCCCAGCTTTTGAAATTGCGGATCACTTCCTGCAGGGCCGGGTAAGGATCCGGATCGAGATTGAACATGCTGTCGATCCCGTACGGGTACTGAAGTTGTGCGGGAAGCTGCCTGTCAAATTTTATTTGTTTGAATCTTTCATAATCCACCCTGTCCCCGTTGATGAGTTCGGTGACCCGTTTGCTCCGGTTATTGTTATACAATTCATAGCCGTCATTCCGGTCATATTTTTTAGGGTCAAGATTGTAAGCCGGATCCGTGGCCAGGAAAGGCGAATGATTGTTATTGAACAGATAGCCCGATGGCGGATTGACATACTGCGGCAGTTCAGTGATGGGTTTAAACTCTGTCCATAATGTCGCTGAAGTATTTCCCGGCAGGGTGCTTTTCCAGTTATAAGCCGGATCAGGATTGCGGCGGGGCATTTTCCCGTTGCTGATATAGAAGATGGTATCGTAACGGTCGGCATAGGTAATGTTGAACATCGGCAGGCTGGTCATGCTGAGGGCCTTGTAAAACTCCGTGAAGTTCTTCGCCTTGTTCATCCGGTACCATTGCTCCAGCGCTTTGATGTCCATCAGGGCGGGCACCCGTAAGGCAAACACCCCTTTATCTGTTTTTAAAGTAGGTCCATACTTACTCCACCATATTTTTTTACCGATCGTAACGGGTACTCCTTTGACTTTTAGTTTGGCTTTGTTTACTTCCAGTGTCAGCCATTCACCATCGAATTTATATTGGTTGTTATTAGCGGGGTTCATTTCCAGCTGGTATACATCGATCTTATCCTGGTAGTTGACCGTATGGGCCCAGCCCAGGTATTCATTGGTACCGTGAAAGATCAGGCAACCGCCGGGGAATAACCCGCCCAGCATATTCCAGCCCTGCTCACTTTGCAGGTGGGCTTCATAAAAAGCCACGGGGCCGGTATTGGGCTGGTGCGCATTGATGGCCAGAAAACTTTCCCCCGTGGTTGTCTTGCCCGAGTTCATGGCAAAGGCATTGGAACCATCTGTTTTAAAACCGGGGATGGTGGCCACTTTGCCGCCAAGTATCTGTGGTATGATATCATCCACGCCACAAAAGAGGCTGATGGAAAACACTACGGCAGTGAGGTATTCTTTTTCATCAAAGGGAAAGGCTTGTTTGTATTTTACCTGATCCGGGTGGGCGGTGGCGTAGGCGTTCAGCCCGGCTACATAGCCTTTCATCAGGGCGATAAAATCAGAATCAAGGGTGTTCCATTGTTCATCTACGGTTTGGCGGCATCGCAGCAGTTGTATCACATAATCTGCTTCGGCTCCTTTTTTACCGAGGGCGGTACCGAGTTTTGTTTTGCCGCTCAGCACCACCAGTTGCAGCGTTTCAAAATCATCTTCCGCATGTGCCCAGGCAATACCATAGGCCACTTCCGGATCGGTGGGGGCAAAGATGTGCGGCACGCCGAAGCTGTCACGGGCGATGGTGATGTTGGCGGGGTTGATCTGGGCAGATACCTGCAAAGAAAGCAGCAGGATCCAAAAAAAAGAATAACGCATAAAAAAGGAATTGAGCATGCAAGATGAAGTTTTTCTTAGCCCCGCATTAATGAGCGGTCTTATCCTCCTGTGATCTTTTTAAGTATTTAAGCCAGACGATATTCAGCGGAGCGCTGCTTATTATGCATCCCTCCGCTTCGCAAACAGAGGTCGTATCTGATCTAAAACTTTTAAAGATACCTTCGGTTTCCCTGTTTTTCCGCTCACACAGTGCTTTGAAGGCATAGGTCCTTGTCTGCGGGTTCGGGTGGTTTATAAGATTAATAAAGACCGTATCGGGTGCATGCTGTACAAGCCATTCATAACTCTTGCAGACATCGGTTTTGGTTCCTGCAATTCCTACAGCCGGTCCGTCCACGCAGTTCGCTGCAGCAAGTTTATCTATGGCCTCTTTTACCTGCGGGTCGCTGAGCTCCGGTTCCCGGTATTGCTGCTTCTCCTGTACTTGTTGTCCGGGCTGATGGTCACCGGCTTTGTTGTTGCACCCGGCATAGCAGGCCGCTGCAAAAACAAATACAGCAAAGAAGACGGGAACTCCTGTCTGACCTTTCATATTATTTAAAGATAGCAAAATGTTTTCGGGAAGAAATACCGGGCCTACCGCCGTTTACTTATGTTATACTTCTCCTTTATCACTTCACTCATCGGCTTATCATGCACCTTACTTTCCACCCAGGAGATGATATCGATATAGGCAAAGGAGCGGGTCTGGTAGCGGTCTTTCTCCAGGTGCTTAATGGTCTGTAATAATTTTTCGAATTCCGGTTTCAGTTGCCTGGGCGATAACGGGAAGGATTGCCGCAGGAATTTAAACATCGCTTCCTCCACTGCCGTCAGGTTTTTCATCTTGGCCATGAAGCGGTACACGGATTTACTCAGCGATTCCATCAGCATATCATTACCCAGTTCATAATGGGCCATCAGGTGAAGCAGGCGGGCATAGCATTGCAGGTCGGCCCGCAGGCTGGTACTGCTGTGAATGATCTTTTGCAGGTAATCAATGCAGGTGTTGTAATCGCCGCTGCCGAAATACATCATGGCGAATTTGTAATTCAGCACCAGTACCCGGTGGCTGTCGAGAAAGAGGTCGTATTCTTCCAGTTCCTTTTCAATAGCCGGGATAATGGTAAGTCCGTCTTTAAAACTCCCCTGCATGAAATGCCGGTTGATCCTGGCCTGGCTGATGTAAATGAAGGCCTGGATGCGGAAGTTGTCATGACTTTTCACCCGTTCTGTCTGTGCCAGTTCTTCAAACTGCTTTAGCGTCTTATCAAATGCCCGGTGATTGCGCAGGTCGAAGTGGGCATTGAGCAGGTGATGAAGGGACCGGATATAGTGACTGGTCTCCACCCGTTTCATCAGGGGTTCCTCTTCAAACAGGTCTACCAGCTTTTGTGTATAGCGGTAGTATTGCAGAAAATCCTGCCGGATGAAGGCATACCAGGTAAAGGCCTGGTACAGGTACATTCGTTCATAAAACCCTTTTTCCTTCCGGGCGCCGCTCGGCAGGTTCTGTGTCATGAATTTGCGGATATCCTTTTCATCATACTCATCACGGGCATGCCCGTTCTTTACAAACCAGCTGAAGAGTTGCAATACAAGATTCGACAACCGGGTGACCTTATCGATCTGGCTGTTTATTTCATTGGCTTCTGTGGAAAGAACGTCTGCCCTGTCTGCAATGGTCTGTGTGATATGAATGCTCTCAATTCTTTTTTCCAGCGCCAGCAGCTGCGGAAGGAAGTGCAGTTTCTGGTTGGTCTTAGCGGTTTCCTTCACCCGCTCAATGATGCGGAGACTTTGAATAAAAAGTCCTTTCTTATAAAGGATATGGGCATAATCGAACTGCTCGTTCAGCTGCAGGTCCATGCTGTCGGAGCTTTTGAGTAGCCGAAGACTGGCCAGTATCTGTTTGTAGAGGTGTGTTTTCAGGTTGGCCAGCTGTGGTTTCGTCACATCTTCCATTTTCTTCAGCAGGGCCTTTTCATCATATTCCTTTTGTTTGTCAAGTGCATCAAAGAGGCGGACGATCTTCAGGTCGGTATTGCCGGAACTCCGGTTGATATATAGTTTGAAATGGCGTTTTTCCGCCTTTTCAAGGGATTTTATAAGCTGGAAAAGTATGTCGTTCGTGCGGTTGGGCATCATAACAGGTTTTAGCTGAAATCCGCTGCCAGTAAGGCTTTTACGGGCCATTATCCTGTTTAGCCATACTGAAATGACGCCGGAATTGGTTTGAAGGACAAGGTACCGCAGCCTACTTTTGAGACAGAAGATTAATCATACAGCAAGCAATCGTTGAGGGGCAAGCGTCAGAGGTCAAAGGTAAAGCTAATCTTCTAATCCCGGTTAGCCGGGATACTACACCGCACTTCGAAGATTTTCATATGGCAAGCAATCGTTAGAGGTCAGTCCGTTTCTACGGAAGGACCTTTTTTGTTTAAAAGGTGCGCTAAACTAATAATTAATTGATGCCGGCAAAATAATGTGCCGGTTTTTTTATTTTTTTCAGGCATTATGAATTCTTCCTTGAAGAAAAACAATCGTTAGTTCGAAGCCTGGTTTTTTGATTCATTTATCTTCACGGTTCAAATCCCTGCTATGGCTATCCGCATATTCATCACCGGCGGCACTTTTGACAAGGAGTATAATGAGCTCAACGGACAATTATACTTTAAAGACACTCACCTTCATGACCTTCTCGCCATGGGGCGCTGCAAGGTTCCTGTGGAGATCAGAACACTGATGATGATCGACAGCCTGGAAATGACAGATGAGGACAGAAAGCTGATCGTACACCAGTGTAACAATGCAGATGAATCAAAGATCATCATCACACACGGTACCGATACAATGAGTGAAACGGCCAGGGTGCTTGCAGAAAATGTAAAGGATAAAACCATTGTGCTCACCGGTGCGATGATACCGATCAAATTCGGCAGCTCTGATGGCCTGTTCAACCTGGGCAGCGCCCTTGCTTTTGCACAAAGCCTTCCGCATGGCATTTATATTGCGATGAACGGCCGGTACTTCAACTGGGATAATGTGCAAAAGAATAAACAGACCGGTGTCTTCGAAGAAATAAGATAAATGATCCTTTATCACAGCACAAAAGCCGCCCCGGCCCGGAGCGGCTTTTTATTTTATACCTGTCGTACCCGGCAGGCCTGAACAGGTTATTGCCCGGTTTTATTTTCCAGCAGTTTAAAGAACTGATCCAGCTGCGGCAGGATAACGATCCTTGTCCTTCGGTTAGCTGCCCTGCCATCTTTTGTATTATTGTCCATAACCGGTTTGTATTCGCTTCTTCCGGCTGCCGCCATCTTTGCGGGATCCAGTCCGTATTGCTTTTGTAAGATCCGTACAACGGAAGTGGCCCTTTTCACACTGAGGTCCCAGTTGTCCTGTAATATTCCCCCGTTATAGGGTACATTATCCGTATGTCCTTCCACCATGAACTCAATGTCCGGCTGGTTTTTCAGCACCAGGGCCACCTTACCTAATACTTCTTTGGCTTTGTCGGTCACATCAAAGCTGCCGCTTTTGAAAAGAAGTTTATCGGAGATGTCAATATACACCACCCCTTTGTCCACTTTGATATTGATATCCTGGTCATCAAGGTTGCCGATCGCTCCTTTCAGGTTCATCACCAGCACCATGTTCAGCGAGTCCTTGCGGGCTATCTGTTGCTGCAAGGTCTGGATATAAGCATCCTTGGCCCCGATGTTCTCCATTGATTTCTTAATGCTTTCGGCCTGTGCCGCTGTTATCACCGACATGTCTTCCAGCTGCCTGATCGCTGCATTGTTATTTGCTTTCAGGTAATCGACCTGGTCATTCAGCTCTTTTACCCTGCTGTTCAGCAAAGCCTGTTGCCTTTCAAGTTCTGCCTTCTCACGGGCCAGGGTGGTTTTCTCGGTGTTGCATTCAGTCAGGTCACTTTCAGTTGTCTTGTATTTTGTTTCCAGTTTTGCATAGTCTTCCTGGGCTGTTTTGAATTTCTTGCTGCTTACACAGGAAAAAAGCGATACTGATAAACCGATAACAGTAATGATCCGGAATAATTTCATGTCAAGTGGTTTTATGTTAAACAAATCGTGTCAAATGATGATTTACCGGATAAGGTCAGACCAAAGATAATCCCGGCAACAGGGAAGCAGGGACTGACTTTGTTAATTTTTTACCCGTCTTCCGGTCTCCCCAAAATAATGCCTGCCGGTTATTTACCCCGGGGGATGTTCAGAAAACAATACAAAGCATCAATTAGAAGTATTCAGGTGTGTAAGTAATTACCCATAGCGGCAAAAAAGCCCCTTTCGTGGCTTATCGTTGTTTTCATGGCGTATAAAGACCGTCAGCGGCTGAATACATATTTGTTTCTTTCAAAGAATTCGGTTTCGCCTTCGAACCTCACCCATTTGGCAATGGAAAATTCATGCGGAGAAATGATCATCACTTCCCGGAGGACCGCTTTTTTATTATCGTTTCCGTCGGTACCCCTGCTTTCGAGCACTATCCGCAGGGATCCATTCAGCAGGCGGGTTATCTCCATGACCTTTTCTTCGTTCACCTGTGTGCCGTCATCATTCACCAGGAATGGCTGCCTGTTGTTATGACTGGGTTCGTCGGTATAATAAAATTCAATCGAGAAAGCCTTGCTGCCTGTTACCAGTACTTCGGCATTGGCATTTATCGTTTCTGTTTTACTGCTGGTATAATCCAGGTAGGTCAGTGTTCCTTTCCATTTTCCTTCTGCCGGTTTTATATCGGTCAGCCTGACGGATTGTGCCTGGCCTGCCTGTCCTGCCATCAGCAGTAAACAGGCTGCAGCGGCCCTTACAAGGTTTGCATTTATCCTGACTTTTCTTTTCAGGATCAGGTGGTCGAGAGAGAACCTGCCGCCGCCGGCAAACAACACCAGTACAAACCCCATGAACAGGGTGTTCTGAAAATACATGCCCGTCAGCGGTTCGGGGTTATCATACCATAAAAAAGAAATAACGAAGAACTGAAAGGCCAGTTGCAGGGCATTGAAGCGGGTGAGCAGCCCCAGGGCAATGCAGATACCACCGGCAAACTCGCCCCACGAGGCCAGCGTGGCCCAGAAGGCCGGTGAGGGGAATGTAAATCCAAGTCCGGCCACCTGATCATTGAACCAGCCGGGTGCCGCCAGCGTGTACATTTTAGGCCACCCGGCATGAATGGCAATGCTCAGCCCGATATGAAGACGGAACAACAGCCAGCCGGTGTTCATGACGTTGTTGCTGCCAAGAGAATGGCCGAAGAAAAAATTCCTGATTTGTGTTTTCATGACGACGTTTTTGCGGTGATCAATAAGTTTCCGCAAAAATGTGGCGGCTGTCTGCGCTGGTCGCTGCAAAAGATGATTTGAGACCTTTTTTATTTGTCTCAAATGATGAAAACAGGGTGCAGATCATCTACTCCTTTGTATATGAATTGTTCAGGCGAGAGAGGTATTCACGGGGGCTCAGGCCCGTTTCCTTTTTAAAGGCCCGGTTGAAGGTGGCTTTTGAATTGAACCCGCATTCATATGCGATGGCCAGAAGGGTTTGTTTCCGGTGTTCTCCCTTCTGAAGCATTTCTTTTACAGCCGTTATCCTGAACCGGTTGATAAAATCATTGAAGTTAAGCCCCGACCCCCGGTTCACCACCCTGGAGATAAAGGAAGGATTGCTTCCTGATTTACGGGCGACTTCCGTAAGAGTGAGGTCCGGATCCTGGTAGAGTTTTTCCTGCCCGATCAGCTGCAGCAGTTTTTCCTTCCAGGAAAGGATGAGTTCATCCGCCGGGGCCGGCTGATCCGCCGTTGTTTCTATCTCGAGCACCTCTGCCTCTTCCGTAACCGGCTCTTCAGGTATTTCCGGAGCACCTGGCAGCAGCAACACGATACGCTGGTGCAACAGGTCGGGCCGGAAACCCACCCTTGCCTCGGCAGCGTTCGCATAACCTGTGATGGCTATGTAATAGAATATGACAGCAAACAAAAGGAAATACCACCAGGTATCGGTATACCCGCCTTCAATGAAAAGGCTGCTGATATAAAAAACAGCCCGCACCAGCAGCATCAGCAGGAAAGCGATCAGGAAATTCCTTATCCAGCGGAACATCACCACCCCGGCATAACTTACCACCTGCACGATCATCCGGCGATAAAAATCATAATAACGCAGGGCAGCAATAAAATATACCAGCATAGACAGAAAGCCGGTGAGCTGGTACCAGTTATCGAAATCGGGGTCTGTTCCGCTTGCCAGGAAAAAGTATTTCTTCAGTACCAGCTTATCCGTAACCACCATCACGATGCTGAAGGCCAGGTAAAGAAATCCCGGCAGCATATGCAGCCAATCCCTTTTACCAAACCGGAAAGAAGGGTTCAGCAGGCTTTTGATATAAAAGAAGATAACCGGCCCGATAAAGTACAGGTGCTGAAACGGTGTGTAGAATAAAATATCCCGGTAGGGTTGTGTATCATACCAGCCGCCAAAGCCCACCATCCAGGGTGTGATGTAGAGGATACAGAGAAAAAGAAAAAGGCTGAGCCATTTATCGGAACGGGTGTCCAGTACTATCCCCTTTCGGAACAAGAGTACCGAATAGACCAATCCATGCACAAAAAATATCAGCAGCAGGGAACTGTAAAAGCCAAATTCGAACAGCATGGATGTAAAATAAGGTAATGGAGAAGAACAAATGAACCCCTGTTTTGTTTGTGCCGGCCATCTTTGTACTTCAAAATAAAAAGTCCCGGATAGCTCCGGGACATTAAGGCTCAAAACACTCTACCTGTAAAATCATTTATTGCGGCGGCGGGGGTTGCCGGCCATTTCCTCCCATCGGTCCGGGAGGCCTGAGTTTTTTTATGGCCTCTTTATATTTTCCATATTGTTTATCATTCAGGATCTTCTTTATCGTCTCTTCTCTTTCTTTTACCAGTTTATCCATAGCTTCTTTTGTCTTACTGTCCGGGGCCGGGGGCTGTCCTTGTTGGGGAGGTCCCGGTTTATGTATCTTTTCTTCCGCGGTGAAGAACTTACGGTAGGCCGCCTCTATTTTTATTTTCTGCTGTGCATCCGGCTGTACTTCTTTTTGCAGCAGCTCACTGGTTTTTTTGATCCGTTCTTCAATACCGGGCGGGGGCGGCGGGGCACCATTCGGGGATGGCGGTTGTTGTGGCCTGGCCACTATTACAAATAAGGCAAGGGCAGATACGGAGATTGTTTTTTTCATGGTTGTTGTTTGCGTTGCAGGAAGGGGGTGGCGGCTGGTATCAATTATTGACCCGGCGGAGGCGGTTCCGCATCGGGTGGCGGCATACCGGGGCCGCCCGGCCCGCCTTGTCCGCCGGGGCCTCCAGGCCTGGGCTGCGACATCATCCGTAACACCTCCTGGATAATTTCATCAAATTTCTTTTGCTGAACAGGATTACAAAGCGCCCTGATCTGCTGAAAATTATTCAGCGTCAGCACATCCAGTTGTTCCAGATAATGACCTGCTGCTGCTGCTGTCGTTTGCTTTACACTGTCTGGTGCCTCCGGCCGGCTAACCAGGGCAAACAAACTGTCCTTGGCTGCTTTTACCTTCCCCCTTATTTCTTCTGCCGCCTGCCGGTGTGCCTTCATCAATGCCTCCAGTTGTTCCTGCTGCTTTGCATCCAGTTTCAGCTCGTTCACAAGGAATTCTTTCGGCGAACCTTTGGGAGCCGGCGGCCTTTGTTTTCGGTTGAGCCAGAACATGGTGATCGTTGCCGCATTGGCAAGCAGCAGCAGTATCACCAGCCAGGTAAGCAGTTTATTTTTTGATGTAAGGCTCATACTATTTTTTTTCAGTACGAAAAGGTTATTGTCTGATCAAAAGAGGAAGCAAAACTTTGTAACGGCGTGGAAGAAGCCGGTTTTTCCGCCGCACCTTTACCCGGGTCATTCAGCAGCATAAAGCCATTCATTGCCAGTAACAGAACAAGGCCGCCGATCACCCATACCGGTTTTAACCGAAAGCCCCAGTCTTGTTGCTTACCCTTACCGCTGTTCATCCGGGCCTGCAGCCGGGTATAGAAAAACGCATCCGTTTCGGCCTGCTTCATCCCGGCAATACTTTGCAGGTGTTCATCTACCAGGGGTGTCGGTTTTTCTTTCATACATTTATTTTGAATTTTTATAATAGTCCTCCAGTTTTAGTTGCAGGTTTATTTTAGCCCTTGTGATCAGCGACTCAACAGCCTTTATGTTCTGCTGCAGAACCGCACAGGCTTCTTCATAATTCAGGCCCTGTACTTTTATAAGCGTGAAAGCCACCCGCTGTTTTTCCGGCAGGGATTGAATGGCTTTGAACAGCACAGCT
Organism: Chitinophagaceae bacterium; assembly: GCA_046329665.1. Taxonomy (GTDB): domain Bacteria; phylum Bacteroidota; class Bacteroidia; order Chitinophagales; family Chitinophagaceae; genus JJ008. Next base: position 25,553 of record JAXLUG010000022.1, on the reverse strand, counting down.
GCCTTCTCTTTATTTTCTGCTGCGATCCCCGGGTGATGAAAGGGTTCGGCGGCACTTCGTTTTTCATCCGGCATCCACCCCGGCAAGAATCTTTTCAGCCGTTCCCTTGTCTTTCTTCGCCTGATCTTGTCCAGTGCCTTCCGGGTCACGATCCGGTAGATCCAGGTGGAAAGGGTTGACGCTTCCTTAAACGTTCCGATAGATTCAAAGACCCGGATAAAGGTTTCCTGTGTGGCGTCTTCTGCTTCTTTTTCATCCTGCAGTATGTTCAGTGCAGTATGGTACACCCGGTTGCGGTATTGCTCCACCAACCAGCGGAAAGCAGGTTCGTTGCCCTGCCGGAGCTGTTGTATCAGGTCCTGTTCCTGCAAAAATTCGGGGTATTGACGCACCGGGAAAGGTAAATCCTTTCTTACCGGGCAAGATAGCGGAAAGAAAGGCAGGTGCGGTAAAATGCGACTGCCCCGCTCGACAGCAGGGCAGTCTGTTTACTCCTTCTATGTGTGTAAGTGTGTTATTTCTTAAGGCTCAGGCTCCGGTTGATGGTGAATCCGAAGGCAAATTTTCCTTCTTTACCCAGGGTTTTATTCCTTGTGAGCCAGGTGCTGTTACGGGCCAGCTGGTCTACGTTGGAGGCGTCAACAGTGTTACCGATATAGAACTGGAACAGGTGTCCGCCGGTATTGATCTCGATCCCGGCTGCCAGCAGGTTCGGGCAGTAGTTCATAATAGAGCCGGTTTTGCTGATCAGGTTCTTATACATATTCATCTGGCGAGAATACTCCAGGGTAAGGTTCATCTTGGGCCTTGCTTTGTATTTGGCGCCCATGCCGAGTGACCAGACAAAGTTGCTGTTATTGATGCCATAAGGCACAATATTGAAGTGAACCAGGGTGGGCATCAGCTGCAGGGAGAACTTATCAGAAAATTTCCGGGCAATCAGGAGCTGGTGTACATAGGCCCAGCGGTTGTTGGCAAACTCGTCGGCAGATTTCAGTCCGGTATAAGAATTAGCCAGGGAGAACCAGGCCAGGCTGATGGGCATTCCCCCTTTGCCGGTTTGCTGGCGCAGGATGCGGAATTTAAGCCAGCCTTCGAAGTTGGCATTACCGGTGGCGGCGATCCCTACATTCGCCCACTTCAGCGGTGAGTAGTCAAATGAAAGATAAGTATGGGCAAAACTGGAGTTCAGACCGAAAAGGTGAGCCAGGTTTTGCCGGAAGGTACGCATACCGGAATAGTTGGGATCGCTTTTGGAACCACCGCGGTCTTTGTCCCATATATAGTCAAAGTGGTGAGAGATCATGAACTGGAGGTTGCCCTTGCTGACGATCTCCACGCTTTGCATGTTGATGATCTTCGTAGAGTTAAACGTGGCCCTCACAAATTTTTTAGCCGGTGCTTCTTTTGTTTCAACAGCAGTGGAATCCTGTGCGGTGGCAAGTGTCCAGGCACTGAGGCCGAAAACGGTAAGCAGTAATATCTTTTTCATAAATCTTTTTTTATGGTTGTAACGGCAGTTTTCAATCAGCCGGTCAGTTCAGCGGCTGACCCTGTGCCAGCCATTCTTTAATGGTATTGATGGTGCAGATGCTCAGGCTTATCACACCACCGGGGTGTCCCTGTGCACCGGCTGTGTTTGTCATAGTAACCAGGTTATCTTTTTTGGCTACCAGTTTGGCATAATCCAGTGCTGTGGCAATACCACCATGGCAGGCGCTTCCTTTGCAGGTTGCATTATATATCGGTACGATATTTACCGTATAGGTGATCCTTCCGGAAACATTACAACCGCTTCCATCATCCTGTCCGCCTTCATCGATCCATCTTTTGATCAGCAGTTTCTGGCTGGGGGTGAAATCAACAGAGCCTTCACCGGGGTGAACACCACCGTTGACCCATGCTTTGAAAATGGCTACCCGTGAAAGGACAGCATCATACCAGATCGTATCGATATGGGAGAACTGTACCACCCGGGGTGCACCTGCCGGGTACCCGTTGTTATGGCATCCGCAGGGCCCGGCCGTCATGATCGGCATGATCTCGCCCCTGAATGAAACCTTGGGCAGTTCCTGGATATCCTCTCTGTTCTTATAGCATGATGACAGCAGATAAACCATTACGGTAGTTGCCATAGCTGCTATAACTAATTTTTGTTTCATATAACTGGTTTTAACATGCGTTATAATTATTTTTTACTCCCTTGCCTCATTGCCTGATGATATTGCTGGTCTTCCTGTATTTGAAAATACCTGCATTTGCTTTGCCGTATTTCCATACATCCGGAATATTGGGATCAGCGAAATACCAGGCCTTGATCAGGGCCACTTCGTTGGGTTTCAAACCACCGTCGCCATAGGCCATATCACCCTGGTGAGAGGTGGCGAATACACCGGTATAAGGATTGGCCAGCAGTAAAGAGGAGTCGATCCGGGATACCAGTGAACTGGAAGCATTCAGATAGTTCCCTTTCACATAATATTGCTTAAGGGTAACAGGGTCTGTATACACCACACTTGAGTTACTTCTGATGCTCTTGGGATACAGGATGTCCACAATGATATCATCGTAGTTATTCAGCGGTCCTCTTGTGCTTAGCGCTGAAACAGGGGTGCCGAATGTTTTATACGGCCTGAAGCTGGCATTGGCAAGTGTATCAGCATAGAATTTCTTTACACTGTCTTTGTATAAAGTCCACACCTGGTTACGCAGCACGGCATTTGAAAGCTGGCAGTATACCGTGATCGCACCGGTGGAAGGGTTCTGGTAGGTAAACTGGGTGGTGTCTGCAGTGGTAAGCGGTCCAAGCAACCCTTTTCTTGCCCAGCCGCCTGTGGCGGTAGCCTGGTTATGACAATTGGCAGATCCGCAACCGTTGGTAATAATGGATACGGCAGCCGGTCTGAAATCAGTAAGGGTTGGCTTTTCCTTGGCCCCGTTTACGATCCAGTTATAAATGATGGTCTTGTCGGAAAAACTCATTTCGTGGTTGGAGTTTACCGGCGGCATGGCCTTGTCATAATCATTGGTGGTCAGGAATTCCCAGAGTTTGCTTCCGCCCGGGTTACCGGCCGAAACAAACTTCATGATATCGGCATAAGAATCGAGTTTGGGACTGATGGGTCCGCCATGACAGTTAGAGGTAGCACAATATTCATGTACGATTGTTTGCACTCCCCTGAACACTATCACATCATTAACATCTGCCGGGTTATCAGAAGGTGTGATCTGATTCTTTTCATAGAAGGCGGCAAATATGGTTGTGTCCGGTGCACCGGTGTACGTCCTGTCCAGGTTTTTTATCAAATCTCCTCTCTTACTGCACTGAAAGAGGGAGGAGGAAAGAAAGACCACAGCGAGGAACAGGACGGAAGCTTTTATTAAAGAAACTTTTTTCATAAAAAGCTGATTTTGTCTTGATGAAATCTCTGCGTGAGAATTTTTGCGTACCAAAAGTATTTTCGGCCGGATGACAGTGGTATGACGTAAGGGATGTGCCTGTATGACTTTAGTCACACTCCTGAATGTTTTTTATTCAAAAGCCTTCTTTGTGATGATTGTCACAGCAACGCTTGACAGCAATCATATGCCCCCCATTTGTCCATGAATAAGTTGCGCAGGCTTTTTTTTACCGTAAAATCACATCGACATGGGAAACAATAAATCAGATAAAAACCGCCGGGAGTTTTTCTTCTCCCTTTTTGAAAGGGAAAAAGAGAAAGTAAAGATGCTGACCGCTGATGGCCGCCTGGTTGAAGTTGATAAGTCGGTATATGACCGTGCGGTCAGCAGGCTGAAAGCGAATAATAAGGATATCTACTTATGGATGGAGAACCCCTCCAAAAAAGATAATAATAGTTAACCAACAATCTCAGGCAATGAACCAAGAAACCAATATTCAGGACAGCGGCAGACGGGATTTCCTGAAAACAGCCGCTCTCGCCACTGCGGCCACTGCTGTGTGCGGCAGTCTTACCTGTTCCTGTTCTTCTAAAAAGATAAGTAACGAAAAAGTAAAGTTGTTGTCTCCCGATGGCGAGATCGTGGAGATCGACCCCTCCTACCTCAATCACCAGGAGCATATGGCCATCGTTTCCAAACTGGAGGCCCGGGAGGGTATTGCCGGAAAGAAATTTGTAATGGTGGTGGACCTGGCCCGGTGCAAGAACGCCCGGAAATGTGTGGCGGCCTGTCAGAAATGGCACTACCGGCCGGCTGAAACCGAATGGCTGACCGTAAAACTGATGAAAGACAGTGACAAGGCCGCACCGTACTGGTTTCCGAAACAGTGCTTCCATTGTGACAACCCGCCCTGTGTGAAAGTATGCCCGGTTGATGCCACTTTTAAACGGCAGGATGGGATTGTACTGATCGATAATAACCGGTGCATCGGATGCAAATTCTGTATGGCCGCCTGCCCTTATTCCACCCGGGTATTCAACTGGGCAGATCCGGTACTACCGGATGATATCAAAGACCTTCCCTACGATGCCGAAACCGGTACACCGGCCAAAGTGGGTACCGTGGAGAAATGCGACTTCTGTCCCGACAGGGCCAGGGAAGGGCTGCTCCCGCCCTGCGTGGAAGCCTGCCCGAATGGTGTGTTCTATTTCGGTGATGAGAATGAAGATGCCGTGTGCAACGGCGAAGAAACCGTAAGCTTTTCTCAGCTGATAAAAGATAAAGCGGCCTACCGGTATATGGAAGAACTGGGCACCAAGCCCCGGGTTTACTACCTGCCGCCCAAAGACAGGCAGTTCCCGGTGGAAAGGGGTTATGAAAACCTGGATTCAGCTATTAAGAAAAGGTTTGAATATATCATGGAACCGGAAAAGAAAGGAAGCAAAACCGAATAATCTAACTGAACAACATATTTTATGGAACTCAATTCATACCAACAGGAAGCCTTCCGGCAGCAACGGCCTTTCCTGGAAAAGTACGGCCGGTTCAACTGGCTTCTTACTTTCTTCTTTTTAGTATGTATAATGGGCGGGGCCTATGCCTTATACCTGCAGATCTCCAAAGGACATGTGGTGACAGGCATGCGGGATAATGTGGTATGGGGGCTTTTCATTGTCAACTTTATTTTCTTTATCGGTCTGAGCTATGCCGGTGCCATTATCGCAGGCCTGCTGCACCTCTTCAGGATCCCCTGGGGCAAACCGATCATACGCCTGGCACAGATGATGACGATCATCTCTGTTGTGGTAGGTCCTGTTTTTATCCTTTTGTGTATCGGCCGCTTTGACCGTTTGCACCACCTGTTCATTTACCCCCGCCTGCAATCGCCCATGACCTGGGATGTGATGGCCGTGGTAACCTTTTTTGTAGGTGCCGTATTGTTTTTGTACATGGCCCTTATTAAAGATCTTGCTGTGTACCGTGATGCCGGTCTGAAAGGGCCAAAGTGGAGACAAAAATTATATAAGATCTTTGCCATCGGGTACCGCGGTGGCGCCAGTCAAAAACGGCATCTTATCATTTCTCAAAACCTGCTGGCCATTATCATGATACCCTTGTCCATTATTGTGGCTTCCATCCTTTCCTGGGTATTCGGGATGACCCTCCGCCCCGGCTGGCACAGTACCATCTTCGGACCTTATTTTGTTTTAGGTGCCCTGTATTCCGGCTGCGGTGTACTGATCGTGGCCATGTGGTATTACCGCCGTTCGCACAAACTGGACAACTACCTCACCGACCGCATCTTCCGGCATATGGGTTATGCTATGATGGTGCTGGCGGCCGGTTACGGTTATTTTACTTTCTCAGAATATTTCACCGGCTGGTTTGGTTCCGAAAAATGGGACAGCGAACTGATCACTAAACTCTTCAGTAAAGATGGTTACGGCTGGTGGACCTTGTTTGCGAACCTGGCGGGTATTGTGCTTCCCATCACTATTGTAGCCATTCCCGCCACCCGGAAAACCAACTGGATCACAGGGGCCGCCTTTATCATGGTCATTGCCATGTGGGTAAAACGCTACCTGATCATTGTGCCAACCCTTGAGACCACCCTGCTGCCCATGCAGGATACCCGGCATGAGTATGTAAAGTATTCAGCCACCTGGCCTGAATGGCTGCTGACCGGCGCCGGTCTTGCTTCGTTCTTCCTTTTCTTCCTGCTGATGTCAAAATTTGTAACAGTGGTTCCCGTTTCAGGGCTGGAAGAAACAGACCATACCCACAAGCATGTACATAATCATGAAACGATCCCGGTAAATAAAGAAGATGTTCAACCCGCATAATATAATTGTATGAAACTTCATTCAGAAATAATAACCCGGCGAAAAATGAAATGGCTCGGCTCCGCAGTATCCCTGCTATTCTTGTTGCAGCCGGTAACTCTGCCGGCACAAACCGATACGGCTAAAACCCCGGCTGCAGATACTGCTGCCCCTGCAAAGGCCCCGGCAACTGAAGCCCCGGAGATGATCTCCCCGGCAATAACTTTTACCACCGTTCAAAAAAGCGACAACAGCATTGACCTGAAAGCAATGCTGAAAGCAAAAGTGAACGGACAGTTTTATAACCTGTACGGGATGCGGGTGAAGTTCTTTTCGGTGAACGGGGAAACAGAAACCGAGCTGGGTTCAGCCATCACGAATGTGAGCGGAAAGGCGGCATTCAATGTAAAGAATGATTCATTGCCGGCCGATGCAGAAGGGAAACTTCATTTCAAAGCTGTTTTTGCCGGAAACAAAGCGATGGACCCTGCTGAAGAGGTAGCCGCCTTTAAAAAGGCAAAACTTGAGATCACACCGGTAAAAGAGGATTCGGCGCTTAGCGTTAAACTAAAATTTTCCGAACTTAAAGGCAGCGAAGCGGCCCCGGTAAAAGACCTGACCGTAGGCTTGTATGTAAAAAGGTTGTTCCTCCCGGAAAAGATCGGGGAAGGAACCACCGACGAAAACGGGGAAGTGACCATTGAGTTCCCGAATGGTATTCCCGGTGATGCAAAAGGAAACCTGACCCTGATCGGCAGGATCGATGAAAACGAAACCTATGGCAACCTGGAAGCTTCTGCTGTACAACAATGGGGAGTACCCGTATCTGACAAGATACTGGAGCAGCCAAGGGCCCTCTGGAGCAGCCACCCTCCCCTTTGGATGCTGATCACCTTTGTTGTACTGATGCTGGCCGTATGGGGACATTACGCAGTAATCGTTTTTGAACTGTTCCGCCTGCGAAAGGAACAGCCGTATCTGCCGGACCATGCAACTAATCAATAATCTATAAACTCTTAAAAACAGTAAAATCAACAAAATGAAACCAAAAATTAAAGTACTGATCGCCAGTATAGCAGCCGTCGGGTTTATGGCCTTTGTGCCAACCTCATTCTTATCTCAAAAACCCTGGCCCGTTCCGGATGCGGCCAAAAACAAACCGAATCCCCTGAAAGGTGATGCCGCTTCCATTGAAACCGGTAAGACTTTGTGGGGACAACATTGCAAATCCTGCCATGGTACCAAAGGAAAAGGAGACGGGCCCAAAGCTTCCCAGCTCGATACAGAGTGCGGTGACTTCACCAAGCCAAGTGTTCAGTCGCAGACTGACGGGGCACTCTTCTATAAAACCTCCGAAGGCCGGGATGATATGCCTTCCTACAAGAAAAAAATACCCGATGCCAATGATATCTGGGCACTGGTAAATTATATCAGAACGCTGAAATAAAAACGATTGTTCGCTGATAAAAAAAAGGGCTGTAAAACGGCCCTTTTTTATTTTCTTCTGGATTTTTTAAACAACTTTGCTCCCTCACTATGTTACAGAACCGGAAACCAGCAGTACAATTTATTTTTATTACCCTGCTCATTGATGTAATGGGCTGGGGGCTGATCATCCCGGTACTGCCCAAACTTATTTCACAACTAAAGCATATACCGGTGAATGAGGCCAGTACCTATGGTGCAGCACTCGTATCGGCCTATGCCATTACACAGTTTGTCTGCTCCCCCATCATCGGCAACCTGAGCGACCGCTTTGGCAGAAGACCCGTTCTGCTTTCTTCCTTACTGGGTTTTGCTGTCGACTATGTGTTCCAGGCACTGGCACAAACCTACGGTCTGTTATTTGTCGGCCGGGTCATTGCCGGCATTACCGGTGCCAGCTTCACAACCGGTGCTGCCTATATCGCAGATGTAAGCACTCCCGAAACAAGGGCAAAGAATTTCGGGATGATCGGCGCTGCCTTCGGGCTGGGCTTTATCATTGGCCCGGCATTGGGTGGTTTGCTGGCAGGCTGGGGTATACGGGCGCCTTTTTATGCAGCAGCGGTATTGTGCCTCGTTAATTTCCTCTACGGTTATTTTGTACTGCCCGAATCACTGGATGCTGCCCACCGCCGGCCCTTTGACTGGAAAAAAGCAAACCCGTTCGGCTCCCTGCAGTTCCTGAGAAAAACACCGAATATCGCCGGCTTCGCCCTTTGTTATTTCCTCTTGTTCCTGGCCGCCCAGGCAGTTCAAGGCAACTGGAGCTATTTCACCATCTACCGCTTTGGATGGAAAGAAAGCACGGTAGGTATTTCTCTTGGTATAGTCGGACTGCTGGTGGGGCTGGTACAAACCGTGATCACCCGGAAAGTGAACCCCATCCTGGGAAATGAAAAAAGCATTTACATCGGGCTTGTTCTATACAGCATCGGGCTCATCCTTTTTGGTGTCGCCACTTCAACGTGGATGATGTTTGTCTTCCTCATTCCCTATTGCCTGGGAGGAATTGCCGGTCCGGCCTTACAGGCTTCCATGGCCGGTCATGTTCCGGGTAATCAACAGGGAGCTTTACAGGGAGCCCTCACCAGCCTGATGAGCCTTACCACCATTATCGGTCCGTATATCATGACGCACCTTTTCAGGTATTTTACAACCGATAAAGCGCCGGTCTATCTGCCCGGGGTCTCTTTTTTCCTCGGCGCTTTCTTTATGCTTACAAGTCTCTTCATTATCTGGCGGGTCTTCAGCCGTGAACGGGCCCTGGCTACAACAGCTTAACCGCTTCCTTTAATGCCGTCACTGTTTTCTTATCATTGCCGACAAAGATCTTATTGCCAAGAATAGTAACCGGTCTTTTTAAAAAAGTATCTTCTTCCAGGATATAGTTCCGGTAATCTTTTTCTTCCAGTTTCCTGTCCTTCAGCCCAAGTTCCTTGTACTTTAAGGCCCGGCGGCTGAACAGGGCTTCATAGCTGCCGGCCAGCTTCTTCATTTCATCGAGCTGGGCAGGGGTTATTTTCTCTTCCCGGATATTCTGGAAAACAACCGGCTTCTTATCTATCCCGGTTTCTTTAATGATGGCCTGGCAGGTGGTGCAGTGGCCAAGGTGATACATTTTTTTCATGTGGTAGTAGTTAAACCGTTGACGGTTTGGTAAACTTAACAAGTTAACCGGCCGGGAAGTTCAGCGTATGACCCGGCCAGCCTGTTAGCCCGCCAATCTGTAAACCTATTACCTTTGCAGCACATTTTTAACGACTATGGGAAAAGATGAAGTTTTCCGGGACGAGATCGAAAAAGCCAGTGATTTTAAGTTTGGCGCCAACGTGGCCAGTGTGTTTGATGATATGGTGAACCGGTCGGTTCCTTTTTACGGCGAGATACAGCGAATGATGGCAGAACTGGCTGCCAACCATGCTGCCGAAGGCAGTTTTGTATATGACCTTGGCTGCTCCACCGGTACCACCATGATCGGGATGGATACCATGGTAGACAAAAGCATCCGCTTTATTGGTGTTGATGACTCCCGGGAAATGCTCGATAAGTGCAAATCAAAACTGATGGAGATCGGTTTTTCCCGGCCCTACGAATTAAGATGTGCCGACCTGGCACAGGGAGTGAAGATCGAAAACGCCTCCGTGGTGGTATTATGCCTTACGCTCCAGTTTGTACGCCCCATCTACCGGGAGCAGGTACTGAAAAATATTTATGATGGCCTGAACCCGGGCGGTGTGCTGATCCTGGTGGAAAAGATCCTGGCTGAAGAGAGCAATTTCAACCGTGATTTTATTGAATACTATTACAACTATAAACGCCGCAATCATTACAGCGAAATGGAGATCTCACAGAAAAGAGAAGCGCTGGAAAACGTACTGGTCCCGTATAAACTGACGGAGAACATTTCGTTGCTGCGTGACAGGGGTTTTAACCACTGTGAAGTGTTTTTTAAGTGGTACAACTTTGCCGGGCTGATCGCTACGAAAAAGTGAAAAAGAAGCCTCCATATAAAATCACAGGATACCGGGGCCGGGTCTGCCCGAGTCTGTGTTGGAGGAAGTTCTTCCTCATGAGTTGACAAGAAGAGGTCTGTTTGCGCAAAGGCAGGTTCAATTACCCGTAGTAAAGGAGGGGATGAAAAAGGAAGTGAGGTTCAGGATAGACCTTCTGGTAGAAAAGAAAGTGATTGTTGAACCTAAATCCGCAGGAACAGCCATTTCTTTTTTAAAAGATATTTTTAAACCATTTACGTATAACCTATTTACAAAGGGGGCTTCTGATAAACATGAATGGAGCGTTTTTAAAAAACGGAATCACCCGGCTTTTCAACCACTATGCAAAATAAACTGGCCGTAAGGCCCTCTTTCTCTCCTTTATCTCTGTGCGAGTAAATCTCTCATTATGGTAAACATCGGCAATTTCTTTTTCAAATACCGCAACTGGATCTTTATTCTGTTCTATGGTGCATTGTTCATCCCGTCATGGCCATTGTTTTCTCCAAAACAGTTTGGCAGCACTTATTATATCTGGCCGATAGCGATCGGGTTATTCATTACCTGTCTCGGCCAGCTTATCCGCGGGCTTACCATCGGGCTGGCGTATATCGTCCGGGGCGGTAAGGAGGGCAAGCCCTATGCTGAAGGGCTGGTGACGGAAGGGATCTTCCATCATTGCCGCAACCCGCTGTATGTGGGCAATATCCTTATGCTGCTGGGGGTGGGCATCCTGGCCAATTCTCTTTTTTATGTTGCGGTTATGATACCGGTTTTTCTTTTCATCTACCAGGCGATCGTACTGGCAGAAGAAAATTTCCTGAGGGGAAAATTCGGGGCCGGCTTTGATGCGTATTGTAAAAAAGTGAACCGCTGGTGGCCCCGGCTCTCCGGTCTCCCTTCCACATTAGCCAGCATGCACTTCAACTGGAAAAGATGGATACTTAAAGAACATACCACGCAGTTCATCTGGCTTTGCGGAATCGTACTCCTCCTGTTTCTGAACTACCCGCAGTTTAGTGGCGGCGATAAGGATAAAAGAAACCTGCTGCTGGGTATTTCCCTGGGTGTACTTGTTTTAGTGTATGCCCTTGTCCGGTACCTTAAGAAATCCGGGAAGTTCAAAGAATAAAGGAACACCGGGGGGTGTTACCGGCGCCTGATCCCCGTATTGATCCGGCTCCGTTTTACAATTTGTGATCCAGCTGTTTACATTCTTCCTGCACCCGGGTCCCGGTCCCCGATTTCCTTCCCGTCTTCGTAAACACCCGAGGTACTTAATTGTTATTTTTACAGTTCAAACAGTGTGTTATGATCAAAACCGGAAACCCCATTATCAGTATCTATACAGAAATGACCCCTAACCCGGAGACCATGAAGTTTGTGGCCAACAAACTCCTTTACCCGGGCAAGAGCATTGATTTCCCCGATGCCGAAAGCGCCAAGCCCTCTCCGCTGGCCACCGAGCTTTTCGGTTTTCCATTTATACGGGCGGTTTTCATCGCCAGCAACTTTGTTACGCTTACCAAGACGGCCGAAACAGACTGGAACGATGTGATCCCTTCTGTCCGTGAATTCCTGAAAGATTATCTTGAAGAAGGTAAACCGGTGATAAACGAAGAGGAACTGGCCGCAGTAAAAAAAGAAAGCAGCAATGAAGTGGCGGCCGACGATGATGATGTGGTGAAACGGATCAAGGAGCTGCTTGATAATTATGTCCGGCCGGCAGTGGAAATGGATGGTGGTGCCATACAATTCAAAAGCTATGAAGATGGTGTGGTAAACCTGATGATGCAGGGAAGCTGCAGCGGTTGTCCTTCTTCCATGATCACACTGAAAGCCGGTATAGAGGGGATGATGAAACGCATGATCCCCGAAGTGAAAGAAGTGGTGGCCGAGGCAGAATAAAACTGCCACCGGTTCTTTTTAAAAATTAGCAGGAAGCGGCCCCGGGCCGCTTTTATTTTTCCGTCCTCCTCCAGTTCACCTTACGTTCTTTCAGGTAAGCAAGTACAAAATCAAAGCAGGCTTTGTCTGACCCGATCAGTTCCGGCGGAAAGACGCCTTTCTCCTTAAATAAGCCTTTAGCAATGAGGTTCACCGCTGCCGTGCAGGTGTATCCTGTGGTGCGGGCCATGGATGACTGACCGGTGGCGGCATCATATTCATCATACAGATCGTACACCACTGTTTTGTCCGGTCCTTTTACAATCACTTTCATGATGGTGAATTCCTCCTCGCCTGCTGCAAGCTTCCATTCATTCACGAGTAAGCGGGAGGTGAATTCCAGCGGGATCACCGTGGCATCCTTCACCCGGAGGGGGTCTTCTGCAAAAAAGCCTGATTGCTTCAGTGCAACCATGATATCGATATGCCCGGGCCAGCGTAATGTTTTTTCTTTCATATCAGGGATATGCGGCATGGTATATACCAGGGAGCGAAGCCCGTCAGTATTAAACGCCTCCAGTTCACCCGCCGGTTCGAATACCAGCATCTCCCTTTCACTTAAGGCTGGTTTTGTGACCACTGAACCGTTCTCTACTAACCTTGCCGGTCTTATATATTCCTGTATCACATCCACCGGTGAAAAAGGGGCTTTGTAATAAAAGGGCGGCTGCGGATGTTTCGGCAGTCCCCCCACATAACATTCAAAGGCAGTAGTTTTCATGTCGGCATTACAGCGGCCGATAATAAAGTTGCTCATACCGGGGGCCACCCCGCAATCGGTGATCACGGTAACATTTTTCTCCTTCGCCAGCTTATCCAGCTGTAATGCATCTTCCGGGAAAAAGGAAATATCCACCACCTCCTTGCCGGCATGGATCACGGCCTCCAGTGTTTTATATCCCATAAAGCCCGGTACGGCTGTGACCACGATATCAAAAGGGGAAAGCCAGCTGCTGTATTCCTCAAAGGCGGAAAGGTTGACGGCAACAGTATTGACCGCTTCGTTTCTTTTCCTCAGCTCATCCAGGCTGGCAGCATTGATATCAAAAGAAGTGACCCGGTAGTCCTTCGCCAGGTCAAGGGCTATGGCACGGCCCACCATTCCGGCACCCAGCACAGCAATCGTCATAAAAAACATTTAGGAGGCAAAGGTACAACAGTATCAAAACCCGCTTTCTGCTACAGCAGCCTGGCGGCCCTGTCGAGGTCTTCCGGTGTATCGATCTCCACGCCCATATAATCTACCACTACCATCCGGAGCGGCACCCCGTTTTCCAGATAACGCAGGCATTCAATTTTCTCGGCGGCTTCCAGCGGGGTCACAGGCCAGTTGGTGAAATTCATCAGCGCCTGTTTGCGGAAGGCATACACACCGATATGTTCATAATAAGTCACCGGGTAATGTTTGTCCCTCGGGCAGGGCACCACACTCCGGCTGAAGAAAAGTGAATTCATGTTCTTATCCACCACCACCTTTACAAAGTTGGGATCAGCTATATCATTCCGGTCTGTCAGTACCTGCATCAGGGAAGCTACCTGGACGGAGGGATCGTCGAACTGCTGCAGCAGTTTTTGAAGCGGTTCTTTTTTCACAAACGGGGTATCGCCCTGCACGTTTACAATAATGTCCGCCGCTATTCCTTCTGCCGCTTCTGCGATCCGGTCGCCGCCGCTTTCATGTTCATGGATACTCATCACTGCGCGTTTCCGCCGGCGTGATGTGATCTCTGTATAAATGATATCACTGTCTGTTACCACGATCACATCGTCAAATAAACCGGTTGCCACGGTGGCATCATAGGTATGCCGGATCACCGGCTGGCCGCCAAGCAGCTGCATCAGCTTCGAAACCTTGTTATAGGCATACCGGGCCGGTATCATTGCTATTTTTCTCATGTGCTGGCACGTCTTGTTATTCTTTACTATCCGCTGTATCAACGGCAGTCGTGTTATAAACCGCTTCCGAAAAAGATCACGAGCTGGTTATCCTGCAGATACATTTCAAATTCATACGCCGCCTCTTTATTAAAACTGATCCTGATCTTTTCGATGGTGAACGGTCCGCCATACTCTTCTTCTTCCACTGTTTTTATCAGCCGGATCTCATACCCGCTGTCGTCACCCCGGTCTGTTTTTTTGCTTTTTGTCGGGAACTCATCTTTCTCGGCAAATACATCTTTGAATTCTGCAAGCAGGCGAAGCAGTAAAAAACCCTGCTGTAAGGAAAAGCCGGGCAGAAAGTAGGTATCCGACGCATATTCATACGCCATGAAGTTATGATGCTCGGCGCCGTTCTTGTACAGCTGCTTGTTAAGCTCCCAGCCTGATTCGGTAAGCTGTGTCATCGTTCCGCTCCGGGTCACCAGCCTGGCCCCGAAAGGCACTGTTACCTGCGCCAGGTACTGGCTCATCGTTGTCACTGTTCCCTTTTTAGGCGGCGGCCAGGGAAAAAGATAGCTGTCGACGATATAACCGGTCTTGTTGTTATACTTCACCTTTCGCCAGTATCCTGTCAGCCCCTCGGTTATGATCTCTTTCCAGGCGCCCTCTTCTTCTGTCAGTGTTATTTTGGTACCGTATGGTATTTTGTCAACAACCCTGGCATCGGCAGCCGGTGTTTCCCGCATGCTAAGTCCTGTTTTTGCCGCAACATAAAAGGAGCCGTACGGGCTTTGCGCCGAAAGGGTGAAAGAAACGGCCAAGAGTGCCATCAGGAAAGTGATCCGCATAGTAAAAGGTTTTGGTTATTGCATCAGGAAGTCTTTTTTTGAAACGGGTTCTTCAGCAGTTGTCCGAAGTTCTCGTCTTTCTCTTCCGGAAAATCTTTGTCGATGCCATACCGGAGCTGGTCCGGCTCCAGGTGGCGGTATGTTCCCAGCAACCGGTCCCAGATGGAAAAGATCGCACCATAGTTACTGTCTGTATAGGGTTGTTTCCAGTGATGATGCACTTTATGCATGTTGGGTGAAATGAAGACAAAGCTCATTCCGGTATCAAGCCATTTGGGCAGCCTGATATTGGCATGCTCAAATGCAGTGAAGAAAACAAGTACCGTCTGGTAGATCATCACGGCGTACATGGGTGCGCCGCTTACCACAATGCCGATAAAAAAGAAGATCCCCCTTACCACGCTTTCCACCGGGTGGTGGCGCAGACCGGTGGTGACATCCACGCTGGTATCGGCATGGTGCACAACATGAAAGATCCAGAGGGGCCTGAGCTTATGCTCAATGATATGTACGGTCCAGCCGCCAAAGAAATCGACGATAAGGATCGTCAGCAGGATCGTACCGGCCACGCCGGCATGCAGCCAGTACACCACTCCAAACTGGTTGGCCGCACACCAGTCGCTCAGCCTGATAATTAAAATGGCAAGGAAGGTATGAATTACCAGGTGAATGATCGTAAGCCCGAAGTTGACGGCCGCATGCCGGGCCCTGGTTTTGCGGAACCGCAGGGTAAGCAGGGGAATGGCCCCTTCCAGTATCCAGAATAAAAGCATCCCGCCTACGAGGAATGCCATTCGCTCAAGCGGTCGTTCGTCCAGCGTGGAGAAATAAGTAATGATGTTGTGCCACATAAATTCTATGCTGACCGGAAGTGACAGGTACCCGGTCTGTACTTTTCAAAAACAGGCTAATCAGCAGCAGGGAATTCATGCCCGCAATCAAAGCAATGGTTTACTTTTTCAGCCGGCATGGCATAGCTGGTGATAAAAAATCCGATGATAGCGCTGGCCCAGTTGGAGGCCTTACGGGGTGTACTCACAAATTCTGTATTATGGGAGCCGCATTGCGGACAGATGACCGCTGCTTTTTGTTCTTTCCGGAGATTCTCCAGTATATCCCAGGCCCGTTGCCCGTCCTCTCTCTTTACCATGATCTTGATCCCGCCTACTGCATTGGTAAGGATGGGATCAATGGTGACCGTATTCTCGTCCTTCAGCCAGCATTCAATGCCTTCCTGCTCAAGCACACCCATGGCGATATGGGCATCCACATAATTCTGATAGGCATTCAATACAACAAAGTCCATATTACAAGTTTGTTCAGCGCAGCGCCCCTGTTACCTCCCGTACTCATCCCCATACTCCTCTGCATATTTCTCATACCGTTTTATCAGGGCGATGTTCTTTTTTTCTATGTCCGTCAGGAATCCTTTGATATCGGTGGTATTCGGAACATACCAGTCTTCCATTTCAAACTGCTGGCGCAATTCTTTTTTTCTGAAACAAAAACCATGGCGGGCAAATATTTCATTCCGCATGAACTCCAGGTCCTGTTTGTACTTATTCTCCACTTCAGACGGTTTCAGCAGGCGTTGTGATGTTTCGGGCCAGCTGCCGACGTCGGTCCGGTATTCAAATTTTTTCCTGTCCAGTGTGTATGTTTTCTCCGGCCGCCTGGTATCGTTCGGTTTCCAGGTGCCCGTTACCTGGTTCAGGTTGGCTTTGGCAATCGTAAAATTGAAAACGCCATCGTCTTTATGATCACCGGGTTCTTTTGCAGCGATCGTGTACACGCCGTTTTCCAGCTTGAAGGTGCCGTTAAAGGGGCGGTCATTTCCGCCCACAATGGTACGTCCCCCGACGGAGTCGTTGCCGGCCTTTGTGATCAGCATGGTGATCTTGTTATCACCGAATGCGCCCACGTAAGAGCCCAGGATCTCTTCATTACTTTTTGCGGCCGCATCCGGTCCGGCAGGTGTGGTGGTGTTGCTGGCGGCAGAAGCCGTATCATCGGTAGCAGCGGGTTTATCAGCTTTCTTTTCGTTGTTGCAGGCGATCAACAGCGAGCCGGCAAACAGCAGCAGGAGGTATTTTTTCATGTTGATGGTTTAACTTCACTAAAAATAGAATAAATTATCAGCCGCACCAATATATTCAATACGGTTTTGCTTGCCACACTGGCTTTCTTTACCTGGCTGATGGCCCGGATCTCGGTAGCGTATATGCCTTACAATACAGATGTCGGGTTTCTCCGGATCAAACAGCAGTATATCGGTATCGATGCCTGGCGGCTGGCCTTTTTCATTCATGTATATGCCAGTATCTGGGTGCTGCTGGCCGGTTTTACCCAGTTCTCAAAATACATCCAGCGACACCATCCCCGCCTGCACCGGGTATTCGGGTACATCTATGTTACCAACATACTGCTGATTACCGGACCGGCGGGACTGGTGATGGGTTTTTATGCCAACGGGGGAACTTTTTCCCGCATTGCTTTTGTGCTGCTGGCCGCACTCTGGATATTGTTTACCGCCCTGGCCCTCATAAAAGCCCGGCAGGGTCATTTTAAAGCCCACCGGCAGTACATGATCCGCAGTTATGCACTTACTCTTTCTGCTATCACTTTGCGGGCCTGGAAATACCTGATCACAAATGCATATCATCTTGACGATGCCCTTGTAGTGCCGCCGATGGATGTATACCGGATCGTGGCCTGGCTGGGGTGGGGAGGGAATTTGTTGTTTGCCGAATGGTGGATCCGCCGGCGAAAAAAAATTTACCGGCATCCGGAACGCTCTGTTCCGGTACAATAAGCCTTGTTCGCTGATGGTGATTCAGGAGGCAGCAGCCGACTATTGGTTCAGCATCAGGGGCATGACAAGCATCAGCAGGTCTTCATTCTCATCCTGGCCGGTGGGCTTGATCAGGCCGGCTTTGGTGGGGGTGGAGAGCTCAATGTTCACCTCGTCGCTGTCGGCAGCACTGAGCATCTCGATCAGGAATTTTGCATTGAAGGCGATCATCATGTCTTCCCCGTTGTACTGGCATTTCATCCTTTCATTTCCTTCAAAGCTGAAGTCAACATCCTGTGCAGCCAGTTGCAGTTCGCTGCCGCTGATGTTGAGTGCCACCTGGTTGGTGCTTTTATTACTGAACACATTGACCCGGCGAAGGGCGCCCTGGAAATCGCTCTTGCTGACGGTAAGGCGGTAAGGGTTCTCTGTCGGGATCACAACCTTGTAATCGGGGAAGCGGGCATCGATCAGGCGGCAGCTCATCTGGGTGGTGCCATGCTGCACAAAAAGATGGTTGCTGTTATAGCTTACGGTGATCTCTTCATCGGTGGCAGGGATCGCTGCTTTGAGCAGGTTCAGTGGTTTGCGGGGGACGATAAAGGAATCCGCTTTCGGGCATTTCACATCTGTTCTCCGGTAACGAACCAGGCGGTGGGCATCGGTGGCCACACACTGCATCCCTTTTTTATCCAGTTCAAAGAACACACCCGTCATCGCCGGGCGCAGGTCATCATTGCTGGTGGCAAAAATGGTTTTGTTTATGGCCGTTACCAGTCCGATGGCCGTCATGGTAAAGGAAGTGGTGTCATCGGCAGCCGGTTCCTTGGGGAAGTTGTCCGGGTTTTCGCCCATGATCTTGTATTTACCATTATCGCTGGTGATCTCGATACCGAAATTCTTATCAATATTGAACGTCAGGGGCTGATCCGGGATGTTTTTGAGCGAATCCATCAGGATCCGGGCGGGGATACAGACTTTACCGTTATCTTTTGCTTCCACATCCAGTTGCACCCGCATTACGGTTTCCAGGTCGGTAGCCACCACGGTAAGCTTGTTCTTACCCACTTCGAAGAGAAAATCCTCAAGGATCGGTAAGACGGTATTGGCATTGATCACCCCGGCAATGTGCTGCAACTGTTTCAATAAGGAGGAGGAGGAAGCGATAAATTTCATCGTCAGTCGGTTTGGAGCGAAACTACTGATTTTTGCTTTACAGCCAACACCCTGCAGGGTACGGGGGATAACCAGAAAGTGGGTGTTGTTCCTTTTGCCTTCTTTAGTATCTTGCCCCCTCCTCAACACCCTGATGATGTTTGACAAACTATTTGGAAAAGGAAAAAAGAAGCCTGCTGCTGCAGACCCCGTGATCACATTTGGCCGCTACTCCGACAACAATAAACCCGTGGCCAAGACCAACCGGTGGACGGATGCCGAAAACCACTTCCGGGAGAAAAAATACGTTGAATGCCTGGATGCCTTCTTTGATTACCTGCGGGATGATGCCCTGCAGAATGTGGTATATGAAAGAAACGGGGCAGAAGGCCGTTTTCATTTTTACCAGGGATCAAAAATTGTAAGGGGCAGTTTCAATAATGATATCCTACGGGCAGAGGTTACACTGGCCCGTATGCCCCAGCCTTCTGTTCCGGTGATGCGCCGCCTGCTGGAAATGAACTTCAATCTTTTTTACAGCCGCTTTGCCCTGGATAATGACCGGCTTTGTATGAGCTTCGACAGCGATACGGAAACGGCCAGCCCGAGCAAACTGTACTACGGGTTAAAAGAACTTGCCACCAAGGCCGATAAACAGGATGATCTGCTGGTACAGGATTTTGCAGCCCTGGAAACGGCAGACAGCGAACATATCGGTGAAGTGACCCTTGCCGAAAAGGAAGTGAAATATGAATACCTGCAAAAATGGATCGGCCAGGTACTGGATATGGTCAGCGGGCTGGATGCCGATAAATTCTCCGGCGGTATTGCTTATATGCTGTTATCGCTGGTGTACCGGATCGATTACCTGATCACCCCGGAAGGAAAACTGCTGAATGACCTCGAAAAGATCGGCGGTATCTATTTCAAAAAAGATGAACGGCCGGTACCCGAAAAGAACCGGGACATGATCGAGGAGTTCCGGAAAATAAAAGAGATCCCGAAAGAAGAGGTATTCAAATACCTCATCCGCTCTAAATATACGTTTGCCATCGTGGCGCCGCAGCAGTATAAGACCATTGCCGATTCGATACACGGGTCTAACCAGAACCTGGTCTGGTACCGGGATAATAACTACCCGTTCATCGCCTGCCAGATCGCCGAATACGGCATCTCCTACTGCCAGTATTCCTACAGCCTGCCAAGGGCCATCACCGAGCTGTATCATTTGTACATGCGGGTGAACTATCCCGATTTTTTCAAGGCCATGGGCTTCCAGACCCTGTACTATGATGCGGCGGCAAATAAATTCGACAGCGAACTTATCACAGAGGAGATAAAGAACATACAGGCCCGGTGGAAGGAGAAGTACCCGCTTATGGATTTCAAAACGCAAAACCTGCGGTTTGACAACCTCGTGAACTTCTGCCATACCTTCACCAATGAAATGGAGTTTCTGAACCTGGACAGTAAATAACCCGGTGGCCGCGGTGTACCGTACACCGGTCACAGGATCGAAAGAAGCAGAAGATTATCCTTATTCAAGATAAAAAACAGTTACCCTTTCATGGACTCACAGCAAATCATCGAACAATACCAGAAAGCGATCATCCAGATTGCCACCCCCGGAGGTACCGGTACCGGTTTTTATGTAAAGGAGTTTGACCTGATCGTTACCAACGACCATGTGGTGGCAGAAAGTGCCGAGGTAACCATCGCCGGAAAGGTCTTTGATAAGGCACTGACACGGGTCTGGTATACCGATCGCAAACATGACCTGGCATTTCTTGAAGCGCCAAAGAATATCGAACTCCCGGAGATCCGGCTTGGTCATTACGAGGAAATGAAAGATGGCGACCAGGTGGTGGCTATCGGTCACCCGTTCGGGTTGAATTATACAGCCACCCAGGGCGTGATCTCCAAAGTGGACCGTATCCGCGACGGGTTAAAATTCATCCAGATCGATGCAGCCATTAACCCGGGCAACAGCGGTGGGCCGCTTGTGAATAATAAGGGAGAGATCATCGGGGTAAACTCCTTCATCATCCGCGGCGGTGATAACCTGGGCTTTGCCCTGCCCGTACTCTACCTGCGGGAAGCCCTGCAGATGTACCTGCCCAACAAGGGGCAGGCCACCACCCGCTGCTTCAGTTGTGATTTTCTCGTTACACAATCCAACATCGACTCAAAGAAATACTGCCCCAGCTGCGGTACCGAAGTCAAGCTGCCCGAAATACCGGAGAAAGAAGTGGAAGCCGTAGGCGCAGCCAAAACCATCGAAGAGATACTGAAAGAACTGGGCAAGGATGTAAAACTGGCCCGTGAAGGCGTGAATAACTGGAGTGTGAAAGAGGGATCGGCCAAGATCAAGATCACCTATAACCCGGACAACTATTTTATCGCCGGGGATGCCTACCTCTGCCAGATGCCCACGGATCCGGTAAAGATAAAACCACTGTACCAGTTCCTGCTGGAAGAGAATTACCGGCTGAACGGACTGGTGCTTAGCTGTGTAAAGCAGAACATTGTACTCAGCCGCATCATCTACGACCTTGATATGACCAGGGAGAACGGCGTGGAAACCTTCCGCAACCTTTTCCTGAAAGCAGATCATTATGATGACTTCCTGAAAAAAGAGTACAACTGCACCGACCGGCTCGAAGAGTAGTGCCCGGTGCTTAGTATTCCCGCAGGGGCGCCGGACCTGTTATCAATACTATGCCTTACAAACCATCCCTCACTAAAGAACAGGCTCTTCAGAAGCTCCGGCATTATTGTGCATACCAGGAACGCTGCCACCAGGAAGTAAAAGAGAAGTTGTATGCACTCGGTGTGTGGAAAAGGGATCATGATGAGATCCTGGCGGCACTTATTGAAGAGAACTATCTTAATGAAGAACGGTTTGCCATAGCCTTTGCCGGCGGCAAATGGCGGGTGAAACAATGGGGGCGGGTAAAAATAAAGTACGAGCTGAAGCAGAAACAGGTAAGTGAATACTGCATTAAAAAGGCGATGAAAGAAATTGAAGAAGAGGAATACCTCGCCACCCTGCATAAACTGGCTGAAGCAAAATATGCCTCCCTGAAACAGGAGCAATACCTGGTGCGGAAAAAGAAGACCATCGGTTACCTCGTTCAGAAAGGATTTGAACTGCCGCTGGTAAACAGCTGCCCGGTTTTCAGGCAGGGGCGGAATACCTGAAGAATATTCTAATTTCACTGCCAATATATATGTATGTCATCGCTTACCGTCACATTGATTCAACCCCATCTTCACTGGGAAGATAAAGCTGCCAACCTGCAGATGCTGGAAGGAATGATCGCCGGGATCAGGGAAAAGACCGAACTGGTGGTATTACCCGAAATGTTCAGCACCGGTTTCAGTATGAAGCCGGCGCAACTGGCAGAAACCATGGAAGGGGAAACACTGCAATGGATGAAACGGGTGGCGGCCGAAAGAAAGATCATCCTCACCGGAAGTATTATTGCCCGGGATGCGGGGGATGATCCGGCGAAATATTATAACCGGCTGGTCTGGATGCTGCCCAACGGGCAGTATGGTGTGTACGACAAGCGGCACCTTTTTGCCTTTGCCGGGGAAGACCAGCATTATACTGCCGGTACCCGGCGGCTGATCGCTTCGGTAAAAGGATGGAAGGTGAACCTGCTGGTTTGTTACGACCTGCGCTTCCCGGTCTGGGCCAGGCAGCAATCATCAGCGGACGGCCCGGAATATGACCTGCTGATCTATGTGGCCAACTGGCCGGAAAGAAGAAGCCATGCCTGGAAAACATTGCTGCAGGCAAGGGCCATCGAAAACCAGTGTTATGTTGCCGGGGTAAACCGGGTAGGTAATGATGGCAACGATATCTATTACAGCGGCGACAGTATGGTAGTGGACCCGCTGGGCGATGTACTGTATACCCGGAAAGACAGCGAGGATGTTTTTACCATCACACTTACAAAAGAACACCTGGATACCGTAAGGGAAAAGTTACCCTTTCTCCGGGATGCCGATCACTTCCTGATACGGAAAGCGGATACGGAAGGTTAATCCTTTTTAGCCGCTTCTTTGTCTTTCTTTATCAGCTCCATTGTTTTTATCACTTTATAGTCGGTATTCCGGCGGATATCCTCTACGGTTGGCAACGACTCCACTTCCGGCTGCACCCCCAGCCCGTTCTTCGGGTTATTCTTATCCATCACCAGCCGGAATAACGGCAGGCGAAACCGGACACCTGTTTCAGGCAGGGTCACATCCGGTATCAGCCAGGCAGTATTACCATAGGCGCCGCCGCCGGTTTCCTCTCCCACCACGGTCACATTATCCTGTTTGATCAGCGCAGAAGCGAACAAGGTGGCTGCTGAAAAAGAATTGCCCCCGGTAAGGATATACACCTTGCCGGCATAGTGGTTGGTCTTCTTCGGTTTGAAATAATGCCGTTCAAAATACCCGAAATGATAGTAGCCGTCCTTTTTCTTCTTTGCGAGGAGTGTGATAAAGAGTTTGTTCCAGAAGTTATTTTGTATGTATTGCTGGTAAGGACTCCCCTTGCGAAGTGCATACAGGGAATCTGCCAGTTTGAACCGGTGGTCGGCAATATAACGGGAGACCAGGGTGGAGTTGGTTACACTGCCGCCGCCATTGCCCCGTATATCAATAATAAGGTGGGTGATCTTGTTTTGTGCCAGTGCCCGGAAGGAGTTCCGGAAAAACCGCTTCAGGCCATATCCCTTTCCGAATGAACCCAGGTCCATCATGGCGCTGTGATTCACGGAGTCGATACGAAGCAGGCGGATTGCATTCAGCCGCAATTCCTTTTGCTGTTTCTTCGAAGGCCCCGGCGGCGGGGTGGAGGGCCGGAACGGCCTCGTTCCCCGCCCGGCAGTATCGGCAGCCGGGTTATACACCGGCACCGTGATGTTCTTTATCTGCCCTTCACTGTCTTTATATTCTATTTCGTATTGACCGGAGAGACCATACAGCGTGGTATATAACGAACCGAAGAAACCCCGGTTGGACAGTGTCTGGTATTTATGAGTACGGTTGTAGCCATCGGCTGAAATATACCGGAAGAGGGTGTCGGTGATCTCCTCTTTTGTATGGCCATTGATCTTAGTGATCTCTGTTCCTCTTTTCAGTACCGAATCCCGGCGGTTGAGGTTGCCCGTCACTACCATATACGTGGTGCCGGGGTGGTGAAGGTCTTCCCATGTTTTTATACTGAGCGGGAACATTTTTCCGGGCTTTAACGTATCGGCATACCGGCTCCAGGCCCTGGAAGAGCGGACGGTGGTATGACCGCAATTGATCCGTGCGGTTACATACGTCAGTATCTTTCTGAACTGTGGCTCCGTGAGTGAATCGTTGAGCTGACTGCGGCCCTGGTCGAAATAATAATCCATGCTGTCTTTGGGGGTGTACCAGTACAGGCCGGCATGGTGGTCCTGAAGTAATGTGCGGTAAATATCATAATCCTTTTGAAGCTGTTCGGGGGAATATTTTTTTGCCGGAGAAAATCCATGGCTGGTGACACCGCATCCGGAAGTAAGTACCGCACCAATCATCAAAACCATCAGGATACGCATAATGAATATATTTTCCTTCCCGGCATCGCCTGGTAAATTGTTTTCCTGGTTATTGTCTTAAATGGTTCCATCCCTGTGCCGTGATCACATGTTTGTTTCCTCCCTTCGTCAGGATGTGGGCGCCCTGTTCCGCCTCTGTCATATATCCCACCACGCTGATCTGTTCGTTGAGCACCAGTTTGTCATATTCCTCCTGCGGGATGGTGAACAGCAGTTCGTAATCTTCCCCGCCACTTAACGCACAGGCAGTAGGATCTATTTCAAATTTGAAGGCGGCTTTCTTCATATCCTCGTGTACAGGTATTTTTTCCTCGTACAAAACACAGCCCACTCCGCTGTCTTTACAGATATGCAGAATTTCGGAGCTTAACCCGTCACTGATATCCATCATGGCGGTGGGTGTGATCTCTGCCCCGGAAAGGAACTCGATGATATCCTTTCTCGCCTCCGGTTTCAGCAGCCGGCCGATTACATACGATTCCCCTTCCAGGTCCGGTTGTACCCCCGGGCTTTCCAGGAAGATCTTTTTTTCCCTTTCCAGGAATAACAGCCCCACATAGGCGGCGCCAAGATCACCGCTTACACAAAGCAGGTCGCCTTTTCTGGCCGTGCTTCTTTTTACATATTTATCCGGTGTCACTTCCCCGATGGCCGTCACAGAAATAATAAATCCTTTCTGGGAAGAGGTGGTGTCTCCGCCCACCAGGTCCACTCCGTATTTTGCGCAGGCCGCATAAACGCCTTCATAAAATTCATCGAGAGATTCCACGCTGAAGCGGTTGCTGATACCGATGCTCATGACGATCTGAGTGGGTGTGGCATTCATGGCATAGACATCGCTGAGGTTTACGATCACACTTTTGTAGCCAAGATGTTTGAGCGGTGTATAGGCCAGGTCAAAATGCACCCCCTCCACCAACAGATCGGTGGTGATAACGGTTTGTTTTCCGAAATGATCGATGACAGCGGCATCATCCCCCACGCCCAGCACAGAAGAGGCATTCTGCAGCTCGATATTCTTTGTGAGGTGTTCGATGAGACCGAATTCACCCAGGGTGCCTATTTCAGTACGACTCATTCTATTTTAGATTTTTGATGTTGGATTTTTGATCTGGCTCCCGGCGACCGGTAATCTGGTTTTT
>JAXLUG010000021.1:0-62818 GCA_046329665.1 Chitinophagaceae bacterium | reverse complement strand
TTCAAATTCCAAAAATGTATTGTCGTTTCTGTCAAATCTGACAAGGGATACCCAATTCGGATTTTTTTTAATTGAATTTGTTGTCTTAGCCTCTGTCAAAGAAGAACACAGACTGTCAATTGTATTTTTATCTGTCACCTCAATTTTGGTTTGTGTCAAACTAATTTTCTCATAGCCTCTATATTCTGTCGGTTTTATGATAATTTTTGTTATATCACTTTTGTGAAGATTTAAAACCTCGTTGATTTTCTTTTGGCTTTTCGCTAAAGGCCCAACAGTCGTCAAAAGAATTGCAATGACACCAATTGTCAATGGAAGTAGTCCCACAAGTTTTTTCTTCTTTCTAAATATCAGAGTACATAATCCAACTATTGCGAACAGTGTTCCAATTAAAAGAAGCTGTGTATTACTATTTGTCAAGGCAGAATGTCTGTTTTAAGTAGCAGCTAACGTTCGAAACTTGCCGCAGGGCTGGAATTGTTGTTGTGTCCGCCCGGCAACTGAAGCCGATTGAAAAACTGAAGTTGAAGTTAACAACTAAAAGCCAAATAGCATTTCGACATGCCCGATATTAGCTGATAGTAGTACAACTGATGATTGATATTCCGTCCGCCAGCCTTGCGGCAAACCTGATGTTGGTAGCAGGCCATTAAAGACTTGATTTCATTGGCAGTTCGTAATAAGTCAAATCGAGTTGTATTGTCGCCACGTCTTTTTTTGTCAACTTAAATTTCGGTTTAAAAAGAAAATTAGCTTTTGTTAATAAGTCATAATTGAATTGCCCCAAACTTGTCATTTGTATTGCGTCCGAGCAATTACTTGTCATAACAACGTATTCTTGATTCAGAAGTTCGGTCAGTTTTTTTACTACGCTTTCTCTATTGTTATGTCGCTTTGCAAATAAGATAAATGCTACAGTTTTTAAGGTTCCATTGTCGCAATTAAATAGGGTGTCAATTTGTGGATTAGAAAGAGATTGATTTAAACTGTCAATTTGAAGGTAATGATGTTCACAAAGCCTATAACCCTGATATTTTTTTCCTGTCCTTTTATTAGTTACAGATATTCCTGCAATTCCTTCTGAACTCAATCTTTGTAAAATTTTTCCGCTTATAGAAGATGTGTCTGCTAAACAAACTCTGTTTTGTCCGTAAGAAGTTGTCAAAAAAGTTAAAGTGATAAGGGAGAAAATGAGTCGTGACATAATTAATACTGATGCGAATTATTTAGGGTTTACACACTTTCTTTTCAATTTACGGGGACTTCCGAATTGGCTTGCTACCAACGTTCGAGGCTTGCCACAGGGCTGGTATTTTATAACTGTCCGCCCGCCTTACGGCAAACCTTTTGTTGGTGGTTAATTGCTTACTGTCCGTAATGCCATTTCTATTTCTTTTATGAGTTCATCCGAATCATGCGGCGGATTAATATTGAGAATACGACCATTCCTGTCTATGAGGTATGTGGTTGGATATTCTGTTACATTATATGCTTTAATAACTGGATGGTCTCTTAATTTGTTTTCTGTAAAAACATGATACCCTTGTATATTAAATTTCTTTACGGCATTTTCCCAAATATCTCTGCTATCAATGGAAACCATCAGCCAAACAACATTGCTGTCAGGAGTAAAATATTTTTTTGCCTCTTTGGTTTCTTCAAATAATTTATGACATGGTGTGCAGGCTGCAAACCAAAAGTCCATGTAAATAATTTTCCCTTTAAAAGAAGCAAGGGTGACCTTATTTCCATTCTTGTCTTCTAACGAAAAGTCCGGGGCTTGTGAGCCATTCTTTAATTTCCTTGAATCCGCAAGTATTCTTAAAATATTTATTTTATATAGACTGTCTTTTGTCAGCGGGAAGGATTTATTTATAATGGGTTCTATTGTTGAGTTGTTAATGGTTTTAATTTCATTTTTCAGGAATAAATAAAATATGGGGGATTTGAGATTTGGCGGAAGCATTTTTTGCAAATAGGTATATTTTTTTGCAAGGCTATTGTCTGAGCTATTTGGCATTTCATTGTTCTCGTAATGGACTGAAAGCACATTGTAAACGGCTCTTAAATAAAAGTAGGAAGTAGCATAACTATTATTGAAGTTTAAAAGATTACGAAGATTTAGTTTGGAAGTAGCAGAGAGCTTTATTTTTTGCTTTTGAAGTATATTATCATAGGAGTCACCGAAAATATCCTGAAGCCCAAAATACTTGGTTGACAAAACAGAAGAGGCGAGATAGCTGTTAATCTGATTAAAGCTCTCCTTGCCCATCAATGGCTTTGATAATAATATCTGTTTGGAAAGTTCGCTCTGCGTACTATCAAGCTTTAAAAAGAAATAATCAACGGGAAAGCTTTTGTTTTTGGCAAGAGCAATTACAGGAGTAAAATCACTTTTGATTTTATTTATTTGTTGTACGAAATTGAATTTTTCATTTCCCTTTCCAGAAAAGGATAGTGTGTTTGAGAAGCCGGCTGCATCATATGAAATTACAATACTGTCCCCCGGCTGAATAAATCCTGCATAGTAATTCTTATTTTCTCCTAAACTTACAAATGTTGTCTTTTTGATATCTGACACATAGGTAAAGCTTCCATCCAGAACAGGAATTGTAATTTCAGAGATGTTGTCTAAAACACTATTTGTAATAAAACTACACCTGATATTGTGTTTGCCTGGTAAGTTTTTAATATTGCCGCTTATTATCGTTCTTTGTCCATATGTGGTATTTAAAAAAGTAAGTAATGTAAGAAAGGAAAGTATATGTCTGGTCATAGTTTGAATTTAGCGGAGCAATGCTTTGCAATTACCACTAACGGGCAGGGCTTTATGCAGGTTGGGAATTAGTATTCCGTCCGCCCACAACCGCTGCTGATTGAAAAACTGATGTTGAAATTACGAACTAAAGCTCAAAGTTGTTTGTTCTGCCCAAACCACAGCCTGGCTTTGCAATTAGCTGATGTTTGCTGGTCATGCCAAACTTGCATAAAACCCAATGTTAGTGGCAGTTTAACGCCCGAATATGCCCACTAAAATAATTGTCGCATATAAGATGACATTTGTTATCACATCAAGGCCAGTTATTTTTCTTTGGGCTATGTCATGATACCATGTAGTCTGTTTAAAAGTGTTGATTAAAAACAGTCCTCTTTTATTTAGAAGTTTTTTGAGCAGCCAATATAAAACAAGAAAGATTAAAAGAGTCTTTAGCGATGATGTTGAATATTCGCTGATATAAATATTTACACCGGTACTTGGGTCGAACTTGGCACTGCGTTTAATTAGGAATTTATCGTTTTTGTAAGTTGTCAAGCTTATAATAAAAGTCAAAACAGCAATTGTAAACCAAATACCAAAAATCGGCTTTTTGTTAAGGTCAACCACTGTGTCAAACATGAGTAAGAATAATGGAACTCCAATACTATAAAAAAAAATTGTTTGATTTAATGTGTCGTGTCGTAACAAATCCAATACTGAACAAACAATTAAAAACAGTCCAACCAAAACGGTAACTCCAATCAAAACCTTCTGTCTTACTGGTAGAAATTTGAGATCTGTCATAAATTGCCTGTAACGGGCAGGGCTTTATGCAGGTTGGGAATTATCATTCGTCCGCCCACAACCGCTGCCGATTGAAAAACTAATGATGAAATTAAGAACAAAAGCTCAAAGTAGTTTGTCCCGCCCGAACCACAGCCTGGCTTTGCAATTAGTTAATGTTTGCTGGTCACGCCCAACTTGCATAAAACCCAATGTTGGCTGACGTTATTTAGAATAACCATCTCCAAAGCAAATAGATGATTAGCCCGATAACTAGTAGTTGATTGATGAGAATATCATATCGTTTTTTAGGAATGTCATGCTTGGGATAGTCTATGTCCCATTTTCCAGTTTTAGTAAAATTGGATAACATGAGAGGCGTCACTGGTATGTGCTCAACTCTTTTGTCTGGAGACTTATAAAATTCTCTGCCTATACTATTCCAACTTCCTTCTTCGCTAAAATGAAAATACCACAGAAAGCCTGATACGTCCACTTTATATTTTTTGGCGAATTCTAAAATTAGTTCGTCGTAATCGTCACCGTCAACTCCTAAATCGTTTCCAATATCACTGTTTTCTGAAACACTGTCCGCCCCAGTTTTTTGCTTCAAGAATTCTATTATCTCAGAAACTTCAGCCATACGTTATTGTCTAATTAAATGGAAGCTAACGTTCGAGTATTTGCGAAGGCAGGGAATTCATTGTTCGTCCAGCTCGGTACAAATGCCCATTTGAAAATATGTTGTTGAGGTTATGAACTAAAGCTGAACATTGAACGTCGAGCCCGAACCGCTGCTGATGCTTGCACATAGCTGATGTTACAATGTACAGCCCTGCTTTTGCAAATACTTTTGTTGTGCGTTCGTTTTGGTCACTTTACACTATATGCACTTAAAAATCTAATAAGTCCAATTCCTCTAGTCGTATTGCCATCGTTTCTGTCGAAACTTTAAATATTTTTGATAGGGAATTAAAAGTTTTACCGCCGTAGTATTCAGTTGTTGCTAATATTCGAGCTAAACCTCTTTTGTCTCGGCATTGCCTTCTAAAGAGAGAAATATTGTTACCTCTAATAGCAAGAACAGATGCTTCATTAATTCTGAACTTCTCGGTTTCAAATAATTCAAAGAAAATATCTTTAACCATTTTTGTCGGCATTAAGAAAAAAGTAGCAAACTTATCTGCCTGCATTTCTTCACGGCTTCTTGGTGTATTTGATGACCCGTCTAGAGGTCTATCTCTGTGTAAAACTTTTTGTCTATGAAGAATAGCATGTCCGAGTTCGTGTGCAGCAGTGAAATTTTGAGTTTCTTGTGGAAATCGTTTTGATACTTGAACTAACTTTTCGTTTTTATCTATTAGTCCAGCAATCTCAAAAAGCTCTCCATCGTGTTCATAAATACCTAATGAATTTGATGATTGGTAGATGTATCCCATAACCTTAGTAAGTACCATGCTTGGCTGCAAAACATCCAATGGGGTTTTGATTGATTTGTTTTTCCATATTACATCCTTTTGCAGCCAAAGGGTATTCTGCAACTGTCTCACCAGATTTTCAATATCAGAATTTGTTGCAATCACATCCTCCAAGTTGCCATTTTGAAACTTGAGTATACTTGTTAAAAAATCTCTATTTTGGTTTGACTCATTCTCTAAAACATTTAGACTAGAAGCAACAACTTTGTTAAGATTCAAATAGTCGGATTTAATTTTTTGTTTTCGATTTCGAATAGCTTCCGTTCTAGAATCTACAGGTAGAGAGATTAAATTTAACTCAACAATTGAAAGGCAACTAGCGACTGCTGATATGGCACAATTAATCGCTACAGCAGAATCGCCTCTTACAGCTTTCCAGCCATGATTAAAAACATATTCTGCATGACGTATTAATTCCATGCAAGATTCCGCTATATCAAGAGGAGTTTTTGTCGAGGTGATTAAGGCTTCTGTTGCCGAAAGTGAAAGACTTCTCTTTTTCCTCCAATCAACTTCATTATCACGATGGGTTCGTAAGTTTATAACATTGTCAAATTGCTCAGAATCTAACTGAAACAATGTCTCCAACTTTGGATAGGTTTCATTGTCAATTTCTTGCTTAATATTTTGAAGTCGTGAAACATATTTTTGATAGTTGGTTTTACGTTTAGGTTCAAGGGTCAAGTCAATTACGGTCCGCAACATTTGTGCTGCCAACATGCCTTGAAAAGCAGATGCACTTCCGGAGCCAGGTTTATGATTACCTGCCCCAAATTTTTCCAATAATTTCTTTGTAGCTATGTCAATTAGCTTTTCGGTCATATACAAATTTACTAATAACCTTTACAGAGAAATACATGGATTATCAACAGCTTGTTGAAAAAGGGATTGTCTTAAGTTGTGTCTAACGGAGCCTTGGGTAAAATGACGCACAACGTTCGAGGCTTGCCGCAGGGCTGGTATTTTATAACTGTCCGCCCGGCAACGGAAGCCGATTGAAAAACTGATGCTGAAGTTAACAACTAAAAGCTAAATAGAATTCGGTCAAGCCCGATATTAGTTGATAGTAGTACAACTGATGATTGTTTTTCCGTCCGCCAGCCTTGTGGCAAACCTTTTGTTAGAGGCTGTTAGTTTCTTTATTGAAAATTATATCGAAAAGACTTCTTGGCTTTTTGCTTTCATAATTCTCAAACTCGGGTATATTTAGGTTTATTTTGTCCGCTATTACGGAAATATCTGAAAAAATATTTTCATACTCTTTTATGAATGTTAAATCATTCTTCCTATTAGTTCTAAGTTCACTTAATTTATTACTAACAGTTTGTATAATATTTATAGAGTTACTAAAATATTCTGGAAGAATTTTAGCTACTGTCGTAACCTTATAATTCTTCAAAATACTCTTTATAAAAGCAATTCTATTCAGAATTATTATTTCATAACAATCTTTTGCTGCTCTGAATAAGTGTTCTTTTGCTTCTAGAAATTCGATAGGATTCTTCTCTTGTTTTTCAAATGCTCGCATTACGTGGTCAAATGCGTACCTAATTTCTATGGTAGGTGTCAGGATAAATTTGTCACTGTAGTGTTCTGATAATATTAGAACATTTTTTAGATGCATATAGACAGATGCTAAATCCTGGATTTCTTCTTCCCATCCTTTAGTTGGCGGAACATAATTCATTCTTTTATTGAATGAAATGCCTTCAAGGATTTTTGAAACAACTACTTCGATTGGTAGGCTAGATTGTACGGAAACTCTATCTGCTAAAGTTGGAGAAAAAGCGAAAACCTCGTTGAAGTCCACATTATGCCAAATAGGAAGTATAACGTTGGTGCCAGCGATTTCTTTTGAAGCTAGTCCATCTAATTCTTTACGAGTCCATTTCTTCTTAAAAAAATTAGGGCTCAGAATAACAAGCCCGTATTTACAGCTTTTTAAACCATCGTCAATTTTTTCTCTTAAACTGTCTCCTAATTTTAAAGAATATTCATCATACCAAATATCTACACCTTCAATTTTCAATCTATCAGCTAAGTCTTTAACAAATGGTTTGTCCTCGCTGGCATGTGAAATAAATAAAAGTAAGTCGCTTTTCATGATGTCTGTCTATAAATAGCCGCTAACGTCAAAGCATTGGCGATGTGGCGATATTCTGCGTTCCGTCTGCCCGGTGCCGCTGCTGATTAAAGATACAAAAACTCATTGTTTATTCTGCTGATTGGCGTTATTCGTCGGCTGGAACTGAAGCTGAGTAGCGAACAAAAAGCTGAGAATATATTCGTTGCCCCGCCATATTGCCAATGCAATGTTAGCGGCATGTGCTTCATCGTCCTAATAGGGAATAAGTTATCTTACGCAACATTTCTTTTGCTTTGGGTATTGAAAGTACCGTTTAGGAGGCGAGCTATATCATTTTACAGAAATGTAAAGTTAAGACAAACAATATCGGAAAAATTAGTCAAGCTTCATCATAACAGACAATTCGAAACCCTGTCCAGGTGAAGAGCGGATAGTAACCTCCCCGTTAAAAAGAGAAGCCCTTGTTTTGATATTCATAAGTCCAATCCCTGTTGGTTTTTTTGACATGTCAAACCCTATTCCATTATCCTGTATTGTCAATGTCAATTTCTCATAATCCTGCACAATTTTCAGCAATACTTTGGTAGCTTTTGCATATTTCAGAATATTATTGAATTGCTCCTGAATAATGCGATAGGTGGTCAGTCGTAGTTTTTCAGATAGCTTCTCCTCATTCAGCCCGACTACTTCCATATTAATTTTTATTCCGCTGGTACTTGTTGTATTAAATACAACTTTCTCGATGGCCTCTTTCAAGGTCGTCTTTTCCATAAACGGAGTAATCATAGAATGAGACAAATTTCTGATCTCATTAATGGCAGACAAAATCATTTGGTCTGTTTGTTGGAGGTATGAATAGCCTGACTCCGAAATATCATTTTTTTTGACCATAGAAATAAACATGCGGCTGCTGGCCAATATCTGTTGGATATTATCGTGCAATTCACGGCCAATTTCCTGTCGTTCTTTTTCTTCTGCACTTATTACAGCATTAGTGATCTCCAGCTGTTTTTCCATTCTTTCTCTTTCAAGCTGATTTTCTAACAGCTTTCTTTCAGTGATATCTGTACATGCAAGCACAAAACCAAATATTTCTTTTTCATTATCGGGAATGGGTAAAAGTCTTATATGATACCATAAGGAAGATTCATTTTCCAAATCATACCTGGTTTCAAAACTGATTTGTTCTCCTTTAACAGCCCTCTGGGCTCTGTCGGTAAAAAGGATTTGCCTATCCATAGGAAGAAAATTATACAAATTATCTCCTGTTTTCAGATTCCAATAGAATACCTTTCTAACAAAATCAGTTGCCCGGTCATTAAAAAGAAGAATTGACAAGTCGGCTTCCAGTAATATATAAGCTGTATCCGTAGCGTCAAATACTGTGCGGAGTTTGGCTTCAGTTCTTAGCAGCGTATCCTGGGTGATTTTGTGCTGTTCTATCTCTTTTATCAATTTTGCATTGATAGCGGTCAGTTCTTTCGTACGTTCTGCTACTTTATCTTCCAGTTCTTTTTTATCCCTTGCCAGCTGTGATTTTGTTTTTTTGATTGCCGGAACTTCTACAATTTCCCAATCGCCTTTTCTTCTTGTCACGGCTATCTCATGTACCTGCGATACGTCAAATACTGCATGCGCATCACATTTGACAAGCGGATAGGTGCAAAGAACAATCATGCGCTTATCTGCAAGGCTGGTGTTCAGGTTTCGTTCATAGTCAATGAAATTCTTCCAAACTTCCCGGTCCAGCCAGGCTTCGTTACCACTTACCCGCATTCCTTCAAATCCCCGGTTCAATGATTTGCTAAGCTTTTGGTACCAGCCATTGATAACAATGTCCGGTACAAATGTGTTATCTTTCAAATACCAATCTTCATGGGAAAGTATTGTGATTTGTTCCTTTCTTTCATATTTATCAAAATCGTGAATTTCTTTTCGCAATGCTTCATAAGCATCCTCCACACTCACAGGGTCGGAGGTTATCCAGAGGCAAAATTCATTACTAATCAATCCCGCCTTAAAATAAGGAATAAGTATTTGTAGGAGGTCTTCTTTCGATTCAAAAAAATTACAGAAATGTGAACCCCAGGGTAATTCTCCGAGAATATCTATTCCAGAATGTCTTAGTTCAGTATGAAAGCCCTGATTGGCAGAATCGTCGGGCATAAAAGCGTATTTGCCTTAAATATACACCTTTGTACCTTCTGAGTGGGTTTAAGTTTGCTTAGCATATTGCAGTCTGCTTATCCGAATGATGAATATTTACCCCTACGCCAGTTTAGCATTGCCGCTAACGTCCAGGGCTTTCTGCTGTGCTGATATTCCGTGATTCGTCAGCCCGACCGCTGCTGAGTAAAGTTAATGAAGATGAAAATATGTTCCGCAGCTCGATTTTATTCGTTCAGCCCGGACTGCAGGTGATAAGCGAACGGGACGATGAGTTTATATTCGTCAGCCAGCATAGCAGAAAACCCCATGTTAGCGGTTGTTTTTAGTCCGATAGAATTTTGCTCCTTCGAGTAACTTGTCAGAGCCTACACAATACAAAGTGTCATTATTTAACCGCAATTGAACTTTATTTAAATAAATCCGAACTGTGTCATTTGGTCCAGGCAAAACTGGCGGCGGAACATCTTTAAATCCTGTAAATACAATTTCGACTTCTCCTTTTTTCAATTTGCGTTTTGTTTTCCTTTGGTCTGCAACTTCAGTTGATTTGATTGTCTCGGACTGTTCTTTTTCTTTAAAGGTGTCAAAACTTGTTAGTAAAATCGTTCCATTATTATTATTGGACCATTGCCCTTGTGAAAACTTTTGCCCATAACAGCCTTGGTCGTGAAATTTAAAAGTTTCATTGTCTTGAAGTGTCAACTCGGAAGAATACCAAATGCTGTTGATATATTTCCATTCTCCTGTCAACGGGTTTTCAGATTGTGTCTTAGCAGATGATGCTACAATCTCTGTCGTGCTATTACTGTCTTGTTTAGTATTACACTGTGTAAGAAAAAGCAGTGCCCAAAATGCTGATATGAAATTGCGAAGTGTCACCATAAAATAACCGCTAACGTTTTGGGGCTTTCTGCTGTGCAGGTATTCCGTGATTCGTCAGCCCGAACTGTTGCTGAGTAAAGTTATATAGATGATGTTATATTCTATCGCTTGGCTTTATTCATTCAGTCCGGACTACAGATGATAAGCGAACGGGACGATCAGTATATATTCGTCAGCCAGCATAGCAGAAAACCCATGTTGTGTGCAGCATTTTGTGAGTTACCACAAATCAGTTTTGTCCCTTTTGATATATTCCAAATTCAAGAGGCTTTGGATGTGCTTCGCTTTCTGTTAATAGATATAAAGGATTGCTCCAAACCATTGTCCATGTACTTTTATCCTCCATCCCCAGATAATAGTTTATTCTTTCTGTTCTACCTCCAAACGGATCGTTCAGAACAATTAGTCCCAATTTAGTTGTTTCAACGGGAGCGAAAGGTGCGCAACCTTTACAAGGGTAATCCAACTTGATAGATTGTATCAATCTCGTCGTATAGGTTTTACTCTCTCCAGGTTTAAAATCTACATCAATAGCAAAATTGTTATCACAATTTTCACCTTCAATGTAGATGTAGTTATTATTAACAACAAAATTGTCTTGCCATGAACAACTCATTAACGTAATAGATATTATTGTGTCTGATGTATTTTTTAGAGTTACAGAAATATTGAAGAATTTTTCGTTTATCGAATCGCCCTTAACAAAAGAATTATTTGCACGGATTAGGTCTTTGATAAACTTTCCTTTTTTACTGTATGTCCGCACATATGCAGAGTCAACTTTTATGAAAACTGAAATGGGCAAAGAATCACATTGGGCAAAACACGGACTTAGTTCAAAAAGGGAAATCAGTAAAAGAAAAAGTATTTTCATGTCTATGTTTTTGATTCAGAAAACGAAAGTGTCAATGTTGCACACAACGAGCAGGTATTGCCGATGGTGGGGAATTAGAATTCCGTCCGCCGGAACTACTGCCTGGCTTTTTTGATAAAGTTAAATATTAAGAACTAAAGCTGGGCTTTATTCGTCGAGCCCCGAACCGCAGTACAGTAGAATTACCACTGCTGATTGTTCCAATGTCAAGCCCCACTATTGGCAATACCAATGTTGTACGCCGTAATTTATCGCCCTTTGATGTAAGATAAAATTTGCTCAACATCATTTTCTGTCATCTCTGTAAACTCCATACACTTAATATCTCCAGCTTCTTTTACTCTTGCTTTAGATAGGCTGTCAATAGCTACTGATTTTCTATTTATCAAAAATTTATAAACCCAATCATTATTCCTTTCCTTAAGAACGTCTTGTAAAGGCGGACCAGTTAAATATTTGGTTGGGTGATGGCAACTTGCACAATAAGAATAGTAAAGAGTCCGTCCAGAACCAAAAGGATAGTTTTTAAATTTTTCAAGTGTCAAATTACTATTTTTTGTTGTGTCGCTCTCTTTAAAAATAAGGGATTTAAACATTTTCAAAATTGTGTCTGTGCCCTTTATGTTGTACCCTCCTAAATTGAATCTGTCTTTATCGTTAACATGAGGAATACTTAATCTGATAGAACCTTGTCCATCTGTTTTTGGAATTTGAATTATTCCTATAAGTCCGTTAATTGTGTCCTGTCCGTACAAATGCTTTGAGGATTCGTCTTCATCAATTTCTGCACTATACCAACCATAGTCAAACCACATACTATCCTTGCCATTTGTTAAACCGCCAACATAGCTGTCAATTCCTTTTTCTTTGAAAATTGTCCAGTCAGGTGGTGCCTTTAATTTGAAAGCTTTAAAGTCAAGTGTTTGCCAGTCATTTGTTTTTGTCTTGCAGGAAGCTATCAGAATAAGTAATATTGAAATTAAACGAGGGTTCATTATTATGGCGTACAACGTTAAAGCATTGGCGATGTGGCGGTATTCTGTGTTCGGTCTGCCCGGTGCCGCTGCTGATTAAAGATACAAAAGCTCATTGTCTATTCTGCTGTTCAGCGTTATTCGTCTGCCGAACCCGAAGGTGATTTGCGATATGTCGTTGATTGTTATTGAGTCGCCCCGCCATATTGCCAATGCACTGTTAGCGGTTGTTGTTCGTCTGTCTACAATACGTTTTCATCATTGTTTCTGCTTCATTTCGGTCATTCTCGGTTAGAGCAATTTGTTTTGCTTTGTTGAAATACTCACAGCCTTTATCTTTTTTATCGATTCGAACATAAATTGTGCCTTGCCAAAGAATGCAGTTACTTTTCTCTTCGTAGTTGTTGTCAACCAAGGTTTGGAAGTCAATAAACGAACTTTTTAGGCTGTCCATGAAATATTTTACTTGTGCTCTCTGATATAATGCGTCATTATATGGAACTTGAGCTTTTGCTTCTTCGTCAGCGAAAGGGGAATCCTGATTGTAAGTCATTATAAAACTACCGTGAGTTTGTAGAGCCATTACTTTATTGAAGTCCCACAATGCTTTCTCATAAGTTTTTGTCCCCAAATATGCAAATCCTCTGTTGTAGTAAGCTAATTGTAATTTGCTATTATTTTTTATAACCTTATTGTAAACCTCAATAGCCTTGTCATACTTTTTTTCTTTACTGAGATTATAGGCCTTGTCCAACAATTGTTCATTTGTCTCCTTGCAGGAAGGAAAAAGAATAAGACATGTCAGTATGCTAAAAAGTAGTTTGGTGCTCATTTACAATAACCGCTAACGTTCAGGGCTTGGCGAAGTGCGGGACATCTTCGTTCCGTCTGCCTGGCTTACTGAAGTTGATGAAAGTTTTATCGTTCAAGTTATAGATTTCTGCTTAATTGCGTTCGGTCGGTTGGTGCAAAAGCAAAATTGATAAACTGCAGTTGAAGAAAAAGTTTCGTCAGCCCGCATTTTGCCAAACCCCTTGTTGTATGCCGTTTGTCAAATTATTAGTGTCCCCTTATAATAGAACGTCATAGTGGAGCTTTCTAGAAATTCTTTGAGTGTCGTTTCCTTGGTTGCTTTGTCGCTCTGAAACTCCAAATAATATTCTGTCGGGTTAGCCACGCCAATTCTAAAAACCCAAAACTTAAAGCGTTTTGTCTGCGCATTGGGGTTTAGTTTTTCTAGTTGTTCAAAGCAGCAGATTGATAAACTGTCATTCCTTACTAAGTTGTAAAATGCTCTTTGGTTTTGCGACATCGTGTCGAGTTCTGCTTGCTCCTTATGTGTTGTTTCTTTCCCAAAAACTATGTCGGGGTTGAAAATGCCTGTTTGAAAGATTGTCAACATAGTTGTGTCTTCCAGAGAAATCTTCAACTTCTTGTCACCGAATTTGTAGTAGGTGTTACCAATTTTTTTGATTTCTCCGTCAAATTTTGGGTGTCTTTCAGCTTTGTATATTTCTGACTTGAAAACACCATTCGGCAGATAATACTTGTTGTCTTCGGATTTCTGTCCAAAAAGCTGAGTGAAGCACACTGTCAGAACTATGGTAAGTAAGGTCTTCATGAATGGCATACAACTCATAAATATACGAAAGTTTCAGCCCCTCCAAGCTTTCGCTTTTTTCTCCATTTCCCTCTTGTTCAAAGTCTTAAAAATATTGTCGTGCGTAGAAATACTTTCGTCAATACATCCGTACATTTTTGCCCGGCTCGCACAGCTTCGCCACCTCCGTCACATCCGGAACGGCTCACTCATCCGGCTTCAGCGCAGGCTCCGGACCAATGGCCGGCACCCAGTCGCTGTTCCCGGCAGGCAGGTACTGCAAAGCAGGTTGGATTCGCCGGTGGCCCCGGTTATTCCCGGTGTACGCATCCACCCGTTATGATTCCCTCCTCCGCCCCGCCCATCCCAAAAGATAAACCAGGCCAGGCAGGCGGGCAATACCCTTTTTGGGGTATTTAGCCCGGCCCCTGGCCGTTACCGCGGGCCGGGGGCACCGCACCCCCTCCATGGCGGAGGGATCCTATTCCTGAATACTTGGGTAAGATATTTCACCGCAATTAGGGTAGTACAGACTCCGCTGATCGGTATAGTTTGCACCCGGTTCTTTTGGGGTATTACGGTTTACCGCCTCCTGTACCCGGAAACAACCTGCTGCATAACCACCCGCTGCCAGTTGTTCGTAATACTTTTTAATAACTAATAAATGTTAAACTATGTCTTCTTATTCAGAAGCCAGCCATGCCAATAATGTGGCCGCTTTCGAAGAACTTATCGCCCGCTGTGCCGGGTATGGCGCTGCGTACAACCCCTCCCGGCAAAATTTGCAGGTCACCGGGCTGACGGTCATG
Source organism: Chitinophagaceae bacterium (assembly GCA_046329665.1). Lineage (GTDB taxonomy): Bacteria > Bacteroidota > Bacteroidia > Chitinophagales > Chitinophagaceae > JJ008. Next base: position 48,405 of record JAXLUG010000021.1, on the reverse strand, counting down.
CAGGAAAATGTAAAACAAATCCTGACCGGGCTGAAACTCTCGGAAGCCGAATTCTTTGATGCCCGGAACACCCGGATCATCGCCATCCGTCAGCTTAAGGACCGGTCCCGCAAGATCGTGAATGTCCTCGCCGCCATGGGAGCTTCGCCCGAAACCCGGAACGACGCCCGGTTCCTGCTGCGCAAGATCGACGGCCGCCGCAGCAGCCCCGGGTCCGCCGGCGCCGAAAAAGACGATCCCAATGCACCCCAGCCCAGGATCAACTCTTCTTCTCAAACCGGTTTTGATAACCTGCTCAGCCATTTCGGCCGCCTCATCGCCCTGGTTCAGGTGGAAAAGACCTACCAGCCGAATGAGCCGGAACTGCAGATCAACAACCTGGCTAACCAGCTGGCGGACTGGCAGGCTATCAATAATTTGGTAGTGAACAGAGAGACAGCCCTTGAAAACCGGCGGCAGGAAAGGGATCGCCTGATGTACCTGGGTCCCGACTGTATGGGCGTCCTCTTCTATGATGTAAAAAAATATGTGAAGGGCATTTTCGGGCCCGGCAGTCCGGAGTATAAACAGATCAGCGGCCTCCGGTTCCGGATGTATAAATAAACACAGATAAGGCTGGCTGCGAATGGCCACCCCGACGCAGCGGTAAAAGCCCCCGCCCCGGTGTTACAGGTACTGCCCATCCCGGCAGGGCCCCGCAGCCTGGTGCCGGGGCTTTTTGTAGTGGCAGGGTGGCGGCGTATCCGGGTGCAAGGGCGCCGTCAGGTTGTGCAAAGGCAAAATAATGTTGTGCAAGGGCGAAGTGAAGTTGCGCAAAGGCGAAGTAAAGTTGTGCAAAGGCGAAGTAAAGTTGTGCAAAGGCGAAGTAAAGTTGTGCAAAGGCGAAGTAAAGTTGTGCAAAGGCGAAGTAAAGTTGCGCAAAGGCGAAGTAAAGTTGTGCAAGGGCGAAGTGAAGTTGTGCAAAGGCAAAGTAAAGTTGCGCAAGGGCGAAGTAAAGTTGCGCAAGGGCGAAGTAAAGTTGCGCAAAGGCAAAGTAAAGTTGTGCAAAGGCAAAGTAAAGTTGCGCAAAGGCAAAGTAAAGTTGTGCAAAGGCAAAGTAAAGTTGTGCAAGGGCGAAGTAAAGTTGCGCAAAGGCAAAGTAAAGTTGCGCAAAGGCGAAGTGATGTGGTGAGGGGGCTCCGTATAGCAGGGGCCTTTCATTTAGCGTTGTGCCGTGCTAAGACGGAAGATCAAATGCCACCCGGCAAATCCCTGGCCTCAGCGGGCACTGCCGGGTTCCCGCTCATCATCCCTTCCCCGGAATCAGCTACCTTTGCCCCCGGATCAATCAAAACCGCAACACGATGGCAGCCCGTACAGACCTTTTTACCAGTCCCGACTACTTTGGCGTTGATGAACTACTCACCGAAGAACACAAACTCATCCGTGAAACCGTCCGCAGTTATGTCAAAAAAGAAATTTCCCCGATCATCGAAGATTATGCCCAGCGGGCTGAATTTCCCAAACAGATCATACAGCAACTGGGCGACCTGGGCTGTTTCGGTCCCACCATTCCGGCTGAATACGGGGGTGGCGGCCTGGATTATATCTCCTACGGACTGATGATGCAGGAACTGGAAAGGGGCGACAGTGGTGTCCGCTCCACCGCTTCCGTACAGGGGTCGCTGGTCATGTACCCGATCTTCCAGTACGGCAGCGAGGAACAACGGCGTAAATACCTTCCTAAACTGGCCAGCGGCGAATGGCTGGGCTGTTTCGGCCTTACCGAGCCCAACCACGGCAGCGACCCTTCCAGCATGCTGAGTCATTTTAAAGATGCGGGCGATCATGTTATACTCAATGGTGCCAAGATGTGGATCAGCAATGCGCCCTATGCACAGGTGGCCGTGGTATGGGCAAAGAATGAGGCCGGCGAAATACAGGGCCTTATCCTCGAAAGGGGCATGGAAGGATTCAGCACCCCTGCCACACATGGCAAGTGGAGCCTGCGGGCCTCGGCTACCGGCGAACTGGTATTCGACCAGGTAAAAGTGCCCAGGGAAAATATCTTCCCGAACATAAAAGGATTAAAGGGGCCGCTGGGTTGCCTCACCAAGGCCCGCTACGGTATTGCCTGGGGTGCTATCGGCGCCGCCATGGATTGTTATGATACGGCCCTGCGCTATGCAAAGGAAAGGGAACAGTTCGGCCGGCCGATCGGCAGCTTCCAGCTTCAGCAAAAGAAACTGGCAGAGATGCTGACCGAGATCACCAAGGCACAATTGCTCAACTGGCGGATGGGTGTACTGATGAATGAAGGCAAGGTAACCCCGCAGCAGGTAAGCATGGCCAAACGAAATGCCTGCGAAGTGGCCACCAATATCTGCCGTGATGCCCGGCAAATACTCGGCGGCATGGGCATTACCGGCGAATACCCCGTTATGCGCCACATGATGAACCTGGAAAGTGTGATCACCTACGAAGGCACACATGATATTCACCTGCTGATCACCGGCATGGATGTGACCGGGTTCAATGCATTCAAATAGCTGACCGCATCACGGGTCAGCCGCTGCTATGAAACGGATCAGCCGGCTCACTACTCAATGCACCAACCTTCATGAAGATATTCCTTATCGGCTTCATGGGCTCCGGGAAAACCTACTGGGGGCGTTTGCTCAGCCAGAAACTGGGCCTTCCTTTCTTTGACCTTGATGAACAGGTGGTGGCACATGCCGGTAAAAGCATCCCGGAGATCTTTGCTTCCGAAGGAGAGGAGCATTTCCGGCTGCTGGAAAAGGAAGTGCTGTACATCATTACGGAAAGCCACGACAGCTTTGTTATGGCCTGCGGCGGCGGCTCCCCCTGCTTCTTTAATAATATTGAGTACATGAACCAGGCAGGCACCACGGTCTGGATCAATACACCAAGGGATATCCTGTTCGGCCGCCTTATCAAAGAGCGGCCCGGCCGGCCGCTGATCAAAGAACTTTCGGATGACAAGTTGCGGGCCTTTATCTCCCGCAAATTCTCCGACCGGAAGATCTATTACGAACAGGCTGCCATTACCGTGGAGGAAGAACCGGTGCAACTGGATCACCTGATCGAAAAAATATTTCATGCATAGAAAATATATCGCCACCGGTATCCTTTGCTGCGGCCTCGCCGTGGCACTCGGCGCCTTCGGGGCACACGGACTGCAAAAACTCACCACAGATGAAAAGATCCTGAACGGGTACCACACCGGCGTTCAATACCAGTTCTGGCACGGCCTTGCACTGATCCTCACCGGTATCCTTTTCCCCGCCGGTTTCTCCGGTAAACGCATCCGTTGGGCAGCCACCTGTTTCTTCACGGGTATCCTCTTCTTTTCCGGTTCCCTCTACCTGCTTACGTTTTTAAAGATCAACAACAGCGGGATGACCCGGGTCATCGGACCGGTTACTCCCGCAGGAGGTATCCTCTTCATAGCCGGCTGGCTGCTGCTGCTGGCGGCCGTCATGAACAAGAAAGAAGCATCATAGCAGGTGAAGAAATAACGTGATAGGAATAAAGCCGAACGGGCAGTGGCCGGCCGGCGCCGTGCAGGGCTGATCCGTTGCTTCCCGGCTGACAGAACTGCTTACAGCGGAAGCACCAGCGTGGTTACGGTTCCCTGATCGTTTCCGATCGTAAAACTTCCGCCAATACTTTCCATCCGGCGGCGGATGTTTCGCAGCCCGTTGCCAAACCGGCGCAGCTTATCCAGTTCGATCCCTTTTCCGTTGTCGCTGATGCGGATCACCAGTTCTGCGCCGATAGTGATGGTGATATCAACAGCCGTGGCCCCGGCATGTTTCAGCATATTGTTCAGCGTTTCTTTCACACAAAGGAAGAGGTTGCGGCGCTTGTCACCGGACAATTCCTTTTCCGGTATATGTTCCGGTGTGTGGACCCGGCACACCACGGGGGTATTCTCCAGGTATTCGAGCGACCAGGCACGGATATAAGACACCAGGTTGTCCATGGTATCGTTGCTGCTGTTCATACTCCAGATGATGGCATTCATCTTATTGAGCACATCATCGGCGGACTGTGATATCTTTTCCATTTCCTGCGGGGCATCTTCCTTCATCTTCTTCCGGGCGATCTCATTCATCAGGCGGATGGCCGTGATGCTGGACCCCAGTTCATCATGCATATCGGCGGAGATCCGCTGTCGTTCTTCCTGCTGTGCCTTGTAAACGGCGATCTCCTTTTCGTATTCCTGCAGCATGTTCTGTGCTTTCAGTTTCTCCTTCTCCTTGGTCTCATCAATGATCCGGCGGCGGTTCTTGTAGTTCAGACCGGCTAAAAAGAATACCAGCTCGAAGAACAGACCGGCCTCGTAGTGCACCAGCGAATTGCCCCAGACCCCGTGCAGCTGGAATTGTCCCGGTAATACGATCATGCCGATAGAGACCAGGGCGAAGAGCAGGTAGAACAGGTTGCCGTAGAAAAGATACCGGAGCAGGATGTTCTTCCAGTGCTGCAGGCTGTACACCAGGAAGACGAGGATCATCACCAGCAGCAGTAATTTGGTCACCGCCTCCACCTTATTCTCCAGCGGGTAGTTGTCCGTGGCATAATGGAGGAAGGTATAGGAGATGATGGCCGCCGAGAGCAGGATGATCCCGGCATTGTACAGTTTATGAAGAAACGTGTACTGGCTTTTTGTATTCAGGAAGCGCTGCATGAAGATCATGTAGAAGATAAGCCCGAGGCACTGGAGCATGAAGTCCAGGTACTCCTCAATAAAATAATGCACCGGGTCGGCATGATAGCTGTACAGCGCTTTGGTGAACAGCATGAAGCCCGTAAAGAAAGCATAGCCGGAGTAGGAGAGGAACTCCCTGTTTGCCCCCTGCAGAAAGAGCGATAAGGAATAAAAGACCATCATCAGCAGCAGACCGCTGAACACATAGGTGACGAGGTCGGCTTCGCTTTCACTGGCATGAATGTTCGTGATGAAACTCTCCAGGTAAGCCGGCCTGATCAGCGTGGGACGGATACGGTTGATATAGGTCTTCAGGAAATGCAGTTCCGCCACCACGGTGAGGGTATCATGCGGCGCCACGGAAAGATAGCGGTAGCCCCATTTCTCTGCAACAGGCGGCATACTGTCCGGCAGCGGGGTGAGGGAGGAAGCACCCGCCCGCAGCAGCCGGATCTCCCGGAAGTATAATCCCGGGAAGAAATAGATACCGCTGGCCGTGTCGGCAGGGTTGCAGACCGTGAAGCGGAGCAATACTTTTTTCACCACATACTTATCCGGTATGGCCTGGGTATGAATAAGCCCCGGCGTGAAGGGAACAGCGGACAGGTCCGGCGAAAGCCCCGCTTCTTTATTAAGATAGGCCATGCTGATAGCGGAAGTGATATCCCGGGAAAGGCCGATCCTGTTCACCTCAATACAGGAGGATACAGGTGATGGCTGTGCGGGCACCAGTACAGGGAGTAAAAAAAAACAGATCAGCAGGCTTATCCGGTGCGCAGGGATTTTTCTCATATGCTCTGGGCGGTTCAATCAAATATACTCATTCGCTTTGGGCTATGCCAGTGATGACGGTACCACTTTCCGGTAATCTTTTCATAGTAAACTGTTTATCTTTGCGCCTATGGCGACCCGGCAGAAAAAGAAAAACAATCCTGCGAAAAAAACCACGAAGCCTCCGTCTAAATCATTTGCTGCTGAAAAAGAGGAAAAGATTGACTGGAAACAGCTGGCCCGTGATGAACGCACCTGGAAAATAATTGGCACCCTCTTCATCCTCATTGCCCTCTTCCTTTTTATTTCCTTTGTTTCCTACCTGTTTACCTGGGAAGAAGACCAGGATATTGCCAAGAAAGGAATGGCTGCCCTGTTTGATAATTCACTTTCTGCCCGGAACCTGCTGGGACGGATGGGCGCCCTGGTATCACACCTGTTCATCAATTATGGTTTTGGTATTGCATCCTTCCTTATCTGCACCTTCTTTTTTGTGGTGGGGGTGAACCTGCTGTTCCGCCGCCGGGTCTTTTCCATCTGGCGCAACCTGAAGTATGTTACCGTTGGCCTGCTGGTGCTTTCTGTATCGATGGCCTTCCTGTTTGGCAGAAGCGGTTTTCCCTTTGGCGGGGCCGTGGGAGATATGATCAGTAACAAACTTACCGGCACGCTGGGCAATGTGGGTACCGCTGCGGTACTGCTCCTGCTCGCCACCGGTTATTTTATCTGGCAATTCAATCCTTCCTTCAACTGGCCGCAGAAGAAAGAAGCAACGCCCCTCACAGAGGAAGAAGCAACAGAAGACGCCATCCTCGATGCCATTCCCGTAGTGAATGAAAAACATTTGCCCAAAGAAGAGGCGGCTACCGGCAACAGCCTGACCACGGCCGATGGCATTGTCATCCATTTCCCGGAAGAAAAGAAAACAGAGAACCCGGTCATCGAATTCAAACTGGTGGAAAAAGAAGAAACACCGGAAGAAGCGGTGGAGAAGATAGAGAAAATGCAGCCCACTGTGGAAAATGAGATCGTCAGTGACCTGCTGCACACCCATGATCAATCAGCGGCAGCACCGGAAGAAGTGATCCCGGAAGAACCGGTGATACCTGCCAGGGAAAAACCGGTTGCCAAAAAGAACACCGGTCCGCTTGAACTGGAGATCCGGGAAACCCCCGAAAAGCAGGCCGGGGAAACGGTGGCAGAAAACCTTCCTCCTTATGAACCCACCCTGGACCTGAGCAATTATAAATACCCGACCCTTTCACTGCTGGAAACACATGGCAGTGAGAAGATCATACAGGATGCCAACGAACTGGAGAATAATAAGAACCAGATCATTGCCACGCTGCGCAATTATTCGATCGAGATCCAGAAGATCAGTGCTACCGTAGGTCCCACGGTCACCCTTTACGAGATCGTGCCGGCACCGGGAGTGCGGATCTCCAAGATCAAGAACCTGGAAGATGATATAGCGCTCAGCCTGGCGGCCCTGGGGATCCGGATCATTGCCCCGATCCCCGGCAAGGGTACCATCGGTATCGAAGTACCGAATGTGAGAAAGACCGTGGTGAGTATGAAAACATTGCTGTCGTCTGAAAAATTTCAGCATAACGCCTACAGCCTGCCGATCGCTATCGGCAAGAAGATCGACAACGACAATTTCATCGTGGACCTGGCCAGCATGCCGCACCTGCTGATGGCGGGGGCTACCGGGCAGGGTAAATCCGTCGGGCTGAATGCGGTCCTTGTTTCGCTTTTATATAAGAAACATCCTTCACAGCTCAAGCTGGTACTGATCGATCCCAAAAAAGTGGAGCTGAGTATTTACCGGCAGATCGAAAAACATTTCCTGGCCAAACTACCGGGAGAAGAAGATGCCATCATCACCGATACCAAGAAAGTGGTGTACACCCTCAATGCGCTTTGCATTGAAATGGACAACCGCTACGACCTGCTGAAGGAAGCCGGTGCGAGGAACATCAAAGAATACAATGAAAAATTCATCCGCCGCAAACTGAACCCGCAAAAGGGACACCAGTACCTTCCCTTCATCGTGCTGGTGATCGATGAGTTTGCCGACCTGATCATGACGGCGGGCAAGGAGATCGAAATGCCGATCGCCCGGCTGGCACAGCTGGCCCGTGCGGTGGGTATTCACCTGATCATTGCCACCCAGCGCCCGTCCGTGAATATCATCACGGGCACGATAAAAGCCAACTTCCCTTCCCGGGTGGCCTTTAAGGTTTCTTCGAAGATCGACTCCAGGACCATCCTCGATACCGGCGGCGCTGAACAACTGATCGGTAAGGGCGACATGCTTATTTCGCACAACGGGGAACTGACCCGGCTTCAGTGTGCTTTTGTGGATACACCGGAAGTGGAGCAGGTCGTGGATTTCATCGGTACGCAGCGGGGTTATCCCGTTGCCTTTATGCTTCCGGAGTATGTGGACGAAAAAGAAATGGAAGGAAAAGATTTCGACCTTGCAGACCGGGACTCTTTATTCGAAGATGCCGCAAGACTGATCGTGCAGAACCAGATTGGTTCCACCTCCCTGCTGCAAAGACGGATGAAGCTGGGATATAACCGGGCCGGACGCCTCATGGATCAGCTGGAAGCAGCCGGTATCGTTGGGCCCAACCAGGGCAGCAAGGCCAGGGATGTACTGATCAAAACAGAGATCGACCTGCAGCAGCACCTCAGCTCACTGGGATAAATAACCTAACCGTTAGCGGGTTGTTAAGAAAAAATCAGGCAGCCAACCCGGAATGATGATTGTCAATCCTGTTTCTGTGCATTTGGTAAACAGAATTAAGCGGTTATCCGCCGGGGGTTTATGATAATTGGGCTATCTTTGCGGACGCCTGACCACCACCACCACAAACCTGTCACGATGAAGAAACTATATAGCCTTTTACTACCCGCCATCATCAGTTTATCTGTGTCAGCGCAGACAAAGAACGACCCCGAGGCCAAGGCAATCCTCGATGGAGTGAGTGCCAAGTTCAAAACCTTTACCACGGTCCAGGCCACCTTCTCTTACAAAGTGGAAAACGCTTCCGGGAAAGCCCTCTCTTCCAAGAACGGCACCATCAAAATGAAGGGCACCAAATACAATATCAGTTTTAACGGCCAGGAGATATTCTGCAACGGTACCACTGTCTGGAACTATGATAAAGCGGCCAACGAAGTAACGATCTCCAAGCTGGATGCCTCCGGCGGAATGATCACCCCCCAGAAATTATTTACCAACTTCTACGATAAGGATTTTTATTACCTGCTGAACGGCGAAAAGAAAGTAGGTAACAAGACCGTGCAGGAGATCGAAATGACCCCGGTTGATAAAAGCAAGCCCTTCTATAAAGTATATGTGCAGGTGGACAAAGCCGCCAAGACGATCTACAGCACCAAAGTGCTGGAGAATGCCGGTAACCGATATACCTATACCGTTACGACCATGAAGACCAACCAGCCGCTGTCAGATAATATCTTTGTATTCGACAAATCAAAATATCCCGGGGTGGAGGAGATCGATCTCCGGTAAAAGGAATAAACGAATGGCAGGCCCCTGTGAAAGCAGGGGCTTTTGTTTTTATTTCAGGGAACTGAATATCCTTTCCGACACTTTATTATATACCGCGGAATCTGCTTCCGGGTATTCGATATACGAGGTCACAAGGCCTTCTTCCCGTAAGATGGTCCGCTGGTAAAATATTCTCCCGTTATTATACCCGGATACGGCAAAGAAATCCTTGCCGAGTTTTTTATAAACGATCACTTTTTTCGGGTGTTCGGGATCACTTCCCCTTGCATCTTCTTCGTAGGCGGTTTGGATGGTGTAGGGTTCATCCATGGTGAAATTGTCCCGCAGGTCACGGTACACCAGCAGTTGCACATCGGCATTCTTTGATTTGAATTCCTGGCCATCACCGCTGGGAGCTTCGCCCTGGGGATAAAGAAGGGTTGCCGGGTAATCGATACAATACCCGTAGCGGCTGTTGCAGTAGGTCTCATATTTTATTTCAGGTACCGGTGCCGTTGCTGCGGAAGCAGTGTCCCCACCGGGCTGGTTTTTCCCCAGATTGTCCGTTTTCCGGTCAGCACCATTATTACAGCCGGCGGAAAAGAACAGTAAGAACATGAAAAGATAATACAGAGCAGGGCGCATATAGAAAAGGTTGTGGTAACAATACCTTACAAGTTACAGGAAAATGAAATGCGGCGGAATGATCTCTTTTATCCGGAACAGTTGAGGTGCAAATTCCACGCTTTCGGGTTGGTTCCTGGTCCCGGTCCGTTCATTATCCACAATCGTTTTGTCTGGCATGAATTTTACCGCTTTTCAGCAAATCATTGTTTATGCTGAAAACGGCGATCAGTGTGGTAAGCCCGGCAGTGCTGGCAGAGAATATGTTCACCATTAATGCCTTCATCAAAGAATCCTATGCACAGGCAAAGCAGCAGGTACAGGGGGGAATGAATTTCCTGAAGGATGAATTCACCGGCCTGTATGATAAAACGGCTGATTATCTCAGCAGGCTGGTTTTGCCGGTGAATAATTTCCTCAAGGATTTTTCGCAGATCGAGAATGAGTTCCGGACCGAATCCGGTGCCCTGCCGGTATTGCCCTGTCATGTTCCCATCAGCATTGCCATACAGACCGGGGTGATGGAAGAGAATTATTGACCGGGTGTATCCTTCCCGTATTTTACCTGGTGAGCAGTCTCAGCCGCTGAAATGACCCATCTCCTTGTTTCAGGCCGGGTGTGAGTGGAAATTTGAAAGGAAGCCCAACAAAAGGCTGCTCATATGAAAAAGATCAAAGCCCCTGAGAAAAGAGCCGGTATCTGGCTCGATCAGCAGACAGCATATATCATCTCCGCAGAAGGTCGTAATGAACCGCAGGTGGAAACGGTTTCATCCGGCATCATTTCCCGGTTACGGGAAAGGGGAGAGGGGCAGCCGTTCACCCGTTTCCAGACCACCTTTGTAAATGAGGAAGAAAAGAAACAGCACCGGGAGCAGGAAGAACGGAAGAAGTATTATAAAGAGATCCTTCATCACCTGCATCAGGCTGATTTTATTTACCTGTTAGGACCCAGCCGTTCCAAATTCGGGCTGCGGAATGCGATACTCAAAGCCAAAGACGTGGAAGGAGTGATTACCGGCCTGGAAACCGCCCCCAAAATGACAGCAGAAGAAGCACGGCGTGCTGTCATGAATTATTTCAACGGGATGGCCTTCAAATCCTTTAAGCGGCAATTGCGCTACGAGAAAAGAAAAGCAGGGTCAATATCATGACGGTTCGCTAAAAACGGAGGTCCGTTTGCAGCCGGTACCGGTTCAGCTAAGGGGCACATGAATGTGCAGGGCAAATCCTTTTCCGGGCGCTGTTTTTATTTCCGCCGTACCATCAAAAACACTGAGCCGGCTCTTTACATTCCTGAGCCCGATCCCGCTGCTTTGTTTTTTGCTTACGGCCCCTACGCCATCATCGGCAATGACCATCTGCAGGCTATCTCCTTTACTGCTGAGTGAAATGGTGACCGCACCGGCCTTTGAATACTTGACGATATTGGTGCATTGCTCCTGGGTGATGCGGTAAAGCGACAACTTAAGCTTGTTGGGCAAAAGTGTTTCATCCAGCAGGGATGTATCCAGGGTTACCTGCATATTCGCCTTCCGGAGCATGGCATCGGCAATTTTTTCAATTTCGCCGGCAAGCGATTTGCCATCAAAATCCGGGGAGACCAGCTCATGGGCGATCTTCCTGTTTTCGTTGATGGCCAGCTGGATATTGTTTATGGAAGTGCTGACGATATCGTTAGCCTGGGAAGAGTCTGGTTTTAGCATGGATAAAACCATCTTCGTTCCCACCAGTATCTGGTTGACGTTATCGTGCAGTTCGATCCCGATCGTATTTCTTTCTTTCTCCTGTGCTTCCAGCACCGCTGCCGTTATTCTCAGGTGCTCTTTATGCTGCTGCTCCTGCAGTTCCTGTTCCAGTTTTTTCATCTCTGTGATATCATGGGCAATACCGTACATACTGGCAGGATGTCCCTGCTCATCCATATCGAAACGGCTTTCGGCATAAAGATGCCGCACCGTACCGTCTTTGCGAACGATCCGGTGATAGAAAGAAGCACCCTTCCAGTCTTTTTTTCCTTCAAGAATGGCCTGCTCTACGTTTTCCCTGTCATCCGGGTGCACATAAGCCATCCATTCCTCCATGGATATGTTGTGATCGTCCGGCTCAAGCCCGTATATGCGGTAGGCTTCATCTGACCAGGTGGAGGTTTTGTTCACAAAGTCGATCTCCCAGTTGCCCAGTTTTGCGATCTGTTGTGCCTGCTGTAACCGGTTCCTGTTGCGCAGCACTTCCAGTTCTGCTTTCTTCCGGATGCTGATATCCCGGATAAAGGCACAGAAGGAAAACTGGTCTTTTCCTTTAACAGGAACGATGAACAATTCTACGGGGAATTCTGTGCCTTCTTTATTTACGGCAGCTATTTCAATAAGCTTATTCAAAATAGGTCCTTCACCGGTTTCAAGGAATTTTTTAAAGCCGGCATTATGGTACTGCCGGTACCGGGGAGGAATGATCGTTTCGCTGATGGAACGTCCGGATACTTCTTCTTCCTTCCAGCCGAATAGTTTCTCGGCCTGTTTATTCCAGTGTGTAACCGCTGATCTGCTATCCACAAAGATGATCGCATCCAGTGCAGAGGCCATGATCAGTTCCCTTACTTCTTCACTCTTTTTTGCATTGTACTGTGCTTCTTTTTCCCTGCTGATATCCCGGAAGAAGACCGACAGACCGGTAGCGGATGGATATATATTTACCTGTACCCAGATACCTGCGGCAATGGAGTAATCTTCGAGGTGGATCTGCTTTTGCTCCTCCATGGCCTCATGAAAGGCATGGTAGAACACTTTGTCAACTTCTTCCGGGAATTCCTCCCAGATGTTCTTGCCGGTCAGTCCTTCCGCACTGCGCCCGATCATTTTCTCCACCATATGATTCACGTAGGTAAGGTTCCAGTCCTTATCCAGGGCAATAAACCCGTCGGAGATCCTTTCCACCAGGGTGCGGAAATTGGCTTCGCTCTTTTTTACCGCCACTTCTGCCATTTTCCGCTGTGTGATATTTTCGGTAAACATGATGACCCCGCCGATGGCGCCGGAAGCATGATGCCAGGGCCGGACTTCCCAGCGGAGCCAGGTAATGGTTCCGTCGGCCCTCAGGAAAGGGTCTTCTTCGTTTTTCTCTACCGCTCCTTCGAGGCAGCGTTTATGCACAGCCTTCCATTCCACCGGTACTTCCGGGAAAACAGTGTAATGGGATTCCCCGATAATGTTCTTCCCTTCCAGGCCATAATCACTGATCCATCTGTTGCTTACCGCCAGGTAATGCATATGATTATCAAAAATGGCAATGGCGGCCGGGCTGTGTTCGATATAGAGGTTAAGCTGTTCTTCCCGTTCAGCCAGTTGCTTCCGGTGTTTTTCCAGTTCCGCTGCTTCCTGTACCCGCTCGGTCACATCCCTTGTATCAAGGATCATTACCCCGGCTTCTGCCTGCAGCAGGTTAACCAAAGTGCCTTCAAAGAAACGGATGTTTCCTTTTTTATGTTTTATGCGGTACGACACATTGATGATACGGCCGGGATCAGCTAAGGATTCCTTCATTACCGCTTCCATTTTTTCCTGGTCTTCCGGGTGAATTACTTTTTGCAGGAAACCGGGCTGCAGGGCTTCTTCATCTGTCCAGCCGGTGATACGGAATGCTGCCGGACTGCGGTAGATCAGTTTTTGAGATCCGTCGATCAATACGACCACATCGTGGTTGTTCTCCGTCATCGCACGGAAACGTTTTTCACTGTCCGCAATTTTTTTGGTTTTGACCTTTATCCATTCCTCCAGCTGATGGTTGATCATTTTCAGTTCCTCTTCCAGTTGTTTCTGCCGGGTAAAGTCTTTGATGATGAAGAGAACACATTCTGTATCTCCTTCTTCGCTGGCGATCATGTTGGCGGTCACAGCGCCGAATAACCTGGAGCCGTTTTTACTGAAGTATTCTTTCTCGCCGGTCCAGGTACCGGTTGTTGCCAATGCCGCATCCATTTCAGATATCTCCGCCGCGGTAAAACGGATCATTCCCAGTTCCAGCGCCGTGCTTCCAATGGCTTCTTCTTTCGGGAAACCCAGTAATTTTTCTGCTCCCCTGTTCCAGCTGATGATCTTTTTATCCGGGCCCCGGGCAAGGATCGCATCGGGAGAGTTCTCGATGAGGGCGGCTAATGTACTTATCCTTCCCGGTACGAATGGGAAGACGGTCGTCAATACATTGTTGGTGGCTGTAGTTTGTCTCATAACAAAGGATATGTTTTTCAGTTTATCAACCGGTACGAAAAGGTGGATAAAATATAATACCAACATAGTTCCTATTTCATGCGGGAGAATTGACGGCCTTCAACAGGGAAGGTGATAATCATCAGCCAAAAAAGTAAGGGATAGCACTTAGAAAACAATGATCAGGCCTCATCAGGGGGAAGAAAATGACAGCAGGGCGGATGGAATACCGGTAAAAGCTCAGCGGGCAACCTCATTCTTTATTGTTACAAGGATCCTACGTGGTTACCGGGATCGTTGCAGACCCCGTTACAAAACAGACGAAGGGTTATTCTGATGTTTGTTTAATCCAGGATGGCTGTCCTTATTTTCACCAGCTGCACCAGCAGGTCTTCCAGCAGGTCCAGTTGCAGCATATTGGCGCCATCACTTTTTGCTGAGGCCGGGTCGGGATGTGTTTCGATAAAAATTCCGTCGGCACCTGCAGCGATGGCTGCCCGGGCAATGGTACGGATCAGTTGGGGATTGCCGCCGGTTACACCGCTTGCCTGGTTGGGTTGCTGCAGTGAATGTGTAACATCCATCACCACCGGCACGCCGTGCTTTTGCATGATGGGAATATTCCGGTAATCCACCACCAGGTCCTGGTATCCGAAAGTGGTGCCTCTTTCCGTGAGCATGATTTTATCATTTCCGGCCTGCCGGATCTTTTCTGCAGCGAACTTCATGGCCTCGCCGCTCACAAATTGTCCTTTCTTTACATTCACGATCTTTCCTGTTTGTGCTGCTGCCACCAGCAGGTCGGTCTGCCGGCAAAGAAAGGCTGGTATCTGCAATACATCCGCATACGCTGCAGCCTGTGCTGCTTCAGCAGGAGCATGGATATCGGTTACTACCGGCAGGGAACGGTTCTTACGAAGCCGTCCCAGCATTTCCAGCGCTGCTTCATCGCCAAGGCCGGTAAAAGAAGCGGCACTGGTCCGGTTGGCTTTCCGGTATGAAGCTTTAAATATATAAGGGATGCCCAGTCCTTTGCAAACGGATGCAACTTTTTCCGCCACCTCGTTGATCAGTTCCTCACTTTCCACCACACAGGGGCCTGCCATAAGAAAGAAATTATTGTCGTCGTATGACTGGTTGGCAAACAGCGCTGTCAGGAATTTTTCCATGGCGCAAAGGTAGGGGGTTAGGATTTATCGTTTCGGGCGGGCTGTACTCCTGAACGGCTGTCAGTGATGGATTGGCAGGAAGGATTTCGTTTCGTTAGTAGCCGATGGCTTTGAGGAATTCACTTTTCTTTCGCTTGGCCACATCCAGCACCACCCCGTTGGAAAGCACCACCTGCCCGCCTTCGCCTCGTATGTATTTTTCTGCAAAATGTTTATTGATGATATAGGAATTATGGATCCGGAGAAAGATCTCCGGTGGCAGGAGGTCTTCAAAATCCTTCATGGTGCGGCTGACCAGGAATTTTCGCTGACCGGTGCAATAGATATTGGTGTAATTGGCGCTGGCCTCCAGGTAGATGATATCTTCGGTTTTGATAAACTGCAGGCCCTCGGTGGTGGGTATCGCAATGCGGTGGTGAGTATTTCTTTTGGAGATCAGTTGTTCCACCAGCAGTTCGATCTGCGGGTTGGGGTAGGAGCGGTTTCTTTTTTCGCCCGCCCTGTTCACCGCTTCTTTCAGTTCATCGATCTCCACCGGTTTTACCAGGTAATCCAGTGCGCTGTAGCGGATGGCCCTGATGGCATAATGATCGTAGGCCGTGGTGAAGATGAGTTCGAAGTTCTTATACCCGAGCTGCTGCAGCATCACAAAACCATTCATGACGGGCATTTCAATATCCAGGAACACGAGGTCGGGATGGTGGGTGTTGATGGCCTCAATGCCCTTTGCAGCATTGTCGCATTGTGCAATGATCTTCACCTGCGGACAATAGGTCAGCAGTTTTTCCTTCAGTGCACTGAGGCTGCTTTCTTCGTCATCAATGAGGATCGCTTTTAGCATGCGGGATATTTAATTGACCGGTAAACGCAACCGGATATCCACCCTGGTGCCTGCCGGTTGCCCCTCTTTCCAAAGATCAGTAATTTTTATATTGTCCGGATCGTTGTCCTTATTGTACAGGTGAATGCGGTCTCTGGTGATATTGATGCCGTAGGAATCATAGCCGGGCTTGTTGAGTTCTTTTATTTCCTGTGCCCGGGCCCTTCCCACGCCGTTGTCCGTGATGATGAAATGCACCTGTTCATTTTCCAGGGTTGCCTGCACGGATAAATGACGATCTCCTTCCTGTTTATTCAGCAGCCCGTGCTGGATAGCATTTTCCACGAAGGGCTGAATGATCAGGGGCGGCACTTTGATATCGCTGTGCAGGAGTTCATCGGTGGCGGTCAGTTCAAAGCTGAATTTGTTATCGCAGCGGAACTGTTCCATTTGCAGGTACAGCTGCAGGCTTTCAACGTCTTTCTGAAAGGGGATCAGGTTATACTTTGAACTTTCGAGTACATTCCGGATCAGCCGGGCAAACCTGGCCAGGTAAGTGGTGGCTTTTTCTTTCTGCCCGGTCTGAACAAGGTTGTCGATAGCATTGAGGCAATTGAAAATGAAATGCGGGTTCATCTGTGCCCGCAGGGCCATCATCTCCGATTCTGCGATCTTCTGTTTTAATCCTGCTTCATGCCGGATATGGCTGATCCTTCTTCTTACCATCCAGTACACAGCGCCGCTAACCAGCAGTACGCACAGGATACGGAACCATACCGCCTGCCAGTAAGCCGGACGTATCTTAAACCTGAACCGCCCTCCCGGTTCGTAAAAAGAACCGTTTTCCCGTTTGGCCCTGACGAGCAGGGTGTATTCACCCGGCGACAGTTTCGAATACCGGATGCTGTGCTGCTTTCCTGCATAGATCCAGTCCTTATCCTGGCCATCAAGCCGGTAGTAATACTCAATGGCACCCGGGGCCGTAAAATCCAGTACCGAGAAATGGAAGCTAAGATCGTTTTGTGTATGACGGAATAGCCTCACTCCGGTATTACCGGGTTCAGCAACAATTTTTTTATCATTCACAAAGATGTTGTCAATGATGACCGGGTAATTACTCGTGGCACTGATCACAGACGGATCAAAACAAATAAAACTGTTTTCGGTCACGGCGGCTATCTTTCCGTCCGGCAACACTTCTATCCCCTGCTGGAAATTGGAATATGGCAAACCGTTTTGCTGGTTGTATAATCCTTTCCAGTTGCCGGCGGCATCTATATGGCCGATCCCCTTGCCGGTGGTAAACCATATATCCCCTTTCGGGCCGGGGGCAATTCCGTATATGTTATCATCAGGCAATCCGGAAAAGACATCGTAATTCATAAAGCCCTTATCCGGCGGCAGCGAAGTGTTGTACCGGGCCAGCCCTCCTTCAAAGGTGGCCACCCAGGTAATCCCTTTGCCGTCCGGAACAATATCGTTGATGATATAGGAATGGAGGGCGGTCTTGCTTTTATTGTTTGATTCGATGTACTCGAATTTTTGCTCCCGGAGGCGGTAGCGGTATAAGCCATAACTGTGGGTGCCTATCCATACACAGTTGTTCTGTAAATCGGATGCGAGACAGTAAACAGCATAGTTGTCGAAATCTTCTGTTGCGGGGATCCATATTTTCCGGGTGGATGTATTATATACAATCAGCCGTTCATCGATCGTCCGCAGCCAGTAGTTACCGGCGGCATCCACCGCAGCGGCTGTAATGACGGACTGTTGAAAAGGGGCCGGCAATGGGATTCTGTCCCAGTGCTGAAGCCGGTACTGGTAAATAAGGAGGGATCCCCGGCAAAGAAGCAGGACCGTATCACGCCGGTGCAGCAGGGCAAAGCAATTGTCTTTCTGAAAGGCGGCAGGCCGCCGGAGGGTGCTGACGAGCCCGGACTTATTATCCGCCACATAAACAGTATTGTTTGAATGGGAAGCGATAAGCCATTGATTCGTTTCCGGCAGGAAAACAAAATTCCTGGTCACTGATGAAGGGTCGCTGACAAGATTTGCAGGAAAGCTAAGATGCAGGCTGGCATTGAGGGCCGGGATAAACTTGCTGATCCCGGCGGCCGTGCCGATCCAGGTGATGTGCTGGTTGTCTTTGTACACACAATTCACTTTTCCGGGCAGCAGGTCATTTTCCCGCTGGCCGGCACCCTTTACAAAAAAAAGGGACTGGTTATCGCTATTCATACCGGCAAGGCCTTCAGCAGCCGGAAAGAGGAGCAGTGTTTCGTTCATGGAATAAGGGGCAACAAAGTTGTGTTGCTCCCTGCCCGGGTTCAGGGAAACAGTGGTGACCTCTCTTGTTGCCGGACGGTAACAGAATAATTTGTTCTTCTCATCAACACAATAGATCTTCTGCTCGGTTTTATCGAAGTAAAAAAAACGCACTTCCCGCAGGCTGACCGCTAACTCCGGCTGAAACCGGCCGCTTTGTTTATTGAAACTGAATATGCCATCAGTGGTGGCCAGCCAAAGTTCCGAAGGGCGCCCCGGCAGTATTTTTAGGATGGAATGATAGGAAGACTGGTTTTGCGGAATGGTTTGTGCCAGGAATTTTCTGAAGTCATAGAACCGGAATTTTTTCAGGACCGGGTTATACTGGCAAAATTCTTTTGCGTCCGGAGCGATCCACACAGAGGTGTCTGAATCAATGCAGGCATCCCAGATAATATCGCCGGGGATGGTGTTTTTCACGGCTGCATCGGGTAAAAAGATCTCGGTGGTATCCGTTGCTGCATCGATCCGGTTTAATCCTTTGCGTGTGCATACCCAGATATTGTTCTTTTCATCCTGCTCCACGTCTGTGATAAAGCTGTTCGACAGGAGGTTCTTTTTATCTTTTGAAGGTTTATATATTTCCCAGTTGTTGCCGTTATAGCGGTTCAAACCACTTTCTGTCCCCACCCACATATATCCGGCTTTGTCCTTGAAAAAACAGGTTACCTTATTACTGCTTAACCCGTCCTTCTCGGTGATGTTGTAAAAACAAAGCTGCTGCTGACCGGTGCAATATGGTACCGGCAGGAGTACAACCAGCAGGCGGATATATGATCTGAGTAATGCCATTCGGGATCCGGGTAAATAACCGGGATTGTATTTCGTTAGTAAAATACTGATTTATTCCTGCCGGCACCGTGTCAGGGTACTATTGCTTTTTGGGTGGCAGCCTGTGTATCAGCGGGGTGACTCACCGCCGGCCTTTCCCGTCGGTTCGGGGCCCTTTTACCGGTGTTCTTTTTGTTCAAGGGCTGCCAGCCTGCTTTTGAGCTGTTCAATGGTTTGCTGTTGCTTTTCCAGTAACTCCTGTTGTTGCTGGATGGCTTTTACCATAGGAGCAAGAAGATCATTGTACCGCATACCATAATGGCCGGCATCGTCCCTGGTAATGATACCGGTATTCGTTGCCCCTGCCCGGTTCAGCGCTTCTTCCACTTCCTGTGCAATGAAACCATACTCTGTTTTTCTGCTTTCATCGTTGCTTCGGCGGTAAGATACAGGGTTAAGGGTTTTTATAAAATCAAGTCCCAGTTCGGTTGTTTTAATACCTGCTTTGCTTCTTCTGTCTGAAGTGATGGTCCAGGCTACCTCCACCCCGGCGTAGGTAACAGCTGTATTGCCGATACGTACCTGGTTGTTTCCTGCAGCAACAGGAACCCGGGCGTCATTCCCGATCCCTGTATTATTCGAACCTGTTGTGGAGGCAAGTGCACCGCCGCCAATAGCTGTATTGAAATCTCCGGTGGTGTTGAGAGCAAGCGTAGAAGAACCGATAGCCGTGTTGAAATCCCCGGTTGTATTGTAGAAAAGCGCACTGAGCCCGGTGGCAGTATTAGCCGTACCGGTGGTATTGTTATAAAGCGCCCCGGCTCCGTTGGCGGTGTTGCTGCTCCCGGTTGTGTTGGAATGAAGCGCAACAGAGCCATGGGCAGTGTTACTGATCCCGTTTATATTCGAGGTAAGTGACTGATAGCCGCAGGCGGTGTTATCACTTCCTGTTTTGTTCGAATAAAGCGACGTCACACCTATGGCGGTGTTGCCGCTCCCGCTTGTATTTGATTGAAGGGCAGAGGCACCGGCAGCTGTATTGTTCGTTCCGGTAATATTATTTGTAAGGGCATTATTCCCGCTGGCCGTGTTAAAACTCCCGGTTGTATTGGCAAAAAGAGCAGCTGTGCCATTGGCTGTATTGTAATCACCGGTTGTGTTATTATATAGCGTTCCCAATCCGCTGGCCGTGTTCCCGTTTCCGGTGGTATTGGAAAAAAGTGCATTTGCGCCATTCGCAGTATTAAACGTTCCGGATGTATTGGCTGAAAGTGCGTTATTCCCTGTGGCCGTATTGGCGGTACCGATGGTGTTTGACCGCAACGCACTGACTCCGATAGCAAGATTATTCGACCCTGTGTTTCCGGGGTTCAATGCGTTCAGGCCGAAGGAAGTGTTATCAATGCTGATCTGGCCGGCCTGTTTATTGTTTCTTTTAAAGATAAGATCGTTATCATCTGTTGTTCCTATGAAATTAAGGGTGGCATTTGTTCCCGCATTTCCGCTGAGGCCCCAGCCGGTGGAGGAACTGAATATTTCTGTCCAGCCGGTTCCCTTATAAAACCAGAAAGAGCTGGTGGTGTTGTCAAAGACCAGCAGTCCGTTCGCCGGCGATGCAATAGCGGTTCGCTGTGCCGTTGTCATACGGGGTATCAATATCCCTTTGCTGGTACTGCTTACATCTAATTGTGCAGATGAATTCGGGGCAGCCGTATTAATACCAATGCTCACCCCGTTGTCCGCTATTTGAGAATTGCCAATGTTTGTGCCCGCCGGTGTCCACTTGGGTATTACGTTTAGCGTACCGTTGCCGGTCACAATATTTACGGCGGCCGGATCTTTCCAGGTGGCATTACCGGCCGCATCCGTTGCAAATATCCTGTTTGCTGCTTCACTGATGCCTTGCAGCCGAACCGGTCCGGTGGTGTGAAGGGTGATACCGGTACCGCTGTTGGTAATCTTAAACAGCGCCCCCGGGTCAGCCTGTGTTTTCGTAAAGGGCAGCACCAGGTCATTGGCAAGTGAGGTGTAAAGGGAGTAAGGAACAGAAGCTAGTGCTGCGCTGCCGATATTGATAAAGGCAGTACCGCCATTCGGATCGATTTCCACCTGGATGAACTTTGCGCCCACACCCAGGTTTACAGCTGCGATGGCCCCCGTTACATTACTTGCACCGGCACTGCCCACCTGCACATTAAATAACCCAAACGGGTTGGTGGTAACGGTTCTGGATTCCTGGTAAACTACCGGACCTGCCGCCGAACCATCGTGTATGCTGAGCCGCAGGCTGATGGACTTATTGATTAATACATTGCCCACTGCATTACGGGCCACTCCCTGGTAATTGAATATACCCGGCGCCTGTTGCTGGCCGGATGCCGCCAGGGCCAAAAGGAATACAAAAGATAAAATACCTGCTACCTGTTTCATTTTTTCTGATTTAAATTAAAGTTGATTCTTACCATTCCGGTCCTGCCAGCCGGCACCTGCTATTTATTTTGCAGTTTCACCACTTTCAGCCCGCTGTGCCGTATCACCTGCAGGCCATCCGTACGCCGGAGTTCGTCCGGCTTCAGATCGGCGACAACCAGGTACAGTCCGTCGGGATAATTGGATAGGTCGAACAGTTCAATACGGCAGCATCCATCGTAATGATAGCTTTTTGAAAGCAGCACCTGGCCGGCTGCATTGATCAGTTGTAAACTCATCTGCCCCGGCGTATGCACAAAAAAATCGAGTTCGAATTTTCCGCTGGTGGGGTTGGGAAACAGTTTGTAGTCGCCTGCCTCAAACAAAACAGTGGCAGGTGAATTGCCTGTCATATCTGTACAGGGTTGCAGCACGCCCTGGGTTACCAGTACAGCACTGTCAGCGGGAGCAAAGGAGCTGACGAGCAGTAACTCCCCCAAACTCCATTCATACCGGAAATAGGATAAGGCATTATCATAACTGCCGCCGGCCGTATTCAGAATGGCCGGAACCACCCCGTTATACGGTGAGACGGAGGGTACCTGCGCCCGGCAGGGAAATAAAAATAAAACCAGGAGGGGCAGAAGCAGAACTGTCTTTATCATGTGTAATCATGTTTTTTGATACCTGCAGCTTTATACATTGACCAGGTTTACTATCACTTCATTTCCGAACACGGTCCGGGATCCGGCCAGGTCAGGGTGAGATCCCATTCTATTTTCCCTGCTCCTGTTATTTCGTATCACTAAAATAGCCGGAGGTAAGCCGGCGGAAAATGCGGATTGAACCGCCGGGCAGGTTTTCTGATTGAACGGACATTTTTTCTTTTCAGGGATGCACTTTACATTTGAAGTCAATTGATATTATGGCCAAAGAAAAAATACTTGTCATCGGTGCTTCCGGGCAGATAGGTGTGGAGCTTACGCTGGCACTTCGCCGTATTTATGGTAATGCGAATGTGATCGCTTCCGACCTCCGGGAGCAAAACCCGCTGCTTGAGGGCACAGGCCCGTACGTATCGCTGGATGTTATGAATAAGGAGATGCTGCATGTACAGGTGATCCGGCAGGGCATCACACAGGTGTACCTGCTGGCGGCCATCTTATCGGCCACCGGTGAAAAGAATCCCGGCCTGGCCTGGAACCTGAATATGCAGGGGCTGCTGAATGTACTTGATATTGCCCGGGAAGAGAAACTGCATAAAGTGTACTGGCCTTCTTCAATTGCAGTTTTCGGCCCTACCTCACCCCGGCAGCAATGCCCGCAGCAAACGATCATTGAACCCACCACGGTATATGGCATCAGCAAATATGCCGGTGAGTTCTGGTGCAATTATTTTCACCAGCGGTTCGGGGTAGATGTAAGAAGCCTGCGGTACCCCGGACTTATTTCGTATAAGTCGCCCCCGGGCGGCGGCACCACCGACTATGCCGTGGAGATCTTTTATGAAGCGCTGGAAGAAAAGAAATATGAATGTTTCCTGGAAGAAGACACCTACCTGCCGATGATGTACATGCCGGATGCGATCAGGGCCACGATCGAACTGATGGAAGCGCCGGCTGATCAGATATCTGTTCGCACCTCGTACAATATTTCCGGGATGAGCTTTTCCCCGAAGGAAATTGCTGCGGCAATAAAAAAACATATTCCCGAATTTACTATCAGTTACAAACCGGACTACCGGCAGGCCATTGCCAACAGCTGGCCGCAGAGCATTGAAGACAAAGTGGCGAGGGGAGACTGGGGCTGGAAAGAGGAATATGATCTATCCGCCATGGTGGAGGATATGCTGGTCAACCTGAAGAAATAAACTTATTCCGGGAACAGGCCGGTGATCGCCTGTCGTATCTTTTCCGGCTCTTCGTTCTTCAGCAGGTAACCATCGGCACCGCTTTGGGTAAGCAGGCTGACAAATTTGGGATCTTCGTACATACTGATCACCAGTACTTTTACCGAAGGGTATCGTTCCTTGATCTTCCGGGTGGCTTCCGTGCCATCCATGACCGGCATTTTATAATCCATGATGACCACATCCGGCAGTTGCTTCGACATGGCTTCCAGTAATTCAGCCCCGTTATCGGCTTCGATGATCACTTCAAAACGGTCGTCGGCAGAAAGGGTGATAAGCAACCCTTCCCGGAAGACGGGGTAATCATCCGCTATGGCCAGTTTTATCTTTTTCATGATGGACAGGTTTAAGGTGTAATGGCATGGTGATATGGATATAACAGCCGGTGTTCTTCTTTTCAAACTGTACGGAGCCTTTTATCAGGGTGGCCCGGTTCTTAATATTCTTCAGCCCGAGCCCGTCTTTCTGAAATACCATTTCGTCAAACTGTTCCTGGCTCAGGCCATCGCCATCATGAAAGAGGGTAACGGTAAGCAGGTCCGGTTTCATTACCGAACTGACCATCAGCCGGTGTGCCCCGGCATGTTTAATGATATTGTTCACCAGTTCCTGCACCATCCGGTAAAGGCTGATGTTGTCGTCGCTTATTTCTGCCGGGTAATGATCATCGAGCTGTGTTTCCACTTCAAGCATGGAGCTGCCCGCCACTTCCTTGAGGAAATGCCTGACCGCTTCATTAAAACCAAACTCCTTCAGGATATTGCTGTGCAGGTTGTGGGAGATCCCCCTGACCCGTTTGATAGCGGCGTTGAGCAGTTCGGCACCTTTATCGTGCAGGTGTTTGTCTTTTTCATCCAGGGTGGCGGCCTTGATGCCGAGGAGGTGCAGTTTGGCCGAGGAGAGGATAGCGCCGATCTCATCATGAAGGGTTTCTGAGATCCGGTGCCGTTCCGTTTCTTCGCTGCGCACAGCGGCTTCGATAAGCTGATTTTGCTGTTGTTCCTTGAGCTCCTGTACGGCACGGCGGTGCTGGTTTTTCTTGCGGAGGTTAAACAATACGGCAAGTAAAACGCTCAGCATCAGCATAAGCATTACTGATATTCCGAGGACAAGCAAGAATGAAATATTACTGGTCATTGGCAGCTAATGCGTTTTCAGTATGATAATGTAAATTTTTACGGTTATAGAAAATAGCTAATCCCATGATCAGCCAATAAATTATTAGCGAATACCTTGATGCGTCATAGATTTTATACGCAAAAGAATAATTCTCTTCCAAAACTGGGTGAAAGAAAAGATAGTAAAGAAAATTTATTGATTCATATAAGCCAATTGCAGCACATATCAAAAGAGGAGGGAGCGATGCCGATAGATCAGTTTCATCTTCAACAATAAGATTTAGAAGGTAGGTTAGGCTAAACACCATCATAACGATACTTTCGCCTGCAAGAAGCCTTATGCTCATTATACTTAAGTTTTCAAAGTAAATAAAATTGAGCACAACGCATGCAAGAAATGAAACAGCTAACCATCTTAAATATTTATACGATTTCATCTCTTTAAGCGATAGGAGATAAGCACATGGAAATACTACTCTTAATATTGAGTTTAAGTTATAATAAAGATTATTACTTGTTTGATTTTGTGAGAAGAGGCTAGGGTAAAGCCACATTAGTGTGGCTACTAAACTGAAGATAAACGACAGGAAAATATAGGAAAATAGAAATATTCGAAGTTTTCTGCTGAATGGCGGATATATAAAAAAGATGATCAGAGGTAAAAGAATAGGCCATACCTCTGACCATCTCATAATAAATCTGTATAAATTATCCATTATTTTTCTTAAACCTAGTCACAACTAGGCGGGCAACAAAATGGCGGACAAGGCGGCAGTTGTACGGCTGCCCCGCTCATCAGCACTCCTTTGGCCACCTTTTCCACGTTGAAGCTAATATAATCATTATCCTTACTAAAACGTACAGGCGTCAGCCGGAGGTAATCAAATTCTTTCAGCGTACCATCATTGTTGAAGATATCCAGCGTACTGAGGGCAAGCTGAATGTTTGAAAGGATCATGCCGCCGGTAATGGTAAGCCCGGTACAGGCGGTATCGGCTTCCAGCACCTGTTTACCTGTCCTTTTTAAACTGGTGGACGAACTGCCCGGGTAGGCAATCAGGTGCAGGTTGCTGCTGGTTGCCCCGGCATCGGGTGTGTAAAACTGAAACAGGATCTCACTGACAGCTCCCTCGGTGCCGGGTTTGGTCCAACCGCTGTCCACCCAGGTTTGCAGCTGGGCCCTGGTGAGTTTTAAACAACTGATGCTGGCCGCACCTCCTTTCGGCGCTTCGCCGGAAAAGGCCTGTGGTGCTTTTTTGGAATTGCCGCCGCAGGCGTTAAGAAGAGTAATAGTGGTAACGATAAATGCAATAAAAAGCAGAGGCAGTACTTTACTGCCCTGGCCGGAAAATGGATTTTTTTTCATAACAGGGATTTTAAGCTTTAAAGGCTGCTATAGCGCTACAGCAGGGATATCGGAAACTAATGTAGCAAGCCGGTGAGAGAAATCAAAGCCAAATAAATGAAATACCCTAAAATGGTTAGTGGTTTCTACGCATTAGCGCTGAATGATAAACATATCAAACGATTGAAAAGGTTCCTCTGCTGTTACCACTTCTGTTACGATCGCCCGTGAAGGCCCGACCCGGCACCAGCTGACCAGTGCATCGAGCTGCACCCGGGTGCCGGTGGCACAGATGTAAACAGAATGATCTGGCATGTTCTGCACATAGCCGGTAATACCCAGCGATCCTGCTTTTTCCCGGGTGCCCTGGCGGTAATACACACCTTGCACCTTTCCTTTTACGATTATGGAAATGGTCTGCCGCATATCACCATTCGATAAGGCGGATGATCTGTTCAAGGTATTGCTGATCGGTTTCGTTGAACTCATTGTATTCACTGCTGTCCGCATCAAGGACCGCCACCACTTCATTATCTTTTATCACCGGCACAACGATCTCTGACCTGGATAAACTGCTGCAGGCAATATGCCCGGGAAACTGCTCTACATCCGGTACGATCAGGGTCTTTGCTTCTGACCAGCTGGTGCCGCAAACACCCCGGCCTTTCCGGATACGGGTACAGGCAACGGGTCCCTGGAAGGGTCCCAATACCAGTTCCGGCTCGCCGGCTTTTCCCTGTTTGACCAGATAGAAACCTATCCAGAGCCAGCCGAATTGTTCTTTCAGGGCAGCGACCACATTAGCAAGATTGGCAATCAGGTCACTTTCACCCTCCAGCATTCCTTTGATCTGCGGGAGCAGCGATCCATACTGTTCAGCTTTTGTACCATTGATGATGCGGAGATCTTCTGACATACGGCAAAAATAGAAACTGTTTACCGTTTATGGACAGCAGCTGATCTTCTCCTTTTGATGAGCTTGCTTAAGCGGGTTGTGTCTGTTGAAGCTGGTAGATCACATTGTTTTCATCTTCGGGGTCGACCTGGCCGGTCTGCTGGCGAAAACCGTTATTGAGCAACAGGCGGGAGGAAGCCAGGTTGTCTTTATGTGTATACGCTTCCAGTGTTTCCATACCGGCAGTATGAAAGGCAAAATCAATCACTGCTTTCAGCGCTTCGTCCATGTAACCATTTCCCTGGCGGTCAGGAAAGAGTTCATAACCGATCTCTGCTTTTTTCCGGTCGGGAGAGAGGTTCCAGATACAGATCGTACCCGAAAGACGGGGATCATCTTTCAGGCAGATGGCCCAGTAATAACTGTTCCCGCTGTTTACATTTTCAGTGATCTTCCTGATGAAGGCAGCAGCTTCCCCGGTATTGGCGGGTGCGGACCGGTATATATACCGGTTCACCTCTTCGGAAGAACGAATGGCAAATATGGCTTCTTCATCTGTTTCCTGTAAAGGGCGAAGCCGGAGGCGGGGAGTGGTCAGTACGGGTATTGGCATAAGCAGTGTATGTTCTTATTTCAATCGTTCCAGCACGCCTTTTCTTTTCACGATATTCTTATAGTCCCATTGTATCGACCTGGCTTTCTTCAGCCAGCGTTTCAGGTCCTTCCTGCTCACCTCTGCAGCATCGGTATACCGTGCTTCGGCGGCCTTAAAACTTCCTTCGGGGTGCAGCCCCGGCTCTTCGAATGACTGACCGCTCCAGAAAAGAAGGCGGATGCAGTTTTTCAGTTTGCTGTAGCCGACAATAGGATTGCCCGCAAGGAACCAAACAGGATGGGCATGCCAAATCTTATTCTCCGCCTGCGGAAGACCGAGGCTGATCTCTTCCGCAAGCAGGTTACAGATCGCTTTATCTGTAGCCGGCAGGGCCCGGTTGTATGCGGCAGTATCTTTATGCATAGGCTGCTTTTATGATTATATCGACGGACTGAATCCCTGCAGGAACTCCCTGAATTTCGGAAGATTGGCCGGGTAGGTTTCCCCGGTGGCAATGAATTGTATCCAGAGATAAGATGTTTTTGTTTCCACCAGCAGATAGCTGGCCACAAAAATGCTGCCCAGGCGGTTGAATGATACTTTATAGGAACTGTGACTGCCCGGCACAGAAAGCAGGTCCTTTTTCACACTCAGGAATTTCCGGGCGGTATCCCATTTCGGGGCCTTGCCGGAAAGGTATGCGGTGTCTTCTATGATATAATTTTTGAAATCCTGGAATGATTTATACTGCGTCTTTTTCGCAGCGCTGATCACGATGGCATTCTCGACCGTATTCACCGGGGGCAGGGTGCCTCCGAAAAAGTTGACATCATTATTCTGCCGGAGCTTCAGCCATTTTGGTACATACACCTGGTAGGTATTCCCGGAATCGATATAGATGATCTTCCGGGCAGCTTTGAAAATACCGGAGAGGTTATAAACAGGAATATTGATATTCTCTTTTGGTGTAAGGGTGACGAGCTCAATCCCATTGGCTGACTGGGTATAATGAGGAGCCTGCCCCGACGCAGTGATCGTAGTGAAAAGGAATAACAGGTAGCCTATACGCTTCATAGCCTTGAATATTTAGGTTTAAGGAACGGAACGGGTCCGGCGGAATGTCAAATTTAAGGCAAATAAAAAAAGACCGGGCAGGGAATAGCAATATTCCCGCCACCAGGACCGATGCATCGGGCAAAGGCAGTACCGGATTGCACTAGAGCGGAATCCGCAGGGAAAGGGCCGGTTGCTTCAGCAGCACAAGCCCGTTTTGTTCCGGCCATTTGATGTCAAAGGAGGTTGGTCGGCCAGTGACGGCGGCTTTCTTCTTGTCTTTATGGGCGCTGATGAATAAGGGAATACTGCCCAGTAGAAGCACATCACATGGGATAGCCAGAGCCCATTTGTGGGTTTGGTGCCTGGACCAAAAGGTTTGGTTGGTCCCAGTTGATCGCCAATCCGCCAACAACCATCGCCGTTCCGCCGCCCGCAAGCACGGCCAGGCGTCCTGGCTGCTTGTTCCTGGCTCTTTGCGGGTAATTAACTTTTGTCAGCGTGTTTTTTTCTGTTTTCTGAGAGAAGGCGGTGTTGGTAAATGCAAACAGCAGCATCAGGAAAAGAATTCTTTTTCATAAAACAGGTTTAGTTGATGGTCAGGAAAGGTCATTAACCGTTGCCTAAAGATGGCAAAACCCGGCCAATAATGTTGCGGAGAAATGCTGTCAGCGGTCAGGCCAGCTTGTCTTGTATAACTGGATGGTATTTTCAGAGCAGGTAGATCGCATCGCAGATAAGGCGCTGGCGGTAGCGCACTTCATCCGTCAGGGAATATTTTCTTTATAATACCTGAGGTTGTGCAGGTCAGGTCATGGCCGGCATTGAGACCAAGTCGGTTTCCTGGCTCTTTCCGCTGCTTTATATAGGGGGCGATGGCTTTTTCTTTATGGCCGGCCGCATATTGCCTGGCATACCCTTCGACGCTAACAGGGACGTTCAGCCCCGGTCAGTGCCTGCGCTTGGCAGCGCCTTCCACCATTTGCACAACGGGAATTCGCAAAATTGATGCGGACTCCGGCCTGCCTGAATAAAGCGATCATTTCCTTCAGGAAGTCATGCCTGATGGTATCCCACCCGTGATCGCTGGTGAGCTGACCGGTGGCATCAGGTACCAGGGGTTACGCGGTTGGGTTTTGTTTCCAGTACGATATCGGCGTTTCTGTTCACGGCAGTTTCCCTCGATGTTGAATTCGTCACGATCACTTTTTTGAGCTGGCGGACATCTTCATAGCGGATATGCCGTTCGTACGGACGAAGTTCACCGTGATCCGTCTGCACCAAACCGCTGGGCATCGATCGCTGCTTTACCGGAGTCAGGATTATTGCCGCCTCTTGCATTGCGCAGCGTCGGCGAGGATTTATTGATGTTGACGGAGAGTTTGGTCATGGATCAAAAGTAAAGTAAAAATGACAGGCCGGTATGGATCAGACGGGCGGTAAAATAAAAAGTCCCGCCAATGACGGGACGAACGGGAACTAATCTTGACAATGAAACTATTCTCTCACCAGCGTGGCAGAACCGGTGAGCCGGCCGGTTTCATCACGCACCTGCAGGTAATAGGTTCCCCCGGGAAGGCATTGATACCTGTGATGAGAATATTGTTATAACCGCTTTGCAGTTGTTTTTTTCTGAGCTGATGATCCTGCCACCGGCATCGGTGACCGTGACGAAGGCTTGCTGCGGGGCTGCGGCATAGATCCCGGTACTGAAACTGGTGCGGAATGGATTGGGGTATACCGCCAGTTCCTTTTTTACATCGCTGGTAGTAGTCCGCACAATGTTTGAATACCGGCTGTGCCGTCCTTATCCACCTGGTTCCGGGCGGTACAGCAACGTACCTTGCGGACCGGCATCCTGAGCGCAAGCGATCGTGGAATTGCTAAAGCCGGCGGCTGATACGGTTCCGATCTTTTGCCACACACTGCCGGTACTTCTTTCCACGTCAAACCGGTCGGCGTTGTATTCCTGCCGGGTTTTCCAGTTCAGTACCACATCCTGTTGCTGCCGGTAGCCGCCGAAGTCGGTCAGTGTCACGGGCAGGGTGGATTGCGTAAAGGAAACATCCCCCACGGCAATGGCCTGGGCAGCGGGGTTGGCATCCGCTCCCGGGGCATTATCATACACAATGGTTACACTGTTGATGGAGTAGGACCCGAAATTCACATTTATTGTACCCCGCTGGTCCGTTGCATCAGAAGCCGTATTCCCGGCCTGTCCGCTGGCAGTATTCACATATGCTGTGTTACTGCTTATGATCAGGAAATTCGGATCCGTGGTGGCATCATATTTTGTGATGGAAGGGTTCACCGTACCGGTCGTGCTGTTACCGGTGATGGTAACCCTGTCGTAATAAGTGGTACTGGTAGAATTGTTCTTATCGATAT
Source organism: Chitinophagaceae bacterium (assembly GCA_046329665.1). Classification (GTDB taxonomy): domain Bacteria; phylum Bacteroidota; class Bacteroidia; order Chitinophagales; family Chitinophagaceae; genus JJ008. The sequence continues at coordinate 17,771 of JAXLUG010000021.1, read as the reverse complement.
CAGCGATCCTGAAATTTAAATTGGTGGCATAGGCTGTGAAGCTGAGGGTGATGGTGGTACTGCTGGTATTGTTACTGTAGTTGGGGTGATACACCCGGTTACTAACACCGGGAACCGTGAACAGGGCCCCGGTAACGGTAGGAGTCTGGGCACCGGTGGTGACGCCGGTCTGTACAAAGGATCCCGACCGGAATTTCAGGGGTCCATGTGGCCACAGCCGATCGTGTTTCCGCCGATATTGGAGGCGGTTCGGGTAAGTGTTCCGCTTGACCAGGAAGGGGAGAAGGAGGCGCCCCAGTTAAGGGTGATTTGAGCAGTGGAAGGTTGGCCTGTACATAAAAGCATGTACAAAGCCAGGAAGGGTAAAGTTGGCTTCATATCAGATATTGGATGGTTCTCCCTATAAACGATAGAGGTTTATACTTATTATATGAATGCCGGAATAAGTGTTACCACTTGTTTTTGCGGGTCTGGTTCTCAGCCGTTTTCAGGTTTACATTTCCGCCCAGGTATGGTCGGCCAGGAGTTTTACGGCGGCTACAAAGCGCCGGAACGGACCGCTCTTGCCCCATTCTTTCGGGGAGACGAGGGAAAGCATGTAGCTGTCGTCCTTTTTTTCGTAGAGGTAATATACTTGGCCGATATTCGGTTTGAAGGAAAGCCTGGCGTTATAGATCATCAGGGAGAGCTCTTTTCTTTTCTGGATCTCATGTGCCTGCAGGGCCAGCAGTTCTATCTGCTTCCGGATCTGCTCCAGCTGCATATTGGTCTGCTCTTCCATGGCCGTAAGGGCTTTGTGCCTGATCATTCCCTCTTCATTGGGTTTGATCACGGCGCCGGATACGGCAGCCGAGTAGGGGAGTACGCTCAGCTGCTTATGGTAGATCTCTGAATTGGTATAGGAGGTTCCGTCCTCTTTCAGGCCCTGCTGGGTGATCTTCAGGTAGCCGTTTGGCATGATCTCATGAACAATATGCAGGGCCACTTCCCCTTTGCGGTAGAAATGGATCTCAAACGTGCTGCTGTCGGGAAATGCGACCTGTACTTTATCCGCCAGCTGGTGGTCACTGAAATCATTCAGGTCCCCGTCAGCATGGATCCGGTAGCTGGCAGCAAAGGCCTGGTTTTCCAGCGAGACCCAGTTATGATAAATGGCGAGTTCCTTTTTTTCAGGAACCGCTTCTATCTTGTAGATACCGCTCTTGGGCCGTTCGCCATATTCGTAAGTTCCTTTTTCAGGAAAAAGCTGCCATGATGCAAGAAAGTTATACGCCTGTACCATCTGGGAATATCGGGGGAATGAGGTAAGCAGAAAAAGGTTGTGACATGCCTGGATAACGCTTTGCGCTGAAACCTGAATTGCTGTTCACCGGTTTTTATTTCAACTGCAAATATTTTATTTTCCGTTCATTTAACAAAGTAAAGAACAATCAAAAAGGCCGGTTGTTGTAATGATTGCTCCTGAAATCTTTTATATTTGACAGATGGTCCCGGGCCCGGCAGCCGCCGTTTGCCGGATTATTACCCGTCTTAAAATACACACAGCATGAAAAGGATCCTTTCACTGGTAACAGCTTCCCTTCTTTTTGTGATGATGGCTTCCGCCCAGGCGGAGCTTTCTGCCACCGAGCAGCTGAAACAGGCCTGCACCAAAGCCGGTAAGGAAAACAAAAAAGTATTCCTCATGTTTCATGCTTCCTGGTGCGGATGGTGCCACCGGATGGACAACAGCATGAATGACGAGGAGTGTAAGAAATACTTCGATGACAATTTTGTCATCATTCATTTTGTCGTGGATGAAAGCCCCGATAAGAAAAACCTCGAAACCCCCGGTGCTGCTGAACTGCGGACCCAGTATGGCGGTGACGGACAGGGTATCCCGTTCTGGGTCATCTTTGATAAGGAAGGAAATATTCTCGGCGATTCCATGAAGCCTGAACCCGGCTCAGGCAATAAGATGAATATCGGCTGCCCGGCACAGGATACCGAAGTGGATTATTTTATTGACCTGCTGAAAAAGACCACCCGTCTGAAAGAAGACCAGCTGGAGAAGATCGGTAAACGGTTCCGGAAAAATAAATCCTGAGCACCGGGCTTACCAGCGGCTGAGTTCCTGCGCCACGGCTTCCCCGATCCCGGCTTCATTGGTGGTGATCCAGGCAGGAGGGCTTCCTGAACTGATCCTCCACCCGCCGTCTTCCCGTTTGGACATACCAAAGTGAATGCGGTCGCCACGTTCATCACATACATTTACGGTGAGCTGCTCTTCACCAGGATTTTTGAGTTTCCTGAAATTGAACTCCCTCACCCGTCCCCCTGCTTTGACCAGCAGGGAGAACTGGATCATTCTGCTAAACTCAAGGTGCATACTAACCAGGTTGAGGTTACCCGGCTGCAATTACTATGCAAACAAGGCCCGTTGGCCGGAGAAAAGTTCTTCACATAATTGATATGACTCAACCGGTCCTTTCAGCCCGGCTTGCCCGGGCAACCCCGGCCCGGCTGCATTCGTCAAAGGCAGTAATATTCATTATTTTTGATCATAACCCTTTGCTATGAAACAGTTGCTGCTCCTTTTTTTCATGCTCCCGGTCTTTGCCCGTGCCCAGGATTCCACCAGGGCGGCCTGTAAGCTGATCAGGGAGACCGATCCCTATACAAAAGAGACGAAACTATCCACCGGGTTCATATTCCTTGACGGGGGCTCGGTGACCATTGATGCCGACAGCAAAGAGATCAACTTCCTTTTTTCGGTAGAGGGCCCCAACCGCTGTTTTGACGCCAATTCAACAGCCGATGTTTTTTTTGAAGGGATCAAATCAAAGACCACTTCCCGGAATGCCGGCACAATGAATTGCGAAGGCCTTTTCCAGTTTGTTTTCAAAAATTCCAACAGTTCACCTACTACTATGCTCCAGCGCCTGCTGACCCGGAAGGTTACGCAGATCATTTTTACGGGCAGCGGCGGTAAGCCCATTACGGTAAATGTGGGACCCAAAGAACAGGAGGGGCTGATGGCCCTGGCCAATTGCCTCGTGAACGAAGGCAAAACTTTGATCAAATAACTTCTTCCCCGGTTTCCAATGACCCTGCTCAAGGCCGTAGCTGAGAGGAGTAAGCTTTCTGATCTGTTTTCAGTAAAAACACCTACACCGTTCTTTCTGAATGTCTAAGGGGGTGTAGTATAATATTTACCTCTAAATGATTGCTGGCACTATTGTTCAGGGCGCCAAACGGTTGTTACTTGCACTCCTATTCCAATCGCAATCCCATGAAAGACCAGATCCGATTCCTGTGAGATCCGGACCCTATGAAAAACCAGAACAACGAACCCTTGAAATGAGAACCGTTATTAACATCCAGTGTCCTGAAAAATCCCCAACCCTATGGAACAACTAAAAAAGGCTGGCAGCGCTCCTGGTTATAAAGGAATTGAACTGCAGCAGCTCGTTGATGGTTTAGTAGGTAACTCCCTGTCTGTCGCAAAGAAGAACAACAGTATTGTTGTAAATGAGATAGACAGCGGAGTTGTCCTGCAATCGGTGGATGAGCGTCTCCTGGAACTGCTCAATGATATTTTCACCGCAGTGATCTCCAACTCCCGCCGCGGAAAGATCCATATCAGGGCCGAAAAATATGATGAACTGCTTGAGTTCTTTATCACCGAACGGAACAATTACAATGGTTATGCTCTTTCTTTTAGTATCGGCGCCCTTGCCGAAGAGGCCGCAGAGCTGGGTGCAAACCTTGATATAAAAGACCCCCAACGACTTGAAACCACCATTTGCCTTTGTATTCCGGAAGGAATAGCCGCCTGAGAAGAAAAAAACCGGTCAGCAACTGACCGGTTTTTTTTATGTGCAGGCAGAAAGAGATCAGTACCGGTAATGCTCCGGCTTGAACGGACCGCTCTGCGGTATACCGAGATAATCAGCCTGTTCTTTGCTCAGTTCGTCCAGCTCCACACCGATCTTGGCAAGGTGCAGCCGGGCCACTTTCTCATCGAGGTGTTTGGGAAGCACATATACCTTGTTCTCGTAGTTCTTGTGGTTGGTCCACAGTTCGATCTGGGCCAGCGTCTGGTTGCTGAAGGAGTTGCTCATTACAAAGGAAGGGTGACCGGTGGCACAGCCCAGGTTTACCAGGCGGCCTTCCGCCAGGATGATGATGTCCCTGCCATCCACATTGTAAATATCCACCTGCGGTTTGATCGTGTCTTTGGTATCACCGTAGTTCTTGTTCAGCCAGGCGATATCGATCTCGATATCGAAGTGGCCGATATTACAAACGATGGTCTTATCCTTCATCAGTTTGAAGTGCTCCCCGGTGATCAAATCACGGCAGCCGCTGGCGGTTACCACGATGTCGGCTTCCTTCACTGCATGGATCATTTTCTTTACTTCAAAACCATCCATCGCCGCCTGGAGGGCGCATATCGGGTCGATCTCTGTAACGATCACCCGGCAACCGGCACCGGCGAGGGAAGCTGCAGAACCTTTGCCCACATCACCATAACCACCTACCACGGCCACTTTTCCGGCCAGCATCACATCAGTGGCACGGCGTATCGCATCCACCAGGCTTTCTTTACAACCGTATTTATTATCAAACTTGGATTTGGTAACAGAATCATTTACGTTGATCGCCGGCATGGGCAGGGTGCCTTTCGCCACCCTTTCGTACAGGCGGTGAACACCGGTAGTGGTTTCTTCACTGATGCCTTTTACATGCTGTACGAGTTCGGGATATTTATCCAGTACCATATTGGTCAGGTCTCCGCCATCATCCAGGATCATGTTCAAAGGACGGTCGGCGCCGCCAAAGAAGAGGGTTTGTTCAATACACCAGTCAGCTTCTTCCAGGGTTTGTCCTTTCCAGGCAAACACACCAATACCGGCGGCAGCAATGGCCGCAGCGGCATGGTCCTGCGTGGAGAAGATATTGCAGGAACTCCATTTTACTTCCGCACCGAGTGCTGCCAGTGTTTCGATCAGTACGGCTGTCTGGATCGTCATGTGCAGGCAACCGGCTATTCTTGCCCCTTTAAGGGGTTGGGAAGGACCGTATTCTTTACGGATACTCATCAGGCCGGGCATCTCTGCTTCGGCAAGTCTTATTTCTTTACGTCCCCATTCTGCAAGGGATATATCTGCCACTTTGTACGGCAGGCTGAATTCAATGGATTTTGTAACTGTTGACATAATTTATTTTTTTCGGCGGCAAAGGTACTGTTTAGGTTTGTAATTAAGGGATTACCGGCTGTATTATTTGCTGTTATGCCCCATCACTTATGCACATCGGGGAATAAAAAGCAAATGACTGGTTTTAAGTAAATAAGAAATAATTTTGAGTGATAAAACCTGCAGCTATGTTTACATACGATACGGTTTCAGAGGCCATCAACGGTTTGCGGAAAAGAGGGTATACGCTGGACTTCAACCTGGAAGAGAACTGCCTGATCTGCCAGGGAAACCGGTTCGATATACAGAATTTTGAAATAACGGAAGTGTACCGGTTTGAAGGGGATACCGATCCCTCCGATGAGGCCGTTGTGTATGCCATTGAATCTACCGACGGTAAAAAAGGGGTACTGGTCAATGGATATGGTATCTCTGCCGAAAGGATGAGTGCGGAAATGGCAAAAAAACTTACTATTGAAAGAAACTGATCCGGAAGGATCGTCGTCATTCCACCGTACCCTGTAAACTGAACTTGTATGAAAAGATTGCTTAAGGCTCCGCTGTTCATCCCTGCATTATTATTCGCTGCACCGGCATTTGCCCAGAAAGACAGTGTGAAACTGATATGCCCGCTGGAAGAAGCCAAAGTGGTACCTCCTCCCAGGAACCAGCTGAAACTGGATGAATCTGATTATTGTATCGTCCTCACCAGTATCCCCGACACGGTTGTGAAATCCGTTGGTACGGGCCGCATCACCAACACGGAAAACACGGAAGAATCAGGTTACGGCCTGGTCATGTTCACCAAGATCAACGGAAAGGAGTATTATCTCTGGTTCACCGGCATGAATAAACTGCTGGTGAAACGAAACGATGTGGTCAAACCGGGACAGGCACTGGGTTATATTTCTTCCGGCAATAAGATCGAGCTGACGATGTATGAATTTGAAACCCCTGTAGACCCGTTGCGGTTCCTTAATTGTGCCGGCGTGCTGAAAGGGTTTTAGCCGAGTGTGGTACCGATCTTTTTCTCCATGATGTAGTCATTCATGAAGTAGCCGTTGCCAATATCGATATCTTCCTGCCGGATCACCGTGAACCCCAGCTTTTCATAAAACTCCTTTGCTTTATTATTCCGGTTCACATTCAGCTGAAGCGATTGCCCGCCCTTTCTGGCAATGGCCTTGATGATCTCCCCGATAACAAATTTGCCTGCCCCTTTCCCCTGAATGGAAGGGAGCATATAGATCTTGTGCAGTTTATACACACCGGGTTCCTGCAGGCTGAAGGAAGCAAAGCCAACCGGTTCATTCCCGTCATCCACAATAATGAATTCATGCTTATCCTTCATTTGCCTGGCCAGCGATTGCTCACTGTACATCATGTTCAGCATATAACTGATCTGGTCAGGCGTCAGGATGGTGGAATAGGTTTGCGGCCACACTTTCATCGTCATGTCCCGGATCAGCGGGATATCTTTCTCATAGGCCCTCCTCAGCGACAGGGCCGTACCGGGCGCAAAGGTCCGCTGGGAAAGCCGGCGGTGTTTGGCAATGAGTTTCCAGCTCAGGCGAAGTGAGACGATAAAGGAAACCACCGCACCCAGGAACAGGAGCAGATCGGGCACATAGGATTCCAGCCCCGGCACCTGCTGCCAGAAAAGGAAGGTATCATACGCTCCGTGAAACAGTACCGCCCAGAAAATGCCAAGCAGCATCAGTGCCACGGACTGACCCGGACTGAATTTGGCCCTGCCCACATGGTACCCCATCAGCACACCAAACGTGGCATGTGCGGGCACCGCCAGTATCATCCGGAGAATGGCGACCTGGTAGCCATTGCCGTCTTTCATGGCGCCGATCACATAGAGAACATTTTCCAGCGTGGCAAAACCCATACTCACCATCACCCCGTACACGATCCCGTCAAAAGGCTCATCAAAACTGCGCTGGCGGTACGAGTAGAAGCGAAGGACAGCAAACTTGCAAAGCTCTTCTGTGAGTGCCACCACGAAAATGGCTTTGACCGCCTGTCCGGCCACACTGTTATCAAAAAGATCCTGCAGACCCGTTTCGATGAAATAAGCAGGTACAATACTCAGCACCCCGAACATAAAACTGACGATCAGGTTGAGTTTGGGTTCCCGGTTGTATGCATCCCGGTGAAAGATGAAAAGAGAAATTGCAAGACCCGGCGCTATGGCCAGGGCAATATAATCCATATAGCTGCCTATTTAAGCGTAAAATAAGCAAAGATGCCCTTACCGGAAAGTTTGCCTCTCCCTGCCCTGATGGGTTTATTCTTTCTCCCCGCCGGTGGCTACTGCACGATCATTTTTCGGACCGCATTGTATCCTTCTGTTTCCATCCGGTAGAAATAAATTCCGCTGCCCAGGAAGAGCTGGCTGATACTGATCGAATAGGAGCCTGCATTTTTTGTCTCGCTCAGCAGGGTCCTGATCAGCCTGCCGCTGGCATCCATCAGGGAGATCTTTACATACTGCCTGGCCGGTACCGAATACTCGATCACCGTTCCGCCTGAAAAAGGATTGGGATAGTTCTGTCCCAGGTAAAATTGTTTTTTGGCAAACAGTGACAGGGTCACAATGTTGGAATACACGGCATGGTCATCAAAATCCATCTGCCGGAGCCGGTAATAATAACGGCCCGGGCTGAGGTTATTGTCATCAAAGCTGTAGGCAAGACGGGCTGTGCTGTTGCCGGCCCCTGCTACAAAGCCGATCTTCTGCCAGTCGGTCCCGTTGGTGCTGCGATATACCTCAAACCCGCGGTTATTGATCTCAGTCAGCGTAGCCCAGCTGAGGGTGATCTTATTATTGAAACCGGTGGCGGATAGGCTGACAAGGGTCACCGGTAAAGGGGTGCATTGTGCGGAGACCACCGTTAAGGATTGCAGGCTGCCGGTCTTGCTGCACCCGTTGGCATCTGTTACTCCGGTAAGGTCGAACTGGGTGATGCCTGCCCCGGCAAAGACCACATCCACCCAATAATTGGCATCATGGAATGATTCATCCGGGAAGATCCCTCCGCCTCCGTATTTATAGACGCCGTTCGGCCCGTCTGTACCGCTCTGAAGCGCCGTGACGGGGCCATTGGTAACACCACTGGCCGTAAAGGCGAATTCATTGTAGGCATACTGCCCGTTGGGTGTATGGTAGGAAGCGATATACGTGGTATTTGCCGTGATGGCTATCGGGCTTGCAAATGTTGCTTCCTGCCACCCGCTGTTGCTGATGCTGGTAAAAGTACAGGTGCCCAGCAATGTTCCGTTGGCTGCCCATAACCGGCCGGTATAGGTAGCGCCATTCGGTTGCTGTACCCGTTTATAAAAACGGATACCGGTGATCGTTCCGTTCATCGTACTGCGGAACTTCACACCCAGTTCTACGGCACCGTTATCAGTTGCCGTGGGTTCTCCGCCGGTGGTGCTGTTATTCCAGATACTGACCGAAGAAGAAACCGGTGCTGTCACGGTCGAATTGAAAGGCACACCGCTCATCACGTTATGGTAAGTATTGCTGCCGACCTGTAAGGTAAACGGACCGGTACCGGAAGTACTGTTAAAGACAAGATTGATAGGCTGTCCGGCACAAAGCGGTGGCTGGCCCGAGAGCGTTCCTGCCGGCAGGGGGCTGATCGTGGTGCTGGCCGTGCTGACAACCGGCCCGGCATTCGTACAATTATTATTATCTGTAATGCCGGAGAGCACATAATTCACAGAGGTGGCACCCGGTGCGATCTCACTGAAAAGGATATCCACCCAGTAATTGGCATTGTTGTACGAACTGGACGGGAAACCGGCGCCGGGGTAATGGTACACGGCATTGTTGCCGTCCACACCTGAAGCGAGCAGGGTGATGGGGCCGTTGCTTACGCCGCTGCTGGTAAAATAATTCCCGGTAAATGCATAATAGCCGTTAGGAGAATAGTAGGAAGCGATGTAAGTGGTATTGGGTGTAATGGCAACCGGGGTACTGAAATGAACTTCCTGCCAGCCACTGGCAGTTTCACCGGTAAAGGTGGCGGTGGCCAGCGGGGTCCCTGTATGATCCCATAAGGTTCCTGTATGTGTTCCGGTATTGCCGGCTCCTTTGTAAAACCGCAGGCCGGTTATATAGCCCGCAGCTGATGACCGGAACTTCACACCCACTTCAATGGAAGGAAGATCCTGTGCGGCGGGGATCGCCGGAGTGCCGGTGTTGCCATATACACTGATCTCATTCGTATTGATCGTTGCAAAGGTCTGTCCGGGGTTAATATCATTATAGGTAACACCATTTACCACCAGGTCGAACGGAGCCTGGCCGGTCGCAGATTGTAAGGTTAAGCTGACTGTACCGCCGGGGCAAACCGGAGAGCTGGATACAATAACAGCAGCGGGAGGGGTGCAGGCGGTATAGGTGGCCACATAATTGCCGGCCAGCCCGTCGAAAAATGCATAACTGATCCCCTTGATGGCAGAAAGGGTGTACGCAACAGGATTGCCATTACGGCTGACCGATGATAAGGTACCGGTGGCAGCCTGTACCGGCAGCATGGCTTTTAGCTGATGCAGCCCGGCATTATTGGTAATTGAAAAACCAAGTTGATTACTGTTCCAGGTAATCGCATCAAAAGATGAATTGTTCCTTCCATCCAGCCAGTCCAGCATTTGTTTTGCTGAAATGACCGGTACCTGTCTTGCCTGTGCTGAAGCAATGATCGCATCGGAACCGGCGGAGGAGGCATTATCCGTATGCATATTCGCACAGAACACACCATAATAACCCTCCGGCCCGGTGGCCTTATCAAGCAATGCATTGCAAAAGGCAGCATAGCTGATACCGGATTCGTCGGTCATCTGGGTGGTCACCTGGTAACAATCGATCAGCGACCCGTCTGTTTTTGCAAAACGCATGGGCATACCGGAACCGGTAAACATTCCCGGTCTGTCAAGCACCCAGGAGGCGGGCCAGTAATAATAATTCACGTCAAGCCGGATACCATTGGCGGCTTCGATCTCCGGAGCAGAGGACCAGTCGCTCCAGGCGATACAATGTGTACGATGGGTGGCCAGCGGGGCTAAACCCGGAAAGGCTGATACGAATTGACTGGTCTGTGAACTAAGGTCATTCTGGAATGAAGCAGGTGTCCAGTCATTGCAGCCGGTATTAAGATGCAAAGCGATTTCGAAACCCTGTCCTTCAAAAGCCGCTGCCTGTGCGCTGCTCATCGGCGTATTCGGATAGAGATAAGAAGTACCGCGGATAGCGGTCCAGTCTGCCACCGCAGCCGGTGTATTGGAAGGGCTGAGGGATAAATACTGGTTGAAGCGGCCGGTTGTACCATTGTTGCCATGATCATCACCCGTCATGACGACTGCTGCTTTCAATCCTTTGGGTAAGAACCAGAACCTGGGCAGCGGTTTGCGGTGCATATTATTTTGGATGATGATGTTCGTGAGCAGGTGCATCTGCTCATCCGCCTGCGGGATGGCGATCTTATTGAAATCGATCCAGTCGGGTTGGATGTCACCGGCTTTGGCACCGTAAAACATATCATCTGAACGGAGCGGGGTTACGCCGTCTCTTTCATCACCGGCCCAGGCGGGGTTACCCTGTCGTGTATAAATAACAGATCGTGACAGATCGTAGGTGAAAGCAACGGCCGATCCGCCATTGGAACCTACGGGCCGGGTGGTTACAGCCGGGTAAGCGGTTGCGGTAGCGGCATCTGAATATAGTGTTGCCAGCGCTGTTGCCCCGTTCAGGGTGTACAGGTCAGCCGTGCCATGAAATTGTATGGTCTGGTTTACGATACCGGCGCCGGGTCCTGCCGCAGTGTTCACCAGCAGGTATTTGTCGGAAAGCGTATTGCCCGTAGGGGTGATGCCCAGCAGGGAAGCAAGCTGCGGATCGGGTTTCAGGGCAATGAGTGTACCCCCGTTATTTACCCAGTTGCCCAGCAGGGTAACTTCTGCCGGTTGCAGGCTCATTTCACCGAGGATCACCACATCATGATTATTCAGCACCGTGTTGTTCACGGCTGAAATATCCAGTGCATCAAATTCATTTATTCCTTCGGCCCGGAGTATTTCCACCGGGTACCGGCTGAATGGATTTGTTGCTTTGCTTATTACCAGTACGGGTCCGCCGGGTCCGTCCTGCGGAGCGATCGCATTCACTACTGTTATCTGTATGGCATTCGGAGAAGGGACTGTCCCTTCGGCTTCCATATTTCCGCTGTCATCGAAACTGCGCACTTTGATCGTCACTGTTCCTGCTGCAGCAGGGGTGAAGGAATAGCTCCAGCCGGCAGCGCCATTGGCACGGTGCCAGGTGGCGCCTCCGTCGACCGACACTTCTGTACCGGCCACGGTATTGTTATCTGTTGCAGCACCCCGGATGGTAACCGGTATGCCGCTCAGCCATGAGCTATTCTGTGCAGGAGAAGTGATAACGGAAGAGGGCGCCGTAACATCTGTTGATGCCGTGGCGGGGACCAGGCCAGGTTGTAATGAACCCGGCTGTGCATTCATATCCGCCAGGAGATTTACCGTTGCCTGCTGCACCCGGCTGTCGGTAACAGACGGACCTCCGTCGTGCGTACCATCCAGTCCCCAGGACCATTGAACCGTACCGGCCCCGAATACCCAGGCACCTGAACTGTGTTTGTATAAAGAAAGCTGATGCACTTTTCCGGAAACATTAGTGGAGGAAAGAAGGATGCGTCCGGACGGGTACTGACCATTGGGTTGTTCCCAGTCCATTTCGTATCCCAGCATGGTGCCGGAAAGAGTGGCTTCCTGCCCGGCTGTAAGGGAAGTGATACTGGTATTTCTCCAGAAGCGAAGTGATTTGCAGGCATAAGGCACCACCATATCTGCACTGGCACTCATCCAGCTGATCTGCCCGCTCAGGGCATTCTCCGGCTGGCAACCGTCATTCGGTGCATAGGGCGGGTTGCAGCCATCCCTCCACAGACCGGTCCATTCTGCAGACGGATCACATTTCGTACCACAGGCATTCTCGCCCAGTGTTCCTTCTTTATAACAGACCAGTGTTCTGTAAGGGGTGTTGGTGCCGTCAATACTGTTCTCCCATCTTGTTTTCCAGTAGATCTCATTGCCGCTGAAAAAAGCAAGGTGTTTCCCGCTGTTCCGGGCGGCGGTGATATTATTCCTTTGTTCTTTTGACCAGTATTCATCATGGCCTGCTGACAGGAACACACGATGGCCTTGCATCAGGTTGGGGTTACCGGCCACATCGATCTGAGAAGCATAGGTAAGATCATAACCGTTCCGCTCGAGCCAACGGATCAGGGGATATTCTGCGTGAAAGAACCAGTCTTCCGAAGCAGCACCGCCGCCGCCACCGCTCCTGGTGAGGAAGGGGCGGTTGTAACTCACTTTTACGGCATGCCCGGAAGGAAAGGAGGTAGTGCCGGTGTAAAGGCTGTTTCCGCCATACACGTTATAGGCCTGCCAGGTGGCATCCGATGTTTGGAAAAGTATATCTGCTGTGCTGTTATCATCCCTTACCACAAAAGCGATATGACTGGCACCACCGTTACCGGTCCTTGTCAGCCGGGCGATGTATAAACCGGGTACGGCATTACCCGGTACCGGCCAGGAGGCGGAAACAGACCAGTTGCCACAATCTACCAGCCCGGTCAGCGGATCAGTAAGGGGAGAAGGTTGTATGGTTCCGCTGAAACTTCCGAGGTCAGCGATCAGCCGGGCACCATTTCCCTGGTAATAGCCCAGGCGGTAGATCTTTATGGTAAAGGCAGCTCCGTCGGTGACGTTTATTTTAAAATCCACCGTTGAGCCATTGTCCACACTCATGGCGGTTGAAAAGCCCTGAATGCTGATGTCACCGGCGTCTGTAATATCCCATTCTGAGGAAGGATTACCGGTCAGTGCATTCTCGGTGACGATCGGGTTCTGTGCATAGAGAAGCTGGCTGAAAAGAAGGGACACCAATAAAGTGATCCTGCATCTGATCAAATGCATACGGGTTCGGAACATAGTGGTTCGTTTTCGGCATTAATAATGGTGGCGTTCCAGGATAGCTCAATGAAGGGTTTTCCGGAGGAATGGAAATACGGTGGTGGAGGCCTGGCTGCACAAGCTCAGGGGTGCAGGAGCATAAAGGTAGAGTAAAAATACTGACCTTGCAAGGGAAAATACGAGATAAATACCGGGTGTTTACGATGATCCCGGCATAGAACGAACGGGGGCCTAATTATTCTTCTTGCCAAAAATCTTCCGGAAGAAACCTCCTTTCTTCTTTTCCGGCTCTTTTTGAGGGGATCCGATGGGAACCCCTTTGTTTTCGCCCTCGTTCTTTACCGCAGCCGGTGTTTTAGAGGCGGCTGAACCGGTATCCTTCTTTTGTTTTTTGTTGTTATCGTCGTCCAGCGGCTTTGATTCCGGACCGATCGAATCGGCACCCGGGCCATAATCAATGTAGTCATTCTGATTGCCCACCCCCTGGTCATCTCCTTCGGCGCCGGGGCTGGGATCTGTATCGCTGACGATGATATCGGCACTGCTGACTTCGTTCTCCAGGTCAGCCGGACGTACAAATTTTGCATCCTTGTCAATACCGAGGGATTTATCCGACAGTACTTTCCGGAAGAAATATTCGGTGATCGGGCGGGCAATACGGGAGCCGTCGCCCTGGTTACGCATGAAGTTGTATTCAAATCCCACCCATGAACCGGCAAGCAGCTGGGGGGTGTACCCGATGAACCAGGCATCCGCATTGTCGTCGGTGGTTCCGGTCTTACCACCCATTTCCGCAGCGCCAACCCTGGTACGCATACCGCGGGCCGTTCCTTTATCCACGGGTCCCTGCATCATACGGCACATGGTATAAGCTGTCAGTTCGCTGATCACTTCTTTCCGGTTGGTGCTGAAATCAAAACGTTTGATCACATTCCCGTTCCGGTCCTCGATACGGCTGATCATATAGGGCTTCGTGGAGAAACCCCTGCCGGCAAACATGGTATAGCCCCAGAGCATTTCGTAGAGCGAAAGATCACAGGTGCCCAGGCAAATAGAAGGGAAGGGCTTTACCGGTGTGGGGATGTTGATCCGGTACAGGAAGTCGGCAAACTGTTTCGGGCCTACCTGTTTCATGATATAGGCAGTGGCACAGTTCTTAGAAAAGGCCAGTGCATCCGCCATCTTCATCACCCCGCCGCCGCATTTTCTTCCGGAGGGCACCCAGCCGGATCCGTCAAAATGCTGCGCCACATTGTCCACCTCCGTTTCCGGGGTAAAACCTCTTTCTTCCATAGCCTGTGTGTACAGAAAAGGTTTGATGGTGGAACCTACCTGTCTTTTTGTATTGAGGTTGATGTGGTCATGCTTATAGGTCCTGAAGTCAATACCGCCCACCCAGGCCTTTACTTCCCCGGTTACCGGGTCAAGCGCCATGAATCCGGCCTGCTCCATCTGCAACAGGTATTTGATAGAATCGACCGGCGTCATCACCGTATCTTTTTCCCGGCGGCTGTTCCAGGAGAATACCTTCATCGGGACCTTTACATCAAAACTGGCCCGGATCTCTTTATCACTCAACCCGTCTTCTTCTCCTTTTTTCCAGCGCTCCGATTCCCGGATCGCTTTTTCAATAAAGCCTTCGTGTCCTTTCCAGATCGATCCGGATTTGAAATCGGCCCGGTAATCGATCCCTTTCTGCAGCATGGACATCTGTTGTGCCATACCTTCTTCCCCGTATTCCTGCATCTGCAGGTTGATGGTGGTATAGATCTTCAGTCCGTCGTCATAAATATCGTAGCTGTCGCCATTTGGTTTTTTGATATCCTTCAGCAGGGCCTTCAGGTCCGATTTCAGCACTTCCCTGAAGTAGGGGGCATAGCCGGTATTCTCATCCAGCTTCCGGTAATTGAGTTTGATGGGAAGCGCCCTGAATTTTCCGGCTTCAGCAGCTGTGATGTTGTGGTTTTCTTCCATCCGGCTGATCACCAGGTTACGCCGGTCCAGCGCCAGGGTTGGGTTTTTCCGGGGATTGTATAAACCGGGTCCGTTGATCATACCTACCAGCAGGGCGGCTTCATCAACGGTCAGGCGGTCAGGTTCTTTCTGGAAAAAAGTACGGGCAGCATTCCGGATGCCGAATACGTTATCTGAATAGGGAACTGTATTAAGATAAAGCGCAATGATCTCTTCCTTGGTGAAATTCTTTTCCAGCTTCACCGCCACGATCCACTCTTTCAGTTTCTCGATCATCCGGCGGAAGCCGCTCACCCTTCCCTGTTTGAGCAGGGCCTTTGCCAATTGCTGGGTGATGGTGCTGCCGCCGCCTTGTGTACCGGCGGTAAATACTGCCCGAAGCGTTCCCTTCATATCGATCCCGGAGTGAGAGTAGAAACGTTTGTCTTCTGTAGCGATCAGTGCATTGATGACGTAGGGGGAAATATCACGGTACCTCACCACGCTGCGGTTACCATCCTCCCGGTAATATTTGCCCATCAGGGTACCGTCGTCGGAATAAACCTCCGAAGCCTGCAGGATAGAGGGGTTCTCCAGCTCAGAAAGGGAGGGCATTTTACCAAAGGCGCCAAAGTTGGCGAGCAGGATCAAGGTAATGAACAGCGCAACACCACTGAAAAAGATGATCCAGAAAATGCGGACTGCTTTCTTCATAGAGGTTATTGGTTTGGTGAGTGGGTGATTGATTTTCAGGTGCCGAAATTAAGAAAAAGCCCTCCGGGCAGCCAGCATACCGGATTAATTTTTTCCCAAAAAAGCGCATTTATAGTTTAAAACTTGCCCGGCCAGTACAGGTTAAGGAAAGAGCGGTAAGCTTCTACGTCCTTTGTCGACTTCAGGACATCAAAATTACTGTCCGTCATGATCAGGAAACTGTACTTGCCCCCTTTCAGCCAGGGTAATATTTCCGAAGGAGTTTTGGGTTTGGCCGCATCCATGTATTTAATGGCATCCTGTGCATTGGCAAAGGGTGCGATCATCACCATCCGGTTATCATTGTCCAGCTGGAAGAGATCGACCGAGTAGGTCTTGTTATAGTAGGTGTCTTTATTGTACCTGGCAAATGCATTCTTTGCTTCATTCACAAATACCGGGTCCACTTTATTCAGCAAGACCACCACATAATGCGGCTCGCTGGCATTGTAGGTAAAGCTGGTGTTGTTCACCACCGGCGGTTTATTACTCAGTGAATCCTTTACCGGCGGCGGGTTATTGGTGACCGGGTTCACCGGCGGTTTGTTGCTGGCCGTATCCGTGGCTGGTTTTACTGGCCTCGGTGCATATACTGAGTTGCTGGCAGAAGTGCTGTCCGTGGCCCGGGTAATGACCAGGTTGCGGAGTTCTTCTTCGATCTGCGCCCTTCTGCTCAGTACATCCAGCAGGGTTTGTGCTTTGGCAGCGATCGGCGTTCCGGTGAACTGCGCCAGGATATCGTTCAGCACCCGCTTGGCGGTACTGTCATTTCTTTGTTTGATATAGTAAACCGATTCGATATACAGTAACTGCGGTGTCCAGTAATTCTTGCCGTATTTGGCATCGGCCTCTTTCTTTTTGGCTATGGCTTCATCAAATTTTCCTTCGATGAAAAGATCGTAGATGCTCTCGTATGTTTTGGTGGCCACCTCTTTTTCGGTCACCACCGGGTCTTTGCCCGTGGTCACAATAGTCGTCAGCTTGCTGGAAGCATATTTTTCCGACATCAGTTTTTTGATCGCCGCCGCCTTAGCCGTTTCCCCGTTCTTATTGTAACAGTAGTACAGGTTGAAGAGCACTTCGTCCATCGGTTCGAAAGCGGTGAATTTGCTGCGGAGCCGTTCCAGGGTGGTGGTGCCCGACTGGCAGTCTTCGATCTCCTGGATATAGGCTTTGCCCAGGTTGAACAATGCTTCCTTCAGCGAATCGTTGGAGATCTTCAGTTTTTCTTCGGTGACCGGCAGGTTATTGTAGAAGGCATCAAAGGTCAGTTCTCCGCTGCCGCCGGCGCCAGTTCCGTTGCCACCGCTTCCGGTGGCACCCCCGCCTTTGGTACCGGCCGGGTTGGAAGAGGTGCCCATGATAGCAGCGCTTCTTCTCCAGTTATCCACGTTGGGCCGGTTGCCCCATTTTGATTTGAACTCATTCAGCCCTCTTGATTTGGAGGAAGCATTATAAAAATACCACTCGCCTTTGGGTTCATTGGTGGGGAACAGGTTCTGGTTTGCATTATTGAGCGGAATGGGATTGGCCTTTACCAGCGCCTCATCCTTCAGCCCCTGTTGTTTGCGCAATGTCTTTACCAGTTGTTTTACAAAGGCCTTTCTTTCCTCTTCCGGGAGGGCGGCGATGCGCTGCAGGCTGTCCTGCCGGTACACGATATCATAGTTATCGGCCACTATCTTCAGCGATTTCTTCCGGGCGATAAGAGCATCAGGGTTCTTGATCGATTTATCGGAAAGGTTCACACTGTCATACCAGTTGTAGGCATCCCGGTATTGTTTCCTGGCAAAGGACAATTCGGCCAGTTTCAGGAAGGCCCTGTTCCGTTGTGAAGGGTCATTGCCCGGGTATTGTGTGCTCTTCTTCAGCAGC
>JAXLUG010000020.1:0-63664 GCA_046329665.1 Chitinophagaceae bacterium | reverse complement strand
AATATATTTTTGTAAATGAATTGGAGGAAGGGATTGCCTTATACATCCGGCTTTTAAATCAAATCGTATGAAGCTCTGGGAAAAAAACACAGGCGCCGCTTCCGGCGATATTGCTGATAAGGTAGAAAAATTCACCGTCGGGAAAGACCGGGAGATGGATATGTACCTGGCCGCCTTTGATGTGATCGGTTCCCTGGCTCATATTGAAATGCTGGCTTCCGTTGGATTACTGACCAAAGAAGAACTGCCGCAATTACAGGCTGAACTGAAAGAAATTTTCCGGCAGATCGGCGAAGGAAAGTTCAGCCTCCGGGATGATGTCGAGGATATTCATTCACAAACAGAACTGCTCCTGACGGAACGGCTGGGTGACATTGGCAAAAAGATCCACTCCGCCCGCAGCCGGAATGACCAGGTACTGGTGGATATTAAACTGTACCTCCGGCATGAACTGGAAGAACTCGTAAACCAGGTCGTTCCTTTCTTTGGCTTGCTGCAGGCCCAAAGCGAGAAATACAAAGAATACCTGCTCCCGGGTTATACCCACCTTCAGCTGGCCATGCCTTCTTCTTTCGGCCTCTGGTTCGGTGCTTATGCTGAAAGCCTGGCAGATGACCTGGTCACCGTGAAAGCAGCTTATGACGTGGTGAATAATAACCCCCTTGGCTCGGCAGCGGGCTATGGCTCCTCTTTTCCGGTTGACCGCAGGCTGACCACCCGGCTGCTTGGTTTTGATGACCTGAATTATAATGTTGTGTATGCACAAATGGGCCGGGGAAAGGCTGAGCGCATTACGGCACAGGCGCTGGCCAACCTGGCCGATACACTTGGCCGGTTAAGTATGGATGCCTGTCTTTACCTGAACCAGAACTTTGGCTTTATCTCCTTCCCCCCGGCACTCACCACCGGCAGCAGTATCATGCCGCATAAGAAGAACCCGGATGTATTTGAACTGATCCGTTCGCATTGCAACCGGATCAAGGCACTGCCGAATGAGATCATGCTGATGACGACAAACCTTCCTTCCGGTTATCACCGGGACCTGCAACTGCTGAAAGAGCATTTGTTCCCCGCTTTCGGGATACTGAAGGATTGCCTGGAAATGGCGGGCCTGATGCTCAGCAATATCGGGATCAGGAAAGATATTCTTGCAGATGAAAAGTATAAATACCTTTTCAGCGTGGAGGAAGTGAACAAGCTGGTGCTTGGCGGAATGCCTTTCCGGGATGCCTATAAAAAAGTAGGGCTTGCTATCGAAGCCGGGAGTTTCAGCTATACTGCCGCTGTGCAGCACACCCACGAAGGAAGCATCGGCCACCTTTGCACCGATGAGATAAGAGGCCGGATGGAAAGAATCGTATCCTCTTTCCCGTTTGACAAAGTAAATACGGCGATCCGCCGGCTGGTGAGCTGATCACTGCCTGTATACATCCGGAAAATGCCGCTGCATGAACCGCTTCCGGGTTTCTTCTGTAAAAACACTCCAGCCGAATTGTTCGTACAGGCCCTGTGCATCCCTTGTTCCAAGCACCCATCTTCGCAATGATTGCAGCTCCGGGTGCGATTGTATGACACTGATGAGCCATTTGGATAAACCTTTTCCCCGGTAAGGTTCAAGGATGAAAACATCGGCAAGGTAGGCGAACGTGGCCCTGTCAGTAACCAGCCTGGCAAAGCCGATCTGTGTACCCCCGGTATATACACCAAAGCAGAGAGAATTTTCGACAGACTTCTTTACCACCTCCCTTGAGATACCGGCCGCCCAATAGGACTGATCACAGAGGTAGGAATGAATGACACCGATATCCAGCAGGGACGGATCGGTGCTGATCATAAATTCATCCTGCTTTACTTCGTAACGGGTTTCCATCTGCTCAGTGATTTATGTCCAGTAACCTGCGGTGATAATTAACCTGCCCGAGGTGATAGGCCAGGTGGGTGGCCAGGTGAACCAGGAAATAGCCCGTGGACATTTTATTTTCAAAAACCAGCAACGGGTATTCCTTATCAAGGTCCTCCTCACTCATACCCGCCAGTGTGGTATCGACCAACACGGCGGCTTCCCTAACCTGGCTGATCAGCGTTGCTGCCGGAACATCCTTTTTCGAAAATTCAAGCTCCCGGTTCCTTATATAGCCTGTCCCGGCGAGCACTGCCCCGAAATATGTATTCAGGTTACCCATAAGGTGAAGACAGAGATTACCGCCGGCGTTCGCAATATTCTTATCCGTTACCCACAGGTTACGTTCATCATGATACCCTTCAATTTCTTTGATCAGCCTTTCAAGGTCTCTGTTGAATAAAGTCCTTAATGTTGGTAGCAGCATGTTATAATCCGTATTTATCCACGAGGTATATAAAGGCTGCAATATTAATGGCCCCAAGGTGTAATTCTCGTTTATTAACAGCTTCAAATACGTCGCCGCGGGAATGGTGCACATCAAAGTAGCGTTGCTGATCCGGGTTGAGGCTGGCAAGAGGCGTCTTTAGCAGCCGGTTCAGGTTACCGATATCTGCCCCGCCGCCGCCGGTCCTGATCTCAGCACAGCCATAGGGTGCTATAAGCGGTTTCCATTTCACCACTTTCTGGAATTGTTCATCGGTACCGGTGAAGCCGATCGATCTGGGTGTAAACCCGCCTTCATCGCTTTCAAGGGCGAGTATATGGTTCTCGTTCTTTGCTTTTGCTTCATCAGCGTATTTGGTGCCGCCGCGAAGGCCATTTTCCTCATTGGCGAACAGCACAAAGCGTATCGTATGTTTCGGTTTATAGCCCAGCGCCTTCAGGGCCCTGAGTACTTCAATGGTCTGTACCACACCGGCGCCATCGTCGTGGGCACCTTCGCAGTTATCCCAGCTGTCCAGGTGTCCGCCAATGGTAATGATCTGTTCGGGGAATTCCGTTCCCCTTAATTCGCCGATGATATTATGGCCGGTGGTGTCCGGCAGAAAATGTCCGTAGGTCTTTATGGTCACCTGCACCTGCCGGGTAGCCAGGCGGGCGGCCAGTGAGTCGGCATCCTGCAGGCCGATCGCCACAGCAGGGATTTTCGCATAGGCTGAATCATACCGGGTGGCGCCGGTATGCGGATTGTTGTCCGTAGAATTGCTCAGGCTCCTTACGATCACTGCCACGGCTCCGTATTTCGCCGCAGTGCTGGGTCCGCCCCCTCTGTATTTTCCGGCATCACCATATGCCCGGAAGGTTTCCACAAACGTATCGTTGAATTTATAGTTATAGAACACGATCTTTCCTTTTACCTCCTCTTTCCTTTTTTCCAGTTCATCAAATGATCTTACCAGCAGCACGTCGCCTGTAACACCCTGCATACCGGATCCCATTGAGTTGCCCAATGCCACCACATCGTAGTATCGTTTGACAAGATGAGCATCGGCCACGCCGGGTTTGTTGGCAGATGCCAGCTGCATGCTCCACATTTCATCCTTGCCGCCCCTTACCCAGTGCGGTACCATACATTCCTGCATCCACGCTTTATCGGCGCCGCTTTCCTGCATCCTTTTTAAACCCCACTGTTCTGCTTTTACCATCTGGGGCGAACCGGCGAGTCGTCCTCCGATCTGTTTGGTGAGCTCCCGCAGGTTATCATATGCCTTCCCGTTTACCAGTATTTCATCTGATATTTTTTTGATGAAAACAGAATCATCGTTCTGCCCGAAAGCAGATCCGGCAAACAGAAGGATCAAAAAATAACTGATAAATAACCGCATGTTTACGAATTTGGATAAAGTTAAAGGAAACCATAAAGCCCGCACAAATATTTAAATAAGCGGTAAAGCAATGCGGTAGAATTCCGCTACCTTAGGTGCCCTATTTCAATCATACGCTTTATGAGAATTGGAATTGTTTGCTACCCTACCTTCGGCGGCTCCGGCGTACTGGCCACAGAACTGGGAAAAGCACTTGCGCAGAAAGGGCACATGGTACATTTTATCACTTACCAGCAACCGGTAAGGCTGAATGGTTTCCTTCCCAATATTTTCTATCATGAGGTACAGGTGCCCACGTACCCGTTGTTTGATTACCCGCCCTACGAAACAGCCCTGGCCAGCACCATGGTGGATGTGATCAAGAACAATCACCTCGACCTGCTGCATGTACATTATGCCATCCCGCATGCCTCTGCCGCCTATATGGCAAAACAGATACTGAAGAAAGAAGGAAAGAATATCCCGGTCATCACCACCCTGCACGGAACCGACATCACCCTGGTGGGCCGCGACAAAACCTATGCCCCGGTTGTCACTTTTTCAATCAATGAAAGTGATGCCATCACGGCCGTATCGCAAAATCTCCGTGATGAGACCTACAAGCATTTTGATATCACAAAAGAGATCGAGGTCATTGTAAACTTTGTGGATGTAAGCCGGTTTAGCCGCAAACCGATCGATGCGTTCAAAAAAGTGATCGCCCCGAACGGGGAAAGAATACTGATGCATGCATCCAACTTCAGGAAAATAAAACGGGTACAGGATGTCGTCAAAATATTTGCCGAAGTGAACAAGCAAATCCCCAGCAAGCTGTTGTTCGTGGGTGATGGGCCGGAACGGTCCACTGCCGAAGACCTTGGCCGGGAACTCGGCGTCTGTGATGAGATACGTTTTGTAGGTAAACAGGAGCAGATGGAAGACATCCTGGCGATTGCTGATCTCTTCCTGCTTACTTCAGAGTATGAGAGTTTTGGCCTTGCCGCCCTGGAAGCCATGGCGGCGGGAGTTCCGGTCATCTCAACAAATGCCGGCGGACTGATGGAAATAAATGTGGATGGGGAGACCGGCTATACTGCCAATGTGGGTGATGTAAAAGAAATGTGTCTCAAGGCGATCGCTATTCTTAAGGATGATGAGGTGCTCCGGTCTTTCAAAGAAAAGGCTGCCGCACATGCCCGGCAGTTCGATATTAACCGCATTGTACCGCTCTACGAAAACCTCTACAAAAGATTCCTGTAAAAGAAAAAGCCCCGTGAAGGGGCTTTTATCATCAAGAGGTTGATCCGTTACCTGCGCAGCCAGGGCGCAGGGTCAACATTTTTTGTTTCCACCATCAGGATAAAATCTACCTGCCCGCCATTGCCTTCATCATCCTTACCTGCACGGCCGATCTGCTGGCCGGTCTTAACGGTTGCCCCCTTCGTAACAGAGACACCCGAGAGGTTACTGTAGGTAGTAAAGTATTTCCCATGCCGTATCGTAACCGCCATTCCGTCGCCGAGGCTGTACACGGCACTGACTTCCCCGTCAAAAACGGCCTTTACCGGCACTCCGGAAGAGGGAGTGGCAATGGTGAGACCGGGGTTATCAAATGTCAGCAGGGTATTCTCAATCTTATTCGGGCCAAACCGAAGCGCCAGCACCCCGTTATCCACCGGCCAGGGAAGTTTGCCCCGGTTCGCTGCAAAACTGCTGTTCAGCGCCACGTCGTTGGCATTCAGGTTGAGGTAGCTGTCCGGCTTTTTCACCACTTCGTTCCGTTTTGAATTGGTGGTTCCGGCATTGTTATTATTGGTCACCGGGTTTGTGGTCACCGGGTTTGTTTCCGGGTTGGCGGGAGGGTTATTTTTCCTGGCAAGGTCATCTGCTTTCTTTTTTGCCTCCGCATCCGCCTTTGCTTTCGCTTTAGCGGCTTCGATCTCTCTTTTTACGATCGCCAGGATGGCATTGTTAAGTTCCTTATCCCGTTTCTTTTTGGCAGCTATTTGTTGTGAAAGGTCTTTTTCTTTCGATTTCAGTTCCGCCACCACCGTGGCTTTTTCCTTTTTCTGTACTTCCAGTTCTGCCACCTGCCTGGTCTGGTTTTCCAGGGCGGCATTCTTCTGATCTTTCCTGCCTATCTGCTGCTGCTTACGCTTTGCAATAAGGTCTTTTGTTTCCAGGATCGTAGCGACCTGTTTTTCCCGGTAAGACCGGTAACTTTTCAGGTAAGCGATCCGCTTGATCGCATCATTGAAACTGCTGGCAGAGAATATGAAGTTGAGATAATCGTAATTGCTTTTGTTCTTGTAGGCATACACAATGGATTTGGCATATTGTGTTTTCAGTGTGTCAAGTTGTTTTTCCAGCCGGTATATTTCAAGATTGCTCAGGTAGATATCATCATCAATGGCCCTTATTTCTTTGTTGATGTTGTTGAGGTATTGTTCCTGCAGGGCGATCTTCCTGTTGAGGACATTCAGCTGGCCGAGGGTTTGTTTTTTCTGACCGCTGACTTTATTGTACATGCTTTGTATTTCCTTCAGCTCCTGCTGAATGGCCTGGCGTTCCTTTTCAAGCTGCGATCTGTCCTGTGCGGGCTGAGCCAATGCCGCAGCCGTCATGAAGAAAAATGCTGTCAGCAGCGAAAATGTTTTTCTTGTCATAGTTTTTTACGGGATGCAGGTTAAAAAAAGGGGCCGGAAGTGATACCGTGTATAACGGCTGTACGCAAAATAAATTTTATTACTTAATTCCTTGTATAATTTTTAGGTACATTAAAGGGGAAGCTTAACGTTTCATTAAACTCATACTGCTTGAAATTAAGGCGTATATCCAGTTTTTTCTTCTCTGATACATTGATACTTCTCCGGGTGGCAAAGTTCACTCCCTTCTTATTCTCATAATCGTTATAGGAAAGGTAGCAGGTACGGTTCCTGGTTTCTTCCACATCATCCAGTTTACTGCTCTGTACCAGTTTATTGTTTTCAGCCACGGTGAACAGGTTTTTGAAAAAGTCGCCCAGGCTTAAAAAGGACAAACTGCCGGAAGATCTTGTATAGGACACGATATTGGTATCCAGAAATACCGGGTTACCGATCAGCAGGTCCTGCAGGGAGGTGAGGTTCAGGGGCAGGTCTGTTACTTCCTGCAGGAAGGAGACACTGCGGGCGGTAAAGATTTTATTCTGTTTATCGAGAAGCTTCACCGAGTCTTTTGTGATATAGGCCCGTAATCCCTCAATCCCAAGTATTGCCGTTACGGAAACCCAGATCACACTGTCCTTGTACATCCTGATGTTGGCGTTCACATCATATTTTTTTCCGTCGCCATCATTGTATTCCACATCCACTTTTGCCGAGAAGGTGGTGAACCCGATCCGGTTCCTGGCTATGCTGTCAATATTATGGCGGATGAATGAAAGGGTATCTTCCCGGGTGGGGTCTGCTGCGGCTGTTGGCAAGGGTACCGAAACGGTGTCCTTTTTTACAATAGCGGTTTGTATCTTTTTCGTTGAGCGGCAGGAACACAGCACGGCAGTCACGGCAATAGCAATAAATAATATTTTACGCATCGGCTGTTTCTTTATTGTTTTCCGGTGTGCCCGAAGCCTCCCTCATTTCTCTCGGTTACATTTATCGTTGCTGTTTCCAGCCACAGGGCCTTTTCCACTTTTTGTATCACCATTTGTGCTATCCGGTCGCCCGGTTCTATGACCTGTTCCTGTTCTGACAGGTTGATTAAGATAATCTTAATCTCCCCGCGGTAATCTGCATCAACTGTTCCTGGTGTGTTGAGACAGGTGATGCCCTGTTTGATGGCCAGTCCGCTGCGGGGGCGTATCTGGGCTTCATATCCAGCCGGCAGTTCGATGAAGAGCCCCGTAGGGATAAGCACTCTTTCCATCGGTCTGATGACCTGTGGCTGCTCCAGGCTGGCCCTCAGGTCCATCCCTGATGACCCGGAAGTGGCATACGAAGGCAGCGGGTTTGAGGAATGGTTAATGACCTTTATTTCTACGGCTGACATCCGGGCAAAGATAACGGTAGGGGTATGATTTCTGCCGGTAGAATTCTCAATTCTTTCTCAGAAGCACGGTAGCATAGGCGACCAGGCCCTCTTCCCGCCCGACAAAGCCCATTTGCTCAGTGGTGGTGGCTTTGATGGATACATCGGCCGCCTGAAGGCCTGTAAGCGCTGCAATGACCTCCTGCATCTTTCCGGCATAGGGTTTTATTTTCGGTTGCTGCAGGCAAAGGGTTGCGTCTATATTGACGACGGAATAATTTTCATTCCGGACCAGTTCCATGGTTTTCCTGAGCAAAATCTTGCTGTCTATGTTTTTCAGAGAAGCGTCTGTATCCGGGAAGTGGGTGCCGATGTCGCCCAATGCGAGGGCACCCAGGAGTGCGTCGCAAATGGCATGGAGGAGCACATCTGCATCGCTGTGACCCAGAGCTCCCTTATGATGGGGGATAAGAACCCCGCCAATCCAGAGGTCTCTGCCCTCTTTCAGCTGGTGAAAATCAACTCCTGAACCGATACGGTATGACATACCTTGTTTTGGGCAAATATCAATAAAAGAGGCGGTACTGCCTCCCTGGTATGTATATAAAAAAGAACACCCCGCAAAAGCGGGGTGTTGTATATAAAATCTTTCTTAGTGAGTCTTATTTCTTTTTGCCGTCGAAATCAAACAGGATGGAGAAACGCAGCGTGTTTGACAGCGGGTTGCGGTTTACACCACTTCCTGAAGGAACCAGGTAAGCAAAGTTGAAACCGAAGATGTTGTATTTAAGACCAACACCTGCTGTGAAATAGCGGCGGTTGCCTTTGTCTTTGTTCTCGTAGAAATAACCGGCACGGAGAGCAAACTGGTTGTTGTACCAGTATTCTGCACCCAGAGAAACCTGGAATTCTTTGATCTCTTCGCTGAAGCCATCAGGAGCATCACCGAAAGAGCTGAACCAGCTGCCGATCACACTTTTATTTCTGTACTCAACCAGGCCGGCTGAATCTGAAGGAGGAGTGGGAACAAGCAGTTTGTTGATTTCAAGACCGAAAGAGATCTGGTTAACGTTGTTGAACTTGTTAGTATAGTTAACACCAAGACCTAAGTTAGCCGGGATGAAATCTTTTGCGTCAGCGTTATCAGTATAAGATATTTTAGAACCGAGGTTTGACAGAACAGCACCCCATCTCCAACCATCGCCTGAAGCTTTGATAGAGTTACCAGCGTAAGAAAGGTCAGCAGCTACAGCACTACCAGTTTTGTAAGTAGTACCGCCTGCATTGAAACCGCTGGCGAGGTTTGAGTTGATATATTTCAAAGCGATACCGATAGCATGCTTTGAATTCAGTTTCCTTGAATATCCAACATCGATACCGAACTCACGGGGGCGGAAAGAGGTAAGGTCATTACCAAGGGCGTCAGTGAACTGGATATCACCAAGGCTGAAATAACGAACTGATCCGAAAAGGGCCTGGTTATCTGCGAATTTGTAATACCCTGCAAGGTCAGCAAGGAATACATCATTTACCACATAATGCAGCCACGGAGTGTAGGTAGCTCCGATAGCACCTTTTGTATCGCTGAAGGATGTTTTCGCACCATTCCAAATGCCAGAATAGGCATCAGGAGAAGTGGCAATGCCAATATCTCCCATACCACCAGAGCGGGCATCGGGTGAAATACGAAGAAAAGGAACAGCAGTAGTAACAACGTTTAATTTCTGCGCTTGTACAGCGGATGTAATACCACAAAAGAGCAGGATTGCGGCAGTTAGTTTTAAAGCAGTTGGTCTCATTAGAAAGTTTTTAATAATGGTGTAAATATAGAGCTTTTGACTAAAAACAAAACTAAAATAGAAAAATTTACACTGAAACCAAAAAATTGTCTTTTTTTCTGATTTCCCGGGGGTTGGGTAATACCATACACACCTTTCCCGGGTGGCAAATTTCAGGAAAAACGTCCTAATTTAAAATTTATTGTAAAAAAATTCTTTTCTGTGCATAATTAATGCGGTTATAATGAACGCATAAGACTTAACTATTACTCTTCTGCCCTGCGCCGATATTCCTGATGAATATCATACAGTTTCATTTGGCCTCTGAATAATACAGGATTTATTAGCACTCGCTTATTTTTTACCTTTCCCAGCAATCGCTTTCAGGAGCATATTATAGATATGCCCGGCAATAATATCGCCCCTGCTACACGGCTCCCCCATTCCGGGGTTACCAGACCGGTTGCCCTGTGTGATGGTTACACAACTGATGGCTTTTTAAGGTATCATCCTTCTCCCCGTATTGACTCCTTGTGTTCATTTTCGGACCGGCGTAAACGGCCGGCTAAAAAGGAACGTCCCTGAATCTTTCGATGCCCCCTTCTGCCGATCTCACAGCATTTTCTTTGCAGTCATTTGTACGGGGCCCTTTTTGCTTCCGCCAGCAACTATCCTGTAAGCAGGTATACTGGCGAGAGAAGGAAGATCGGTCAGCAGACTCATGATTTTGTAGCACCAGCCTGGTACCATTACCGGTTGCAAAAAATTCGGAGCATCCGTTCGCCTGTAAATGCAGCTTGATATTAATAATAAGAGCCCGGAAAATCAGCCTTGCGAAAAGGCATTTATCCTCCTGGTTTCAAAACCAGCGGACGGGTTTTTACAGGGTAAAAAAAGTATTTCTGCGTAGCCCTGTTTACTTAAAGTGGTTATATTCGCAATTCCGGCAGGTAAAACTTCTCTGAGGTGCAATATTTTACCCCAACCGGCGTTAAAAATATTCCAATTCACAGGTTTATGCAAAAAACAATGAAAGTGAAAAACTTAACAATCCTATTATCCTGCGTTGTGCTGCTGGCATCATGTAAAAATGGTGGTCTCTTCAGTAAAAAGAAGGACAAATCATCCGTAACGGGATGGAATTACAACGACAAAAATGAAGGCGGATACAGGGTATCCAAAGCCAAAGAACAGGGTCTTGGTCCCGGCCTTGTTTTCGTACAGGGCGGTACCTTCACCATGGGTCAGACAGAGGAGGATGTAATGGGCGACTGGAATAATATTCCCCGCCGTGTATCGGTTCCTTCTTTCTACATCGACCGTACCGAAGTGGCGAATGTACACTATCGTGAATACCTCTACTGGCTGTTTAAAGTCTTCGATCCTTCTGATCCTGCCAATGCTCCGATCATCTCAGCCGCACTTCCCGACACACTTTGCTGGAGAAGTGAGTTGAGCTACAACGAACCGCTGGTGGAATTCTACTTCCGTCACCCCGGCTTCAACGACTACCCGGTAGTTGGCGTTTCCTGGAGACAGGCAAAGGCCTTCTGTGCCTGGAGAAGTGACCGTGTGAACGAAAAACTCCTGATGAAGGCCGGTTATGTGAACAAGAGTAACCTGAAACCCGGTGCCCAGCAAGGTGACAATAACTTTAATACCAAAGCCTACCTCTTAGGTTTATATACAGCGCCTCCGGGTAAAATAAAAACCAAGAAAGGCGAACCGAAGACCACCACCGCTTCAATGGAATCAGGTGTATTGCTTCCTGACTACCGCCTGCCCTTCGAAGCTGAGTGGGAATATGCCGCTTACGGCCTGATCAACCAGAACCCCCGCCCCAGTGTAAAAGAGGGCAAAAGAGGAGAGGAACTGGCCAGTAACAAACAAATGTATCCCTGGAGCCCGAAAATGACCGGTCTGCGTGACAGCCGTCATGGCAGCTGGCAGGGTACCTTCCTGGCTAACTTCAAAAGAGGATCGGGTGATAACGCCGGTGTGGCCGGTGGTCTGAATGACCGTGCTTTCTACACTGCACCTGTTGAATCTTTCTTCCCCAACGGGTTTGGTATCTATAATATGGCCGGTAACGTGAGCGAATGGGTGGAAGACACCTATCGTCCGCTCTCCTCACTCGACTATGATGATATGCCCGCTCCTTTCCGTGGTAACAGGTATAAAAAACTTTACGTGGCTGACTCCACTTCCATGGATCCTTCCACACGTTATGAAAAAGACAGCACCGGTCGTGTGAAAATGGTGGATGTTACCGATGAAGAAAGCAAAAACCGCAGGAACTATCAGCGTGGTAATGTGATCAACTTCCTGGATGGTGACTCCCTTTCACAAGCCTCTTATGGCTATGGTGTAACCACCCTGATCCACCCCGAAAAATCAAAAGTTTACAAAGGTGGCAGCTGGAATGATCGTGCTTACTGGCTTACACCCGGCAGCCGCCGCTTCCTCGAAGAAGATCAGTCTTTAAGCACACTTGGTTTCCGTTGTGCAATGGACCGTATGGGCAGCCCCGAAGGAAACAAGCGTAAAACAGGTCAGTACTACAAGACCAAAAGACAAAAACGATAAGCTTGCCTGAATTGAAATATTCCGGACAAACCCTCCCGAAAGGAGGGTTTGTTATTTAGTTAGCAGTCCAAAGGCGAACTGCTATTTTTGCAGCATGCAGATTGATGCCCTTTACCACATCTTCCGGCAATATCCTTCAGTACAGACAGATACCCGCAAACTGAAACCCGGCGACCTGTTCTTTGCTTTAAAGGGTGATCATTTCAACGGCAATACTTTCGCCTCCCGGGCCATTGAGGCCGGTGCTTCCTATGCAGTCATTGACGACCCGATCTTTGCCATAGGGGACAAGACCCTCCTGGTGGAAGATGTGCTTACCACCCTGCAGCAACTGGCAAAATATCACCGGCAGCAGTTCACGATCCCGTTCCTGGCTATCACCGGCAGCAACGGCAAAACAACAACCAAGGAGCTTATCCACGCTGTACTTTCTTCTTCCTTCAGAACGTACACCACTGAAGGCAATTTTAATAATCATATTGGAATACCCCTGACCATTCTTAAAATAAGAAAGGATGCTGATATAGCCGTTATCGAAATGGGCGCCAATCACCAGGGCGAGATCGCCTCTTACTGCACTTATGCCCTGCCCACCCACGGCCTGATCACCAACTGCGGCAAAGCCCACCTGGAAGGCTTTGGCGGGGTGGAAGGCGTCCGCAAGGGTAAAGGCGAACTCTATAACCACCTGCGGAATAACGGGGGCACAGTATTCATGATGCAGGATTATGAATACCTGGCGGAGATGAGCAAAGGCATCCGTCACATCATTACTTACGGCACTTCCAACGCCACCATCGAAGGCCAGGCCATAAAAAGCGAGCCCTTCCTGGAAGTCGGGATCAGCAAAGGCGCCGCTACCGGTACGATCCGAACACAACTTGTAGGTGACTATAACCTGCCGAATGTGCTGGCGGCGGTATGTGCCGGAAAACATTTTGGTGTACAGGATGATAAGATCCGTGAATCCATTGAACGTTATCACCCTTCCAACAGCCGCTCACAACTGATCATGAAAGGGAGCAATACAGTCATTCTTGATGCCTACAATGCCAATCCCTCCAGTATGAAACTCGCCATCGAAAATTTTGGAAAAATGGAGGCCGGCAAAAAAATAGTATTGCTCGGAGCTATGGCCGAATTGGGTGAAGAAAGCCTGCAGGAGCATACGGCCATTGCCGAACTGCTTAACCAATATCACTGGGCCGATGTTGTACTGGTGGGCGGCGATTTTTTAAAGATCAGCCATCCCTTTCGTTCTTTTGCCAGTGCGGCAGAAGCCAAAACCTGGCTGCAGCAACAACATTTTGAAAATGCCCACCTGCTGGTAAAAGGAAGCAGGAGCATGAAGATGGAAACCGTTCTGGAAGATTAATTTAATACGCATGAACTGGAAACAATTATTCCCGCAATTCGAACCCCACCTGGTTGAACTGATCGAAAAAGAAGCGATCCAGCGAAGCTTTAATGCCGGTGATATCATTATGCGGACAGGGCAATACATTAAATCAGCCGTGCTGGTGCTGGAAGGAAGAATAAAAATATACCGGGAAAATGCAGAAGGCGGTGAATTCCTCATGTATTATCTCGGCCCCGGCCAGGCCTGTGCGGTTTCCATGATCTGCGCCCTTCAATCGCAGACCAGTGAAGTAATGGCCAAGGCCGAAGAAGATACCGAAGTGCTGATGATCCCCATCCAGTTAATGGATGACCTGATGAACAAGTACAAAAGCTGGTACCAGTTCGTGATACAAACCTATCGTTCACGGTTTGATGAGCTGCTGGCGGTGGTGGACAATATTGCTTTCCGTAACATGGACGAAAGACTGGAGTTTTACCTGAAACGCCATGCCGGTGTAAGCGGTAAAAAAACGATCGAGCTTTCCCATCAGCAGATCGCAGATGACCTGAACAGCTCCCGGGAGGTGATTTCAAGACTCTTAAAAAAGATGGAACAGCGAAACCTGGTAAAGCTTCACCGGAACATGATCGAACTGGTATGATTTACCGGCCGTGATTTGTGTCACAATGCAGGATAAAGACTGTCGCTAATCTTGCAAAAAATAATACATGGAGATCCTCGGCTATCTGGCTTCTGTACTCATCGGCATCTCACTGGGCCTGGTCGGCAGCGGCGGATCTATCCTTACCGTACCCGTACTGGTATACCTGATGGGCGTACACCCGCTGGAAGCCACAGCCAGTTCACTCTTCATCGTTGGACTTACCAGCCTTGTTGGCGGGATAAGGGCTTATTCAAAGAACCTGATCGACTTCAGGGCTATAACCGAATTCGGTATTCCCTCTGTTTTCTCCATCTTCATTGCCCGTCATTATATTCTGCCTGCTATACCAGAGACTGTATTTTATATCGGCAGCAAGCCCGTTTCAAAGGACATCCTGCTGATGGTGGTGTTTGCCATCCTGATGGTGGCTGCTTCCGTTACCATGATAAGAAGTAAAAGGGATGCTGTCCCTGAACAAAACGAAACCAGCTCACACCCGGCAAGCAAAGTGATCCCGCTTATATTCCTCGGCTTGCTGATAGGTACGTTGACAGGGTTACTGGGAGCCGGCGGTGGTTTTCTCATCATCCCTTCACTGGTGGTGTTCCTGGGCCTGGCAATGAAAAAGGCCGTAGGCACTTCCCTGCTCATCATCGCTATCAATTCACTCTTTGGATTTTTATTCAGCCTGAAACAGTTCAGTTATAACTGGGTGCTGCTGCTTGTCTTCACCGGGCTTGCCATCCTTGGCATTTTTATCGGCAGCCGTTTCGCTGAAAAAATACCCGGCAAATCACTGAAAAGAGGATTTGGGTGGTTCATCCTCGTAATGGGTATTTATATCATCACAAAGGAAATCCTCCTCCGCTGACGCCCCCGGTGATTGTGATGCTAGTCACTGTCAGGTTCTGCACACAGACAGAAATTTGCTTCAAATTAATCAAAGATGAAAGTTGAACAGATCTACACCGGCTGCCTTGCACAAGGAGCCTATTACATCGAAAGCAATGGTGAAGCCGTGATCATCGATCCGCTCCGGGAAGTGGAGCCCTACCTCCATAAAGCAGAAAGTAATAATGCCCGGATTAAATATGTCTTTGAAACCCACTTTCACGCCGATTTTGTCAGCGGTCATCTTGACCTGTCCAAAAAAACCGGTGCCCCGATCGTATACGGCCCGGGTGCCAGACCGGCTTTTGATGCCATTATTGCCACGGATGGGCAGGAATTCAAAGTAGGCCATGTTACACTGCAGGTATTACATACGCCCGGTCATACCATGGAAAGCAGCTGTTTCCTGCTCCGCGATGAAAACGGGAAAGCAGCAGGGCTGTTTTCAGGTGATACACTCTTTATAGGCGATGTAGGCAGACCTGATCTTGCCCAGAAAGTAGTGGCCGATCTCACCCAGGATAAACTCGCCGGTTATCTTTTTGATTCTTTGCGCAGTAAGATCATGCCGCTGGCAGATGATATTATCGTGTATCCGGCCCACGGTGCCGGAAGTGCCTGTGGCAAGAACATGAGTAAGGAAACAACGGATACACTTGGTCACCAGAAGGAAACCAACTATGCACTCCGGGCTGATATGACCAAAGAGGAATTCATCAGGGAAGTAACCACCGGGCTTGTGGCGCCCCCGGCCTATTTTCCGCTGAATGTAATGCTGAACATCCAGGGATATGAAAGCATTGACAAGGTGCTTGAAAGAGGCCAGCATGCCTTAAGCCCCGATGCTTTTGAAGCCGCCGCCAACGAAACCGGTGCCCTGGTACTTGATACAAGAGCACCGCAAACCTTCGCTGAAGGATTTATCCCGAACGCTGTCAATATTGGCATCGACGGACAGTTTGCCCCCTGGGTAGGGGCGATGATCCCTGATATCAAACAGGAAATACTGCTGATCACCGATGAGGGCCGTGAAGAAGAAGTGATCACCCGTTTGGCCAGAGTGGGGTATGATCATACGATCGGGTACCTGAAAGGGGGTTTCAGCGCCTGGAAGGCGGCCGGAAAAGAAACAGACCATATCCTTTCCGTTAGCGCTGATGAACTGGCAGGACTGATGAAAAAACAGGAAGTGAATATCCTGGACGTCCGTAAAAAAAGTGAGTTCCAGAGCGAGCATATCCCCGATGCGGAGAATGCCCCGCTTGATTTCATCAACGACAGCATGGCACAGCTCGATAAAAACAAAACCTATTATGTTCATTGTGCCGGTGGTTACCGCTCCATGATCTTCACGTCGATCCTCCGGGCAAGGGGGTACGACAAACTGATTGATGTAAAAGGAGGGTTCAAGGCAATAAAGGAGAGCGGGAAATTTACCCTTACTGATTATGTATGCCCTTCCACCCTACTTTAAACCAGCAGCCGGCTAAGAACAACGATTCCTTGCGCCGGGTTCAACCCCGGCCCTTCCTTTAAAAAATTTTTTTCTATGAATACGATTAAACAACTCGTAAATGATCCGAACACACTGATCGTGGATGTAAGGAGCCCCTGGGAATTTGATATGGAACACATACCCGGCGCCATGAACATCCCGCTGGAAGATATATATGGTAAATCCGGCGACCTCAAAGCCATCAATAAACCGGTAGTACTCTATTGCCGGAGCGGCAACAGAAGCGGTATGGCGGTACAACTGCTCCGGCAAAGCGGGCTGACCGATATCTATAACGGCGGCGGCTTAACCGATATGCAATCACTCTTAAACTAAACAATCATGATAGGATTTCTGAAGAAGATCTTTGGCGGCACGGCTGTCGACCTCAGGGAACTGGTAAGTAAAGGCGCCATCATTGTTGATGTACGTTCTGCGGCAGAATATAAAAGCGGGCACATCAAAGGATCGAAGAATTTTCCGCTGGATAATATCCGGAGCAAAGTCGCAGAGCTGAAAAAGATCAATAAACCGGTGATCACGGTCTGCCGGAGCGGCGCCCGGAGCGGTATGGCCAGGAACATCCTCCGGTCAGCCGGTATTGAAGTGTATAATGGGGGGCCCTGGACCCGTCTTCAGCATAAAATAGCCTGATGAAACGATGGCTGCTCCTGGTTACGGTACTCCCCCTTCTTGCCGCTTCACAAACAAGACATGAATGCTGGGTAAGGGTGAATACCACCGTCCTGCTGGATAAACACTGGTCGGCCGGCCTGGATCTGCTGCACCGAAGCCAGGCGAACTACCGGAACGGCGATAAGAATATTTTTCATTACCCGTTGGGAAACCTTGCCCGCCTGTGGGTGTATTACCAACTTCCGGAAAACTGGACGCTTCTCCTTTCCCCATTTGCCTGGCTCCGAAACAATGATATTGCAGACGCAAAAGGCGATCTGAGGGAAACAGAAGAGATCCGCCTCACCGGCGGTGTATTGAAAACGATCGGCCACCGGTCGGTTAAAAATAAAAACCGGCTGCTGGTGGAAGAACGTTTTATCCAATACAACGATCCGCTGCACTTTACCCAGGTAAGACTGCGGTTGCAGAACAGCCTCTCGGTTCCGCTTTTTTCAGTAAAAAACAAGCAGGCCTTGTCCGCCACCTTCTATAATGAAGTGATGGTAAAAAAAGACAAGTATCCCGTCCTTTTCGACCAGGAACGGATCTATGGCGGCTTACAATGGGTACACCAGGGCACCAGCCTCGACGCAGGTTACCAGTGGGTACTGCAAAAAAGCAATACCCGGACATTCCACCGCAACCAGCTATATATCCAGTTGAATCTCCGGTTCGGGAAAAATTCTTCTTTTTCCCGGTAACAAAAGTCACCTGCCCCCGCTTTCCGTATATTGACCTTTGTAAAAAATCAACTATGCTTGAATGGCTCAGACAACCCTGGCCCTGGTACGTAGCCGGGCCATTGATCGGGTTAACGGTACCGCTTCTGCTTCTCCTTGGTAATAAATCGTTTGGTATTTCTTCCTCTCTCCGGCATGTTTGCGCCGCCTGCGCACCTTCCAATGTTCCTTTTTTCAAATATGACTGGAAAAAAGAGGTCTGGAATCTATTTTTCGCCGGAGGTATCATTATAGGCGGGATACTGGCCGCAAAGTTCCTGGCTGACCCTAATCCCATCAAAGTAAACCCGAAGCTGGTGGCCGAACTGAATGGTTATGGAATTACGCATTACGAGGGGCTGGTACCGGGTGATCTTTTTTCGTGGCAGGCCCTGCTGACACCCAGAGGGGTTGTGTTGATGGTGGCGGGTGGCTTTCTTGTGGGCTTCGGCACCCGGTATGCCGGCGGGTGTACTTCAGGACATTCAATCATGGGGCTAAGCAACCTTCAATGGCCTTCCCTGGTAGCCACCTGTTGTTTTATGGCAGGCGGGTTTGCCGCCGCCAACCTGGTGCTGCCCTATATTTTACATCTCTAACTTTTATCCTTTACTATGTCAGTTAAAAATATAAGCCCGGAAATTGCTGCCAGTGAAAAGCCCTTCGTGGCCCAGCAGGTAAATACAGATTACGAAGTACGTTCCGAACATGCCATGTGTGTGAATCATTCCACGCTTGATAAGCCACTTGTTGCAAAAATAAAATATGCCGTGGCCGGGATGTTGTTTGGTATCATCCTGGTGAAATCGCAGGTGATCTCCTGGTTCCGTATCCAGGAAATGTTCCGGCTGCAGAGTTTCCATATGTTTGGTGTCATCGGTTCTGCCGTGGTGGTCGGGATCATCAGTGTATTCCTGATCAAACGATTCAAACTAAAGTCCCTTGACGGCGAAGAGATCAGGCTCGAACCAAAAAAATTCAATAAAGGCCAGGTATATGGCGGCCTGATCTTCGGAACAGGCTGGGCATTGACCGGCGCCTGCCCGGGCCCGTTGTATGCCCAGATCGGTACCGGTGCGCTGGCTGTGATCGTCACCTTATTCAGCGCTATTATCGGAACCTGGGTATACGGCCGGTTCAGAAGCAGCCTGCCGCATTAACAGCAGGACTGCATTAGCTGATCAAAAAGGCCGGTTGTGTTAACCGGCCTTTTTTACAAGCATCTTTTCTTCGATCACCTGGCGAAGCACATGCTTTGGCAAGGCGCCCGGCTGCATCATCGGCTCGCCATCTGCGCCGATAAAGAGCATGGTAGGGATGCTGCGGATACCAAACACAGCGGAAAGCTCCTGTTCAGCATCCGTATCCACTTTATAGATCACCAGCTTACCATCATATTCGTTGGATAATTCTTCCAGAATCGGGGCTACCATACGGCAGGGGCCACACCAGTCAGCATAAAAGTCGATAATAGCAGGAAGCGCTCCCTGGTATTTCCAGTCCTGCTCTGTTTCATAATTAAAGACCTTGTCTTTAAAATCCTGCGTGGTCATTTTTATTGTAGCCATAGTTTACTTTATTAAACAACAAATGTACCCGTATTGCCCGGAATGCCCTGTGACGGTTATCACAAAAAAAGCCGGCCCGCAACGGGGCCGGCCTTACCTATTATTTACGCTGACGGATCAGAGCATTGTAGTGGGCTCCACGTACTTGGTTTTTCTCAGGCCGGTCTGGCTGAGGGATTTGTACCCGCCCCGTATGTTCACCACCTTCTCATATCCTCTCGCCCGAAGGATAGAGCACATGATCACAGAACGGTACCCCCCCGCACAATGGATATAATATTTTTTATTCCGGTCCAGCTGCGCCATATTTTGGTTGATAAAGTCAAGCGGGAAATTTTCGGCCCCCATCAGGTGTTCCGAATCATATTCGCTTTTTCTTCTTGCATCCAGCAGGTTGATCTTTTCGATCCCGCTCTCGTAAAGGGCAGCAAATGATTCCGCATCGGTCTCTTCCAGCGAGCTGGTTTCAAAACCGGCTTCTTTCCAGGCCCAGATACTGCCTTTCAGATAACCCATTGTGTTATCATATCCCACTCTGGCCAGCCGGGTGATCACTTCTTCTTCCCTTCCCTCCTCTGCTATAAAAAGAATGGGCTGCTTCAAATTGGTGATCAGGGTGCCGGCCCAGGGGGCAAAATTGTCATCGATACCGATGAAGACCGAACCGGGTATGTGTTCGGCGGCAAAGGCATCCTTGCTCCTTGTATCGATCACCAGGGTTTCCAGGCTCTCCCAGGCCGTTTGAAATTCACGGGCCGTAAGCGGTTTGCTTCCTCTTTCGATGATGGCATCAATACTGTCAATGCCTCCTTTCAGGTTCATCAGCACATTAAAGGGAAAATATTGCGGGGGCTCCACCAGCCCGTCCGTCACTTCTTTGATGAATTCCTCCTTCGTCATACCGGCCCGCAGGGCGTAATTCACTTTCTTCTGGTGGCCCAGGGTATCGGTTGTCTCCCGGCTCATATTCTTGCCGCAGGCACTGCCGGCACCATGGCCCGGATATACAATAACATCATCCGGCAGCCGCATGATCTTGTGGCGGAGTGAATCAAATAAGTGACCGGCCAGCAGTTGTGGTGTCACTTCCGCCTTTACCTTTTGAACCAGGTCGGGCCTTCCCACATCCCCGATGAATAAGGTGTCGCCGGTGAAAATGGAGTTCTCCTTCCCGTTTTCATCCATCAGTAAATAAGTGGTCGATTCCATTGTATGGCCCGGTGTATGCAGTACCCTGAACTTGACTTTTCCCAGGGTCAGTTCCTCGCCATCCCTGGCCACATGTGCATCATATCCGGGAGCAGCGGTCGGACCGAAGACGATCATGGCGCCTGTTTTCTTTGCCAGGTCAATATGGCCGCTGACGAAATCAGCATGAAAGTGTGTTTCAAGAATATATTTGATCCTGGCCCCGTTCCGTTCCGCCCGCTCCATGTATGGTTTTGTTTCCCGTAAGGGATCAATGATTGCCGCTTCACCATCACTTTCGATGTAGTAGGCGGCTTCGGCAAGACAACCGGTATAGATCTGTTCTATTTTCATAAAATTTTTTTTAGTATGAATAAATCAGGTTTGGGTAAAAGGCGGCTGGTCTTTCAGGGACAGCGGGATGTACAGGAAGTATTCATAAGCTTATTTTTTTTATACACCAGTTATAGCAAACAAATTTCAAGGCGGGGGGAAGGGACGGGAATGACATAAGTCACAAAAAAAACTGACTGTTATCATGCGGACCGGAACGGGGGCATGATTTTCAAAATAAACCGGATCATGGTGACTAATATCACCACTATGCCTTCCTCCTGAAACTACCTTAGCTGCATAAACATTTCAGCTATGTTGCACCAACACAAGGTCGTGATCGTCGGCGGCGGAAATGCCGGCATCTCCACCGCTTCACAACTGCTCCGCAAAAACAGGAAACTTGATATTGCCATTATCGAGCCCTCCGACAAACATTATTACCAGCCCGCCTGGACACTGGTGGGTGCCGGTGTGTTCAATATGAAGAACACCATTCATAACGAGGCTGACGTGATGCCCAAAGAAGTAAAGTGGCTCAAACAAAAAGCCGTTTCCTTTCAGCCGGAAGCCAATACCATTACCCTGGACAACAGCGATACAGTGGGCTATGAATACCTGGTCGTGGCACCGGGCATCCAGTTAAACTGGAACGAGATCAAAGGACTGAAAGAAACCCTGGGCAAAAATGGAGTATGTTCCAACTACAGCGTGAACGATGTGCCTTACACCTGGGAATGCATCCGCCAATTCAAAGGGGGCAGGGCCTTGTTCACTAACCCCAATACACCGGTAAAATGTGGCGGTGCCCCGCATAAGATCATGTGGCTGGCAGCCGATTATTTTAAAAAACAGGGTGTATTTGACAAGACCGAGATCCAATACTGGAGCGGCGGAACCCGGCTCTTTGGGGTGGAGAAATATGAAAAGACCTTTAAGAAAGTAGCAGAGCGGGATAAAGTGCAGATGAACTTCTTCACCAAACTGGTTGAAATAGACGGCCCGAATAAGAAGGCAAAGTTTGTGGGCTTTGGCGAGCAGAATAAGGACAAAGAATACTGGGTGGATTTTGACATGATACATGTAACCCCGCCGCAGAGTGCCCCTGATTTTATCCGGAACAGCTCGCTGGCCAACACAGCCGGCTGGGTGGATGTTGATAAACACACATTACAGCATGTGAAGTATCCCAACATCTTTTCACTGGGCGATGCTTCTTCCCTGCCCACCTCCCGCACCGGTGCCGCCATACGTAAACAGGCCCCTGTACTGGTTAAAAACCTGCTGGCCGTAATGGAAGGCAGGAAACCCGAAGCAAGCTATAATGGTTATACCAGCTGCCCGGTCGTAACCGGTTACGGTAAGCTGGTGCTTTGTGAATTTGATTATAACAATACACCCATTGAAACCTTCCCCTTTGACCAAAGCAAGGAAAGATGGAGCATGTACCAGCTGAAAAGAAGGGTGCTCCCCTGGCTTTACTGGCATAAGATACTGCCCGGTAAAATGTAAAAGCTGGTTTTGGTTATTCTGAGCGGCTGCTTTTCAGCAGCCGTTTTTTTTGTCATGAATGTCACCGTCATGCCTGAACTTTGCAGTGATCTTTGTTTCCGGAAACGATACTGCCGGAAAAGGCAGTTGTGTTCCGGGCCTTGCTGCGCATAACATTACAGAAACAACTGACATGGATACCGAGATATTATCCCGCCTGCAATTTGCTTTCACCATTTCATTTCATTACATCTATCCTCCATTAAGTATCGGTCTTGGGCTCATCATTGTGATCATGGAAGGTCTTTACCTGAAAACCGGGAAAAAGATGTACGAGGATATGACCCGGTTCTGGATCCGGATCTTTGCCCTTGTTTTCGGGTTAGGGGTTGCCACCGGCATCATCATGGAATTTGAATTCGGCACCAACTGGGCCACTTACTCCCGGTATGTCGGTGATATTTTCGGCAGCGCCCTTGCTGCAGAAGGCATTTTTGCTTTTGCACTCGAAAGCGGTTTCCTCGGTATCCTGCTCTTTGGCTGGAAAAGGGTGAGCCCGAAAGTTCATTTCTTTTCGGCACTGATGGTATTCCTAGGTTCCTTGTTCAGCGCCGTATGGATCGTGGTGGCCAACAGCTGGCAGCAAACGCCTTCCGGTTTTCATATCGTTGGTGAAGGCATGCAGGCCCGGGCCGAGATCACCGATTTCTGGCAGATGGTTTTCAATCCTTCCAGTGTGGACCGGCTCCTGCATGTATGGACGGGCGCCTTTCTTGCCGGTGCCTTCCTGGTGATGAGTGTGAATGCCTGGTACATTCTTAAAAAGAAACACCTGGAGATCGCCAAACCTTCCTTCCGGATCGCCCTGGCGGTGGGAATTGTTTTTTCCCTGGCACAGTTGTTTCTCGGTCACCGCAGTGCAGAAGGGGTCGCAAAAAATCAACCGGCCAAGATGGCGGCTATGGAAGGTCATTTCGATAGTACCGGTGCGGCGGATATGTATATACTGGGCTGGGTCAGTAAAAAAGAGCAGCACACGGCCGGTATCCGGATCCCCGGCGGCTTAAGCTTTTTACTTCATGGTGATTTTTATGCCCCCGTTACCGGGCTGAATGCCTTTGCCGCTGATACCACACCACCACAGGTAAATGCGGTATTCCAGTTCTATCACCTCATGGTGGCCATTGGCATTGCACTGATCATATTAACCCTGTATGCAGCCTGGCAATGGAGAAGAGGAAAACTGTTTGATAAAAAGTGGCTGATGATCGTATTTGTCTGGGCGGTATTGCTGCCACAGATCGCCAACCAGGCCGGATGGTTTGCCGCAGAAATGGGAAGACAGCCCTGGGTGGTGTATGGCCTGCTGCGTACATCCGATGCACTGTCTGCCACGGTAAAGGCCGAACAGGTACTCACATCACTGATCCTTTTCACCCTGGTGTATGCCACGCTGTTTGTCCTTTTTCTTTACCTGCTGAATAAAAAAATAAAACACGGCCCCGTGCTGCAGGCAGCAGCGGCGGAAGAAGACGCAACCAGCAGAAGACAAAACCCATTCATGAACACTTCATCACAATAACTATGTTCCTTGGCATTGATTATAACACGTTATGGTTCCTGGTGTTTGGCGCAGTCATTACAGGGTATGCTATCCTGGATGGTTTCGATCTGGGTGCCGGGGCCCTGCATCTTTTTCTCCGCAAAGAAACCAGCCGCCGGATTGCCCTGAATGCCATCGGCCCGGTATGGGATGGTAACGAAGTATGGCTGGTGATCGGGGGCGGCGCCTTGTTTGCCGGCTTCCCCGTTGCTTATGCGGCTATCTTCTCCGCTTTTTACCTCCCGGTCATGATCTTTCTGATCGGGCTTATATGGAGGGCGGTGGCGATCGAATTCAGGAGCAAAGAGCCTGGTAAAAAATGGCGCATGACATGGGACTTCATCTATTCCTTCGCCTGTATCGTGGTTACCTTGTCACTGGGCCTGATGCTTGGTAATATTGCAGCGGGACTGCCGCTCAATGAACAGAAAGAATTCACCGGCAACCTGCTCACCTTCTTTAATCCGTTTTCGATACTGGTGGCTGTCACCACCCTGGCGTTGTTCATGATGCATGGCGCCATTTACCTGGCCATGAAAACAGAGAACCGCCTGTACACCAGGCTCACCATCCTGGCAAAGAACTTCACCGTTTTCTTCCTGGTCACATTCAGCCTCACCACACTTTACACGTTGTTATATATTCCGCATCTCAGCGACAGGATAAGAAGTAACCCTGCTTACTTTGTGCTGCCGGCCCTAATGTTACTGGCCATTGCCAATATTCCGCGGCAGCTTAAAAAAGGCAATTACCGTTTTGCTTTTATCAGTTCCGCAGTCACCATTGCCTCCCTGCTGGCCGCTGTGGCCGTGGAGGTATTCCCGCAACTTGTGTATGCCAGGAACAATATCGCCAACAGCATCACCGTGCAAAATGCCGCTTCTTCGCCCAGGACCATGAAGACACTGCTGCTGATCGCCCTGATCGGCACCCCGCTCGTTGGCGTATACACCAGTTTTGTTTTCTGGACCTTTAAAGGAAAGGTAAAGCTGGATGAAATGAGCTATTAGGAGCAGTTTGTAACAATAGTCACCCGCAGGCCACCGCCGGAATCAGAAATTTGCTTCAAATACACAATTATGGTGCTGACAGACAGGTTAAAAAGCGGCTGGACCGTATTAAAGATCATCCGGGTTGTGCTGGGTATCTTAATTTTGTCCTCATCCATTACAGAGCACCATGTGCCCGGTATAGTACTGGGGGCCTTGTTTACACTATTTGCTTTGTTCACAGACGGGGTTTGCTGTGCAGGCGGTAACTGTTACGCACCGCAACGACCCGGCACGATAAAAGAAACGGATACTATTGAATATGAAGAATTGGGTGCTGAAAAATAAATGGACGATCGCTGGTGTGCTGATCGGGGCCCTGGGCGGTTATTTGTACTGGCAGCAGGTGGGATGCAGCAATGGCACCTGTATGATCACTTCGAAGTGGCATCGCTCAACAGCCTACGGGGCACTGATGGGCGGGCTGTTGTTCAGCATGTTCAGAAAAGAAACGAAACAAAATGACAGCAAACAATAAAAAGGAAAGTTTTGGTGAGCTCATCAACGGAGAGGTACCGGTACTGGTAGACTTTACGGCTACCTGGTGTGGCCCCTGCAGGGTGATGAAACCGGTGCTTGATGAACTGCATCAGCGGAAAGGAAATAAACTCCGCATCATCAAGATCGATATCGACCAAAGCCCCGCTGCCGCTCATGCATTTCAGGTGCAGAGTGTTCCCACACTGTTGCTTTTTCAGAAAGGAAAACAGCTTTGGCGGCAGTCGGGTGTGATACAGGCCGCCTCCCTGGAGCGGATCATTGACCAGCATATAACCAGCAATTAATATGTCAGCAGAAACAAAACACCGGGGCTATTTCGCTTCCGCCATCGGCTGCCGTTGCCCGCGGTGCAGGGAAGGAAAACTATTCAAATATCCCGTCAGTTACCGGTTCAAAAGAACGATGGAGATGAACAAGAATTGTCCTGTGTGCGGACAGGCTACGGAAATAGAAGTAGGGTTCTACTATGGCACCAGTTATGTAAGTTATGCGATGACGATCGCCCTGAGTGTGGCCACGCTGATCGCCTGGTACCTTATCATCGGCATGTCGACCAACGATAACCGGTTTTTTTACTGGCTGATCTTTAATGCGGTCTTTCTTTTTATGCTCCAGCCCTGGCTCATGCGGCTGAGCCGCAGCCTCTGGATATCCTGGTTTGTGAAATACGACCCCCAATGGAAAGAGCACCAGCCGGCAGACGTATCTGAACGATTAAATACGGACCAGGCAAATAACTGGTAGTGCAGGCTCTCCAAAAATCGGGTATGAAGGAAGGATGGTAAATGATGTGGTGAAGAAGAAAGAGCTGTTTAAGTATTAGCCTGAAAGAAAAACCCTCCATCGCTTAAGCTTGGAGGGTAAGAGCGGAGACCGAGGGATTCGAACCCTCGATACCCTTTGGGGGTATACACACTTTCCAGGCGTGCCTCTTCAACCACTCGAGCAGGTCTCCGTATTCCGAAATACAATTAGGGCTGCAAAAATACTCGTTAACTGCTCAGGTTCCGAATTTTTTTTAGCCTGAAAAAAGGTGATCATCAACGATACCGCATCCATATGGTTCCATCGTATTAAATCCTATCTTAACTACTGCTGTACCGGCAACGGGTCGGACCAACTGCCCGGGTCTGCCGGTAACAGGGTAAATCAAACAGGTTGAAAAATAAATTCATACTGCTCCTGTTATTTTCCTGCGCAATGCAGGTTGCCTCAGCTCAGCCTGCTGTCCGTCTTAT
This sequence comes from Chitinophagaceae bacterium, assembly GCA_046329665.1. Taxonomy (GTDB): domain Bacteria; phylum Bacteroidota; class Bacteroidia; order Chitinophagales; family Chitinophagaceae; genus JJ008. The sequence goes on along the minus strand of JAXLUG010000020.1, from coordinate 36,824 downwards.
CGATTCGGGCCGTATTTTCCATGACCCGCCTTTTAAGAGTTGTCACGCTGCCACCCTTGCCGAAACGGGTAAAGACACCCTGCTGTATGCCTGGTTTGGCGGAGACTATGAGGGCGCCGGCAATGTAGCCGTCTGGGGATGTTTTCGCTATACGAATCAAAAAGAACAGTGGGGCCCGGTATTCCTTCTCGCAACCGGGAAGGACACTGCCGGCAGACCCCTGGCCTGCTGGAATCCTGTGTTATTCAGGAACAGTTCCGGTGTTCTGTTCCTTTATTATAAAGTGGGCAGAAATCCTAGGGAATGGCGGGGGGAAAGAAAAATATCCCGCAATGGAGGAAAGACCTGGTCTTCCGCTGTTGCACTTCCGCCTCCGTTTTTAGGTCCCGTGCGGAATAAGCCGGTACAGTTACAAAATGGTACGGTGCTCTGCCCCTCCAGTACAGAAGGGCAGGGTGAAAAAAGCTGGAAGATACACCTGGAAAGTACAGATGCAGCGGGTAATAACCGCCGGTACATCCTCGTTGCTTGCGACAGTTTTGATGTGATACAGCCGGCCATTCTGCAATATGGAGGGGATACGCTTCAATTGCTTTGCCGCAGCCGGCAAAAGCGAATCATCGAAACATGGTCGTTTGACGGCGGACGTTCCTGGTCGCCCCTTACTGCACTTAGCCTGCCAAATCCTAATGCAGGAATTGATGCAGTATCACTGCCTAACGGATGGCAACTGCTTGTTTACAATCCCATGCTTCCCGGTACCAACTGGTGGGAAGGCCGCTCGGTGTTAAGAGCCGCTGTATCCAACAATGGCCGGACCTGGAGCGATCTGCTTTCGCTGGAAGACCACGAAGAAGGGGAATACAGCTATCCTGCCGTTATACTTGACAGCCGGAATATCATACGCATAGCCTACACCGGTAACAGAACGATGATAAAATTTGCTGACCTGGTCATTGAATGATGGGTACAGCCATGTGTTTCCCGGGGTTGTCAAAGAATCACGTATCAGGGCTAATCGTTACCTTCATCTGATATAATTATTTTATTGAATCCGGTTCAGACCGGCCAGTTGATATGACAGATTTTGTATCCGTCTTTAAGCACCTCAGCGGCCTCAGCGAAACGGCCGAAGATGAACTGCGGCAGGTTTTAACGGTAAAGTCGTACGGGAAAGGTGCGATGCTGCTTCGAAACGGGGAGACCTGTAAAAGGCTTTACTTTATTGACAAAGGCCTTACCAAGACCTTTTTTTCAACAGGTGATAAAGAATTCATCATGCGGTTCTTCCCGGAACATACCCTGTTCACTGTGCTCAACAGCTTTGAAACACAAACACCATCCGTGTATGAGATCATGGCCCTGGAAGATACAACAGTGACCTGCCTGGCAAAGGCCGATCTTGATGCGTTATGCAGGAAGCATCACCGTATTGAAACGGCTTACAGGAAACTATTATCTGTTGCCACTATCAATATGATGAAACGGATAAGTGAGATGCTCGAGGAAAACGCCACGGAAAGATATGATCACTTCCTGAAAGACAATGGCGCCCTTCTGCAAAGGATCAGCCTTGGCGACCTGGCCAATTACCTCGGTATAACCCAGGTGTCGTTGAGCCGGATCAGGGCCAGCCGCTAAGTATTTATCATTTGTAAAAAAGACGGCGGTATGCACGGGGTAGATTTGCCGGAAATCAGTTTCTAAAAAATATACTTATGCTTCAGATAAGACCCGTTTGTGAACATTGCGGGAAACCGCTTCCTCCTGATGACGAAGGAGCCATGATATGCTCATTTGAATGCACATTTTGTGCAGCGTGTGCAGAGAACGTTTTGCAAAATGTTTGCCCTAATTGCGGCGGAGGTTTCGAAAAACGGCCCGTAAGGCCTGTGGAGATGCTGGTAAAATACCCGCCGGCCACATTAAAGATCCACAACCCGGTCAACACCGGTCAGTTTGAAACAATGCTCATGAAGTACAAAGACATTGCCCCTGCCCGGAGATAGCCGGGCCTTTCGGTATCCTGAAAGATGTTATGAAATGATCCCGCTTCTGTACACGGAAGCGGGATTTTTTTTCCGCCGGCATATTCCGCAGCTGCTTTTTTATCATTTGTAAAATGATATGCCCTTGCCACACTTGAGTTTTGCAGCATTAAAACAATTTTACTATGCAACAGTTCACCCTCACTCAAAAAGCAAGCCTCGCCGCCGCCACTGCCATCTGTATCGTGGCCCCGGTCGTTGGCTATATTAAAGTTGGCTGGCCACCTGTCATCATCATCGGCAGTTCTGCTGTCATCGGGTTTATCTTCTGGTATTTTACTTACCTGAAGAAGCCGACGGACCCGAAAATCATCTTACCGGTTTTCGTACTTACAGTGGCGGCACTGCAGGTTCATATGGTGGAAGAATATTTCACCGGCTTCGGGCCGGCCATGTCCAGGATTTTCAATATTCCCTGGACCGAAAAAGGTTTCCTGCTTGTATTCATGATGATCGGACCTGTGATCTATACGTTAACCACACTTGGGTTGTACTACAGGGTTCCGCTGGCGGGTTTTGTAGCCTGGTTTATCTTTATAGGACCGGGTGTTGCCGAATTCACCCATTTCATTTTCCCGGTCATAACACCGCACATCGAGCCTGCAAACATCAGCAAAGTAACTGAAACGATCCATGGAATTGAAGTGGCGGATATGCCCAACTACTATTATAAAACAACAGGGCGGTACTATTTTTCCGGAATGTGGACAGCCGTACTGCCAATGATCCCGGGCATTTATGCCATATACCGGCTAACAAAGGAATACAGAAGATCAAAACAAAAAACCCTTCTTGCAAAATGAGCCGCCGGCAGAACCGCTATATCACCTTCTTTGCCGTGTTCCTGGTGATGCACTTTACCGGGCTGCTTGTTGCCGGGCTGCCCTATGTGCTCAATGCGATGATAACATCGCTGGTGGTAGCCGGTACACTCTTAGTATGTGTATGGCGCAAAGGCGACAGGTGGCCGGACTTAGCAAAAAAAACAGGGGCGGGCACGGCAACACGGAAGGATCTTTTGCCAGGGCTGGTGCTGGCCACTGCACTTCTGCTTTCGTACCCCTTGTTAGGCGCTTTTCTGCATGCAGAACTATTCCTTGCAAAAGACTGGCTGCTGAACCTGGCAGGTCTTTTCCTGACCGGGGGACTCACCGAAGAAATCTTATTCCGTGGTTACCTGTTCGGGGGCTTACGTCAAAAACAGGATTTCCGCAAAGCCGCTATCAACGCGGCCATCTTCTTTACAATGGCCCACCTTCTTTTATTCGCTTATATGAGCTGGCCGGTGGCATTATTATCAACATTACTTGCCGGAGCCAGTGCGGTACCGCTGGCCTTTCTTTTTGAAAAAGGAAATAATACGGTGTGGAGCCCGGCTATCGTCCATACGGTAATAAGAACGATCGGGCTTGTCATCACAACAGATGAAAAGCATTTTCCCCTGTTTTCGCTGCTATGGATCACTTTGTGCATGATCATGCCTTACCTGGTATTGTGCTTTTACCGTGATTTCCGGTCTATCTGGATACCTAAACGGGCTGCCTGACAGCCGCTTTATTTATCATTTGTAAAAAAATAGTGTTGAACTGTTTGGCAGTTTTGTAAAAACAAAGAAAATGGACAGAAGAAAATTTCTAAAATACGCCGGCGCCACCGTTGCCGTAACCGCAGGCACTGCTTACCTGCTGAGTGATAAAAGGAATTTCGTCCGGACAGATATAAACCAGGAAAGCCAAAGCATGTTTCCCCTGAAACCGGATGAGAAAGAGATACTTTACCTTGCCTCACTGGCCCCCAGCGGGCACAACACACAGCCCTGGATCATAAAATATATTGAACCTTATCACTGGATAATTACGAATGATAAAACAAAATGGCTTCCGGCTGTCGACCCCTTACAAAGAGAGACCATCCTGTCGATCGGGGCCTTTATCCAGAACCTCGAATATGCAGCTGCCAGCTATGGCTATAGCTGCCAGTTTACTTTGCTGGCGCAGCATAACCAGGATGAACATATTATGGAGGCCCGGCTGACCAAGGCAAATAGTGCTTCTGCCTTTGATACCCGGAAAATAAAACTAAGAAGAACTGTCCGGTCGGGCTACAGGAAGGAAGCACTGAGCGGGAAAGATGTGGCATACCTAACGGCCACGGAAGAAGACTATTTCCATTTTTTTAAAAATGGTTCCAAAGAGTATGAATGGCTGAATGAACAGACGATCGAAGCCAACCGGCAGCAGACCTACCGGGATGATGCCCAGTCCGAACTGGCTGACTGGATGCGCTTATCCAGCAAGGAAGCCAAAAGATATTGTGACGGGCTCACCACTGCGAGCATGGAAATAAGCGGGATGCCGGGCTGGGTGGTACGTAATTTTTATTCCCGGAAGAATATCATGAGCAAAAAATTCAGGGAGCAGGGACTGGATAAGGTAAAGGAACAGGTAAGCCGGTCCGGTGGCTGGCTGCTCATCACCAGCAAGGATAATTCCACGGCAACGTTGATTGAAACCGGGAAGCGGCTGCAACGGATGCTTTTAAAAACAAGGGAAAGAGGTATTGCCATACATCCTATGACCCAGATCCTGGAGGAGCCCTTTACGAAAAATGCGTTGAACAGTTCTGTAGGTATCGCCGGTGATATTCAGTTTATCTTAAGAACGGGGTATATTAATCAGTATCCTGATCCTGTTTCGTTAAGAAGACCGGTGGAAAGATTTATCAGAAGATGACAGCGGCCATTTGAACCGGCTGCTCAAATATCCCGGCGGATATAGCCGGCCTCGGTTTTTTTTCCTGACTATGTAAATTGTTCTGCCGCTCCAAAAACCCTTTCTGCATTCCTGGTAGTGACAGCCGCCACTTCTGCAGAAGTTATCTGGTATATCTCTGCCAGTTTCTCCACCACATAGCGCAGGAAAGAGGGTTCATTTCTTTTCCCCCGGTAAGGCACCGGCGCCAGGTAAGGTGCATCTGTTTCCAGGACCAGCGAAGAGAGCGGAACATCCGGAAGCACTTTATCAAGTCCTCCGTTTTTGAAGGTTACCACCCCGCCGATACCAAGGCATAACCCCAGGTCGGTTATTTGCCGGGCCTGCAAGGCATCACCCGAAAAGCAATGAAACACTCCCTTCAGCTTTCCTTTCTGATGTTCTTTCACCACCTTGATACATTCCTCCGTGGCGTTGCGGGAATGAAGGGAAAAAGGGATATCATAGTGCAGGGCCCATTCCAGTTGCACATGCAGGGCTTCGTACTGCTGTGCGGTAAAAGTTTTATCCCAGTAAAAATCAAGCCCGATCTCCCCGACTGCAATGAACTTCCGCTTACTCAGGTATTCCCCGGCAATGCCCAGTTCCTCCTGGAAATTCTCCCTGACTGAACATGGGTGTACCCCCATCATGGAAAGACAATGTCCGGGGGCCTTCGCTTCCAGGTCAAACATCTGCTGATGCGTGGAGGAATCGATGGCCGGCATTAATAAGCGGCTGACCCCGGCATCCCCGGCCCGGATCAGCATAGCATCCCGGTCGGAATCAAATTCGCTTAAATAAATATGGGTATGGGTATCAATAAGCCGCATCAAATGCCTGATTTTGAAGGCAAAACTCTGTAAAATTCTTTAAGAAACCTTTAAACTTTGATGAATAAACACCATCTTAGACAAGCTAATTCAACCAACTACTTTAAAAATTCTCAGCATGAAATCCTGGATCAGTTTCCCCAAGCTGGCTTCATTCACCATCCTCTTCAGTCTGCTGGTTATCATTTCCTGTAAAAAGGAGAACAGCCAATCCGGTACGGACCAGCAGGAAGAACAGGTGGCACAGGCCTCTGCTGAAGCCGATGCAGAAGCTGAAAGCACTTTCGGTGAGCTCTTTGACGATGTGATGGGTGTAAATAATGATGTGGGCGTGGCCGGGTCAGGCGTTTCCTTTAACAGAACTGATACCCTTACCCCGGTGAACCGTTGTTTCTCCGTTACGGCTTCTTATCCAAACGGGACTCCTTTCCCGGTTATCATCACACTCGACTTTGGTACGGTTGGCTGCCCCGGCCCGGATGGAAGGGTGCGTAAAGGAAAGGTGATCATTGAATATACCGGCCGGCTGATCAATGCCGGATCAATCGCCACGGCACACTTTGAGAACTATTATGTGGATGATGTGCATGTGGAAGGCACCCATAAAATAACCAATACATCAGAAACCAATATCCCGAGAAGGTTCAGGATCGAGGTGATCAATGGCAAGCTTACCCGGCCTAACGGGAACTATACCGAATGGAACAGCACCCGGGTGGTAACCCAGATAGATGGTCTTGCCACCACCGTATTTCCAAAAGATGATGTCTTTAAAATTGAAGGTTCTGCCAGCGGGGTAACCAGGCGGGGAAATCTGCTTGTCCGTTGGGAATCAACCATTACGGAGCCTCTGGTGCGCCGCTTTACCTGCCGCTGGATCGTAAAGGGCAGGGTACGTACGGTTCGGGTAAACCTCCCCAATCCAACCACCAGCCCCTGGGTGGGTATCCTGGATTTTGGCGCCGGCAACTGCGATAACCAGGCGACCCTTACAATTAATGGAACGACCCATCAAATTACTTTGCCGTAATTAAAAAATTATTATACCTTTAAACCAGTTTTCATAGGGTACGGATTAAAAACGGGCCAGGGTTTCTACCCAGGCCCTAACTTTTTATAGCTGAGCTTACTAAACTCACCGCAATAACACCATATTTCCTACCCTGTTTGCGGAATCAGATCAAAACGATAACCTTTTTGCGAAAAATCCTTTAGTAACCGGGGAAGACAATAATGCATGCGGTCCCATGCTTTATCACTGTCATGAAAAACAATAATATCCCCTTCCCGGATCCGGTTCTTAATGCGGTCGTAACACGTTTCGGGTGATACCGTTCCATCCCAGTCACCGGGGAGAATATTCCACATAATAATACGTGTACCCGGGCGGGTTGTATGCAGTTGTCTGATCTGTGAACGTTTAATACGTCCGTAAGGAGGTCTGAACAGGGGGGAGTGAATGGCTGTTGCAGCTTCTTCTATATCGCCGAGGTATCTTTCATCAGCGGTTTTCCACCCGTTAAGATGATGCTGGGTGTGATTGCCCACTGCATGTCCTTCGCCGGTCAGCCGTTTGTATACTTCGGGGTATTTAGTTACGTTTTCGCCGATACAAAAGAAGGTGGCCTTTGCCTGGTATTGTTTCAGTTGCTCCAGTACAAAGGGTGTGATGGAGGGATGTGGGCCGTCATCAAAAGTCAGGTAGAGCGTTTTTTCCTTTTGGCCGATGTCCCAGACGCAGTCGGGGAAAAGCCGTTTCATCCACCAGGGTGTTCTGATCAGGTAGCGGTCTCTTTTAAAGAAACCAAGTACGGGTTTCTTCCTGGCTTTGTTATAATGCGGTGCGATAAAAGTCATGTGCCATACAAAGGTATAACAGTATGCCAGCATTCATCAGGTAAAGTATCAACTGGCTTTCATACCGGGAAGTACTGACATAAACTATCAGCTTCAGACAATAAACTTCAATTTATCTTTGCGTTTATGTCAAAAAAAGTAAGGGTTCGCTTTGCTCCGTCCCCTACCGGGGGCCTACACCTGGGTGGCGTAAGAACTGTGCTGTATAACTATTTATTTGCGAAGAAACAGGGCGGAGATTTTATAGTACGGATCGAGGATACAGACCAGACCCGCTATGTACCCGGGGCGGAAGAATATATTTTCGATACCCTGAAATGGTGCGGTCTGGAACCGGATGAAAGTGTGCAGCATGGCGGCAGCTATGGCCCTTACCGCCAGAGTGAACGAAAAGCCACCTACCGGCAATATGCGGAGCAACTGGTAAAAGACGGTCATGCTTATTATGCTTTCGACACACCGGAAGAGCTGGATAAAATGCGGCAGGACCATAAGACAGAACAAAACCCTTCCCCGCAGTATGATCACTCGGTAAGGATGAAGATGCGCAATTCGCTTGCACTTTCCGCAGCTGAAACCAGCACCCTGCTGGCAGCGGGTACCCGGCACGTCATCCGGATAAAAATGCCGGAGCATGAAACCGTGACCTTTACTGATATGATCCGCGGAGAAGTACATTTTGAAACGAACATCGTGGATGATAAGGTATTGCTGAAAGCAGATGGTATGCCTACCTATCATCTTGCCGTGGTTGTGGATGACCACCTGATGGAAATAAGCCATGCCTTCCGCGGGGAAGAATGGCTGCCCTCTGCCCCTGTGCACATCCTGCTCTGGAAATACCTCTTCGGCCTGAACAAAATGCCGCAATGGGCGCACTTCCCTTTGATATTAGGCCCCAATGGCAAACTCAGTAAAAGAGACGGTGCTAAATATGGCTTCCCGGTATTTGCCATGAACTGGACCGATCCCAAAACCGGCGACACAACAGAAGGATTTAAAGAGAAAGGATTTATTCCGGAGGCCTTCATCAATTACCTGGCCCTGCTGGGCTGGAATGACGGGACCGAGAAGGAAATCTTTACCAAAGAAGAACTGGTTGAAAAATTTTCGATGGACCGGGTGCACAGTGCGGGTGCCAAATTCGATTACGAAAAAGCGAAATGGTTCAACCACGAATGGATCCGGAAACTGGAGGTTCCGGCCCTGATCTCCAAGGTCAGTGAACTTCTCCGGCAAAGTGGTATTACTGTTTCAAACGATACCTACCTGGAAAAAGTAATTGGGCTTGTAAGAGACCGGTGTACATTGCTGCCCGATTTTATACAACAGTCTTCTTTCTTTTTCAACGCACCGGCAACATGGGATACGGAAGCGGTCAGGCCGAAATGGAATGAACAAAAAAAAGAGTTCTTCCGCCAGCTCATCCGCAATTACCGTGATACCCATATCTGGGAGCTGGCTGTACTGGAAGCTAATTTTCAAACCACGGCCGTGGCCAACCAGCTGAAGCCGGGAGAGGTGCAGCTGCCCTTCCGCATTATGCTGGTCGGTGGCAAATTCGGCCCCCCTGTATTCCATATTGCTGAACTGCTGGGAAAAGAGGAAACCGTAAAAAGGATCGAAGCGGCTATAAATATTTTTTAACGGCCATTTTAACTTCCGGCATCACAAACCGTCTGACAACTCCATGAAAAAACTGTTGCCCCTGCTGAGCATTGTCACCGTCTTTTTTTCCTGCCAGAAAGATACCGGTACGGGCGGAGGGGGCACCAACCCGCCCGTTACTACCGACAGTTTTATGGTAACGGTTGCCAATGGCTATGGCAGCGGAAAATACAAAACCGGTGATACCGTCCATCTCTTCAGCACCGCCTACAGCGGCACCCAGTTATTCGACACCTGGAGCAGCTCAGATGCCAGCCTGCTGAACGGAAAGGACGAATGGCATACCTGGTTCATCATGCCGGCAAGGAATGTCTCCTTTTCCGGAAGTGTAAAAAACAGTGTCGCCTTTACCTTAAACTTTGAACAGATAAAAGGCCGTGACAGGCTGAAACCCGTCTATTATTATTTCCCCGCAGGTCATAAAGGATTTGTTTTCCTGCTGCATGGCACCGGGGGCAGTGCACAGCAGTTCACCAGCAGTTATGAAAGCCAGTTACTGATACGGGACCTGGTAAATGATAATTTCGGGGTGGTGGTAACAGAGTCCGAAGAATCCACCACCGGTGTGGATGCAAACGGGGACGGCAACATCCGGTGGAATCCGGTACCCTATGACAGTGTAACAAATGTGGACTTTGCCAACATCAAAGCCATCACCGATACTTTCTATACAAGGGGTATTACCGGCAGGAATAAGTTCCGCTATTCATTAGGCATGAGCAATGGCGGTTTCTTCTCCGGCACCCTGTCGATGATGTACAGTTATAAGGCCGGCATCAGTTATTGCGCCCCCACGGGGAGCATCGTGGCACAAAGCACCACCGTACCTTTCCAGTTTTGCATGGCCCGTTTTGACAATAATGATAATGTGGGGCCGCAGGGCAATGCAGATGCATTGTCAAACGCCCAGTCCATCAGCAGCCGGGGCATCTGCAGCAGGTATTTCATCACTGAACACAGCCCCCTGTACCCGGAAAGATTTGCCCGCCGGGGCGATATCACCCTGGCACAATCGGCCGCTGTATTCAATGAACTGAAGGCAAAGGGCTACCTGAACGGTAAAAACTATTTCATTGGTTTTTCCGGTACACTGACCACTGCTTTCCAGGCCAACCCTTCCGCTTTTCCTGCCATCAATGCCCTGAATTTATTCCAGCGGGCCTTTGTAATACAGCAGATCGACCTGGCCGTGGCCGATCACCAGCTGTACAGCGATTATAACCGGGCTTCACTCAGGTTTCTGAATTCACAGTGTAATTAACCGGGTATTAATTTTGTCCTACTTTTACAGCCATCACAGTTGTATGAACAGACCCATCCGTGTACTTGTTGCCAAAGTCGGACTTGACGGCCATGACCGGGGAGCCAAAGTCATTGCCACCGCCCTTCGGGATGCGGGAATGGAGGTGATCTATACCGGGCTTCGCCAAACGCCGGAGATGGTGGTGAATGCAGCCCTGCAGGAAGACGTCGATGCGATCGGGATCAGCATCCTTTCCGGCGCACACAATACCGTTTTTCCAAAAGTGATCGCCCTGATGAAAGAAAAAGGGATGGATGATGTGCTCCTGACCGGCGGCGGTATCATACCCGATGACGACATGAAGACGCTGTATGAACAGGGAGTTGGAAAATTATTTGCCCCCGGCACTCCTACTTCCGAGATCAGTGAGTATGTTACAGCATGGGTGAAGGAACACCGTAGTTTCTGACCCCTGTACTGCGTTTGCTTCCATTAAAGCTTTCAGGATTCCTGTTTTACGTAAATCATGTTATACATGGAAGGCCATTCCTTGTTACATAATTACAATTCATCACCGGGTGTGTGGGATGAAATGTTCAATGGCGAGAGCATCCGCCCCTCGTATAATAATTTTGTAGCTGCCATCCAGGGGCTTTCCGCCGATGAAATGAACCATAAAGATGAGCTGGCCAAAAAACTCTTCATGAGCCAGGGCATCACGTTCACCGTGTACAGCAGTGGCGAAGGCATCGAGAAAATATTCCCCTTCGATATCATTCCCCGTATCCTGGAAGCAGCGGAGTGGAAGCATATTGAAGAAGGGATCAAACAACGCCTGAAAGCGCTGAACATTTTTCTCAAGGATATTTATACTCACCAGTTCATCATTAAAGACGGGATCGTTCCTGCCAAGCTGATCTACTCCTGCCCGAATTTCGTAAGACAGATGGTCGGCGTAGAAGTACCTTTTGATATTTACACACATATTTCCGGCATCGACCTCATCCGGGACCATGACGGCACCTACTATGTGCTCGAAGATAATCTCCGTACTCCTTCCGGCGTATCTTATATGCTTGAGAACAGGAGTATCACCTACCGGATATTCCCGGACCTGCTGCCAAAGAATAAAGTTCGTTCTGTAAAAGATTATCCGGACCTGCTGCTCAAAAACCTGATGGGCCTGGCCAACCGGCAGAAGAGCGACCCGACTGTTGTACTGCTTACCCCCGGCATTTATAATTCTGCCTATTTCGAACATACCACACTTGCCCGGCTGATGGGCATCGAACTGGTGGAAGGCAGCGATCTTGTGGTTGACAATCATAAAGTGTATATGAAAACCACTACTGGGCTGAAGCAGGTGGATGTGATCTACCGGCGGGTGGACGATGACTTTATCGACCCGCTTGTATTCCGCCCGGACAGTATGCTGGGTGTGCCGGGCATCTATGGCGCTTACCGCACCGGCCATGTGGCGATCGTGAATGCAATGGGCAATGGCGTGGCCGATGATAAAGCGGTGTATTCATACGTACCGGACATGATCAAGTATTACCTGAATGAAGAACCCCTCCTGAAAAATGTACCCACTTACCAGTTAGCCCTTCCTGAAAACAGGAAGCTGGTATATGAAAACATGAACCGGATGGTGATCAAAAAGACAAATGAGTCCGGCGGGTATGGCATGCTGATCGGAAGCGCCGCTACCGAAAAGCAAATGGAAGAATTCAGGGCAGCAATAGAAGAGGAACCCCGGAGTTTTATTGCACAGCCGATCATCAGCCTTTCGTCGGCCCCCTGCTATATCAACGGAGTGCTTCAGCCCCGGAGGGTGGATCTGCGGCCTTATGCCTTATATGGCCCGGAGGGCATTGATATTGTTCCCGGGGGCTTAACACGGGTGGCGCTGAAGGAAGGATCCCTGGTGGTAAATTCCTCCCAGGGCGGGGGAAGTAAAGATACCTGGGTGCTGGAGGAATAACTGCGGGCAGCGGGTAAAGGGGTGAACAGACCCGCCGCATTTTATTACAGATGACGATACTATTTATAAAACTATAACCAAAAAGACAGTTTATTACTCGCAGCGCCAAGCCAAGAGTTCAATATTTCCTGCTTATGCTAAGCCGTGTCGCCGATAGCGTTTTCTGGATGGCCCGTTATATGGAGCGTACCAATGGTATGTTGCGCATCCTGCGCACGAATTATATCTCTTCGCAGGATGAAGTAAAGGATTTTAACTGGGAAACCTTGTTGCGGAATTACAGTGATGCCCCGCCGGAGGAGATTCAAATGATCGGCAATCATTCAGTAAAAGTATTGCAACACCTTCTGCTGGATAAGAACAACGGCTCCTCGGTGATCAATAATATTACCCGTGCCCGGGAAAATGCAAGGGCTGTGCAGGACCATATCACCAAAGAAGTATGGCAATGCCTCAACGACTACTATCACCTGATCAGGAGCCGGCAGATACAACTGCAGGCTGAAAGCGGCGACCCTGTTACGGCCATGGACGCCCTCATCCATCATGGCCTGCTTTACCATGGCACGGTTGACATTACCATGGCCCGGGGCGAAGGCTTCACCTATCTTAACCTCGGTAAGTTTCTCGAAAGGGCTATCCTCTCCACTGACATGCTGAACATTAAACTGACCGAACTGAACTATGACCTTCAGCACAAAGTAGAGGTAACGGCCTTACGCTATCTTCTTTATTCATTGTCGGGCTATGAATTATACCTGAAGACGCACCGGGGCAATTTCCAGGTAGAGCCGGTCTTGCAGCAGATCATTTACAATGAAAATTTTCCGCATTCCGTTTCTTATTGCCTGAAACAATTGTTCCGCTACTTTGAAAGACTGGAAACAGAAAGCCTGCCGGAGAGCTATAAAGAACTCGAATTCCTGATCGGCCGCATCATGAACAAAGTAAAGTACAGTGATGTAAGACCTTCCGACAGCGAAGGCCTGAAAAATTTCCTGCAGCAGGTCCGCCAGGAGTTACTGGGTATTGCAGCGGCCTTTAATCAATATTATTTCGGCAATTCCTGATTATCCGCAATTTTGCATCCATGCCAAAGTACCGTATCAAACATATCACGAAATACTCCTACCCATCACCTGTTATTGACAGCGCCAACCAGGTGATGCTGTTTCCGCTGGATGATGCACAGCAGGCCGTCAGGAAACACGACCTGCTCATTACCCACCAGCCATCCGTTGAAATTTTTACGGATTATTTTGGCAATAAGGTCGGAATCTTCTCCGTGATCAGGCCGCATACGGAGCTGGCCATCGAATCCATTATTGAAGTGATCACCCAGGAAGCGAAACTGCCGGAAGAGAATGCAGCACCCGCTGCAAAATGGGACAACCTCAGTACGATCCGGGAGCAGTTTCCTTATATGGACTTCCTTTCCACTGAGCATTGTGAACAGCTGGAAGAGATCACCGCAGTGATCGGTTCCATCATGGATAAAAACACCAGCCCGTTCATCGTGGCGGAGCGGCTGTCTTCTTTTGTCTGCAATCACTTCGAGTATAAGAAAGGCGTAACGGGCATAGAAACGGAAGTGGATGAGATCTGGAAACTGAAAGCCGGAGTATGCCAGGATTTTGCCCACGTACTGCTTGTAATGCTCCGGCTGGTAGGTATTCCCGCCCGTTATGTAAGCGGGTATATATGCCCGAAAAATCATGAGCTCCGCGGGGAAGGCGCCACCCATGCCTGGGTGGAAGCATATATTCCTTCTCACGGATGGATCGGCCTCGACCCTACCAATAACTGCATCGCCAGCGACCGGCATGTACGCCTCGCCGTCGGCAGGCATTTTACCGACTGTACACCGGTAAAAGGAACTTACAAAGGTTCTTCCGAACATACACTGCAGGTTTCCGTGGTCATCGAAAACGGACAGCCCCGCACAGAAGATATCGCTGTCACCCCGGTATTTACCTACCAGGTTCACAACCCGGCCAAACCGGATAATTCCTACAGACGATTCATGGAAATGCAGCAACAGCAATAAGACCGGCAGCAAGTGCCGCAGCTTTTTCAGAACAACCTGCCTTTACTGGTTTCTCCAGCATCAATGAAAACAGGTTTCGGTAGCCGGAGGCCTATTTCTTTATTCATTTTATCCACGAGGTAAACAGTGAGCTCCGGTGAAGTGGCCTCATCATGCATATGCATGAAGAAATACAATTCCTCCACCCCGTTCTTTATCCAGTATTTCATTCGCTGCACCCATACATCGGTACGTGTATAATCGGAAGGATGCAGGCTGTTTCCTACATAGCGGATAAAAACTTTTGGAACAGTAAGGTGCATATGGGCACAATCCCGGCGGCCTGCCGTATCGGTGATCACCAGCCCTATGTTCAGGCGGATGAGTTCTTCCAGCATTTCAGTAAAGATCCCGGGTTTGGCGAACCACGCCGGATGCCGTACTTCCAGGAAGAACTGAAGGTCACGGGGCAGAGAGGCAAGAAAACTGAACAACTCTTTTTTCCTGTCAGGAGAAAAACGGTCGCTGACCTGCACAAAGACGGGTCCGAGATGCTCTCCGAATGCCACAATACCCCTGAAATATTCGTTGGTGATAAATTCCTTTCCGGAAAGGCTTCCCCGGTGGGTGATCCCCTGGTACATCTTCGGGCAGAATTTAAAATCCCGGCCGTTGGCTTTTTCAGCCCATTTCTTTATTCCGGCTTCTCCCCAGATACGGTAGTGTGTGGCATTAAGTTCAATGGAGTTATAATGATTGACATAATGCTGAAGTAAATCTTTTTCCCTGGTTTTTAGCGGGTAAATTTTGCCAACCCACTCCGGCCGGCCCCATTTGGCGCAGCCTGTATATACCCTGGGGTTTACGGCAGGTTTACCTTTCAGGAATTGTTTATTAAAGACCGGTTCAGGCGGTAAACTGAAATCGATACTGTTAAGCCTGGTCTCATCCACCCGTCCGAATTCCATACCTGCATTTTATGCATCAAATCTACATATCTTATACAAAGAAAGGCGCCTCACTCATATTTCCTGTACAGGGCATACAATACTTTCATGGCAGCAGGTGTCATCCGCTTTGTGGTATCCTGCAAAAAATGCCGCTTAAACCCGATGATCGCTGCACTGGTGTCTTTGATATCATAGCCCACTATATGAATGGCATCAAGGTAATTGAAATTTGGCGGCACCTGCACATTCGAAGTATCACCCCACCACAGCCCGAATCCTTTTTCATTCAGCAATTTCCAGGGAAACCGCCAGTTCGGGTCATTTTTACGGGTAGGTGCCACATCACCATGCCCGATGAAATTCGGTGCCGGGATACTGTATGCCTTTTTCAATCTTTCCAGCAAGGTGAGCAGGCTGCTGATCTGAGCGTCCGAAAAAGGTTCGAAACCGTTATTGTCGAGTTCAATTCCTATTGAGCAGGAATTCAGGTCGGTGGTATTGCCCCACTTACTTACTCCTGCATGATGTGCCCGCAGCAGGTCGTTGAGCATATGATACACTTTTCCATCCCGGCAAATCACATAATGGGCACTGACAGGATTCTTGGTTTGTGTAAATGTCTGTAAGGTCTGATCGCAGGTATTTTGTGCCGTATGGTGAATGATGACAAAGTTGGGCCGGCGCATGGAAAGGTTAGTGGTGCCCACCCAGTCCCGGGCATAGTCAAGTCCGGCAGAATCCCTGACCGGGTACTCCTTCAAAAGCCTGGCAAATTCTTTTACCTGTTTCTTGTAGGATTTGTTGGTGGCCGTATACTTTCCCTGTGAACAGCCCCATACCAGGCCTGCCGTTAAAAAAAAGAGAAGCGCTTTAAGAGAGAATTTCATGAATGCCTTTTGGGCTAAAAGGTACGACGAAACCTGTTACAGGTATTTCTGGTAGAGAACATAAATAATTTTCCTTATATCAGCATTCATGGTTCCTGTATTGTCACCCATGAAGTGTCTTTTGAAAGCGGCAAGCGCCGCGGCCGGGTTTGAAATATCATACCCGATGATCCGTAAGCCGATCAGGTAATCAAAGTTATCAGGCACCTGCACACCTGTGGTATCATCCCACCACAGGCCAAAGCCTTGTGTACTCAGATCCTTCCAGGGAAATTTTGTGCCCGGGTCTGTTCGCCTGGTAGGTGCCACATCCCCGTGACCGATAAAGTTGGCTGTGGGTATCTTGTAGGCGGCCTTCAGCCTGTTCAGCAGGGTGATAAGGCTGTTCATTTGTTCCGGGGGAAACGGCTGGCTGCCGTTATTATCCAGTTCAATTCCTACAGAAGAAGAATTAATATCGGTGGTGTTGCCCCATTTGCTTTCGCCGGCATGATGGGCCCGCAGCAGGTCATTCAGCATATGGTAAACAGTTCCGTCTTTGCTGATAACATAATGTGCACTGGCCTCTCTGCCACCGGTGGTGGTGAACTCTCTTAATGTTTCCTCGCAACTGTTATTGGCCGTAAAATGAATAATTACATAATTAGGACGGCGGAGGCCCATATTCGGTGTGCCCACCCACTCCTCCGCATAAGGCAGCCCGGCAGAATCCATAACAGGGAACCGGAAAATCACCCTGGAAAGCGAATCGATCATGCTGTAATAAAGCGCATTGGCCTTATTATATTTTGCATTGGTATTTGTGGTGGCAATGAAAGCCCCCACACCCGTGCTGATGGAAGTTTTATCACCACTGTCGGCTGAATCTTTTGAAGTGGTTACACTGCCTTTCAGGAAAAAATCTTTGGGAGGGGTTGAATTGCCGGAAGGTTGTGCGCTTACCTGCAGGAAAGCGGCACTGCAAAAGATAACCAGGGAGATTTTCAAAAGGTATCTGCTTTGAGGAAATCGCATCCTTAAAGTTAATATTTTTATTTGGACCGTTTGTTAGGATTACGGTAAAACCTCCTCTGGGGCTTGTTACTCCTGCCTTTTTGACGGGGGGCATACGAGGGCACAGCTCCTAACGCTTCGGGTACCGGCGCCTTGTCCACTTCTTTTCCGATGAGCCGTTCAATACTGGAAAATTTATTCTGTTCTTTTTCTCCTACCAGCGTATAAGCCACCCCATCTGCTTCCGCACGGGCGGTGCGGCCGATCCGGTGCACATAATCCTCACCGTCACCGGGCACATCATAATTGATCACCAGGTCGATCGTATCAATATCAATTCCCCTGCTCAGGATATCGGTGGCAACCAGCAAGGGTATGCGGCCGCTGGCAAAGGCGCCCAGAACATTTTCCCTTTGGGCCTGCTCCAGGTCACTATGTATCTCTTCGATATTGAACCCGGCCTGTTTCAGTTCCCGTCTTACCTGCTTCACGGTTTGTTTCTTACTGCAAAAGACCAGGGCATTCTTATACGGTGTTTCTTTCAGGAGGCGTTTGATCAGCGGGAGTTTTTGCTGGTCGTATACAATGAATGCCTTCTGCACCACTTTCTCCGGTGGTTTTGAAATGGCGATATTGACCTCAGCGGGATTGTGCAGGATACGTTTTGCCAGCTGCCTGATCTTTTCGGGCATGGTGGCCGAGAACAGCAGGTTCTGTCTTTTCTCCGGCAGCGCTTTGATGATCTTATTGATATCATCCTGGAAACCCATATCCAGCATCCTGTCTGCTTCATCAAGGACAAGGAACCGCAGCCCTTTCATGTTCACATAGCCCATATTCAGGTGGGCGATCATCCTTCCGGGTGTGCACACAATGATATCGGCACCCATCTGCAATGCTTTCTTCTCGGCAACAAAATTGTCGCCCCCGCTGCCGCCATAAATAGCAATTGAACTCAGGTGTGTAAAATAGGAAAGCCCCTCAATGTGCTGTGCGATCTGGATAGCAAGTTCCCGGGTGGGTACTACGATCAGGGCGCCGGTCTGTCCGTCCACATGATTGCGGAGAAGACTGTTCATGATGGGCAGGAGGAAAGCGGCTGTCTTCCCTGTTCCGGTCTGTGCAGAAGCGATCACATCCCTTCCGGCAAGAATAGGCGGAATAACCTGTTCCTGCACCGGGGTGGCCGTTTCATAGTTGGATGCTTCGATGCCTTCTAAAAGTTCAGGCTGAAAGTTGAATTCGGTAAATCGCAAATTGGTTTGGTTTTGGGAAAAGGCAAAGGTAATGGAACCGGGCTTGCCGGGATACGCAGCACACAGATTGTTTCCTTTTGCCGGCGTACCTTCAGCAAAAATAACAGTATGGCGGCGGCATTTGGTATGATCGGTCTGGGCACCATGGGGCTGAACCTTGTTTTGAATATTGCTGATAAGGATATACCGGTTTGCGGCTACGACCGGGATGCTGCACAGCGGGAAAAGGCAAGAAAGGCCGGGCAGGGCAAACCGGTACAGGTGGCCGATAGTGCAGCGGCGCTGGTACAGGCGCTTTCCAGGCCCCGTTGTATCATGATGCTGGTTCCTGCCGGCAAGATCACCGACGCCGTCATCGATGAATTTGTGCCGTTGCTGGAACCGGGAGATATCCTGATAGATGGCGGCAATTCTCATTTTACGGATACAGATCTGCGGATCGCCAGGCTGAAGGACAGTGGCATACATTTTACCGGCATGGGTGTTAGCGGTGGTGAAGAGGGCGCCCGGAACGGACCCAGCCTGATGCCGGGCGGTGACCCTGTTGCTTTCAGCAGCCTGAAAACCATTTTTGAAAAGATCGCTGCACAAACGGAGGAAGGCCCCTGTGTAGCATTTGTGGGCAACGGCTCAGCCGGCCACTATACCAAGATGGTGCACAACGGAATTGAATACGCCATGATGCAGCTGATCAGCGAAGTGTATGGTGTATTGAAAACCCGGGGCGGAATGAGCAACGACGAACTGCAGCAAACCTTTGCCGCCTGGAATAATACAGCCCTCCGGTCCTTCCTGGTGGAGATAACAGCTGAGGTGCTCAGCAGAAAAGATGACCTCACCGGTAACCCGCTGGTGGATATGATTCTGGATAAGGCCAGACAAAAAGGGACAGGCATGTGGACCTCCCAGAGTGCTATGGATCTGAACGTTCCGCTGTCTGTGATCGATACGGCCGTCAGCATGCGGTACCTTTCTTCACTCAAGGAAGCCCGGTTGCAGGCCGCAGGTATCTATCCTGACAACACCCCTGCCGCTAAAGCAGATAAGGCTTTATTAACGGAACTATGTAAAGATGCCCTTCACTGGGGTTTCCTGGTCTCTTATGCTCAGGGCCTTCACCTGCTGGCCGTTGCTTCTGCCAGTTACCAGTATAATATTGTTATTGCCGATGTGATCCGCATCTGGAAAGGCGGCTGTATCATCAGGTCTGTACTGCTGAATGAATTGCAGCAGGCCTACCGGCAGGATCCTTCATTGCTCAACGTGATCCTTTCACCGGTATTTCAGCAAACTTTCGCTTCACTCCGCCACCGGGTGCAGGAGTTGCTGCAGATCGCCGGTGCTGCGGCACAACCCATGGCAGCACTGGCCTCCTCGCTGCATTACTTTGATGCTTTCCGCAGTGCTGTATTGCCGGCCAACCTGGTACAGGCCCAGCGTGATTTTTTTGGTGCACATACGTACGAACGAACCGACAGACCCGGCATCTTTCATACCAAATGGGAAGAGAACCCGGAGACAAACGACCCTTCTAAAAAATAAATGACATGGCGGTAAGAAAAAAAGAACAGCCCCCGGTGAACATCGTGATTTTTGGCGGCAACGGCGATCTGGCCTGGCGCAAACTGGTGCCGGCTTTCTATAACCTGTATATTTCCGGGTTCATGCCGCCCGGCTTTGCCATTTACGGTGTACACTACGAAAAGATGGATGAGAAAAAATACAGGCAGCACCTGCTGGAAGGGGTCAACACCTTTTCCAGGACCGGGAAGGCAAAAGCAGCGCAATGGAAAAGATTCATACAGCATGTATTTTATTTCGAAGGTGATTTTACCATCGATGATACCTACCGGCGGCTGAGCGAAACCCTGGAAAACAATGATAAGACCTGGAAGTCAAAAGCAGTACGCCTGTTCTATTATTCGGTGGCTCCCCGTTTCATTGAACCGATCTCCCTGCTGATCGCCCGTTACAAACTGGCGGCGGATACCGCTTCAGACAGGATCGTGGTAGAAAAACCGTTTGGCAGTGACCTTGCCACTGCAAAAGAGCTGAACAGGCTGCTCACCACCCATTTTAATGAAAAACAGATCTACCGTATCGATCACTACCTCGGAAAAGAAACGGTACAGAACCTGCTGGCCTTCCGCTTTGCGAATATTGTATACGAATCCATCTGGAACCAGAATTACATCGATCATGTGCAGATCACCGTGGCGGAAAGCATTGGTGTGGGTGGCCGCGGCGGTTATTATGAGCAGGCTGGGGCCTTGCGGGATATGATCCAGAATCACCTTCTTCAATTGCTCTGTGTGGTGGCGATGGAGCCCCCGCTGTCCATGGATGCGGAAGAGATCCGCAATAAAAAAGCAGATGTGCTCAAAGCCGTAAGGCCGCTTACCAATAAGGAGGCCCGCACCCATGTGGTGAGAGGGCAATATGCCGGGGGAAAAGGACAGCTTCCCTACCGGAAGGAGAAGAATGTGAACCCTTCTTCGGCCACAGAGACCTTTGTGGCCCTGAAATTATTCATCGATAACTGGCGCTGGCAGCATGTACCTTTCTACCTGCGCACCGGCAAGTGTATGCCCAAGACCACTTCAGTAGTAGTGGTACAGTTCAAGCCGGTACCTCATAACCTGTTTGACAAGGAATCAGTCACTGATCACCGGCCCAACCAGCTTATCATCAGCATTCAGCCCGAAATGGAGATCACGTTATTGTTTCATGCCAAGGAACCGGGGGTGCGGTTAAAGATAAACCCGGTGGAGATGGACTTTACCTATAAAGAGAGCTATGAAACACCGGTACCGGAGGCCTACGAAACGCTGCTGCTGGAAGTGATGGAAGGAAATGCCGCCCTGTTTATGCGGGCCGACCAGGTGGAAGAAGCCTGGAAAGTGGTAACCCCTGTG
Organism: Chitinophagaceae bacterium; assembly: GCA_046329665.1. GTDB lineage: Bacteria > Bacteroidota > Bacteroidia > Chitinophagales > Chitinophagaceae > JJ008. The sequence continues at coordinate 15,414 of JAXLUG010000020.1, read as the reverse complement.
CTGGATGCCTGGAAGAAAAACAGTCCGCCAAGGTTTCCCAATTACAAACCCGGCACCTGGGGACCAAAGGCAGCCGCCGATCTCATCAAACCGGAAGGTTGTTCCTGGACCCTGCTCCCGGACGGGCAGATCGCAAAAAATAAAATGCGTTGCTGATGGCAAAGAAAAACAGTATCACCATTTGGCCGGATCATGAAGCTGCCAGCCTTGCGGCTGCACACCGGATCGTTTTTCTTTGCAGTGAATCCATAGCGAAAAGAGGCCGGTTTACCCTTGCCTTATCCGGGGGAAACACACCTGCCCGGTTGTTTGATCTGTTGTCATCAGCATCCTTCCGCCATACTATTGAATGGGATAAAGTATTGCTTTTCTGGAGTGATGAACGCTTCGTACCGCATGACCATGAAGACAGCAACTACCGGATGGCAAAAACACACCTGCTTTCCGGGATCCCCGTACCTGCTGCAAATATTTATCCCATTCCCACAGACAGTGATCCGAAGAAAAACGCTAAGGAATACGAACACACTATCCGTTCTTCTTTTGGAAAGAGACCCATCCGCTTTGACTGCATACTCTTAGGCATGGGTACTGACGGTCATACGGCCTCTCTTTTCCCGGGAACGGCCATCCTTAAGGAAAAGAAACGCCTGATCAGCGAAGTGTGGGTGGAAGAAAAAAAGACCTGGCGCATCAGTTTCACCCTGCCGCTTATTAATGAGGCAAGGCAGATCCTCTTTCTCGTAACAGGAAAGGACAAGGCCGCTGCGCTGAATAAAGTATGGGGGAAAAAACAGGATCCTTCTTTGCCTGCCCGGCTGGTGAAGGGAAATGTGAGCTGGATAACTGACGAGAGCAGCCACGGCAGGGAATAACTATTGCTTTACCGGTTCGGGAAGTTCATACCCGATAAAATCCATAGGCTTATCATATTTCGGCAAATTGGTCTTTAGGGCCATTTCCACCAGGTAATCAATTACCACGGAAGCCTCTTTAGGAGGCGTCATGGACCGGAAGCGTCTGTTTTTGTTTCCGTTTTTGTAATAGCTGATGATAATGGATACAACAGGGCCATCGCAGCATTGCACATCCGGGAAGGTAATATTGTCCCAATCCACCTTTGCCAGTATTTCGACTGTCTTTTTATACTCTCCCTCACTGAGCTGTCCTTTGAATCCTCCCGAAGCCACAGTATCAATGAGGCCTTTGTTGTCCACTATCTGCCTGATCAGCTGGAAGTTTTTAAACCCGTCTATTTCCAGGGTGATATCCGGGCAGGTGCCTTTACATCGTGAAGAGTAAAAGGTAATGCTGTTCAGCTCGAACCCGTCGGCCGTTTTCTTTTCCACCGGCTGGCAATTACCGATACCGGTCAGCAGAAAGACGGTTAGGAATGCTACAGGAATATTTTTCATGGTAACTATCTGATGGCTTTTACATATTCCTCCTGTACTGTCCGCCCACTTCATATAAAGCATGGGTGATCTGTCCCAGCGAACTGTACTTCACCGTTTCCATGAGCTGAGCAAACAGGTTCCCGTTATTGATGGCCGTTTTCTTCAGCTCGTTCAGGGCATTTGCACATTTTGTTTCGTTACGTTTCCAGAAGGCTTCCAGGTTTTTGATCTGCTGTTCTTTCTCTTCTTCTGTGCTTCGGATCACTTCCGATGGAATGATGGTGGGTGATCCCTGTTTGTTCAGAAAGGTATTGACACCCACGATCGGGTATTCGCCGGTATGTTTCTGGTGCTCGTAGTACAGGCTTTCTTCCTGTATCTTGTTCCGCTGGTACATCCTTTCCATTGCCCCCAGCACGCCGCCCCTTTCCGTGATGCGGTCAAACTCGGCGAGTACGGCCTCTTCCACAAGGCCGGTCAGTTCTTCTATCGCAAAAGAGCCTTGTATAAAATTTTCTGTCCTGGCCGAACCCAGCTCCCGGTTGATGATGAGCTGTATGGCCATGGCCCTGCGCACACTTTCTTCCGTCGGTGTGGTGATCGCTTCATCGTAAGCATTGGTATGAAGGGAATTACAGTTATCGTATATGGCATACAGGGCCTGGAGGGTGGTCCGGATATCATTGAAGTCGATCTCCTGCGCATGCAGGCTGCGGCCGGAAGTCTGAATATGGTATTTCAGCATCTGGCTTCTCTTATTCGCCTTGTATTTATACTTCATGGCCTTTGCCCAGATGCGCCGGGCCACCCGTCCGATCACACTGTATTCGGGGTCCATGCCATTGCTGAAGAAGAAAGAAAGGTTTGGTGCAAAGTCATCAATGCTCATTCCCCTGCTCAGGTAATATTCAACATAGGTAAACCCGTTTGCCAGCGTGAACGCCAATTGCGTAATGGGATTGGCCCCGGCTTCGGCAATATGATAGCCACTGATGGAAACAGAGTAGAAATTCCGCACCTTGTTCTGAATGAAATATTCCTGCACATCCCCCATCAGTTTCAGGGCAAACTCAGTAGAGAAGATACAGGTGTTCTGTGCCTGGTCTTCTTTCAGGATATCGGCCTGCACAGTGCCTCTTACCTGCTGCAGGGCAGTCTCTTTGCATTGCTGGTAAATAGCGGCCGGCAATATTTCATCCCCGCTTAACCCAAGCAAGGACAGTCCCAGCCCATTGTTACCTTCCGGCAGCCTGCCGGGGAATGAGGTATTATTATATACCGGCTGCGGAACCGACTGGTATTTCTCCCGGATCTTCTTCTTCACCTCTTCTTCTAATCCCAGTTCCTTTATTTTTTTCTCGCATTGCTGATCGATGGCGGCATTCATAAAAAAAGCAAGAATGATCGGGGCCGGGCCGTTGATGGTCATACTGACACTTGTCTTGGGGTCACACAGGTCAAAACCACTGTACAGTTTTTTTGCATCATCCACCGTTGCAATACTCACGCCGCTGTTGCCCACTTTACCATAGATATCCGGGCGGTACCCGGGGTCCTCTCCGTAAAGCGTCACGCTGTCAAACGCCGTTGATAACCGTTTGGCCGGCTGATCCGTGCTGACATAATGAAACCGCTTATTTGTTCTTTCCGGTCCGCCTTCCCCGGCAAACATCCTTGTCGGGTCTTCGCCTTCTCTTTTCAGCGGGAACACACCGGCTGTAAAGGGGAAATGACCGGGCACATTTTCCTGGGCCTGCCATTTCAGGATATCACCATGGTCTTTGTATTTTGGTAAAACTACTTTTGGTACCCGTGTGCCCGACAGGCTCTTGCTGGTCATGGGTTGTTTTATCGTTTTATCCCTGACAACGTATTCATAATAATCTTTCTGGTATTCCTTCACTTTTTCCGGCCAGTTGTGTATCAGTTTACGGCTGACAGGGGTCAGCTGCTCAGCATAAAAATCGATCTGTTGCTGTACCGCCTTTTCCGCTTCTTCGTTTTTATCCCCGGCTGTTTTCAGGATCGCCAGCGCACCCTGCAGCTGGTAGAGTTTCGAAGCGATCGCCGCCTGTTCCAGCACCAGCTTGTCATAGTTGCGGTTATTCTCAGCGATCTCACTGAGGTAGCGTACCCGGCCCGCCGGTATGACCGCCTGCGATACACTGGCGGTTTCCGCAAAATGAAATGCTCCGAAACGGACACCTGTTTTGGCCTCAATCTTTTTCAGCAGCAGCTCAAATAAATGGTTGACCCCTTCATCATTGAATTTGCTGGCCATGGTGCCGATGATGGGGAGGTCTTCTTCCTTTGCCGTAAATAACTGGTGATTCCTTTTGTACTGTTTTCTGACATCGGCCAGGGCATCCAGCGCTCCGGCCTTATCGAATTTATTGATACAAACCAGGTCGGCATAGTCCAGCATGTTGATCTTCTCCAGTTGTGAAGCAGCTCCGTACTCCGGTGTCATCACATACATGCTTACGTCACAAAAATCGAGGATGGAAGCATCACTCTGCCCCACCCCTGCGGATTCCAGTATGATGAAATCGTAGCCCGCGGTCTTGCAGATATCGATCGCTTCCCGCACGGCACTGCTCAGTGCCGTATTATCATCCCTTGTGGCAAGGCTGCGCATATACGCCCGGGGATGATTGATGGCATTCATCCGTATCCGGTCGCCAAGCAGGGCGCCGCCGGTTTTTTTCTTGGAGGGGTCGACTGAAATAACAGCAATGGTCTTATCAGAAAAATTGCTGAGGAAACGGCGAACGATCTCATCGGTTACGGATGATTTACCGGCACCGCCGGTACCGGTGATGCCAAGAACGGGAGCACCGGCTTCCCTGCCGTTCAAAGTTGTATTTGCAGATCCTGATTGTTTTACAATTTCGTTTAGCTGGGGAGTATAATCATTTCCTGCCTCTGCCAGGCTGATGGCCCTGGCGATCCGCCGGACATCCTTTACTTCATCCAACGGAAGTTTTCCATTCCAGTTCTCCGGCTGCCGGCTTCTGCCTTCTGATTTTGCTATCACATCTTCTATCATCCCTTCCAGCCCCATACGTCTTCCGTCATCGGGGGAGTAGATACGGGTAATACCATATTGATGTAATTCCTCGATCTCGGCAGGCAGGATCGTACCGCCGCCGCCGCCAAAAATTTTGATATGCCCGCAGCCGTTTTCTTCCAGCAGGTCTTTCATGTACTTGAAGAACTCGACATGGCCGCCCTGGTAGCTGGTGATGGCAATTCCGTCGGCATCTTCCTCAATGGCAGTTTCCACAATTTCTTTTACAGAACGGTTGTGCCCGAGGTGGATGATCTCGGCTCCCTTGCTCTGCATTATGCGCCGCATGATATTGATAGCAGCATCATGGCCATCAAAGAGGCTGGCCGCCGTTACAATACGGACCCTGTCCTTACCGGGTTTATTTGCCGTGGAATTACTCATAGTGTAAGTAAAATGCAAATTTAACCGAAAAAGCTAATGGGTGTTAGCCAGTCAAACTACCGGGATTGCAGGGGGTTAATTACATTTGCCGCATGCAGCACCTTATTGATTCTGTCTGTGCCTTGTATACCCGGTGGAAAGGACAAAAACCGGATATGGTGGATGTGTTGCCGCAAAGCGGCAGTGAACGCCGTTATTTCCGCCTGCATGGGAACGGGGGTACTGTGATCGGGACCTATGGTGCCAATATCCGGGAGAATGAAACCTTTATTTATTTCTCCGGCCGGTTTGCCCGGAAGAAGCTTGCCGTACCGGTGATATATGCCGTCAGCGAGGATAAACTCTACTACCTGCAGGAAGACCTGGGAACCGTTTCACTACTGGACCATCTGGAATCGAAGGGACAAACCGATGAGGTGTACTCGCTTTTTCAGAAAAGCCTGCATGCCCTGGCGGAGCTGCAGGTAAAGGGCGATGAAGGCCTGGATTATAACCAGTGCCTGACCAATAAAGAATTCGGCAAGCAGGCGATCATGGCCGATCTTTTATATTTCAAATACTATTTCCTGGATGCCCTCCGCAAACCCTACGACAAGCAAAAACTGATCGACGACTTTGAAGCGCTGAGCAATTACCTCACCCATACTGAATACAAGTATTTCATGTTCCGGGATTTTCAAAGCCGGAACATCATGGTAAAGAATTCCCCTGCGGGTGAACCGGCTGTCCATTTCATCGACTACCAGGGCGGCATGAAAGGCGCCCCGCAATATGATGTGGCTTCCATGCTCTGGCAGGCCCGGGCCAACCTTTCGGAAGACTGGAAGAACAACCTGCTGGAAGATTATATTGATTCCTTTGAATCGATCATACAAAACCCGGTAGACCGGAATATTTTTAAAAGCCAGTACAATGGTTATGTGCTGATCCGCCTGTTGCAGGTACTGGGTGCATACGGTTTCAGGGGTTTGTTTGAAAGAAAAGCGCAGTTCCTTACCAGCATTCCGCTGGCCCTGGGAAACCTGAGGGAATTCTTCAGCAAGCAAAGCATGGGTATTGCCGTGCCTGAATTCAGAAAAGTGCTTGACATTTGTGTGGCGGATGAGATCATTCAGCAGTTTACCCCCACACAGGCTACTGCCGAAACACCCCTGGTGGTAAAGATCGCCAGCTTTTCCTACCGTAATGGCGGCATCCCCGGTGATGAGACCGTAAATGGCGGCGGCTTCGTTTTTGACTGCCGGGGTATCCTGAACCCGGGCCGGGTGGAGAGCATGAAGACAAAAACAGGAAGGGATAAGGAAGTAAAGGATTTCCTGGAGCAGCAGAGTAAAATGCCGGAATTCCTGAACAGTGTGTTTGATATCGTTGATATCACCGTGGAAGAATATATCAAACGGGATTTTGAAAGCCTGATGATCAGCTTTGGCTGTACCGGCGGGCAGCACCGCAGTGTGTATGCAGCAGATGCCATGGCCCGGCACCTGAAGAATAAGTTCAAAGTAAAGATCGAACTGAAGCACATCGTACAGGAAGAGAAGAACTGGCAAAATCCCCTGCCTGAAAAAAAGTAATTTACCAGGCTGCAGAGCCCTGACTGAGCTGCTGTTGCCCGTCCCTTCCGGCACGGGCGGATGTCGCACTCTTCACCGTTCTGTTCGCTATTCACCAATAAAATGAACCACACAGGTCATAGAAACTTAGAAGAACGCAATAGCAGGCTATGTTTTTTCTTTTGCGCCTGTGCCCGGTGTGGTAAACAATTATGCAGGCAATGATTTTTTCTGCCGGGCTCGGCACACGATTCAAACCATGGACGGATGCGCATCCGAAGGCATTAGCCATTGTAAACGGCAAATCCTTATTGCAGCGCAACATTGAATACCTGCAGCAGTATGGTATCAGTGATGTTATCGTCAATGTTCATCATTTTGCCGACCAGGTGGACCAGGCGGTTGTGGAAAATGATGGCTGGGGGAGCCGGGTACTGGTAAGCGATGAAAGAGAGGAATTGCTGGAAACGGGCGGCGGGCTGCTGAAGGCCCGTGACCTCTTTACTCCCGGTGAGCGGTTCATTACCTGCAATGCTGATTTTCTAACCAACCTTGATATCAGAAAACTTCTTTCCTTTCACGAGGAGCATAAGGCCCTGATCAGTTTTGGGGTTACCGGCAGAAAGTCGTCCCGGAACCTGCTCTTCAACAAAGATCACCGGCTTGTCGGCTGGAAGAACAACTCGACCGGGGAGGAACGGATCGCTGTTCCGGGCGAACCGGTAAAATTCGAACGGGCCTACAGCTGTGTGGTGGTGTTCGAATATGCTGTTTTCCGGCTGATGGAAGAGGCCGGTTTTACCGGAAAATTTTCCCTGATAGATGTTTACCTCCGGCTGGCCCCCGGCCATCTCATCATGGGCTATGATCATACCGGCGATAAACTGGTGGATGTGGGAAAGCCCGACAGTGTCGCCATCGCCGAGTCACTCTTTCCATAAAGTATTGTAAATACCTTTTTAACGGTAGTGCCTTTGCCGTTATTTCGGCCTATCTTTCACGGATAAAATATTTTAATCTGATGAAAAGAATAATCTTTGGGCTGCTGTCATTTGTGCTGGTCATCACCACACAGGCACAGAATCAGCTGCTCTCCATCTACGACCACCGTGAAGCCTTTAATCCGCAGTTCTATCCTTATCCCGGCAATGATTACCGGAGCGCCAGCGGCGAACCCGGGCCAAAGTACTGGCAGAACCGGGCCGACTACAACATTACCTGCTCGCTGGATACAGGCCGGCACCTGGTAAGCGGCTCCGTGGATATTCTCTACACCAATAACAGCCCGGATAACCTGAAGTTTCTCTGGATGCAAATGGACCAGAATATTTACCGGAAAGATTCAAGAGGGTCTGCCACCACAACCGAAACCGGCGGCCGCTGGGCCAATGCAAAATTCACCGACGGGTATGTGATCAAATCCATTAGCGGGGAGGACAACGGTAAAACCTTCACACCAAAATATACGGTTACCGACACCCGGATGCAGGTCTGGCTTCCGGAAGCCTTAAAGCCTTCCGGCGATAAAGTAAAGATCACCATCCAGTTTGAGTTCACCGTTCCGGAATACGGCACCGATCGTATGGGCCGGCTCAATACCAGGAATGGCTGGATATATGAAGTGGCCCAATGGTATCCCCGTATGTGTGTGTACGACGATATCCAGGGATGGAATACTTTGCCCTATCTCGGCGCAGGAGAGTTTTACCTCGAGTATGGCGACATCAACTTTTCCGTGACCGCCCCATCCAACCTTATCGTGGTGGGTTCCGGTGATCTGCAAAACCCGGCTGAATGCTATACCCCCGAACAAATGAAAAGATGGGAAGCCGCCCGGGCAAGCGATAAAACCGTTTCGATCAGAAGTGATAAAGAAGTAAATGATCCTGCATCAAGACCCCGGCAGGCAACCTGTACCTGGCGGTTTAAGATCACGAATACCAGAGATGCTTCGTGGGCGGCCAGTAAAGCCTTTGTGGAGGATGCTGCCAGGATAAACCTTCCAAGCGGCAAGCCCTGTATGGCCGTAAGTGTGTACCCTGTGGAGAGCATCAAGAAGAATGGCTGGCAGCGGTCTACCGAATTCACCAAGGGAGCCATCGAGTTTTATTCAAAACAATGGTTTGAGTTCCCCTATCCTAATGCCACTAATGTGGCCGGGATCGTAGGCGGAATGGAATACCCGGGTATTGTATTCTGCAGTTATAATTCCACCGGCAGCGGGTTATGGGGAGTGACCGATCACGAATTCGGGCATACCTGGTTCCCGATGATCGTGGGAAGCAATGAAAGAAAATATGCCTGGATGGATGAAGGCTTTAATACCTTCATCAACGACGGGTCAACAGAGAACTTCAACAAAGGTGAATTCAAGGAGGGCGGCTTTTTTGGCGACCCGAATTCTTCTTTTATGGTGAAGTTCACGTTCAGTGATGAAATGGACGGGCTTTATAATATCCCGGATGTTATTCAGCAGGATAATAACCTGGGGATTGCCGCTTACTCCAAACCCGGGCAGATGCTTACCGCCCTGCGGGATGTGGTATTGGGAAAAGAAAGATTTGAAGCGGCGTTTCGTGAGTATATCAAACGGTGGGCCTTCAAGCACCCCACCCCCTGGGATTTCTTCCACACCATGGAAAATGTTTCAGGAGAAGACCTTGGCTGGTTCTGGCGGGGATGGGTGCTTAACACCTGGAAGCTTGACCAGAAAGTAAAGGATGTAAAGTATGTAAAAGACCTTCCGGCCAATGGCGCTGAAATAAGTATCGAGAACATGGAGAAGATGGCGATGCCGGTAACGGTGCTGGTAAAAGAAGAGAATGGCAAAGAACACCGTTTCGATCTGCCGGTAGAAGTATGGCAGCGTGGCGCCGTATGGACCTTTGGTGTTCCTTCCACCAGCGAGATCAAGGAAGTGATATTGGATCCGGATAAGAAACTACCGGACTGGAACCGGGAGAACAATGACTGGAAGAAAAAAGGATTTTAATAAAAAGCCCCGGTGATGAGCCGGGGTTTTTGTTTGCTTCCGCAAAGCTGCAAAGGATACGGAATGGAATTACTGCAGATCATCTTTACATTCAGCCATGCGGAGTCTCCGGAGTTCAAAATCCGCTGTGTTCTTTCCGGGTATCTGACATAAAAAAGTCCCGTCCCGGCTAAGCCGGAACGGGACTTTTATTTTAAGCAGCTGTCTTCTTAATGCTGTATCTCCACTTTTCCATCGGCCAGTTTCGCTCCGCTGGCATCGCCGATCAATACATAATAAGTACCACCGGTGGCATTCAGCATATCTATGTTCAGCAGCGTGTATGCGCCCGTAATGGTAAACTTCTTGCTGTATACCTTTGCACCCTTCGAATCAAATACCACGATTTGCCTGTCTTTAGTTGAGCCGCCACTGTTGTAGTAGGACACGGTATATCTTCCGTTGTTCGGGCTGGGGAAGATAAACACCTTGTCGCTGGCAGGCGCATCGATGGTTACGACTGGCGATTGGTTTGAACATACCAGTCCGCTGCTGAAGCTTTCCTGGATACGTACCTGGTACGTACCGACTTTCTCAACATTCACCACATATATATTGCCGCTTACGGCAAGCGGGTTGGTGTTATATAACCATGATACCGTCAATGTACCGCCGGTGGAAGCGCTGGGGGTGGCTGTCAGGGTCGTTGTCTTGCCCGGCAACAGGCTGGTCAGCGGTGCTGCCGACAATCCCACGGTTGGCAAGGCCCTTACGGTAAGCAAGGCATTGTTTGAAGCCACCGGTGTGGTGCAGGTAGTATTGGACAACAGGCAGCGGTAGCGGGTATTGCTGATCGCTGTGGTGGTATTATTAATGGTATAGCTGGATGCGTTGGCACCGCTGATATTGGTCCAGGTAGTACCTCCGTCAACGCTCACCTGCCACTGGTAGCTGATCGTCTGGCTGCTGCTGCCCGCTACACTGAACGTGGCATTGCCGCCGGAACATTGTTCCACATTGGCCGGCTGTGTTGTTACTGTTACCGGCGAAATGACCGTCAGTACGGCAGCTCCGGACGTTGCCGGTGGTGTACAGGTACCGGATACCACGCACCTGTAGCGGTTGTTGTTCATGCCTGCTGTTACTGAAGTGACGGTATACGATGAGGTGGTAGCCCCGCCGATATTGGTCCAGGTGGTTCCGCCATCGGTACTGATCTGCCACTGGTAGGTAATACCCGTACCGGATGCAGTTACACTGAATGTATTATTACTGCCGGTACATAAAGTAGCACTCTGCGGATGGGCGCTGATAGCCGGTAAGGTATTCACCGTCAGGATGGCCGCATTGGTTATTCCGGGGGTGGCGCATACGCCGTTTGAGATTACACAACGGTAGCGGTTATTGTTCATCGCAAACGTGGTGCTGGCAATATTATAGGTAGCCGTGGCAGCGCCGCTGATATCATTCCATGTCGTTCCGCCATCGGTGCTCACCTGCCATTGGTAGCTAAGCCCGGTTCCGCTGGCAGCTGCCGTGAAGCTGGCGGCACTTCCTTCGCAAACCGTTTGGTTAGCCGGCTGACCAGTGATGGTCACAGAGGTCACAACAGTGATGGTGGCGCAATTGGAGTTCACCACACCGGGGCAGGTACTTGAATTCACCTGGCAGCGGTAAGCGGTGGTGGTTCCCGGAGAGGCGGTATAACAATTGCTCGTCGCCCCGGTGATATTGGTAAATGTACCACCGCAGGTAGCGGCCGATTGCCATTGATAGCTAAGTCCCGTACCCGTTGCGGTTACACAAAGCTGGTTATTCTGACCGCTGCAGATGGTTGCATCGGATGGTTGTGCTGTTATTACGGCACCGGTATTCACTGTCAGGGTAGCAGCATTTGATGTGGTGCTGCCGCAAAGGTTGGTGGCGATACAACGGTACTGGTTACCGTTTTGACCGGAGGTCGCACCGGTTACCGTGTAAGAGTTAGTGGTAGCCCCGCCGATCGCAGTCCAGGTCGTTCCTCCGTCTGTGCTAACCTGCCATTGGAAGCTGGTAGCTGTAGCCGAAGTAATGCTGAACGTTGCATTGCTGCCTGCACATACGGTCTGGTTGGAAGGCTGAGCAGTGATCGATGGTCCGCTGCCCGGGTTGATCGTATATACCACATTCACCGTTTGTGGTGTTGCACCGGTGGCCGTACCCTGGATCGTGATCGTATAGGTACCGGGTGCTAACGTATTGGTGCTATTCAGGATCACATTGGTGCTGTTGCCGGGAGTTACCGGGTTGGTGCTGAAGCTGACAGATGTACCGGAAGGCACCCCTGCTATAGCCGATAAGGTGATCGGGTTGCTGAAACCGCCGGCGGCTGTTGTACCCAGGTTCACTGACATGGTAGCCGGTGCAGGGCAGTTTGCTGTGGCCGGGCTGGGGGTGGTGAAGGAGAAGCCGGTCGGCAATGGCACGGTGGCTGTCCAGATACCCCGTCCGTGTGTTCCGGCCGCGATCGTACGGTCGGATGCACGGTATTTGATCATATCCGTTCTTACCGTAGGGAAAGAAGGGCTGGGTGTCCATACCGTACTTGCACCGTTGATATTGTCTGTTTCCCACACACCGGTTTCGGTGGCGATATAGGCTTTGGTATCGGAATCAGGATGGAACAGTGCCCATCTTACCGGCATGTTGGGGAGGTTTCCGTCAATGGCGGTCCAGCTTGTACCATTATTAGTGGAATACCACACATGCGTTACATCATAGCTGGAATAAGTGGCCAGCAGGAACTGGTCGGAGGAGCCGGTCACCACACTATTGCAATACCCGGAAGCCCCGGACGGAGTGATGTTAGTAGCCGTAACGGATGTACCGGTATTGGCATTATTTACATACTGAATACCGCCGCTGCCCATTCCAAAATAAACTTTGTTGGGCGTATAAGGTGATGCATGGACGGCAGACACGTTTCCGGTAAACCCGGATGCCGTTACTACTTCCGTGGTGCCTCCTGTTTGCGGGTTATTCCAGCGCAGGTAAGAGCCGGTGGTGTTACAGGCATATACAATGTTCTGGTTGTTATCATAGTCCCAGGGGTTTACAAAACGTCCTGATGACTGGTTATTTACCGGTGTGGACCAGCTGACCCCGTTGTTTGTACTTCTGCGGTACACATTATATACGTAGGAGCCGAACTGGTACTGTGGTTCATTCTGGTCGATCGCCACATAGCAACCGTCACCTCCGTATACTTCAATGGAGCTGTCGAGGCCTACGTGGTTCAGGCGGTGTACGCCATTATCCTGTGCACCGGCAATGAAATAGTTTGTTTCCGCCGGGTGTATCGCAACGGAATAGAATTGTTTCAGACGGAGCCCTTTGTTTCTGTCACGAATGGTGGTACCGCCATCGGAAGAGAAGTGCACACCACCATCACAGGTAAACATAAGTTTGGTTCCGCCATCCCACCATTGCAGGTTGTGCTGGTCAGCATGCACATACTGACCGGATGTACCCACCCAGGTAGATATTTTGAACCAGGAATTTCCGCCATCCGTTGTCTTGTAGGTGTCGAGGCCCCCGACGATGCACTGGTTAGCATCTGCCGGGTTAATACCACAGGACAATGAATACCATCCCTGGCCGCTGGCCCAGCCGCTGGTGGGCTGTCCGGAAGTGGCTGTCCAGTTTGTACCTCCGTCGGTCGATTTCCAGATAGTAGGTACCTGGTAGCTGCCGTTGGCAGGGCAGGCATACAGCACATTACCGGAAATTCCAAGCTCGGTACGCTGACTGAACGTAGTAAAGCCGGTTGCGGGAGATGTCCAGGTAGAGGATGTAACCGTAGAAGGGTTATCCGTATAGCGGTACCCGGATGTACTGAAGATACCGGTGGCCACGTGCAGCCGGCCGGCTGCGGCCGTAGTACTGATCTCCAGGTCGCAAATATCATTGCCGATACCAGAAGGGGTGATATTGGTCCAGCTGGTACCTCCGTCGGTAGAACGGAGCAAACCGCTGGTCCTTGTACCGAGATAAACATTACCGAGGTTATCACAAAGGATCCGGGTACCATTCAGGTATGTACTGGTGCTCGACAAAAAGCTCCAGCTAACACCGCCATCGGTACTCTTGAAAACCCCCACCCCTCTTACCGCATCTGCGTTCGAAAAAGATTCACCGGTACAGAAGTACATAATATTCTGAAAGCCGGGACGGGGATCCTGGCAGATGGCAGAGATAGCAAGATTTGATAAATAGTCATTGATCAATGTCCAGTTGGATGGGGCGGCTGTGATATCTGTCGTTTTCCAGAGACCGCCGTCCACGCCACCTACCCATACTGTTTTATGAGAAGGGTCTGTGGAGTCGATCATGGCTGCCCGGATACGACCGGCCGTCTGGTCAGCATTTGGCCGGCTGTTTCCCTGCGGACCATAGAAGTCTCCGTTAGGCCCTCTTTCGGTCCAGCTCAGGGCAGCAATGCTGTTCTGGCTGTTACGCAACACATTCTTGGCTTGTTCAGTTTGCTGAATGGCCTCCCACAGACGAAGTGCCGGCACCCTGCCGGTTACAGGGCTTTTTGTTCTTTCGATTTCGAACAGGATGGCCTTATCGGGGCCGTCGTATTCGTCATTCTCTTCTGATTCTGTTTCCTCATTCTCTTTATGGCTTTGACAACCTGTTGAGGTTATAAGCAATGACAAGGCAGTAAAACAGACCAGGCTAAGCAGTCGGGTGTATTTGATTATCATAAATAAGTGGACTATAGTGAAAAGGGCCTGTGTCCTCAGGCAGTTATATTCGCTAAAATATAAAAAAAAAGAGGCATAATAAAATCCGATCCGGGATTCGAAGGGCTGTTTCCCTATGCAAACGTTAGCCTGTGGCGATCATACTGATCTCCACGTTCACAAACTTGGGCAGTGCCGACACCTGGACCGTTTCCCTGGCCGGGAAATCGGCTTCAAAGTGTTTTCCATACACTTCATTTACCGCAGCAAACTGGTTCATGTCGGTTAAGAAGATTGTCGTTTTGACCACGTTGCCGAAATTCATCCCCGCTTCCGCCAGGATCGCTTTCAGGTTTTGCATTACCTGGCCGGTCTCTTCCTGTATATCCCTGTTTTTAAGGGTGCCGGTTTCCGGATCAATACAGATCTGACCGGAAATAAAAAGCATATTGCCGGCCAGCACAGCCTGGTTATATGGCCCGATGGGCGCAGGGGCATGAGGGGTGTTGATGATCTTTTTGTTCATAAACCTGAGGATAAATTTCAGTGCAGCGAATTTAGCTTTATACGTTTTCTTTGCAAAAAATAACAGCAGGTGAAGATCATTGTCATTACGGACGAAGCGATGAAAGAAGAATTGCTGGCCCAGCGCCCGGGTATGGCGGATGAAGTTATTTGGGTGCCGGCTCCCTGCGATTTTCACGATGCAGATGCGTGTATTGATCTGTTGTTCACCCCGGAACCGGAAAGGATCAAAAGACTGATCGGCCCGGAAAAAAACATACCGGTGCTGATCAATGACGTAACAGGTTCACTGAAAACCCTGCCGGTTCATTTTACCCGTATCAACGGATGGAAAAGTTTTCTGAAAAGACCGGTGACGGAAGTGGCGGCAAAAGAGGAGGCCGGTTATGCCGCTGCTGAAAAAGTACTGGCTGTTTTTGGGAAATCAGCCACCCGGGTGCCGGACCTGCCGGGTATGGTGGCGGCAAGAGTGGTGAGCATGATCATAAATGAAGCATGGCTTACGCTGGAAGAAGGCATCAGTACCAGCGATGCTGTTGACACAGCCATGAAACTGGGAACCAACTACCCCTACGGGCCTTTTGAATGGGGAAATATCATCGGCCTGAAGCAGGTTTGCCATTTACTTGAACAGCTGGCCGTAAATGACCCCCGTTATACACCGTCTGCTTTATTGAAAAAAGAAGCATACCAGTCATGAGTCTGATTCTGAATATTGATACCGCCCTGGAAACCGCCGGCATCTGCCTTTCCGGTAACGGGGAAGTACTGGCATCCGCTTATAATA
>JAXLUG010000002.1:0-448047 GCA_046329665.1 Chitinophagaceae bacterium | reverse complement strand
ATTTTCGCTTTCATTTCAATAGGGCTAAGTTACAAAATATTGATTATCAATTAGATAAATTAAAAAAGGGGAATTAATCCCCCTTTTTGTCATCGTCATCTTCCTCATCATCGTCTTCATAATCGGCAATGATGTCTTCAATTTCATGGATAGCCGCTCTCTGATCATCATCATCTTTGTCATAACTCACCTCCAGGTAGATGAAGTCATGGTCTTCATCGGTGCCGGTCAGGCTGTTATCCAGATCATTGTCGATCAGGATGTCAACTACTTCAGGCATTGCGCCTGTGGGAACTTCAAGTTCCTTTACCTTAATGGTCTTCATATAATATGGTTTTAGAAGGCAAACCTACAATGGCTCAAAATGGCACTTTCCAGTTATTGATAGTTTGTGACAGTTTTTGAAAGAAGTTGTAAGTTTTTGCAGGTTTGGGAACACATAGTCCCATTTTGTCTCCTTTATTTATTAAACAATTATCTTACAAGTAAAAATTGAGGAATCATTAGGGAATAATTGGGGAGCAATTAGGGAACTATTGAAAATGATGGGGAGCTATTGAAATATTAACCGTCCTATTAGGATTTTACAAACTTAACTTATGTATCTCGAAAACCTTAAAATTTGGAACTTCAGAAAGTTTGGTGTTAAGCTAAATGATGATAATTCCCAAAGCCCTGCAATAAATGTAAACTTCAATAAAAACCTAAACTTACTGGTTGGCGAGAATGATTCTGGTAAAACGGCAATCGTTGACGCAATCAAATTTGTCGTAGGAACTCAAAGCAATGATTGGATTAAGCTATATGAAGAAGATTTTCATATTAACAAGGCAACGGGAATAAGAAGCGATTGGTTAAAAATTGAATGCTTATTTAAAGGATTTGAAACACATGAGGCAGCAGCTTTTTTAGAATGGATAAGTCTTGATGAAAAGGAAGAATACATACTTAAACTAACATTGAATGCAAGAATTTCTCAAAAGTCTGCTAACTCATTTAATATTCTATATGATATAAAAGTTGGAATTGATGATGAGGGTACAATCCTAAATGCAGAAGCAAGAGAAAGAATAAGAGCTACCTATCTAAAACCACTTCGAGATGCAGAAGCAGAATTAGCTCCAAAGAAAGGTTCCCGCTTATCGCAAATCTTATCTGCTTATAAGATTTTTAAAGTGGCTGGAAAACACAAGCTGGAAACAATAATGGACGATGCCAATACAAGCATTGAAGATTATTTTACAAAAGAAGAAGGGAAAGAGGTTTTGCAAACGATTAATGACGAATATTTAAAGGAGTTTGCTATTGGTGATAATGACTTAATCTCTCAGTTCAAATTATCCGAAGCAGGCCTTAAACGTATTTTAGAAAAACTTGAATTAAAAATTGGAAATAGTGATGACGCTAATTCAACCAGTCTGGGTTTAGGTTCTAATAATCTTCTTTTTATTGCAACAGAATTATTGTTGCTCAAAAAGGAAGATTATCCAGGATTGAAAATGGCATTAATTGAAGAAATAGAAGCCCATTTGCATCCGCAATCGCAATTAAACCTCATAGAATTTCTGGACAATAATTCTGCTCAACTCGGTTTTCAACTAATATTAACTACACATAGCCCAACCTTAGCTTCTAAAATTGATATAAACAATATTATCCTTTGTAAAAGTGGCAATGCCTTTAGTCTTCAAAAGGGGCAAACAAAATTATCAAGTGGCGATTACCTGTTTTTAAGGAGATTTTTAGACGATACAAAAGCAAACCTGTTTTTTGCAAATGGTGTAATCATAGTTGAAGGCCCAGCTGAAAACATGCTGATACCTGCTTTAGCTGAATACATTGAAAGACCACTTCAAAAATTTGGTGTCAGTATAGTTAATGTAAATAGCACCGCACTATTAAGGTATTCAAAAATATTCCAAAGAACAGATGGGAGTATTATGGGTATTCCTGTTGCCTGTGTTACAGATAGGGATATACCACCTAAAATTGCAAAGGATACGGAATTAGTAAAAGCAACAAGAAAAACTGAAAACGAATACAGTGAAGAAGAATTGAAGGTAAAAGTAGCTGAAAAAATAGCTAAGTATGAAGGAGGTGATGTAAAAACCTATTTATCACCAAAATGGACATTGGAATATGATATATCGTTGAGTCCTTTAAAAGAAATCATGCACAGAGCAATTCAGGCAGCAGTATTAACAAATGACCTTGAAAAAACTATTACAAAAGAAGAAATGGAAGCGTTAGTGAAACGAAGCAAAGAGGAGATTGACAAATGGAAACAAGAAGAAAAGCCTGATGAGGAAATAGCAAATTACATTTACCAACCTTTAGCAGATAAGCAAGCTTCGAAAGCTGTAGTGGCACAGCTCTTTTCGAAAATGCTTGAAAGCAAAAAAGCTAAAGACCCAATTCCTGTTCCCGATTTGGAAGCAGATCCTAATCTCAAATATTTGATTGATGCAATTAATTACACTACTGGAAAGAAATGAGCGAAAACATAAATGATATTGAAATTATTGACGCTGATGTTAGTTATGCCGAAGAGCATTTTGGTATTCAATTTAATGATGACCAGAAAAACGTAATTAAGTGTTTGAAAACAGTAGATGTCCAAGCCTGTCCGGGTAGTGGTAAAACAACATCATTAGCTGCAAAGCTCTTTATTTTGGCTAATAAGTTGCCACCGACATTTAATAAAGGTGTTTGTATAATAACACATACCAACGTAGCCGTGAATGAAATCAAGCATAAGCTTGGTGACGCAGGCGCCCGGTTTTTTAAATACCCTAATCACTTTGGTACGATACAATCTTTTGTTGATAAATTTCTTACTATTCCTGGTTATGTAACTGAATTTAAAAAACGTCCTTACAGAATTGATGATGAAACATATTTTCGTTACATAGAAAGCAAATTTAATTCTACTTATAATTACAGGAAATCACTATTTAGCCTTTCTCAAAGAAGCATTGACCCTCATCACCTCCGGTTCTCATGTGAAGATTTTAGTCTGGTAAAGAGTATTTATGGTGCAGCCATCGGACTTAATCCTACTACTGAGACGATGGTAAATGCACTTAAATGTAAAACAGAAGTTCTGAAAGACGGATATATATGCTTTGAGGATGCCTATTCTATTGCTCTTAAATACTTACGGACATATCCAAAACTAAAAACGTTATTTGAAAACAGGTTCGCTTATGTATTTGTTGACGAAATGCAGGATATGGACAGTTTTCAGGCAAATGTTTTGCATGACTTATTCAATTTGGATTCGCCTAATATATGCATTCAAAGAATTGGTGATATTAACCAGGCAATTTTTTCATCGTCTTATTCAAACTCCGATGGAAGGTATTGGGAACCCAAAAATCATTTGGAGATAAAAATAAGTATTAGGCTTTCAAAGGAAATTGCTGCTAAGGTTCATAATGTCAGTATATCCCCACAGGAACTTGGCGGACGAGAGGATACACCTCAAATACCTCCGGTGATTATCGCTTTTGATGACAATACAAATATTGGAGCTGTAAAAACCAAATTTGCTGAGTTGATTTTTGAACATAAACTACATGAAACTAAATCTCCTATTTTCAAAGCTGTTGGATTAAAGAAAAATCACGGCAAAGGACTTGACAGTAAAAAAAATTTAAAACTCTCTATAAAAGACTATTTCGATGAGTATAATCAAACTCTATCCTACAAGCAAAAAGAGTATGACTGTTTTTCTGAATACTTAACCACAAATACCAAATCCATATCACTAATAAGGGAAAGCTTTATTCAAGGGATTATAAAAGGTCTTAAACTTGGTGAAGTTATAAATCCTACTAACCAACGACCGTTTACATCATCATCACTCACAAAATATCTTGCAGACTATCACCCCGATTTTTGGACAGCAATGAGATATAAAATTGCAGGATGGCTCAAGCAAATAGCTACTGCAAAATTTGATTGTTTGGAAGAAATGATAAAATACGCAACCACTGATTTCTGGGCAATCTGGGGTAAAGAAATAAATGATGGCTGCAAGACTTTTTTTATCACAAAAAAGACAACTGCAAATGAAACTGCTGAAGCAGAAGTATTGTCAAACAACAATTTATTTCGTATTGAGAAAGATGGTTCAATAATACCCATACAGTTTAGCACAATACATAGCGTTAAGGGTGAAACACATTGTGCAACACTTTACCTTGAAACGTACAACCGCACATTTGATATAGAAAAAATAATCCCCTTCATTCTTGGGGAGAAAAAGCAATCAGCCAGAAACAGTAATTTGGGGCGATTGAAAACATCTTATGTTGCTATGACAAGAGCTACCCATCTTTTATGCATAGCGGTAAGACAAAAAATTATCAACGATAAAATTGAGGAACTTAAAGAAGCAGGTTGGCAGGTAGAAGTTTTATGAATTGAATCAAAGATTACTTAGTGTTGCTTTTACATAGAAATTAGAAATGTGTTCCTGTTCAAGCCGTAATTTATTATCAATAAGGAATTGATACAGCAAAGCTTCATCATTGTTCAGGAATAAAAGTTCCTTTTTTCTTGATTTATTTTCCACTGCAAATTGTGAAAAAGAATCAAAGGTTTTCTTATCCATCAAGAGACTTTCAGCATTAGGATAATATTGCCTGATTATATTAAGCATTTCAAACCCGGCAGCATCAAGGTCAAACCAGCAGTAAACTTTTGTTTTTGAAAGCCAGGGAATATTTTTACTTAACCTGCTTTTAAAGCCCTCACCAAAAATGGCAACTGCATTTTTACTTTTCGGAAATGTTAGATAACAGGTTTTATTCTCCATGATAAATACCTTTTCGGGCAACCATTTAAGCCAGGCCGCATCATCCAGTGTAAGGGCAAGTTCATTATAACCAAGGTGTGGTTTTAAATCATCATCCAGTATCCGGATTTGAGTATAAACCGATGCTTTTTTAAGAAAATATCTTAATGAAAAATCACTCTCCTTGTCATTTCTCTTTTCAACCGGAAGCAATAAATCCAGAATTGTTTTTAACACTGACACATTCTCCTCTATAAATTTTGTGTGTACTTCAATTGGTAATTCTCTTAGGTAGTATTCATAAGGAGGATTATTTTCAATGAAGAATCTGCATACTTTAATAATGCTATCCCATTGTGCAGAGTTATTAAGTAATGTTATGGGGTTAGATTTTGTCCATTCAGAAAGCTGTGGAAAATTAGAAATAAGCAATTTTTGTGCAGCAATAATTTTATCAAAATCATTTTTTCTTCTGATGAAAGCTAAATAATCATTAAGAGATTCAAAGTAAATTTTTGCCGGAGTTTTTTGTTTGCTTCCATTTAGTATTCTCTCTTTCCATTCTACAGAATAACCATATCCCTTACTTTCTTTAGAACCTTGAAACAAGGGCAATACGTCCCCTTTTATATCGCTGTAATTTATTCCTGATACTTTTTTATTGCCAGGGATTATTAAAGGAAAGACTTCTTCACCTTGCAACACCCTGGTTACTATTTTTGTAAATAGCTTGCCGGACTTCTCTAATAGTTCTTTAGGGGTTATCATTCTGTGTTTTCTGCCATTTGTTTAAACTCTTCTTTTCTTTCATAGTATTCATCCATAGTGAGGTTATAAACAACAGAGCTTTTTTTATTCTTTATCTCAACAAAGTGAACAGCATTAATGTAGGGCTCTGCAATGTTTATTTTGTCCAATGGAGTAACAACAAGAATTTGCAAATTTAGCTGGGCGCAAAACTCCATCAGGAACTGGCTTTTTTCGGGGTCTAATTTGCTGAAGGCTTCGTCAACTGTGATAAAACGAAGGCTTTTATGCTGCTTGCCTTGTTGAAATATTCCAAATTGATGGGCAATGGCAGCACCTAAGATAGCATAGGTAAACTGTGCCTTTTGCCCTCCAGAATAGCTGGCAGTATTATCGTGGTACTGAACCTGCCTGTTTTCAGAAGCAGCGTATTCCCTTGCACCGAATGTTAACCAGTTACGAACATCAGTAACTTTTCTTCTCCTCACTTCTTCTTTTTGTAATTCAGTAATAAGGTCTTTTATCTTGGCGAATATTTCTTCCCGGTAAGCTTCATTCTTTTGAATAGAAAATTCAAGTGTATCCGGTATAGCTTTGCTTAATTGTTCTTTAAAAATATTAATCTCATTTTCTCCTCTCACAGACCTGCACTCCAATTGAAGATAAGTATCGGGATTTTTATTGAATGTGATTTTCTTCAAAGGAATATTCAAATCCTCAATCATTTCTTTAATCTTATCTTCCTCATTATACAGCCATGTGCGGTAGCTTGTAAGTGCGTCAAGCATACTCTTGTCCATATACTCTCTAAACCTTCTTTTGTTTTCAACAAGGCGTTGTGTTTTGATTGTTTTAAATAAATCTCCAAGTTCCTCAAGTGAAGAAAGGTCTGGCTTTATGTTCAAAATATCTCCGCCCCAATTAGCAAACTCATTTGTTATCTTTTCTCCAGGGCTAACAAAAGCTCCAATCAATTCCGTTGTCTTTAATTCCATTTTTGAAACCTCGGAAACAGCATCTTTCAATTTGTTTTTAAACTTTAATCCAACCTGTATATTAAATACCTCTAATTGTTCAAGTGTTTTAATGTTGTCAACAGAAAATAATTGTTCTTTCAAGAAGTTTTCAATCGCTTCATTGCCTTTATCGGTTAAGTCTTCAAAATTGATTTGAAGTTTTCTTAAATTTTTCTGGTTGTAATCATTTTCGTGTTTCGTCAATTTTTTTATCAGCAAATCCCGGTTCTCTACTGCCTCTACCAGTTTGCCTTTTATTTCCTCAATTTGTTTTGCGATTGTTTTATATAAATCTGATGACTCTTCAAGTTCCCTGACTTGCCTCGTCAGCAACGTAATCTTCTCTGCATGTTGCTTAAAGTTTATTTCATCAAAATTTTTTACCTGTAAAGCCAGAGATATTGTTTGTGTTTTTTTGCTTAGTAAATCTATTTGTGGCAACAGCTTTTGTCGTTCAGTAGATAACCGGGAATATTCTTTTTCTTCATTCTGTTTTTCCTGTTGCAGGTATAAAACCGTTGCCCTGTTATCCCAGCCAAGCCGGTATTTCAATTTGTTCCACTTTCCTGGCCGGTCATCTTTTTCATGCCGATTAACGTTTCTTGTTAACCCATTAGTGGTAACAGCTTTTTGGCAGTCATAAAAAATATCCAGGTTGTCCGTACAATAATAATTAAAACGTTCAAGCAAATAATTTTCCAGCCATTTTTTATAGTCAGATTCTTTAACTTCTATTTTATTTATAAGGTCATTAGTATCGCCGGTTCTTCTTATAAGGCTTGTAGATTGTCTTTTATCTACTTTGTGATAAATCACCCTTGCCTGCATATCGTTAGAAAATATAAACTGATTTGCTTGCTTGCTGTATTTTTCTGGAATCAAAAGCTGCATTGAAAAACTGTGTAATAGTTTTTCAATAGAATCCTCCCATTGCTGCTCACTTGATTTAACCTTAATAAGTTCTCCCGCAAATGGAATTTCTTCCTCGGTTGTTTCAAGAATACCTACTAATCTTTTCCTGGCTATTATTAAATCGTCTGGTATCCTGTTTTTTCTGCTCAATAACGAAGTTATTTGCGCTTGTAAAGAATTAATCTTTTCTCTGGAATTATCAACCTTATTATTGTAAGTAAATTTCTTTTCTGAAAGATTTTGATATTCGTCATTTAGCGTTTTATTCAAACCTAAAAGATTTTTAAAATTTTCAGTAAAAGAACGTTCATCAATATCTGTGTTAAGTTTTAATTCTTCAGCTTGTTTGCAATAGACATTGTTTAAAGATGTTTTTCTATTTCTTTTTTCAGTTTCTGAATCAATATCTTTCTTCAATAAAAGGATTTGGCTATCTACATTTAATAAAGCCTTTTGAGCAACCAACTGCTCTTTTTCCGTTTCCATCTGCTCTATTAATGCAGATACAACTGCTTTATCAGTTTTGGCTTTTTCAATTTCCCGTTCAAGGTTGCTAATGTATTCATCCAATAAGCCGAATTCAATCTTGCCTATGTAAAGCGGCATCTGACCTTCAATAAATTCAAGGGTTTCCTTTTTGGTTCTTAATTCAGTAAGCAGGTCTTTATTTTTGACAATAGGCTCAAGTAATTCAAGTTGCTTTTCGTCTTTTTGAATTTTTTTGTGGCTAATCAGCAAGTCGCTGTAATGATTGTATAAGTTCTTAAACTGTTCTTCGGCATCTGCTTCCTCCAGCATTTCGTTTCTGATGAAGTTGTTAAGGTCGCCCAGAACTTTGATACCAACAGTCTGATTAAATAATGACAGTGCTTTATCCTTCAATCCAAAAAGTTCACTGAACCGGGCGGCATATTCTTTAAAACTTTCATAGACTTCTGTTTTCCCATATTGTTTTAATAACTTCTTTTTCCATTCACCCCTCATATCAAAATGACCAGCACCAAAATGTTCATGGATATTTAGTTGACAAGGTGCTACGATAAAAACCTTTTTAAGGCTTCCATTATTAAACCATCTTACCTGAACCAAAGTAATTGTGTGCAGGGTGCCGGTATTTTGAAAACAAGCCAGCAATACTGAATATGGGTTATCAGATTTGTGCCTTAACTGTTCCGTTTTTGATTTTTCATCAAGTTCCGAAAATGTTTTCCCATAATGTCCCCAAAAATACGAATGCTCATCTCTTTCCTTCTTTATCTCTGCTCCAGAAGATTGATTGTAAAATCTTTTATTGCTTGGTACAAGCAAGGTTAACAAAGCATCAATAAGTGTTGTTTTACCGCTTCCGTTAGCTCCTGTTAAAAGCGAAGTGCGGCTGTCCGTTTGAAGTTTATACACCTTTCCGTTGAATGTGCCCCAATTGAACACTTCCAGGTATCTAAGGCGAAAACCGCTTTCAGCATTGTTATTATTGAACAGGGTTGACATATTCAGCTAACTTGTTTTTTATTTCTTCCAGTTTATCGTTACTGATAAATGCTTTAATAATCCTTTTCACTTCATACTGGTTGTTGTCTTTGTTTGTAAGGTCTTCCCTATTAAGTTTCAATATGCCAATATTCAGCAGGCTGTTGATAGGCTTTGAAAGGTCTTTCCATAATTTGCTTTTATTTGTTTGCTCCTTATAGAAAAGTTCAATTCTTTCTTTAATATCTTTTTGTGTAAGAAAAAGTTTTGTGCCTTCACTCTTTACATCAAATTCTTCAAGCAGTTCTCTTAATATTACACCTAATAAAGTTGCTTCGTAACTGATAGCCTGCTTTTTCATCAGTCGGGGTAATGGGTTGTCGTCTGTTTCATCGACATCAGGTTGCATTACTCTTGCAAATCCATCAGTCTCGTTTATTAAAAGTTCTATCCCGATTCTTCCAAAATATTCCCGTATAGGCGATTGCCAACCTAATAAATCCCTCCAGGCGTTTTTGTCATCGGCATACACAGGCCCCTGCAACAACTTAATTATAACATTAGCATAAGGCTCCCTGGTTATTTTTATTTCCATAGAGTTTAGTTATGAGGATTTACAAAAATTATCATGGGGATATTCACTTTTCTATCTTTAATCCAAATCGGGTCTATGGTTTCTTCCAAAATAAAATGATGGTTATCTGATGCAGCGATAGAAAGGTATCCGACCACTTCACTTAGACCATTCTGCAAACCATAATTATCTACTATTTCTTTAAGAGTTACCTGCGATTTATCTTGAAGCATTCCGTCAATTCTTTGAATGAGTTTTTGTTTATCAATGGTGAATTGGTCAAACAAAGTTTTAAAATCAGCTTCAGAAGAAATTTGCCCGCCTATTCCATCTGGGAAAAGCACTTCAATCATTTCTTCTTTTTCATAAGTAGGTTCCCACCTGTCAATTAGATTAATATATGGTTCGTCCTCAATACATAAAAATTCATCGTCCTTGATTTTAGTGTCAGTAAGTGTATATGCCATTTGCCTTATCTCACCTATTAATTCCATAGCACGCCGCCTTTCCAAAAGGTTTCTTTCCGATAATACCCTGCTGATTTTTTCGCTTAACTTTCTGTTAGAATCAATCACTTTTCTTCCTGACACATGAAGGTAACGTTTGAGGTTTTTCAAAAACCTGTCGTTATTATAGTCTATGTTACGTTCTTTTAAAAGCTGGTAAAGTTTTTCAGTAAGGCTACTAAACTCTTGTTGTTTTTTATCATCCATCAAAAATTCCCAGAAAGCCTTAAAACTCTTTCCCTGGTCTTTTTGTTCAATATCGTCCAGTGCGTCTAATGCAAACACAAGCAAAGAACCTTTTACAATATCTTTCTCAGTGTATTTACGCTGAATATCTTTTCTTATCTGCTCAAAATTTTGTTCTACCTCACTAAAATCGGAAAGCAGTTCTCTTGCCATCTTATTCAGGTCGTAGAACTGTTCTTTTATTTCTGTTTCATCAAAAACGGATGGCTTCATCCCGGATTTCAAAAGATTTATTTCGTTTTCAATTTCCCATTTTTTCTTTTCTAATTCCTGTATCCTAACTTCAGCATTTTCGTTTGTTTGCTCAATCATTTTTTGAAGCTTAAAGAAAATATCTTTAAACCGGCTGTTTGTTCCAACAAACTCTCTTTGCTGCAAATCATCCAGCCATTTTAAAACTTTCATAGTATCCGGTGTCAATTCGTGAAGGTCTTCGCCTTCATCATCAGGATATTTTCTCAAAAAACCTGCATTGCTCCACCTGTCAATATATTGTGATACCCTCAGTGAGAAATCATCAAAAAGTGTATTGGCATCTAACTCATCATCATTCACTTCATATTCCAGTTCTTCCATGTAGCCTTCCAGTTTGCTTCTTAGCTCTCCATTTGTAATGGTCGTAATATTAGCTTCTACAAATACTTTCTGAAAAAAGGAAAGGATAAATGCAGCATTTTTAGCCCTGAGTAGAATCAGGGGCTTCGCCGTTTTAAAATGAAGTGATAATTCCTCAAAGGTCATTTGCTAATATACCAATTTTGTTGCGTATGGGTTATGATTCAAGCTGTTCCTGCATTTTTAGAAATATGCTTTAGCGGTGAGTTTTGCAAGCTGTAATCGGTATAATAACCATCATACCCCAATAGTTTTAAAAGTATCCTGTTAAATAAAACTTCGTAAACCCTGGTCAAAACCAAATCATCGTAAGCTTTTTCATCGTCAGAATAGTTTCTTGAACTATGAACCATTTTATTTCTTAGGTGTAAGGCTGCTTTTTCATCTTTTCCAATATCAAGTCCAATTAGCTCAAAAAAAGTGTTCATTTGAACATTGATACTTTTTTTATTTGCCTTCTTAATATTATTTATGATTATTTCGTTTTCAGGATACGCTGATAATTTTGATTGCAACTTTTCAATTTCATCTTCTATTAGTTGAGCATATTCCTTATTAGTGATTATTTCTGTATTAAATTCTTTATGTTGCTTTAAATATTCAGCAACAAGTATATCAACTGCACTGGACAATACCGGTAAATTTACCCCGACAGGCAACCCTTTGGAAATCCAATATCTTGAAAGTGTATGACCAAGTTTAAGCGGCTTATTTTTATTGAGGTATTCAGGCAGCAACTTATTTACCAAATATGAAAAATCACCACACTCGTATTTTGTATTGAATGTTATTGGTGGCATAGGTGTTTTAGCCGATAGTCTTAGTGATTCACTTTCTACAGAAAAGCATACAGCCTTCTGAAGTTTGTCGTCATTTATAATGCTGTATCCGATATGCGTTAATTTATTGCCGAGTATAAAAGAAGTGATGCCTTTAATCTGCTTTATTATTGATTCGTTGGGTATCTTAAAGTTGTCAATATCCCTAAATTCAAAACACAAGCCATGTAATGTATTATTAAACAATTTGTCAGGCACTTTGGAAATAATAAAACAAAAATCTGCTAAATCAACTTTCATATAATCCTTTGCCCATGAAACTCCTGGGTTCATTTCATCAGCCTCACTATATACATCAATTCCTTTTCGTATTTTGATTTTTTCAGGAGTGCTTCTTCTGATTGTGGTTTCCCAAAAATGAGATTTTGAGTTTGAACAAACGAACCAATCAAATCTTTTAGTGGTTTCGGGTTTCTTTTGTTGTTTGTAAGTAATGGTAAATTTATCGGCAACAAAATCGCCTTCAAATAAAAAACCTTTGCCTGTTTGATTCAAAGAGTTGGTATGATAAGAAATAAGATGGCAATCTGAAAGCTCTATT
Organism: Chitinophagaceae bacterium; assembly: GCA_046329665.1. Lineage (GTDB taxonomy): Bacteria > Bacteroidota > Bacteroidia > Chitinophagales > Chitinophagaceae > JJ008. Next base: position 435,783 of record JAXLUG010000002.1, on the reverse strand, counting down.
GTGTTACCTTCCTTATCCTCGACAATAAAATTCTTTCCTTCAATTATATTTCCTTTCCCTATGTAATTTTCTTTTTTCAATTCAGCAGGCTGTAAGACCGTTCCTACAATTCTTCCGATAAGTTTATAATTCTCTGTTCTTTCAATTGTAAGTAAAGAAACATTTGAAAATCCAAATAAAGAGTTGTTGGTGGTTAATTTAGTTATAGTAAGGGGAAAGGGGATTGATTCCCATTCAAGATGTGGAATGAAATATTGAGAATCGCTCATGGATGCCTTTTAATTTTTTCATAGCTGATACAAGCGCAATCAAGTATTGCTGAATATTCCGTCCTATCAGAATTTAGCATAACTAAAGTTGCCGGAAGCAATAACCATTCTTCATCTCTCATTGCATTTGCTAAAGAATCCTGATAAGAATTATTTTTTGATTCCCGCAAAACCTGTTCAACATTGATTAATATTACCCTGTATGGTTGACCTGACCGTGAAAATTTCAAAAGTTCTGGCTCATAAATTCCCTCAAATGCACCAAGTTCAATTTCTCTCCACACTACTTTATCAGTATGAAGCGTAAGTAATACGAAATCATATTCAGAATCATTTTCGTAATAACCAGCATATTCAAATTCATTATACAATTTATTATCACCAACTATGCCTGATGCATAGCCAAGAGCAGTAAGTTTGTTCCTGCTAAACGAAAGAAAATGAGTTTTATCCCAACCAATCCCAACATGCTTATGAATGAGTTCTTGCAAGGGCTTTTCCATAATAGCTCTGCCTTCGCCCCCATTTATTAAATTCGTCTGCAATTGACCAAAATGAATTGTCTCTTTTAGCTTTCTTATTCCACTTCTGTCAGCATCGCCCCGGTATAGTTTTAAGGGAATGTTTTTGACTGATTCCATGTTATTGTTATTCTTTAAACTCTCCTTCAATTCCATAATGTTTTGCAAGTTTTCTTAATGGTGATTCTCTTTCTTTTTTCTCATTTGCCAAAGTGCTAATAATCCATTGCAGATTTTCAACCGGTGCATTAATCGGACTATCTACCATGAATGAGCTTTCAAAAACAGTCAAATAAACCTTTCTTATTATTTCCTGAATTATTGTGACTAATTCCCTTGTTTTAGTAAGCGTAACCATGTTGGGAATGCTTTTACTATTTTTATCTGTATGGGCATATAACTTATCTCTTTGAAGGATTAAATTGTCTATAGAGTCTTTATTATCTGTAAGAGCCTTCTCCCATTTTTCTATTTTAACCGTCGATATTTTTGCGTCTCCGTAATGCCCGTGTGGTTTAAGCTTTGAAATGAACTTATAAATATTATATTGCTCGGAACTTTTTTCGGTTAATAATTTTGACAGCTCTATTACAATAACCCTCCAGTATATACTACGGGAGTAAACAAAAAAGGCATTCATTCTTTTTGAATATACTTTATCGTCATCAGCTTCATCCTTAATCAGGTATTCTACTATTTTTAAAGATTCCAGTGCTAAAAAAAGAATCTCTGCTAACTCCCATGTTTCTTTTTTCAACTCAGCTTTTTTCTCTTCTTTCATTATCTGTTAATTAGAGTACAAATTTAGTTCATAAATAGCCCTTTTTAGGGTAAAATAAGAGCAAAGGGATAAATACTCACAAGTAATTAATAATCAATAATATTTGAGTAAATATTGGACTATAAATGCACTTTATGGCTCATTTTTGATTTCAAATATTTGCCAATAAATTCAATTACTGTCCAATTTTTGAATTACTTTAGCCTTTCAATCCCAAAACAGTTTACCACAGTGCCAAAAGACTTCATTATAGAGCAATTAAAACAGCGGTTTAATAAGCAACCCTATATCACCCGTGAGGAGTTGCTCGGCTTTTACAGGTCATTTGAGCCTGATTTAAAAGAAGCCACTTTTGGCTGGCGTATTTATGCCCTGAAAGAAAAAAACTTACTAAAACCCGTCCGTAAAGGGGTATATACACTTTCTGTAAAGCCACAGTTTCACCCCTCAATAGACCCCAGGTTAAAAGACCTTGCCAACAAAATAAGTAAACAATTTCCGGCGGCCAGGTACTGTGTATGGAGTACCCGTTGGCTGAACGAGTGGATGACACACCAGCCGGGAAGGTTTTTAACATTGGTAGAGATAGAAACATCGGCAACTGAATCTGCTTTCTATTTTCTGAAAGATAGTGGTTATAAAAATGTATTCCTTAATCCGGATGACAAGCTGCTGGAGAGATACATTTATGAACAGGCAGAAACAATCATTGTAAAAACACTCGTATCCAAAGCTCCAGTAAAAAAGGAACGAAAAATCAGTATGCCATCAGCCGAAAAAATATTGGTTGACTTATTTGTTGACAAGAAAGTATTTGCTCCATTTCAGGGAAGTGAATTGGTGCATATTTTTAATAACGTATATAAGCAATACTCTTTAAATATCACAAAACTCTTAGCGTATGCAAAGAGAAGGGCCAAAGAACAGGAATTACTTGATTTTATAACAAAAAATACCAAACTCACAGAATTACTAAGCGAATGATATTACCAGCATCATATACACCTGATTGGATAAGAGAGAAAAGAAAAGCCTACCCCAAAAGTGACCCTACCATTATGGAGAAGGTTATTTATGCTCTTACATTGGTAGAGCAATTGGCACAAACAGACCTGTCATTTGTTTTCAAAGGCGGCACAAGCCTTTTATTAATTTTACCAGAACCTAAAAGGTTTTCAATAGATATAGATATTGTTACCACAGAAAGCAGGGAAAAAGTTGAAACTGTATTAGCAGCCATTTGTACAAAAGGGGTATTTACCAAATTTGAATTGGATGAATTCAGAAGCTATAAACCAGGCATACCCAAAGCACATTATTTGCTTACTTTCTTCTCGCAATGGGACAATAAGGAAAGGGTGATTTTATTGGATGTGCTGTATGAGGAACATGGCTACCCAGCATTGGTACAAGCCCCAATAGTAAATGAATGGATTCAGACAGATGAGAATTTACTGAATGTTCAAATACCCTCGGCGGATTCCATCACAGGCGACAAACTCACAGCATTTGCCCCAAACACGGTTGGCATTCGTTTCAGGGTTGAACATGCAGATGGAGGCGTAACAGAAAAGCAAATGGAAGTGATGAAACAACTGTTTGATTTGGGTATTCTATTTGACAGGGTTAGTAACCTAACACATTTCAAACAATCATTTGAAAAAACAGCACAAAAAGAAATAGTATACAGGGCAGAAAAAAACATTACAACTGACGATATATTAAACGACATCATCAATACTTCTTTGATGATTGGCTCATTGGGTAAATTTTTTGACCCCACAGGAGAATATCAGCATATAGCCACCGGATTAACACAGTTGAAATCTTATATCTACCAGGGGGCATTTCGTAGTGATGAAGCAGTATTGGCTTCTGCCAAAGCAGCCTACCTTGCTGCAATGATACTAACGGGTTATGAAGGAGAGATACAGCGCTGGCAGGATGGCGATGATATTTTGAAGTATATGATAAAGCCAATTGAATACCAGTTTTTGAACAAACGAAGAAATATTCCGGGAGGGGCGTTGTTTTATTGGTGGCAGGTGTTGGGATTGTTGGGGCGTCTATAAAATACAACAGAAAACTGCTCTTTTTCAAGGGATAATTACAGATAATTTATAAATAACCATTTTTGTCTTTAATTTGGAAATAGCAATACAAATACTACTCAACAGCATCGTTTCTGGTCTGCTTCTCAGCCTTGTTGCAATTGGATTTACCTATATCTTTCGGGTAACGAGAGTATTCCACCTTGCACACGGAGGTATATATGTAGTTGGGGGATTTGCCTGCTGGTGGATGCTCACAAAAGCCAATAATTGGTTTGCGGCAATCGCCTTTTCTATTTTGACTGTAGTAGTTCTCATCTATATTATAGAAAAAGCTGTTTACCTACCGCTCAATAAAAAACAATCTAACCAGAGCATTTCATTGATAGCTTCAATGGGTTTGTATGTGGTAATAGTAAATGTTTTGGCTTTAATTTTCGGAAACGAAAACAAGACAATTGAAAATTCTGTTTCAGGTTCGTTTGTGTCTGGCAACATCATCCTCACAAAAGTTCAAATGATTCAAACAGTTATTGGAATGGTGGTCACTGCCATATTCATTATCTATTTGAAGTTTACAAAATCAGACCTGATTTTGCAATCCGTTTCAGACAATGAAACTATCAGCAAAGTTTTTGGCATCAATACAGAAAAGGAAAGAGCAAAAGTTTTCATTGCCGGAAGTATGTTGGCTTGCATTGCAGCCATACTTAAAACAATGGAAGTAGGAATTGACCCACAAGCCGGAATGAGCATAACACTAACAGCAGCAGTTGTAGCAATTCTTGTTTCAAGATTGAATTTGCTTTTGATAATTGCTTTCGCAATTGCATTGACACTTTTACAAAATTCAGTTGAATGGTTTTTAGATGCTCAATGGAAAGACGGAATTACATTCCTGATTTTGTTGCTTGTGATTTTATTTAGAACCGAAGGTATTATTAGTTACAACCTAAGAAAAGACAGAGCATGAATTACTTGCTCCACATATCTGTAATGCTTGAAATCTATATGCTGCTTGCCTTGAGTGCAAATCAGAAAGTGGGTTTGTCAGGTTTATTGAGTTTAGCTCAGGCGGTTTTTTATGGCATTGGCGCTTATGCAGCAGCTATCACTATTACAAAATTTGGTTTCACATATTGGTTAGCTTTACCGGCGGCATTGCTTGCTTGTGTAATTGCTGCATTGCTTTTCGGTTTCATAGCAGGAAAAGTAAGGGAGCTTTATTTCAGTTTGGCAACATTGGCTTTGCAGATAATATTCTTTTCAGTTGCTTACAACTGGATCCCGGTAACTAATGGGCCTTACGGTATTTCAGGGATTTCCAGCCCCGTTTTTTGGGGAATGAAAATCAACACCCCTGGCAGCTTTGCCATTTTTGGCGGTATCTGGGTTCTCATGGTCATCCTATTTTACAATTGGTTTTTGAAAACCCCAATATGCAGGATGATTCAGGCAACCAGGGATGACCAGGTTGCAGTCCTGAGTTTGGGTAAAAACCCCAACTACTATAAGCGTATCAGCATTATACTATCCGCTGTGATTGCTGGTATTGCCGGAACGCTTTACGCAACTTATACCACGTACATTGACCCGACTTCATTCACATTGGATGAATCCATTCTCATTCTAAGCATCGTATTAATTGGAGGAGCAGGAAGAATAATTGGACCTGTTACCGGAGCAATCATTTACATTCTGTTACCCGAACTTTTGAAATTTCTGCAAATGCCTGACGGCATTGCAGCCAACATGAGAATGATATTATTCGGTTTATTGTTAGTGCTGATCGTCCGTTTTAAACCCAAAGGAATTTTTGGCAAATACTTAGTTCAATGAGTGAGATTTTGAAAATACTAAACCTGAACAAATCTTTTGATGGTGTTGTGCCTATCAAAGATGTTTCGTTTGCTGTGAACAGGAAAAGCATTACTCTTATTACTGGCGAAAACGGAACAGGTAAAACAACTTTGTTCAATCTTATTACTGGTTTAGAGAGATCAACTAAAGGGAAAATCAGCTTCTGCGGAAATAACATCGTAGGAAAGCCTGCTTTAGAAATTGCAAAACTTGGTATCGTCCGGTTGTATCAGCAACCAAGATTATTTAAAAACTTATTAGTTTGGGAAAATTTAGTTTCAGCTGCACACAACAGTTCAGGAAATGGATTCATAAATCTCATTTTCAAAAGCAAAATGGTTAAGCAAAATGACGAAAAACTAAAACAAAAAGCCAATGATCTGCTGGCAAAGTTTGGCTTGCAGGACTTAAGCAATCAAATAGCCGGAGAACTTTCCTACGGACAACAAAAGCTGATTTCCTTCTGCATGATTGCAATGAACGGCACCCGGCTGGCTTTATTAGATGAGCCCTTTGCAGGACTTAATCCGCATATCATTGAACGATTTAGCAGTATGATTCTCCAAATGAGAAGAGAGGGCATAACATTTTTAATAATTGAACACAATATCAATAAGGCATTGGCGATAGCCGACAACCAAATAGAAATGAAGGACGGCCACATTAAAACCATAAATGAAAGTGCAACAGCATGAGTGAATTACTTCACATACAAAATCTCAGTTGCGGTTACAATGGAAAAAACATCTTACAGGATATTTCCTTTTCGGTAAATAAAGGCGAAGTGCTGGCAGTAATCGGACAAAACGGTAGCGGCAAAAGCACTTTGCTCAAAGCCGTTGCAAGGATAATAAAGGATTATACCGGCGATATCAGCTTTATAGGTGTGAACCTGAAGAATAAAAATACATGGGACTTAAAACAATTGGGTATTTCCTGGTTCGTGCAAGGCGGAGTGGTATTTCCAACACTAAAGGTGAAAGAGCATTTTGCATTGGCCTTAAACGAAAAAAGCAAAACAGCAGCAGCTACTATCAAAGAGGAATGCTTATTTTACTTCCCTGCATTGGCAAACTGCATGGAGAAAAGAGGCGGGAACCTTTCAGGCGGACAAAGGCAAATGCTTTCATTCGCTATGTTGCTTTCGCAACAAACGCAATGTTGGCTATTAGACGAACCCACAGCAGGGCTTGCACCCGAAGCACTACAAGAGGCAGTAGATTTTTTGAAAAAAATGAGAGAACAGAAGAATAAAACTATGATATTAGTAGAGCATAATTATCAGGTAGCATTTGAATTGGCTGACCATGTTGCAGTTATCAAAGAAGGAAAACTGCAAGACAGTTTTCCGAAAACAGAATTTAAAAAAGATAATTTCCTAAACACACATTTGTATAATTAAAATCAAATAATAAAATGGCAAACAAAATTTTCAAATCAGTATTTGCAATTGCGTTAATTCCGATAGCTATCGGAATACTTTTCAGTGCCTGCAACAATAAAACTGATACTATAAAAATCGGCTCTACACTTGACCTCACGGGACCAAATGCAGTTTATGGAGAGCAAGTTCGTCAGGGGTTGGATTTAGCCATAGATGAAGTGAATAAAGGCGGTGGTATTGGTGGGATGCAAGTTGAAATAAAGTATCTGGATTCAAAAAGTGATGCTAAAACGGCTGTTACAAATACTCAACAACTAATTTCCGTAAATGGGAGCAAAATACTCATCGGAGAAATTTCAAGCAGTGCAACACAAGCAATGATTCCAGTGGTAGAACAAAACAAGGCTTTCCTTTTTGCCCCTGCTTCATCAAGCCCAAAACTTACAAATATCAGTAAGAGCTTTGCTCGTAACTGGCCCTCTGATGTTGCAGAAGCAGGCTCGGCAGCACAGTTTGCAAAAACAAATTTCATGGCTGCTACAGCCGCAATTATTTATGTAAACAGTGATTATGGTTTGGGATTGAAAGAAAAATTTACACAGGTATTTGAAGGTGCAGGCGGAAAAGTAGTTTCTTTCGAACCTTATGCAGTTGATGCGACAGATTTTAAAACAGTTTTATTGAAAGTAAAAGCAGCTAATCCTGATTGCATTTACCTTGCCGGGAACCCCAAAGAAATGGGAGCCTGTATAAAACAACTTAGGGAAAACAATCTTACATCAAAAATTATTTCAAACACTGGTTTTTTCCAAAACGATTGTCTTTCATTGGCAGGTAGTGCGGCTAACGGAGTTATTGTACCTACACCGGAATACAACCCTGCTGATTCCACTAAACAAAGCATTTTTAGTTTTTACAAAAAATTTAAAGCAAAGTATAATACAGAACCTACAATGGTAAATGCAAATGCTTATGATGCTATTTACTTGATTAAGGAAGCGATTGAAAAGCAAGGGTATGATGCTTTGAAAATTGGTGAATACATCAGGAACAAAAAAAGTTTTGAAGGAGCAACCGGTGTAGTAAATTTTACCGATGGTGATGTTGAAGTAGGTATTGTATTTATGATTATTGAAAACGGCAAACCGATAAAGTATAAATAACGAAAATGTTGAAACTTGAACAAAAGCTAAAAACGGTATCAACCGTTAATAGAGAATTAGGAAAACGACCCGATATAAAAGAATTTATCTGCGGCACTAATAAACTGGCAGATATTTTTGATTTACCGAATGAGTTAATCCCGGAAAGAATTGCTGCGTACCGAAAAGCATATTTTGGTATTGGCAATACGGAATGTTATAAGCTGAATTTGCCTAACAACAACCAGCTTTATTTAAAGATGGAATACACCAATGCAATGGGCAATAACCACTATTCAAGATTTTGGGTGGTGCATTTGTTCATTTGCGAAGTATTGGGATTGATTGAACCTGGAGAAACAAAAATACTTGAAGTTACCAGTGGCAGTTCGGGCATTGCTTTAGCACTGGCATGTGAAGCATTAGGCTTTGATGTCACTATCCTTGTCCCTGATATTTTACCCGAAAACAGGATATTGCCCATGATGCGTTCTACCACTACCATTATTAAAGTGAAGGGCTATATTAACGACTGCATTGAAAAACTTAGGGAAATGGTAACTACCGGAGATTATTATGTAACTAATCATTCGGAGGAGAAGGCAGATATCATTACTTATGTATTTTCTCGTATTGGAAATGAATTGGTAAGAGATGTTCCATTCCCGATTGATTACGCAATTTTAGCAATGGGTAATGGCACTTCCACAATGGCAATAAGCAAAGCGTTGAAAGATGCCGACAAAAACACTCATATTTCCGCTTACCGTCCTAATTTTGAAGACAACCCTGATGAAATTGTTTTTGGATTGATTGCCGCCAATATAGAATGCAGGCACATTCCTTTGGCAATGGATTATATTGACGAATTACAATACACTTCTGGGATTGATTTAATGCCTTTGAAATTTAATTATAGGCACGATACCGAAATAAAAAACTTGGGTTATAGTTCGTTATACGGTTTATACCTTGCCAGTGAATTGGCAAAAAAAGTAGAGGGCAAAAAAATTATTACATTAGGCTACGATAAAATTGATAGATATTAATTATGGTCACAAGCATAACTGAAATATATAATGATGTTTTAAATTCTTTGCCTTATTCCTTAAAGGGTCATAATAACATTGAAGAGAAACTTCATAAGTTTTATAATAAACTAATTGAAACTAATTTCTTAAAACATTCTGATAAATATACTTTCTTATGCTCTGCCTTACTAAGACTTCCATCTGTAACCCAGCAGGAAAAGGAATCTAAAACAATATTAGAAAATTGGGAGTTAAGCTCTTTTGATAATATATTCTATAAAACATTTATTGAAGGAGATAAAGACGAAGCATTGAGCTTTTATTTTTATTTACTTAAATGGGCTGGAAGTAAGTGTGGCGTTAAGTCTCTTTCAACGTCTCAAATTCTATCAAAATTTTTTATAGCTGACTTAGATTTTAAAGTTGGGTTAATTCCTGATTTGATCATTGAAAAACCATATGTAAAATATGATAAAAGAAGGCATCTTTTTGAAATATTTATACCAAAGTCAATTTTTAAGACAACGAACTTTGAAAATCTTCCACATCTGCGTTTAGAACTTAATAAAATGTGGCATGCCAGAGAAAAAATGATAAAAAGGAAAGATGTAGAAGGTAGATTGTATGTCGTAGATACACCCCAAAGTTTTAATCATTTTGAACAAATTTTTGATTTGCTCTTTTATGAAAACAAAATAGATGGCGTAGTTAGTGTATTGACTAACGAATATTTTAAGGAGTTCTCAAAATTCAGGTTATATAGCAATGATGAAGCCTTGTTCACCTTAGTGTCATATTGTTCCGTTTGTATTTCGTTTTTATGCCTTTATTACGACTGTTACGTGGAGTATATGTTAAGTATTGCCAAAGTAGATTACAAGCCAGGGTTTAGAAATAATGAATATGTTTCAATACCTGAATACAGAAATATTGGCGGATTGATTTTAGGGTATAATTGTAATTCTGTACTGACCCAAGAAGAACGAGTTATCTTCAATCTTACTTCAGACCGTTTAGCATCTGTTATTGCCGGGCAATACTTATATGAAGAAATTGAAGAATTAAAATTTAAAGGAAAGGGATATACTTTATTAAAAGACTTTTGGGATTCAATATTAAAAGACCTTACCCATAGTAGTTCTACAGTAGCCAAAATCGATTCCGCTCTTAGTTTAGTTGAAAGAAAATTGGCTGAACTGCAAAGAGTATTAAGCCGATCTACTTTTGAAAAGATATGTAAGTATATTAATGGTTTGAGAAATTCTTCAAGCAACTACCACGAATATATAAGCAACAATTGCGACTCAATAAAAGATGCTATTCGTATTGAACCTGCAAGTTGGGCAAATAAAATAAAGGACGAGTTTCAAATAGACGTTTCAGGAGATACAGCCACTTTGATGGATTATGTCTTTTGTGATACCGAATATATAAACCACTTAATTAGGAGTAGTATTACAAATTCAAAAGATAAAAATAAGGCGAACACTAATTTAAAAGTGGAGTTAATAATCAAATTGCTTAAACAGGATGGTAATTTGACTACTGATTTGTCAGAGTCAGTTTGTATAGAATTTATTCTTCAAGACAATGGTTGTGGATGTGAACTTGAAAATATAATATTGTCATCAACCACTTATCATCCTATATTGAATGAATATAGACAGATTGTAAATTCATTTGGAGAAATAGAGCTTGTATCTAAAGCCAAATCACTTCTATTTTCCCCTGACAAAGAAATCAGAAATAGCATAATTGTAATGAACGGATTTAAAACCACTATAAAAATCTATAAGAATGGATAAAACTATTGTAATACTTGATAAACTATCCACTGATGAAAGAAAGGGTTTTTGGACTAAAATAATAGATAGCCATTCTTCCGAATTTTCAATAGTGTCTACGACCTCTGGCATAAAAATTAAAAGCTATGTTGACTCGGTCCAAGACAATGTACCACCATTTATCATTTTTGCCCATAATTCAGATATACAAGAAATAGAAAAACGTTCTGCTTTGATAAATGGATGTGTTAGTAAATCAATACCATTGGTTTTATATAGTGGAGGTTCTTCAGGTGCATCTAAACAGACTAATTTATTTCTTGACAATCTTCATGTTTCAGTATTAGAAGAAAATATTGAAGCCTTTTTGTCAGATATTAAAGCCTTATCAACACTTGAAGGAGAAAAATTGGAATTGTTAGTAGCAATAGACCCCAAACTTGAAAAACTACTATCTCCATTTGCATCTACCAGCCCATACGAAACAACAAATAAGCAAGGCAAAATTTTGAAAGATGCGAAAGCAGAATTGCAAACTTATGTTGGAGAATATTTAAAGAAACAAAGCAAGTCGTAATGCCAAGGGTTTTTATTTCAAATACAAAGGTTCAGGAAACTGAAGAAGCTGATTTTACTATCAGCCCAAGCAAAGGCATTGAGCAATTGTATGAGAAAGCAATTGATTTTACTGGCAATACAGCTTATGTAATTGATGTGCATTGCACTTTCAAAGGGGCAGAAAAAATGCAACAGCAAGGCGGCGTAGCTATATACCGTCATTTGCTGAAAGAATTTGATGGCAAGCAAGACAAACTCAAAGTAGTTTTCTATTCCCCCATCCCTAAAGAAGATTTAGTAAAATTAAAACCCGAAAACTATGTGTTGACGTTGTTGCCATTTGTGGAATGCAAATATGAAGGCAAAGAAGAATTTGGAGCAGCATTGCAGAAAGCAGAAAACGAAGTTTGCCCACAATTCAATAGTGCTTCTGAAAATTTATTGAGTGGTTGGGTATTGGCAAATGAAAAAAGAATAAAAAAGGGAGAGCAACCAGAAAAGATTAACACGAATGGAAAGAAAATACTTTTTATAGACGACCAGCAAAGTGAATGGAAAAGTGTTTATAATGTGGTTTTTGAAAATACTGCCATTTTATTTATTAAGAATAGCAAAGGGAATGAAATTCAAAGCCAAACAGCGTATCGCCAAAAACTGAAATCCGACTGGAATGAGTTTGTAAAACTTGTTATATCACAGATAGAAGCGGATAAACCTGATTTAATTCTTTCAGATTTATATATAGAGGAGAATCATGAAGAAACTAAGTTTTTTAAAACAGAAAATGACTTAGATCCCATTTCTGGTTTCAAACTAATCAAAGCAGTAGTGCCTAAATTTCCCTGGATTCCGTATATAATGTTTACATCAAGTAATAAGGTTTGGAATTTTGAATTATTTAAGAATTACGGAGCTTGGAAATGGGCTGTTAAGAATACTGCAACTACTACCAATTCTGATGATATTAAAAACCAGTTTCTTTACTTTAAGGATTGTATTTTAAATTGTTTAGATAAACAGTGGTGTGACATTAACAAGTTGTGGAAAGATTGGCATACTTTAAAAATAAATGGCAGTATTGCCGATACTGATACGATAGAAATAGTGGATGATTGTTTCATAAAGCTGAGAAAGTCATTTGTGGATGGCAAAATTGGTTTCTCAACTATTTATAAGTATTATTTAAATTCTGTCTATGCTACGGTTGTAATAAATGTGGGTGGAATTTTTGAAAAGATGTCAATGCATTTCAGAGGGAATATCCCCAATTATTTTGGGAAACAAGTATTTTCGACCCGAAATTATTTTGCACATAATACAAATTACAAAGAAGCAGTTATTACTGATGCGGTAATTTCCATAGGGTGCTTGATTCATATACTTACTCCTGGAAATAATCTTTTAACTACACCTCTTATACCGTCATTTAATTTGCTTCATACCAGGGGCGATAACTTGTTTTACTATGCACAATTGAAGAAGGCAATAGAAGACAGTAAAATAACTATCTGTCAGGTAACAAAAAATTACATTGATAAAGCTGCAGCAGATTTAAAAGAGAGTGTATATCCAGACTTATTGAATAGTTTGAAGAAAAAAAATAATGAAATTACTAAAACAATAAAATCGGTTAATTCAGAAGCTGATTTTTTAAAAGTGATTATAGATAATGCCTAAACAGTATTTCCATATCTGCAACCCAACCACCCCCGAACTGCCGGGCTGCACAAATATTGTTTCAAAGGAAGTATTGCTAAAAATTAATGACGATAGCAATGTAGTTTATTTGCTGCATATTCATTTGAACTGGGGAGGAAATAAACTCAGCAGCAATTACGGTTTTGACATTGCCAACCTCATAAGAACAGAAAAGAAATCAAAAGCACCAATCTTTTTTTATAGTGCTGTTCAGAAAGAATATTTTGAGCAGAAAAGTGAAAAGGAAATCAAATATAAAATACTTTTCGGCAGGGGTTCAGCATTTATTGAAGCGCCGTTCAAAGAAGAAGTATTGAACAAACTTGCTGCAAGCATTGAGCCATTAGGTAAGGCAGCTTTGCATGATGAGGTTACCATGCTTTGCGATCTGAAGGGACTTGTAATTGACAAGTTAAATCATAATTTGAAGTTTGAGGCAAATACTGATAAAGTTATTGGTAGCATTTCCCCATATTTATCTGGGGAACAAAAAAACCTGATTCAATTGGAGGCGTTTAAAATTGAATTGAAAAAATCACAAGAGAGTGATGACCCGGAATTATTTTTATCAGAAAAGCTAAAGCTGATTACTCTTTGCAATCAACGGCTATCGTCTCAGGAAACAGAGAATAAGCTGCCATCTGCTGTTAAATACACAGTTCTGCTGATTGATGATGTTCCGGAAGAAATAGATGTTGTGAGAGAATTTCTTAAAGATAACTTTGATATTATACCAGCAACATCGGCCAGCAAAGCAATTGAAATTCTTGAGGCGGATACGAATAACAAAATTGTTGCTGTAATTTCAGATTGGAGGCTTTATACTGATGAAAAAAAACAATATTGGCAGTCTTTGCAGGGATATGAAATATTGGAGTACGCCGCTGAGAACGGTATAAGAAGCTTGTTTGCTCTTACATCACAGGCTGATTTTGTTGTCCATCAATTGAGAAATATCATGGGCCTGCAATTTCTACTATTCAAAAAGGAAAATCTGCAGACCCGACAACAATGGTCTCTGTTCACTGAAATGTTGATGCAATCCTGTGAAATTACCGAGGAAACTATTACTAATCAGCCTACAGCAAAACAATGGACAAGTAGAAATCGTAAGGAGAATTTATTTACCTACTCTCTTAAAGACCTTTATGCCGGCAAGCGAAACACCGACCCCTCCTTTTTCACAGACCTTGATCTTAATGCCAGTTTGATTTGGCAGAAATATTTAAACGGGGATAAAATCAGGTATTTGCTTGGCGAGCTTTCAACCTCAGAAATTAGTGAATCTGTACTGCGGGAAGTTCTTCTGCAAAGAAGGATCTGGATCGCATTGTTTTTAAATGGAGAAACTACTGAAAAAATATACCAGGTTATGGCTAAAACAGCCAATACATCCCCCCAACCTAATGATCTTAACCAGTTGAAGAGCAAGCTCTGCATAGTGGAGAATGAGGTTAAGTCCGGTCGCCTTCTACCGGAAGAAAAAAACTGGCTGAAACAAAGGCAGTTACTATAATACTTGCTTTTTGATTGGTTGAGTTAATCCGTTAATTTTCCAATGTTTGAATCCGGGATAATTAAAGAAAACCAATACTTGTTGGCTTTTCTTAAAATAGCGTTATTTTTGTTCTGCTCTTTGAATCGCTTCTTACGCTAAATGATTTAAACGAATGTGGCTGAGATTAATTTCTCCGGCTCACAAACAAAAAAAACAATTCGTTTTAAATCTACTACAATGAGAAGTAATTCAAGAGTCACTCTCAAACCGGATGTCGCCCTCGATGCGGCAACTGTATATTTTATCTCCGGCGCTAAAGTCAGGAATTTCTTCCTGCTATTGTTTCATGTTAATTACTCACTTTCTGTTGTAAGAAGGCATGATATGCCGTCAGGAGTTTCCGCTGCCCAAAACCTTTTTCCATCCCTGGTTCACTTTCTGGTTCTGCAACAGACGAAGGTTCGCCTTAATTCTCTGTTTATCCATAATTATACTTCACCCTTTTAAACATTCACTATGCAAACTACCGGTAAATACAACGAAATTTTAGGGGAAGCTCAGGTGCAAGAACCTGCGCCTACTTCTAATTCTCACCAGCAGGCAGTTCCTGCATCCACCAAAATAGACAGGGTATTGCTGGAAACTGAAATTAGAACAATAATTAAACGGGCTTACGAAGCAAGTGAGCCGGGTAGTAATAAACCTCAAAACTAATACATGATGGAAAATATAAAACTCTACAATGCGGCCCGGCAGGATATTTATCTGAACGATATTCCGGGCAGAAACGAGGAGGGTTATAAACCTAACCGCACACAAAGGGCATACCTTAATAAACAGAAGTATGGGGCCATAACCACACATTCGTTAAAAATTCAGCAGCTTGATGAAAATATCAGCGATCTCAGAAAAGAAACCATTGCCTACCAGGTTCCTGCGGATATAGCGATTGCCCAAGGGAATCAGCATAAGGACGGCTACAATCCCGAAATAGAGGAAGTGAAGGATAATATTAAATTATTGGAACGGGATCTTAAAAAGTACGATGACGATATGCTGAATCGTGGGATCGTTCCGGAAGAGCAGGTAAAAGAAAGCGAACCGGTAAAGGCAGCAGAAAAAAGGCAGAAGCAAAAAGTATTTAATTGGAAAGCTATAGGCGCTTTTCTGCTTATCTGGGGTGCAGGCGAAACATTCATGACGTATGTTCAGTATAACGGTCTTCGCTATGACAAATCAGTTGAAAGTATAGTAGCGAGGAGTATAGCCTTTGCTGTGGTGCTGTTCCTGATTCATTTGGTTGCCCACTGGAACAAACTACGCCGCAGAATTATCTATATGATTTTCCTTGGCGTTAGCTTCTTTATGGTGTTTTGTATGCTTTTCCTGCCATTGATTCTCAACCAACTTTATCCAGAAGCATCTACCCAGGCTGTAACCGATCAATGGTCGCTTAATAAAACCAATGTTGTTGCTGCTCCATCGCACGGCAGTGCCAATCCATTTTGGGTTGACCTATACCGGAAAAATGACTTGATACCTGGCATTTTGAGTTTCCTTTTCTTTATTATCATGACAAGTTTTACAAAAAGAGGAAACAAGCCACCCGAAGAAACTCCAGCACCTCAACCAGAGCAGCCGGTTAATCCAATAATTGATGAAGTAGGTAAAAGAAGAAATTATTACCTCACCAAAATCAGGCAGGAAAAAGACAAACTGGCCCGTTTGGAAGATGCACAAAAGTTGAGCAGCCACTCTTCAACTGAAACGCTGCATCAAATATTCCGGGTGTTGCAGGAAAAGCAGAAAAAAGAGCAGGCTCTTACAGAGGAGAGGGATCAGCTGGTTGCTGCCCGGCAAATACTCATGAACGAAGTGCAAAGCGAATTGGCACAATATGAAACTGAATTCCGGGAAGCTATAAATAATGACCCGGTAAAAAGCGCTTTAATCAACGCAGGATGGCCTACAGAAGACGATATTATTAACTTTTATAAAATCAGGACAAAATGAAGTATCTAATCACATTGATGTTGCTTGTTTTTACCATAGCATTTTCAGCTTGCAAATCATTTACTGAATGTAGCAATATCAGCAATTCAGAGGCAATGCTGCTGGTAGATGTGTCAGACCCTAAATTATACCAGGTTATCCGGCAGGATATAACTGACAACTTCGGCAGCTTTATGCAGCGCAGTAAGTTGGGATTGATTGAACCTTGCCAGCGTTTTACGTTGAGGGTTGCCCCACTTGGCGCCCAGGAAAGCCTTGAAATGTCTGAGCAAAGCATACAGGTAACAAGTAAGAGACAAAGCATCAAAGACCAGCAAAGCCAGGCAAACCCTGCCCCCATACTCAATATGTTAAAAACAAAACTTACCGAATACGAAAAGCTATCGCAGGATAAAGAAACTACCTCCGGCAGCACATTGGCAAATACATTACTAAAGGCAATGCTGCAAGCCAATCCGGCCTCTGACTTGACGGTAGTGATGATGACTGATGGCATTGAAAATAATGGGTATCTCAATCTTTATAAAAAAGTGCCATCTGACGAAGAAGTACCTAAACTGCTTAACAGCCTTATTGATGCCAAAATTTTAGAAAAATGGGATCATTTTCTGGAAGAAGGGGCAGCCCCCAAAGTCATTATGGTATTGAAGCCGGCAACATCAGCAAGCGCCAAGGTAAATATCAGGGCAGTAAAAAATTACTGGGCTGCGTTATTCAAAGCCTTGAAATTATCTAACGTGGAATTTGCTGACAATCTCAATAACATAAATCCTTAGTTATGATTATACTATTAGCCATACTAACATGCTTAATTTTAATAACTGCTATGATGAAGTTCCTTGTGAGGGATTATGCAAAGTTCATTACCCGGCGGACCCTTTCCAGGAATTTTCCGAAAAATTTCATTGACTTTGGGGAACATTTTTCTACCTGGTTTTTTGTTTTTTTAATTGCTATTTCAGGGTTTCTCTTATACAAATTTGCTACGGTGCTGGTAGCATATTTTTTATCCGGTGATCTTATTCAGTTTTTCATTATTCTGCGCAATGTATTTACAATTAAATCTGCATCGCAAACCCCTTTTCTTATGCAGCACACATTAGCCGGTCTTATACTTTTTCCTTTAACCCAGTTTGTGGCCTGCTATGTTATTTTCCGGAGTATCAAATCATTTATGTTATTTATAAACAATCAATACAAAACCCATGTATATAGCGAAAGTGACCTTCTTTATTTTTCATTCTTTGGTGTGCTGATATTTATGTTTGCCGACATTGTTTCTTTCAGCCAGGATATACCGGGAGCATCAGCGTTTGCCCATTTTATCTATCTTGCTGTGTCAAGATTGGCTTGTATATGCTATCTGCTTACAATAGCACATGTCAACCTGCTTTCCAGCAATCAATATAAGCAATCACTGCCTCTATATTTTACATTACGCCGTCTTGAAACAAATATTGTTCTTTCTTCCTGGAAAAGTATTTTGTTAACTTATGTCATAGGAATAATTCTTAATGTCCCAATGTTTCTGGGTACACAGTTTCTTGAAAACAACTTGTATGTTATCATAATATGCTTCCTGTCCAGCCTCCTGTTCTACTTTATACTTAGGACATTTTTAGCCAAAGGCTACAATTATTTAGGGGCAGTTCTTTTTCACCACCGGTTAAATGTGGAAAGTTTCCTGATTGATAAAGAAACAATGCGGCCTCAGGTAAAAAGTTACTTACTGATTGGAGCAGGTATTGCTATTTTATGTTTCGGTGTTCTCCACCCCAAAATACTGTTTTTCATTTGTTTCCTTTTTTTGTTGTTGGTAGTATTTATTCTGATTCTCTTTTCTATTGGCTATTTCGTTTTTTTAGGCATATCTGTTTTACGGGCAAGAAAGATAGATGCTGATGTGCCGGATATTTTCATGCCTGGAGTGAATTACCTGCGATCTGCTGTTTTAGCCTTTGGTTCTTCTATATTTCCGGCATTTGTTTTCATTATTTTTGTAACAATACTTCTGAGTGTTTCTCCTAAAAAGTATCCTTATAAATTGGACAAAGACTATGTAACTTCTGTATCAGATAGCGATGGATTTCCATTACATATAAAATATAACGGTGGTAACAGTGCAATACCGGTTCCCTATGCACAATTACCCCCGTTTTTGGTTAAATGTGTTTTAAACCAGGAAGATCGGGGGTTTTTGGAACAAAATAGTTGGGTTCCTAATTTGGCAAACTGGCATGGAGTTTCATTAGCCTCTTTATACCGTTCATTTACTGGAACTGGCGGCGGCTCTAATTTAAATATGCAAACCATAAAAAATCTTGCTTTTTCAGGGAGTTTCCCTGCTGATATTCAGAGAAAATTTAGTGAAACAATTACCTCGTTTCAACTATCGCTTCAATTGACTCCCGAACAAATAGCTACTCAGTATTTTAATAAAGTTGCCTGGAATGGAGGAAACACCCATTCGGGAATAAATATGGGTAGCCTTTATACATTTGGTGTGCCTGTACAACAGTTGAACGAATTACAGATACTTTATTTGGTGAAGACATTACGCCGGGGTTCTTTTTTCAAAGCCGGCGATAGCCTGGTTAATTACAGGGATGCAGGAAGATCCACAGCGGGTATAAAAAAGGAGTTAGTGAATTATGCTACTACAATGTTTGAAAACGGTGTGTTCTCAAAAAAAGAATTAAATAACCTAAAGAATCAGGAATTAGGCTTTGTAAATTCAAGATTTGATGTCCCCTGTCAGACATCCACTAAGGATTTTCTAAATAAACAAATGGATAAAAAAGACACGACCTGTAAAACTTACCAATCTTCTATAACATTTACTAACCAGCAGGCAATGGCGATGGCCGTAAATGAGTTTAATCGAGAGTTTAATCAATATTTGCAAGTTGGAGAAAATAGTTTGTTTACCTCAGCCATTGTAATAGACATTCATTCTGGAAAAATATTAGGCCACTATGGGAGTGGCGGTGTTACAGATTTAACAACAATGGGTTCAGGCCGAAACATGGGAAGCCTGATGAAGCCATTCGTTTATTGTGAGTTATTGGAAAGTGGATTTAATGCTGATAATATTAGGTTTTTTGATGGCCCTATAAGCGGTTTAAAGACACCAAAAGATTTTGGAGCTTATTCCTATAGATACTTAACTATTGACGACGCATTAGCCCAATCACGAAATGCTTGTGCTGTTAATGTCAGATTACTCACCGACCCGATTGCGTTATTTAAAAATGTAGAAAACCGGTTTAGGCAAATGAACATTCCAGTAGATCCTTATCTCAGTCTTTCCGATGAAAAGCTGAGAACAGTAAATATTCTAAACTATCCGATAGGTTCAAGAAACATGACTTTATTAAATATAGCGCAGGCTTACCAGGTGCTTTTCAACAAAGGTCAATTCATTAAACTGTCTGCTTTTAATAACTATTATGACCCATACCAAGATACCATTGTAACAATATATCAGAACAGGTTACAGATTTACAACCCTAAAAATGCAGATAGGATAAAAAATGCGCTGCACCATACTATGTTAAGTGGGGGTACAACCTTTCAATTAAACCAAATTCTAACAACGAAAAGGACGATGTACGCTAAAACAGGCACTACTGATGATGCCAAAGATGGCTTATGTGTTCTTACGGATGGAAATATTTTGGTTGTTTCGCATGTTAGCTACGGACAAATAAATAACGATCATCTACGACTTGGCACAATTCCGATACCCTTTGGAGCTGCCGGAAGATCAGCAGGAGTCTTTAGTGCGATCATATTTAACCATTTTTCTATCCCAAACGAATGATTGTCCAATTTTCTGGCTAATTAAACTATGTATCAGCAATTGAATCTTTATAAAATGGTTTAAAAATGAGTTTATGATAACCTATTTGATTTGAAAATCAACCATATCCGCTCAAAAAACTCCACCACCTTGTTCGATACCAGTTTTTCCGGGACTACTACTTCCCCTCTTTTTCATTTTCAGTATTGAAAGAGAATCCCGGCAGGATCCGGATAAAGAATCGGAGGCCCCTCCGGCCTTTCAAAAGCAGGTTCATCTTTCCCCAAAATTTTCTATCTTTCTCTCATAAAACAACTTACCATGCCAAATACTATGCGCAAGCCTTCTTCCTTTCTGCTGATCCCCTGGGGTCTGATCTCCATCATTGTTATTCTCTTACTGAACATCACGCTGAAAGATGCCTGGTTCAGCAGGAACTGGAGCTGGATCGCCCTCGTACTGATCGTACTGGCGGCCGTATTTGAGAATTTCAAAGTGGGTTATTCCACGATGCGGATCATGTTCCTGAAGGTTGTTTTCTCCCTGCTTTCCTTTATGCTGGTTGGCATGGCCTTTGGTTCCGCCCTTACCAAATATTATAATGAGAAATTTGTCAGCGACGGGAACCCGATGAAGGCCGTTTCCCTGCCCTGGTATGTGATCCTGGCACTGGTGGTGTTATTGCTGATACAGGTGGCCCAGTTATTCAGCATGCTGAAAGCCGTGAAAAGGGAATTCATGCAAATGGACCCTGACGAATAAATACATCCTGCGGATCAGATCAGCACCCGGGTGGCTGCTTTTACAAAGGGCCATGCGGGAAGAGAGGAGATTATCTTTAATTCTTCACCAAAAGAAGTCTCATTATCCAAAAACCTCAGCACATGCCGGGGTTTATTTTTTTTGAATAAAAGACTGAATACCCGGTCGCCCGGGACTTTGTTATACTTTAAAATGTACAGCAGTACACTGTCGTATAATTGTGCCTTTGCATGACCCTTTCTCCGGAGAGGAGGAGTTCCGCTGCTGATCATACTCTCCACGATCAAAGCGGAATGCTTCTGTATGAACTGAAATGTATACCCGCTGGAAGCCCTTGTTTGCCCGCCGGCAGTTCCGATATTTATAATGCGGCCTTCTGATGCGGGAAACCGGTGATTGGTCATTGGAATTATCCCGGCTTCCGTTTCCACGACAGTATAGGATCCGGTGTCCAAAAAATCAGCGATATAATTTCGCAGTCCCTCATCATAAGCAGCGTCAGGCAAGAGATGTTCCGTGAACAAAGTATATTCCACAAGGGCTTTCGTGGCTGAAAATGGCTTTACATAGACAAAGGTGGTCCCATGCTGCTGGCTCACCCGGAAATCCATCAGCGTGGCTTCATCCGGATCAAATGCAGGGTTCTCCGTTTCGATCACCCAGCCTTTAAAATGCTGCTGCAGGTAGTACTCCTTTTTTTTCAAAGCAGGCCTGGAAAAGAGGATGCTGTTAAAGACGTAATCAGCAGTGAAGCTTCCTGCACCGGTCTGCACGACGGCTCCTCCTTCTTCATTTGCCAGCCCGTTTATCCCGGTATGCAGCAGTTGAAAATTAGGATGCTTCCTGATAATCTCCAGGCAATAATTATAGAAGTCAGCCCCCCGGATCATTTTGTATTCATAAGGGGCAAGTTCAAGCAAGCGGGAAAAATCCTTACTGTGAAACCAAGTTTTACGCCAGCGCCGGTACACGATTTCTTCAAACAGGCCGGGCTTTGTTTCCCAAAACGACCAGGTACGGTCATTTTTATTCTTGCTGTCTTTATCGATCAGTAGTATTCTTTTATCAGTAAACTTTCCTGATCTTATCATATGCAGGGCAAGGCTGAGGCCGGCACAACCCGTACCTGCGATTATATAATCGTATCGTGAAGAGGTGTTCAGGCTTATGTATAAGAAACTAAAGATAAGGAGATGGAGGCCAGTTATTCTTTTTCCGGTGCATATTCAACCCTTGCGCTGCCGGCCATGAGTTTTTTATCTCTTTTTACTTTTTCCCGGTATTTTTTATGGACGTACAGGAAACCAAAACTTTCCCCGGGGTTTTTCTGCAAGTGCTTGTGGTGCATCTTATGTGCCCAGCGGATCGCCCTGACATAGGTATTATTACTTCTGCTGAACCATTTGAACCGCTGGTGAATGATGACATCGTGCACCATAAAATATGCAAAGCCATATGCCATAATACCAAACCCGATCGCCTGCATCCACCAAACATGATCGTATGTACCAAAATAGATCAGCAAAAAGCTGGGAACAGCAAAAATGAATGCAAACAGGTCATTCTTTTCAAATACACCCGGCCGCACCTGGTGATGGTCCTTATGCAATATCCACAAAAACCCATGCATCACATACCGGTGCGTACACCAGGTGATGCCTTCCATTACAACAAAGGTTCCCGCAAGAACAAGTATATAATAAACGACTGCCATAGGTATGCAAAGTTACAGGGCTTTATCATTGTATGTCTGCTGCCACCATTCCATTACCCTCGGAAAAGCAAGGCGGAACCAGGGGGTGTATTTTCCAGGTTCTATTTTCAGCTCTTCACCGATAACGGACATTGTCTTATAACAGGTGTCACTAACCTCATCCGGATGAGGGTTGAAACTTCCTTCATATTCGCCGGCAAAAACATGATCAAACTCATGCTCTGTGAGGCCGTTATCAAATCCGGCCTTATAAACAAAGTCAAATATCTTTTCCAGCGGCGTTTCAAAACCCAGTTCTTCTTTTAACCGGCGTTTGGCGGCAGCAGCGGTATCCTCTCCGGGAAAAGGGTGGCTGCAACAGGCATTGGTCCAGCATCCCCCGCTATGGTATTTCCCCGGCGCCCTTTGCTGCAGCAGCATTTCGCCAGTAGCTGTAAAAATGAAAACGCTGAAAGCCCTGTGAAGCACGCCTTGCCGGTGTGCCTCCATTTTTTCCATAACGCCACAAGGCTGATCTTTTTCGTCGACCAGCACCACTTCCGTAATAACCATACTAAATAAGCCTTAATTGATTTTTGACACCGGCCCTGAAGATGATCATGGCCTTGTAATAATTCGGTATCCTTACCCTTTTTTCCAGGACGGTGGAAGGTTTCATCTTTTTGATCTTTTTAAAAAGGGAGAGATAATATTTATAGGCAACATACACCCCGAACCTTGCTTTCATCGGCAGCCTGCAAATACCATGATAGGCATTGCGGAAATCCGCCTGTATGTCCTCTTCTATCTTTCTTTTATCATCTTCTGTGAAGTTATTGAAGTCACACCCCGGGAAATAGACCCTTGAAAGCCCGTTATAATCTGCTTTTATGTCCCGGAGAAAATTCACTTTCTGGAAGGCGGTACCCAGGGAACGGGCGGGCTCCTCCAGGCTGTCGTATAAGGATTTATTTCCTTCACAAAAAACATACAGGCACATCAGCCCCACCACTTCAGCGGAGCCATAAATATATTCCCGGTAGCCTTCGCAATCATAGCATTTCTTATCCAGGTCCATTTCCATGCTGTGAAAAAAAGCGTCAACCAGTTTTATGTCAATATTGTACTCCCTTACCGTACGCTGAAAGCTGTTGAGGATCGGGTTCAGGCTGATACCCCGTTCAATGGCCTCATAAGTTTCCTTCTTAAACTGTTCCAGCAGCAAAGGCTTATTATGATCATGAAACGTATCCACGATCTCATCCGCAAAACGTACAAAGCCATATATATTAAATACCGGTGTACGCAGGTCACGGTGCAGCATGCGGATAGCGGAGGAAAAAGACGTGCTGTAACGCTCTGTAACTATGCGGCTGCAACTTTCGCTGGTACTATGAAACAGGTGAACCATGAATTGAATATAATAAATTATCTCATTCTTTTCAGTAATTGTTTGGCCGCCACCTCACCGCTGATCAGGCTCGGGGGCACACCCGGTCCGGGAACGGTTAATTGTCCGGTAAAAAAAAGGTTCCTGACTTTTTTGCTCTGGCAGGCCGGCCTGAAAATCGCTGTCTGCATCAAGGTATTAGCCAGACCATAGGCATTGCCCCGGAAAGAATTATAATCTTTTTTAAAATCACTGACGGAATAACTCTTCTTATAAATAACTGAATCCAGGATACTTTCCCCGGTATGTTTTTCCATACGCTTTACGATCAGCTGGAAATATTTTTCCCTCAGTTGCTCGGTGTCCCCCTCCAGCCCGGAGGCTACGGGTATAAGAAAGACGATCCCTTCACAACCTTCGGGGGCTATTGACCGGTCTGACAACGTAGAAACGCTTACATAAAACAAAGGTTCAGAAGGCCAGGCAGGATCCTTATAAATCTCATGCCCGTGTTTATCAAAAGGAACATCAAAAAACAGGGAATGATGGACCGGCTGTTTAAGTTTTTTATTCAGACCCACGTAATATAATAAACAGGAGGGCGCCATCACCCTTTTCTTCCAGTATTGATCGGAGTAAGTGCGAAATTCCTCCGGCAACAGGGTTTCCGTGAAGTGATAATCTGCCCCGCTGATGATCGTATCTATTGTATAAATATCCTTATTGGTAGAAATTGTCTTTGTCTTTGTACCCTGCACAAGTATGGCCGTCGCCTTTTCATCAAAGCGAAATTCCACTCCCAGTTCCAGCGCCAGTTTATACATTGCGTCCACCACGGCATACATACCCCCTTCCGGGTACCAGGTACCGCCTTTTATATCCGCATAATTCATGAGGCTGTAAAGGGCGGGGGTTTCTTCCGGTAAAGCCCCCAGAAACAGCACCGGGAATTCCATGATCTGTTTCAGCTTCGGGTGCCGGAAATATTTTGAGATGTGCTTACTGATAGAGGTAAATACCTGCAGCTTAAAAATACCGCTGATGGTGGACCAGTCGAGGAATTCTGTAACAGAACGACCCGGCTTATATACAAGTTTATTTACCCCGACCTGGTATTTATAGGCGGCTCCCTCCAGGTATTTATCGAGTTGTGCGGCGCTGCCCGGTTCAATCGATTCAAAGACCTTTTTCAGTTCTTCATAATCGGCGGGTATATCCGTGTAGCCGTCATTCCAGTAAATCCGGTAGGATGGGTCCAGTCTTTTTAGGGAATAATAATCGGATACCTTTTTCCCAAACTGGCTGAAGTAGCGTTCAAACACATCAGGCATCCAGTAAAAGCTTGGCCCCATATCAAAAGTGAATCCCTGCTCTTTCAGTTGGGCAGCCCTTCCGCCCGGTGTGCTGTTTTTTTCTATCACCGTTACTTTCCAGCCTGCCTTTGCCATGAAGGAGGCAGCAGATAATCCCGCAAAACCACTGCCGAGTATGATAACAGAACGTTGGGCCAAAATAAATGATATTAGTAACGGCTGATCTGCTCCTTCAGCAATTTGCGGGCAAAATGAATCCTGCTCTTAACAGTACCCAACGGCTCATGAAGCAACTCAGCGATCTCGTTATACTTATACCCGTCAAAATACAATAAAAAGGGGGTTTTAAATATTTCCGGTAATTGCTGAATGGCAGTTTTGATCTCTTTTAACCGGAGGGTGCTTTCTGCAGCATTATTTACCGTGACCTGTTTTTGGTTGAGTAATAACTCCCCGGGGGTGGAATCGAAAATGGTACGCTGTTTCGCCTTTCTGCGGTAATTATTTATGAAAATGTTCCGCATGATGGTAAACAGCCATGCCCTTATGTTGGTCCCGCTGTTGTACTTTTCCTCATTTGCCAGCGCCTTGTGCAGGGTGTCCTGGTAAAGGTCTTTTGCCTCCTCCGCATCATGGGTAAGATTGATGGCAAAGGGCTTCAGGAATTCCGAGTTATTCAGTAATAGCTGGTTGAATTCAAGGCTGGACATATAGTTTGTTTAATTTTTGTAGCTGTAAAATTAAACAAATATACCCCTTCAAAGCGTCAACTGGATTTCCTTTTACGGAAAAAAATTTTCATACCTACCCCAAAACGCTGAAAATAAGATACTTAAATTGTCTTTATAAGATGGATTACCTCTGCCAGGGAGCGCTGCAGATGGATGAGGGGAGACACAGTTTTGTTGAAGCATTGTGCCAGTCGGCCTGAAACAATTACAGGGGTGCCGTTTGTGCTATTGGAGAGCGAGGTCAGAAACTTTTCAAAACTAAAGTTTGTACAGGTGGCTGTAAGGTGGATAAATACATAATCCGGGTTCTTGGCTGCGCATACATACTGAACGTCCCGGAGCGGAATATTGGTGCCCAGATAAATGGTCTTCAGCCCCGAGGCCCGCAGCAGGAAATGAATGAATAACAGCCCCATTTCATGATGTTCGCCTTCAGGCAAAAAGAGAAGTGCTGTTTTATCCTTTTTTATCGGTGCGACCGTTGCCTCTATCGCTGCAATCAGCTTTTGGCGTATGATATTTGAAACCAGATGTTCCTGTGCCGGGTTAATATGGCCCGTCTGCCAGAGAATACCGATCTTTTCAAGAAAGGGGAAAATGATCTGCATCACAGTTCGTTCCATCCCCTTTTCACCAATATAATTTCTAAGAATCTTCTCAAATCGTTCCGTATCCATACTCACCATTTCCTGTACCAGTTCGTTTACGATCCTCTCCTGTACAGCCAGGGGGTCGGAAAGGGAAAAGATCTTATTCCGTATCTCATCCGGTCCCATTTGATCAATGTGGGATATTTTAAACCCGTATTTATTGAGGAGGGCGATATTGAGCAGGGCCTTTAATTCTTCGTTGCTGTAATAACGGATATTCGTTGCGGTACGCCGGGGTTTTAAGAAATTATACCGCTGCTCCCAAATACGGATGGTATGGGCTTTTATTCCGGAGAGGTTTTCAAGGTCCTTTATGGTAAAGGCGTTCATAGCAATAAATAGACAATTTAAAATAAAAAAAGTTCGGCCTGAGTGCCAAACTTTTCAATAATCAGGTATAGCTGAAAGTTATAACGACGGGTTCCTGAGCCGCCCGGAGTCAACTAATTTCTTTATTTGCAGGTTCGCAGCATTATTCCGGAGTGCTTCCAGGTGGCCATTGTGGTGCAGGTCGGTTCCCGCCAGGTCATAATAATCATTTTTGATCAGGTACTGGGCCAGTTCATTCACCGTTTTACCATATCCCCCGGTCAGGGAGAGCAGGTTTAACTGGAACATACAACCCGTATCTTTCAGCTCTTCATAAAACTGTTTATTCTGCTGCAGGTAGATATATCTCTCCGGATGAGCAATTATCGGCTGGTACCCCTGCATCTGCATATCAAAGATGATATCCTTGATGCCATGGGGCTGGTAAGCCATTGAAAATTCCACCAGTACCATATTTCCGCTGATGGTCAATAAAGGCTCATTCTTCTTAAGCAATCCCTCCACATGCTCATCGAGGAAGTATTCTGCTGCGGCATGGATCTCAACCGGTATTTTTTCTTCTTCCACTGCCTTGCGCAGACCATCGAGCTTCTGTAATATCCCCTCCCGGGTGTTCTTATACATATCCCACATGATGTGCGGGGTGGTGATCAGCTTCGTGTAGCCAAGATTGGCCAGCCCTTTTACCAGGTACAGGGAAGCCTCCAGGTCAGGCGACCCGTCATCCACTCCGGGTATAAGGTGGGAATGCATATCGGTCTTCAGCATTTCAAAGACCGATCCGTCTGCATTCTTCTTATCTTTTGAAAATATTCTGAACATAAAAAATACAGATAGATCAGCCGGCAGCTGAAACTGGTCCGGCCGCCATTAACTCCCTTTTGGGAAGGGAAGGAAACACTTTATATACCAGTTTACTGTCAGAAAAGAAAATATACCAGCCCGTCAGAAACAGTATCATGAAATCTGTATAAAAATTCTGATGCTGCTGGTACCATACCTCCACTTCACCTTTGTACGGCAGTATCACATTCCGGTAGCACTCATCAGGCGAAAGGCTGCTTTTCGTAATGATCAGTTCTTCGTCCCTGAATATTATTGACCCTATTCCGGTCAGCCCTGGTTTCACATTATATACTTTGGCCTTCATCTCATCTGAATACCGTTCGAAACCGCTCTTCATCAGCGGCCGGGGCCCGGTAAATGACATATCGCCGGTAAGGATGTTGATCATCTGAGGCAGTTCATTGATCTTGGACTTGCGAAGAAACTTTCCCATCGGGGTCACCCGGGGATCATTTCGCATGGTAAGGTCTTTTGAACCCATATTGGGGCTGTTCTTGAGCATGGTGGCAAACTTCCATATTCCGAAGATCCGGTTCCTGTACCCTACCCTGTCCTGCCGGTAGAATACTTCATGCTCACCAGTAAGCAGTAAAAGGATAATGATGGGTATAAAGACCGGCAACAGCAGTATCAACACGACCAGCGAAAAGAGAATATCGAAAAAACGCTTGATGAATTTATACATAACCGGATTTATAGAACAGGTATCAGAGAAATTCGATCTTATGGGGTACTGATTTTCCGGCGTCAAAATAAGCATTATACCACTCCACCGTTTCCCGTAATCCCTCCTTCCAGCTGACCTTTGCGGTAAAGCCCAGGTCCCGTTTCGATTTCCGCACATCGGGGCTGCGCCTTGAAACAGATCCCGGGTATGTAGGCGCATACGTGTACTCCCCTTTGAAGCCCATCAGATCGCCAGTGGCACGGGTCAGTTCTTCGATCGTAATTTCCACTCCTGTACCGAGATGATAGATCTGCCCGTTTGTTCCAGCGGTTTCCATGGCAAGAACAGTTCCTTCCACAGCATCGGTTATATAACAAAAGTCCCGGGTCTGGTCATGTCCGTATATTTTGTAGGGGTTTTCGCCGTTGCGAAACCGTATCACCAGGTGAGGGATAACATGGTTGAACCCCATCCGCGGGCCAAATACATTGTGATACCGGATAATGGTCGTTTCAAACCCCAGCACCCTTGCATAATTCAGAAAACCGGACTCCCCCAGCATTTTTGTAACGGCATAAGTGAACCGTGGGTGTGCAATGTCTTTGATGGTCAGGGGCACTTCCTCCGGTGTGGGTATGGTGTAGCCAAATGCATCCACTGTACCGGCATAGTTCTCGCTGGTGGAGGCAAAAACCACTTTGCCGATCCGGGAACGCCGTATCCACTCCAGGGTGTATAATGTAAGTGCCGTATTGATACGGATCACTTCATGCGGGATTGTATTTGCATTATCCACTCCCACCAGGGCCGCCATCATATATACCTGGTCATACTCATTATCGAGTTGGTTATACGCTTCCGGGTAAGAAAAGTCATCTTCAATGACCCTGATCCCGTACTGGCTGACAAGGGCATCAAATTCCTCATCCCTGTTTTTTTTCATGAAGTTATCCGCAATCGTAAGCTGGTAGTCCCTGTTCTTTGCCAGGTATTTAGCCACATTGAACCCGATAAACCCGGCTCCGCCCAGTATCAGTACTTTTTTTGACATATATATATATTGTTCTTAAAATTTTCGGGCTGCCTCAAAGATCACCCCTTCCAATAACTTTTACAATATGCCTGCTCCTGAGGCTGGTGATTTCATCATTGCTTAACACACCTATTGTGTCGTACACAAAGCTGGCAGGTTGCTGCAATATTTTCCCGATGAGAGCCTCATTGCTACGGTAATCTTTATGCCCCGTGGTAATCGCAATAATATCATAGTTTCTTTCCAGCAGTTCATCAAGGTTCTGGTTCACCCATATATCTTTTTCCTCCCAATACAATACATGCGGATCATGAAGCGTGATGGTGCAGCCTTCCATTTCAAGCTGGTCATAAAAACCTTCCACCGGTGTATAGCGGGTATCCCCCACATCATTAAGATAACTCACCCCCAGTAATAAAACGCTTTTGCCGTTCAGGTCACCCTCATATTGTGACTGCAGATACTCAAATGCATACAGGGGCATCTTATCATTTATCCGGACACCTTTTTCGCTCTGAAGAAGAGGATCGTTGCTTCCGAATAAGTTCATACGGGCCCAGCTGGCCAGCAAAGGGTCTTTGGTCAGGCAATACCCGCCAACACCTAAACCAGGCAGCATAATGTTCTTGTGGGTGGGCCTCATGCGGATAGCATTCACCACTTCATAAATATCCACCCCCGCCTCTTCAGCAAACCGGCTCCACTCCACCATAAAGGCAATGTTCATGGCCCGGAAAGAGTTTTCAAGCACCTTGGCCATCTCCGTGGCATTGGTATTGCCCAGCCGGGTAAGAGGGTATTCGTCTGTACGGATCACGGTACGAAGGAATGCCTCAACGGCATCGGTGCTTTTTTCATCGGTGCCGGCAAACACCCTGTAGAAATTCTGAATGGAGTCAATATATTTTGGACCGGGCATTACTCTTTCGTAAGAATGACCCACTTTCAAAGCCCCGGTGTGCAGTCCCCGTTTTTGCAAACATTCTTCAAGCAAAGGTCTTACCACTTTATCTGTAGTGCCGGGGGGCACAGTGGTTTCCACGAGTACCAGTACATCAGGTTTGCAATTGTTGCCGATACTCTCAATTGCCTTTCTGAAGGGGGTGAGATCAACGCTGTAATCTTCCAGGTCTTTTGAAACCGTGGATTGTTTTTTTACATCCAGGTTAATATCGACGATCACCACATCGGCCTTACTGTAAGCATACGGGTCGCAGGTGGCATAGTAGTTCTTCTTCTCCCTCGCATTTTGGTAATACTGGCTGATCTTGGGGTCACTGGCCAGTACCGGAAAGACTCCTTCATTAATGGAACAAATTTTCCAGTAAGACCCCGGTGCCGGAAGATCGATACCGATCACGGCATATTCCGCATGTAATGCATTCGCAACTACCAGCCCCATGACCGAACCGACAAACCCCATCCCCTGCACCACCACTACTTTTTTCCCGGGATGTATAGCTAAAAAGGCATCAATACCCTTTTTATCGTCCACCACATCCGGCAGCGGGTATTCCTTGTTGGTGATCGGGCTCCTTGAAATTCTTTTAACCGATGTTTCCATATTTCGCTGTACTGGTTGCTTTATTAAAAGACAAAAGTATTACATCCCCTTTATGATCCGGCCGGGGTTGCCAACAATAGTTACCCCGTCAGGTACATCCCTGAGGATAACACTTCCTGCACCGATGATGACATTTTTACCCACTTTTGTTCCCTGTTTGATCACAGCGTTGGCTCCTACAAACGTATTCTCCCCGATCACCACATCTCCGTTCAGAACAGCGCCGGGGGCGATAAACGTAAAGTCACCGATGATACATCCATGTTCGATCACACACCCGGTATTGCAAACCGCCGTTTTGCCTAATTCAGTCAGCGCATTAATGGACACGTTGGCCGAAATAAAATGTCCGCAGGTAAGTTTCACTGACGGGGAAAGAACAGCAGAAGGATGAATGGCATTTACCGGTTCGCCCAGCACAGGCGAAACAGCCTCATACACTTTCCGGCGAAGCGGGTTATTATTCCCGATACCGATAAAATAATCATAGCCTTTTAGTTTTTCGAGCACCGCTTCCTCCATTTCGGAGCCCAGGTATTCAAGCATAAAAGGGTTATGTTCCTTTTCCTGGTTATCACAATAGGCTGTTACGGTATGACCGCTGGCAGTAAGCAGGTCAATAGCGGTATGTGAATGACCGGAGTACCCGATGATAGCTACTGGCAGTCTCATATATTAGTTGGGTTTACCAGGTTCTGAAAAATTTTATACTGCGTCTTATGCGATATTTTTTCCGCTGAGCAATTCCAGGTAGCGTTTACGGATACACTCATACAGGTAGGGCTGGCTGAACTTCTCTTCCACTTTCTGCCGGAGGTTGACCGCAAATTTTTTCATCTCGTCCGGGTGGGCCAGTCCGTAGCTGAGTTTTTCCAGCAGGTCTTCCGCATTTCCGGGTTGAAAGATCAATCCTGTTTCCCCATGCGTTACAATATCCACACTACCTTCTATCTCTGTACAAATGATCGGGCAATTCATGGCCCCGGCCTGCAGCAGGGTATTCGGAAAGCCTTCCCGGTAAGAAGCATGTATCAGCATATCCGCTATGTGCATGAAATATTCCACATGGTCGCTCCAGTCAATATGAATAACGGCGGGATGTGTTTTTAATATTTGTTTTGCCTCTTCGGAGACCGGGTCGAGGTCATCCTCGAAGGCACCCAGGACGATCAGTTTCAGTGTGGGGTCTTTTTTCTGAACTATGCTGAATGTTTTCAAAACTTCGTCAATTCCTTTGTCCCGCACGATGCGTCCCATATTAAGCAGGTACCTGTAGTGAGGGTCATAGCCGACCTGCCTTTTTATTTCCTCCAGCTTTTCCGGTGAAAGGGCGGTTGCCGAATAGCGGTTCAGGTTAACGCCATTACTGGATCCATGACCCATGACTTCCAGCTTTGTTTCTTTGACCAGTTTGTTCTTTTTTATATAGGCCAGCAGCGAATAGCTGTTTGGCCAGACATGATGTGCCGCCCTGGCAGTTAGTTTTTCCATAAAGACAAGAATGCGGCGCTTAGTTCCGGTGGCGGTCATGAACCGGAGGCCGGCAATGGTGTGTATCCTGATCTTAACACCCGCAAATTTAGCGGCCAGCATGGCCAGCAACCCGGCTTTGGGAGTATGAGAGTGAACGATGGCCGGTTTTTCCTTCCTGAAGAGGCGATAGAGCCGCCAGAGAGAAACGATGTCTTTAAAGGGGGTGATCTGCCTTGTCATGGGAATGATCTTGTTCCTGCATTTTTCATTCGCAAGCAGGTCAGGCCATTCCTTTCCGTCGCTGCTGACCATAAGTACTTCAAACCCGTTCTCATTCATGTACTTCATTTGCCCGGAAAGCAGGTACTTCAGGGATAGTGGTGCAGTGGTGATGCGGATCAGTTTGGGCATACTACTTAAAATCTTCTTTGCTGTGCAGGTACGGCAAAATTCAGGATCTTATAAAACCATTTGGGGTAATCGAGGCCGACCTTCCGGTAAATCAGTAACACCATGATCAGGTAAAAAGGCATGCAAGGTATCTTATACCTTGAAAGTGCTCCGAAATTGGCGGAAGATATTCCAACGGCAACGGCAAATACCATTGCGAAGATAAAACACATCAGCATCCGGGGTTCTGAAAAGGCCGTTGAAAAAAACAGCTTCACTCCTTTCTTGTACATAAAATAAAGGGTCAGAAAAAGGAAGACAGAGGATTCGGCAAAAGAGAGCAAGGCCACCGGTGAATTGACTTCCCATAGAAAGGGCCGGTAAAACGTGGCGGAAATCCCGCCTAACACCATCAGTAACGGGTTGGAGGTATTGATGGCAAAGTAGGAATCCTTACCTCCCGATGATGTGGCGATCTCCGCATACATCCTGCGCTGGTATTCCGCATTGCCCTGAAACTTATCAAGCTGGTATTGCTGGGCCGCTTCAAAAGAAGTAAGATACTGTAACAGGAAAAAAGTAAGGGCCACACTTCCGAGAAAGGTCATCCCGGCAAATATTCTTCGCAGCGTTTTGTTCTCGATCAGTTTATTCACTTCGGCAAATTGCCAGATGAGTATGGCCATGACCAGTACCAGCAGGATATAAACTTTTATGGCAAAGAGCAGGAACCCGCAGGCAATAATGATCGCAAGGGAAGACAGTATCTTTTCCTTTTTGACGAAGATATTCAGGAATGCATAGGTGATGAACCCGATACACCCGTATGTAACAGGATCTTTCAGCAACCCGGAGCTCCAGTATACGACACTTGGCAGAAAGAGACAGGCAAGTGCCAGCTCCCTGTAATAGGCCGGATAATAATAATAGAAGGTTTTAAAAAGGCGTATGGATCCGGCAAGCGCAAAGAATCCGAAACAAAGACAGATACAGAGGTAGCTGTTTGAAAAAACATAGGAAGGCAGTAGTGCGAGCTTTGGCGGAAAAAGGTTCGCCTGCGAAAACATATAGTTGTAGGTAAGATCTCCGTCATACCCATCATAAAAGAAATAATCAAATAAGGGGCTCTTTACGGTTAGCTTGGGAGTTAAGATGGCCAGCTTCAGGTTATCCGGGTTATCCTTAATAGCTGCCCGGAGGTCCTGTGTGGCCTGGTAATAAAGAGCGGTATCCCCGCCTTTAAAATAGATCTGTGTAAGGAAGGCAAAGGCAAACACACAGATCATTTTGAAGTAAAAGGCTCTGAAATAAAGCATCTTGATCCGCTCGTCCTTATTGCGTTTAGCCCTTGCCCGGATGATAAAAAACAAGAGGATAAAACAAATGGGGAAGACCGCAAGGTCCTTTACTGAAAAATAACTGGTAGCAAGAAGTAACATGCTCTTTTAATGCGTTCAGGCGGCTTTATTGCCGAACAGGGAAAGAAAAGCGGGAAGTGTGGCGGTTACGGAATAAAATTCTTCGATACAGGCCCTTGCTGCTGCACCGGTTCTTTTCCGGAGGTCTGTGCCGGTCAGCAGTTTTTCCAGGCTGTTCTTCCATTCTTCCCTGCTGTTGCAGACAAAACCATTGACACCGTGCTCGACGATGGTGCTGTTTACCCCAACCGGGGATACCACGGCCGGAATGCCGAGGGACATATATTGAATGGCTTTAAACCCGCATTTCCCTTTTGATATGTCATCATCATAAAGCGGCATGAGCCCGATATGAAAGGCCAGCAAATCGGAAATTTCATTTTCCTTCGACCACCTGATGAAGCGGTAATTCCGAAGCGGAAGGGCAGGGTCTTTGTCGGCAATAAGGATAAACGTGAATTCGTAATGTTCCTGCAATTCCTGTAGCACAGGCAATACCATATCCAGGTACTTTAGCGTACTGAAAGTGCCTGTCCAGCCGATGGCGGGGGAAGCTGTCTCCTGATCCTGTATCCTGTTGTGGGTGGTCTCTGTATTTACAACGGTCGGAATAATGAAGACCCTTTTATTAAACCGGCCGGCATAGGCGGCCAGGTAAGCATTTCCAACGGATATCTTATAGGACCATTTGCAGATACGGTCCACCTTTTTGAAGTTGCGGAACTGACCGGCAATTTTATTATTTGCGGAAGTAGCCGGTATCCAGATGGCGTCATCAAAATCATAAATGATCTTCTTCCTGAATACAAACCGGGCGGTCCATTCAAACCAGGCCGGTCCGGCAGGGGTGGCTTCCCGGTGAATGTATACATAATCGTACCCGGGCAATGTAAACAGGCAGAAGAACCGTTTGAACATTCCGGCTGTTAATGCAATTATTTTTTGCAGGTATCTTCCTTTCTTATAAAGGTTCTTCCAGCCAAAGCTTCCCCAGAATGACTGCACCCTGTACCGGTATCCTTTTTCAGCCAGGTGTGGAAAGTAATGTTCCATCCTGAACCGCTGGGAACCCACCTGCTGCAACGGGTAGGGAAGTATAAATAATATCTTCATGATAAGATACTGCTGTAGACGGTCGAATATTTTTTAACGCCAAGGCCCAGGTCGTAAACCTGCATGGCACCTTCCCTGATGGCAGCCCGGTCAAAACGGGCCTTTAGTAATCCATTTATTGCAGCAGTGTAGTTTTGCTCTGTAAAAGAAGGGACGACGATCCCGCTTTTGAACTGGTTCACGATAGTTCCTGTATCCCCGATATCATTACAGATGACAGGAATGCCCATCGCCATAACCTCTCCCTGCTTGGTGGGAGATGATGCCTTTTTTGAATAAGCATCCTTGATAAAAAAGATATTCCAGTCACTGACCGAAAGCAAAAGCGGTACTTCCTTCCGGGCAGCCGGTTTTACCCGGATGGCATCCGGACCGATGCCGGCGGAAGCAGCCAGGGCAAGTATCTTTTCTTTATCATCATGGGTGATAAACAGGAAAACAGCATTCTTCAGTTCCTTCCGCAGTTCCCTGAAAAACTCCAGCATTTCTTTTGTCAGGTACCAGCCGCCCAGGGAGCCAAGATAACTGATGACCGGTGTGCCGGCCGGCAGAGAAAGCATTTCCCGGACAGAGTTTTTTTGATCTTCGCTGACACGGGTATAATTAAAAAGTTCAAGGTCGGCACAACAGGGAATAACAGTTATTTTCTGTTCCGGCACCGCATACGAGGAGACAAGTTCATCCTTTCCTTTCCTGGTCAGTGAAATAATGTGTGCGGATTCCGCCAGGTAGTTCTTTTCTTTCTTCTTGTATCGCTTATAAATGAACCGGTAGAGCGGTTTTTTCAGGTCCCACAGCCCGCTGTCCACTCTTTCATCCACCCAGAAACCCCGCATATCAAAAAGGAAAGGTATTTTCAGTTTGCGGGAAGCCTTACGGCCGGCTGCGGCCGCCACATAACTTCTGCAATGTACCAGGTCAATCTTTTCTGACCGGCAGATTTTCTCAGCAGCCTTGTTGAGGCGGTACTGATCATATAGTTTGGAGAGTAATGGAGGCCGGCTGGAAAAAAAAAGTGTTGTCCACTTGATACCGGAAGCCGAAAGCAGTTCCCTGATCTTCTTGTTGTTTTCAGCATAGCGCTGCTTTTTTTCCACGCTCAGCACATGAAATTCATATCCCAGTTCCGCCAGGCCGGCGAGATACGGTATAACCTGGCTTTGTCCAAGCTGGTCAGTCATACCATCGTAAGATATATAGAGTATCTTTTTCAAGGTGGTGCTGCTTCTCAGCCCATCCATTTTTTATACCACATCTGGAACATGAGGTAATACCACACCCTGGTATACAGTTGTTCTTTGCCGCCATAGAACTGTTTCTTCAGGTTATCCAGTTCGTCCTGGCTGAAGAGTCCCTGCCGTTTTACCAGGCCCGGGTCAAATGCTTCGTCCACAAAAGGTTTCAATTCATGTTTGAGCCATGAGGCGATGGGTATTCCGAAGCCCATTTTAGGCCTTTCCATCATCGAAGGCGGCACATACTTATGCACGATCTGCCGAAGTATATATTTCTTCACCCCTTTGTGCAGTTTATAATCAGAT
This sequence comes from Chitinophagaceae bacterium, assembly GCA_046329665.1. Classification (GTDB taxonomy): domain Bacteria; phylum Bacteroidota; class Bacteroidia; order Chitinophagales; family Chitinophagaceae; genus JJ008. The sequence goes on along the minus strand of JAXLUG010000002.1, from coordinate 398,477 downwards.
GGCAGCCGGGCTGCAAATTCAATTATATGCTGATCCAGGAAAGGCTCCCTTCCCTCCAGGCTCACTGCCATAGAAGCCCTGTCCACTTTTTGCAGAATATCATCCAGCATATAGGTTTTGTAGTCGATCGCCATCATATAGCTGAGATCATCGGCGTAGCGGCTGTCCAGTTCTTCGTCAAAATAACTGTTCAGTTTCCCCGGGGGAAAGACCAGGAGTTTTTCCAGTTCATCCGGCATATAAAGACAACTCATATTCAGCAGCAGTTCTTTTGCACTGTTATCCTTTAAAAGGTGTATGATCTTTTTGTAACGGGTCGTAAAAAGGGGTTTGCGGTTGAAATACGGAACCCGGTGAGCAGGTACTTTTGCCAGTACTGCTGCTGCTCCTTTCCGAAGCGGGGCCGGCACCCGGTTAAGTTTCTTTTTGACCCTGGCGATATAGTCGTATTTATTATACCCGGCAAATACCTCATCGCCGGCATCGGCACTCAGGGCCACGATTACCTTTTGCCTGGCTACTTTGCTGACAAGCGTGGTGGGGATGGCACTGCTATCGGCAAAAGGTTCGTCATAATAGAACGGCAGGTCGGGTACGATCTCCAGGGCTTCTTTTGTTGTGCAGTAATACTCGGTATGGTTGGTACCCAGGCGGGCTGCCGTGGCCCGGGCATAGGGTGCTTCATTCAATCCCTTATCATGCACCCCGATCGTAAAGGTGTTGATGCGGGAAGTACTGTTCTTTTGCAATAAGGCGGTCACACAGGTACTGTCATACCCGCCGCTTAAAAACACGCCTACCGGAACATCCGCCACCATCCTGTATTGAAAAGCCTTTTCAAGGATCCGTTCTGTTTCATCGATAGCATCAGGAAGGCTGATACTGAGCTTGGGCTTATTATAAGCATCCAGCACATCCCAGTATTTTTCCTGGCGGATGGCCCGGCTGGCAAGGTCAACCACCAGGTAGTGACCAGGTTTGAGTTTGCTGGTATGCCTGAATATACAATGCGGCGTGGGTACATATCCAAACTGCATAAAGGAGGCCACGGCCTCCCTGTTCAGCTCTTTGCTAAAACCGGGGTGTTCATGAAACGATTTTAACTCTGACCCAAAGAGAAACAGACCGTCTTTAAAATACCAGAAGAACGGCTTTACACCGGCACGGTCCCTTGCACAAAACAGTTTCTTCCTGCCCTTATCATAAAGGACGATCGTAAACATGCCCACAAACTTTCCGAGACATTCCATGCCCCACTCCTCATAAGCATGAAGGATCACTTCGGTATCGGAATGGGTTATAAAAGAGTGGCCTTTCGCCATCAGTTCCTGTTTTGTCTCGCTGTAATTATATATTTCCCCGTTGAAGATCAGGATCAGGTCCCGGTAGTACATGGGTTGGGAAGCAGCATTACTAAGGTCGATGATAGACAACCGCCGATGCCCGAGGCCCACGAACACGTCCTGGCCTTCTTCAAAAAAATGACCATCGCCGTCCGGTCCGCGGTGCTGAATAATATCAGTCATCCGCTTCAGCGTACTGCTGTCAGATTTTCTGGTAAAATCTGCAAAACCTGCTATTCCGCACATAATGGAGATTAATAGTTAGTGTGCCTTTTCAGGAAGTTGTGCAACGTACCGGGCAGACCGGTTTCAGGCAGGGCTGTATACACCGGAGGGGATACTATGTTGCCCGGAAAATCCTGCTTTACCCGTTTTTGTCCTGAATGCTGCAGAACAATAATACCTGTATCGTTTCCTGATCACGATAAAGAGAAACAGGAAAAAAGTCCAGATGGTATAAGAAAGGAACTTAGTGATCTTTTGGAAGATAATGGCCCTGGAAGCAGGAAACACATCCGGCTTTCCATAGAAGTAATTCGGAAAGATATCGAGCACCATTTCTTTTGAGTATTTCCCGTAGGCACCCAGCAGGATGTCCCTGTTCTTTGCCAGAAAGGCAATCGAGGGGCGGTTATATTTTTCTAAAATGGAAACATCGGGCTCCATATCCGGGTCAAAAAAGTGCCATGTACCATAGTAGAAGACCTCGAAACAAAAATGCCCGTATTTCTTTCCTTTGAAACCAACCTTTCTTGTTTTGAATCCTTTGTGCCTGAACAATTCCATCAGAACGATCGATTGCTGGCTGCAGGCAGCATAAGGAAATTTAAGGATATCATCGGGGATCACTACCGCATTCAGGCCATTCATGCTGATGGCAGACGATAAGAATGTCGCCATGAAATTATTATTCATTCCGTATTCGGAATACCCATGATAGAAGCGCTTTCGCACTACCGATGAGGCCAGTTCCGCATATGCACTCTCGTACCTGATATCTGTTGAATTAAAGGCAACATTTTCATATAAACTGTCGCAATAGTCCGTAAGTTTTTCCATGGAGTTCAGCCGCTGAAGAGTGGCGTCATACTCTTCCCTGTTATTATAAGCAGGGGTTTTGTACCCGATCCTTACTGTCTGTGACCCAGGTGCGAGAACCTGGTACACCGTCAGCAACAGGAAGAAGTTGAAGGTGACAAAAGCTGCAATCTGCAGGAAAAAGAAAATTTTTCTCATGGATATTGGTACTTATGGCTGAAATCGGGTTCAAAGTACTCGTTTCCTTTTTCTTTCTCCTCCTCTCTGGGGCTGAATGTCCGAAAAAAGCGCAAAAACCCATATACAGGTATAGTAGATCTACGATTGTGATTTACAGCTGTGCCTTCTTCAGCATGTTATGAAGAAAATAAGACGGGGAGACCAAAAAGGATTTGAACATATACTTCAAGCCCCTCCATCGCTCTTTTGTAAAGCGAATGCATATTCCCGCTATCATGAGGTAAACCCGGGCAAGCGCTTCTTTTTTAGTTCTTCTGTCCGGGAAGAACCCATTTCTGATGTATTTCTTATACATCATTCCCATCTCCAGCGAAATGCGCTTGTTAACGGCACTCATGCTTTCCCCGTGAACACGGTATTTCCATAACTTCTTATTGACAAAAACCGGTTCTCCCTTTCTGGCGAGCTGAACACAAAAATCCCGGTCCGACGGATAAGGGATCATACGATCGTACCTGATATCCTGGCCCAGGAAATCCCGCTGCGCCACGATATTACCACTGGGTGCCGGTATCACATTCTCCCACTTCAGGAGGTTTTTGTAAAAATCAGTGGTGATGAACTCTTCCTTCTTAGGAAGCTCCTTGCCGTCTGCATCAATGTAGAAAATATCACTGAAGGCCCACTTAGCAGTTCCGTTTTCAATGGCCCTGATCTTTTCTTCCAGGTTGGTTTCGCACCATACATCGTCCTGGTCCAGCAAAGCAATGTATTTCCCCCTCGCCTGGCTGATACCGGTGTTTCTTGTATCGGCTACCCCGGAATTTTTCTTGTTGATCAGCCGGACCCGGTTATCCTCTGCCGCAAGCTTTGTCACGATCGCTGCCGACTGGTCTTTACTTTCATCATTCACCACCAGCACTTCCATGTCCGTTACTGTTTGCGACAGTACGGAGCGAACCGTTTCTTCAAGGTATTTTGCCCCGTTGTACACGGGTATTATTACAGACACAAGCGGACTATGAACAGGTTCCATGATTAATTAACCTTTGAAAGATACCTGCCGATCGTTTCTTCATTGGGTGAAAATATCCTGAGCACACTCTCATGTAACTGTTCCCCGATCTTATTTGCTTCCTCCCTGTGATCATACACAAACCGGATATTTTTCTCGAACTCAGCTGCCTCATCAGGCGGTTTTACAAGGAACCCATTGACCATATGAAAAATATACTGATCAAAGTCCCCGACACCGGCACATACAATTACGGGTTTTTTCATCAGCCCGAATTCCTTTACAAGGCTGCTGCTGGCCTCGGTATAGGAGGGATGCACCAGCAGGTCAGCCGCAGCCAGGTAATCAATGATGTTGGTCCGGAATCCCAGGAAAAAGATATTATTTTCAAGACCCCTGTCCTTTACAAACTGTTCGAGCCGTGGTCGTTCTTCCCCGTCATCCAGTAAAAGCACTTTTACCGAAAGCCCCTCTTTGATCAATTTTTCAAATACCGGCAACACCAGGTCATGCCGCTTGAGTTTTATCATTCTTGAAGCGGTCACGATCAGCAGGTCTGCCTTGTACATTTCCCTGATCGCTGCCACCCCGGCCCTGTCGGGTTGTGCATACCTTGTGAAGTCATACACGTAGGGGATAATGGATATCTTTTCCTTTTTTGCCTTTTCATATACAACCATTCCGTTATACACTTCCAGTGAAGGAACTACTATTTCTTTTGCCCTCCGGTTGATCAGCCGGTCCACCTTCCGTTCATTCTTGTTCACGGAAGAAAAACCGGTTAGCTTAATGCTGGCATGGAAATGATGCCGGAAGATCACTACCCGCTTCCGCATAAAGTACTGAGCAAGCACCGCCACAAGGTTGCACTGGTTAAGATGGCTCCAGATCACATCGATCTTATGTTTCCTGGAAAATTTGAGCAGGTAAAAGATATGAGCTAAATAGTTGAACACAGATATGCGGAATGAGAATGACTTTACATAATTCTCAACCCCTAACCTGTCCAGTTCAGCATGAAAGTCCCCTTTTTCCTGCTGTGTCAGTACAATAAGGCGGTTACCCGTTTTGTTCATCACTGAACAAAGGGTTTCCATAGGCACTGATCGTTTGTTCGGGTAGTAATAAAGTAATATCCTCTTTCCTTTTCCGGCTGTACTATTGTCCTGCATAGATGAATGTGTTCCCGGCGCTGCGGCGGAAGAGCCGGCTGGTTGCCATACTGATCTTAGCGACGATGGCATTCAGCTTCTGGGTGAATCCCTTTGCCTGGGCAAGGGTGGGCGGAAATGGCCATGCATCTTCTTTGACTTCAAAATGAACCTGCTTTAAACCGCAGTCTGCAAAAAACTGCTGCTGGTTCTTTCTGTCTGAGAAGAAAATATGATAGGGCGGATCCGGCAGCAGCCATTTACCCTTTATTAATTTTTTTATCCTGAAATAAAAACACCTGAAATTCCTGGCCAGGCTGAAGTTAGCTTCCACCGGCCCCTCCACCAGCAACAGTCCGCCCGGCCGGAGGTATGTCTTTAAGCGGGTAATTACTGCCACCGGGTCGGCAAGATGCTCAAGGACATTACTTAATCTTATCACATCGAACTGCTGGTCGGATTTTTGTTCCAGCAGGTCGCCGATCAGGTAAAAAGATGCGCCGCTTATTCCTTTTTTCAAAATGGCCACATAATCCGGGTTGAATTCTGCACCGGCACATTTAAACCCGTTCTGCATGGCATTGGCAATAAAATGACCTGTCCCGCATCCATAATCAAGGATAAGAGCGCCGGGGCCGGTATATTTCCTGATCAGGTCATACTGGTATCCATAGCTGAAGCGCAATCCCGGCATTTTCCTGTACTGGTCTGCCAGGATACTTGTATCCGCCTCGTTACTTTGATAGGATGGCGGATACATGGCTTCATAGTCCGATTCATCCGGCATCGGGGTAAGGTAAACGAGCCTGCAGCCCCGGCATTTTACATAACGGAATTCTTTGCCGTTAAATCCATGCAGCGGGTAGACGGTCCCGGTGTATTCAACCTGTTTACAGAACGGGCATGCCATTAAATGCAAGTATTAAAAAAGAAGATCAGAGTTTTGAAAGGATCCGGGCAATGCCGCTTTCGAGATCAGTGGCAGGGCGCCAGTTGAAATCCTGCCTGAACCGGCTTCCGTCCACTTCTATGTTGGTTACATCAAATCCTGCTGCTGTCACCTTTTCAATCCCGAGCTTTTGGCCGGTCAGCTTCTCCACGATACTGATTATATCACCGATCGAATGTGTTTCGCCATAAGCAACATTGTATATTCTGGACCGGTAGTTATCCTGCTGCAGTACTGCCAGTGCTATTGCTTCGGCAAGATCCTCTGCATACAGGTAATCCTTCCGGTTTTCAGCGGAACCCCATAACCTGAATTTTTTCTGGTTCAGTGTGGCGTCGATAATATGATTGATAACCCCCTGTGGTTTTTTCAAATTCTTTATAAAGCCATACACATTTGAGGGCCGGATAATAAGATAGTTAAGCCCGAAATGATAGCCGTAGAGCTGAAGATACTTTTCTACGGCGAGCTTGGCCACTCCATAGGCTGAGATAGGCTCCGTGGCATGGGACTCATCAATCTTTTTACCGGCGGCATCTTTCCCGTATACCGCACCGCCGGATGACAGAAAGATAAACTTTGCTGTTCCAAGCTTTGCCAGCCGGTCGATCAATTGTACATTCCGGAGTACATTATCATGTGCATCCGTACAAATGTCGAGCATTGAACTTGCAGGTGATGAGGTGGAGATCGTCTGGATGACCGCATCGGCCCCTTCAAAAAGTCCGGTAGCCTTTATGATCTCTTCAAAACTGTGCTGCCGGTATTGCACCCCTTCTACCCTGTCTTCGATGCTCCTGGAAGCCATCACCACTTCGTGATTGTCTGCCGCCAGTTTTGCCGCAATGGCTTTACCAATAAGACCGTTACCGAGTATAACTATTTTCATTGCTTAATTCCGAAAAGGTCTGTTTTGATTTCTTCAAACACCGTTTTAAAGCGGTCGACCGCCTTCGTTTCTGTGTACTCTTTGCTGATGGACCTGGCAGTACTCCTGATTCTTTCTTTCTCCTCCGGCGGAAGATTCACAAACCAGAGAATACTCCCGGCAATATCCGCGGCTCCTTCGCCGGCCACCAGTCTTTTATCAACCTGTCTTACAATTCCCCTTGTGCCATTCAATTCGTTCACAATGGTAGGCATTCCTGCGGACAGTGCAATCAGTACGGTGGTGGGAAATGCATCCCCCCTTGAACAATGCAGGTAAAGGTTATGCCCGAAGATTATCTCACAGAGGTTAGTGGAGTAATCCAGGATAGTGACCGCCTTTCTGGCACCTTCCTCCATGCGGCTGAGCGCTGCTTCGAGCAGGGTGCGTTCCGGTGAACCAACGAGTGTAAAGGTAAGCCCCGGGTCTTTTTTATACGCAAGGGCAAAGGCCTCCAGCATCAGGTCAATACCCTTGTACGTAAACCGGAAAGCATTGTCGTAAGAACCGATAAACAACAGCTTCTTGCCATCACTTACCGTCTGCTGTGCCTCGAAAAGGTTCTGCGAATCGGGTATCCCGTTGAATACAGTATAAAGCGGCGGTATCCTTTTCTTCAGCACGGCCCGTACAAAGAATTCAGCCATCTCCCCCTCACAAATGATGGCATCGTAAGAACGGAGTGCCATTTTATGTGCCAGCAGGTTGAGCCTGGAAAATTTACCTGCATACATGAAGTACATCGTGTGGCTCCCCAGGTAAACAATTATCTTTTGCCTCCTCCGCTTCAGAAACAGGTATTTCATGATCACCGGGGGAAAATGCAGGTTATCCACCAGGAACAGGTTGTATAATTTCCTGTTTGTATAGTTTTTGGCACAATAGAACCAGCTGTAAATAATATAAAAAAAATTCCGGTGCTGGTCCTGCCACCGGTATTTGAAATCGATAAATTCAAAGTCGGCCCCCACCTGCCTGGCAAAATTTGCATGCGTATAGTGCGCCGATGGGCGGCCATGCAGGTACTTTACCTTCATTTCACTGCGGTCCGGGAGTTGTGGCGGGTGGCTCAATCCTGAAATAGTGTTTGATAAAATGCGCTGTACTTTTCCGGTAATGGTGTGCTGTACCTTGTTTCTACGGCCTTTCTTGCTGCCTCGCCCGTTCTTTTCCTCAGCGTTTCATCCTGTATCAGGCGATGGAGGAGTGCTGCACAGGTTTCGGCATCTTTGGAGGGGAAGAGCAGGGCTTCATCTTCCTGTTGTATTACATTAGCGATCTCCGGTATGGAAGAGGCGACAACCGGAAGGCCGGCGGCCATTTTTTCAAGCAGGGCCACGGGCAGCCCCTCTCTTTCGGAAGGGAAAACAGCCATATCAAACCGGTGTAAAAAGGCGGGCACCTCCTGCATGGGGCCTTCTATTTTGAAGAACGGGGTCAATCCTCTTTTGCCAATCTCTTCAGTCAGTTTATCAGTCAGTTCGCCGGGACCAATGAGGACGAACACGAAATTGCTGAACTTATACTTGTTGATCAGCAGTTCAGCCACCGGTAATAAAAGAAAGTGCCCTTTTACAGCCGATATCCTGGATACATATACGATCTGCACCTTACCGGTTACGGCATACTCCGTCTTTACCGGTATCGCCTTTACATCAACAGCATTCTCGATCACAGCGTTCTTTTTCTTCCTGTTTAAAAATCCAAGGGCAGCGGCTGAGCCGGCAATGGCCTTTGAAACAAATATCACATGGTAGGGCTTGTAGAACTGGCGGTAAATAAATGCCAGTACGCCTGCATTGAGCTTGCTGTACTCTCCTTCCACTATCCGCATAAGATGATCGGTATATACCAGCCTGATGTCCGGCTGGTGTTTCTTCAACAATGTCCCGGCAGGCAGGTCCTTGGGTATTCCATGAAAATGATAGATGTCGAAATGCTCGGCTTCATAGACTTCCCGGAGTTTCTCCACGGCCTGGCGGTAGTACCGGGCGGGCCGGAGCCAGATTGCTGCAAAGCCCCTGATGGTATAGGTTTCAGGCAGGCGGCAACTGAGTTTGTATACTTTCACCTTTTCAAATCCCTGCGGAATGGCTTCCGCCTCTGCCGACAACAGGATCACGATATGTTCAGTATCCTCCTGTTTATCCGTAACCAGTTGCCGGATAATATTTGTCACCCCGCCGATCGTGAGGTTATAAATAACATGGGCGACTTTTATTTTCTTGCTGTGCATTACGGCCGGCGGGTGGTTCAGGATTGTTTTTGTATGAAATCAGCAAAGGGTCTCGCCATTTCAGTGAAACTGAAATGAGCCGCTGCCTTCAGGGCATTATCACTGTACCGGGAATAATCAGCAAGTATTTTCTCCACGGCGGCAAAGAGGCTGTCGGGCGAATAATCACTGAGGGTAACCCCGGCTTCAAACTCACTGATCTCACTCAGCCCGGCAGAACCGATAACCGGTATCCCCAACCCGAAATAAGTAAACATTTTACCGGAAGGTGCCGTCTCGTAGTGTTCCCGGCTTTTCCGGATCTCCGGGTGGTGAAGGTCATAAAATGAAAACCCGATACTATGCTCCAGCAACAGGTCATTGAATTCATCAGCACCGGAATAACTGTTATCGACCACAAGCCTTCCCGCTGCGATCTCCGCGGCATATTCCTTTTTATAATGTTCAATATCACATTGCGCTGTACCCTTAAGGGTAAGGCTGAATTGTTTGTACTTCCTGATCAGCTCCAGGCAATATTGAAAACCAAACCCTTCCCAGATGGCTCCCCCGAAAATAAGTTTTCCTGAGGGGCGGCTTCTTTTTACCGGCGGCTTAAAATCCGGTGCATTCTGGATGAAGAACACATTTTTGATCTGATCCTGACCAGGTATTGCCAGCAATGCAAGTCTTCTCTTGGTCTGAATGATAATTGAAAGAATGAATTTGCTGTTGAGCAGCTTTGTTTCTTCTATTCTTTCTGTCTGCAGTTCGGTGGAAAGGAAATGATAAGATCGATTGGTAAGCTGGCAGAACAAAGCCGGTCCGGTATCAACAGCGATGATACTGCAGCCGGGCCATTTCTTCAGTTCATTGTCCATTGCCCGGTTCAGGAGCAGCCAGTCCGTGTTTAGTGTTTTATACTTCCGGGATTTTGCCGGGAAAATCTTCCTGCGGATCTTCAGGAGCTGATAGGTGAGGTAACTTCTCTTTTCTGCCAGGAATTTCCGGAAAGTGTTTTTATACCTGTTCAGGTAAATGAAATCCGGGTTATCCAGGATGCTTCCCCTTTGCTCATTATAAAGGGTGAGGATCTTTACATCACTGGTTTTCTTCAGGATATTGTATAGCCCCATTACCGTAGGTGTTTGCGGGAACCATGGGAAGGGGAATAGAATTACGATTGTGGACCTGTTGCCGGTGCTCATCCTGTTCAACTGATCTTCGAATTATAGAACCAGTTTTTGTTGACGAAAATGGTGTTGATGTAGGTATCTGCATAAATAAAATACCCCTGGGTCGCCATAAACCCGGCTATGGCCGGGTCTTTTGGCTTAATATGATTTTCCGAATACGTACAGGTTTCAGAACAGATCACCGGTATCGGATATTTTGAGAAATCGAGGCTCTGCAGAACGGCCAGGTCCAGCCCTTCAATATCGATGGACAAAAAATCCGGGTACGAGTCAAAATTTTCTTTAATGATATCATTAATGGGCTTAAGCGGCACTTTCGCCACTTTTACTATTTTATGTACCCCCACCCTGTCCCGCTCTTCGGCTTCTTCTTTATTAAAGGTATGGATACCGCTGACATCAAATATGTAAAAATCGGCTTCCTTCTGCTCGCTTAATCCCACACCAATATTCAGGATCTTATCCCCGGTTCTGTGTGTCTGTATCAACGGTATTATTGTTTCATCTGCTTCCACGAGCACACCCCTGCTTCCGTTTTCATAAAAGAGGAAAGTGTTATTACCCCATGTCGGGTTATTTGTCCCGATGTCCAGGTAAGCAGGCCGGGACAAGCCAATACCTCTGAAAAGAAAATCAACAATTACATCTTCCCCGCTTTGCGAATAGGAGTTTCGGGTAAAGGGAGGAGGCAGTAGTTTGTATACTGTTTTTCTGACCAGTTTCTTAAATCCATTGAACATAGCTGCTGACCGAATTATTATTATTAAACCGTTGTACGGTGTTTACAGGCGAACTTCCTGGTATTCTGATCCACAAATGATCGGGAAAATGACTACCCGACCCTTTCCCATTTATCTTTTAAAATAATAACGCCATAATCGATACCTTCTGCAAATGACAGATCGGTTCCATCATCATAAACCTTTATCGGGCAAACATCCGACAACCAGTCATATGTAATTTGACCAGTCTTAGTATTCAGGGCAACGAGAAACGAATAATCCATTGGTGCAATCAGTCCGCCTTCAATGATAAAATCAACTACTATTTGCTTATCACCGTTCCTGTAAAACGATTGTACTGATTTATTAACTGTAAAAACCCGTTTTTTATCCTGTCTCAACAGGCAAACCCCGATATTCTGAAAATCGGCATATTTATTAATTCCAATTATCATTCGAAGGCGAATGTCATCATGGTGGGCAAAATTGATTGTCGGGTTTCCATTTTTATCACAAGCGAACACCTGCTTTACAAATATATCGGCATCCGAATGCTCTTTGTGGTAGCTCTCCGTTTTTTCGTTCTTATAATACTCTTCAACAATTACCGATGGTTCACCTATATCCTCAACGCCGCCATTCTTCAATAAAATACAGTTATTGCATAATTGCATAATGGTACCCATGTTATGGCTAACAAACAGAACAGTCCTTCCTTCCTTTTTACTTACATCATCCATCTTTCCGAGGCATTTACGCTGAAACTCACTATCACCAACCGAAAGGACCTCATCTACTACCAGGATCTCCGGTTCGAGGTGGGCCGCCACAGAAAAAGCCAGTCTCACATACATACCACTGCTGTATCTTTTTACAGGTGTATCAAGAAATTTCTCCACGCCTGCGAATTCCACTATCTCATCAAATTTTCTCCTGATCTCTGCACGGGACATTCCAAGTATAGCCCCGTTTAAGAAAACATTTTCCCTGCCGGTCAGTTCCGGGTGAAACCCCGTCCCCACTTCAAGCAATGAGGCAATCCTACCTGTTAATTCAATTCTTCCTGCAGAAGGCTCCGTGATCCGGCTTAGCAGTTTTAGCAGTGTGCTTTTACCTGCACCATTCCGGCCAATTATACCAACTGCATCGCCTTCTTTGATCTCAAAACTGATATTCTTTAATGCCCAGAAATCTTCCTTTGTGGATTTTGGCCGTTTTTTTCCGACAATACCTTTTACATTACGGCTGATCACATCCCGCAGGGCCGTATATTGTTCCTTGCCCTGATGAGCGATTACATACTTCTTGCCCAGTCCTTCTACCTTAATTATTACATTGGACATAAACTAAACTTGCTGACTAAAATTAATTATTGCTCCCATCTGAAATTATTACGGCAATATTTTATATCCCCTTCCACCATCTCCTTCACCATTTGCTCCAGTGTATATTCAGGAACCCATCCCAGTTTTTCCTTTGCTTTTGAAGGATCACCGATCAGCAGATCTACCTCCGTGGGGCGGTAATAGTTCGGGTTAACAGAAACCACCACCTGGCCCGCTTTGACTTTGAGGCCGGGATCCGCTACAGCTGTTACCACGGCGATCTCCTCCACCCCTTCGTTTTTAAATTCGATAGTGATCCCTGCATTATTAAATGCCATCCGGAGGAAATCCCGGATGGAAGTCGTTCTTCCGGTGGCGATCACAAAATCTTCCGGTTTATCCTGCTGCAGCATCAGCCACATGGCCCTTACATAATCTTTTGCATGGCCCCAGTCCCGGCGGGCAGAAAGATTCCCCAGTACGATCCTGTCTTCCATTCCGGTTACGATCTTTGCCACGCCCAGCGTTATCTTTCTTGTCACAAAGTTCTCCCCCCGCAGCGGGCTTTCGTGGTTAAAAAGGATTCCGTTGCAGGCATACATATTATAGGCTTCCCTGTAATTGACGGTGATCCAGTAGGCATACAGCTTTGCTACCCCGTACGGAGACCGGGGGTAGAAAGGAGTGGTTTCCTTTTGCGGTACTTCCTGTACCAACCCGTAGAGTTCTGACGTGGAAGCCTGGTATATCCTTGTTTTCTCAACAAGGTTCAGCAACCGCACGGCTTCCAGCAATCGCAGGGTGCCGATCCCATCTGCATTTGCCGTGTACTCCGGCGTGTCAAAGCTCACCTTTACATGGCTTTGGGCAGCGAGATTATAGATCTCATCCGGCTGCACCTGCTGAATGATGCGGATCAGGTTGGAAGAATCTGTAAGATCTCCGTAATGCATGATGAACCTGTCCCGGTAAGGATAATCATGCTCCAGTAAATGATCGATCCTGTCGGTATTGATCAGGGAGGTCCTTCTTTTTACGCCATGCACCACATAACCTTTTTCAAGCAACAGGTCTGCCAGGTAAGAACCATCCTGTCCTGTTACACCGGTAATTAATGCCGTTTTCATCTGAAGTGTTTAAGGTATGGCCGGCGGATGAAAAAATTAACCGGCCGGTTGATTAAATGATTTCTATCTGGGGCAGGGGGAAAATGAATTTGCCCCCGTTCTTTAAAAATTCTTTTTCTCTTGCCAGGATGGAAGACCTGAAATGCCAGGGCAATACCAGAAAATAATCCGGCTTCATTTCTTTTGCTTCCTTTTCTGAAATGATCGGGATCAGTGAGCCGGGTGTAAAGGAACCGAATTTATTTTCGTTCACTTCCGCTATATAAGGTATCTCCTTTCTGGTAAACCCGCAGTACTGAAGCAGCACATTCCCTTTTGTGGAAGCGCCATACCCGAAGATCTTTTTTCCGTCCGCCACAAGTGCATGGACAAGCTCACAAAGGCCTTCCTTATGTTTCTTCATATTTTCAGCAAAAGCAAGGTAGGGCGCCGTGGTATCAAGGCCCATCTTCTTTTCCTGGCTCAGCATCCACCCGATGACCGCTGTGTTGGACCTGTAGGGCGCATCTTTTTTGGCAGCCGTGACCGCAAAACTGCCGCCGTTAATATCATTGGTCTGCACATCAATGATGCGCAGGCCGTTATTCTCCAGCAGGTCCTTTACAACCTGCAGCGAATAAAATTCAAGGTGTTCATGGCATAAGGTATCGTAGGAGTTGGTCCGGAGCATGGCCGGCATATAGCTTTGCTCAAAATGCCAGATACCATCCGGAGCCAGTACGGTTTCAATATCCCTTACAAACTGGCCCGGGTTTTCCAGGTCATAGAACATGGCAATGGAGGTGATGATCTTTGCCTTTTCACCCGGGTAAACGGATTCAAAATTAGCTGCGGAGAAGAAATCCGGTACCAGTCGTATATCATCGGTGTAAAAACTGATGAACTTCTTCCCTGTAGGGTCGATCCCGGCTTTCCTGCATTTCCGCTGGTATGCTTTTAACGAAGTGGCATCATTGCTTCCGATGTCCACCACAATATCGTTTTCCCCCTGCTGTACAAGTCTTTCAAGGGTATGTATCTTCTGGGTAAGATGGTCGACCATGGACTGATTAAGCCCGGAGCGATAGCCGTAGTTATCGCCGTACATCTCATCTGTCGAATAGGATTGCTTCAGCTGAAGGAGTCCGCTGTCCGGGCACCAGACCATATCAACAGGCCCTTTGGTGATCTTTTCGTTCTCAAATTTTGGAAATACACCGGTTAATACCTGCTCTCCTAATGACAATACGGTAATAAGTCTGCTGCTACCGGAAATCCGGCATTTACTGATTTCTTTGTACATCTTACTTTGAAATATGTTTTACTTTTAAAACCAATGCGCTTAGAAGCCCTGTTGACAGATCAGCCCGGCCCTTCTGCACAAACCGGGTGTTGGGGCTTCAGCAGATTTTTGAGTCTAACTTACACAGCAAATCTTTTTTCAAGCCGTTGTCTTAAAATCAGGGAACTCCTTTCTATTAAATAGTAAGAAGCCAGCGACGAGACAATAATACCAGCTATCTTCAGTATCAGCGAGACCTGGAGATTTGGATCAAGGAATATTTGCTGCCACAAATAAATCGAATAACTCATTACCCCGATAAACACCATTGGCCTGGAATTCAAAAAATTTCCAACCCTGCTGCCTGGAAATGTCACTACTCTGTCAAGAAATAAAACAATACAGAAATTTTGCACTGAAATAGCAACCAGGGAGTATACTTCCCGGGGGCAATAGGCAGGGAATTTAATAAGCCAGGATATTAATACGGCTATAACCGGCATTGCGAGTGTCAGCCAGGATCTCAGGAATTTAATGTACCGTTTATTAGCATGTAATTTTTCTCTTGTAAGGGCCAATAAACATCCTACTGCCAAAGAGTCTGCGATCAGCTCAAAACGATAAAATACCAGCGTGGATGAAGGATCACTGATCACTTTGATCAGCCGAAAGACCGGACACGCCAGGATCACAGCAATAATAAAGTATTTGCCCATCTTGTTACCTAACAGGTATAAAGCAATCGGGAATAAAATGTAGAACTGCTCCTCTACTGAAAGCGACCATGTATGTTCCAGGTTCCATGCTCCGGGTGCTGTGCTGTCAAAATAATAATTTTTGGCAAAGCATGCTGATGAAATAAGATTATTGGAGTAACTCGTTTTTACTCCGATGATCCATAATATTAAGATGGCGGATAAATAAAAATAATAAGGGGGAAAAATTCGCAGTACCCTGCGGAAGTAAAATTTTTTTAAATCAACCTTTGTGTCCTTACATATGATAGATGTTATCAAAAACCCGGATATAACGAAGAAAACCATCACACCGAGATGACCAACCTGAAACAGTCCGTTCATCAGGTTTTCAAACCGGCTCATATGTTCAAACGAATTGTGATAAATATTGATTTCAATGTGGTTGACAATAACTAACCCTATCGACAAAGTTCTTAACCCATCCAGCGAGGGTATGCTCCTTTTCTGAATCATTGAAATCGGTTTACGGATTAAATCAGGTCTGCAAAGTTCTTTTCCATCTTTCTGAACTGGTAGATAGAAAGCCACACGAAAAAGATCGTTACGCCCAGGGAAATATAGAACGGGTAATGGAGCAGCGGATTAGGAGCCCCCTGCACAATGCACCAGCGGAAACCGTCAATTATCCCCACCATCGGGTTGAGGTAATAGACCCATTGCCAGGCGGCCGGAATTTTCGCCACCATCGTTTCGGTGGTAAATCCTACCGGAGATATGAATAATCCAAACTGCACGATGAACGGTATGATGTAGCGGAAATCCCTGTATTTTACATTCAGCGCCGTGAGGTATAAACCGGGGCCAAAAGAGGTCAGGAAAGCCAGCACACAAAAAAGCGGGATCGCCAATATCTCCACCGGGGGCACATACCTGTACACCACAAAAAGCAGCAGCAGTATAACAAAGGAAATAAAGAAATCAATAAAACTTGTGATGACGGAGCTCGCCGGGATGATCATCCGCGGAAAATAGACCTTGGTAATAAGATTGGTGTTTCCTATCAGGCTGTTGCTGCACTCGGTCAGTGAGATAGAAAAGAAGTTCCATGGAAGCATCCCGGCAAAGACAATGATCGAATAGGGCACGGTGCTTTGCGCCGACATCCCTGCTATCCTGCCAAACACAAAAGTAAAAACGATCATGGTCAGCAGGGGCCGCAAGATGGCCCACAGCACTCCGAGTACGGTTTGCTTATACTTGACCTTGATGTCCCGCCAGCTGAGAATGTAGAATAACTCCCGGTAACGCCAGATATCCTTCCAGTAGTTCTTTTCCGCCCGGCCCGGTTCGATAATGATTTTATCACTCATGATCTTACTGAATGTAATGAAAGAAGCCCGATCTCATTTGCCAGCAGCAGGGAAGACCTTACTTCATCAAGCCCGAAGCCCCTGCCGGAAAGTATTTCCCTGTACGAGGAAGTATGAAGATCGGCAAACCCTTCGCTGAATTCCAGCACTTCATCATCAACCTTCATTACCCGGTACACTTTTTTTCCTTTTTCGGCCACCGCTGCGGGTAAAGCTGCCGCATCAATACTGAGTGTCCAGTCCACCGCTGCTTTTTCCAGCACTAATCTTCCGCCGGCGGTGATATCATTGCAGCTCCTGACCCTTGTTTCCTTTACCCCGCCAAATATCCAGTGCAGCATATCAAAGAGATGTATGCCGATATTCACAGCGATACCGCCGCTTTTCGCCGGGTTTCCTTTCCAGCTTTTATGATACCAGCGTCCCCTGGCGGTGATGTATTGAAGTTGTACCTGGTATTCCTTACCTGCCGGGGCCGCTTCCACTTTTTGTTTCAGTGCCTTTATGGCGGGGTGCAGCCTTAACTGCATGATGGTATATACCTTTTTCCCGGTTTCTTTTTCCGCCGCCGCCAGGATCTCCAGGTCGGCCGGGTGTACCACGACCGGCTTTTCGCTGATCACCTCCGCCCCGGCAGATAACCCGGCAAGGATATGTTCCTTATGCAGGTGGTTCGGGGAGCAAACCACCACGTAATCCACCGGTGTTCCCTGCTCTTTTTGCTGCGTTAAAAAATCTCCCAAATAAGCTGCCCCTGGGAAAAATTCAGCTTCCGGAAAATATTCATCCAGTCCCCGCAGCGAATCGGCTATATCAAAAACAGCAGACAAGGTATTACCGGTCTCCCGGATAGCCCGGAAATGCCTCGGGGCTATATACCCGGCACCACCAATCAGCACAAAATTTTTCAACGGATGTATTGGTTATTGATCTTCCCGGCTGACCTCGCCGTTTGACAACCGGTACACTTTTCCTGTCGCCCCGCAAATTGCCTTTCCCGATGTATCAAAAGATAATTTTTGTCCCTGCTCACTCATCCATCCCGTTTGCCGGGCCGGGTTACCGACAACCAGGGCATAGGCCGGGACAGGCCGGGTTACCACAGCGCCGGCCCCGATAAAGGCATATTCACCAATATCATTTCCGCAGATGATCGTGGCATTGGCCCCGATGGTCGCTCCTTTCTTCACCCGGGTGGGAATAAATTCATTCTTCCGGCTTACAGCACTGCGGGGATTGATCACATTGGTAAACACAACAGAGGGACCGAGAAATACATCCTCCTCACAGGTCACGCCTTCATATACCGAAACATTGTTCTGCACCTTCACATTATTCCCGATCTGTACCCCCGGGCCGATCATCACATTCTGGCCGATGGTACAATGCTCGCCGATAGCTGCTCCCTTCATGATATGGGTGAAGTGCCATATCCGGGTGCCCTTACCGATCGTGCAGCCTTCATCGATGCAGGCTGTCGGGTGGATATAATACTGTTCGCTCATTCCCTGTGGCGGTAGAGCAACCGGGAGGCCGGTCACTGTTTTTTGAAGGCAAGATGATCCTTCCATATCTCTTCCTGCGGCAGCGATTTAAAATACTCATAGGTTATTTTAAGTCCTTCTGCCCGGGATACGGTGGGCTCCCAGTTCAGGATCTTCCGGGCCCTTGTGATATCGGGCTGCCTTTGTTTGGGATCATCGGCCGGCAGCGGTTTGTACACAATCTTTTGTTTTGAGCCGGTGAGGCGAATGATCTCTTCTGCAAAATCCTTCAGGCTGATTTCATCGGGGTTGCCGATATTAACCGGGCTGGCATAGTCGCTGAGGAGAAGCCGGTAAATACCATCCACCAGGTCTGAAACAAAACAGAAACTGCGTGTCTGGCTTCCATCTCCAAACACGGTGAGGTCTTCACCGCGTAAGGCCTGGCCGATAAAGGCCGGCAGTGCCCTTCCATCATTCAGCCGCATCCGGGGCCCGTAAGTATTGAATATGCGTACGATTCTCGTTTCCACCCCGTGATAGGTGTGATAGGCCATGGTCATGGCCTCCTGGAAACGTTTTGCTTCGTCATACACTCCTCTCGGTCCGACAGGGTTCACATTGCCCCAATAGTCTTCATTTTGCGGATGCACCTGCGGGTCGCCGTACACTTCACTGGTGCTGGCCACCAGTATCCGGGCTTTTTTGCTCAGTGCGAGCCCGAGACAGTTATGCGTTCCCAGTGAACCGACCTTTAATGTTTGTATGGGTATCTTCAGGTAATCGATCGGGCTGGCCGGTGAGGCAAAATGAAGAATGTAGTCGAGTTTGCCCGGAACATGAATGAATTTGCTTACATCATGATGATAGAAGCTGAATTCCTTTAAAGGGAAAAGATGTTCGATATTCCTGAGGCTGCCGGTAATGAGGTTGTCCATCCCGATCACTTCATAGCCTTCTTTGATAAAGCGGTCGCATAAATGTGACCCCAGGAAGCCTGCCGCACCGGTTATTAAAACTCTTTTCATCCGTCAGTATTCAATATATGAATCGAAATAAATTACCTGCGTTCCGTTTTCTTCCGGCCGATACTCTCGTAATAAAAGCCGAGTGCTTCCATTTTCTCCACATCGTAAAGATTACGGCCGTCAAAGATCACTTTTGAATTTAAGAGAGTGGTGATACGGTCAAAATCCGGTGTGCGGAATTCATTCCACTCTGTACAAATGATAAGGGCATCGGCTTCCTCCAGCGCCTCATACTGGTTGGCAGCAAACCCGATCTTATCCGCATATACTGACCGTACATTATTCATCGCTTCCGGGTCGAATGCCCGGACCGCTGCGCCATTCTCCAGCAGGTGATCAATGACCTCCAGCGCCGGCGCTTCCCGGATATCGTCTGTATTGGGTTTAAAGGAAAGGCCCCAGAGGGCGAACTTCTTCCCTTTTAATTGTCCGTTATAATAGCCGGCTATTTTGGAAATGAAGAATTGTTTTTGCAGGGCATTTACCTTCATTACTGCATTCAGTATCCTGAAGTCATAGGCTGCTTCAGCCGATGAACGGGCCAGGGCCTGCACATCTTTCGGAAAACAGCTTCCGCCATATCCGAGTCCCGGGTATAAAAAGTGTTTGCCGATCCTGAAATCGGTACCGATCCCTTTACGCACCATATCCACATCGGCGCCCAGTTTCTCACAAAGGATCGCAATTTCATTCATGAAGGATATCTTAACGGCCAGGAAACTGTTTGCCGCATACTTTGTCAGTTCAGCGCTTCTTTCATCCATAAATATGATCGGGTTTCCCTGCCTTACATAAGGTTCGTACAACTGCAGCATTGCCTTTTTGGCCCTTTCTGAACTGGTTCCGATCACCACCCTGTCGGGTTTCATAAAATCTTCGACTGCCACTCCTTCCCGTAAAAATTCCGGGTTGCTTACCACATCAACGGTGCCGGCAAGCGATTCCCCGGCGGTATCGATTATGGCCTGCCGCACTTTCCCGGAGGTACCGACAGGTACGGTGCTTTTATCCACTATTATTTTATAGTCGCCGGGTTTGAGCAGTTTTCCAAGTTCGCCGGCAACGCCCAGCACATATTTAAGGTCCGCACTTCCATCTTCACCCGGGGGAGTGGGCAAGGCTAGAAAAATGATGGCCGCTCCTTCAATTCCTTTTTCCAGCGAGGTGGTGAACCGAAGCCTTCCTTCTTTCAGGTTTCTTGAAAATAACTTCTCCAGTCCCGGTTCATACAGGGTCATCTCCCCGCTGCTCAGCCTCCCGATCTTATTTTCATCGATATCAATACAGGTCACGTTGTTCCCTGTTTCAGCAAAACAGGTACCACTGACCAGTCCGACATAGCCGGTTCCGACGATAGCAATTTTCATAATTCTTCAGCAACTTTTTACATGATAAGCCCTTTCAGGTATTTTCCATACCCGCTCTTTGCCAGTTCATCAGCCAGTTTACCCAGCGCTTCGGCAGTGATGAACCCATTCCGGTAAGCGATCTCTTCTATACAGCCGATCTTTGTGCCCTGTCTTTTTTCTATCACTCTTACAAACTCGCTTGCATCACTCAGCGAATCAAACGTTCCCGTATCAAGCCACGCTGTTCCTTTATCCAGAACGGATACCTTCAGCTTTCCCATTTCCAGGTAGGCTTTGTTCACATCCGTGATCTCGTACTCCCCCCTGGCAGATGGCCGGAGGTTCTTGGCAATCTTCACCACTTCATTGTCGTAGAAGTAGAGGCCGGGTACGGCATAGTTGGATTTGGGTGTTACCGGTTTCTCTTCGATAGAAATAACTTTCATCGCTGCATCAAACTCCACCACTCCATACCGTTCGGGGTCGGATACCTGGTAAGCAAAGACGTACCCGCCTTCCACACCGGCCAGTGACTGCAACTGCGCATCAAGACCGGTACCGTAGAAAATATTATCGCCGAGGACCAGCGCCACTTTATCCGTTCCGATGAAGGGCGCCCCGATCACAAACGCCTGTGCCAGTCCGTTGGGAACTTCCTGTACTGCATACTCGAACCGGCAACCGACCTGTGTCCCGTCGCCAAGCAGTCTTTTGAACTGCGCATTATCCTCAGGTGTTGTGATGATCAGTATCTCCTTTATTCCCGCCATCATGAGGATGGAGAGCGGGTAATAGATCATGGGCTTATCGTAGATCGGCATCAGCTGTTTGCTGATCGCCTTCGTGATCGGGTATAACCGGGTGCCGCTGCCGCCCGCCAGTATGATTCCTTTCATGTTTTATCTTTCTTTATACTGTTCGTCATAATAGTGCTGGTATGCCCCGGAGGTAACATGTGCCAGCCAGGCGGTGTTTTCCAGGTACCAGTCGATAGTGAGGGAAAGACCTTCTTCAAATGTAACGGAAGGCTTCCAGCCGAGTTCTTTACTGATCTTCGAAGCATCAATGGCATAGCGGCGGTCATGACCAGGCCTGTCTTTTACATAAGTGATCAGTTTTTCACTTTCACCGGCCGTTCTTCCCAGTTTTTCATCCATCAGTTGGCACAAGAGCTTCACCAGGTCGATATTCTTCCATTCATTAAATCCGCCGATCGCATAAGTATCGCCGCTTTTCCCTTTATGGAAAACCAGGTCTATTGCGGCGGCATGATCTTTTACATATAACCAGTCACGGGTGTAAAGGCCATCGCCATAAACCGGCAGGGGTTTTTTATGGAGGATATTATTTATAAACAGCGGGATCAGCTTCTCCGGAAAATGATTGGGCCCGTAGTTGTTGGAGCAGTTGGTGACCACGGCCGGGAGCCCGAATGTATCATGGTAAGCTCTTACAAAATGATCGCTGGAAGCTTTGGAAGCGCTGTAGGGCGAATGAGGGTCATACCGGGTTTCTTCTGTAAAGAACCCTGTATTGCCCAGGGCGCCGAATACCTCATCCGTGGAAACATGATGAAACCTTTTTCCTTCTGTCTCACTCCCCCAGCATTTTTTAGCCGCATTGAGAAGATTGACGGTACCGATCACATTGGTGTACACAAAATCCAGGGGAGACAGTATTGAACGGTCCACATGGCTTTCGGCTGCGAGGTGGATCACTCCATCCGGCCGGTACTTATCAAACACTTCTGCCAGCGCAGCCGTGTCCAGTATATCTGTTTTACAAAAAACATAATTGGGGTGCTGTTCAATGTCTGCCAGGTTTTCAAGGTTCCCGGCGTAGGTAAGGGCATCAAGGTTTACAATCCTGTAATCAGGGTATTTTGTAACAAATAATCTTACTACATGCGAGCCGATAAAACCGGCTCCTCCGGTGATGATGATCGTTTTCATTTTCTGTTTTTTTGATACCAGCTAAATGTCATCCTGAGTCCTTCTTCTACTGTTACGGAAGGCTGGTATCCCAAAAGTTCTTTTGCTTTGGAAATATCGGCCAGGCTGTGCCGCACATCCCCTTTTCGCTCCGGTCCGAAAACCGGCTGCAGGGCAATGCCGGCCTCTTTACGGAGGTATTCGAAGAGCTGTACGAGTGAGGTTTGTTCCCCGCAGGCAATATTGTACACCTGGTTCAGGGCCCCGGGGTTTTCTGTAAACAGGGAAAGGATATTAGCCTGTACGGCATTATCCACATAGGTAAAGTCGCGGCTGTGACTGCCATCACCGTTTATAACAGGTGGTTTATTGCTTAATACCGCTTCTGCAAAAAGCGGGATCACTGCGGCATAGGGGCCATTCGGGCTTTGCCGGGGTCCGAAAATATTAAAGTAGCGTAATCCGATAAAGTTCATGCCATATACGGATCCATAGACCTTTGCATATAATTCATTCACCAGCTTTGTTACTGCATAGGGTGAAAGCGGGTTGCCGGTTTTATCTTCCTGTTTGGGGAGGCCGGGGTGATCGCCATAGGTGGAGGAGCTGGCTGCATACACGACCCTCGTTATATTCTTTTCTTTTGCTGCTGTAAAAATATTCAGCGTACCGGTGATATTGACATCATTTGTGGTAAGCGGGTCGTTGATGGATCTTGGTACAGAGCCCAGTGCTGCCTGGTGGGTCACCAGGTCGATGCCTTCGCAGGCTGCCAGGCAATCGTTGTAATGCCGTATATCCGTATTATGAAATTCAAACCGGCTGTTATTTCTGAATCCGGCAAGGTTCTTTTCAGAACCGGTTGACAGGTTATCCATTACTCTTACCAGAGAAACCCGTTCATCTTTCAGTAAGGCTTCTGTAAGATTGGAGCCAATGAACCCGGCACCGCCGGTTACAAGAATTCGCATGAGAATCGGAGAGTTATTTTTTACCGAACCAGTTCCTGGGGTCTATTTTGTCCACTACCCTGTCAATAAAATTCTTAGGAGCATGTTCTTCTTCGTAATAGCTGCCGTACCCGTAACCATACCCATAGCCATATCGTCCGTAGCCGTAGTAGCCATAGCCGGGTTTCATCTTCACATCATTGATGATGATTGATACAGACGGCAGCTTTTTATCCCTGTAAAATTCATCAATAAGCGTAACCTGCTTCTTGAATGTATGCCCCTGCCTGACCAGGTAAAGGGTGCAATCGGCAAATTTACTCAGCGTCTGTGCATCGCTTACCATTCCTACCGGGGCGGTATCAATAATGACCACATCAAAGTTGCTCTTCAACCAGGAAAACATTTCATCCACCCGGGGGTCAAGTAATAGCTCTGACGGGTTTGGCGGTACGGGACCACAACCAAGCACATACAGGGTGTCATATTCAGGTACCTTACGTATGAGCTCTTCCAGCCCTGCTTTGCCGATCAAAAAATTTGTCATCCCTGGTCCTTTCGGCATGCCAAGTCCTGATAATACCTTAGGCTTACGGATATCGAACTCAAGGATGATGGTCTTTTTGCCCGCCAGGGCCATAACGGCCCCCACATTGGTACTGACAAATGATTTACCCTCGCCGCTGAACGAGGAAGTGACGAGTATCGTGGTTTTCTCGGACTTCCCGATGATGTACTGAAGGTTGGAACGGATGATCCGGAACTGCTCCGCCACCATGCTGCGGGTGGTCTTGTTTACCACTAATGTTTTATCCGAATAGGAATGTCCGACTTCGCCGAGAATCGGGGCGGAGGTGATCTTTTCCACATCAAAGCGGGTGCCCACTTTATCATTCAGCACTTCGCCGGCAAATACAAAGACAGCCGGTATGGCAAGACCGATCAGTATGGCCATGATCTGGATCGTTCTTTTCTGAGGTTTTATCGGCGACCCCGGCGGATATGCACTTTCAACGATCTGCGAGTTTTCTATCGTGGCGGCCCTTGATAATGCCGTCTCCTCCCGCTTTTGCAGCATGATATCGTAAAGCGCCTGTTTATTATCGACCTGTCTTTTAATATCCATGTATCCTTTCTCTTTGAAAGGCAGGGTTGCCAGCTGTGCTTCGGATGCATTTCCGTTCTTGCGCAATGCATCGATCGTTTTTACATACGATTTTTTAACGTTGGAAATATTCTCCAGGAGGCTCACCCGCATTTTTTCAATTTGCTCATTGAGTTCTGTAAAAAGCGGGTTATGCAGCGGCACATTACCTTCGATCAGGGATTGCCGTTCTATCTGCAGGGTATTGTAATTACTGACCAGGCTGTTCAGTGTGGCATCACTCAGACCCAGCGAAGAAGGTACGAGAACGGGGCTGTAAACATTTTTCTTATCCCGGAGGTATGCCTCAATAAAATCAGCGGTATTGAGCTGCAGCTGCTGATCATTGATGGCCGCATCCGATTTGCTGATATTATCAAAATAGGCGGAAGACTGTTTGGAAATATCGATGATGTTATTACGTTGCGAGTAGTCGAGCAGGAGGTTTTGCACACTATCGAGTTCCTTGCCATAGGTCTGCAGTCTCTGTTCAATAAAGACAAGCGAAGAGTCGGCTGTTCTCTTTTTAAGTTCCCTGGTAAATCCGCCGTATTCTCCCATCAGCTGGTTGATCACATCTGCAGCAAGGTTGGGGTTGGAGCTTTGCATACTGATATACAATATGCCTGTACCGATTGACTTTGGAACAACCTGTATAGCACCTGCGAAAGAGGCGGCCGCACTAAGTACCGGCAGGTAGGTAACGCTGTAGTCCCTGGATAAATTTGAATTGTATATCCTTAGCAGCTGAAACGTTCCGTTCGGGGTGGTAAAAGGCTGACTGAATGCATATTCATGAGGGTCATTGTTCACCCGGAATTTTTCCGCACCGGTGATTTTTATTTTCAACGTAAATGCCCGGTTGGAGTCAAGCATATTGACGGCCTCCAGCCGGAAGGGGGAGGCGGTATAAAGGTTCAGCGATTTGATCTTTCCTTTTACAAAATAGCTTACCTGGAGGTTCTTACTCTTTACCACCCTGGACATAAGTGCTTTTGACTTCAGCACTTCGATCTCACTTTGTATGTTTTGCGATTTGCCCCCGTTGAATATATCATCGTACTTATCATTGCGCCCGCCTTGCTGCTCTGTCTTAATAACCAATGTGCCACCGGTGCTGTAGATCGGCGTGGCATACCGCAGGTAAGCATATGCCCCGAAAAGGGCCACCGCAACAGATAATACAAACCAGGGCAGGAACCGAACATACTTATAAAACAAATCACGAAGACTCAGGCTCCATAATTCGCTTTTCCCAAGGTTGTTATTATTATTTTGAGGAATATCCTGCATAAGGACAATTCTTGTTTTAAAACCTAGTTCCGGATAAAAATATTGGCAAGTGTTGCCGCAACTGTAACCAGTGTGAATGCGAAGGAAATCTTCTGCATTGTCTTTGCCTGTTCTGCATCCTTAAACTTCTGGTTGGTGGCCGGAATAATCAAAACATCATTCTGGACCATGTAATAATACGGGGAATCAAAAATATCTTTTGAAGTAAGGTCCAGTAAAGCCGTTTCTCTTTTTCCATTGGCTTCCCGGATGATCTTGAGTTCGTTCTTTTTCCCGAAATCATTTATCCCTCCTGCCAGCCCCACTGCTTCCAGTATCGTTAACCGTTCACCGGGTATCTTTATTTCTCCTTCCCGGCCCACCTGGCCCAGTACGGTAACTTTGAAATTAGTGAGCCGGACCACCACCGTCGGGTCTTTTAGCAATTCCGCAGGCTGCGTCAGTCTTTTTTTAATTTCATCTGCTAACTGGTTCTTGGTTAATCCTTCTGCATGAATTAACCCAAGGCGGTGATGAAAGATGTCCCCGTTATTATCCACCAGGTACCCGGGGGCCCCGGCAGCTGTACCGGCCGGCTGGTTATAAATATTTTCAGCTTCCGGCTTGGTAGCCAGGCTCATGATAAAAATCTGCAGCAGGTCATTCTTCTGAATAATAAGATCCGGGCTTTTGATACTGCCTGTTCCGGAAGTATCCTTGTAAGTTTCAAGGTACTGGTGGATCTGTTGCTGTGGTTTACAGGAGAAAAAATAAAGGGAAATGAATAGTAGTGAGAGAACACGGGTCAATTTCATTGATACGTATTTTGCAGGCAAAGGTTTCACGGCGGTTAAATCAGGATTGGGTTTTAAATGGATTTGCCGAAGTTAGTTTACTTCTTTCAATATAGGCCACTAAAATATAGCCAAGACTGTCGATGGCCACTTTCACCGTTTTGTGCCGCACATCCAGCACTTTTCCCTCATGATCCATCAGTGTACCATTGGTGATCCTTACTCTTTCATTTACCTTCAGATCAACCTGGCGGGCTTCTACATACTCATATTCATTGAGAAACCGCTTGATAGCTGTGATCTCTCTTTCCTTTATAACAGCCGGTTTACCATTCCAGTAAACAAAATTCACGGTGCCATTTGTCATTCTTACAGCGGCCCTGTCCTCATCACTTACTTTTACAAACACATACGATTTGAACAGAGGCTCTTCCACTACTTTTATCCGGTCGCTCCATTTCCTGCGTACTTTATTTAGCGGGCAGTAGCTCTCCAGTCCCTTTTCCTGTAATAATTGGTTTACCTTCTTCTCCCACCTAGGCCTGGTATACACCGCTAACCATTTACGAACTGGAGTCCCGTTTTTCATTGCAAAGCTTCGCCACGTCAGTCCCAAAATAGGTTTTTACAGGACTGATTATCAATGGATAAGACCTTTTATTGCACACAAAAGGCCTTGTTATTTGGTTGCAAATATATGTGAAGTATGGGAGTGGAACCAACATAAAATACGCAGATTATGAATGAATTATTCCCATATATGGATAACATTTTCGCCAGGTTCCGCCTTTAAATCGCTATACTGGGCATATCAGCAGGCGGATAGTTGTTTTTTAATGTTCAAAAAGCCGGATACTCCCCACTCCCAAAAATTCCTCTCCGCTGTAAAAACTGACCTGTAAAGACTTAGCTTTATCATTACCCGGCCCGATCCGGAGAGATGAATAAGATCAATAATTTCTTAAAGCCTGTCCGCCTTGAATCAGCGATTTTACTCCCTTGACGTATTCAGGGGCGCCACTGTTTGCCTCATGATACTGGTCAACAACCCCGGTACATGGGAGCATATCTATGCGCCATTAGAACATGCCCCCTGGCATGGCCTTACCCCCACCGACCTGGTATTTCCCTTCTTTCTTTTTGCCGTAGGCAATGCCCTGGCATTTGTAATGCCCAGGCTGGAAAAGGGCGGAGATAGTGTATTCTGGAAAAAAGTACTCACCCGCAGCCTGCTGATCTATGCGATCGGGCTTTTCCTGACCTGGTGGCCTTTCTTCAAATGGTCCGGTAACGAACTGGTATTTAAGCCATGGAGTTATATTGATGAGAAAGGGAACCCGCAGGGCATCCGGCTGCTGGGGGTACTGGCCCGTATTGCTATCTGCTATTTCTTTGCCTCGGTCATTATTTATTATTTAAAGCCCCGGATCGCCTTTTTTGCCGGGATGCTGATACTCCTGCTCTACTGGGTTCTCTGTTATACACTTGGCGATAAAGCGGATCCCTACAGTATGACCGGCTGGTTTGGAAATAATGTTGACAGAGCCGTACTCGGGGTGGCCCACCTGTATAAAGGGGAAGGCATGCCCTTTGATCCGGAGGGACTGATGAGCACCCTGCCTGCGATAGTACAGGTGATATTCGGGTATATGGTGGGCGATTACATTGTAAAAAAAGGAAAGACACCTGAAATGCTGAATGGGCTTTTCGTTGCCGGCGTTGGTTTGCTTATCGCCGGGTTTTGCTGGGATATGGTGTTCCCGATCAACAAGAAAATATGGACCAGCTCTTATGTAGTATATACCACAGGGCTTGCCATGATCACCATTGCCACGATGATCTATATGATCGAATTCAGGAATATCAAAGGCGGTCTGGCCAGGTTCTTTGATGTGTTTGGCAAGAATGCCCTCTTTGTCTTTGCCCTGAGTGCCTTCCTGCCAAAAGGTTTTGCCCTCATCAGATTGGGAGACGGAGTAAACCCATGGAACTGGCTCTATAAAAAAGTACTGATACACACACCCGGTGCCCCGGAAAACGGGTCATTGCTCTATGCACTCTGTGTGATCCTCTTTATGTGGGCTGTTTGCTACTGGATGGATAAGAAAAAGATCTATGTAAAAGTGTAAGTTTCTTCTTTATCAAAGGGCCCGGTCAAGATGGGTATAACCGCCATCTACATGAATTAACTGTCCTGTGGTGTGTGAAGACCGGTCGGATAACAGAAACGCCACCATATTGGCTATCTCTTCCGCCGTCGTCATCCTTTTACCCAACGGTATCTTGCCGGTTATGGTTTTTAGTTTTTCTTCGGGATTGCTGAACGTGCTGATCCATGATTCATATAAAGGAGTGTAACACTCTGCCACGATCACCGCATTTACCCGGATGCCATACGGCAACAACTCCGCTGCCCATTCCCTTGTCAGTGCATTCCGACCGCCATTGGCGGCAGCATAGGCCGATGTGTTTCCCTGTCCTGTCTCCGCCGTCTTCGATCCGATATTGACAATAGCGCCTTTTGCTCTTTTGAGCTCCGGCAATGCATAATGCGCAAGAAGATAGTAGTGGACCAGGTTCTTATGCAGTGACGCCATGAATTTTTCATAGTTGCCGCTTTCCAGTCCCACGCCATCATTGACACCGGCATTATTAACCAGCCCATCTATGCGGCCTGATTTTTTTACAACCACCTCCACCGCATTTTTACATTCATCAGGGTGTGTAAGTTCTGCAGTAACAGGATATGCCTTCCCGCCTGCTGTTTCAATCCCGGCGACAGCTTTGGCATTATCACTTTCATTCCTTCCGATGATGACCGGTACCGCTCCTTCTGCAGCCAGTGTGCGGGCAATGCCGAGGCCAATGCCTTTGGCCCCGCCGCTAACCAGGATGATCTTATTATTCAAATGAAGGTCCATTCATTGCTGTTTTATAATTCATAGAACCGTTTTGCATTTTCACCCCAGAACAATGCCTTTTCCTCATCACTGTACCGCCTGAAATATTCTTCCAGTACATCACAGCTTTGTTGATAGGTAGCCGCCAGCAGGCAAACCGGCCAGTCGCTGCCAAACATGATACGGTCCGGGCCAAAAGCATCCACTACCACATCAAGATACGGATAGAAATCTTCTGCACGCCACTCTTTCCATTCTGCTTCGGTAAACAAACCGGAGAGCTTACAGTACACCTTTTTGTGTGCGGCGATCTTTCGCATTTGTACCGCCCAATCGTCTATCTCCCTGTTTCGGATGGCTGGTTTTGCACTATGATCGATCACCAGTCTTTGCTGCGGAAGCCGCTGAATAAACGCCAGGGCTTCTTCCAGCTGCCGCGGATAGATCAATACATCATAGGAATAACCATATTGTCCGAGTAATGAAACACCCTTTACAAATTTGTCATCGGTTAAAAAGCCATCCGGTTCTGCCTGCACAATGTGGCGGAACCCTTTCAGTACCTGATGCGACCGGAACCGTTCCAGTTTTTCTTCCAGTTCATCCGCCTTCAGGTCAATCCAGCCGACCACACCTTTTATGAAATCATGCTCAGCTGCCAGGCCGAGCAGAAACATTGTTTCCGCTTCGCTCTGGTCTGCCTGTACGGTCACACAGCCCTCAAACTTATTCTCCCGCAAAACGGGAAACAAATCTTCCGGCATAAAATCACGCTGTATCACTTTCATCTCATCAGTGATCCATGCATCTTTTACGGGATGATATTTCCAGAAATGCTGGTGACTGTCGATCTTCATGGAAGTTCGAATATTTTTTCCATCAGTATCCATTTCTCGCCGGGTTTTGCCCCGGGCAATGCCTGCTGGAATTTCCACATCAGTGTTTCCCATTCCTGCACGTTGGGATTCCCGGCATCCAGGGCTGCCTTTCTGTCAAAGGAAAATGTTTCATCGGCTTCCATGATCATAAACAGCCTGTTGCCGGTGTTATAAATATCGAGTACCCGGATACCGGCCGCTTTGATACTGCGGATGACCTCCGGCCAGACCTGCCGGTGAAAGGCCTTATACTCGCTGATCAGCTGATCATCTTCTTTCAGGTCCAGTGCAAAGCAAAATCGTTGTGTAGCCATTTTATGCAGGATAAGCTTTAGCGGTTTGTTTGCTGCTTCCCAGTCCTTCTATTCCGAGTTCGATCACATCTCCGTGTTTTATATAGACCGGTTCGGGTTTGATACCCAGCCCCACCCCCGGCGGAGTGCCCGTACTGATCACATCACCCGGCAGCAGTGTTACAAACTGGCTCAGGTAATGCACAAGGAAAGGTATCTTAAAAATAAGGTTAGCTGTATTGCTGTTCTGAAATGTTCTTCCGTTTACAGTAAGCCACATCCTGAGGTTGTTTACATCACTCACTTCGTCCGGCGTAACCAGCCAGGGGCCCAGCGGAGCAAAGGTGTCGCAGCTTTTTCCTTTCGACCATTGCCCGCCTCTCTCCATCTGGAATTCCCGTTCACTGTAATCATTGTGCAGGCAATAACCGGCTACATGGTGCAGGGCATCTTTTTCTTCCACATAACTGGCCTTCTTCCCGATCACAAAAGCCAGTTCCACTTCCCAGTCGGTCTTATGACTGTTCTTAGGAATGATAAGGTCATCGTTGGGCCCGCAAAGGGCTGTGGTCGATTTAAAGAACATGACCGGTTCTGCCGGCACCGGGGCATTGGTTTCCCGGCAATGATCGATGAAGTTCATCCCGATACAGATGATCTTGGAGGGCCGTGACACCACGGGGCCCAGCCGCACTTCCTTTTCTATCTCCGGCAGCGGCGGGTTATCCTTCAGCAATGCGGCCAGCCGGGATATTCCCCCTCCTGCAAAAAAATCTTCATTGTAATCCTGCACCAGGGCAGATACATCGTAGTATTTTTCATGGAGCATGATCCCGGGTTTTTCTTCCCCCGGTTTTCCAAACCGTATAAGTTTCATCAGCTGATTTTAGTTGAAAAATACTTCATCCAGGAATACCCAGCCTTTATCCCCTTTGCCGGGATGCCAGGGCGGAAGTTTGCTGACCGGCTGCACCACTACTTTTACTGCTTTCAGTTTTGCAGGAGGAAGTTTTATCTCATATCCCTTCAGGTAGGCCGGTTTTATCGCTGCCGGCTGCGCCGGGGTTTCTGCAGCCATCTTCCTGAATCTGCCATCGCCCGTATCTCCCCATATTTCTATTGCGGCAGGGGGCATGATATAACTGTTGATATCGATCAGCATACTTAAAGTTACATAAGAGACCGTTTGCGGCTCCCTGAAGATAAATTCAGTGCTCATACTGTTCTGCCGGTACCCCACCCATTTTCCGCTCCTGAAATTAGTGCCCGGGTCTTTTTCGAGGTCGGCCAGTATCTTTCTGTCGCTTGATTTATACTGGTCGTCGGGTGGCAGCAGGTTGATAACGGAATCGGCCTTTACTTTTGCGCTGTAAAAATTACTCTCGGTAATATCACTGCTGAGCCAGCCTTGTTTGAATGCTTTTGCCCTGATCGTTACATTCCCGGTAAGCTGCACATTTTTATCATATACCGGGGAATGAAGGCTGTCCGGGTCTGTGCCATCTGTTGTATACCGGATTATCACCCCGTTTACATAGTGCTTCAGCTTCAGCGGTACCGGCGCCGTAATGATGACTTCTTCATTTTCGACAGCCGGCGGCGGCAACCTGAGTACACCTGTATCACTGCCGGAACCTGTTTCGATCCGAAGTGATTTGTTGGCTGCCAGCAGGCCCTTCAGTTCCTTTTCCTTTACAGAAGTGCTCCACAGGTACAGATGGGTAAGGGACTTTATTTCAGCGAGGGGCAAAACCGACTGTGCCGTTACCGGTGTTCCGGATAAGGCGAGCTGTTTCAGTTCTTTCAATGCTTTTAATTCATTCACCGAGCTGCCGGTAATGGCGGTGAAAGAGAGATTAAGTTTCCGCAGGTTGGTAAACCGGGCAATGGTTTTAAGTTCATTGTCCTTTACCGGCATATGGTTCATGTTCAATGAAACGATCTGTTCCTTTACTTTCAGCAGTTCTTCCAGTTGTGCCGGCTGATAGAACGAGGCCCCGTAAAACTCTGCTCCCAGCGCCGGCGAACCCTGTGCCAGCGGGCGGACGATCCTGTAATTCGTATTCAGTTTCTCTACTGTTTTCTCATCGGCCTCTTGAAAATCATATTCATCTGTTTCTATGGTATTGAATAAGGAGGCTGCCAGCTGCCGGAGTGTATCTTTTTCCGGCAGCGAAGTTACTTTAAGCCTGAAGTCAGCCCCGCTCCTGATCCATGCATATAGGATGGCTTCCTCATCGGCCGACAACTGTGGTTTTCCCGAAGGGGGCATATGTTTTTTGGCTGCTTCCGGCAAATGGATTCGCTGCAGGAGCAACCCCAGGTCCGGCTGAGCCGGGTCCCAGAGCTTTCCGCTCTTCCCGCCTTTTAATAACATGGCTTCTGTTTCCATCACCAGCTCCCCTTTTGCCTTTTTACTGTTATGACAGCTCATGCATTTATTGTCCAGTACCGGCTTTACCATATCCCTGAACACCATTGCATCTTCCAGCAGTACCGGTGGTGTTTTCTTTTCGGGCATCACAGGTGCCAGCAGAAAATCGCTTCCATGTGTGAGGGAAGCTCCCTGGTGACCGGTTATGATCACCAGCAGCAATATGAACACAGTTGCCGGCACCCGCAGGAGTTTCTGCCGGCGGATCCATTCCCGGTAGGCATACAACAGGGCTGCTGTTATGGACAGCGCAACACCGCTCCATTTATGCCACTGTACAGCTCCTGCTTCATATCCTGCTTCCTTTGAAAGAAACAAACCCGTCAGTGCCGTCAGCACCGTAGTAAGGGCGGTAAACAGGAGGAGCCCGTCGCCGATCTTTTTATACTGACCCGTGTTATCTTTTCTCTCAATCACCAGCAGCCACAATACCGAAAGTACCAGTAACACAACCGGGAAATGCAGGATCAGCGGGTGCATCCGGCCCCCCACCTGCAGCCATGCCGGTATGCGTATCCTTTTCTCCATCAGCAGCAGGAACAGCAGAAGACAGTTTAAGCCGAAGCAAACATTAAAAGTAACAGTACTGGTACGCCGCATCCTTTAATAGACTTTTAATTCATCAATAAACATCCATGCATGGCTTCCTTTGGCAGTATGCCAGGCCGGTATTGATCTTTTAACATACAAATGGACCATGATCTTATCCGTCACCTGTTTTTCTTTCAGCCTTACCCTTTGGTAAACACACCGGCTGCCTGCAGATTCCGCTTCCTCCGGAAGTATCTCTTCACCGGCAGGCAGGTACTCGCCGGTGCGGAGGTCATCGTATTCAAGCGATATCTTTTCCGGCAGGAATATCCAGCCGGACTGGTTCTGTAAAAAATTGATCAGCACTTCGGTCACTTTTTGTTTTTTGGCCAGTGTGATCAGTACGTTTACTGTATCACAGTAATACCCCAGCCAGGTAGCGGCTGATAAAAGCTCGTCCCCTCCCAGGTTATCTGTCAGTGCACCGGCACCATTACCGGGGTAACGGCTGTCCGGGATCGTGTAAACGGTATTCTTCACCTGCAACCCGTCTTTTATAAAAGTTACCGAAGTGGAAGCCGAAGGAAGAAACCCTTCACCAAAAGCCTTTGTCTTCAGTACCGTAAAGTTTTTGCGAATCCGTACCACCCCTGTTGACACCGGGCTTTTTTCGGTTGGCTCCGCACCATTCAATGTATAATGTGCCGCCGCCCCGGGTTGTGCAAATTTGATCCTGGCTTCTGCCCGGCCGGTAAAAAAAACGGAACTGTATTTTATCAGCGGGGGGGCCAGTTCAAAGCGGGCCTGTGCCATCGAAGAGAGGGAACCTGATAAAAAGAAAAGACTTGTCAGTAATATTTTCATCAGGCGACAGGAGTTAATTTGTAAGGATAGACATGACCTGAATTCCACTGGGCCAGGTAAATATTCTCTTCCTCATCAATACATACATCATGCGGGTATTGAAATGCCCTGATGGTCTGGTACATATCATCCAGCTTTCCGTTTATGTATTGCGGCTCATTACCTGCCAGGTTGGAAACCACTTTATTGTTCTTGTCCAGGATGGTGACAAAACCGGATTGCTGCCATTGGCGTGACTGGCTTTGCAGTACGGCTGCATATAAATAATCACCCCGGATAACAGGCCGGCATACCCAGGCACCGGGCAGGTGCAGGGTGTCAATATATTTTCCTTCCGTGGTGTACCGTTTAAAAGCGTTCTGCTCCCTGGAAGTAACAATGATGACGGTGTTGTTCCTGTCTCTTGTATCCACACAAACACCATGTGCATTCCGGAGGTGTTTTTCTTCCCCGCCCCTTCCGCCCCAATGCCGGAGGTATTCCCCTTTGTGGTTGTACTGGATCACAAAGTCCTTTCCGTAACCATCGGCCACATAAATATCGCCGTTGGCGGCAATAGCCGTTTCCGTGGGAATGTATTCTTCCGGTTTGCTGTATTCACCGGTTTCTTTGGGGTAATCTAATGTCATCAGCACCCTTCCGTCCAGTGTGGTCTTGATGACCTGGTGCCGGTTATTATCGCAGATGAACAAAACCTCTTCCCCGTTCTCGTTAAAAAGGGTAAGTCCGTGTGCCCCGGGATACTCGGTGCCCCAGGTAGTAAGCAACTTTCCCGTTTTATCATAGATAATGACATTGTTCTTTGTTTCGTTCGTCAGTAAAATGATGCGTCCTTTACTGTCCTGCACCATTTCATGGCAGTCCTTCACCGGGTAACGGGCAAAATCCAGCTGTCCCCATTTTGTATCCAGCCGGTAACGCTTATTGTGATGGCCGAAGATTATTTCGCCGGCCGGCCGGGTCGTAAAAGAAGAAAGCAAAGCGTACCCTGTTGCAGCGGCAGCACTTTGTTTTATGAATTGTCTTCTTTGCATCGGTATGAACCCGGCCGGATGGTCAGGTGATTAATCCATTAATTACTTTACCGGACACATCCGTTAACCGGTATCTTCTTCCCAGGTGTTTAAAGGTCAGCTTTTCATGATCAAGGCCCATCAGGCTTAAGATAGTGGCATGGAAGTCGTGCACATGCACCGGGTTGTTCGCAATATTATACCCGAATTCATCGGTATCTCCGTAAACTCCGGTCTTTACGCCGCCGCCGGCCATCCAGACGGTAAAGCAGCGGGGGTGGTGGTCTCTCCCGTAGTTTTCTTTTGTAAGGGTCCCCTGGCAATAATTTGTCCTTCCAAATTCACCTCCCCAGATCACCAGGGTTTCATCAAGCAGTCCTCTTTGTTTCAGGTCTTTGATAAGGGCGGCGCTGGCCTGGTCCACATCTTTGCACTGGCCCCTGATCTCTTCCGGCAGGTTGTTGTGTCCATCCCATCCCTGGTGGTATAATTGTACAAAGCGTACTCCATTCTCCGACAGTTTACGGGCCAGTAAACAGTTGGCCGCATAAGTTCCCGGTACAAGGCAGTCCGGCCCGTATAATTTTATAATGCTTTCCGGTTCCTTGCTCATATCGGTTATTTCCGGTACGGCGGTCTGCATGCGGTATGCCAGTTCATATTGCCTGATGCGGGTGGCGATCTCCGGGTCGCCGAAATGCTTGTAGGATTCCTGGTTGAGCTCACTGATCTTATCCAGCATCTCCCGCCTGTCTGCCGGCGACATTCCTTCCGGGTTATTGAGGTACAGCACCGGGTTCTCCCCGCTGCTGAACTGAACACCCTGGTGAACGGAATCAAGAAAACCGTTGGTCCATAATTTTGAATAAACACCCTGCCCGTTTCCCTTTCCTTTTGACAGGAGCACACAAAATGCAGGGAGGTTCTTATTCTCACTTCCTAACCCATAACTCAGCCAGGCGCCCATACTGGGCCTGTTGCCCACCTGGGCCCCCGTCTGGAAAAATGTAAGGGCAGGGTCATGATTGATGGCTTCGGTATATAAGGTACGGATCACGCAAAGATCATCGGCAATGGAAGCGGTATGCGGCAGTAATTCACTGAACCAGCCACCGGCCTGTCCGTACTGTTTGAAATGGAATAATGAACCGGCTAATGGAAATTTTGCCTGGTTGGCTGTCATGCCGGTAAGCCGCTGACCCATGCGAACGGAAGCAGGCAGGTCCTGACCAAACATTTCCTGCAGCTTTGGTTTGTAATCAAACAGGTCCAGTTGCGAGGGAGCGCCGTTCTGGAAGAGGTAGATGATGCGTTTGGCTTTGGGGGCAAAGTGCGGAAGGCCTGTCATCACGGTTTCTTCTGCTGTGCTGCTGAAAAGGTCTTTTATCAGCAGCGAACCCAGTGCCACGCTGCCGATCCCCAGGCTAAGCCTTGAGAGGAATTTACGCCGGTTGATATTCAGGTGGTGCTCCAGGTGTTCCTTTTCCATACACTAGGTTTTAGTGATCGCTTCCTCCAGGTTATAAATGATACTGATCGTTTTCATCAGGGCAGCCGATATGTTCACCTCCTGGTGGCCGGGTACAGCAAAGGATCCGGCTTTCAGCGTCAAACCTGCCTCTTCATGATGCTGCTGAAAGTGCTGCACCTGTTCAGCATAATAACTGCGGAGTACGGTCATTTCCCTGGCCGTGGGTTTACGGCAGATGATCAGGCGAAATGCTTTTTCCAGTTTATCATCCGGTGTCAGGGATGTGGCTGCCAGTTGCTGGGCAAGTACCCTGGCCGCTTCCAGTACCGTGGGATCATTCAGCATGACCAGTGCCTGCAACGGCGTACTTGTTTTCAACCGCTTTACTTCACACTGGTCCCGGTTGCTGGCATCAAACATGATCATAGAAGGCGGCGGTACGGTAAGCTTTATAAAAGTGTACATGCCCCGGCGGTAGAGGTTGTCGCCTTTGTCCTGCACATAATTTGCCAGCAGTCCCCTTCCCGAAGTGGCCGCTTCCCACAATCCTTTGGGCTGATAGGGCTTTACACTGGGGCCGCCAATTGTTTTATTTAAAAGTCCGCTGCTGGCCAGTACGAGGTCACGGATGAACTCAGCGCCTAAACGCATCCGGGGTGCATGCGACAGGTATATATTTTCCGGGTCCTTTCTTTGTTTCTCGTCACTGGTTACTGCCGACTGCCGGTATGTGGCCGACATCAGGATCTGTTTCATCAGCCGTTTGATGTTCCAGCCGTTTTCCATGAAATCGGCGGACAACCAATCCAGCAATTCAGGATGGGAAGGCAGATCGCCCTGCATCCCGAAATCGCCGGAGGTCTTTACGATCCCTCTCCCGAATATTTCCTGCCAGAGCTGGTTCACAAATACCCTTGCTGTCAAAGGATTTCGTTTATCGGTGGTCCAGCGGGCCAGCCCAAGCCGGTTGCGGGGAAACCTGGTTGTATCAAATTTCAGGATCGCCGGCAATGCTTCCGGCAATACTTCATAGGAAGGGTTGGTATAAACGCCCCTGGTCAGTACAAATGTTTTGCGGGCCGTATCCCGTTCACCCATCACAGATACCATCAGCGAAGCGGTATCCCGGCTGTTGATAAAAGGGAGTGCCTTCCTGATCTCCTCTGCGGATATTTTCATCACGGGGCTTTTCGCCGGTTTGGACTGCATCACATCCCCTTCAAATCCTTCTTCTTTGGTGTTGTTGAAAAAGGCGAGGGTGGAATAATAGTCTTTCTGCGTGAAAGGGTCATACTTGTGATCATGGCATTGCGCACACTCAAGGGTGATGCCGAGGATCCCTTTTGCATAGGTCTTGGTTTTATCCACCAGGTATTCGATCCTGTATTCTTCCGGTATCACACCGCCTTCCTCTGTGTATTTATGATTCCTGAAAAAACCGGTGGCCAGTATTTGTTCTTTGCCGGCATCCGGCAGCATATCCCCGGCGATCTGCCAGGTAAGGAACTGATCATAAGGGATATTTTTATTGAAGGCATGGATGACCCAGTCACGCCAGGGCCACTGTGTACGGATATTATCATCCTGGTAGCCGTAACTGTCCGCATATCGGGCCACATCCAGCCAGTGAACGGCCATCTTTTCGCCGTATTGCGGGGAGCTGATGAGTTCATCCACCATTCTCTCATAGGCTTCCGGGCTCTTGTCATTGATAAACCGGTCCATCATCTCTATGCCGGGAGGAAGGCCTGTAAGATCAAAACAAATTCTTTTGAGAAGGTTTTCCTTTGCGGCTTCCCCGTTCGGCTTCAATCCTCTTTCATCCAGTTTGCTCAGCACAAAATAATCGATCTCGTTCTTCACCCATTGCTGGTTGCTTATGGCAGGCAGCGGCGATTTTTCGGGGGTTACAAATGCCCAATGCGGTTCATACCGGGCGCCCTGTTGGATCCATTCTTTAACCAGTTCAATTTCATCAGGGGTTAACAAACCAAGATGCGATTCAGGGACCGGCATCTGGTAACTGCTGTCGGTGGAAGATATCCTTCTATACAATTCGGATTCCTCCGGTTTACCGGGTACAAGGGCAAAGGCACCCTTGGTTTCGGTGAGTGGTGCATAGGCACTGTCTGCAATATCTAGCCGGAGATGTGCTTCCCGTTTGTTAATATCAGGACCATGGCATTTGAAACATTTATCAGAAAGGATGGGGCGGATCTGAAAATTATAGCTGATCTTTTTTGCGGAGGAGCCGCCGGCTTTCCCCTTGCAGGAAAACCAGGAAGCGATCGCTGTGAAAGCAGCCATAAATAATATGATACGGCTTTTCCTTGGCAAAATTATCGTTGTGCTGAGGTTTCAAATTTAGGTATTGAGCCGCAGAAAACCCCCGTCAACCGGATAATCATTTCCTGTAACAAACGACCCCTCATTACTGGTGAGATACAATGCCAGTACTGCTACTTCATCCGGTGTCGCCATCCGGCCGATCGGTTGGGAGCGGGATAATTTCTCAAACATTTCTTTTTCTTTTCCCGGGTAATTCTTTGCAAGGAACCCATCTACAAAGGGTGTATGAACCCTTGCCGGTGATATAGAATTGCAACGGATATTGTCAGCGAGGTAATCCCTTGCCACACTCATGGTCATGGCCAGTACTGCTCCTTTGGAAGCTGAATAAGCAAACCGGTCTTCCAGTCCGGCCAGTGCTGCAATGGAGCACATATTAATAATGGCACCGCCGCCGGCTTTCTTCAACCCGGGAAGGCCTGCATGCAGGCAGTTGTACACCCCTTTTACATTTACCTTTATGATGCGGTCAAAATCCGCTTCCAAGGTGGTCCCTGCTTTCCCAACATGGGCGATGCCCGCATTGTTCACCAGGATATGAAAAGGGCCGATCGATTCAAAAACCGTCTTTACGGCGTGGTGATCCGTCACATCGCAGGCTGAGGCGGCTGACGTTCCGCCGGCCTCCCTGATCTCCCGGATGGTATCACGGCTGTTTTCTTCCGTGAGGTCTATGATATGTATGGCTGCACCCTGTCGGGCAAACAACAGGGCGATCGCTCTGCCGATCCCGCTGCCGCCACCGGTAATTACTGCCTTTTTCTGATCAAGCCGGAACATGTTGTAACGTGTAATATGATAAAATTAGTTTTTGATCTTATACCCTTTCCAGCCAAACCATGCCACCACCACAAAACAGATCAGCGGAACGATGTAGGCATTGGCGGTTGATTTTTCTGACAACATACCCATAATGTACGGCACAATAGCGCCGCCGACGATTGACATTACGATCAGCGATGAACCTTTCTTTGTATGATGTCCCAGGTCTTTCACCCCCAGTGCAAAAATGGTGGGGAACATGATGGATTCAAAAAAGAAGATGGCCATCAGTGTATAAACGGTAAAAGTGCCGCTGGCTTTCCAGACAATGGCACAAAGAACCATGTTGATAAAGGCATAGACAGTGAGCAGGACATTGGGTGCCATTCTTTTCATCAGGGCGGTACCTGCAAAGCGGCCGATCGTAAATAAGGCCAGGCTGAAAGAAAAGAGGTAGGCCGCCTTTGCATTATTGATGCTCTTGTCTGCCTCCGTGCAGTAATTAATAAACAAAGCCGCCACCCCTACCTGCGCTGCCACATAAAAGAACTGGGCAATGACGGCATTGACCAGGTTACTGTGTTTATACAAAGGCTTTGCATCCAGTTTTGCATCAGATACCAGGTTACTTTCTTTTATCTCCGGCAGTTTTGTCCTGATAAATAACCCGGCCAGTAACACCATCACGATGCCCACCACCAGGTAAACAACCTGGACTGAGGCGAGGTTGTTGCTCTCGTTTTGGGTTTTCTCGTTGAAAAAAAAGTTGGCCGCAATGATCGGTCCGATAAACGACCCGACCCCATTAAAGCATTGTGACAGGTTCAGCCTGAATGCCGATGTCTCCGGTTTTCCCAGGACCGTGATATAAGGGTTGGCGGCAGTTTCAAGACAGGTGATACCGGAGGCAAGGATAAAAAAGGAGACGAGGAAAAAATTAAAATTGTATTGCTGGGCGGCAGGATAACATAAGAAAGCACCGGTGGCATATAATAACAGCCCCATGATGATCCCTTTCTTATACCCGAACCTCGACATGAATAAGGCGGCAGGGACAGCTGCTAAAAAATAAGCGCCGAAGTAGGCCAGTTGCAGCAGGGTGGATTTGGTCTTGCTGATGTGCAGTGCATCCTGGAAGTGCTTGTTTAAAACATCCACCAGGCCATAGGAAAACCCCCAGCAAAAAAACAAACTGGTGACCAGTATGATAGGAACAAGAAAAGACCCGGATGCTGCGGGAACGGTAACTGATTTACTCATGCGGCAATCGTTGTGGTTGGGAGCCTTAAATTAAGACAATATTCGAAACATCCCGTATATATTGCACGCAAAGGTGCAAAGACGCAATTTGTTCCTCGCAGCAGGCACAACGAAGTCAAGACGCAAAGGATGGTTGCTTTGCAGCAACCATCTGTGAAAATCTGCTAAATCCGTTTAATCTGTGTTCCTGTATTTTTTTATTTGGAACGGTAGCTCACTCACCCGCCACTTCATCCCTGTTCTTTTTCGACCAGCTTTTATGCTTGGCCCCGTCCATTTTTACAATCTTCGGGGTGAACTTTCCGACCACCTCCACCAGCGCCTTCTGCGATTGCATCACCACTTCAATATCCTTGTAGGCAAAAGGTGATTCATCCTTTCCGCCTCCCAGCAACTTCACGCCGTGCTTTTCCACTTCCTCTTTGAATTGCTTATCCGTTACAGAGTCCATCGCCCGGGTACGGCTCATTTTTCTTCCCGCACCATGTGAAGCAGAATTGACAGAAGCCATCTCCCCTTTTCCTTTTACAATAAAGCCCGGTGCTGTCATCGATCCCGGAATGATCCCGAGTACCCCTGTACCGGCTGGTGTGGCACCCTTGCGGTGTACGATCACCTCCTTGCCTTCCCACTGTTCCTTCCAGGCAAAGTTGTGGTGGTTCTCCACCCGCTTCACCGGTTTACGTCCCAGCTGTCTGGCGATCTTATCATGTATCACATGATGGCAGGCAGATGCATAGTCACCGGCCAGGTTCATCGCCTTCCAGTATTCTATACCGGCTTCTTCGTCCAGCGACAGCCAGGCAAGGTTCTTCGCATCCTGTGGCAGCCGGCGTTTGCTGATCGCAATCTTTGTATAATAGTTAGCGATGTTCGCTCCCAGTGCACGGGATCCGGAGTGGGACAGGAGCCCGATATACTTACCGGCTTCCACACCAAGTACGGCATCCTTTTCCCCGATCTCCACTACACCAAACTCCGCAAAGTGGTTGCCGGATCCTGAAGTACCGAGTTGTTTCCAGGCACGGCCATGCAGGTTCTTCAGTAAGGGCAGCTCGCCGAACAGTTCATTCTCCATCACTTCATGATTGGCTGACCGGTCAAATTGTGCTCCGCTGCCGAATAAAGTGGCTTCCTGCAATTCACGGGTGAAGAAGCTTTCCTTTTGTGTTAGTTCCTTCGGGTCAATATCAAAAATGCTCAGGCACATCCGGCAACCGATGTCCACCCCCACGCCATACGGTATCACCGCATTCTCAGTGGCCAGTACGCCACCGATCGGCAGGCCGTACCCGCTGTGTGCATCGGGCATTAAGGCGCCGGCCACACTCACCGGCAGTTTGGCGGCCTGGTACATCTGGTGCATGGCGCCTTCTTCGATGTGTTCCTGTCCGAATACGTTGAAGGGGATGCCCGAAGCATTTAAAGAAATATTCATTCCTTCTGCTTCCGGCTCCGGCATCAGTTTTTCGGCGATGGGTTTCAATGCCTCATCACTCAAATAGTTTTCCGGTGCCTTCAGAACCTGTTTCAATATTTCCAGTGCTTCTGTTTCGGAGTGGTGTTTAAATTGGGTACACATGGTATGCATTGCCACACTCACTACCGGCCCTTCGGGATACCCGATGGAACGGATTTGTTTTCCTGTTAATTTTAATTTACTCATATTGTTCTTTTTGCCACAAAGGCTCGAAGACACTAAGTTCTTTGTGTCCTTGTGGCATTATTAATTTTATTACCAGCTGCAGTAACTCTGGTCATCGTCTGTTGCCCTAAAGGGGAGCCTTTGGCTCGTCGCACACTTCGGGACTCTGTCTGCTGCTCAGCTTGTTACCTGAGTTTCCAATCTTACTTTTTCCATTTGCGTTAAATGCCTTCTCGCATGTTGTACTAAGAAATAGATGTAGTGATATACATCAATTTTGCCAAGTTCGTTTACGTTCATCATCGTTTTATATAAAGTTCCTTGTCCATATGGCATCTGATTCAAGTAATGCAAACACTCATCCAACTGTGCCTGGAGTCTCTTTCGTATATCATTTAAAGGTACTTGTCCGCCGGGTTCCATATGTATCGGCCGGTTCCAGTGAAAAGAAAGGTGATTACCTATTGTTTGCATTTTAATCCAATCAAATTCATACGGCTCGCATAATTTGGTAAATCCCTTTTCTTTTGCTTTCCTGAGGGCCTTATCTGTTCCCTTTCGGATAAGTATAAGCAAAAAATAATTTGTCATCGAAATATGTTCCAATATTTTTCTAATTGACCAACCCCCATTCTTTGGAAGATAATTAAGCAGTTTATCATCCCTTTCAAACCAAATAAAGAGGTTATCAAATGTTTCTGTCAGCTCTTTTTGTATCCTGCTAATTACATTTTCTATCATAACAATATAAATTTACTCTTCTTCAAGAAAGCTGCGAAAGACAAGAAAAACATCCGGCACCACCCGGCACCGGATGTTATCTTACTTACTCACCAAAATCTGCTTCAGCTGCTCCAACAGTTGCCCGTTGCCACCCACACTGATGCTGCTGATCTTGTCGGCGATCTTTTCCACGTATTCCATCTCTTTCAGTTTCCACAGCATCGCATTTTCTTCCATCAGTTTGGCAGTGTTCAGCAGGCTGCGGGTGCTGGCAGTTTCTTCCCGGCGCATAATGCTGTTGGCCTGGGCTTTCTTTTCCGCCACCAGTACCTGGTTCATGATCTCTTTCACATCACCCGGCAGGATGATGTCGCGGATACCGAAACCATTTACCTCCACCCCCAGCGCTCCGGCTTTTTCTTTCACGTTTTGCAGAATGAACGGAGCGATGCTCTCTTTCTTTTCCAGCAGTTCGTCGAAGCCGTACCCGGCGATGTATTCACGCAGCGCCAGCTGCAGCGCCACATACAGCTGCTTATCGTACTCTTTATTCAGCACCAGGGCTTTTTCAATATCTGCTACCTTGTACTGTGCCCAGGCATTGATGCGCAGCGCTGCCTTGTCACGGGTCAGGATCTCCTGTCCATTGATCTCCAGCTGCTGCTGCCGCATATCCGCTTTACCCACAAAGATGGTGATGCTGTTCTTCCACCAGTTGTAGGTACCCGGCGGAAGTACTTTCACATACTTACCATCGATAAAGAGTACTGCTTTTTCATAGCTCTGTACTTCGGTGTTACGCACCCATGCATTCACCGGCGCTTTGGCCAGCACAGCCCGGTTGATCCCTTCCGGGATATCCACCTTGCTGATGTCTGCCCGGATGAACTCCTGTTTTACCACAGATTTCCAGAACGCATAGCGGCCCGGGTTCAGTACCTGTTTCAGCAGCCCGTTTTCATACTGCAGTACGATCTCATTGTCCTTTACTTCCACCACCTGCAGGATATCTGCCAGGCGTTCATCCTGCAGCAGGATGTTCAGCTCCACCGGGGGTGCAAACTGTTTGGTGATGTCATATACATATACCTGCTCACGGCCCCAGAACCAGTAGGAACCGGATACCAGCATGCGCTTGTATTCCCCGTCTTTGAACACCAGGCCGATCTGCCATGCGTTTACTTTTACATTTTTCATTTTTTTTGTTTTGGCCACAGATGAACGCAGATAAACACAGATTCAT
The DNA here is from genome assembly GCA_046329665.1 of Chitinophagaceae bacterium. Taxonomy (GTDB): domain Bacteria; phylum Bacteroidota; class Bacteroidia; order Chitinophagales; family Chitinophagaceae; genus JJ008. Next base: position 353,641 of record JAXLUG010000002.1, on the reverse strand, counting down.
TTGCGGTAATTTTTTTTATTGTTTTAATAAAGCCCGGGCTATCGGCCACCATTCAGCTGCGGAGTAAGATTATTGCAATGTGTTTCAAGACAGTTAATCATTACCTTGTTTATTATGCCTGCACAACAAACTATTAATGATGAAGTGGAATGATCTACATCGCAGGCTTCATACTACAGGCAGCTGGCTGGTTGCGGCCTCACCCTGCCCTCTCGAAAGTGGGAGAAGGTTAGGGCAAGGTCGCCAGCAAACAACCCCGGCTTTAATCGTTCACCATTTGAGAAGCGGTGTACTTCTGCTTTTCGCTACATCTCCAATGTAGTGCTCTACCATCTGAGCTATCCGGGTTTAATGCGGAGCCGGATTCGAACCGGCGCTTAGATTGTGCTCTGCCAACTGAGCTATCCCGATGCCATCGGGAATGGGAATTGAACCCATGACACCAGCTTGGTGATACATCATTCTTCAGCAACAGCATACAGTTTGCTACCGCAACTGCACTATGGTGTCTGTAAAACACGCATCCGGTTTGCTGCAAGAACCGATATACCTCGTTTTTGCTACACGCAATATTGTAAAGAACTTAATTCATCAGACTCTCCGCCAGCCTGAAACCAATCACTTCGGTTTTTGTTGCTGCTTCGTTTTTTTCATGCGGGTTGGCTATTTCAGCTACCGTCATGGGCTCCGTGATGACCGTACTGAATCCCAGGTGATCGCTTAACCGCCGGGCTTTCTCCACCCCCAGCTTTCCGAACTCATACCTGGCTATCAGCCTGCCTTTCCGCATCAGTGCACTATCCACCGTTGTCAGTGCACTGTTGAATGTGCAGATAAGCTGTACATTCAGAAAGTCGGCCAGCAAACCATCCGAGATGTTCAACAGGTTGCTCACGGATGAGCTGCTGTTTTGTTTCCTGTCCATGATGATGTTCTCTGCATCTTCGATGATCAGTACTGAATCAGGATTATCTATGAGCAGCTCAATGAAATCCGGGTTCATCAGGTTACCGGCTACTGAAGGCGACAGGAATAATACCCGCTTCCTGATCTTCCCGACGAGGTAACGCAGATACGTTGTTTTTCCCGTGCCGGGCAGGCCGTGCAGCAGCACGATGCCTTTATCATTTTTCCGGTTCATCCTTCCCCTGATCGTCTTATCCACTTCCATAAAATCATCCTCATAAAACAGGTCCAGGTCGAGCTTTGTCCGTTTGATCTCCATGGCTTTGAGTTCCAGACTATTTCTTGTTTGCACGATCAGGTTTATTTCCAGCGGCTGGCGTCTTTGTCTTTCTTTGAAATGATTCATCCACATGGCCAGTTCATGGATAAACCCTTCGTCAGCCCCGTCGTGCAGGATCTCACACCAGCCCTCATCAAACTCAGCGATCACATTATTGTTCATCTCTACCACGGTTCTGTCAAACTCAAATTTTTTCTTTTTCCGCCTGTACAGTTTATTATGGTACACATTCCTGATCTGTTGGCCATATTTTTCAAGGAACCCGCTGAAGGCTTTCTCCCCGTCTACATTATCGATAAAGCTCACGCTGGGCAGCCGGTTAAAGCAATGCAGGTATAATTTTTTGGTATCCAGAAAGAAGCTGTTGAACACATTGTTGGCGTCAATTACTCTCTGGGTAAATAAATTTTCCATGTCAGTTATTTTTTGAAATAGTAATTCAGTTTCGTTTCATTAAGACTGCACAATTTCAGTACAGGCATCAGCATCGTTTTCTTTTTTCCTGTTTTATAATTAAGGCAGCGTCTTACCGGTCTTCCATTCCGGATGACCGGTAAGGTTACTGCACCACTTTGTTCGCACAACTGGAACTGGCAAAGGCTTCCGGCTTGGCCCGGAAAGCAAACCCCATTCCCACGATATAACCCATTGCCTCTTTCAGCGCATCATTGCTTTTGAAGTTCGGGTTGGTGTTAATGTCGGCGTGCACTTCCATGTCCACGCTGTAGCGGCTGAAGATGTTGCACAGTTCATACGCCACTTCAATGCTCCTGTGCACTTCCATCAGCATCCGCTCCTTGATGGTCATCCGCTGCCGGGTGATATCGTTCTGTATATACATGAACCCGCCCTTTCCTTTCCGGATAAAAACGATCACGGTGGCGAATTCGGTTTCCTTACCCTTCACCTGGCTGTCGGTACCGATACACACTTTCAGGTCGTTTCCCGATTCTTTTTCCCGCATCAGCACATTGTTTACCTCTTCAGTTATCGGGATGTTGATCCGTTCACCGTTCAGTTTTCTCCATTTTGGTTGTCCTGGTTCCATTGTTTTATATTTTATGTTCAGCGTTATTGCGGTGCCCCGTGGAATTGAACCACGATTGCCGGGGTTTCACTCCGGTGCATCTATCCATTCTGCCAAAGCACCTTGCATTTGTGACAAGTACTGACTGATTTCCTGTTTCCTCATCATCGAATTCACCTGTCACAAATATGCGGAGAGTAAAGGAGTCGAACCTTTGTACCGGTATTACCGGCAGCCCAAGCTTAGCAGGCTGACACATTACCGCTCTGTCAACTCTCCCTTTTTTATTTTACCAGCTGCAGTACGGCTATCAGCTTCGTTGTGTCACTCCCTTCATCTTCCTGCCCGCTGCTCACCAGCGGAGAGAAAGAGATTCGAACTCCTGAGGTTGTTACACCCGGTCTGTTTTCAAAACAGCTTCCATGACCGGCCGGACTCTCCCCATCGTGTGAGTGATAAGATTCGAACTTATTCGGCCGGAAGGCAACGGTTTTACAGACCGCCACGACTCGCCATCTTCGTCGCACTCACCTTTTTCTGCGGATGAAGAAGGGCTCGAACCTTCAGCCATCGGCTTAATCCCGCCTTATGCGGGACCGCTCTGCCATTGAGCTATTCATCCATTGGTCTGTTGACCCGAAAGGATTCGAACCTTTATCTTTTGGTTTAGAAAACCAATGCAATTCCCTTTTGCCACGGATCATTCGGTTGGCCCGGTGAGATTCGAACTCACAACCCCCCGGTTAAAAGCCGGGTACATCTGTCCAGTTGAGCTACGAGCCAGTCTGTTGCGGCTGCCGGATTCGAACCGGCAACTATCACCCTGTAATGATGATCTTCTCCCGTTGAATTAAGCCGCTTTATTTCACAGCACTCTGGTGATGACGGATGGATTTGAACCATCAACTTCTATCGTATCAGGATAGCGCTCTGCCGTTGAGCTAAGTCATCATTGTTGCGGATGTGAGATTCGAACTCACAGCTAAGGCTTATGAGACCTTCGAGTTGCCATTACTCTAAACCACAATTTTGTAAGCCCGGTGAGATTCGAACTCACACTGTATAGTTCCTAAGACTATTGCCTCTCCCGTTGGGCTACAGGCTTATGCTGACTCAGAAAGATTCGAACTTTCATTTCTTCATTCGTAGTGAAGTGTCCTGATCCTTTGAACGATGAGTCATTCGGTACGGCTTCAGGAATTGAACCTGCAACTATCACCTGCTATTTACCTCTCAGAAAGAAAGGGAAGTGATCATGTTACCATTACAACAAGCCGTATTGGCTGACACCGGGGCTCGAACCCTGTTCTTCCCGCTTACAGCGGGATGCTTTACCTGATAAGCCAGAGCCAACATATAAGTTATCGGGGCAGGATTTGAACCTGCATCTCCAGGGTCAGAGCCTGAAATGCTGCCGTTGCACCACCCGACAATATTTGCAGCATAGTGATTCAAACACTCCCCGCCGATCCGGAGACCCGGCACACCACTACCCATGCATACGCTGCCTGAGCGGTTCGTGCGGGAATCGAACCCGCAGCATCGGATAGACAATCCGGCATGTTAGCCTTTACACCAACGAACCCTTGGTAAGCCGCACGGGACCCGAACCTGTATCCTCAAAGCGAAAGTGTGGTATCCTGAACCATTAGACGAGCAGTTCCTGGTGGACCGCCAGGGAATTGAACCCTGCACACGAACATTGCAAATGTTTGTCGCCAGCCTTGGTACATGGCAGCCCCTTGTGTATAGCAGGCAGGACTCGAACCTGCACCCTCTCCGTTCCAGGCGGAGTATCCAGCCAATTGGAATGCTGCTATGTTTTAGTCAAAGAACTTTTTTAAAAGCGTCCCGGCTGCATCTCACCGGGAACGCTTCCCCTCCTCTGCACATCTCTTCAGCGCAGTAAGAACTCCGCCGGATGACGAACATTATTGCTGAACATCCCGGTGTTGTTCACCTCTGCATTTTTATTTTTGTTGCTGAACAGTTCTATAATGAACCGTACCGCTAATACCCCGATTAAGAATTTCATAGTTACCTCCTTGCTTTAACGCTGTCATTGCTGAATATGGAAATGATTATCACTACCTCTGCTGCGACCTCAACCCATTCCAGTATTTTCAACAATATTTCCATTTTATAAAGTGTTTACAGCCGCTCTTCGTTTCTTCCCTGTGTGGCAATAAAAAAACCCGGTCGTTTTGCGACCGGGTTCTTTACAAGCTGCCTGGGCAGTTTATGTAAAGTCATAATCCGGTCGCTGATGATACGCATCATTCTCATTACCCACGGGCACACTGCTTCCTGCGGACTGGGCATACCTGTAGCAACTGAGTGATGCTGGCGTATCAATCATGGTTATTGAAAATTGTTTATGTCGTAATTGTTTCAGCATTTTTTTTCTTTGGGCTTAAGAGATTCTGTCATCTTTTATTTACACAAATTCAGTTCAATTTTTTTTATACCACCGAATCAACCGCATACCATCTCCCTTCGCCGGTGCCTGGGCCCCGCCACCTGCTAAAGCTCCGGGGCATAATGAAAAACCCCGGCACTTGGCCGGGGCTTGTATGTTTTGAAACCGTTTATTTCAACTTATTCAACAGCATTACATGCCCCGCAGCCGGTATAGTCTCCCTTGGGACTAAACCAATTCGCTGATTCAATATGTAACACTTGTCTGAGCATGTATTTGTTTTGCGAGTGCAAAGATTGAACTATTTTTTTATTGCTGCCAAATTTTGAGAGAAGATTTTTTAAAAAATATTTTCAGAACAATCTTCCCTGTCCGCCCGGTACCTGAAACTTACTCCTGTCCAGGCTCCACTCTTCCGCATTCATTCCGTATAGCTTGCCGTATTTTTTATACTGCTGTGCCACCATTTGTGCAATGCTTCCTTCCCCCCGCATGCGTACCCCCCAGCGGGTGTCGTTCACTTTTCCATCATGGCTTTGTTCTACCAGGTGCCACACCTTATCGGCCCGGTCCGGAAAGTTTTTATACAGCCAGTCGTGAAATAAAAACTTGATAGCGCCATTCAGCCGGATAAATGTATAGGCGGTAAAGGTGGCCCCGTTATCTCTCGCTGCCTTCATGATCCGCTGCATCTCATGTTCATTCAGTCCCGGTATCATGGGCCCCATCATAATACCCATCCGCACACCGGCGCTGCTGAGTTCATTGATCACTTTTAATTTTTGTTTGGCGGTGGTGGTGCGGGGTTCCATCACCCTGCGCAGGTCTTCATTAAAAGAGGTGATCGATACCATGGCCGATACAATCTTTTTCTTTCCCATTTCCTGCAGTACGTCCTTGTCCTTCAGTATCCATGAGTTTTTAGTAAGTATTCCCACCGGCTGATTGAATTCATTGCAGACTTCCAGCAGCCCCCTTGTGAGCCGGTATTTCTGTTCAGCCGGCTGGTAACAATCGGTATTGCCACTTAGCATGATGGGGGTGGCATCCCATCCTTTCTTCAGTAAGAACTTCCGGAGCAGTTCCGGCGCATTTTTCTTGACGATGATCTTTCTTTCAAAATCAAGACCGGCGCTGTAGCCCCAGTACTCATGTACATTGCGGGCATAGCAATAAATGCAGCCGTGTTCACAACCGGCATAAGGGTTCATGCTGTAACTCATCCCCACGTCCGGGCTTTCTACTTTGTTCACAATGGTCTTGCTTTCCAGTTCCATGTAGATGGTTTGCACATTACTTTCTTCCCAGTCATCAATGCCTTCAATATGCTCCTTCGTTGTCTCATTCTTCAAAAACCGGTTCTTTGTATTGATCTGGGCGCCCCGGCCCTGCAAATAAGTTTTATCTTCTTCCTGTTTTGCTACCTGCACTTTAAAATGATCCTGCTTTAATTTCTCTGACATAGTATTATTGGTTTTGGTTTTTTAAAATATACGCTTGCCGAGACCAGGGCCCACAAAAAAAGGAGAATAAAGAGTTACCGCTTCATATCCAAACACACAAAATCTTACTCTTTATTCTCCTTACTCACCTTACCCATCCCACTGTTATGTAGTTACTGTACGAAAGACCTTCTCAAAATAACTCCCCCTGTTTTGTCACCACAGGCAGGTTCCGGAAATCAAACTTTCTTACCACCTGGTATTTCGGGTCCAGTACGGGCCGCCGGAGCAACGTCATACCATCTGCGATAAAACGCCCCGTAAAATGCTTGTTACTATAGTCCTGCCATCCCTTCTCATATTGCCAGGGTTTTAATTTCCTGCCGATCGTCAGGTGTGGTTCCATGATAAAATGGGGTTTATTATCGTCATTCAGTTTCATCAGCCGCTGTGTATCGGTACGTATTTTTCTTACCAGTCCCTGTACCGGCAGTTTACTGTTTACATTGATATAAATAGTATGCGAAGGGAAACTTCCGAAATCATGTAACTCCACTTTGAATGGCGGATACCCCATGGCGACCTGATCCAGCCGGTTCAGGATCCGCTCCTGCATCATTTCATACTGGAGAAAATTAGCCAGGGTGATATACGGCTTGCTCCACCGGGCATGATCTGATTGGTAGGCTTCTGCAAAATGCTCCTTTACTTTCATGATCCGGTTCCACAACTCCTCATTCGGGCTAAGCACCAGCAGGTATTCATAGATCCGGTAGCCCGGTATGGTCATCGTTTTTACTGTCTGCAGTTCCATGCTCACTATTTTTAAAATAAACGGTTACAAACTTGTTTAGCATAAAAATACTAAATAATTTAGTATATCAAAATTTATTTTATGGAGGAGGAATTTTACGGAGCGGCCTATAAAGGCTCGAAGCAATTCAGTCAGCAGGAAGTAAAGACCGCCAATGCCACCGGTTTCGGGGCGGCGGCAGACGATTATGCAGAACGGGGTATCGACCTGAATGAGCAACTGATTCGTAACAAACCGGCTACTTTCTTTTTTAAGATGAAAGGGGATGCGATGCGGGAGGCCGGCATATTCGACGGGGATATCCTGATCGTGGACCGGTCACTGAAACTGCAGAGCGGAAAGATCATTGTGGCTATCCTGAACGGGGAGCTGCTGGTCCGGCGGTTTCATAAGAACTTTTCTTCTGCTTTCCTGATCGCCGAAAATAACCGCTATAAGAATATTAACCTGGCAGAGTTCAGCAATTTCCAGGTTTGGGGAATGGTAACCTACGTTATTCATGCAGTATGAAAGCCATTGTTGACTGCAACAGTTTTTATTGTTCCTGCGAAAGGCTGTTCCGGCCGGAGCTGCGGGACAAACCGGTTGTTGTGCTGAGCAACAACGATGGCTGTATCGTTTCCCGTACCGATGAAGCCAAAAAGCTGGGTGTGGGCATGGCAGCTCCTTTTTACCAGAACAGGGACGTTATTGAAAATAATAACATTGCTGTTTTCTCCAGCAACTATAACCTGTATGGCGACCTGAGCATGCGGGTGATGGATACCCTGCGTCATCTTGTGGGCAGTCACCGGGTGGAAGTGTATTCTGTGGACGAGGCTTTTCTTGATCTTGGTATTGTTCCTGATGAACAGCTGCAGTCTGCCGCAGAAGACATAAAGACAACAGTGGAGAACTGGACAGGAATTGAAGTATCCGTTGGGGTGGCTCCCACCAAAGTATTAAGTAAAGCAGCCAACCGGCTTTCCAAAAAGAATAAGAAGCAAACCAACAGTGTGCTTGTATTGGAAACACAGGATAAAATAAAAGAGGCCCTGCTGAAAACTGATGTGTCAGATATCTGGGGCGTTGGTTACCGCTATGCCGTAAAGCTGAAGGAGCAATTCAACATATACAATGCCTGGCAGCTGAGCCGCATGCATACAGAATGGGCCCGTAAACACCTGGGGGGTGTGGTGGGTGTCCGTCTTATAAAAGAACTCAACGGAGAGCCCTGTGTGGAAATGAAAGATCCGCTCGAAACCAAAAAAATGATCGCCACCACCCGTATGTTCGGAATTCCGGTGTACGATATTGCCTCATTACGGGAAGCAGTCGCTACGTACACCTCCCGGGCAGCAGAAAAACTGAGGCGGCAGTTTAGCGCCGCGGGTTCCGTGAACGTATTTGTGGTAACCAATCAATCCGAAGAAGGCCGGTACAACTATGACCCCAAAACAACCGGCACACAGATCCTTCTGCCCAAACCAACCTCGCATACCAATGAGCTGATCAGGTATGCTGTACCACTTGTTGACAAACTTTACAGGCAGGGCCCCAAGTACCTGAAAGCCGGAGTCATGCTGGGGAGAATTGTACCGGATATGTCCATACAGGGCAACCTTTTCAGCAATGATACGCAGAACAGCCAGCGGAAGCTGATGGAAATGATCGACAATATCAATTTCAGCCAGCGAAATGATGTGCTGAAGTTTGCTGCCAGCGGTACCCGGCGCAACTGGAAGATGCGACAGGAAATGAGAAGCCCCCGCTACACCACCCGGTGGAATGAACTGTACGAGGTATCCTGATACCGTTAATGTAACTGGTAAGAGGTCAATGCATGAAAATCCCCGTCGGATGAAGTCGTCAGGATGAGCCCGACACCCTTTGCATAATAATACTGGGAAAAATAATTCAGGCTTATCAGGTTGCCGTTCATCTTAATTTTACTCTCGGCTTCCACCATGACCACATCGTTATAATTTTTTCCTTCCACTTCTTTGCTGATACCGGTTTCCTTTACGCTGAGCGCCATCAGGCTGTCAAGTCCGTTTGCTGAAAACGTAGCTTCCCAGCTTTCGCCTTTCTTAAGATCATCTTTCAGCCACAACTGGAAATTTCCCGGTTCAACAAGCTCATTGTACATTACTCCGTTTTCGATCTTAACATGGGCCGGGGCGGGCAGGGTGGAATTCTGCATGGTAACCATGTTCCCGTCTACGGCGGTTACCTCGTTATGGTAGGTGTTCCCGTTCTTCTGTTTGTACTCCCATCTGTTGCCGGTAGCAAGCGGATAATAATTCATCATATGTTTAAGGTTTAATGTCCTGCAAGTTAGGCGGATAACCCCGTACTGCATCAGGCGGGTAAAAAAAGTAAAGAGATCCCGTACCGGTACATCTCCCAAAACAGCGAATGCCAGGTTGCCGGTTCAATATCCGGCCGGTGAGACCAAAAACTCCCGGTAATGACCATAGAATAAACAATCCCTGCCTGTGGCTAATAGCCGTTTCCCGGTCAGCCTGAGCCCTCTAATTTAGAGGTTCCACCAAAAAAGGCTCATGAAAAGATCACGACCCCCGGCCGGCCCCGTAAGAAACCGGTTAAAGAACAAGGAACAGCTTTCAGATATCCTCCTCCTCCTTATTGCCGCCGTTGCCGCCGTTTTTATTGTGATTATACTCTGACCCGGCAGGTACCGATTACCCCTGTTTTGCTATTTTTGGCAAAACGGATATTATGTATCAGACACTCCTCGCCCATCTCGAAAACGGCATCTATACCATTACCATTAACCGCCCGGATAAACTGAATGCACTCAACAAGGATGTTTTTACCGACCTGAACAAAGCGCTTGATGAAATTGAAACAAATACAGCGATCCGTTCTGTGATCATTACCGGTGCCGGTCCCAAAGCGTTTGTGGCGGGTGCTGATATCAGTGAATTCAGCGGGTTGAATAAAGAACAGGCGATGGCGCTGGCCAAACGTGGCCAGGATACTTTTGCCCGTATTGAAAACCTGTCCAAGCCTGTGGTGGCGGCTGTGAACGGGTTTGCCCTGGGCGGCGGGTGTGAGCTGGCAATGAGCTGTCACTTTCGGGTGGCCGCTGAAAATGCAAAATTCGGCCAGCCGGAAGTAAACCTTGGCCTGATCCCCGGGTATGGAGGAACACAGCGGCTTGTTCAGCTGATCGGGAAAGGTAAAGCCATGGAGTTGCTGATGAGTGCCCATCTGATCGACGCTAATGAGGCAAAACAACTGGGCCTTGTGAACTATGTTACCACCCCGGAAACACTGACCGGGCATACCGTTAAATTACTCGAAGTCATCAATTCAAAGGCACCGCTTGCCGTGGCCGCCTGCATTAAGGCTGCCAATGCTGTTTTCGATGAAACAATAAACGGGTATGAGCTGGAAATAACCGAATTCGGAAATTGTTTCGTAACGGATGACATGAAAGAAGGCGTGATGGCTTTTCTTGAAAAAAGAAAGGCCCGCTTCACAGGAAAATGATACCGGCGGCGGCTTACTTCTCCAGTAATTTTTCATCGATCAGGTAAGCCGTCACACCGATCACATTATCGGCACCTTTTACATCATCCAGGTAAACGGTAAATGATGTGATGGTAGTGGTTTTAAAGGTGAGTATTCTTCTCCTGCCCACACTTGTACCGGATATTTCCTTTACTGCCCTCTTGCCGTTGAACATAACGATCCTGAATTTCCGGATCGTCTGACCGAGATGGATGGCTTCACGCAAAACCAGGCAGTTTGTTTTGACCGGTTGAGGCAATTCAACAATAAAATTCTGCAGGTTTACTGAGTAGGCCTGGTTACCCGGATCCATCGACCGTAACTGCATGTTCTTTTCCGGCAGCTCTTCCCGTGAAAACTGGTAAAAGGTGTTGGCATTCTTCAGCAGGTTATCCGCAAAGCTCTCATCCCGTATTTTCCGGAACCCGGCCAGGGAAGCCGAATCATTCTCGCTGATCATTCCCCGGGTATCCGGCGGCACATTCAGCAACAGGTTGGCCCCCCGTCCCACTGATTTAAGGTAGATATCGAACAGTTGCTGGGGTGACTTCACTTTTGCATTCTCATTTTCTCTCCAGAACCAGCCGGGGCGGATACTTACATCGCATTCAGCCGGAATCCAGTTCCTTCCGCGGTAATTGCCATGGTTCAATGTATCGGCCGGCGGTGCCCCTTCACCCGGTTTAAAGCCGGTGGTATCCAGAAAATTCCAGTTGGGGTCTCCGGCAATTCCCTGTTCATTCCCCACCCAGCGTATATCCGGGCCCACATCACTGAACACCACTGTCTTTGGCGAATACTGGTTCACGGTATTGATAAAACGTTTCCAGTCGTATACCTGTCTTTTTCCATTTGGCCCTTCCCCGTTAGCTCCGTCCCACCACAGTTCCCAGATGGGTCCGTAGTTCTGGAAGATCTCCTTCATCATGTTTACAAACACGTCGTTGTATTTGGGCGTGCCGTAGTCCGGGTGGTTCCTGTCCCACGGGGAAAGATAAACGCCGAACTTAAGGCCGTATTCTTTGCAGGCCTGCGATAGTTCTTTAAGCACATCCCCCTTTCCGTTTTTCCACTTGCTTTCCCGCACGGTATGTTTGGAATATTTGCTTGGCCAGAGACAGAACCCGTCATGGTGTTTTGCCGTGATGATAATGCCCTTGGCACCCGATTGCTTTGCGATGCGGCACCATTGCCGGCAATCAAGGGAAGAGGGATTGAAAATATCTTCTGGTTCGGTGCCTTCTCCCCATTCCTTTCCGGTAAAGGTGTTGGGTCCGAAGTGAACAAACAGGTAGTATTCCGTCTCGTGCCAGTCGAGCTGCTTTTTGGAAGGGATGGGGAGATCGTTGTAATCCTGGGCCGTTCCATTGAGTACAGCGCCTAAAAAAAACAATAAAAAGATTTTCTTCATTTCCCGGGTTTAAATTACTGGTGGAAGTAAACTGCTGTAAACCGGTTTAACAAGCGAAGATTGGAGGTCGTTCATCCCAGTTACGTACCCTGGCAGAGGATTAGATTTATGGACCGTACACATCATGCTCAGCGCCCTTTTCCGAAAGCAATATAAGTCCGAAATATGAATTGGAAAAGTCAAAAATGGGGCCTGTTTAACCGTTTGGCCTACCTTTGTGGCCTTCACAATTAAAGTCAACATAATGGATTACAGGATTGAAAAAGACACTATGGGTGAAGTAAAAGTACCCATTGACGCCTACTACGGAGCCCAGACCCAGCGAAGCATTGATAACTTTAAAATAGCCCGGGACATCAACCGGATGCCCAAGGAGATAATAAGTGCTTTTGCTTATTTAAAGAAAGCGGCGGCCATTACCAACTATGAAGCCGGTGTTCTTCCAAAAAATAAATGCACCCTGATCAGTAAAGTGTGTGATGAGATCCTGAAAGGGAAACTCGATGATTATTTTCCGCTGGTGGTATGGCAAACAGGCAGTGGCACCCAGAGCAATATGAATGTGAATGAAGTGATCGCTTACCGCGGGCATGTGCTGAAGGGCGGCAAGCTTACCGACAAGGAAAAATTCCTTCACCCCAACGATGATGTGAACAAATCCCAGTCATCAAACGATACGTTCCCCACGGCCATGCATATCGCCGCTTACAGGATACTGGTGGAAACAACGATCCCCGGTATCAAAAAACTGCGGGATACCCTGGATAAGAAAAGTAAACAATACATGAAGGTGGTGAAGATCGGCCGTACCCATTTTATGGATGCAACGCCGCTCACACTCGGCCAGGAATTCAGTGGCTATGTCTCACAGCTTGATCACGGCATTAAAGCCATAAAGAACTCCCTCGCCCATTTAAGCGAACTGGCCCTGGGCGGTACCGCAGTGGGTACCGGCATCAATACCCCGCCGGACTATGCCGCCAATGTGGCAAAACATATCGCTGCCTTAACCGGGTTACCCTTTGTGACAGCGGCAAACAAATTTGAATCCCTTGCAGCACACGATGCCATCGTGGAAGCACATGGCGCCCTGAAAACGGTAGCCGTAAGCCTGATGAAGATCGCCAACGATATCCGTATGCTGTCTTCGGGCCCCCGGAGCGGCATCGGCGAGATCTTTATTCCGGATAACGAGCCAGGCTCTTCTATTATGCCGGGGAAAGTGAACCCCACACAATGTGAAGCACTCACCATGATCTCCGCCCAGGTGCTGGGAAATGATGTGGCCATTAATATCGGGGGTGCTAACGGGCATTTTGAACTGAATGTGTTTAAACCCGTGATGATCTACAATTTCCTGCACAGCGCCCGGCTGATCGGAGATGGATGTGTTTCCTTTAACGACAAATGCGCCGCAGGCATCAAACCTATTGAAGCCAATATCCGTAAACATGTGGAGAATTCGCTCATGCTGGTCACGTCACTGAATACCAGGATCGGTTATTATAAAGCTGCCGAGATCGCCCAGAAAGCACATAAGGAAGGAACGACACTGAAAGAAATGGCCGTGAAACTGGGATATGTTACCCCGGAACAGTTTGACGAATGGGTGGTGCCGGCAAATATGGTCGGCAAGCTTTGACCCGCATCGTAAAATTGCTATCGTATAATAACGACAGGCGATCCACAGGAAAATTACCCGGCAAAATTTGCATTTATGATAACTATTGCTGTATTTTGATATCGCTAATCCCAACCCTGTAAATAACCAAAAAAAAATCCAACACCATGAAAAGTAATAACCACCAGTCCCCTTACTTTTCCAAAAAACCTGAACAAGGTTCATCCGTTGCAGAAAAAAAACAATCACCGTATTTAAAGGCCATTTTATCCGGCGATCTTAAACGCACTACAAGAGTTGTGCAGATGACCATTTCCGACCGGTTAGCAGCTATCCGCTACATCCGGGAAAGCAAATGGAGGCATAACTTCTTTGGCTGAGATTACCCGTTTTAAATCCTGAGCATGATTAAAGCAAAACCCCTGTAATGGGGTTTTGTGCATTTATACCGGTGATGCCCGCTTCTTTCACGGTATATATCCCCGAGGAATTACTGCGGGGATCATTCAGTCATACCTGTCATGCTGCCGCAGTTATTGTTTTAAAAAAAACGTCTTCGCAATTGCAACAAGTCTTTCCCGCTGGCGACCGCCTTTTTTTGCTACGAAAAAGATGCAATCATCTTTAGTGTATCCACTTGCTTTGTTTTCACCTGATTAAAGGAAAAGTATAAGAGTAAAATCCTATTGTTTTAGGTTACCTGTTAAACTAATTTTACCAAAGGCCATCAGACGATTTTGTTGTTATTGTGTAAATCCAATCTATGAAAAAAACTATACTCCGTACACATTGTTGGGTGTATGTTTTGCTCCCGCTGATCATACTGCTGGCCGGTACCACATTTGCAGCTGCGCAGAATATAGACTTCGGAAAAAGTTATATCAATGTAACAAAAGGGCTCAATGGCGGCACCGTTGAAACCGGAGATACGCTGGAGATCAGGGCTTCCTTTGTTGTCCGTGCCGGAACCTATGACAGTTGCCGCTACCAGGACGCCGTTCCTGCCGGCACTACCTATATCCCGGGTACCGTACGGGTGCTGACAAACGAAGGAAAGATCTACAAACAATTTACAGATGCCTACGGTGATGATCCCGGATGGATAACCGGAGGGAATATCACAATCAATCTTGGCTATAATACCGCTGCGGCACCGGCCACTGCCTTCCGCAGGGGAAGAGTGGCCAATACACACAAACCTTCTTTCTTCGGAAGCTCCTGCATTATGGTGGCTTCTTTCCGTGTGAAAGTAACAGCCCTGACCAATTCAACGATCAGTACCGGCGGCGGAAATATGACATATAAAAACGGGGCTGCCGCTATCACCACTTTTACCTTCCCTGCCAATACAGTGGCGATCTATCCCAACTATGGTATCTGTTCAAACACGATCGGCACCAATGCACTTGGAACAGAATTCAACGGAACCTTCGGCAGCGGAAAGCCGAGAAACCGGGGTGCGTCTGCCAATGTGCCGGTAGGTTATACGTACCAGACCTTTACGATCAACTCGCCCAACGACTATACCTATGGTGTTGCCAACAATACTTCCACGGATGTAAACTACACTACTGTTAATACCTGGCCGAAGCCGGACGCCAGCTCTCCCACTCACCGGGTGTTTCAACTCTGGGATATCATCGGCGATCATACCGGCGCCGCATCACCTTCTGCCGGGAACCCGGCGGCTGATACCGTTGCTAACGCCAATGCCGGCTATATGCTGGTAGTGAATGCCGCTTACCGCATCGACTCGGCGTTTCAGCAAACGATCACGGGTCTTTGCCCGAATACCTATTATGAGATCTCCTGCTGGATGAGAAATATCTGTTCCAAATGCGGTTGCGATTCAAACGGAAAAGGGGCTACCAATGCAGCAGGTCCTCCGTATTATATTCCTACCGGCACTGGTGATTCCTCCGGTGTTGCTCCCAATATCACCTTTGAAGTAAACGGGGTGGACTATTATACAACCGGTAACATTCTTTATTCCGGGCAGTGGGTAAAGAAAGGATTTACTTACCTGACAGGTGCGGCCCAGACAAGCTTTACCCTGAAATACTTCAACAATGCCCCGGGCGGTGGCGGAAACGACTGGGCGCTGGATGATATTGCCGTTTCCACCTGTTCGCCAAACATGAAGTACACGCCAAATACAAACCCCACGGTGTGCGACAGCAATACCCTGCTGCTAACCGATACGGTACGCTCCTACTTCAACAACTATGTCTATTATAAGTGGCAGCGCAGCACCGACGGAGGCATCACCTGGACCGATGTTACAGCCGCATTCGGCCCGATCGTTCCTTACTGGAATGCTGCTGTCTCGGCATGGGAGTATGTAAGCAGTTATGTTGTTCCCCCGGCCTATACAAGGCCCGGCAATAATGGAAATAAATACCGGCTGGTCACATCGACCACGCTGGCCAACCTGGCCAACCCTTCGTGCAGCTTTACAGACCAGGGCAGCATTGTTACCATAAATGTTATTACCTGCGGGGTGCCGCTAAAAGTAAAACTGCTGTCCTTTTCAGGCCAGCTGGTTGCCCAGGGTGCAGCGCTGAACTGGTCAACCGGTCTTGAAGATGAACCCGTCGTTTTCGATGTGCTGCGAAGTAATGATGGTGTCAACTTCACCCTGCTCACTTCCATGAATGCCCGCTTTGATAACAGTTCGGAGGTGAATAATTATTCTTACCTCGATCCGGCGCCGGGCCCCGGAAAAAATTTCTACAAGGTGATCATGCGGAATAACAGCGGCCAAACGGTCAGCTCCCGTACCATACAGCTTTCCCTCACAAAAGATAACTTCTCCTTTGTAGCGGTCATCAACCCATTTCTGAACCAGCTTGTTTTTGAAGTAAATGCGGCCGGCGCCGGGAAGGCGGAAGCAGAACTGATAGACGCAACCGGGAAGATAGCGGCCAAAAAAGTATTTGATGTTACCAGCGGAGTGAACCACCTTGTTCTGGAAGGAACCGATAAGATACCTTCCGGCATCTATTATCTCAGGGTCATTTCAGCAGGTTTTGTTATTCAGCGGACAGTGATGAAGCAGTCAAATCCCTGATGACAATGGGGTACAGGTTTTTCTTCAGGAGACCTGAACATTATCATTCACTTCTGTACTCGTTTCGATCGTAGACGATGACTGGGGGGTGACCTTCCTGAAGAACCTTTTCTGGAATATGAGCAGTGTAATAACTCCTATGGATATTGATGCATCCGCAATATTGAAAATCGCACTGAAGAATTCAAAATCACTATTGCCTACAAAGGGAACCCAGGAAGGGAAATGTCCTTTGAACATCGGGAAGTAGAACATGTCCACCACGCTGCCGTGTAAAAAAGAAGAATACCCGTCTGAAGAAAAATGAGCAACCCCCGAATACTGCAAGTAATCGCTGATCGCCGGATCATAGGTAAGCCCTTTGTCAAATATCATCCCGTAAAACATGCTGTCGATCAGGTTACCCAGGGCCCCGGCATATATGAGCGCTGCGCAGATAATGAAGCCCCGTTTGTATTTCTGTTTTACGATCCGCCCCAGGTACCATGTTCCGAATATGACCGCTGCAAGCCGGAAAAGAGTCAGGATGACCTTACCGGATTCATTACCGAACTTCCAGCCCCAGGCCATCCCGGGGTTTTCAATAAAATGAAGGCGGAACCAGCTGAGACCGAAAACCTTCACCACCTCACCGGTCGGGTGGGTTGTTTTGATCCAGATCTTAAGGGCCTGGTCAACGATGATGATCGCCGAAATGATCAATACTACATGTCTCAGCTTCAGTGTTTTCATATATCAGCAAATATACAGTTTTAAGCCCGCTGAGCAGGTAGGCCGGTGTTAAACCTCATTCCTGAAAATACACTCTCCTGACCCGCTGGGAGATACCTGTCATAATCTCGTAGGGGATGGTTCCCGCATCGGAGGCCACCTGTTGCACGGGCAGTTCTTTACCAAACACCAGCACACTGTCTCCTTCCTGTACACCTGCAATATCCGTAACATCCGCCATGAACATATCCATGCAGACGGTACCGATAACGGGGGCCAGTTGTCCGCGGACCCACACCCTGCCTGTACCATTGCCGAGCCTCCTCGGATACCCATCCGCATACCCAAGCCGTATGGTTGCGATCACTGAATCTCTTTTGGCGATCCCTTTTCTGTTATAGCTGACCGATTCACCTGCCTTAATGCTTTTTAGCTGTGCAATCGTCGACCGCAGTGAGGCCACCGTCTGCAGGTTCAGCTTTCCGGAAGATGCACTGTCAACCCCGTATAACCCGATCCCCAGCCTTACCATATCCAGCTGCATGTCCGGGTGGCGGATGGCGGCGGCGGAATTAGCAATATGCTGAAGGAAATCAAACCCGGTCCTTTTTTTCAAAAGGTCAGCCGCCTGCTTAAACAATGTAAACTGCTGACGGGTAAATGCATCATTCACTTCTTCCTCACTTGCCGCCAGGTGGGAGAATACCGACTGCACCCTGAAAGAGGAAGTGGCGAGTAAAGCCTCTGATAACCTGCCCATATCCTCTGCTGCAAAACCAAGCCTGTTCATTCCTGTTTCAATTTCGATATGCACGGGATATTGCTGCAAACCTTCCTGCCGCAGATACCGGTCAAAGGCATGCAGCAAATCAAAGGAATACAGCTCAGGCTCCAGCTTATATTCAACGATCTTATCAAAAGCATTCTCATCCGGGTTCATTACCATGACAGGTGTGGTAATACCCGCCCTGCGGAGCTCTGCCCCTTCGTCGGCATAGGCCACCCCCAGGTAATCAACTTTGTGATACTGGAGGATGCCGGCGATCTCGGCACCGCCGCTGCCGTAGGCAAAGGCCTTTACCATCGCCATCACCTTTGTAGCAGGGTGGAGTATTCCCTGGTACTGTTTCAGGTTATGGGCAATCGCAGAAAGGTTGATCTCCAGCACGGTCTGGTGAGCCTTTAATTCGAGCAACTGTACGATCTTCTCAAATGCAAAGACCCTTGCTCCTTTGATGAGTACCGTTTCTTCTTTGAACTGAGAGGAAAGAAACTCATCGGCAAAGGCAGCCGTGCCGGGATAATATTCGATCCGCATTTGACCGGTATCGGCGGATAAAGCGGGGATCGCCGCAGCAATTTTTGGCCCGATGGCGATCAGCCTCGTGATATGATGACTTTTCAGCTTCTCAATGATTTCGCCATACAGTACTTCATCCGGAAAGGAGCATTGTAAAAAATCAGAAAGTATCACGGTCTTTGCTGTACCGGTGCTTTGCTGATCAAGGAAGTTCAGGGCAATCTCCAGTGAACTGAGATCGGCACTGTAGCTGTCGTTGATAACCGTGCAGTGATTGATCCCCTTTTTCAGCTCCAGCCGCATATTCACCGGGTGCAGCACATTAAGCCGGGAAATGATCCGGTCTGCTGAAATACCAAGATGCAGTAACACACAGCAGCAGGTAATGGCATTTTCCACGGAAGCATCGTCGGTGAACGGGATCACACAGTTCAGCTCAAGGGGTCCGAACGTAATACGAAGCGTGGTTTTGCTTTCACCTGCCGGTGCCGTATGAACCACAAACCGGCTGCCTTCTTCATCACCCCAGGTATGCAGCTCCATCTCCCCGTTCAGCATTTCCAGCACTTCCTCCCTTCCTTTAAAATCCTTCGTCCGCCCGATCACTGTTTTGCAGCCGCGGAACAGGATCATCTTTTCCCTGAATTTATGATCGTTGTCGATGAACCCTTCGCTGTGCGCCTCTCCGATATTGGTAAGTATGCCGATATCGGGGCGAATGATCCTTTCAAGCCGCAGCATCTCTCCTTGTTCAGAAATACCGGCTTCGAAGATCCCGAGGGTGTGCCCTTCATTCATCTGCCACACACTAAGCGGTACACCGATCTGGGAGTTGAAACTTTTAGGGCTTCGCACAATGTTATAATCGTTGCCGAGTAACTGGTATAGCCATTCCTTTACCACCGTCTTCCCGTTACTGCCGGTGATACCGAGAACAGGATAAGAGAATTGCTGCCGATGGTGTATGGCCAATGCCTGCAAGGCCACCAGTGCATCATATACCTCAAGGAAGACGGCGCCGGGACAGGTTTTGGTTTCCACCGGTTCACTTACCACAAAGGCCCGGACTCCTTTTTTATACAATTCGGGGATGAACTGGTGACCATCCCGCCGCGGGCCTTTCAATGCAAAAAACAGGGACAGGGCCGGGTCGTACACCTTCCGGCTGTCGAGCAGAATATTTTCAACCGGCATTGCTGATGCAACGGGATTTTCTGCATCAATGATCCGGGCGATATCGTTGAGTGTGTAGCGCAAAGCCGGAAAACGTTTTAGTTTTTCTCATCCCCCGCATCACGGGGGGTGCCCTTTTTATCAATAAATATGGAATAAAAAATCGAACCGCTTATGCAGGTAAGGATCACTCCCAGGGAGATAAAGACCTGCACCTGTTTATCAATCACCATATCGATCCAGTGTGCAGCGAGCATTTTGAGCCCGATAAAAACCAGGACGATCGCAATACCCTGTTGCAGGTAATCGAATTTGTTCACCGCCCCTCTCAGCAGGAAGAAAAGGGAACGAAGACCCAGTACGGCAAAAATGTTGGAGGTATAGATCACCATCCTGGCGGTGGGTTCATACCCCGGGGTTTTTGTATCAACGATCCCCATCACGGCCGGAATGGAATCCAGGGCAAACACAAGATCGACCGCTGCCAGCATCATCACCACCACAAACAAAGTGGTATAAGCGGGCCGGCCATTTTCAATGATCCGGTACTTACCGCCGCCATCGTGGGGGGCAAGCGGCAGGAATTTGTTCAGGAACCTGTATACTTTACTTTCCTGCGGTTTGAATTCTTCGTCTTCCGTGGCGGTAAACATCTTATACCCGGTATACACCAGGAAGACACCGAATATATAAAGTACCCAGTGGAATTTTTCGACCAGTACCACGCCTACCGTAATAAATATCACCCGGAAGATGATAGCCATCATGATGCCCACCAGCAGCACCCGGCCAAAGTGTTTTTCCTTTACCGAGAAAGCCGAGAAGATGAGGATGAATACAAAAATATTGTCAATACTAAGGCTCCACTCCATCAGGTACCCGCTGACATATTCCAGTGCCGGCTTTTGCCCGTTCTCTATCCACAGAAAAACAAAAAAAGCAAGTGCCAGCCCCACCCAGAAGAAAGTCTGGTAAAGTGCCTGGCGAATAGTAACCTTTTGATTTTTTTTGCTGAGGAAACCCAGATCGGCGATCAGCGAAGCCACCAGGATGGTTCCGAATACGATGTAGGTGATCTGGTCTCTTGTCATGAAATACAAAGATAATCGTTAGCAAGCGGGAGAGGTAAGATTATGCTTCCTTCGTGTTCCCGGTATATTTTCTTTTTCTCACCTCCTGGTATATCCACCCGAAAAGTATGACCAGCAATACCGGCAGGGCAATATTGATCATCTGCCAGGTGGTCTTTTGTGCATTTACCTTCTTGCTGTCGAGCAGGCGCAGCACAATGTCCTTATTCCTTGTTTCGCTGATGGCCGGGTTACTGACCAGGTATTCCACTGCATTCAGCAGGAATTCCCGGTTCGCCACCGGCACAAACCATTTGCCCAGTTCGGACTGTTTCAGGTATTCGGTGTAAGTGTATTTATTCCACCCCATTTGTATCGGCTCCGGCTGCGAATTAGGCCCGCCGGAAGGAATGAAATCATTCAGTACGATATCACCATCTGCCACCACGATCATTTTGGCATTATCCACGGAAGCATCCCGGAAGCGGTCGCCCAGGGCACTGAGTGTATCCGATTGTGCTTTGGTGATCCTGTTGCGGAACAGGGAAGTGAATTTACCCTCGAGCAGCATCGCTACCGGAATGGCGTTACGTTTGAATTTTGCATCTTCCGGGGCCACCTTATTCTCATTCAGGCTGATGAGTGCCGGTGTGCTGATGGTCCTTGAATTGGGTGAAGTGACCAGCAGGGGTTCCTTCCTTACACCGCTGACCTGGATCGTATCAATCGAGTTTGCAAACTGTGCCGTGACATAGCCCAGTCCTTTGGTCAGCCTGTTATTTGCCGGTAATAACAACGGGTAATAATTCCATTGCAGGAATTCCAGTTGCGGATTTCCCTGCGTACCACCTACTACGATGGGTATGGCATCACACTGCAGGTCCATCACCAGGTCAGTATTGATACGGAGGCCATATTTAAAGAACAGGTCGGTGAGGTTCAGGTTCCTGTCATATGCAATGGTCTCCGGTTTCAAAGCAAGGCTGTCCCTTTCGGCGATCAGGTTATCGATAAAGCAAAGCAGTTTGCCACCCCGCATCACAAACTGGTCGATCTTCAGCTTTTCATCTTCGCTGAATGGCTGGGTAGGTTTTACGATCATGAGCAGGTCTACCTGGTCGGGTATCTTCGGGGCCTTATTGATGTCAAGGGTTCCGAAATTGTAATTGTCCTGCAGGGCAAGCCGGAGATCGTAAGTACGGATATCCGTTGGTTCGCCATTGCCGGTGGAATAGGCAAGACCTGTCTTTTTCTCATTGGTAAGCTGGTCCAGCGTTTTCAGGAACTGGTATTCCATCAGGGCCTCTGCACTGTTGATCTCATCCTGGGAAATACGGCTGTTGGCCCCGGGATAGAGGTTCACCAACGACTGCCTGCCTTTGTAGGTGACCACGGCCACCGGGAAGATAATATTACTGCTTTCGCCTTCCTTTTTCTGAACTGTCAGGTTGATGGGTACTGCACCCATCTTCAGCAAGGAGTCGCCATAGTTGGTTGTACGGCCGGGCATGGCATCGAGCGGGGAAATAAACCGGTACCTGATCTTTGCGCTGTTCCTGTCTTTTAACAAACCCAGGAATTCACGGGTGGTGGTGGCCAGTTTCCGAAAACCGGACGGGAATTCCCCTTTCAGGAACACATCCACCTGTACCACATCATCCAGTTTACTCACCAGGTTTTTTGTGGCCCTGCTCAGCGTGTACCTTTTCTCTTTGGTGAGGTCGATCCTTGCCTGCAGGAAGGAAGCGAGGTAATTAATGACGATCACCACTGCCAGCAGTAAGGCCCACCAATATTTAGAAGCGATTATTTTATTATAGAGGCGTTTCATTTACCTTTTTAAAATGTTCCGGCTGGTGATGGCCAGGAATAAAAAAATCAGTGACAGGAAATAGATGATATCTCTTACATCGACAAGTCCGCGGCTGATACTCCGGTAATGAAAATCAATACCTGCCATCTCCACATAATAATCTGCCCCGTTACCCAGGGCCGGCAGTTTGCTGATGGCATTGAAGCCGTAATACAAAAGGGCGCAACCGATGACACCGGCAATGAATGCCACCACTGCATTATTGGTAAAGCTGCTGCAACAGATACAGATCGAGGTGAATACCGCTGCCAGGAAAAACAGCCCGATATAGGCCCCGATGGTGGCACCCATATCGATACCGCCCCCGGAAGACAGTTTTTGAATGGAGACGATATAGATGATCGTGGGCAGCAGGGCGATCATGACCACGACCAGACTGCCCAGGTATTTGCCCCTGACGATCTGCGACCGGCTGAGCGGCCGGGTCTGCAAGATCTCGAAGGTGCCGGTCTTGAATTCTTCTGCAAAGCTGCGCATGGTGATCGCCGGGATCAGCAGTAAAAGGATCCAGGGGGCCAGCTGGAAAAAACGGTCGAGGGTGGCATACCCGAAATCAAAGATGTTGTCCTGGAAAAAGAAGAGCATCAGCCCGTTTACCAGTAAGAAAACGATAATGGCAATATACCCGGTAAGGCTGCTGAAAAGCTGGCGGAGTTCTTTCTTACAAACGGACCACATGGGGTGCAAAATAGTTGAAAAGTAAACAAGTTGATAAGTTAGCCGGGCAGAATCCCCGGCGGCACGGGCCCCTGTTCAAATAAAAAAGTTGACAGCTGCTGCTTGTCAACTTACAATCTTTTCCGGTTTGCACCTGTCAAACGGCAAAACTCTCCCCGCAGCCACAGGTACGGCTGGCATTCGGGTTGCTGAAATAAAAGCCTTTCCCGTTCAGTCCGTCGGAGAAATCAAGTGTGGTATTTACCAGGTACAGAAAGCTCTTCAGGTCGGTTACGACCTTGATACCGTTATCCTCAAACACCTGGTCCATGGGTTTCTGTTCGTTGTCAAAGTCGAGTTTATAGCTGAGCCCGGAGCAGCCTCCGCCTACCACGCCGACACGCAGGAAATAAGAAGGGTCATTGGCAACACCGGCATCCTCCATCAGCTGGATCACTTTTGCCCGGGCCTTATCACTTACATAAATACTGTTTTCTAATGCTACACTCATACGTTCAAGCTTTACGCTGCGACCAGGAGGTACCGGAAACAGGTCTCCCCCGCCCTGCGTTTTTAATGGACTACTTTTTCATCAAATGTAAGTTCCGGCAGGCCGTTCTTTTTGCGGTAGTCGTTGATCGCTGCTTTGATGGCGTCTTCAGCCAGTACAGAGCAGTGTATCTTGACCGGGGGCAGGTTGAGCTCTTCCACGATCTCCATATTGTCGATCTTTACGGCCTCGTCCACGGTTTTGCCCTTCAGCCATTCGGTGGCCAGGGAAGAGGAGGCGATCGCAGATCCGCAGCCAAATGTTTTGAACTTGGCATCCTTGATCACACCGGTGGTTTCATCCACCTCGATCTGCAGGCGCATAACGTCGCCGCACTCCGGTGCACCCACCAGGCCGGTACCAACATTGTTTTTGCTTTTATCCAGGGTGCCCACATTTTTGGGGTTCTGGTAGTGGTCGATCACTTTTTCACTGTATGCCATGATTATTTATTATTTACCGGTTTTCTATAATTTTTTTTCGATCCGCAGGGTTTAGTGGTGTGCCCATTCGATGGTGTTCAGGTCAATTCCTTCTTTGTACATTTCCCAAAGGGGGCTCATTTCCCTCAGCTTGTTTACGGTATGGGTCACCTGTTCGATCGTATAATCGATCTGCTCTTCGGTGGTGAACCTTCCCAGGCCGAAGCGAAGTGAGCTGTGGGCCAGGTCGTCCCCGAGGCCCAGGGCCTTTAATACATAAGAAGGTTCCAGTGATGCAGAGGTGCAGGCTGAGCCGGAGGAAACCGCAATATTCTTATTGAAGCCCATCATCAGCCCTTCGCCTTCCACATATTTGAAAGAGATATTGGTGACATGCGGCAGGCGGTGTTCTTTATCGCCGTTCAGGTAGGATTCTTCTATTTTCAGTAGTGCGTTCTCGAGTTTATCCCGCAGTTTACTGACCCGTGCCGTTTCTTCTTCCATTTCCTTCTGGCAAAGCTCACAGGCTTTGCCAAAGCCTACGATGCCGGGTACGTTCAGGGTGCCGCTTCTCATTCCTCTTTCGTGACCGCCACCGTCCATCTGGGCGGTTACTTTCACCCTGGGGTTCTTGCGGCGCACATACAGGGCGCCAACGCCTTTGGGTCCGTACATTTTGTGGGCGGTGAATGCCATCAAGTCAATTCCGTCCTTGTTTACATCCACCGGTATCTTGCCAACGGCCTGTGTGGCATCGCTGAAGAGCAGTACTCCGTGCTTGCGGGCAATGGCACTGATCTCTTTCATCGGGTTCACGGTACCGATCTCATTGTTGGCATACATGATGGCGATCAGTATCGTAGCAGGGCGGATAGCGGCTTCCAGCTCCGCCAGGTCGACCAGGCCGTTGTCCTTTACTTTCAGGTAGGTTACTTCCCCGCCTTCTTTTTCTATGTGCTTGCAGGTATCGAGTACGGCTTTGTGCTCAATGTTACAGGTAATGATGTGATTACCTTTACTCGCATACATTTCAAACACTCCTTTAATGGCAAGGTTATCGGCTTCGGTGGCACCGGAGGTAAAAATGATCTCTTTGGGATCGGCTCCTACGAGTTTGGCCACTTGTTCACGGGCATAATCAACAGCTTCTTCTGCCTGCCAGCCAAACGGGTGGTTGCGGCTGGCCGCATTACCGTAAGCATTGGTAAAAAAAGGTATCATGGCCTCCACCACCCTGGGGTCGCAGGGAGTAGTGGCATTATGGTCTAAATAAATGGGAAATTGCAACATAAGACTGAATCTGCTTTGTTTTTGTTTCTCCCACAAAATTAGCCCAAAAGGTTGTTCCTGAAAGAGCTAATTTCGGGTGTTGCATTGATTTTTCCGAAATCGAAAGGCCGTCAATCCCAGACCATTATGCATAAGATCGAACATATCGGCATAGCTGTAAAAAGCCTGTCGGAATCTGTTCCTGTTTACGAAAAACTGCTGAATACCAGTTGTTATAAAACTGAACGGGTGGCTTCGGAACATGTAAATACCGCCTTTTTCCAAACCGGCCCCAATAAGGTTGAACTGCTCGAAAGTACCGACCCGGATGGGGTCATTGCCAGGTTCATTTCAAAAAAGGGAGAGGGCCTTCATCATATTGCGTTTGAGGTAGGGGATATTCATGCAGAAATGGAGCGGCTGCGTAAAGAGGGATTCGTACTGTTGAACGAGCAGCCTAAAGAAGGGGCTGATAATAAGCTGATCTGTTTTGTACACCCCCGGAACACAAACGGGGTGCTTATTGAATTATGTATGGAAAAGCCACCCGTGGAATGATCACTTCTCCTCCTTTTCCTTCATTCTATCCTCAAATTTCTTTTGCATCTCACTTTCCACCAGTTTCATATCGTTCCTTTTTGCAAAGTTTTCCTGTGCCCGCTGAAGCCGGCTATCGTACCCTTCCTCTTCTTCCCCGATCCTTTTTAAGATGCGGCTGATCTGGTCCTCTGTTTCGGTGGAAAGTCCGTCCTGTTCACTCCGGAGGTGAATGATGTCCCTGTAATCCTTATTAAAGACATTCCGGTAAAAACTGAACATTTCCAGGGCAACGTCCCGGAGTGAGGAATCACCGTTATAATCCGGCATACCTTTTAAATCAGTGATCATCCCGCCGGTTTCTTTTACATACTTATCCAGCAGATGATCGGCGGAGTCCAGGTTGATCTGTGCCACTTCGGTAAGTTTCATCATGTTTTCGATTACCCGGCTTTGCCTGCTGACAATGTAATCGTTGTATTCAACCGCTGATTTATAAACCACCCCGTTCGCACCTTTTGGCGGTGTATGCCCGCAGGAACAGATCAGCAGGAAAAGAGACAATACCGGTAAGTGGCGTAGCTGCATAACGACAGGTTTGGTCTTCCAAATGTAAGCGATAATTCCCAGCGCCAAAACCATCCTGCTTATTTCACCGTATCTGAGATACGATCAACATTTTTAAACCGAAAAAATCAATCATGAAAAAGATAACGCATCTTTTTATCGCCTGCTTTCTGCTCTGCTCCTGTTTTCAAAAGGCAAATGCCCAGGAATCGCTGTACAAGCGGCTGGGCGGCTATGATGCCATTGCTGCGGTAACGGACGATTTTATTGGCAGGCTGGCTGGTAACAAAGATCTCGGCCGGTTCTTTGCCGGGGCCAGCGATGACAGTAAGAAAAAAATACGTCAGCATATCGTTGACTTCCTTTGTAATGCTGCCGGCGGCCCCTGTGCCTATATTGGCCGCAGCATGAAGGAATCACACCAGGGCCTTAAAATATCCGAAAAAGACTGGAACACCACAGCCGGGTTACTGGTGGAAACGCTGAATAAATTCAAGGTGCCGCAAAAAGAACAGGGCGAACTGCTCTCACTCGTCAGTTCGGTCAAAAAAGATATCGTGGAAATGTAACAGCATTGACGGAATAAAACATACCGGTACGAACGGGCAAAAGGATCCCTGTCCTTTGTTCGTTCGTGCCTTTTTTTAAGGGGGAGCAGAGCGGAAAAAGCCTGTGTATCTACACCAGTTCATCACCCGGGGAGTCTGCATTGACGATCCCCAGCTTTTCAACGGCTACCTGGGCCGCAATCTGGGAAGCATCTTTCTTATTGTATGCCCTCCCTTCGCCAATATTCTGACCATCGAGTACGGCGGCGACGGTGAACAGGCGCCGGCCGTTTTCCAGTTTTTCGTTCAGTGTTTCAAACTCCAGCAACCGGCCATTCTTATTGGCCCAGCCGTATAGTTTGTTCTTATGATTGATCTCCAGGTTCTCCAGGTCATCCATGAACATATGCGGCATGATGATGCATTCCATCACCCATTTGGCGGTCTTTTTATATCCCTGGTCCAGGTAGATGGCCCCCACCAGGGCTTCGAGGGTATTACCGAAGATCTGGCTCACTTTGAGCGAGCTGTCCATCTTATTATAAAGGGTGATCTTTTTTAGTCCCATCCTGACAGCGATCTCGTTCAGCTGCTGCCGGTTTACCATTTTACTGCGCATTTCGGTCAGGAACCCTTCCTCCCGGTAAGGATAACGTTTGAAGAGAAAGTCGGCGATCAGGGCGCTGAGCACGGCATCCCCAAGATATTCCAGCCGCTCATTATTCTCATCGGCGCCTTCCCGTACCGAACGGTGGGTAAGTGCTGTTTTATAAAGAGAAACATTACCGGGTTTATAACCCAGTATATTCTTCAGTTCCTTTTTGAAGGAAGAACTATCGTGTTTCCCGGAGAAGAATTTAAAAAAGTCCACGGCCCTTAAGCTACATAAAAGTTGACAAGTATAAAAGTTTACCGGTTGGAAAGTTGCCTTCCTGCCAACTCATGCACCCGTCAGTTTGTAAATTTCTTCACGATCACGCAGGCATTATGCCCGCCAAAGCCGAAGGTATTGCTGAGTGCCGCCCTTACGGGTCGTTGCTGTGCTTTGTTGAACGTAAAATTCAGTCCCGGATCCAGTTCGGGATCATCGGTAAAGTGGTTAATAGTGGGAGGTATCGTATCATGCATGACCGCCTTGATACTGGCGATGGCTTCAATGACCCCGGCAGCGCCCAGGCAATGACCGGTCATTGATTTTGTAGCGCTGATATTTAGCTGGTAGGCATGTTCACCAAACACCTGGGAAATGGCCTTTACTTCGGCGCCATCACCAATTGGTGTGGAGGTGCCATGTGTATTGATGTAATCAATTTCTTCGGGTTTCATCCCGGCATCATCGAGGGCAACCAGCATCACATTTTTTGCGCCCAGTCCTTCCGGGTGCGGGGCGGTGATATGGTGTGCATCTGCGGTAGCGCCTCCCCCGGCTATTTCGCAATAGATCTTTGCGCCCCTGGCTTTGGCATGTTCCAGCTCTTCAAGAACCAGGATACCGGCTGCTTCACCCATGACAAACCCGTCCCGGTCCTTATCATAAGGGCGGCTGGCTGTTTTCGGGTCATCGTTTCGTTCGCTCATGGCCTTCATGGCATTGAACCCTCCCACTCCTGCTTCACTGATCACGGCCTCGCTTCCGCCGGTCAGTATTACACTGGCCTTGTTCAGGCGGATAAGATTGTAGGCTTCGATAATGGCATTGGTGCTGCTGGCGCAGGCACTTACTACGGCGAAATTGGGCCCGCGGAGGTTATGCCGCATACTGATCTGGCCTGCGGCGATATCGAGGATCATTTTCGGAATAAAGAACGGGTTGAACCGGGGGGTACCATCGCCTCTTGCAAAATCGGTTACTTCATGCTGAAAGGTGATGAGTCCGCCGATGCCGCTGGCAAAGACCACTCCCACCCTGTCCGGGTTGATCGTATCTTTTGACAGGCCGGCATCTGCCATGGCCTGGTCGCTTACCACGAGGGCAAACTGGGTAAAGCGGTCAATTTTGCGGGCCTCTTTTCTGTCGAGGTACTTTGTTGCATCAAATCCCTTTACCTCGCAGGCAAATTTTGTCCTGAACTTTGAAGCATCAAAGAGAGTGATCATATCCGCACCGGATACGCCTGCCACCAGGTTATTCCAGTATTCGTCGACCGTATTTCCAAGAGGGGTTAATGCCCCCATCCCTGTTACTACAACCCTTTTTAATTCCATACGCTTTAAGATAAAGGTTAATCAAACCTACATAATTTTTTTCAGCCGGTTATTTGTGGCCCGGGCACACCTGAATCTGTGGCTGAAGAATATTAACAGCGCCTTCCTGTAAATGTCCTGATGAAAAATTAAAAAACCGCCTTCTTTGTGTTTTAAGAAAGAAGGCGGCAAATTGCTATACTCCCTGTTAACTGAAAGCGGGTAAGGCATGCTATCCCGCACCAGCGAGGGGAAATTATTTACTTAGCATGTTCTTCCAGGTAGGAAACAGCCTGACCTACTGTAGTGATGGTTTCGGCCTGCTCGTCCGGAATGGAGATATTGAACTCCTTTTCGAATTCCATAATCAGTTCTACAGTGTCGAGAGAATCGGCGCCAAGGTCATTGGTGAAAGAGGCTTCGTTGGTTACTTCGGCTTCATCTACACCCAGTTTATCAACGATGATTTTCTTTACTCTTGATGAAATGTCTGACATGTTCTTTAGGTTTTGTTTATAGGCTGCAAAAATATACTTTTTGAATTAATCACCATCGTAATGCTTTTTTTTTCCTTTGGCTGCCCAACCTCCTGAAAACGAGCCGGAAGAGGCCGGGGGCGGCGCCGGCTGATCACCAAATAAGCGTCCGTTCCGTTGGCTGTATTACAAGTTATTTGTAATTTGTCTGTAGGACGTAAATCAGGCTTTTCCCCCTTTTTCAGACCATCAGTTATGGCGCTTAAAATTATCGATCATGGTACACAGGAATACCAGCAGATGATAAAACTGCGGGATGACATCCTGCGCCGGCCGCTTGGCCTGCGGTTTTCAGAAGCTGAACTGGAAAATGAGAAGGAAAACATGCTGATCGGCGCTTTTGAAGAAGAGCAGATGCTGGGTTGCTGCATGCTGGTGGAAGAGAAACCCGGAACCGTTCGCCTCCGGCAAATGGCTGTTTTGAATGACCTGCAGGGCAAGGGGATCGGGCGGGCCCTGATGAACTTTGCAGAAAACCTGGCCCGGGACCGGGGCTATAAGATCATTTCCATGCATGCCCGGAAGGGCACCACCCCTTTCTTTGAGAAGATGGGCTACCAGATCACCAGCCCGGAATTCATTGAGATCACCATCCCCCATTATGTAATGGAAAAAACACTGTAGCTCTGCTGCAGTTGCCCGCCTTTTATCAGGCTTTACTCACCTTTGAACCAATAAGGAGCCGGAGTGCATGTACTTCATCTGAGTCCCGGCAGGCATCCTTTGGCACCAGCAGAAAGGTCCTTGAGTCGAAATACAGGTGGAAGAAATCGGGGCTCTCCATGTATTTTTTAAGTGATGACCAGGGCCAGGATTTAGCCCGGCCTTTATGTTCCAGCGAAAAATTATCCTCTTCAAAGGTCATACTGTACTCATGTTTGAACATGGCGGTTTTACTGTATACCGAATAGGGGAATACAAACCAGAAAAAGATCATCAGTATCACCCACAGAAAACAGAAAACAATATAGTTGGTGGCGCCCAGGTAACCCAGCAGGAAAGTCACCAGCAGCAGGATGGCCATCACATTTACCAGGATGATCATAAACCGGATCTCTTTGCGGCTGATAAAATAAAGCCGCAGGGCCCTGATCACTTTCTTTTTGTCAAACCCAAAATGTATCGTCATAGCGTCTCCTTATTCATTCCCGATTCTGGCAATCGTCCATTTCCCGTTTTCCTTTTTCATCTGCAGTTTCAGTATCACTGCTTCTGCATTTTTCTCCTTGCCGTTTTCATTGATGGTATAGTCGCCTTTTACCCCCACGGTGGCGTTATCGCCATTGATGGTCAGGTCCCATTGATGCGGTTTGTTCACTTCGTCCACATAGTATTTTGTATCCTCCTGGCTGTTGGTGTACCAGTCGTAGTCGAAGCCGTACGGGATCTCATCTTCTGTATCCACTTTAAAGGCAGAATCGCATTGCCGGAGCATTTCTTTCTGGCTGGCCAGGAAGGCCTGTCCGAGCTGGGGTACCGAATCCCTGATAAAGGCCTGGTATTTCTCCACTATTTCCCAGTTTATTTTGTACGGCGGGTGGTCCTTCTTTTTTATTCCGCTGTACAGGCTGAAGTCCATCAGTTTTTCGTAGTTGTTGCCATACCAGTTGTAAAAACCGGTGACCACTTTCCGGATCTGAACGGAATCATCGGCTGCTGCTGCCGGGCTGTTTGTTGTTTCACTGGCATCCCCGGCAGGGGCTTCTTTTTTGCCTTTGCAGGCATACAGCAACCCCAGTGCGGAAACGATGATCATTATTTTTTTCATACTGCTTATTTTACTGTCGGGGTTTTCAGTTCCTTTTCCGATACTGACCAGGTAGCCAGCTTATCCCCTTTCACACCAAAATAATCCACCGTCAGTTTTCTGTCGCCCCGGGGGCCCGTAAAGGAAAATTTTGCATAGTTCTGTTTCTGATCGATACCCACCACCCGGTAGGGGTTGTTCTTCTCTGCACCGCCGAACACATGGGTTCCCGATGTAAGAGGAGATACGGTGATATCATAGAGCGGATAGGTACCGTTCCTGTCTACTTTGATAATCTCGCTGTGGTGCCGGTCGCCGGTAAGGAACAATACCCCGTTAATATTGTATTCCCGGATGAAGTTCATGAACTCATTATACTCAGCCGGGCAGTTCAGCCATTTATCGAAGGGGGATACGGGGTTAAGCACCTGGCTGCCCAGGGCAATGATCTTAAAGGTGGCGGTGCTGTACAGCAGGGAATTTTTCAGCCATTCCATTTGCTGCTGTCCCAGCATTTCCTTTTCAGGGTTGGGGAAGCCGTTTACGGAATCCTGGGTTCTGTCAGCGCTTCTCCACCAGCGGTCATCGGTCAGGAATACATCCACATCGCCCCAATTCAGCATGGTATAGGTTCCCTGTTCATTTTCACCATAAGACGGGTTGCACCAGTATTTCTTCCATATCTCCCGGCTTGTATTTTTCAGGATGTAGTTCTTCCCGATATCATTGGGGCCATAATCATGATCGTCCCACATGGCATACTGGGGCATGGTCTTCCAGAAGTTCTGCAGGATGGGCAACGCCCTGTCGTGCTGTGCCCGGTACCAGAGCCCCCATTCGCTGTAGTAATCTACTTCCCTTGTGTACCATTCGTCGCCCAGCCAGACCATAAAGGAGGATGCCTTTTCTCTGGCCATGGATTCGAAGATGCTGGAATCGCCGCCATAGGGCTTGCCGGGTCTGTCGTATTCCGGCTGGTTGAAGTATGCACAGGAGCCGGTGAGAAAACTGAAATCGGGTGCCGGTTTTCTCCACTGCCATAGTTCTTTGGTGGTAAACTCGCCATTTTGGGCAGCCGGTTTCCCGTTCACCAGGAATTTATACTGGTAAGCGGTATTCATATCCAGTCCGCCGATGGTGAAGGTTACAGGATTGAATTCGTTTTCAAGTGCCCCTTTATAAGCGATGGTCTTTATTGGTTTTGTTTCCCCTTTTTTAAAGAGCTGAAGGGAGAGGCTTTTTACTTCCGGGGATACTTCCACCCACACTTTGGCATCCCGTAATTCAACCGGGCCCAGCATCGGGCCGGAGATGATCCTGGGTTGGGCGAAGAGGGTGAAGCAGAGCAGCAGGGAGGTCAGTGCGGTAATACCCTTTTTCATAACATGCATTTAGGGCTACAAAGTAAGGGAGAAATAGTACCGTAAAAAAGAAAAGCCGCTCTGTTCAGAGCGGCTTTTACGATGAAATAATTTTTAATTATTGGGCAATATTCAGCAAGCTGCAAAGCTGGGCATATGGCATTGCCCTGAGTTCGCTTTCCGTATATGTTTTCCCTTTAATGTCTGCAATTTTCTCATTAATTCCGCGGCCGCCAGCCACACCACCCGGGATGATCACATGCCTGAACTCCATGGAACTGTTTGGT
Organism: Chitinophagaceae bacterium; assembly: GCA_046329665.1. Classification (GTDB taxonomy): domain Bacteria; phylum Bacteroidota; class Bacteroidia; order Chitinophagales; family Chitinophagaceae; genus JJ008. Next base: position 320,280 of record JAXLUG010000002.1, on the reverse strand, counting down.
ACCCATCCGGCAGAAGGAGATGCATTCATGATCGAGGTGAAGTAAATGATCTTTCCGGCCTGGGGTATCTGATCCATGATAAATATTTGACCAGAACCACCGGGGAACTGATACGGCAGCATGTGCGGGCCGTTACTTGAAACACGGATGTAAGAAATAATGATACCATTGTCGATGATAGCAGCTGTAAGGGAGGTAGATAAACGAATACCTCTTTTTACAGTGCCGAAGTCAACTAATGTTGTATCTGCAAAAGTGTTTGAAAACCCTGCAGCAACTGTAGTCCAGGAGGAGTAGATCACGTTGGCAGTACCCGGTGCACCCTGGGGACCGGTAGGGCCAGTAGGACCCGCAGGACCAGTTGGGCCGGCAGGACCGGCAGGGCCAGTAGCACCGGTAGCACCGGTAGGACCTTGTGCGCCTGTTGCGCCAGCGGGGCCTTCAGGGCCTTCCTTTGTACAACTAACGGCTAAAAAAGTTATAGCGAGAGCTAAGAGGGAAAGAAGTTTGAACTTTCTCATAAAAGTTTGATTTGGCTGTTAATTAGTTTCGGCTTAAAAGTAATAGGAATTTCCTTTTCCGCCAAAGACATTTTAAAGGTAAAGGAAAAAATTTCAATTCGATATAAAACAGGAAAAAAACTATTATCAGGCTACGGCCGAACGGTTATATTTGCCGCCTGACTCAACCCTTCAACATGAATTACCGAAAGTACCTTTTCGTCCTGATTTCCGGGCTGACCGGACTCACTGCTTCTGCCCAGTTTTCCAAAGGCGACCGCATGGCCGGTGCCAATATCGGCAGTGTGATCTATAACTCCGGAAGCTCGGATGTTTCGGTGGACCAGATCGGCAACAGTACATCGAAATCCACCAGTTATAATTTCATCCTGAATCCCTCGCTTGGCTGGTTTATTTCTTCCCAGACAGCGGTTGGTGCCAGTGTCAATATCAACCCGGGCGGGAGTAAGGTTACCTATGAGCAGAACGGAAGCACCTTCCAGAGTGATAAGAACAATACATTCAATATCGGCCTGGGCGGTTTTGTCAGGCATTACCTGAACAGTTCGGGCAACCTGATGCCCTACGGACAGTTTGGTTTTAATGCCGGCGTCAGCAACCTGAAAACAGAGGGGTACCTGTATACCGGTTCAAACCCCAATGCCACCAAAACAACTTATGACGGCAGTTCGTCCGGCGGATTTTTCGCCAATGCCAGCCTGCAGGCCGGTTTTACTAAAATGATGGGGGAAAATGCAGGCCTGGATTTTTTCCTGGGGTATATCTTCAGCTACAATAAAAATACTTTTGATAAGACCACGCTGCGTGATATTGGCAATAATGGTTCGATAGATGAGACCCTGAAAAACAAAACCACCACGAAGTTTACCAACCACGGGTTCTTGCTGGGGGTCGGATTCCAGGTTTTCCTGCGAAAAAAGAAATAACCTTATATCAAAGTGACCAAATGCAAAAGCCGTTCTGCGGGCAGAACGGCTTTTCTTATTCAGTGAGGCCCCTGTGTGAAGTGCCGGCCCGGTTTCGGGACACCGGCGCCACCGGTCCCTTATTTGTTCATCATTTGTTTTGCTTCGATGCTCAGGGTGGCATGCGGTACGGCACGCAGCCGGGCTTTATCGATCAGCTTTCCGGTAACCCGGCAGATGCCATAGGTCTTGTTTTCGATCCGCATCATGGCTTTCTCCAGGTGGTCAATGAAAGTGATCTGGCGGCTGGCCATCTGGCTCAGCTGTTCCCTCTCCATGCTCACACTGCCATCTTCCATGGTCATATAGCGGGCCTCATCCATATCACCGCCTTCATCCTTACGGGTGATAAGTCCCTGGAGGTAGGCCAACTCTTTTTTGGCAGCATCCAGTTTCTTCTGGATGATCTCCCTGAATTCGGCCAGGTCAGCATCTGAATATCGCATGGTTGGTCCGCTATGCTGTATGGCAGCATTTGCATCCAAAATTGATTTAGTGAATTCCGGCTCGTATTTCACGGAGCTTTTGGTCGTGGTTTTCGGGATAACGATCTTGGCCGGTTTCGGAGGTTCTTTCTTTATCACGGGTTGTACTTTCGGCTTTATGGAAACGAGGGATTTAGGATCCACCCCTCCTTTTTTAACGGGTGCGGGAGGTTCTGCCTTTGCTACGGGAGCCGGTGCTGGTTTGGCAGGGGCTTTCGGGGCCGGCTTAGGCGCCGGCTTCGCAGCTTTTGGGCTCGGAGCTTTTGCGACCGGTTTAGCAGCCTTTTTGGGCGCCGGCTTGACTGCCTTTTTAGGGGCCGGTTTAGGAGCTGATTTCTTCACAGTTTTCTTCGCTGCCGGTTTAGCGGCAGGCTTTTTTTTAGGGGCGGGCTTGGCTGCCTTTTTAGGGGCTTGTTTTTTCTTGGTTGCCATATAGTTACCCTTTTTTTGAAACAATCACATTTAGCGAAACATCGTTAATTTCTATCGCCGTTCCGTCCTGTATTTCAGGCATGAATTCCAGCCTGTCCGCCAGAATTTCGGCGCAAATATAGTCTTTAAAGCGAGCCAATGAATCTTTTAATCCGGCCCCGTTTTCCTGGCCGGTGTGGCCGGGGCCGACCTTTACTTCAATCCGGTCAGTGAGCTCAAAACCACTGTCTTTACGGATCTTCTGAATTCGGTTCACAAACTCCCGTGCATTTCCCTCGGCTTCCAGTTCGGGGGTTACCGTTACATCCAGCGCCACTGTCAGGCTGCCTTTGTTGGCGACGGTCCAGCCGGGAATATCCTCACTGCTTATCTCCACTTCGGAAGCCTGTAATATTACAGGTTCGCCGTCAACCGGCAAATTATATTGTCCCTCTTTTTCCAACAGGGTGATGTCCTCCTGTGTAAAGGCTGCCAGGGCCGCCGACACGGCCTTCATCTTAGGTCCCAGTTTTTTACCCAGTGCCACAAAGTTGGGTTTGATCTTTTTCCGGATAAACGTGTTATCGGGCGACAGGTATTCCACTTCCTTTACATTCACTTCTGCCTTTAGCAGGTCTTCCACTTTCAGCAGTTGTTCTTTCATCGAAGGACTGAGCACAGGGATCAGCACTTTCTGCAACGGCTGCCGCACTTTGATGTTTACCTTTTTGCGAAGCGATAAAATAAGCGAAGAAGCATCCTGGGCCAGCTGCATCCGCTCTTCCAGCGATTCATCTATGGCCGCCTCACTTGCAACCGGGTATTCGGCATGGTGAACGGACTCGGCCCTGTACCTTCCTGTAACGGCATTAAGGTTTTGAAATAAGCTGTCGCTGAAGAACGGTGATATCGGTGCGATCAGTCTTGTCAGTGTTTCCAGGCACTCGTACAAGGTCTGGTAAGCACATATCTTATCCTGTTCGTATTCTCCTTTCCAGAATCGGCGGCGGCAAAGACGTACATACCAGTTGCTCAGGTGTTCGTCTACAAAATCTTCGATCACCCGCCCGGCCTGTGTGGGTTCGTAATCATCCATGTATGCGGTGGCTTTCTTCACCACGGTATTGAGGGAAGAAAGTATCCAGCGGTCAATTTCGGGCCGTTCCGGCAGCGGGATATAGGCTTCTTTGAAGGCAAAGCCATCCACATTGGCATACAGGGCGAAGAACTGGTATGTGTTGTACAGGGTTCCGAAGAATTTGCGCTGTACTTCTTTGATCCCTTCGATATCAAACTTCAGGTTATCCCAGGGGGAGGCGTTGGTGATGAGGTACCAGCGGGTAGCGTCGGCGCCGTATTTTTCAATCGTATCAAAAGGGTCCACCACGTTGCCCAGCCGTTTGCTCATCTTATTACCGTTCTTATCCAGCACCAGCCCGTTACTTACAACGGTTTTGTAGGCCACTGAATCAAAGACAAGACAAGCAATGGCATGAAGGGTGTAGAACCAGCCTCTTGTCTGGTCCACTCCCTCGGCGATAAAATCGGCGGGGAATGACTGTTTGAATGTTTCCTTGTTCTCAAATGGAAAATGCCATTGGGCATAAGGCATGGCGCCGCTGTCGAACCAAACGTCAATTAAGTCATCTACTCTGAAATATAAATAATGCTTACCCGATTCAGCCCTCCTAACAAAAACAACTTCATCAATTTGAGGTTTGTGTAAATCAATGTTTTTAGCCTTAGTAAGATCGATTTTAGTAGCATAATCTAAAATCAAATCTAGGGGTATAACATTTTCTTCCAGTATATCTTTTAAAATGCCCTTGTTAAGGGGGTTTTTCGAAATCTTATTTTTTATCCCATTAGTGTCAATTGAAAAAACCTCAAAAATATCACTATCAAGGCTTTTATTATATGCCTCGATTTTTGAAATAAGTCGACTATTCTCGTTGGCAAAATCAGTGTACAGTTTTTTGAAATCTATTATATAACCTTCTACTTCCCAGCCTTTTTTTGAGCTTGTCCTAACAAGCTCACTAGTTGAACCTATTATAATTTCATCAAATGAGCCAAGGCTATCAATTTCGCTTCCAACAATTCCCCTGAATGTAATAGTTTTCCAGATCGGTAAGGGCGTACCCCAGAACCTTGAGCGGCTCAGGTTCCAGTCCACCATATTCTCCAGCCAGTTGCCGAATCTTCCCTCACCGGTTGATTTAGGTTTCCAGTTGATGGTCTTGTTCAGTTCCACCATCCGGTCTTTGATGGCGGTGGTCTTGATGAACCAGGCATCCAGCGGATAATACAGAACCGGTTTGTCCGTCCGCCAGCAATGGGGGTAGCTGTGTTCGTATTTCTCCACTTTAAAAGCCCGGTTCTCTTTTTTGAGCTTCACGGCGATGTCAACATTCACATCCGCATAGTCCGGATCATCTTTATAATTCTTTACATAGCGGTTGCTGAATTCACCGAGGCCGTTCACAAATTTTCCTTCCCGGTCCACCATCGTTAATATCCCGATGTTGTATTTCCTGCCCACCTTAAAGTCATCTGCCCCAAAAGCCGGAGCGGTATGAACGATACCTGTACCGTCTTCGGTGGTAACAAAAGAATCAACTAATACACGGAACGGTTTAGCACCGGGAGTTAATTCTTCAATCACTTTGGGAGAATTGGCTTCGTAAGGAAGTAACTGTTCATAACTGATTCCTTCAAGATCAGCGCCTTTAAACTCTCCTAATATTTTCCACGGAAGAATTTTTACTTTTTCGTTATAGCCGTTAAAATCCCCGTTCTCACCCTCCGGTTTAAAATATTTTCCTAACAAGGCTTTTGCCAAAACGACATTTACAGGATTATGGAGATAGGGATTAAATGTTTTTACCAGCACATAATCAATATTACCCCCGACAGTCAGTCCAAGATTGGATGGCAGCGTCCAGGGTGTAGTCGTCCATGCAAGAAAGAAAACATCATTTAAGTTATTATCTGCTCTAAGAATCTCATTGATTTTTTTTAAAGTATCAACAGGTTTCCCTCCACGCATTACTGTATCTGCAACTGAAAGTAGAAACATCGCCACTGCACTCGTATCCTTCACATCTTTGTATGTTCCCGGCTGGTTCAGTTCATGCGAACTTAACCCTGTACCTGCAGCAGGTGAATAGGGCTGGATGCTCACACTCTCATACAGCAATCCTTTTTTATACAGCTCGCTTAATAACCACCACAAGGTCTCGATGTATTCGTTCTTGAAGGTGATATAGGGGTCATTCAGGTCAACCCAGTAGCCCATCTTGCGGGTGATGTCATCCCACTTGTCTTTATACCGCAGTACGGCTTCCCGGCATTTCTTATTGTACTCTTCAACCGATATCTTCTTCCCGATATCTTCCTTGGTGATACCGAGTTCTTTTTCCACTCCCAGTTCAATGGGCAGGCCATGGGTATCCCATCCGCCTTTGCGTTTTACCTGGAACCCCTTCATGGTTTTGTAGCGGCAAACCAGGTCTTTCAAAGTCCTCGAAATAACGTGATGGATACCGGGCATACCATTGGCGCTTGGCGGGCCTTCATAGAACACGAAGGGGGTGGCGCCTTCCCGGAGTGATACACTTTTTTCAAAAGCCTGCTTTTCAGTCCACTGGGCCAGTATCTCCGACTCAAAGGCCGGCAGGTTGAGCCCGGTAAATTCTCTGTATGTAGCCGTCATTGCCATTTAAAAATGGCTGCGAAGTTACGGAATAAACGACCGGTTTCCACTGCCGGAAAAGCAATAATGCCCCTGGCAAAAGGCTTGTTCAGCCGGCACCACTTTCAGGGATTGACAGCCTTGTTTTTTTCATCCCGGCCGACAAACCGGAGTATTTCAAAACTGATCCTGCCATCTATTTCCCTGTCGCTTACTTTACCGGTTACATATTCCTTACCCAGGTCGATCAGGTACTCATGCAGCATTTTATTATCCACCCTGTTTTTCAGTGAAACGGAATCATGTGTGGCGATGTAGTCATTCCAGGTTTTACGCACCCGTCCCCAGTACCGTTCATTCTTCTTCCAGTACTCCCTGGCGGCGTCACATTCCTGGTCCGGGATCCGTTTATAGATATTCAGCCCTTTTTCTTCCACCAGCAACGAGTCCCTTCCGTTTAGCCGGATGATCTTTTTATTGTCCTGTTCATGTATATAGCCGCTGTCGGTGATGTTGAGCCGGTTGGTCCTTTGCAGAATATTATAATCACTGCGAACGGAATATTCCCTTCTTGGCAGGGGCGCATCGGTGGTGTTCTGCCAGATGATCTTATTGTCCAGGTCAGCAAACCGGCTGTAGCCCTGGTAGCGGGGCTCGTCGGATACTTCCCAAACTGTTTGTGTCCACTTGCCTTTTACTTTTTCGGCAGGCAGGATCTCCTTCACCCATGTTTTATCACCCTTATACCGCCAGATGACCGGGTTTTCATAACTCCATTCTTCCCGCCAGTGTTTCACCACGGTATTTTGTCCCACCACCAGCAGGTGCTGAATGACCACTTTACCGGCAGTGATCTCGACAGGAAGTGCCAGTTCAGCTGTGCCGCCTGTTTCTTCCCGCTCATGGTATTTGTATGCAGCGTCCGGGGAAAAAGTTTCCGCATATTTAAAATCCACCTGGAAGCAACCACAGAGTTTATCAATGACCTTTCTGCCGGTATCCGGATCTGTGTTTTCCTTAGTTTGTGCCTGCACAACAGTTCCGGCAGTACTGATGATCAACAGGAGTACTAGTTTCTTCATCATATGATGATTTGCTGACAAAGAAACAATGCCGGTATAAGCAGGGCTTACGGAATAAGTAATTCGGTCTTACGCAAAAAGGAAAAGATCATCCACCCGAAACCTTTCAGGGTGATGGTAACACGGCAGTGACAGAAAGCAAAAGCCCCGCCTGTTCTTAAGCGGGGCCATTCAAACCTTTTCAGGAGGCAGGATCATCCTTTTTTCACGAGTACAGATTCAAATGCCGGATAACCTCTTTCCCCGTTTTGTGTCAGGGCTGTAAACCGGACTTTATAATAATTATTGTCGCCATCTTTGATGATATAGTACCGGTCCGTTCTCACAGCCGGAGAAGAAGAAGGGCCGCCACCGCTCCGCCAGTCAGCGGCAATGGCATTTTGTGCTGACAGGAAAGTCTGTGCGGCGATATCCCCTTCCGCAAAGTCGGCAAACGCTTTGGTGCTGGTCATTACTTTGGCCACCTGCACATTCCGGTTCAGCAGGATAATGTCCTGGAACATATACGGCACTTCCCCGCTCCCGAAATTGGTGACATTGGCAAAGTACGTCCAGGCTATATCCCATTTCTTCTTCTGGGGTTCAACCGGCACGGCGCCGTTTTCAAAAGAGATGTATTTAAAGAAGTATGCGTCGTCTTTTGCAATATCCACAGCCGAAAAAGATGTCGCTGCGATATCTGCATACTGCAGGGTGTAACCTCCGGCCCCGTTCCGGGTAATCCGGATTTTTTTCCAGCCCCGGTTTGCTGCACCGGCCCCGATGCCGTTTCCGCGGTTGATGATATAAACTTTATTATCTGAAGCCGTTGCAGACACGGCTGCAATGGCGGTGCGGGTAAGGTCACCGCTGGGATAATCGATATAAGCAAGCGAAGTGGTGGTGGGTGCCGTCTGGCTGAATTCAACATCACCGGCAAAGCCAAGCGTATCGGCAGCGGTTACTGCATTCAGATCGTTCTTATTAAGCTGGCGGGCCATCATATTCAGGGATGAATTCACGATCACCCTGTAGTCATCTGCGCCGGTATAAAAGCCGAGGTCCCAGCTGGTGCGTGGTACAGCGGTCTGCCTGTTGGCGCTGAGGTCGACAAACACTTTGTTTGGATAACTGGCCCCGCCACCTTCGATGGTGAGTGAAGAAGAGGAAGATACCAGTTCGGCAAAGCTGAGGGTAAGCTCTTTGGTAACCCCGATCAGCACCGGGCTTCCGGAACTGTAAATATCAAACACCAGTTTCTCATCCCCGTCATAGAGGGTGCCAGCTGTTTTATTGATCGTGATGGATGCTTCATTATTTCCGGAGGGGATGGTCAGTGCGATCTTTCCTGCCACAGCGGCCGGCACGGTGGTGTAATCCGTTCCATACACCAGCCCTCTTTCTGACAGGTTGACCAGTACCGGTACGTCGGCCCCGACACCCTGCTGTGTTCTTACTTTTACGGTAATGCCCGGTTCAGCAGCAGCGATCCCCTGCGCCGATGATTCAAACACCACATAGTTGTCGGGCAAACCGGCATCCCGTTTCCGGCAGGCCATCATCAGCAGCAGTGAAGCGAGCAGGATTCCCGCCCTTCTCATGGATATAGTATGTTTCATCTTGGTCATATTATGTATGAAGGGTTATTGTTTATTCCAGTTAAAGGTGACGCCGGCAAAATAGGAGCGGCCGGTTGCCACGTTCCGCACTCCATCCGAGCCATGCACACCGCCTGTGGCATTACTGTACACCCGGTCCACATCAAAGAGATTGCGGATGCCTGCGCTGAAGGATAAATATTTAAATGCTTTTTTATTGAAAGTAAGGTCGGCCATGTGGTAGCCTTTTTGCTCAGCAAGTATCACCTGCTGGTTACTGTTCACTGAATAGAAAGGACGTTTACCGGTGAATTTGTAAAAGAGATTCACATCCAGTCCCGCTTTGGAAAAAGTATAGCCCAGGGAAGTGTTTGCCTCTGCCGACCATTGCAGTTGCGGCAGGGACTGGTCGGTTTTGGAATAATCATTATAGAAACCGGTATAAGAAGCGCCAATACTGATGTGCCAGGTCTTGTATTTGGCGATCGTTCCCAGGCTGGCCCCGGCCGTGCGGCTGTCGGACACATTGGTGAGTTCAAATATGTTCGGATCATTTGCTGATACAGCATAATCGATCAGGTTCCGGACTGCATTATAAAAACCGCTCAGGATGGTGGTATACACAACATCATGTGAAGTAGTTTTCTTCCAGTTCAACGACCCGGTGAAGCTATTGGAGGTTTCCGCTTTCAGGTCAGGGTTACCAATGATCTGGTGATTGGCATCAAAGAAATTAAAGTAAAGCTCCCGTAAAGAAGGCGACCGGAATCCCCTTGCATAAGAGAGGCGCAGATCAAGGTTCTTTGCCAGCACGAACCTGGTATTCAGTGACGGTACGACCGGCGGGGCATCATATACCGAGTTCTTAATCACCCGCAGTCCCGGCCTGATATTGATCTTCCCGGACGGAGTGATCTCGGAGGTAATGAAAACAGCGTAATCATCAACGGCATTGTTCCCTGCTTTCAGCCGTTCTCCTTTACCGCGGTCAAGGTTTATATCAACACCCGGCTGGAGGGAAACAATCTTCGACAGTTTATAATTTACTATGCCCCGGAGTGTAAAGCCGGTAAAATCAACCCTTGATTGCCGGTCTGCACCCGGGTCAAGGCTCACCTTGCCGGTTTGTTCACTTACTACGGTTGAAAATACCTGGCGGTTGTACCGGGTATAGGATGATTGCAACTGGAAGTTCAGGTTATTGTTTACCTGGTAAGAAGACTGCAGCTGGTGCATCACCCGGTCAGTAAGATATTCCTGGTCCTGTGCCAGTGTTTCGCCGGAAGCCTGCTGGTAGAACAGGAAGTTGCCGGGATTCGTGATGATCTCATCCAGCCCGTCGAGGCGGTACCTGATACTGAAATTATTTTTATGGAAACCGATAAAGGCTCCTGCCATCAGCTGATCTTTTTTATGCCAGACCAGTTCACGGCCGGTAGCGGTGTCTTTCCATCCGCCGAAGTAATTATGCGTAAATGAACCCCCCAGCTCCCAGTTTTTCAGGCGGCCCGAAAAAGCGACATGCTGGTTATGGATGCCCCGGCTGAAGAGGCTGTACTCATTGCCCACCGTTTCTTCATGCAGCCCGGCCGTAACGGATAAACGGGCTTCCTTTGCTTTTTTGGTAATGATATTGATAACTCCTGCCAGCGCATCTGCCCCGTATACCACACTCATCGGGCCTTCCACTATTTCAATGCGCTCAACGGAATTAATATCGATCTGGTTAATATTTATTTCATTGGAGGTTCCCTGTCTTCCCACTACCGGAAGTCCGTCCACCAGTATCTTGACATTCTGCCCTTTTAATCCAAGCATGGTAATATCGGACCCGCCGGTGGAGAGGTCCTGTGAAAAACGGATGTTGAGTTCGTTATTCAGCACGGTCTGCAGGTTCACCGCTCCCTGCTTCTGTATCCGATCCCTGGTAATAGTGCGGACCTGGTAAACGGAATTCCTGGCTGACTGTGGTTTATACTGACCGGTGACCACCACTTCATCCAGCTGTTTTGCTTTTGTGGTGTCTTCAGCGGGTAGTCTTTTGAATCCCTGTGCCTGTATGGTTGCTGCTGCAGATAAAGCGGCGGCGAGTAAAATTGTTTTCTTCATACCAATTGATTTCGCCGCAAAATTTGTTTCGCCTCTCCGCATATTTATCATCTGTTTGTCAGGAAACAGGATGCAGGAATTCTTTTACAGAGAAATGACATCAAAAAAATGATTGTCATCAATCAGCATGATGCAGGTCATCCTTGCTGAAGAAAACAGTTTCCGGAAAAAGAAATTCAGTTACGGAAGAAGAAAAATTTCAATTGAATACATACCGCAAACGGATAGCGAAGATGAAATAAACAGAAGCGGCTTCCTCCGGCAACTGAGGATACGAGAAGTCCGCTTTACGGAGTATAAGCGGTGCATATCCTTCCGGAAGGTCCCTGAATCTTATAAACCGGTATTTGCCGCCCATACCGCCGGTGAATTCGAGTTGCAAATTTTCATTGCCGCTGAGGTTCGTTGTATGACCGAGGAGTAACCCGCCCCCGATCACTGTTGCATTTGCCCGGTAAGGATGGTTGCCGAGGGTATCATTGGTACTGCTTTTACAAAGGTGGCTGCCGAAGAGAAGGAATAGGGTTTGTACCTGAACTCCACTGCCAGGAAAGGTTCCCGTTCTGATGTAAACCTGCGGCGGGCCAGGTGAAAATTTATCAGGGGCCTCGCCCGCCCCTGCCAGTGATAGCGGTATTGCATGATGAGGCGGGCCCCGTTCATCTTCTCAACTTCCTGCCAGTTATAGACCGGGGACCTCGTTACCCAGGCGGCTTCTGCAAATAGTTCACTCCGTTCCGTAAACCGGTACCCGAAGGCGGGCCCGAAGGTAAGCTGGGGCTCCGTTAAAGACAGAAAATTGACAGCAAGGTATTTCGCTTTGTCAAACCCGTTGTTCTTTAACACGAGTGTATTATCCTGGGAAAATAAGGAATGGGCAAGCAGGGAGAAAAAAGGCAACAGGCTTCGTTTCATTAAGCAGTTCATTCCGGTAAGGCAGCCATAAAAAAGCTGCCCGGTTGGGACAGGGCAGCCTTGAAAAAGTTTAAACAGGAAATTACTGCACCACTACAATTCCTTTTGCCAGCACACTTACTTCCTTCTTCGGTTCTTTTATTGCATCGATCTCTTCCTGCGGTTTTTTAGCATCTTCCGCATAGTGTTTTTGCTCGGCAACAGATATGGTCTTCATTTTCACATCTCCGTCTATCACCACGGTTTTGCCTTTGGCTGCCAGCGGGAGGAAAAAGCCATAGTCTTTCATTTTTACAGTGGCGGTCTGTCCGTCATTCAGCTCCAGCTTCAGCCAGCAACCTTTCTTGGGGCAAACTTCCACGATCCTGGCAGTAACTTTTGTGCTTACGGCATCTGCTGAACCATCAGCAAGCTTTGCCACCACTTCTTTGATATCAACAGCACCTTTGGTATCTACCTTTTCACCATACCATTCGCCGGGCTTGGCATCTCCTTCGGGAGGTTGTGCATTGGCCAGGAACCCGGTACCTGCCAGTAACAGTGTAAAAATTATTTTTTTCATATTCAGTTTTTTGCAGTGCACAAAGATAATATTTCCGGGAGAATAGTTGCTTACTGCGGCAGGACCGGTTTGTTGAAAGGCAGCGGCGCCGATGACAGTGCCTCCAGGAAAGCCTGCAGGTCTTTTCTCTCTTTGCCGGAAAGCATCAATGGCCGGATCAGCCGGTCTGCCCCTGCGGGTCCTTTTTTGTACAAATCAATGATCACCGGTATACTTTTCATACTGCCGTCATGCAGCCAGGGGCCTGTCCGCATCACATCCCGCAGTGAAGGGGTTTTGAATTTCCCGGTATCTTCCTCTTTATGCGTTACCTTATATAATCCCACATCACCGGAGGCGAGCCCGGTCTTATGAAACTGGTTATCGGTAAACAGGGGCCCGTTATGGCAATTGATACAACGGGCTTTGGTGCGGAACAGGTGCAGTCCCCGCAGCTCACTGCCGGTCAGCGCCTTTTTATTACCCGCCAGGAATTCATCAAACCGGCTTTTATTGCTGGTAATGGTCTTCTCGAAGGTGGCGATGGCTTCCGTCATACGGTCAGGGTCAATATCAGCGGTTCCGTAGGCTTTCCTGAACATTTCCCGGTACCCGTTTATCTTCCGCAGCTTGCTGATCACCTCCTGCATCTCGCTATGCATTTCCGATTCACTTACGATGGGGGCAAATGCCTGGTCCTGCAGGTCCCTGGCCCGGCCATCCCAGAAGAGTTTTTTATAGAACCACGCATTTTGAATAGTGGGTGCATTTCTTGCCACAATTGTTCCTTCATGCCCTTCTGATCTTTCTTTTCCGTCGGTCCAGTTTAATTCCGGCTGATGGCAGGTAGAGCAACTGATCTTTCCGGAACCGCTCAGTCTTGTATCAAAGAACAGGGCCTTCCCGAGTTCAATCAGGTCCTTCAGGGAATCTTTTTGCTGTTGCAGCGGGCTTTCCGGCAAGAGGCCCAGTTCGGTCCACTGCACTCCCGAATCAATATAAGGCCGGGGCCATTCGGCAGGCGGTTTTGCATATACGGCCCGCAGGCTTTCTTTGGAAAAAGAATCCAGGAGCAAAACAAGACCGGCCAGTACTGAAACGATAAACAGCTTGCGCATAAAGCAAATATGCTGAAAAAGCGCCGGACAATAACTGACCGGCGTTTTATCCTTCATAGCCTGAGTTTGATACCGCCATTCACCACGAAACCATCCAGCGGGGCATAAATATCCCGGAACTGCGGGTGGCTGATGCTGCCGGTAAAGATCGTATCGAACCTTGTCTGTCTTGCATCCAGGAAATTTTCAAAGTTGATGTACACTGAAATGCTTTCCCAGATCCGTTCCAGCATAAAGCCGGTTATCCAGTACGGCTTTCCGGTTGTACCATCGCTCAGTTGTTGCCGGCTGAAATAATAAGCCTCGAGTCCCGCTTTCCATTTGTCCTCTTTTTCATACAACAGCACTGTGTTGAGGCGGTGGCGGGGAGTGAGGTAATTTTCCTTTTTAACCGTCCCGCTATGCAATTCCGCTTTTGTATAGGTATACCCGAGAAAGAGTTTAAAAGCATCGTACCCGAGTTTTATATTGGTCTCCATGCCGCGGCTGTCGAAATGACCGGGGGCGCTGCTGAAACGGTACAGGCTTCCATCGGGCTGCAGCAGTAAAGGATCCTGTATACGGGTATAAAAGAAAAGGTGATTGACAGTAAAAGATACCTCTCCCAGTTTTGTTTTGTAATTGAGGTCGGCATTGATGCCATAGCTTCTTTCCAGTTTGTTACTGTCTGCCTGTATAGCCTGTACATTCCGGTATTGCATCCGTTCGCTTTCTTCTGTAAACAGGGTTGGTGCTTTATACCCCATTCCGCCGCCGATACGGGAAGACAGTTTCGGCGTTATTTTAAAAAGGGCAGATAAACGGGGCAGCAGAACGAAGCCATAGTCCTTTACGCCATCTCCCCGCAACCCTGTCTCGAGGCGAACGTTTTTACTGACCTTCCAGTTATACTGAAGAAAAAGGCCGGCCGTTAGCTGCTGATATTTACGCACCGGGCTGGCGGTATACTTTACTTCTTTGAAATCATCCGTCAGCAGGTTGGCGCCTGCAATCCATTCCGATACCGCCCCGTGTGAAGCATACGTAAATTCGGTAAAGGTTCCGTTTTGCGTTCCGGCAAACAGGTAGTCCGGCAGGAGGATGACCCTCCTGAAATAGCTGAAGCTGTTCTTAAAACTGATATGACTGCATTTGCCAAACCGGTGCTGCAGGCTGAACTGTGAGCTGATCCGGTCTGAATTATTTTCTTCAAAAAAACCGGAGGTGGTATTTCCTTTTATATAATTAATGTCGCCTCCTGTTCTCTTCTCGGTGGAAAAATTCACACCTGCTGTCATGTCTGTATGGCCGGAAAAATAAACAAACAGTTTCGGGTTGATCGTGTACCGTTCAAACCTCGGTATCGCCGTAAGGCCAATAGCCGAAGGATCGTACGGGGCGTTACTGTTCCGGGAACCGAATACCGTTACACCTGTTTTGCCGGTCCGTTTGCTGTAAAAACCACTTGTGTTCAGCCCGCCGGCGGATGTGGCATCGAAATGGAATTTCAGTTCCCGTTTTTCTGCCGGTGTTTTTGAAACCAGGTTGACCAGTCCTGCTATGGCACCGCCCCCATACAGGGTGGAGGCAGAACCTTTGATCACTTCAAACTGTTTCAGGTCGAGTGGCGGGGTTTGAAGCAGACCCAGCCCTGCTGAAAAGCCGGCATAAAGAGGAAAGCCATCCTTCAGTATTTGCGTATACCGTCCGTCCAGTCCCTGTATGCGGATGGATGCATTGGCAGAAGTGGCTGATGTTTGCTGGGTGGTGATACCGGTACTTTCGCTCAGCACCATCCGGATATCGCCCGGTTTCATATTTGACTTTTCATCGAGTTCCTCACCCGATACAAATTCAACCCGGGTTGGAATGTCCTGTATGGACCGGCTGCTGCGGGTGCTTTGTATCACCACTTCTTCTTCCTCTTTTGCTTTTGGCTGAAGCACCACCCGTAACAATGTGCCGGCAAACGGCAGGGTGACTTCTGTTTCAAATTCTTCAAAGCCCACATGGGAAAAGGCGATGAGTACTTTGCCGGCCGGCAGATCCGCCTGTGTTTCTCCTTCTTTATCGGTAACGGGCAAACTTTTCAGCCCTTTCGCAATGATGGAAACATCCGGAAGCGGTTCCTGCGTTGCTTTATTGATCACTTTGATCCGTAACATATTTTGTGCTGTCACTGTTGCGGATAACCATATCGCAACAGTGCATAAGAATACTTTATACATTCGTTAAACAGGTTTTGATGAACAGATTGATACCTTCCGCTTCTGCGGAAAAACGGATCAGCCAATTTTAGGCGGCTGCCAGAAATCAATCTTTACCTGCTGGAGGGATGATTCAAGATAGGAAACATATACCGGGCTTTGCCGGACCGGGGTGAGCTGAAAATTGAAGGGTTCGTACACGACCGTAGCAGTGGCACAGCCTTCACAATTAAAGAAGGGGGAACAATTGCCACAGTCCCCGTCGCCACCTTTATGACCGGAAGATTTTGTAAGCGCTTCCCCCGGGCAGTTGTCAAGGGCACAGCAGGGAATGGCTGCCAGGAACAGGAGATAAAAAGCCAATACAAACCCGGGTAACCGCATGCGGCAAAATTACCACAGTTTACTGTATTTATCTTCCTGCAAGTTCAGGCCTGAAAAAAGGCCTCCCTTTGTGCAAGGGAGACCTTTTCAGGAAAATTAATCGGTGTATTTATGACCGGCATTGATCCAGTCGGTGATCACCTGTTTTTCTGCAGCAGTCAGTAATGACTGGGGCGACTTAGGCATTCTTTTCAATGTGTAGGTCACAGCAGAACCGTTGATCTGGCTCCAATAGGTAACGATGTTACAGTCGTTATCAAAATTGTAGCCCGCTGCGCTGTTACCAGACCCGATATGACAGCCGGAACCGCTGCAGCGGTTTGTTATAAGTGTCCTTACATTGGTGAACAAAGGACCCTTCGGTGTCGAACCTACTGTTGCGGAAGCTGTTTTCGTACAACCATTGGCATCCTTTACTCCTACGGTATAAGTACCGGCTGTAAGGTTTGAAAATACATTACCGGCCTGGTAAGCCCCTCCGTTAAGATTATAGGTAAACCCGCTGGAGCCCGTGGCCGTTACCGTGATCTTTCCTGTGGCCGGTGTGGTACACGGAGTATAGGTAACTATTGCAGTGGTGATCGTAATGTTCACCGTGGCACAGGGATCCGTTCCCACCAGGGTGATGGAAGCGGTGCCCAGACAACCTGCAGCACTCTTCGCTGTAACGGTATAGTTACCTGCGGCCAGGTTAGCAAATACATTACCGGCCTGGTAGGCGCCGCCATTCAGGCTATAGGTAAACCCTGTGCCGCCGGTTGCGGTGGCGGTAATGGAGCCATTGGATTGTCCGTTTGCCGGATCCACTTTGGTTAAGCTGACTGTGATGGTGACCCCATTACAGGGATTGCCGGTACCCAGGGTGATCACGGTCGATCCGGTGCACCCGTTTGAATTTTTTGCGGTGACAGTATAATTACCTGCTGCCAGCCCTGTAAAGGTTCCTGATGACTGAAAAGCGCCGTTGTTCAGGCTGAATGTAAATCCTGTTCCGCCGGTAGCCGTGGCAGTGATCGATCCGTTCGATTGCCCGTTTGCCGGATCGACCTTGGTAGCAGAAACGGTTACAGTGGTACCGGCACATGGATCCACAGAATTGATCGTAACGGTCGTAACCCCTGTACACCCATCTGCATTCTTTGCCGTCACGGTATAATTTCCAGCCGCAAGACCGGTAAAGCTCCCGGATGATTGATAGGCGCCGCCATTCAGGCTGAATGTAAATCCTGTTCCGCCGGTAGCCGTGGCGGTGACCGATCCGTTGTTTTGCCCGGGTGCCGCATCTGTTTTTGTGGCCGTTACTGTAATGGTAACCCCGGCGCAGGGATTAAATACATCAATCGCCACCTGGCCGGTATCGGTACAGCCCCACGCATTTCTTACCACTACATTGTAGGTTTGAAAAGGCTGCAGGCCGCTGAAATAACCGGTATCCCGGAAAGGGCCGCCGTTCAGGCTGTATTGAAACCCGGACCCGCCTGTTGCGGAGGCATTGATGGTTCCGTTATTCTGGTTTTGTGTGGCATCTGTCTTTTGCAGGCTGATGCTTATCGGGGAAGACTCACAGGGGTTCCCCGAAAATTCATGCACACAGGCATTCAATAAAGTAAAGAGCACCCCGGCCGATACAAGTGACAGGGTTATAACTAGCTTCTTCATAGCTGGTGTGTTTTTTTGATGATTAGTATCCTCGTGGTGGAAGAATGCGGCGTTATTCTATTTTTTCACACCAGCATGCCGTTGCTTCCTGATCTGGAACACCCGGGATAAATTGAAACCAAACCTGATTTCCCCTTTGCCCCATTGCCCGGTTGTTTCCGTAATAAATGCCCGTTCATTCATACCGGTGGCATTGGAGAAATGAAGCTGAAATACGTGACCGCCCGTTTCAATATCGAAGCCGATGGAAAGCGGATGATAGTACCCGCTGTCCGGCATACCAATTACCACATGGGTGTAGTCCCAGGTGAAAGCGATCCGCTTCGACAGTTTGATCCGTCCGCCCACCCCGACTGCATACACATTATTCGGGTCTGTTTCCAGCGGAACGATATTCCTGTGCACCATCGTCGGCATTACCTGCAGCGTGAAGGCTTCGCTGAATTTTCTCCCGATGATGGCCTGGAAGTAATAGGCAAGCCGGGAAGTAAAAAAATTCTTGCGGTCCGGATCGGCCCAGGGCGTTCCGTCAAGGGTCATTCCTGCCACCAGTGCCACTGTGACCGGCGAGCTCCATGGGCCGGTCGACTGCAGCATGGGTGCGAATTTGATGTACCCATCGAGTTCCTTTTTGTACGTACTGCGTCCCACTCCAAACATCAGGTTATGAAAGATTCCAAAATCAAAGCCTAACCGCATACTGGCCTGGTCGAGACCGAAGAAGTTCTTGTACCCCTGGTCCAGCTGTCCGAAACGGTGAAGTATCCGGAAGTCCATCGTTCCCGGGTTTAGAAATTCCATCGAATGGCTGTTGATCACCCTGGGGGATTTAAAGGCATATTTTATCCGTTCCTTCTGTGGTTTATCATCACCGCTCACCAGTTTTAAGAGATCCTGATCCTGTGCAAATAGTGACGGGTGCAGCAGCAGTGCCAGGAGGGTAAGCTGCAACCCGGTTAATATCTTTTTCATGAATTGAAGTTTGTTTAGTTCTTAAGGGGCTCCAGCGAAACGGAGACATTAATTTTTGCAATCTTTGCCACTTTATCTGCCACCAGGCCCGGGATGGATATTTCAAAGTCAGATAACTTCACATCAAAACTGGCAGCAGCGCTGATCTTCCCTCCTTTTACCACCAGTGTTCCTGTGGTTTCCACTTCTTTCGTCTGCCCGTGCAGGGTGAGATCGCCCTTCACCTTGAGTGTATAGCTGCCGTCTTTGGTGAAGTCAATATCCTCCACGTCTTTCAGCTTACCCCTGAATTCTGATTTGGGGTACTTGCTGCTCTCTGCGTAATTCTCGTTGAAGTGTTCTTCCATCAGGGCCCTTTCAAAGGCAAAGCCTTTCATCAGTACGGCAAACTGAATGGCACCGCTTTTCGTGTCGATGACACAGGTAGCGCTTCTGTTGATCCCTTCAATTTTTTCCGGCGAGGAGGAAGAAGTGGCATCAAAGCCGATCGTCCCGTTTTTAGTAAAGTATTTTTGTGCGGAAACTGTTCCTGAAACAGCAACCGATAAACCGATCAGTACTAACAGATTTTTCATAATGATTTGATTTGTGTTAAGAATTATTTTTTCCCGTCGACCACCGTTCTTACCAGGATCACATCAGAACCAAGCAAGGCATCGGAATTATAACCGGTACAGATCCCCTTTACCGCAACTGGCATTCCTTTCTTTAACCCGGCTGCCTCTGTATTATGGGCACTGTCCATACTGCACCGGACGGATGACATGGAAGCCGTATCCCCGATAATGATGGAATAGAAACCTTTGTCGTCCCTGTCCAGTTGCTTGACCGCACCTTCCACCCGCAGCACCTTATCCCAGTACTTTGTATTGGATGCCTGCTCATTGGTTTCAAACTCCTTCAGCAGGCCGGTGGCGGTAAGGGCATAGTCAGGTTTCAGTTTTGCCGTGTCTTTATGTGTCCGGTTATATTCTTTGTAGATATAGGCCGCTGCCACAGTGATCAGCAGCAGGAGCGGCAGCACGATGTACCGGATGATCTTCTTTCGTTTCATACAAATAGCTTTAAAGAGATTAATTATTAGGCATGCCTGTATCGATCCATTTTTTAATGGCCGCCACCTGGCAACTGGTCATTTTCGGCGCCCCTTTTGGCATGGGTGAATAGCCTGCCGAATGATTGACAGAGCCATACAGTTTTCCATTCTGCCCGATAGCTTTATCAGCAGCATAGGTTCCCATGCTGATTCCACCGGAAGGGAAGCCCCCGCTGTGACAACTGTAGCAGTACTGCTGGAACAGGGGTACTATTTTCTGTGTATAAGAAACCGATGCCGCTGTGTCTGTGCAAGGGGCGTCTTTGGTACCATATAACAGGTCTTCTTTGTCGTAATAGCAGGAATGTAACGTCACCATGCCGGTAAGCAGCAGGCTCAGAAATAGAAGTATTCGCATATTGAGTTCATTTAGTTGTTAGGCGCACCGGCGTTTGCCCATTTCTGGATCTGCCGGATCTCGCAATCGGAAAGTTTTGCTGAATTTTTGGGCATGGGTGAATAACCGGGCTGCTGCGCCACAGAACCATAGAGCTTGCCATTCAGTGCCACTGTTTTTACACCGGCGTAGGTTGACAGATCGATATTACCTCCCAGGTTATTGGGATTATGGCACCCGGCACACTTACCCTCCATCACCGGTTTTACCGCACTGCTGAACGTGAAAATGGCTGTATCGCAGGAGGAAATGCAGCTGTTATTCTGAGCCCCCTGGCTGATCCACTTCTGAATAAGGGCTTTCTGTGCAGCGGTAAGTGCCGGCCTGGGCGGTGGTGGCATGCGATCACCCCCGGATTTATTCAATACGGTGTACAGTTTACTGCCACCGGGGTTGCCCGCCTTTACATACTTCATGATCCGGGTGTACGTGGTCAGGTTTACCCCATCAGCATGCGTGATATCATCATGGCATCCGCTCATGGTACAATTGGAGGAGATGATAGGCATAACCTGGTTGGCGAAATACACCGAATCAGGGTTACAGGTGGAAACAGGCAGGGGATTACCACCGCCTGACCCCCCGCTTCCTCCATTTCCGGTTGTTGCCGGGTTCAGTATTTCATGACGGCATGCATACAGAATGAACATGCCCGCCACCACGAGAATGACCGAATAAAGAATCCTGTCTTTCATATAGGTTGGTTTTGTATGAGTAGATGGGGGTTTCATGCCATTCCTGCTCAGTAAATAAAACAGAAACCCCTTTTGCCGGCTGGTTCAAACCGGTAAATCACTCAAGTGGGAATAAAGAAGGCAGCGACCACTCAGGCCCGCGGAGGCTGAAGAATGAGGAGGGTATGGCCGGCTGATTGACGGGCAAGAATCCGGCTATGATGATCAGGCAGCACTTCTGGTACAGCGGCGGCGGTACCGGCCTCTTTGATCATCGGGGAAAAGACATTTGAGATCGTAGTCGTATGATTGATATTATGACAGGGAAGCTTGCTGTCATATTCATCATCGGCGGAAGTACCATCATCACCGCCGTAATGCATGGCAATGAATTCAAAAAAACCGATACTGTTGTCGAGCTGATGATGCTGAAAATAATGCGAAATGAGTTGAGGAAGCCGGATCAATTGACCAGCTTCAGTATTACCGGCAAGGTGAATACCAATCAGGAGTATAACCAGGGATTTTCGCACTACAGGTCACTAAATATTCAAAAATGATGCCATGCGTACTGTAACATCAGTCACAAACGCCTGTTAGCCTGAATAATAGGACCGTCAACCGCATATATACATGCGGAGTTCAGGCGCTGAATAGTAAAACCTGCAGGTAATAATCACCGCAGCAGCAATTCGCAGGGTTTAAGCCCGGTGTGCTTTTTAAAGGCAGTGGAAAAATGGGAGATGGAAGAATAACCCAGCATCACGGAGACCTCTGTAACACTTAATCCCTTTTCGTATAAAAGATATTTAGCATGCTCCATCCGCTGGCTCTGGTAAAAATCAAATACAGTGGTGCCAAAGAGTTCTTTGAATCCTTTCTTGAGGTAACATTCATTGATAGCCACTTTCCGGCTGAGTTCCTTGATGGTGATCGGCTCACCAATATGCTGGAGCAGTATTTCCCTTGCTTTGACGATCTTTTCCCTGTCCTGTTCATTGGCCAGAAACTTACAGCTCACCACATCAATCTCTTTTTCCCCGATCATGCAATCAAGACTGTACAACAGCAGCATCTGTGTTTGTGCATTGATGTAGATATTTTCCAGGCTGTCACTGTAGGTATGATTCAGCACTCCTTCCAGCACCATCCGTGTTTTGCCACATACCGGGTGTATCCTGGTAAAAGAGGAAGTATGCCTGAAGGAGAGAATATTATCCGTGAGGACGGCATTACCTTTTCTCGGCTTCACGAACTGAGTGAGATGCATCGGGGAAAACCTGAAGCTGACCACATCCACACTGTCCACTCTTTCCATACAACTTTTGGAGGCGCTGAACTGGCACATGTCACATTCTGTGTCTTTCTTACGGCAGTATACATTGCCGCTAACACAAAACCGCAGCTCAAGGTAATTCTCTTTCGGGGCTGATTTTTCGTAGTGATAGATCAGCATCCCGGTATCTTCAATATTCCACAGGCTGTTTCTCCTGTACCGGTCAATGGTATATTGTACCGAACCCGGTATCTGTTGCACTCTTTCCTGGAGCAACTGCATCTGGTCCTGCATCAGGGGCTGCTTATAAGCCAAGGTTAATATGTCCTGGGTATTGTACATGGTCGTTCTGCAAATTTACGGCTTCTTACTTTATTTCAGTGGTTCAACTTTGATCAGGGATGGCCCTGAATGACATTTAACAACGTATAACGAAAAAAAGTTCATTTTCAGGTGGTAAAGGCTAACTTTGCCCGTTCTCAAAAGTTATGATCCATCCACATACATACATTCATCCGAATGCTAAGCTGGCCACCAATGTAAAAGTAGACCCTTTTACCGTTATTCACCAGGACGTAGAGATCGGTGATGGTACCTGGATCGGGTCCAACGTTACCATTATGGAAGGCGCCCGGATAGGAAAGAACTGCCGCATTTTCCCCGGTGCTGTCATTGCCGCCATTCCGCAGGATTTAAAATTTCATGGCGAATATTCCACTGTCATTATCGGCGACAATACCACGATCCGTGAATTTGTGACCGTAAACAGGGGTACGGCAGACCGGGAAAAGACCGTGATTGGCAAGAACTGCCTGATCATGGCCTATTCGCATTTTGCCCATGACTGTATCGTAGGTGATAACGTGATCGTTAGTAACAATACACAGGTGGCCGGACATGTGATCATCGGGGAATGGTCGATCCTGGCCGGTATGTGTGCCGTTCACCAGTTTGTAAAGATCGGCGCCCATTCCTTTATTGCCGGGGGATCACTGGTAAGCAAGGATGTACCGCCCTACATCAAAGCCGGCCGCAACCCGCTTAGTTATGCCGGGGTGAATTCCATTGGCCTTAAGCGCCGGGGATTCAGTATCGAAAGGATCAATCATATACTTGATATTTACCGCACCCTCTACAACAAGGGCATGAATACCAGCCAGGCCATTGAATTTATCGAAGAAGAGATGCCGGCTACGGATGAGCGGGATGAGATCGTGACCTTTGTGCGGGAAAGCGGCCGCGGCATCATCAAACGCTTCACCAAAGGAAACCATGATGACGATCTCCCTGTCTGATGCAGGAAAGCGGTACAATCGTGACTGGATCTTCCGCCATGTCAATTACCAATTCAAATCCGGGGATTCGTATGCCATAACAGGACCTAACGGCAGCGGGAAAAGCACCTTGCTGCAGGCACTTGGCGGCGCTTTGTTGCTGAATGAAGGAACGGTACAATATTCTATCGACAATATTCCCTGCCCGCCTGAACAGATGTATCGTCATATTTCAATCTGTGCACCCTATCTCGAGCTTATCGAAGAAATGACGGTAAAAGAGTTCCTTTCCTTTCACGAAGCCTTCAAGCCGTTTTTGCCGGGTACTACAATTGAAAACATCATCACCGTGACCGGGCTGGGGAAAGCAATCAACAAACAGATCCGTTATTACTCCTCCGGTATGAAGCAACGGGTAAAGCTGGCGCAATGTATTTTCTCTGATACGGCGATAGTGTTACTGGATGAGCCCTGCACCAACCTTGATGCAGACGGCATTTCTCTTTATCACTCCCTGATCAGCAATTATTGTGCAGAGAGGATCGTTGTCGTAAGCAGTAATGATGAGGTGGAATACGGGTTTTGCAAAGAGCAGGTAAGTATTACGGACTACAAATAAATGTTACCGGCAGGAATAAAGAAGCAACCGATGACCTTTGAACCGGTCACATTTTGCTGTTACCCCGCTAATGCGCCGCACTCATATCCGGCTTCTCCCCTTTATTTTTCTTTTTTGACCGCACCATCAGTACAAACGGCACACAGATCAGGAATAAGAGCCCGATATAATAGAACACATCCATGTAAGAGAGTACACTGGCCTGTTTCATCACAGAATAATCAAGTGCCTTATATGCATCTCCTAATGCCATATTGGTAGGATTGCCTTTTTGCATAAAATTCTGCTGCAGGCCCGTAACCGTGTTCTGCACCGCGGGACTGGTCACATCCAGTTTGCTGACGAGGTCGGCCCGGTGCACCATCAGCTGTTGCGCCATAAAAGTGGTGATGATCGCAATACCAAAAGAGCCCCCCAGCTGGCGCATCATTCCTGTGAAAGCCGCCCCTTCCCCGATCTCTCTTCCTTTCAGGGTACTCAGCGACATGGTGGTAACGGGAATGAACAATAACGCCATGGCAATACCCCGGAAGATCAGCATCCAGAAGAAAGCTGCCTTCCCGGTATCGGGAGTAATGATCTTATATCCCCACATACAAAAGATAAAGAACATGAACATGCCGATGGAAGCCAGTATTGGCTGCCGTGCGCCGGCCTGCAGCATTTTCCCGATAAATGGCATCAGGAAAGCGGTGGTAAGGGTGGCGGGGATCATCAGCAACCCTGCCTGGGTAGCCGTCCACCCGAGTGTGGCCTGTGTATATAATGGTATAATGAATGTTGATCCGTATAAGCCAAAGCCCATGATAAAAGAGAGGATCGTTCCCACCCGCAGGTTCCCGTTCTTCAGTACTTTAAGGTTGACGACCGGTTTATCATAGGTCAGCTCCCGCCAGATGAAGAAGAAGGCGCCGAATACTGCCACTGTTGTGAAAAGTATAATGAGCGGGCTGGTAAACCAGTCTTCATCATGCCCCTTTTCCAATACAAACTGCAGGGAACCGACAAATACGGCCAGCAGTGCAATGCCGAGCCAGTCCACATCACTGGCGGCACTTTTTTCGGAGTACTTCGGGCTTCTTACAAACTGCAGTGTAAGCAGGGTGGCTATAATACCCAGCGGTATATTGATGTAGAAAATCAGGGGCCAGCTCCAATGGTCGATGATAAACCCGCCTAAGGGCGGACCCAGTGTAGGGCCCACGATCACTCCCATACCATAGATCGCCTGCGCCATCCCCCGTTTTTCAGGAGGATAACTTTCCGTAATGATGGTTTGCGAAGTAACCAGCAAGGCGCCGCCCCCAACGCCCTGCAGAAAACGAAATATGATCAGTTCATTGATGCCGTTGGCATTGCCACACAGAAATGAGCAGATCGTGAACAACACGATGGAGGCAGCGAAATAATTCCTTCGTCCGAACTGCTGTGCCAGCCAGCTCGTCATGGGGATAATGATCACATTGCCGATTGCATAGGCGGTGATCACCCATCCCACCTCCGTGGTGGTGGCCCCCAGGTTTCCCTGCATATCCTTGATCGCCACGTTCACGATGGTGGTGTCCACTATTTCAAGCAAGGCACATATTACTGCCGTGATCGTAATGATCACCCTGCGTGACCCGTATTCAATTAATGAAGCTGGCTGTACCATTTCTCCTTCTTTACTGCTGAATTAATCTAAATGCACATCCACATCAACATTCAGCCCCGGCCGTAATTTCCGGATCAGGCTGTCAGCTTTATTGGTAAACTCAATACGCACCGGCAGGCGCTGTACCACTTTTACAAAATTCCCGCTGGCATTATCAGGAGGCAACAAAGCAAATGTGGAACCGGTGGCCGGTGAGAAAGAGGCCACTACGGCTTCGAATTTATGTTTCGGAAAGGCATCCACATGAACGATCACTTTCTGTCCTTCGGTCATTTTATTCAGCTGTGTTTCCTTGAAGTTTGCCGTTACCCACACATTATCGCTGTGTACAATGGCAAATAGTGCCTGCCCTGCCTGCACGAACTGCCCATCCTTTACATTCACCTTTGATACCAGCCCGTCCTGCGGAGCCGTAACCACGGTATAAGAGAGATTCAGCTTTGCGGCATCCACATCTGCTTCCCGCTGCCGGATATTGGTGCCGGCAATGTCGATCTGCTGACCGGTGGCATTACTTTGTACGTTAGCTGCATTGGTTTGCTGTGAAGCCTGCTGTTTTTGTGCTTCAAGGATGGCCACCTGTTTTTCTGCCGATTCCTTAGCGGCCTGCGCCTGCTCAAACTGCTGCTGGGTAATGGAGTGGTCCTTTATAAGGTTGGCATAGCGTTCATAATCCTGTGTGGCCCTCCACAAGGTTACTTTTGCTGCTTCGATCTGTGCATCGATCGTATTGATAGAAGCTTTTACAGTGGCTGCATTGGCCTTTGCTGCATCGGTGGTGGCCCGGGCATTATTCAGGTTGCTTCTTGAAGTAGCGAGTGCTGCCTCTGCCTGTTCGAGCCTTATGATGTAATCACGGTTATCGAGTATAAAAAGCGTATCGCCTTTCTTCACCCACTGGTTATCGTTCACCCTTACATCGGTAACATAACCGGATATGCGGGGTATCACCGGGCTGATGTCAGCACTTATCTGTGCATCATCTGTTTCTTCATGGTGCTTGCTGTGCTGGTATTTGGTATACCCGAACCATCCGCCACCGATCACCAGGACGGCAAGGATGATAAGAAAAACCGGGTTTCTTTTTTTCCGGGGGGTTGTTGTCTGTTCCATTTCTGATAATTAAATAAGTTAGTTATTTGTTTCGGTCGGTGCTTAACAGCCCTGCTGATTGTAATAATTTATTATACGCCACGAAGGCATCGGCACGGGCCAGTGTGTAACTCATGGAAGCCTGGAGCTTCGCCACATCTGCCTCAAGCAGGTCGGAAAGAGTGGCGAGGTTGTTTTTGAATTTGTTGTTAACGATCCGGTAGTTTTCGTTTGCCTGCTCCACGGCCCTGGCATACACATCGATCTTTTTCCGGTAACTGATCAGCGACAGGTAGTTCCTGCTGACCTGCAGCCGGATATTATCATCCAGAATGGATTGCTGGAGATGATATTGTTTCACCCTTGCTTCAGCCTGCTGCACTTTCGATTTGTTCTTCCACAACGAACTGATATTATAAGACAGTCCCAGCCCTAAGTTCACCGCATTGGTAACTGAAAACACATGGGGTACATCCGCTGCAATATAACCTCCTGTTACCTGCAGGCTCGGGTATTTTTCAGCCAGTGTTGATCTGACGGATGATTCTGCTGCTTTTTTCCGGTAATCCAGTGCAGAAACATCTTTCCGGTTCTTATAGGCTTCCTGTACAAAGTCCTCCATGACCCGCATATCAAATTTCTTTTCAATACCCGATGTATCAAGGACCAGTTGTGTTTCCGGCGGCAGTCCCAGCATCAGGTTCATATTCAGGTTGGCCATGCTCAGGTTGTTCTGTGCGTCCAGCAGGCTTAGCTCCACATTGGAGGTTTGCAGCTGTGCTTTCAGCAGGTCGTTTCTTGCGAGCAAACCGTTTTTCTCCATGTTGCCAAGCTCCCTTTCCCTTTCACGGGATTGCTGAAGGTTTTCGTTCACCAGTTTTACGGCGGTGTTTGCCTTGAAGAGGTTGGCAAAGGCTTCAATGGTATTCTGGATCTCTTCGTCTTTCTGTGCTTCCGCATCAAGCAGGGTGGCTTTCTGCAGGAACTGTGCTGACTCAATACCATAGCGGATCTTACCGCCCTGGAAAACCGGCATGGATAAATTGACAATGCCGTACATGGCCTGGTTCACCGCGGGCTGGTCATTACTGCCGGAACCCCCATTGCTGCTTTTTGTCTTCAGGTCAAAATTGGCGCTGTTCAGCCGGAGATATGAACCGGATACACTGGCAGAAGGGAGTTTTTTTTCAGTGGCCTCTTTCAGGGCTGCATTTGCCTCATCGATCTTAGCCTGGTCGTTTTTCAGGACTTTGCTGTTCTTCAGCCCCAGGTCAATCGCTTCATCCAGGCCAAGGGTTCTTTTATCCTGTGCCCTTACGGCGAAGGAGAACAGGAAAAGGGCCAGCAGGAGTAGGGTTGGTTTATGCTTCATCTGTCAACATGATTTTAAATAATGATTTCAAATGACTGCTTAGTTTCTGTTTGATATGCTCCAGGAATTCCTCATCGGACAAATGCTGCAGGCCGCTGAGTTCTTTATAATAATATTTGGAGGTAAACACATTGTTCGCCGTTCCCACCATCGTGCTCACCATCAGGTTTGTATCAATATCTTTTTTGAATTCACCGTTTGCCTGTCCTTCCTGGATCAGGCGGCTGATGATCTCGAGATTCCTTTTCTTCATGTTCAGGATCAGTTCCCGGATGGTGTTTGTATTATTCAAAACCTGCTCACGGGCCAGTATGCGGTGGAAACATTGCTGATTCAATATCTTTTCGATATAGTGATCGATCAGGAGATACACTTTTTCGAGTGCGGTGTGGCCGGGCCGCTGGATGATATCCTCCAGGGACAGCTTCGCTTTGTCGCCCCGGTAATTGAAAATGGCTTCCAGCAGTTTTTCCTTCGACCCGAAATAATAAGAGATCATTGCCAGGTTAACATTGGCTTTCTCGGCGATGTCACGGACCGATGTTCCATTGAAACCCTGTTCGGCAAATAATTGCTCCGCTGATTCCATGATCTGCCACTGCTTTTCACTGTATTCCATATACCTTTTTTTAAACGAGGGGTCAAAACTAAACAAATGTTTGATTTAAACAAACGTTTAATTAAAATAATTTTTGAAAGGGCTTCTCCCCTGCCACCCGGCAGTGGTCTTACTCCTTGATAATTAAAAAGAAATTCAGCGCTGACTGGCGATCAGAAGGTTCAGGTCGGTGTACTTCAGATCGAACCGCTGGCTCAGGTAGAAATTGGTCAGCGCACCTTTGAACATATAGATACCGCTGCGCAGATGCAGCTTGTGCCAGACAAGATTTTCAAACCCGCCTTCTTCCCCGGCTTCCAGGAGCAATGGCATGATGACATTGCTGATGGCCTGGGAGGCGGTGCGGGCAAAACCGGAAGGAATATTCGGTACACAATAATGTATCACGCCATACTTCATAAAGATGGGATGTTCGTGACTGGTGATCTCTGAGGTTTCAAAACAACCGCCACGGTCAATACTTACATCAATGATCACAGAACCGGGCCGCATATTGCTTACCATCTCTTCGGTGACCACCATTGGCGTCCGGCCGGTTTCACTGCCCAGGGCTCCTACGGCCACTTCGCAGGTCTTGAGTTGCTTGGCCAGCATTCTTGGCTCTATCACCGAGGTCCACATCCGCTGCCCGATATTATTCTGCAACCGCTTTAAGCGGTATACATTATTATCAAACACTTTAACAGAAGCACCTAATGCCAGGGCTGCCCTTGCTGCATATTCTCCTACTATTCCGGCGCCGATAATAATAACCTTGGTAGGGGCAATGCCGGAGATACCGCCGAGCAATACACCTTTTCCGTGATTGGAGGAACTCAGGTACTGGGCAGCGATCAGCATCACCGCACTGCCGGCGATCTCACTCATACTCCTGACGATAGGATATGAATCGCTGTCATCTTTCAGGTTTTCAAATGAAATGGCCGTGATCCTTTTTTCCATCATGCTTTCCAGGATCGCTGCCTTGAGTACGGACAGATGAATGGGAGAAATAATGATCTGGTTAAGCTGCAGCAATGGAAGGTCTTCCTCTATTACCGGGGCGCTCTTTACCAGTATCGGCGCTTTGTAAACGTCCTCCCGGCTGTACACGATCTTTGCACCGGCTTCGCTGTAATCCTTATCCCGGAAATGGGAGGCTTCACCGGCATTGTGCTCGATCATCACCTGGTGCCCGTTGCTGATCAGCACACTTACGGCATCGGGGGTGAGTCCCACCCTGTTTTCCTGGAAAGCGATCTCTTTGGGAATACCGATCATCATTCCTTCTGTCTTTGGCCGGATGTCCAGGGTTTCTTCTAATGTCTCATAGCTGAAGGAAGTGCTGATTATCGGCTTTTGCTGGCTCATTGAAGTTGATGCTGATTGAAAGCGCTAAGATAGCAGTTTTGGTACACCTCCCTGCCTTACAGTTTACTACTGATAACTAAATATACTCAATTGTCTTCAACTTTTATCTTCCTTCTCCCCTCATCAGCAAGCTCAAGGTATACATGTACCGTTTCTTCGGGGAAAATACCCGGGGCTTTTTCCGGCCATTCCACCAGGCAAAGGTTCCCGCTGTACAAAACATCTTCGATCCCGGCCCTGACAGCTTCCTCCTCATTCTTCAGGCGGTAGAGGTCAATATGAAAAAGCGGCCGCAGGGTCCCTTCGCAGGAATAAGCATATTCATTTACCAGCGAGAAGGTGGGACTGCCCACCACGTCCTTTATGCCTTTGGCATCACAAAGCGCATGGATAAAAGTGGTTTTGCCCGCCCCCATCTGCCCGTGAAAGGCAAATATCTTTTTGCCGCCGGCAGCTTCCCAGAACTCATTTGCAACACTATTGATATTATCGATTGAAAACACCCGTTCCATCTGTCAAAGATACAGGCTGTGACGGGTGGAAACTGAAACGATGTTGTAAACATATTCCCTTCATAGAAAGCGGGTCATTTTATGCGTTGGTACCTTTGCACTATGGAACAAGTACAATGGAAGGTGGAGGGTATGGATTGCAATACCTGCGCTATCAATATTCATAAATACCTGGAGAAACAGGGTATGAAGAATATCAGGGTGAATTTTGCCACCGGTGACGTCATGTTTGATACCGATGCTGCTGTTCCGGAGGAAAAACTCAGTAAAGGGATCACCGAACTGGGATATACGATCAGCGATGGTCAAACCGGCAGCCCTGCACATGGCCACCGTCATAGCGAAAAGGGCCATGTGAAATTCCTATCCACCCACCTGCAGCGTTTCTGGTGTTGTTTTCCTTTCACGGCCCTGCTGATGCTGCATATGATACCCGGTGTGCATATTCACTTCCTTACCAATCACTGGGTGCAGCTTGCCCTGACCATTCCGGTTTACCTGGTTGGCATGAGTTTCTTTGGTAAAAGCGCCTGGAAAAGCATCCGCAACCGGATGCCCAACATGAATGTACTGATTGCCGTGGGCGCCACAGCAGCCTTTGTGTACAGCCTGTACGGTTCGCTGACCGGCCAGGCAGAACAGTATATGTTTTATGAAACCGCTGCCACGATCATCACCCTCGTATTCCTCGGGAATTATCTTGAAGAAGCCTCTATTGCCTCCACGCAAAAGGAACTGAACAAACTGGCCAAATCGCAAAAAGTGATGGCCAATATGATTGCCTTTGATGATGAACACAAAGAACAGGTATTTCCGGTGGAGAATACCCTGCTGCAGGTGGGCGATCTCGTGCTGATCAAAAGCGGTGAACAGGTTCCGATCGACTGCAAAATACTCTGGGGTGATGTGCATGTAAATGAAGCCATCATCACCGGGGAAAGTGCGCCGGTGCACAAGAAAGCAAAAGATAAACTCATTGGCGGAAGTGTGATCACCGATGGCACGGTGAAGGCACAGGTTACCGCCGTGGGTAACGATACGATCCTCTCCGGTATCCTGCAAATGGTAAAACAGGCCCAGGGGGAAAAACCGCCGGTGCAGCAACTGGCCGATAAAATAAGTGCCGTATTCATTCCGCTCGTACTGGGTATCGCTTCCCTTACCCTTATCATCAGCTGGATCGTACTAAAGGATTTTACCCCGGCCCTGATGCGGAGCATCGCCGTACTGGTAATTGCCTGCCCCTGTGCCATGGGCTTGGCCACTCCTGCCGCTATCGCCGTGGGACTGGGCCGTGCTGCCAGGACAGGAATATTATTCCGCAATGCCACCAGCCTTGAGATCTTTAAGGATATTAAGCAGGTCGTATTCGATAAGACCGGTACACTCACGACCGGTAAGTTCGTGCTGGGTAATTATATGGCCATAACCGACGAAGACGAATTCAGGCGGGTCGTTTACTCACTTGAAAAATACTCCAACCACCCGATCGCAAAAGCCATTACGGGGGAATGGTCGCCAAAGAAAACAACGGGCGGGGAGAAACCGGAAATACGCTGGAAAAAGATCGAGGAAGTAAAAGGCTTCGGTATGAAGGCAGAAGATAATGAGGGGAATACCTGGTGGGCCGGATCCTATAAAATTGCACAGGAACTGACGGCCGACGAAACACATAATGTCTATATCACGAAAAACGGCACCCTGGTCGGATGGGCAGATGTAAAAGACGAGATCCGGCCGGAAGCCCGGCAGGTGATCGATTACCTGCACCGGAAAAATATCAAAACGATCCTGCTGAGCGGCGACAGGTATGCCAAATGCAAACAACTGGCAGACCAGCTGGGCATCGATACGGTCATTGCAGAACAAACCCCTGAACAAAAACTGGAGCAGATCACCGCACTGAGTGAAGTGGCGCCTACTGCTATGGTCGGGGACGGCATTAATGATGCCCCGGCACTGGCCAAAGCCACTATTGGCATTTCCATGAATGAAGCTTCGCAGATCGCTGTGCAGTCTGCCCAGGTCATCCTGATGAACCACGGATTGAAGAACCTGCCCGCAGCACTGGGTCTTGGCCGGCATACTTATCTTACGATCAAACAAAATCTCTTCTGGGCATTTGCCTATAATGTGGTGGCCATCCCGGTAGCTGTTTTTGGTTTGCTCACCCCAACATTCGGCGCATTGGTGATGGGGATGAGTGATGTGGTACTGGCCGTTAATTCCGTCCGGTTATTTATCAAGAAAGTGGTGTAATTTTCCCTGATGAAAATGAGCGGGTGCTGTTTCTTTCTCCTTGTGCTGCTGATGGGGTCACCTCAATGCTTCTCCCAGACAAATCTTCTTCTCAACGGGGGGTTTGAAGAAATCAATACCTGTACCGAATACAATTCCGAATGCGGGGTGGAGGGCTGGTTTTACCTGAACGAGGTGAAGGTCCAGATGCTCAGCAATGAAGACAGTACAAAGGACTTCGGCCATAATTCATTTGGCATTTTTACGCCCTGGAGATATTATACCGATTTCTCCCCCGTGATCGGCACCCTTTTGCCCTGCG
Organism: Chitinophagaceae bacterium; assembly: GCA_046329665.1. Lineage (GTDB taxonomy): Bacteria > Bacteroidota > Bacteroidia > Chitinophagales > Chitinophagaceae > JJ008. Next base: position 287,166 of record JAXLUG010000002.1, on the reverse strand, counting down.
GTCTTCAAAAAGGCCGGCAATATATTTTCCGGGGAATGATCATGGCCAGGCTCAACCCCAAGCTGATATTAAAACCCGGTGTTTGTGTCGGGCAGAAATTCTATGTGCCCCGAAGGCCATTCAGTAAAGAGATGAAACCCGACAGCATCTCAACTGTTACCCCGGTGCCGCAAACAGATTTCTTCCGCTTCGAATATACCTTCACGGCGGACGGGACGGAGCGGTACCTCACTTTCGGTACCTATGTTTATGAAGATACCACCGGCGCCAGGAAGCGGCTGATCGGGCCGCAAACGGTTTCCCTGGTCCTGGATAATTTTGAGCTGGTTCCCGTGAACGGAGAAGAAACACTCTGCCCGGCTTTTGAAATGAATAAAACCGCCATTTATAATTATAATTTCCGGCACCGCGAAATGGATTATTCCCTTTACGGAAGAGGCGACCTGAACATTATATTCGAACAACCGGAAAATAATCTTACCACAGACCGGAAGATAACGGTTCTCCCCCCGCCGCAAACCGATACCATCAGGCTGGGTGATGTTCTGTTTGATTTTAACAAAGCAAACCTGAAACCAGCGGCGGCCAGGATACTGGCCGAACGGTTTATCGATAATCCTTCCGGCAGTACTATTGACAGTATCTATATTGAAGGCCATACAGATTCCATTGGTACCGATAAACGTAACCTGGCCCTGAGCGAAGAGCGCTGTACAAGTGTGCAAAACTGGCTGTTGCTGAACCATATCATCAACAACGGTCATTCATTCATACACCCGTTTGGGAGATCGAGACCGGTAGCTTCCAATAAAACGCCGGAGGGAAGGGCCCTGAACCGCAGGGTGGAAATTATTATCTTCAGGAGGAAGGAATAATATGACCCAGGACCCACAGCCGATGGCCCGCAAAATACTTAAAGAATACTGGGGCTATGATTCATTCCGTCCGCTGCAGGAAGAGATCATTGCTGCAGTGATGGATGGAAAGGATGTGCTTGCATTAATGCCAACCGGCGGAGGCAAATCCCTCTGCTACCAGGTACCGGCAATGCTGAAGGACGGGCTTTGCCTGGTCATCTCACCCCTTATCGCCCTGATGAAGGACCAGGTGGAGGGGCTGCGCAAAAAGAATATCACGGCTTTCGCCATTTTTTCCGGGATGAGCCGGAAAGAAGTGATCAACACATTTAAGATAGCCGGTGAGAGTAATTGCAAATTCCTGTATGTATCCCCCGAACGGCTGGAAACAAACCTGTTCAAAGAATACCTGCCCGGTTTACCGGTGAACCTGGTGGCGGTGGATGAAGCGCATTGCATCTCCCAGTGGGGTTATGACTTCAGACCTCCTTACCTGCGCATTGCCGCCCTGCGGAAAGAACTGCCGGGGATACCCGTACTGGCACTGACCGCATCGGCCACACCGGCTGTGCAAACAGATATTGTTGAAAAACTGGCATTCAGCAACGATATCGTTTTCCGGCAATCCTTTGAACGGCCGAATCTTTCTTACAGTGTTTTCAAAACAGAATCAAGGATCAACAAGATCATTGAGGTTTTGAAAAAAGTACCGGGCTCCTCTGTAGTGTATTGCAAAAGCCGGCGAAGGACAAAAGAAATCAGCGACCTGCTCCGGCTCCGGCATATCAGTGCCGACTACTATCATGCCGGGCTGGCCCGGGAAGACAGGAACCGGAAACAGGAAGACTGGATAAAAAATAAGACCCGTGTGATCGTGTGCACCAATGCCTTTGGGATGGGCATCGACAAACCGGATGTCAGAACGGTCATCCATGCGGATGTACCGGATTGCCTTGAGAATTATTACCAGGAAGCGGGCCGTGCCGGAAGGGACGGGAAGATGGCGTATGCCGTTCTCCTGCACGACGAAAAAGATCTTCTGGAACTGGAAGGAATGGCCGCCCTTCACTTTCCCTCTCTCGATGACATCCGGAATGTATACCAGGCCGTAGCCAATTATTTACAACTGCCGACCGGTGCAGCCGAAGGGCAGTATTATGATTTTGATCTTTCCGACTTCCTGAAAAAATTCAAACTGGAAGGGCACAACACGGTATATGCCCTCAAGGCACTGGAGCAGGACGGCTGGCTGGCCTTCAATGAGCAGGTGTTTCTGCCTTCCACCGTTGTATTTTCTGTATCCAAAGATTCCCTGTATGCGTTTGAGAAAGATAACCCGGCGCTGGAGCCCTGTATCAAAACACTGCTCAGGGCTTATGAAGGAATATACGATCAGCCAACTGCTGTTTCAGAAAAGATGCTGGCCGGTCTGATGAAAAAAGAACCGGAAGAAATCAAGGCCCTGCTGAACCTGCTGCACCGTGCCGGGGTGATCGAGTATGCGGCTCAGAAAGACTCGCCGCAGCTGGTATTGCTGCGGGAAAGAAAAAAAGCGGAAGATATCCATATCGACCTGATCGCTTACAACAAAAGAAAGGAACAGTTTCAGCAACGGGTCAGGCAAATGGCCGCTTATGTTACCGAAGAAAATAACTGCCGCAGCAGGATGATCGCCTCTTACTTTGGTGATACCGGCCTGAAAGCCTGCGGTATTTGTGACAACTGTTTAAAACAAAAAGCAACGGCACTTGCCAGGGAAGAATTCGAAAGCCTTTATCACCGTATCCTCAACCTGGTAAAATATGAGCCGATGCCTGCCCCGGAGTTGCTGCAGAAACTGGGTGCTGTTAAAAAAGAAAAAGCCTGGAAAGTACTTGAGCACCTCCAGGCAGAGATGAAAATTGAAATGGATGGCAGCGGGAAGATCTGGCTGAAATGATCCCGACGTATCAGCCATCGGTGAGGTTCGGCGTACAGGCTATGAAAAAGTTTGATAGCGGCAGAGCGGTTAACAAAATGAAAGACCTGTCTTTTCAGAAAAGGCTTTTCCGGCTGCGTCCTCTTCCGCCCAAACCCAGTACACCCAGCAGGCCCCTTACGATCTGGTTACCGGCGGTGCGGGTCATACTTTTCACAACCGGGTTATCCAGTATTCCTTTTTCCTGTTTCGCAGTTGTCTTTTTTGTTTTTGATTCCTGCTCTTCCTGCTTCTCTTCTTCCGCCTTCTTCGCCGCATCACTCAGTTTGTCCGTAAGGATCTCGTAAGCGCTCTGGCTGTCGACGATGGTATTGTACTTGATGGCAATCTTTGATTTTACCACCAGGTTGTCTATTTCCTGGTCGGTGAGGATGTCCATCCGGCTCTGCGGCGGTCGTATCATACAATGTACAAGCGGGGAGGGTATTCCTTTTTCATTCAATACCGTAACCAGTGCCTCCCCTGTGCCCAGCTGTGTGATGAGGTCTTCCGTTTTATAAAAATCCGTTTCAGGATAGTTCTCTGCTGTTTGTTTGATCACTTTCCGGTCTGCGGCGGTAAAGGCCCGCAGCGCATGCTGCACCTTTAACCCAAGCTGCGCCAGCACAGAAGCCGGGACATCCATCGGGTTTTGTGTACAGAAATAGATACCGATGCCTTTGGAACGGATGAGTTTAATGATCGTTTCGATCTGCTGCAGCAAGGCATCACTCGCTTCCTGGAAAATAAGGTGTGCCTCATCGATGAACATCACCAGCTTAGGTTTGTCAAGGTCACCTTCTTCCGGGCAGGTGGCATACAGTTCGGCAAGTAACTGGAGCATAAAGGTGGAAAATAATTTTGGCCGGTCCTGCAGGTCGGTCACCCGCACCACAGAGATGATCCCTCTTCCGTCCTCACTGATCCGCATCAGGTCATCCACTTCAAAGCTCTTTTCACCAAAGAAGACATCCGCTCCCTGCTGCTGCAGTTCGATCACCTTCCGGAGAATGGTACCGGTGGAGGAGGTGGAGATCTTGCCGTATGTCTTTTCCAGTTCTTCCTTTCCTTCATCACTGATATACTGCAGCACTTTGATAAAATCCTTGAGGTCCAGCAGGGGAAGCTTCGTGTCATCACAGTATTTAAAGATCATGGCCACAAAACCGCCCTGGGTATCATTCAGCCCGAGGATCTTTGATAAGAGTACAGGGCCGAATTCACTGACGGTGGCCCGCAGGCGAGTTCCTTTCTGGTTGCTCAGTGTAAGAAGTTCAACCGGGTAAGCGGCCGGTTTATATTCGATCCCCAGTTTCTGGCAGCGTTCAGTAATATTATTATTGACGGTGCCGGCAGCGGCAATACCACTCAGGTCGCCCTTGATATCCATCATCAGAACCGGTATACTGGCATCACTCAGGCATTCGGCCATCACCTGCAGGGTCTTTGTTTTACCCGTACCCGTGGCGCCGGCCACCAGCCCGTGCCGGTTCATGGTTTTAAACGGTATGTATACATCCGCACCGGCGGCAACATTGCCGTCGAGCATTCCGCAACCCAGTTTAAAGGATTCTCCTTTGAAGGTGTACCCGTTCCGGATCGTTTCAAGGAATTTCGCACTGTCTGCCATAAGTATCTTTTTATCGTTCCGTAAATGTATTTAATACCGCAATACCTCCAGTGCTATTTTCCATCCCTTTTTCTCTTTTCGCCAAACCCGCAAATAATTCTGGTCCTTTCCATTTACCAGCGCCTTGCCATACGTATAGGCCATATCGGCGGATCCGGCGGAAAAGCCCCAGCCAAGGGTGGTGAACTGAATAGCGTCCGGCGTCTGATCAACCAGTTTCTTCCTGTCTTTCGGTTGTGCGGCCGGAAGGGAACCGTTCCTGTTAAGAATGGATTGGCGGGATAACCACTTTTTATAGGCCTTTTGTTTATCGGTCAGGCAGCGTGCATTGAAGCCGTTCTCACTTTTCAGGAAGGTTTCATCACCGGCAATCGCTTCCTTATAAGCGGGCTGCTTTGCTGCCGTGATTATTTTTTCATCCGGGGTGGCCGGCCCGGAATTATCCACGCCAAAGTCGGCAAGGAACTTCCACTCCCCTGATTTATTGATGGCCCATACCGTACTGTACTGGCCATATGCACTTATGGTATCAGCCGGTGATGCCCGGTAGGTCCAGGGACCTGTTGTATAGCCAAAACTTCCCATAAGGGAGACCTCGGCAAACTGAGGGTGCCAGTCCAGCACGCCGGGTCTTTTTTGCCGCCGGGCCCAGTATTCCACCGCCCTGACGGGCTGCCCGTTCTCGAACATGATACTGGCGCTGTCAATGAATTTCTCAAAAGCCTCCTTGGTGCTGTGCGAAACGGAATAAGCGGCAAAATCCTTTTCCGTCCGCACCAGCTGATCGATTCCTTTCTGGGCAGAAGCTGTAAATCCCAGTAAAAGAAATGCTGCCGTGATTCTTTTTTTATGCATGTGCTGATTTAAAGTTCTTCTTCCCTTTCCAGCATCAGGATAGCGCTTTGCGGTACGATAAAATATTTTTCATTCTCATACATCACTTCCGTGGCGCCGCTGAGGAGAAAGATAGCAAGGTCTCCTTCCCGGGCCTGCAGGGGTACGTACTTTACTTTTTCTTCCTCCCCCTTCCAGGGTTCATCCTCCACGGGCATGGGGATTGCATAGCCGGGTCCTGTCTTGATCACATAGCCCTGTTGTACTTTTTCTTTTTCCTGCACGCCGGGCGGCAGGTAGAGGCCGCTGGCGGTCCGTTCATCAGGCCGGGTTGGTTTGATGAGCAGGCGGTCGCCGATTACGATCAGTTTCTTCAGGCGGTTATCATTTGTAATGTGCATGGCATAGTTTTTTATAGCATACTCCCGTGCTGATGCCGTGAGCATACGGCAAAAGTAGAAAGCAACGGAATTACCTGAATGGTCTTTTAACAAAATATTGAACAGCTGTACTTTAACTCCCGAAATGCTTTACCTTTATTTGTCAACAATAAAAACCACCGGAAATGGATACTAAGAAACCCAAAATTCTGTTGTGCGAAGATGATACCAACCTTGGAAGTGTACTGAAGAACTATCTTGAATTAAATGATTACGACGTAACGCTTGAAAGGGATGGCCGGCTGGGTCTGGCTGCTTTCCAGCGGGAAAAATTCGATCTCTGCCTGCTTGATGTAATGATGCCCAATATGGACGGATTTACCCTTGCCGAAGAGATCCGTGATATTGACCCGGATATCCCCCTCTTCTTCCTGAGTGCAAAGACCATGAAAGAAGATGTGATCCAGGGATACAAACTCGGCGCCGATGATTACATCACAAAACCATTCGACAGCGAAGTATTGCTCCTGAAAATAAAAGCGATCCTTAAACGTAACGAAGAGCAGAATAAGGAGAGCGAGAACAAGGAATTTGACCTGGCCAGCTATCACTTCAACCCCAAGCTGCGCCAACTCATCCATAACGGCATCACCCAGACATTATCTCCCAAGGAAAATGACCTGCTGAAAATGCTGGCAGAACACCTGAATGATCTGCTGCCCAGGGAGCAGGCCTTAAAAAAGATATGGGGCAGCGATACATACTTCAATGGCCGCAGCATGGACGTTTACATTGCGAAACTGCGGAAATACCTGAAAGACGACCCTAAGATCGAGATCGTGAACATACACGGCAATGGTTTCCGGTTAGTGGTGCAGTGATCCCGGCCGGTAAAAAGATTACAGGGTATATAAAGTGAATGAACCTCTTTATATACCCTTTTTGTTTCCTGACCGCTATTCGGTAAACAGGTTCCCTGTATGGCCGGGTTTCTTTTTTCCGAGGTGGTGGTATGCCTTGGCCGTTACTTCTCTTCCCCTTGGTGTACGCTGCAGAAATCCTTCCTGTATCAGGAATGGTTCGTAAACCTCCTCCAGTGTGCCGGCCTCTTCTCCCACGGCTGTTGCAATAGTGGTGATGCCCACCGGCCCGCCTTTAAATTTATCAATGATGGTGGCGAGGATGCGGTTATCCATGTCATCCAGCCCGTGTTCATCCACATTCAGGGCCTTCAGCGCATGCTGGGTGATCCCGAGATCGATCTCTCCGTCGTTCAGCACCTGCGCAAAATCCCGTACCCGGCGCAGCAGGCCGTTGGCGATCCGCGGGGTGCCCCGGCTTCTCCTGCCGATCTCCCCAATGGCTTCCCCGGAGATCTTTGTACCCAGTATACCGGCCGACCGCTGAATGATCTTATTCAGAACTGCAGAAGAGTAATATTCCAGTCTTGACTTGATGGCAAACCTCGAGAGCAGCGGTGCCGTAAGCAACCCGCTCCGGGTAGTGGCCCCGATCAGCGTGAAGGGGTTCAGGTTAAGCTGAATGCTCCTGGCATTAGGGCCGCTGTCGATCATGATATCGATTCGATAATCCTCCATGGCAGCGTAGAGGTATTCTTCCACCACCGTACTCAGGCGGTGTATCTCATCAATGAACAAAACATCATTCGTTTCAAGACCTGTCAGCAGTCCTGCCAGGTCACCCGGTTTTTCGATCACCGGCCCGGAGGTTTCCTTGATGTTTACACCCAGTTCATTCGCCACGATCCTGGAAAGTGTTGTCTTTCCCAGGCCGGGAGGGCCGTGAAAGAGCACATGATCGAGTGCCTCGCCCCGGAGTTTGGCCGCCTTGATGAAAATGCGAAGATTCTCTATTACCTGGTCCTGCCCTGCAAATTCATTGATCGCCGCCGGCCGGATGGAATTCTCAAACACCGTATCGGATGCAGAGAGATTCATCTTTTCGCTGTTCAGGTTGGGATTAGACATACTGTAAATTTAGCAATCACCTCCTGAAAAGCAGGGCAAAACTTTTTCCGGGTAATATTTGTATATACAAATAATTTTACCTTACCTTAGCGGCTCCTTGAAAGCTGCCTCAAGTAAATATTGTCACTGTCTCTATTTTTCCAGCAATGCCCTGGCCCGGAAGATCGAGAAACTGGCCATGGAAAGCTGGAAGAAAGTGGGGCTTACGCCCAGCCATGCCTATTTGCTGATGCTGGCAATCGAAGAACCGGGCATTCAGCCATCGGACCTGGTACAGCAATTACTGCTTACGCCCAGCACGATAACAAGGCTCATTGAAAAGCTGGAACAAAAAAGACTGGTCATCCGGACCAATGAAGGGAAACTGACAAATGTATACCCGACACCGAAGGCCAAAACGCTGTACCCGGAATTAAAAGAATGCCTCGCCCACTTTTACCAGCGGTATTCCGCCATCCTTGGTAAAGAGGAAAGTGCCCGGCTGGTGCAGAGTATGAACAAACTGGTGGACAAGCTACCCTGATTTTTTTTAGCTGATTAATTGTATATACAAATAAACAACCTATATGAAGAAATATGTCATCACCGGCAGTGCCGGCCACATCTCCCGCCCGCTTGCCGAAAAACTGCTTAAAGCCGGTCATCATGTAACTGTCATTAGCCGGAAAGCAGAAAATATCAGTTCCCTCACAACGCTGGGTGCTGAAGCGGCCATCGGATCCGTGGAAGATGTTGCTTTTCTTACCAAAGCATTCGGGGGGGCCGATGCTGTTTATACCATGGTGCCTCCTTATTTTATGGCGTCCGACTGGAAGGCCTATATCCGCGGCATCGGTGAAAACTATGCGGCTGCCATCAAAGCTGCCAAAGTGAAATACGTGGTTAACCTGAGCAGTGTGGGGGCACACCTGCCTGACGGATGCGGGCCCGTAAGCGGACTGTACCATGCAGAACAGGCCCTGAACAAGCTGGAGGATGTTCATATCCTCCACCTGCGGCCGGTTTATTTCTTTGCCAACCTTCTTGCAACGATCGGCATGGTGAAACACATGAATATCATCGGCAGCAATTTTGGCGGTGATAACTACACCCTGGTGCTGGCTGATACCGGTGATATTGCAGAAGCTGCATTTGAAGCGCTTTCGGCCTTGTCATTTACCGGTCATACCGTACGTTATATTGCCAGTGATGAAAGAAGCACCAGTGAGATTGCCCGGGTGCTTGGTTCAGCCATCGGCAAGCCGGAATTACCCTGGGTCACTTTTACCAATGAGCAGGCCTACCAGGGCATGCTGCAGGCCGGTCTCCCGGATGAAGTGGCAAAGAACTATGCCGAAATGGGGAATGCCCTGCAGAATGGCTCCATGATGGAGGATTACTGGAAACACCATCCGGCCAAACTGGGGAATACCCGGCTGGAGGATTTTGCCCGCACCTTTGCTGCCGTATACCAGTCCGGCCCGGTGCACTCATAAAGATCACCGTTCACGAACAGTTTTCTAAACCAATTGTTTCATCAAAAAAAAAATTAATTATGAAAGCAGGAGTTATCGGATCCGGAATTGTTGGCCGTGTACTGGCTTCCGGTTTACTGAAAGAAGGCTACCAGGTAATGCTGGGCACCAGGGATATTTCCAAGGAAGAGGTGGTAAAGTGGCAGAAGGAGAACCCCGGGGGAATGATCGGTTCCTTCCAGGAAGCCGCACAGTTTGGAAAGATCATTGTGCTGGCGGTGGGTGGCCTGGTGGTGGAAGATGCGATCCGCCTCGCAGGCAAAGAGCATTTCTTTGAAAAGATCGTTATTGATGCCACCAACCCGATCGCTGCAGTACCGCCGGAAAACGGGGTGCTTAAATTCTTTACCAGCTTCGACGAATCACTGATGGAAAGAATTCAGAAACTATTGCCGGATGCAAAAGTGGTAAAGGCCTTCAGTTGTGTGGGCAATGCCTTTATGTACAAGCCTGTCTTTGCCGGCGGTCCGCCTACAATGTTCATCTGTGGTAATGATGATAAGGCAAAAGAACGGGTGACCAGCCTGTTGTCTTCTTTTGGCTGGGAAACCGAAGACATGGGAAAAGCAGCCGCCGCCAGAGCCATCGAACCGTTATGCATACTTTGGTGTATTCCCGGTTTCATCAGCAATAAATGGGCACATGCTTTCAAATTGCTGAAAGCCTGAGAAGCACCGGTTCCCGTCAGGGTGCCATGATGTACCTGTTCATCTGAAGAATGAGGTCTGGGTCGGGAGAATTTTCCAGCCAGGCCTCTTTTTCTGTGTACCGGCAAACGCCGGGGTAATCTCCCTTCCAACCCCCCGGATCAAGTATGATCTGAAAGTGAAGATGCGGGGGCCACCCGCCATTCTCGGCAGGGATACCGAATTCTGCAAACACCTCTCCTCTTTCGATCCGCCGGCCTTCGCGGAGATTCCTGATCGCATTCAGGCTGAGGTGTCCGTATAATGTATAAAAAGTAACCCCTTCTAACTGGTGTGTGAGTATGATCGTGGCTCCATAATCACCAAAACGGTTATTGAATGCAAAACTGTGAACAAGACCCTCCAGCGGCGCCATCACAGCCGTATGCGGTTTGCCCCAGATATCCGTACCCAGGTGCAAACGCCTGGGCTCCTGCCCCGGATCAGCTGCATCAAAGACCCTGCTCCTGCTGTACACGGTCCGGTGCTCTCCGTACCCGCCGATACCATAGCGGGCAACCGATGCTGCGATCTTGCTGTTGATATAAGTAATAAAAAGACTGGTATCAGCCAGTATGTCCTCATTCAGTTCTTTGTTGGCGGCTGTAAAATCCAGCAGGAGGCAATGCTCCTTTCCCGGATCAAAGGGAACAACGGGATGAAATTGCTCCGGGTGCTTTTGCAGAAGAACGGTTAACGAATCTGAAGACATAAGCAAAGTTAACAGGGGGAGTGCCCAAAAAAAGGCACCCGTTTCCAGGTGCCTTTGTGGTTTATTCAGTTTTGATCAGATTATTTACGCTGGATGATAACCGTGAAGGTTTTTTCATTTGTCCTCACACCATTGTCGTAGAAGAATTTAACCATGTATGCAGCAGCCGGCAGGTTGCTGAGATCGATCGGTATCACTCTTCCGTAAACAAGGCCGCTCAGTACCTGTGTTCTGACCAGGCGTCCGTCGTTGGTGTATACTTTCATACCAAGGTAGTTGTACAGGTCACTGTTAACCCTGATATTGAAGCGTCCGTTGTTCGGGTTCGGGAAGAGGATAACAGCGTTCTCATCAAGTTCCCTCAGCCTTTCAGGACAATCAACAACTGTCACCGGTGTGGTTCCGGTTGAGGTACATCCGGCAGCGTTCACATAAGTATAGGTGAGTGTGTAAGTACCTACAGCCGTTATCGGCGGAACAAAGTTGGTACCGGAAACTCCAATACCGCTCCAGCTTCCACCGACAGGTGTGGCCACCAGTGGTACCAGTGTATCCGTCAGGCATACCCGTTGGGTGATCGGTGTAATCGCCACAATGCTTGGTGTGTTCACCGTCAGGATACCGGCATTGCTGGTAATGGTCTGACCGCAGCTGTTGGTAATGATCACACGGTAGCGGTTGCCGCTCATAGCCGCCGTTACACTGGTAAGTGTGAGCGTAGTTGTATAAGAGCCGCCTGTTGTCAGGTTGGTATACGTAACGCCGCCGTTGGTGCTTACCTGCCATTGGAAAATGTTCGGGGCAGGTACGCCGCCAGGCACCACACTGAAGGTTGCATTGAGGCCAACACAGGTTGTCACATTTGCAGGTTGTGTGGTGATCGTTGGCGGTGTGGCAATGACCAGCGTGGTTGAATTGGAAGTTACAGCAGGCGTACAGAAGCCATTAATAATAACCCTGTAGCGATGTCCGTTCTGTGCCACAGACGGGTTCACCACGGTCAGTGTGGAAGTGGTAGTACCCATGTGGGTGACTATATCATCCACCACATTTACCCAGGTCGTGCCATTGTCTGTGCTGCGCTGCCACTGGTAGGTCAGTAATGAACCGGTGGCGGTGACAGAGATATTGACATTGAAACCAGGGCAAACCGGTGCGGCCGGTGCGGCCGGCTGTACGGTAATAGCCGGAGGTGTATTCACGGCTATTTGTACAGGAGCCGTATTGGTACAACCCGCTGCAGTGGCTGTCATGGTATAAGTGGTGCTGACAGTAGGTTTAGCCCATACGGTATATGCCGGAGTTCCGGTATACGGGATCGTAGCACCAGCATCATTGAACAGGTTTGTAAGCGGGCTGAAGACAACACCCTGCGGTACATTGAATGTAATGCTCCAGGTAGAGATCAGGCCGATATCGCCGCCTGTATCATCATAAGCAAAGAGGTTCCAGGTTCCGTTCATGTTTCCGGTAAAGGTTGAAAGGGTGGTTGAACTGGGGGAGGTACCCGGACCCGGAGCGGGCCAGTTGTCACCTGCACCATAGTTCGTACACTTATACGTACCAGAAGCATTGAAGGCGGCATCGGCCAGGTTAGTGGCGGCTGCATCATCAAAGGTGAAGGTCTGCCCGGTTGCAGGGGTGCTGCCACCACAATCCGACATCAGGATCACGGCCTGGCCGGTAGGTGATACCAGTACCAGGTCAACATCATCCGGGAATGTATGGTTATAGTTATTGATCGTTACAGACTTCACACTTACACCCGAAGTAAGCAGACCGGAAACGGCAATAGTGCTCGGGTAAGGAGAACCTACACCGGAAGTGGTGCCGCCTGCGGGAATATGTGTGTTAAGTGAGTTGCTGAATGACTGTGTACCGGTTGGGATTGAGCTTGCATCGATCCGTACGGTGCTGCCGATACAGATGTTAACCGGTGACATGACAAAGGAAAGTCCCAGTCCGGAGCTGAGGGCCGCTGTATTGCAGGAGTAGCCGGTAAATAAAGTGGTCGGGGATATTGCGCCCTGCACACCAATGGTAGCACTGCTGCCATTGTTGGTCATATTACCATAGATAAAGTCAACCCTTTGCTGTCCTTCGTACAAACGGGCTTCAAAGTTCACGGTACCTCCGATAAATAATGAGCCTCTCCATTCGATATTAAAGATCCGGTTGGGAGCTGTACCCGATACGGAGGTGAAGATTCCATCACCGGGAACCACGTTGGTGAGCAGGTCATCCCAGTGCGGCATAAAGGCCGGGAAGCCAAGGTTGGTGCCGGTTGGCAGCGGGCAGGTATTGCCAAAGGCCGTATTTCCACTACCGGTAAACTGGATATTACCGTTGCTGCTGACCCGCACACTTGTATAGGATGAGCCATAGGCCATGTACACAAACGGTAATAAGATAGAGGCTGTAACATCATCACCACGGCTTCCGGGTACCAGTGTGGTTCCGGGTACGATGGTGTTGCCGGTTGAGCTTGTTACAAGGTAATTCGGGAAGGCAGGTGTGGTGCTCATGGTGATGAGCGGGGTCTGGTTCACTGTCACACTGATAGTGCTCACTTTGGAACAACCGATACCATCCGTTGAAGTAAGTGTATAGGTATTCACACCAGCCGGTATGGAAGTAACACTAAAGCTTACGCTGGAATTATTAGGGCCGGAAACAACCGGTGCCCCAATGATGCCCGGACCGGTCAGCGTATGTGTATAGTTACCGATGCCGCCTGTAGCCGTGGCTGCGATCACGGTGCTGCCCGGCGAACAGGTGGTTGAAGGGGTTGCTGTAAGGCTGCTGTGGGTGGGGGCTCCGACATTCACCACCACTTCAGCAGTAGTGCCATTACCGCCGCCGTTCGAACAGGTTACTGTCGCCACGTAGTAGGCCGTGGCCGCTGCAGTAAATGAATAAACAGGGTTGGTGGCGCCGGCAATATTGGTATAGGGTCCGCCCGGTGTGGGGGATGATTTCCACTGAATGGAAATACCCGTTCCGCTGGTGTAGCCGCTAAGCGTAAGGTTAACCACGGTGCCTGCACAAACACTGCTTGTAGCAGGTGTGATGGCACCAGGTGAAGGTACCCCTGTACAAGAGGCAACCGGGGCAGTCACACAGATGGTGAAGTTTCCGGTACCGCCTGCCCAGCCATAAACACGGACGAAATAGGTAGCCCCGATGGTAAGCCCGGTAGCATTAATAACTTCCGTTCCGCCGCCGGTTGTTGCATCGGCACAGGCAATGTTAGTACCGTTACAGGCACCAGAGCGCAGGTCAACCACGGCATCAAAACTACCGGCACCAACTACTGTAATGGTATGTGTGGTGGAAGTAGCTACAAAACTATACCATACATCCAGTGCTGAACTGGAGGTAAAGGATGCGCAGGTAATAGGTGCGATAGATTGAGTGGCGCCTACGTTTGTACCGGCAGTGGGTACACAAACAGGGCCGGGTGTTAATGAAGTAGCGCCGCTGCAGTTATCATTGGCCACAACAGCATTCGGAACAATAACAGCTAAGGTATAGTTCCAGGGAAAGTCGGTGGGTGTATTGTCAAAAGAAGTAACCACGGCAGTGTAATTACCGGCTGGTAATGCAGTGGTCAGAATTTGAGAGATCAGTCCGCCGCCGGCAGCATCATCATTCGCTGCGACGAGGTTCGTACAGGCTGCGGCCGGAACAAAACCAGCGGGGCCATACAGTTCAAGAAAGGTATCCGCTGTGCCGGGTGTTACAGAACCACCATCCGAAGCAAGCAGGCTGACCGTCACGTTGCCCGTAACGGGTACGGTAAACGTATGCGTTTTGTAGTGCACTGCTGTACCAACAGCGGAAAGGCCGCAAGTGCCACCCTGTGCCATTGATAAGGTACGGTTGAAAGTGGGATCGGCAACCGAAAGGGTACCTGAAAAGGTAAGCAGTGCATTCTGACTGGGCACCCCGCTTGTGGTATTCTGGCCAATACTGTTACGGTTTGAATTAACAGGCTGGTATACCCCATTCTTAATAGCTTTTTGCTTTGCAGATTCTCTTTGCATTTCGTCCAGGGGCGTAGACACTACAATGGTCTTGTCAGCAACCGGTATCTCTCTTTTTCTGCCGGTGCGCTGGGCATCTGCTACAGAAGAGATCATCAGGCCGCTGAGCAAAAAAAGCAACGCAAGGCATGCAGTGCTTTTTGCTTTTATGTTCCTGGAAAATAAACGAAAGTTCGGATTACGAAAAGTGTACAACTTTCTCATAAGTCAATTTTGGTTATATTACAAATACCTCCGGTGGAGATTTGGGGGAAAGTTAGGATTTTTTTCAACTACCCGCATTTTTAGATGAAAATATTCAATGCTTAAAACCGTTAGTATTAATAAATTGGCCCCCTTTATGAAAACCAGCGCCCCTCACTGCCGTTCCCTGCTTCTTTTCGCCTTTTTCGGGTTTTTGCCGGGTCTGCTCAATGCCCAGATGATCACCGGGGTATGGAAAGGAAAGATCAACCGGCAGAAAGTGGAAGTCAAGATCATACAGAAGGGCGACAGCCTGACCGGCTCCTCGTATTATTACGAATCAGCCAATAATTACAGGCGGTACACCATCAAGGGCTATTTTGATGAGGCCACCAACGCTGCCGTGTGGTGGGATGACCAGCTCGTGGAAGAAAAATCCGGCCGGCTTTCGATCAGTACACCGGGAAAGGTACCCATGTTGTCCCGGGCCGACTTCAATTGCCCGGGCAGCGGACGGATGATGCTGGATGGAAAAACTGCCCGGAAAGATGATGAAATGGAAACCCGGGGAGATGTTCACCTGGATAAGACCGGGAATGCCCAGTTTGAGGATGAATGGGATTTTGTGATCGATAACTATACCATAGGGGCCAATGACCCTGAGATCATTGACAGTGTGGCCGCCATTGCCTTCCATCCCCGGGCCCCGGTTGAAACAGCCCGGCCCGAACCCAAACCGGAACCGGTAACAGTCAATGATAACCCGCCGCCGGTAAAAAAGCCCGAACCGGTATCCCGCTCTGAACGAATGACGGAGAAACCCATTCCTGTTGTCAAAGCCCCCGAACCGGAGAAACAGCCCAGCATCCAGGAAAAATTCACAGCCCGGCAAAAGGTCTTTATCAAAGAGATACCGGTGACCGGCGATTCCGTCGAACTCCGCTTTTATGATAATGCAGAGATTGACGGCGATTCCATCTCGCTCTTCCTTGACGACCGGCTCATCTTTGAACATATCCGCCTTACGGCCAATGCCTATATTATTAAGTTACCGGTCAGCGGGCTTAAAGAAAAGAGTGAACTGGTCATGGTAGCAGAGAATATGGGATTGATCCCTCCAAATACTTCCTACATGGTAGCAATGGTCGGCGGAAAAAAATTCGATGCATACCTGGCCAGTACGGAAGGGAGCAGCGCCCTGATCCGGTTGGTAAAGCCCTCACAGTAACCGCAGCAAAAAAATATCATTACGTAGTTTGGTCAGAACCCGAAAATAGCCTGCAGTGTCCTTTCCAGTTCATCACCCCGCAGGTTCCTGGCAATTATCTTTCCATCCGGGCCGGCCAGGTAACTGGAGGGTACTGAATTAAAACTGAAGACCTTTTCCAGGTTCTTGTCCCAGCCGTTTGTGCTGAGCAGGTTACGCCAGGGGAGATTATCTTCTTTCAATGCCTTCAGCCATTTCTCTTTTTGAGTATCCAGCGATACCTGCAGAATAACAAAGTTCCTGTTGCTGTATTTCTCAAATACCTTTTTCATATTGAAATGTTCTGCCCGGCAAGGCCCGCACCAGGAGGTCCAGAAATCAAGGAGCAGGTATTTGCCGCGGAATTCAGTTGTTGAAACAGGCTTGCCGTCTTCGCCGGTGAAGGTATATCCCGGCAGGCTGTCGCCTTCTTTTAACCCGATGTTCTTTCCTGCAACAGAAAGTTCCTTACCGGCCTTTATTCCTTCCGGCTCCTTCTTCAGGCGCTCCGGTATTTTCTCCCAGGCCTTTTCCATCCTTTCCTGGAACCTTCCCGCCACATGGCTGTTCAGAAAACTGAGTGCTGCAAACTGACGAAGGGAGATCCTTGAATCCGGGTATTGTTCAATGATACTGATCCGCTGCAATGTATTTTCATTCTGCATCATCAGCAGTTTCCGGGAATATTCAGCCCCGGCCTTCTCAGCCGCCGCTTTATCAGCCTGTGTATTTTTCAATTCACGGTCGTACCATTGCTGAATACTGTCGTATTGCTTCTTTTCCTTTGCACTGATGCTTTCAAACAGGTTGCTGATCTGGTTCAGTTTACTGCCGGTGACGACGGACTCCCGCATGAGATCAGTGATCGTTATGGAGATCTCCTTTTCCAGTACCAGGTACCTGCTGTCGTAGTTGTTTTTCTTAAATAAAGCCGTCAAATCTTTCTGCTGCAGACCGGGAATATCTGCGGTAAACAAAGTGGCCCCGCAATAATCTCCTTCCGGGTATTTGAACGTTCCGGTAATGGTGAAATGGCCATCTTTCACCGGAACATATATCAGCTGTGTGCCCTGCGAAGGATTGGCCACGGTTCTGAGGTAAACATACCGGGGCTGCAGCGACCCGGTAAACCAGCCTTCAATTTTGCAGGAGATGCTTTCGGAGGCAGAGCAAAGAGCGGCTGCCAGCAGCAGGACCGGCAGCGCCAGTATCTTTCTCATGTGCTATTCCTTTACCAAAAGGTACAGAAATTATTCTTTACACCGGCCCGTCTCTTTGATGGTTGGGTTTATAACGGACCTGGTGGTGCCGGGAGATAAACCCGGAACAGCCTCTGCCCCTTTCTTTCACTTGTATGAACAGAGTATTCCCCCAAACAAAGAGCCACCCGCTTCGGGCGGGTGGCTCCTGTTATTCTTTTGTTCTTCTTTTATTGTACAATGATCTTCCTGGTTCCGATCCGCTGACCGGCAGAGTTCACCAGTTCCACAATATAAAACTCACTCGGCACCGGGTTATTCAGCTCCACATCGATCCTTGTGTAGCTGGTGCCGGTGGTCACGGTCTTCTCATACACTTTGGCACTTGCCATCAAATACCCTGACCGTGGCCTTCTCGCCCGGTGTATTATAGAACCGTACCTGGAACCGCCCGTTATTCGGGTTGGGGTATACCCAGAGCTTATCACTGGTCTGGCCCGTTACCACCACATCGGCCGGAAGTGTTCACACAACCATTCGGATCGGTGTAGGTAACACGGTAGGTACCGATATCATCCACGGTAAGACCGGCCATGAAGGACCGTGCTCTGGATCACCGCACCATCCTTCTCCATACAAAGCGATCCGCCCGGACGGGCTCACATTCGCCGTAATGTTCAGCGACTGCGAAGGCGTAAGGGACGGAGGGATGGAGCACAGCGTTACAGCCGGCAGCGGGTTCACAAACAGTGAGAACGCATCGGAGATCACCACTGAACAGCGGCCTGTCAGCACCACCCGGTATGTATTGGTATTCTGCGCAAAGGTTACTGCCGGTATCGTCAGCGTGCTGGTGGTGGCTCCTGCAATATTCACTCCAGGCGCTGCCATTCCACTGCTGCCACTGGTAGGTCAGCGGGTTGCCGGTACCGGCACTGGCCGCTACACTGTACACCGCATCGCTGCCCACGCAGACAAACCTGGTGGCCGGCGGTACCGATATCACCGGTGTGGCGGCATCATTCACCTGTACGGTGGTTACGCAGGTGGCGGTATTGCCCGCTGCATCCTTAATGGTATAGGTGATGATGGTAAGCCCTGTACCGCTGGTACCGCTCAGCTGGAATTGTGTGGACGGCACGTAGTTGATACCCGTGGCCGGAGATGAACCGGTGGTGGCCCCTGTCATTACCCAGGTAAGGTGGTCACCGCACAGTTGTCTGTAAATACCGGCTGTACCGGGGTATAGGTGGCATAGCACTGACCGGCATCCGTGTTCCTTACCACCCGGCGGGCAGGGTGAAGACGGGGCCTGTGCATCCGCCACCGTTACGGTAAAGGAGAGCAGGTGTCGGTTACCGGCTGCATCCGTGGCACGGAAGGTATTGGTGGTAGTGCCCACCGGGAAGTGTGGCGCCTCTCGGCAGCCCTGCTGTCTGCACCAGGGTGGGGCTGGTGATATAATACTCGCCATTGAGGTCAAGCAGTGAATGATATGATCATCCGGGAAGCCGATATCGGTCAGGTCTGTCGGGGTATTGATACCGCAGGCCGGGGCCGAATATAACCGGGGCTGACTGGCCCAGGGCATTGCTTCCCAGGAAGAAGGCCGAGTTGGAAGCCAGCTGGTCCGGCACATTTACTTCCACCACCACGATGGCATTGGCGGCAACCGTTGCCGGGTGGTGAAGGGCACTGTTACAAGGGTATTGGTCTGTGAAGAAAGGTTCACCGTCTGGGTGGCCCGCAGTGTCCGGGTACCGCCGGGGAAGGCACCGGCACTGGTGTAGATCCTTACGGTAACGGGAACAGTGGTGGCGGTAGTGATCCTTTCCACCCCCATCCGTACAGACTTGATGGTAAGACCGGCAGGCAGCAGGTTCCGCGGTGCCAGGTCAGCAGGCTCTCCACCAGCTGTTCTCTGCGGTTTGTCCGCCGAAGTACTGGCAGCCGATCTGTATCGGGGTGATGGTGGTATTGTTGGTCGACTGTGTCAGCGCCACGGTACCACCGGGCAGGGCACAGTTGTCGGATACAGTGGATAGATGCACGTCGTAGCAGGATACCGGGATCATTGTTCACGGAAATATTGGCCGGGCAAACAATAGTGGGTGCCTGGTTATCCTGAACGGTTACTGTAAAGCTGCAGGTGGCAGTATTGCCGCATACATCGGTGGCGGTAACGGTTACGTGCGGTGCCTACGGGAAGGTGCTTCCCGATGCCGGTACGGAAGTGATGGTGACAGCGCCGCCGCAGTTATCGGTGGCGGTAAAGGTCACCACCGCAGAGCGTCGGGGGTTGTTCCTACCGTAATCATTAGCCGGGCAGGTAAGTGTTGGCGGGGTTTGCATCATTGACCGTGATGATCTGGCGCACTGGGCAAAGTTGCCGCAGACATCGGTAGCACGATAAGTACGTGTAATGGTATAGCGGTTAGCACAGGTCTGTGCACTGATCACATCACTGATATGCGTGATGGTCACCACACCACCACAATTGTCAGAAGCCGTAACAGCGCCGGTATTCACAGCCGGTACGGCGCTGGCACAGCTGACCGTTACCGGAGCCGGACAAGTGATCGTGGGCGGAGTGACATCATTTACCGTAATGATCTGGGTGCACTCGGCGAAATTGCCGCAGACATCCGTAGCACGGTAAGTCCTGGTTAACGTATAACGGTTGGCACAGGTCTGGCCGCTGATCACATCACTGATATGCGTGATGGTCACCACGCCACCACAATTGTCAGAAGCCGTAACAGCGCCGGTATTGACCGCCGGTACGGCACTGGCGCAGCTGACCGTTACCGGAGCGGGACAAGTGATCGTGGGCGGAGTGACATCATTTACGGTAATGATCTGTGTGCACTCGCTGAAGTTGCCGGCAGCATCAGTGGCACGATAGGTCCTGGTCAGTGTATACCTGTTGGCGCAGGTCTGGGCACTGATCACATCACCAATGTGGGTTACCACCACACCGGGGCAATTATCTGAAGCTGTTACACTACCCGTATTAACGGCAGGTACAGCAGCAGCACAGCTGACGGTTACCGGTGCCGGGCAGCTAATTGTTGGAGCTTGTGTATCATTTACTGTAACGTTGAATGAACAGTTGGCTGTACCACAGGCATTAACGGCGGTGAGTGTTACCAGCGTAGTACCCACATTAAAGGTAGATCCGCTGCCATCGCCACTGCCACTGCCCGTCGTAGCACCACTGAATACATAGCTTACCGCTACCGGGGTGGAACCACCGGTTGTTGGTGTATACGTAACCACATTGCTGCACTGGTTCACTGCGTTGCTGACGGTAATATTGGCCGGGCAGGTAATAGACGCCGGCACACAACTGGTCTTTATGTTGATATTATCGATAAAGAGGTTGTTACCATAGCCGTTGGTCATTTTGAAAGAAGCGATCATGATCTGGTTAGCCGCATAAGGTGATCCGGTACCAACGAATACAGCTATTCTTTCATGCTTCCAGTCTCCGGCAGCCGGGGTGGTATAGTTGGCGGTGGAAGAACCGGCTGTTGCCAGTGCAGCGCCGGCTCTGTCAAACACAGGGTTTGTACCCGTGTTAAATGTAGCCCCGCAGTCTGAAGACACCATCAGCTGCAGCCTGTCATTCAGGCCAGGGAAGTTTTTATATGCATAATCAAATTCAATGATCACAGAATCATTGCCGGTATTGAACGGCGGTGTGCGGATCTCATCTACCTGTCCTGTCAGGTTGAAGTTGTAGTTATCGATAAAGGCCGAACCGGCATTTCCGTTACCATTATTATTTCTTACCCAGGTATTATTGCCATTCGGGTTTACTACAGACCATCCTGCGGGCAGGAAGGGTGATACCGGTACAAAATCATGGCTGATTGGTAAAGACACCACCGATCCCGGAGGATTCAATACAACCGGGTTTCCGGCATAGTTAACCGGGCATGAAACCGCAGCCTGTATCCTTACAGCTATATTGTAGTTGCCCGGTGCCAGTCCGCTGAAGGTATTGGATACCTGGTAAGCACCGCCATTCAGGCTGTATTCCAGTGTACCGCTTCCGGTAGCATTTACCACAATGGTTCCGGTTGGAACCAGGCAGGTGGGTTGAGTAACAGCCGGCGCATTCACCACCGGAACAGGATATACAGTTACCGTGGCGGTAATGGGAACACCTGTACAGTTTACATCAGATGGCGTAATAGTAAAGGTCACCGTAACAGGAGCCCCGGTTGTATTCACCAGCGTTCCGCTGATATCCCCGGTTCCATTGGCGGCAATACCGGTTACTGTAACGTTGTTGTCTCTTGACCATGTATAAGTAGTACCTGTTCCGGAAAGTACGATTGTGGTGATGGCGGAACCGGAGCAGGCATTTTGTGAAGAGGGCGTAGCCACTGCTGTCGGCAGATTGTTCACGGTAAGTGTCGCCTGGTTTGAGTTGGCCGTACCGCAGCCATTTGTCACCACACAGCGGTAGAGGTAGCCATTCATCGCAGGAGTAGCACCGGTAATTGACAGTGCATTTGTGCCGGTGCCTGCATACACCCCGCCATCTGATATGTTTACAAAACCGCTGCCGGTATTAACCTGCCACTGGTACGTAAGGGTCGTCCCGGTGGCTGTTATGCTGAAGGAGGCATTGGCCCCGTCACATACAGCACTGTTGGCCGGGTTGCCGGTTACAGCCGGCGCTTCACAGAGGCGGTATACTTTGAAATCGTCTATTGCCGCCCCCCCGAAGTTGACTGTATTATCAGAAACCAGCCGGACGAGGAATTCAATATTCTGACCTGCAAAGGAACTTACATCTGCATACCAGGTACCCCAGCCTGCTGACTGTGGTACG
Source organism: Chitinophagaceae bacterium (assembly GCA_046329665.1). Lineage (GTDB taxonomy): Bacteria > Bacteroidota > Bacteroidia > Chitinophagales > Chitinophagaceae > JJ008. Next base: position 265,088 of record JAXLUG010000002.1, on the reverse strand, counting down.
TTTACAGTGGGGTTACCCACGGAGGCTGTCTGGGTGGCACCCAGCCACTCAAACAATGTCTTTGCGGTTGCGGGGTTACCCACCTGCTGCACACTCACTGTTAAGTGATCAAAGTTGGCGCTTTCCATCTGGTACTTCATGGCCCAGCTTATCCATAAAGGAGAAACGCTGACCGGTAAAGCAATGGAAGGTGATTTCAGTGTCTGGTCTGTGCTTATGTTATAGGTACCTGTCAGGTTCGTCTTCCAGGCGTTTACACCACTGTTGGCCGTTGTAAAGGCGGCAACAGGATTGGCGGTGGTGGTGGCCGCTGTATTCGGCGTACCCAGTGCCCACTGGTCGCCGGTACCGGAATGGGTAAACCCATCGGCACCGGATTCAAAATCGGTACTGAATATGGTAATGGCGTTAGCGAGATTCGGCGTATTGTCCGGAAGAATATCCAGTGACCAGGCGGTAAGGGTGCCGCCTGAGGCATTGGCACCATCATCATAGAGAGTGAGTGTCCAGGTTCCGCCGGCGTTCTGGTTTTTGAACTGGTCCAGTTTACCGGCCACTTCCGGCTGCATCCCTACTCCTTTTAATACGGTAAAAGAAGGGGGGATTGCGTTATTATCGTTGAGGAACATATCCATCTGTGTTTGCCCGCCGGTGGCCGTGGCGCCAATATCAGTAAAGAGATGGATGATGTTTCCAGAAGGGGAAGTAAGAGTGGCATCAATATCCCCCATCAGGGCATGGTTCAATGTTATTCTTACACTCATATCCTTGATGCGGGGATTACCGGGAACGGTCAGGGTGGAAGTAACCGAGCCGGTGCCGGGTCCGATCGTCTTTGGCACATCTGCTGAAGGGGTATTGACATACCCGGTTTCTGCCGCAAACTTGGTATATGAAATATGGTAAGTAGCCGTGGGGCCGCCTACTGCTGCGGAAGCCGCATCGGCAAACACATAATAGGTGCCGGCATCCTTTGCTGTAAAGAAAAAAGCTTCGGAGGGACGGTTCGGATTGGGAGTTACATCCCCCGTTCCGGCATCATCTATCACGAGTATCTGGTTGCCTGCATCACCAAAGAGACCAAACCCCAGACGACCATTATAACTGACATTATCCTTTTCAGGGTCCCAGTCGGCACTGATAAATACAGACTCACCGGCGGCAAGGGTCACTGCAAACCAATCCTGCTCTGTAGCGGTGGCCGGGTTTCTTGCCCCGCTTACCCATCCGCTTGCCGGCATAACGTTAGCCGTAGCCGGCGAATCATTGGATTCCACTTCAGCTACCGGGGCGCCGCTCTGCACTTTCAGGTACAGGTCATATCCCCTTTCGGTGGTAGTACCGGCAGTAAAATCGTTTACTTTAAGATAGTATGTACCGCTGGCAGGGATAATAGCACCTGCGATCGACGATGAAAATCCTGCAAAGGATCCGTTGTCATCATCAAACTCGATCACGGTTGTTCCATCAGATGCGATCAGCGTAAGCTGGCAATCAGTTGATGAACCGGCACTGAACGATGTCATTACCGCAGCATACACCCGGTCGCCGGCATTGGCCGTAAAGGAATAAAAGTCAATATCCCCGTTAGGATAGATATTGCCTTTTACTTTCGCAGGACTGGTGATGGCCTGTGCGGTAGCAGCCGTGTTGTTAGAGATGCTGGTGTACAACTCTGTTTCTGTGGTACCGAAATTTTGTGCATGAAGTAAAATGGCTGTAAATAATGTAAACAGCAGGAGGTAAACTTTCCTCATAAGCAGTGTTTGTGGTTTTGGATGGTGTAAACTCAAGTCAGGCTCAGCGACTAAGATATTTATTTTTTTAAATACAACAAGTTTTTGTCAGACCCCCGGAAAAATGCGATCCCGCCTGTACCGGTACTCCGCAAGTGAAAATAATCGCCCCGGTGCAGCGCTGCCTTCTGCCGGCTTTTAAAAAAATGGCAGATTTATTTTGCACGGGTTATTTTTAAACTATGATTTACATAAGCCGCATTGTGTGTATCGTTACCCTTACCGGCCTGGCCAGCTGCCTTTTAAAAAACAGTTCATCTGAACACAAGCCTTCACCTGAAAGCCTGGTACCGGCCATCGACAGTGCCGGGGAACTGGTGAAATACGGGCAGGCCCTGATGAACAATACTGCTTATTACATTGGTCCGCAGGGCATCAACGGACAGTATACCGGTACCCGTACCAGTTGCAGTAACTGTCACCAGCTTGCCGGCACCAAACCTTTTGCCTTTGACCTGATGACGGCCAGCCGCCGCTACCCGCAATACCGGGCACGGGAGGATAAAGTGCTCAGCCTGGCCGAACGGGTGAATAATTGCATCACCCGCCCGCTGAATGGTACCCCTGTCCCGGAAAATACAAGGGAGATGCAGGCCTTCCTTGCCTACCTGAAATGGCTCGACGATTTTGCTGCAAAACACCAAAAAGAAATATGGGGGAAAAGCCTGCCGCTTCAATTTCCAAACCGGGCCGCAGATACCAGCAAGGGCGCATTGATCTACGCCAGCCGCTGCTCCCGCTGCCATGGTTCAGAGGGACAGGGGCGTTTTAACAGCGACAGCATATCATATCTCTATCCGCCGTTGTGGGGCGACCACGCCTACCAGGCCGGCTCCAGTATGTACCGTGTTATAAAACTAAGCGGGTGGCTGAAAGCGAATATGCCGTATGACTCTGCCCGGCATGATAAGCCGGTGCTCACAGATGAGGAAGCGATAGATGTGGCAGCGTATGTAAACAGCCGGCCAAGACCGCACCCGGCCTCATTCGACTATCCCAGGCCGGATAAAAAACCCATCGACCATGACAAGGGACCTTACTCAGACAGTTTCTCTGCATCACAACACAAGTTTGGACCTTACCAGCCGATCATTGATTACTGGAAAAACAAGGGGCTGAAACCTTCTTTCTGACCACTGGTATCAGTTATTGAGCTGCCATTCTCTTTTTTCGGCCTTTCTTCCGGTTGGGTATATCACCACCATTACACCGGGCTTTTCACCCTGCGGAAGCGGAAAGTCTGCCACCCTTATGTCTTTGCCCGACCGTGCGGGCAGCAGGATATCGTCCTTATAGATCTTACCATTCAGTTCAATGGTATACGTATTTTCTTCACTGCCTTCATTGTTCAGCCGGAAGGTAAGCGGCGACTTACTGTCGCCGGCTTTTGTTTGCACGGTGAAATAAGCGGGGTACAACGAACTGGCATAGCTGCACCGGTAATTATTAATGGCCATCCACTGCTTTGTATTTTCATCAAAGCGCTGCAGGGTGCACTGCCATACCACTTTCCGGCCCGGTGTTATTTCAAACACATAATTGGCGCCGCCCATACATACCAGCAGGTTGTTGCTGTAGGGCAGCTGCGCAGCATAGCCTTCTTTGCCAAAAATCCCGTCCGGGTATTTTTCGGAATAACATTCGTAGTCCCACAGTTTTTGCGACTGCCCGGTTGCGGATGGCTGCCGGAATATTTTTACCACCGGGTAAACGGGCCCTCTTTGCTTGCCGGTACGGTTGAGGTTATTATTATAGACCACGATACTTCCGTCCTTCAGCAGCGAAGGGCCGTGCTGGTTGGAGAAAGGGACCTCATCCGGGTAATATTTTTTTAAGGAGTCGCCCAGGTTATAAAGTATTTCGCCTGTTTTATGGCTGATCTTAAGGATCGATGAATTATCCCGGAAGCTGACGATAAAGGCATCATCAGGTTTGTAATAGGCAATGCCATTCAGGTGGGTGCCGGCTACTTCCGTGGCCGTGGGGCCGCTGTCGCCATACAATACTTTTTTATCCACGTGTTTTGATTCATCCCACCACCACAGCACCTTACCCTCGCTGCTGTACTGGATGATGGTATTGTACCGCACCCTGCTGATGACTGACTTGTCATACATATTGGGTTCGTTTACGAACCGGTACCCGGAAGTGATATAACTCCCGTCCTCCATCTTAAAGAAATCATGATGATAGTACTCCTGCTTGTCGCCGGATACCTGCCCGTTATTCGGCGCTTTCCAGCGGGTAACGGCATCGATGGTCTTTTCAAAACAATCGGTATTGTCAAGATAAGTGATCGTTCCGGCAGGGGTTAGTTTTACGTTCCGCATCTTCAGGTTTTCCAGGCTGTCTTTCAGCAAAGGCATGTACCATACCGGCTGTCCTTTCCGGTTAATGGCCATCCCCATGTAGTCGAGAAAAATAATACCGGGTTTATAGCCGGTGGTGTCATTGGCCGTAACGGCCGTCCGCAGCCAGGTATCACTGGTCTGAAAAGCGGCCTTTATTTCAAAATGGTACACCGGGCTTTTAAAAACAGCCTTATCCTTTTTATACGCCGTGTAATACCAGGTATATTTTTTACCGAAGGCAAACATGTCTTCCTGCATAAAGGCGAGGGATTCATTGCGGAACCGGCGGGGCGCCTTGCCTTCTTCCGTTACAAAGACAAAATAGTAATCGGCGCCCTTTACCTCATCGTATTCAAACATGACCTGCCGGTAATTGAGTATGGCTTTATCGGCAGGAAGGATACGGGCATAGGTCGGCAGCGCTGTAAAGAAAAAGGCAATAAGCAGGGAAATAATACAAGCTTTAAGCGGATGGTACATGCCCTAAAAATAATGGATTGTTGTTTTTAAAAGTGTAATGCGATTTGATATTTGCACGCAAAAGGGGTTTCCCGCAGCGTATGCAGCGGGCAGAGAGCACAGCGACTTCTTTAGGTAAACGGCCCTGCCCTTAAACACTCTTTACACTACTACATTAATCATCTTATTCTTCACATAAATGATCTTCTTCGGTTGTTTGCCTTCGAGCCATTTCTGTACGGTGGCGTCCTGCAGTACCCGTTCTTCCACCTGCTGCTGGGTGGCATCCAGGGCGATGGTCAGTTCGCTTCTTGTTTTGCCATTGATGGCAACCGGGTAAGCCTTGGACGTTTCCCTGATATATTTTTCCTCCCATTTGGGGAAGGAAGCATTGAGGATGCTGCCGCTGTTGCCCAGCACACTCCACAATTCTTCGCTGATATGCGGGGCATAGGGCGCCAGTAAAATAAGCAGTGGTTCTAAAACCTCTTTCTTGTGGCATTTTAAGTCTGTCAGTTCATTCACACAGATCATGAACGTACTCACCCCCGTATTGAAGCTGAACCGCTCGGTATCTTCTTCGATCTTCTTAATGGTTTTATGCAGCGCTTTGAGTTCGGCATCGGTGGCTTTCCCGGCTGTCCATACCCTGCCTTTTACTTCATCAAAGAACAGACGCCATAATTTTTTCAGAAAGCGGTGTACGCCTTCTATGCCTTTTGTATCCCAGGGCTTGCTCATCTCCACCGGGCCAAGGAACATTTCATACATGCGGAAGGTATCGGCGCCGTATTTATTACACAGGTCTGTGGGGTTGACGGTGTTGAAGTAACGCTTACTCATTTTTTCAACTTCGGCTCCGCAGATATATTTGCCATCTTCTAATATGAACTCCGCATCTGCAAACTCGCCATTGCGCCATTGTTTAAATGCTTCGGTGTCCAATTCCAGTCCGTCAACAATATTTACATCCACATGTATATCATCAACCTGGTAGTTGTCTTTTAACCCCCAAGAAACAAACTGATTTGTACCATGTATTCTGTAAACAAACCTGGAACTCCCCTGTATCATCCCCTGGTTCACCAACCGCTTGTACGGTTCATCATGGCCTACCAGTCCCAAATCATACAACACTTTCGTCCACATACGGCTGTATAACAGATGGCCGACGGCATGTTCCGTTCCGCCAATGTACAGATCCACCTGCCCCCAATAATCAGATGCCAGGCGGCTGCAAAATTCTTCTTTGTTCTCCGGATCCATATAACGGAGGAAATACCAGCTGCTGCCGGCATAGCCGGGCATCGTACTGGTTTCTCTTTGCCCCTGCGGCGTATTCACCCAATCAGTCAGGTTCGACAGCGGCCCTTCCCCGCCCTTACCGGGTTTTACTTCCTCCATGTGCGGCAGCAGCAATGGCAGATCTGTTTCATTCATCGCTACCGGCACACCATCATTCCATATTATCGGAAAGGGTTCGCCCCAATAGCGCTGGCGGCTGAAGCCGGCATCCCGCATTTTATAATTCACCTTTCTTTTGCCAATACCCCTTTCCTCCATCTTAGCGATCACCACTTCAATGGCATCCTTCATCTTCATTCCATCCAGGAAACCGCTGTTTTGCAGTATGGCATCTTTGGTGGCGTTGGCTTCTTCGCCATTATACTGTTCACCGATGATATTGGTGATGGGAATATTGAAGTGCCTGGCAAACTTGTGGTCCCGTTCATCGCCACAGGGCACGGCCATGATGGCGCCGGTACCATAGCCCGCCAGTACATACTCCGATGTCCAGACGGGTATCTCCCTGCCGTCAAACGGGTTGATGGCATAAGCGCCGGTAAAGACACCGGTGATCTTTTTCTCGGCCATCCGTTCCCTTTCACTCCGGCTTTTTACATAGGCTAAATATTCATCCACTGCCGCAGCCTGCTCCGGCGATTTTATTTCATTCACCAGTTCCAGTTCCGGGGCAATCACCATAAAGTCAACACCGAAAATGGTGTCGGGCCTTGTCGTGTATACCCGCAGCTTTTGTGAATGTCCTTTTATAGCAAAATCAACTTCGGCCCCGCTGCTCTTGCCGATCCAGTTCGTCTGCATTTCTTTCATCGCATCGCTGAAGTCCACCGTGTTCAGTCCTTCCAGCAGGCGGTCGGCATAGGCCGTAATGCGCAGGTACCATTGGCGCATTCTTCTTTTCTCTACCGGGTGGCCGCCTCTTTCGCTTACCCCGTTTATCACTTCATCATTGGCCAGTACGGTGCCCAGGGCTTCGCACCAGTTCACTTCTCCGTAGGCGCTGTAGGCCAGGCGGCGCTTCATCAGCCATTCTTCTTTTTCGGCGGTTGAAAAATTCTTCCATTCCTCCGCCGTAAAATGGCTGCTGCCCCTGGTTTCGTATTTGGCAATAAGTTCTGTTACCGGTTTGGCCTTTTTATCCGTGTGGCAGAAATAACTGTTGTAGAGTTTCAGGAAGAGCCACTGTGTCCATTTATAATACTCCGGTTTGGAGGTATTCACTTCCCGGTCCCAGTCGTAGCAAAAACCGATCTTATCCAGCTGGCTGCGGAAGTTCTGAATATTGGCTGCGGTGGATACCGCCGGGTGTATACCATGTTCAATGGCGTATTGTTCAGCCGGCAGGCCGAAAGCATCATAGCCCATCGGGTGCAGCACGTTGAAGCCTTTCAGTCTTTTAAAGCGGGCATATATGTCTGAAGCGATATAGCCTAACGGATGGCCCACATGCAAACCGGCACCACTGGGATAGGGAAACATATCCAGCACATAATACTTTGGCCGTGGGGACTCGTTACTTACTTTATATATTTTGTTCTCCTTCCACCAGTCCTGCCATTTCTTTTCAATATCCCGAAAATTGTATTCCATATCCTTTACCTGTTCGTATTAAATTTTTTATTGCCCCATCGTCCGGTTCCCTGGTCATCGCCGGTTGTGTCACTCCCTTCATCGTTCCGAACATTGATCAGCTGTTTTGAGCGATGTGGCAGGGCTCAGCAGAATTACCGGTGTTGAACGGAGCGTCGCAAGGGACGATCAGCAGGATTGCTGCAGCCGGCCCCCTCCTCTTTTAACAAATATCACAGCACCCCTGTGGCAATATGAACCGGAAGCAACCGTTTGAATCCATTCCGCTCCCTGCGGAACGGGCATCAAAAATACTGATTGTAGCGCTGATTTGGCTATTTTTGCCCAACCCATTAATCTGAAAAACAACCGTTCATGTCCCAATCCGGAAAAGCATCGATCAAAAAAGGGAAGCCCTCTTACTTTATGTCCATCCTGGGTGTTACCCTGGTGTTATTTGTGCTGGGTCTTATCGGCTGGCTTATCATCAATGCCGGCAAGCTTGGTCAGCATTTTAAAGAAAACGTGGAGGTGACCGCTGATATCCGGGAGAACCTGAACCCGAAAGACAGCATTGCCCTGATGCAGTATATCGGCTCCAAACCTTATGTGCGGGAACTGAAGTACATCAACAAGGAGATGGCCAAGAAGATCTTTATCGGCGAAGGCAACAAGAGCTGGGATGAGATACTGGATTACAACCCGCTGCCGAACAGCATCAGCATCAAACTGAAAAAAGACTATGTAAACCCGGATACCCTGGCGGCCATCAAAGCCGACCTGGAGAAGCAGACCTATATTACCGATGTAAACTACCAGCAGGCCCTGGTGGATTCGCTGAACAAGAACATCCGCAAGTGGAGCCTGATACTGCTGGTGATTGCGCTGCTCCTGGCGTTTGTGGTCATCATCCTTATTGATAATACCATCCGCCTGGCCATGTTCAGCAACCGGTTCCTGATAAAGACCATGCAGATGGTGGGTGCCACCCGGGGCTTTATTGCCAAACCGATGAATACCCGGGCGGTGATCAATGGCGCCGTGAGCGGGGCCATCGCCGTAGCGGCTATCTGGATCTTCGTTATGCTGGCGGAAGGCTATGAGCCTTCGCTGAAAGCGATCCATGATGATAAAAGCCTTTTCCTGCTCTTCCTGGGGCTGATCATACTGGGTATTGCCATTACCGTGTTCAGTACCAACCGGAGCATTATTAAATACCTGAAGATGAGACTGGATGACTTGTATTAGTGAACGGGCCCGGGTGAAGGGCCGGCTGGTTGGCTAAAAAATTAAGCCTCTGTTCACTCTTCACCATTTATGATTGCCTATATTGCACGACCAAATCGTATCAAATGAGTGAGAATAAGACCCCTTCGATGTTTACAAAAGATAACTACCGCTGGATGCTGATCGGCGCTTTGGTAATAGCGCTTGGCATGGTGCTGATGGCCGGTGGCCGGAGCAATACCACCCCGGGCATCTTCAACAAAGATGCGGTGTACAGCACCACCCGTATCACCATCGCCCCGCTGCTGATCCTGCTGGGGCTCGGCCTTGAGGTCTTTGCCATTTTCAAAAAACCTAAAGCAGCCTGAAACGGATTTGGGCAGAAATAAATAGTTTTAAAGCGGCAGTACTACTGGCCGCTTTCTTTTTTTAAACTAACCCGCACATGAGCACTATTGACGCTATCATCATCGCTATTGTGGAAGGCATTACTGAGTTCCTCCCCATCTCCTCCACCGGCCACATGATCATCACGGAAAGGGTGCTGGGTATTGAAGCCACTGATTTCACCCGCCTGTTCACCGTGGGTATTCAGCTGGGCGCCATCCTGGCTGTGATCGTACTGTACTGGAAACGATTTATCAAACCGCTGCAAACAGGTAATTTGAATTTTTATATCAAACTGATTGTGGCGGTGATTCCTGCATTGTTGCTTGGCTTTATTTTCTCCGATAAAATAGACTCCCTGCTCGACAGTGCCACCACGGTGGCCATCACCATGATAGCCGGTGGTATAGTGCTGCTGTTTATTGATAATCTTTTTAAAGATCACCCCGTACAAACCGAAGAGCAGATCAGCTATCCCAAAGCGTTCATCATTGGCATCTGGCAATGCATTGCGATGATCCCGGGTGTAAGCCGCAGTGCGGCCAGCATCATCGGGGGGATGCAGCAAAAGCTGACCCGCAAACTGGCTGCTGAATTTTCCTTCTTTCTGGCCGTACCCACCATGGCCGCTGCCACGGGGTACAAACTGCTGAAAGGATACAAATCGCTGAGCGGAGGCGACATCAAACTTTTTGCGATCGGGAATGCAGTAGCCTTTATTGTGGCCATCCTGGCCATCCGGTTCTTTATCGGCTTCCTGCAGAAACATGGTTTCAAACTTTTTGGTTATTACCGCATCGTGGCAGGCCTGGCACTGCTGGCGCTGATCCTTACCGGTGTGATAAAGGGATAATGGTTTTAGCCTATATTTACTTTCCTCAAAGCATTCACATTCATGCAAACGGCTCCGAAAAAAGTAGTGAACGCCTGGGCGATGTACGACTGGGCGAACAGTGTGTTCAATCTTGTTATCACCACCACCTTCTTTCCGATTTACTATCTCGGTGTTACCGGCGACGGAAATGATCAGACAAAAACAGATTACATCGATTTTCTCTGGTTCAAACATATTCCCAACTCATCCTTATACGATTATACGCTGGCAGCGGGTTTTCTTATCGTGGCCATCATGTCGCCGGTGCTGAGTTCCATTGCCGATTACCGGGGCAATAAAAAAGTATTCATGCGTTTCCTGCTCACCCTCGGTTCCCTGAGTGTGATGGCTTTTTATTTCTTCACTTCAGACCGCCTCCTGCTTGGCACCATCCTCCTGATCACCGCTACGGTGGGCTACTGGAGCAGCCTGGTGTTCTACAACAGTTACCTGCCGGAAATAGCAGCGCCGGAAGACCGGGACCGTATCAGCGCCAAGGGGTTTGCCTACGGATATATCGGCAGCGTGCTGCTGCAGATCATCGGCTTTGCCCTGCTCCTCCTCATGGGAAAACCGAATGAAGGGCTGGCCGTCCGCATCACGTTCATCCTGGTGGGGCTGTGGTGGCTGGGCTTTGCACAGATCACCCTTAAACATATGCCAAAGGGCAAACCTGCCGGGGAGCGGAACAATAAAAGTATTTTCAGTAATGGCTTTCATGAACTGGGAAAAGTGTTCCGCCAGATAAAAGCCATGCCCGTACTCTGGCTTTTCCTTTGTGCATTCTTCTTTTATAATATGGGCGTGCAGACCATCATGCTCATCGCCACCAATTTCGGAAAAGAAGAGCTGCAGCTGGATACCACAGTCCTGATCGTTACGGTGGTCATCATCCAGCTGGTGGCCATACTGGGTGCCATTGCCATGAGCCGTCTTTCGGATAAGTACGGGAACTTCAGGGTGCTGATGCTGGTGGTCACCCTCTGGATCGGCGTATGCCTCTATGCCTATTTCTTCCTGACCAATAAATGGCAGTTCTTCGGTATTGCCACCGTGGTCGGCCTGGTGATGGGGGGTATCCAATCCCTCAGCCGCAGCACCTACAGCAAACTGATGCCGCCTACAAAAGATACCGCCTCCTTTTTCAGCTTTTATGATGTAACGGAAAAGATCGCCATCGTGGTGGGGATGTTCAGCTTTGGGTTTATCACCCATCTTACCGGCAGCATGCGGAACAGCATCCTGGCCCTGCTGAGCTTTTTTATACTGGGCCTTATCATCCTGGCCCTGGCCTATAAGCGAACAAAGACGTACAGCCTGACGGACAGTTAATAGGCATGGCTTTTTTTTGAACCGCTCATTGCTTTCTCCTTCTGACTTTTAAGATACCTTTACTGAAAATCAGCAGCAAGGCCTTTATGAAACTCTACTCCGTCAATACCGGCTATTTCAAACTCGATGGCGGCGCCATGTTTGGCGTGGTACCGAAAAGCATCTGGAATAAGATCAATCCGGCTGATGAAAATAACATGTGCAGCTGGGCACTCCGTTCGCTGCTGATCGAGGACGGGAACCGTCTTATCCTCGTCGATAACGGAATGGGGGATAAGCAGGATGCAAAATTTTTCAGCTACTATTATATGCATGGCGATGACAGCCTTGAACGATCGCTGGCGAAATACGGATTTGGCAAGGACGATATCACGGATGTATTTCTCACCCATCTTCATTTTGATCATTGCGGCGGCAGCATAGTGCGGGAAGGTGATAAACTGGTGCCGGCCTTTAAAAATGCCGTGTACTGGAGCAACAAAGAGCATTGGGACTGGGCCGTGTACCCGAACGACCGGGAGAAGGCCTCCTTTCTCAAAGAAAATATCCTGCCGATTGAAGAAAGCGGCCGGCTGCAGTGGGTGGAGGTAACCGGCGGTACAGATGGCAGGCTGGGGGAAACCCGCTTTTCAGAAAACATCACGGTTCGGTTTGTGAATGGCCATACCGAAGCGATGATGCTGCCGCAGGTGCGGTACAAGGACAAGACCATTGTGTACATGGCCGACCTGCTGCCCTCAGCCGGTCATATACCCATCCCCTATGTAATGGCGTATGATATGTTCCCGCTTACCACGCTGAATGAAAAGAAATCGTTCCTGAAAGAAGCCGCCGAAGGAAATTATATACTGTTCTTTGAGCATGATCCCGTGCAGGAGTGCTGCAGCCTGGTGCAGACAGAGAAAGGTATCCGGCCCGGTCAGTTCTTTACACTGGAAGAACTCTGATCTTCCTTTTTATTCCTGAACAGCTTTACCCCTGCGATAAGGATACTCCCGGCAATGGCCGGCACGATCAGGTTAATGAACCAGATGGAAGCGGTGGTGATGGTCACCCCCAGTGAGTTGGTGGTGAATATTTTCATGAACTCCCAGGTCACGGTTCCCCTTACGCCCAGCTCCGCCACGGCAAATGTGGGGATCACGGCGAGCACCAGGAAGATGACACACATCATCAAAAAGGTGTTCCACCACCCGGCATTGATCTCAAATAACTGAAACACGAGATAATACTGTAAACAGAACACAAGGAAGCGTACAAAGGAAAGGAGCAGCAGCCTCAGCAGCAAGGGGGTTTCAAGGGCCTCCACTTCTTTTACCAGGTACGTATGTTTATTCAGCCAGGGAAGCTTTTCAAATAATTTTCCAAAGAGGGATATGCGGAAATAAAATAAGGCAAGGACCAGCAGGGCTGCAACAGCGCCATACAGCAACAGCTTCACCCATAAACTGCCGGTACCTGTTCCGGCAAGATGCACCGTACTGATCTTATTCATCAGGAGCAGCAGTCCTGCACAGCCCATCAGTATGGTGATGAGCAACTGGCTCAGGCTGCAAACAATGGTCAGCGACACACTGCGCAGGCGGTTGCCTTCATCGAGGAACAATACACGGCCGGCGTACTCTCCCACCCGGTTGGGTGTGGTGGCAGAAAAAGACACCCCGCTCAGCACGGCCTTGAAAGCTTTGAAGAGACTGATCGCCTGTACCTTCTTCAGCACCAGTTTCCATTTGACGGCTTCGATCAGCCAGTTTACCAGCATCAGGAGTATGACCGAACCGGCATAGAGCATCAGCGCTGAGATGTCTGTTTGCCGGATATGATCCCAGGCCTTTCCCAGTCCGGGTTGTTTTTTAATTTGTATGTAAAGGGAATAAGACAACCAGGTAAAAAGGACCGGCCCCACCACATAGTTAATCATGGTGCGGTAAAAACCTCTTTTGCTATTTTGGCCCTGCTTCATTAATCTTGTGATCCTGTAAAAATACATTCCTGCTGCAAAAGCCTGATAAAATAGTACTTGGTATCGACCCCGGCACACTGGTAATGGGGTATGGCCTTATCACTATTTCCGGTGGCAAAGTGGCGCTGCTCGAATTAGGCGTGCTGAAACCGGGGAAAGTAAAGGACGGCTATAAAAAACTGCAGCTGATTTTTAATACCGTCAGCGGGCTGATCACAAAATACCAGCCTACTGATTTTGCGATCGAAGCGCCCTTCTTCGGCAAGAACGTACAGAGCATGCTGAAACTGGGAAGGGCGCAGGGAGTGGCTATTGCGGCCGCTATGCGGCATGGGCTTGAGGTGACTGAATACTCCCCTAAAAAAGTGAAACAGTCGATAACCGGCAATGGAAATGCAGACAAAGAACAGGTGATGAAGATGCTGCAGACAATCCTTTCTTTCAAAGCCAATCCGAAACAGCTGGATGCTACGGATGCACTCGCCGTGGCCATGTGCCATCACTATCAATGTTCTTCTCCTTTGCACAAAGCGGCGAAAGGATTAAAAGGCTGGGATGACTTTATTAAGAAGAACCCGGAGCGGGTAAGGAAGAAATGATCCATACCAGGTTTGTGAAAGCTATAAATACCCCAGTATCTTTTCCTGCACTTTCTTTAAACTTTCATCGGTTGCTTTAGATTTCGGCTGGGTAAAGTTCAGATCGTTGGCTGAATTGATCGGGATGAGATGAAGATGTGCATGCGGCACTTCCAGCCCGACCACACTGATCCCGCACCGGTTGCAGTCAAAGGCCTTTTCAATGGCTTTGGCAACCGGCTGTGCAAACAAAAGCAGTTCACCCAGGTAATCAGCCGGCAGATCGAAAAGGTTATCCGTTTCCTTTTTGGGAACCACCAGCACATGTCCTTCCCGCAACGGGAAAATATCAAGAAAGGCAAAGAACTTTTCATTCTCTGCGATCTTATAGGAAGGTATCTCCCCGGCTATGATCTTTGAAAAGATAGTCATACCGCCAAACAATTTTGTTTTTACTGAATAAAGATAATATCGGAGCCTGCTGATCAAATAAAGTAATGAGCAAAGCTATCAACTCTTTTCAAAAAAAAATCCCGCCTTGCGGCGGGTCCCTTTCATGCTCAGGGGTTTTTATACGGTGATCTCTTCAATTTTGAATTTCAGTACACCGGCTGGTGCCTGCACTTCTGCCGTATCGCCGACTATTTTCCCGAGTATACCTTTCCCGATCGGGGAGGTGATGGATATTTTTCCGGCCTTGAGGTCGGCCTCCTTTTCACTCACCAGCTGGTACACCACCTGCTTCTTGGTATTCAGGTTTGTCATTTTAACCTTCGTAAGAATAGAAACTTTGCTGGTATCGATACTTGATTCATCGATCACCCTGGTATTGGCCAATGCACCTTCCATGGCAGCGATCTTTGCTTCCAGCAGTCCCTGTGCTTCCTTCGCAGCATCATATTCTGCATTTTCCTTAAGGTCTCCTTTCTCCCGGGCTTCTGCTATTGCCCGGCTGGCAGCAGGACGTTCAACTGTTTTCATCCGCTGTAATTCCGTCTTCATCTGTTCAAGCGTCTCTTTGGTCACATACTGTAAGTCACTCATAACTCCTCCTTTGTTTCATAAAAAAGAAAAAAATAACAACGCCTCAGTCATTTGCTGAAGCGTTGCATTATTAAGGTGTAAAGTTAGAAAAGATTTCCGGAAAGAAAAACGAATCGGCTCCCTTTTTCAGGGTATATACCTAAATCACTTTCTCTCAAACTCGTAAACCCTGTCATTACTAAGGGAAAATTGTTCTGCTTTTATTTCATGCCAGCTGTCCTTGAAGTGAAAATCATCAAATTCCCATTCCAGCCGTATGTTTTGCTGGTAATTCACCAGGTTAATATGCAGGTATTTCATGACCTTGCTTTCATGTGTGCCGGAGCTGCTGTTGTACCAGTAATCCGTATACCGGTCGGACCGCCAGTAACCGGTCATTGTATCGGTGCCATTGGTATACGTGGCATCCCCATTTTCACTGAAGGTGAAGGTGCCGCCTTCATACCCGGTCTGAAAATAATCCCTGTCAAGGAACCGTTGTTTCCAGGCCCGCTTTATTTCCCAGCTTCCGGTAAGGCGGTCTTCCAGCGATTTGGAACAGGAGGAAAAAGTTACTAATGCTGCAATGAAAAAGGTCAGGGGGTATATTTTTCTCATAACATCAGTTTCTTAAATTTCCGGAATAATCATACAGAGTGCAGGCACTGAAGTTTGTTTTAACAAAGAATTACTGCAGCCCTAATTTGGTCAGCAGCACTTCCGCCATTTTATAAGAGGCTTCAAAACTGTACCCGGCGATATGCGGTGTGATGATCACATTCGGCTGATCGAGTAACCAGCCCAGCTGTTCTTTTTCAATGGGTGTATAGGTGCTCAGCTCTTCATTCTCGAGTACATCCAGCCCCGCTCCTGCGATTTTCTTTTCGAGCAGTGCGTTGACAAGATGACCAATGCGAACCACTTTACCACGGCTGGTGTTCAGGAACCAGGGTTTGCGTTCCATGGCATCGAAGAGTTCTTTGCTGCCGAGATAACGGGTCTCCTCCGTCAGCGGTACATTGAAGCTGATGACATCGGCATAGCGGCATATCTGTTCCAGGCTGGCTTCCCTGATATAGCCTGCGCCAAAACCGAACTTGTATTTATCATACGCCAGTACTGTTACATCAAACGGAGCCAGCAGTTTTGCAAAGCTGCTGCCTGTATTTCCAAAACCTACAATGCCGACGGTTTTCCCGGAAAGCTCTATACCCCTGTTCTCATCTCTTTTCCATAACCCTTTACGTATCTCCTGCTGCGACCATGAAATTTTATGTAATAAGCTCAGCAGGAGGCCCAGGCTGTGCTCTGCCACCGCATTACGGTTGCCTTCGGGACTGCTGATGCAGCGTATCCCTTTTTGTTCAGCATACTCCACATCCACCAGTTCCATTCCGCTTCCCAGCCTTCCGATCCATTTTAATTTAACGGCTTTATCGATCAGCGGCCGGTCTACCCGGATACGGGTGGTAATGACAAGGCCTTCCGCCTCACCGATGAGCTGCTGCAGCTCTTCGTAGGTAACCGCAGGGAGATAGACGGGTTCCAGCCCCGCTTCCTGTAACCGGTGCAATAAATAGTCATGCGTCTTTGCGGTAATGATGACCCTGCTCATTTCATCTTATAGGTTAATGCGGCAAATTGCTCCACGCTCAGCTGCTCCGCTCTTTTAGTAAACAACTCATCCTGTAAAACAGTTGCATCAAACAGTTCTTTTACTGCATTCCGGAGTGTTTTCCTGCGCTGGTTGAATGCCGTTTTTACCAGCAAAAAGAAATCTTTTTCAGTTTTCATGTTCACCGGGGCTTTTTTCGGAAGCAGTCGGATCACCCCGCTCTTAACCTTTGGCGGGGGTACAAAACTGTTTTCATGCACATCAAAGAGGTACTCCACTTCAAAAAAAGCCTGCACCAGCACACTCAGCACCCCGTACACCTTATTCCCTTCCTTCGCTGCCACCCGCCTGGCCACTTCTTTCTGAAACATACCTACCATAGCTTCCACACTATCCTTCCAGCCGAGCAGCTTGAAAAGTATCTGCGTGGAAATATTATAGGGGAAATTTCCAACCACCGTGAAACTTCCTTCAAACGGCTTCCCGATATCCAGGAAACTCTGGTGGATCAGCCGGCCTTCCAACGCCGGGTAGGTCTGTACCAGGTAAGAAACCTTTTCCTCATCCAGCTCTACAGCTTTGAAGTCCACATCTGCCATTTCCACCAGGTATTTGGTAAGAGCCCCGCCACCCGGTCCCACTTCCAGCAACTGCCTGAAGGGATGTTGCTGCAGGGCCGCCACGATCTTCCGGCAGATATTCTCATCTTTCAGGAAATGCTGGCCGAGTGATTTTTTCAGCGTATACATTCCTGCAAAAGTAACAGTAAATAAAAAGGGCTGCCGAAAGCAACCCTTTAAAAATTTTTCGGGCGATGTTATCCCGGTCTCCCACCCGGCCCGGCAGAGCATGAAACGATCGCCCCGTGACCGGCCCGCACTGTCTGCGGAAAGACAAGCGGGCCCCTGCCATCAATTCAAGGCTCAAACAGGCACAGCGTTTTTCATACCCGCCGCTTTAAAAGCTGACCGGTTTTTATTTCAGCACGGTGAATTTACTTGTCATCGTCCCTTCATTGGTTGTGATGACCAGGTAATACGATCCCGCAGGCCAGTTTGCTGCTTCCTTGCAGGTAAAACTGCCCGTCCCCTCGCTGATGCTCAGTTTTTGCTGCAGCAATACCCGGCCCTGCACATCGGTGACCTGCAATACACCTTCCTTCTTTTTCATTGACTCCACCACTATGTGCAGCGCTCCCTTGACGGGGTTGGGGATCACATTTACATTCGTGTAATCCTTACTGAACAGCAGTACCGTTCTTGTTTCGCTGCAGGAAGCCTTTCCGGTCATATTTTTAAATAACAACCTGTAAAACGATCTTCCGGGCAGGGGCTGCATATCATAAAACCGGTAGTCATTCACTTCATGGGTACCATTACCCTTTGCATCCGCAAATCCGATGGCCGACCAGTTTACCCCGTCTCCGCTTCGCTCCACACTGAAGCCTGAAAGATTTTGTTCGTCTGTTGTGGTCCAGCTTAACAGCACCCTGCTGTTATCTTCCGCCTTTGCATCGAAAGTGATCAGTTTTGCTGATAACGGAAAATCATCGACGATCACCCGGTAATCTTCCACTTCCCCGCTGTTATAATACCCGGTGGAATTGGATATGCCCATCCCATTCGCCTGCGATGTGATGCGTATCCGTAAAAACGTATACGTTCCGCTGACCAGCGTACTGGGTGTTGACGGCCAGAAAAGATTGATCACCTGCCCGGAAGGAGAAGAAGGTACTGTTACCGGTGTGATCGCTTCAGTGGCATCAAAGTAACCATTCCCGTTGAAGTCAAGCCAGGCAATGAGCCGGGCATTGGAACCGGTATTGTTCCGAACCCGTACGGTAGCGAGATAAGATCCTGAGCTCGGATCGAATATCGGTGTAAAGAGGAGTCCGTCATTATCATCGGGGCCGTCGCCGGTGGCGTCGGGTGAAGTGTATTTATCAAACTCTTCATCCCAGGCCGTATTGAAGCTGACACCAAGAAACAGGGCCGTATCCTTATCATGCAGGGCAGGGCTGAGCGGGTCAGGGTCATATGATGCCGGTGCATCCCCGAAATCACTCTTTGGCCTGAAACCGGTGGCATCACCACAAAAGCCTGTCCAGTCAAGTACCGTTGACCCGGTGATCCTTGTCCTCGGGCCGATCGTTCCGTTCATATTATAAACGGCTATCGAGTCATACACCCAATACCGTGTGTTATTCCAGGTAATCCCGGCCTGTCGGGGTGTAAGTCCTCCTGTATAATAATTCTGGATGATCTGCTGTGTCTGCAGATCGTAATGCGTAAAGCGACGGGCAGAGACAGTCGGTGATCCTGCAAAATCAACCAGTAATCCATCGGCGATCGTGAAATCATTCCAGTCGTGCAGGGAAGTACCTGCCCCGTCATCGGAAGGCGTGGCATAAACCTGACAGGCCTTGATGGCATTACCACCCGGTGCATCAAATTCGATCCGCCAGATGATCGTTTCCCTTCCGCCATTATTTCCGGGGGTCAGGTTTCCTTCCACCCCGAAATAAAGATCATTATCATAAAAAGCACAACCGGCAGATTCAACCCCTCTGTTATAGGTTGGTATGCCCAGTGTATTCACATTTGGTACCAGCACGCTGATGGTCTGTGAGTCGAAATCGTACCGCTTGATCGTTTTATTGACAGCCGGGTTGGCGGTAAAGTCGATCACATAGTACAGGTTATGCTGCAGGTGATCATATCCCAGCCCGTTGATATACCGGGGAGAAGTGGCATCCTGGAAGATCATCTTTGCCCGGCCGGTAGCTACATTGATCAGGGAAACGGTGTTGGTATCGGAAGTACCGATCACATAAGTAGGCTGGCCGGTAAATGGTCTCGAGGCAATAAAATAGTTCAGCGGAAAACTGCCGGTAACACAGGCCGTGAAATCAGAAAGCCAGAAATCGCCGTTTGTACCACTGAGTGCAACTGTAACACTTTTTACCGGGCCTGTGATCAGTACATTCACCGTTGCCGTGTTAGAAGTGTTGGCCACCAGGGTGGCGGGGGCCTGCCCCTGTGCATTGGTTGTCCCGGAGTTGGTGATCGTGACGATACCACCGGCCGGTTTGGTCATGGTAATGAGCTGTGGTGTTCCTCCTGCATTAACGGCTGTTACATTTACCCGCTGGCTGTTATCGATATCATAAAGGGAGAACTGGAAGTTGCTTACTTCATCATCAAAGGTAAAGGTCAGGTTGCCGCCCCCGCTGTATTGTACATCTGCTCCGGTGCCAAAGGAACCGGCTTCGCCTGTATGTGCTGTGTTTTCTCCGGTCGTGGTCATACCGGCCGGGTAAACGATCACCACCCGGTTCACACCCATGGCAAAAGCCTGTGTCTGGCTCATGGCTGCCGTTACATACCCGGCATAACTTCCGGTAGTAACGAGGTAATCGAGGTTATCCCAGTTCAGGTTGGCCGTACTGCTTCCTGCAGGGCATTGTGCGGATGTTTTGGCGGGGCAGGTAAGTAAGTATATTACTGCTGCCAGAAAAATGGTGACCCGTAAGCTGTGTTTGTGTAGCTCTTTTTTCATAGGCTCACGGATTTGATTACTTAAAATTAGAATACGGCTTACCGGTTCACAAGGTAGAAGTATCAGGGAAATAGAAGTTTGAAAATGAGGATGACCGAACTTTATTTTTTTAGTGAAATATCAATCGGCAATGGTAAAACGTGCAGTAAAAAAGGAAACGGGCGGCTCCGGTTATCAACAGTAACTCACTGGCCGGTACAATGAAAAAAGCCCCGGTGAAACACCAGGGCTGCAAGGCTATTATCGAAATAGCCCGCTACCGTCTTAATAAATATTGTTGTATCAGTTCTTTATCAGGCTGATCGTTTCTGTATGGTCGCCGGCCTGCACTTTCAGGAAATACGCACCGGGCGGGTAAAATTCAAACCCGTACATCGAATACATCCCTGTACCGGAGGTGGCATGATAGGTCTGTTCCCGCAGCAGGGCGCCCGTTGCGCTGAACAACTGAATGATCAGCCGCTGGTCCCGGGGAAGGTTGCAGCGCAGGCCGATCATCTCCTGAAACGGGTTATTCAGCACACTTATTTTGGCTTTTAAAACCTTTCTGATATAGATCACCGAGGAATACGTGAACCGGCCATCTATATCCACGGTCTTTAACCGGTAATAATATTCTGCTGCTGCCGGCCCCACCGGGTCGTTGTACGTATAGGTGACCGGCACCATACTGTTCACGGATTGCTTTGCCCCCGCCAGCTGGTAATGGATACCATCGGGTGAACGTTCCACCTCATACCTTGAAACGTTTTGTTCTTCCGACACCACCCAATACAGTTCGTTATATTGGCCGCGGTTGGCGCCGGCAAAATCAAGTAACCGGGAAGGCAGTGAATTATTGTTATACAGGTTGCTCTTAAAGACACCTTTTCCATGCGTGGCAGCGATCAGTTTATTATCGGCTGATATCTGCAGGTCCATCACCAGCGTGGCATCCCAGAAACCGGTATTGAAATCGGCCCAGGTCAATCCCCGGTCATTACTTACATACACGCCAAGGTCACATCCTGCATAGATCACCTGCGGGTTCACGGGGTCAAAGACCAATGCATTAAAAGGAACATCGGGCAAACCGGCTCCCCGGGCTGTCCAGCTGGCGCCCCCGTTTCCTGTTACATAGATATGCGAAGTGCCAAACCCTCCCAGTGCAATGAACACACTGTCATCATTAGCAGGACTGATCGCCATATCCATCACGAAGCGGTCCGGGAGTGATCCTTTAATGCTGGTAAAGGGTGTTCCGCCGGTCGTGGTCCGGAGAATATTTGGCTGGCCGGTTATATGCAGGTGGTTGTCGTCATTATCAAACTGGGCAAAAGGCGAAGTGGATATGTACAATTTGTTTGCATTGTAAGGTGATATGGCCATTGCAATAGCCGTCTTATGCATGGCTTCAATATAATTCGTAGCCGTACCGGCATTGGTGGCCACCGGATCATTCGTAAAGGAGATCCCCCGGTTAGTGCTCTTGTGCAGGTTATCACTTGCCAGGTAAACAACCGACGAATTGGACCTGCTGAATGCAAGGGGGGCCACAAATGCTGTTCTGGAGTCGGCATCAAAGCCCCAGTAATTGGTGACGGCCCCGCCGGACGAACCGCCATCAACAGACTGGTACACCTGTTTTGCATCCCGGCTGACCAGGATGGTATCATCGTTATTCGGATCAATGGCACAGGCAGTACCATCACCGCCGGCCCAGTTTACCTGGTTCCATTGCGTTCCATTATACAGTACCTGGCCATTGTCCTGCAAACCCCCTGCGATCCGGTCAGGGTCCTGCCGGGAAATCCCGAGGGATGCATAAAATTGTGTGGCATTTAACCCGGTGTTCATCGCTGTGAAGCTGGCGCCGCCATTAACGGTCTTATACACGCCTCCGTCGCAGCAGATATAAACACATCCCCTGTTATTCGGATCGAACACGATATCATGACAATCGGCATGCACACCGGATATACTTGTGCGGGCAAGGGTGGATACACGGTAGCGACAGATACTCACTCCTCCGAACCAGATGGAATCCGTTGAAAAAGGATTAGCCGCCACGGTATGGGCAAACCAGAACTGGTATGAGCAATGATTCGTGGTGGTACCGGCAGTGGTGCCGCCGAAGACAGTCCAGGTGGAACCAAAATCAAGGGAGCGGTATATTTCCCTGTTGGTGGCCGCTGTGCTCGAACTGATCCCCACACTTGCATAGATAGTGGTGGTGGAGCTGCCATTATCCAGCCTGATTGATCCATCGAAGGAAGCAGGCAGACCGGATGACAAGGTAAACACCGGGCTGGCATTTGTGGCATTGACTGATTTATATATGCCCTTGCCGGTATTCACCATATTCCCCACGCTGATCACCACTTCATTACTATTGGAGGGATTAATAACCATATCCTTTACATAAATGGCATTGAAGATCCTCGTCCAGGTACCCCCGCTATCCGTTGAGCGGTACAATCCGTCCGTGGCGCAGGCATATACTGTATTGCTGTTAGCCGGGTCAAACAGCAGTTTCTGAATAGCAAACAGCTGCGACATCGTTTTGGTAAACACCTGTGACCAGGTAAGGCCCCCATCCGTACTTTTTATTATGCCGATACCATAAGTGCCTCTTGTTTTCCAGACATTGAAGCCTGTATTGGAAGTGTCCACCCGGTAAACTTCGCCGGTTCCTGCATAAATGACATTGGAATTGGAGGGATCAACTATAATGGATGAAACGCCAAGTACAGGCAGGTTGGTGACCACCGGTGCCCATGTATTTCCGGCATCCGTTGATTTCCATATTCCGCCGCTGGCGGAGCCTGCCCAAAGCCTGCTGGAATTAGCGGGGTCAATTGCCAGGCAAACCACTCTTCCGCCAATCCTGGCACCCCCGTTGAAGGACTGGCCCATGGAAACCCATGAAGCCACTTCTGTGCGGGATACATATTTATCTGTCCGGGATTTTATTTCCTGGTATTGCTCCCAGGCCCGCTGGTATTTACCGGAAAGGTCCTGTGGTTCCGGGTATCCTTTCGACTGAAACCACATCATCAATTGTTTGTCGGCCCCGGTCTCTTCTTCCTCTTCTTCAAATTCCTTTTCCTGTTCAGCGGTCGAACATCCCAGGTACAACAGGGAAAGGGTCAGTATTGCGGCTGACAAATAAGGCCACCTCATAGGTCAGGATTTACCATGAAGTTAGCCCGGGATGAAAAGAAGCGCAAGGTAGAAGAGCCGCAAAAAAACCCGTGAATCCGCAGACCGTATTCCTGCTGACGGGGTAGTAAAAGCGATAAAAAAAACAACCCCCGGAAAAGGGGGTTGTTCTCATGTCCGTTTCTGCATTTATGCTTTAGTCTTTCTGCAGTTTTACATTCGTATTCATACCTGCGCCTGTCACATTCAGGGAGTATACCGCGGCCGGCATATTACTCATATCAATGCTGAATACCTGTGGTACACCTTTCTTCACGATCAGTGATCCCTGCTGTAAGGTACGGCCGGTGATCTCGGTAACCTTGTACTGAACCTGCCCGTCGGCCGGTGCGCTGATCGTTACCCTTGCAATGGTGCTAACCGGGTTAGGCGCAACGGTTACTTTACCGGTAATATCCTTCAGTGCCAGTGCGATGATATTGGAATATTTGAATGCACCGTCATTGTCATTAATTCTGAGCCTGTAATAGATAACAGGAGTATTCTGCCTGGAGGCTTCCGGATCGTTGAATGTGTAATTGGTCACATTATTGCCTGAGCCGATGGCGGCAGTGGAACCGATGGCCGTAAAGTTCACCGCATTGAGGCTTCTTTCCACCACAAAGTCGGCGGTGTTCACTTCATTGGCTGTTTTCCATTTCAGCAGGGCGCTTCCGTTGCTCTGGAGTGAACCGGTAAAGCTGATCAGGTCCACCGGCAGCACGATATTATTTGCTGCAAAGTAGAAGGAAGAGAAACTGGAGATGGTTCCCTGTATATAATATCCCTGCGAATCAAATTGTCCTGAAGCAGTTGGGGTAATCACAGTAGTGGTTTGCCCCACGGCGGAACTTATCGGATCACTGTTCTTCAGGATCTTCAGGTCGCTGATCGCCGATACGTTACCGGCAGGATCCAGATCCAGTGCATCGAACTCTGCTTTGGAAATATACAGGCGGATACCGACAGGCTGACCAACACCGGGTTGGTTTTGCGGGGTAATGGTAATGTTCCTGTTGAGGTAATGAATACCGCCTCCTGTCCTGGTGGGACCGGAATGGATATAAAAAGCTGACGTTACCGTTCCCAGGGAGTTACCGTTCGGATAGATCTCAGCCAGTATTTTTCCGTCAGTACCGGTGATCGGTACCCAGAGCGAATCCTTGTTGGTGTTATCGATCGTGATGGTATTACCGTTGATGATCGTGTTCACGGTGCCGCTTGTTACCCGCACAGAAGTATCGATCGTACTCTTTCCTGTTCCATCATCCAAATAACCGAGGAAGGTGTATTTGATTACACAACCCTGGCAACCGGGTACCACCGGGTTACCGACACCGGGTCCGGAAGTAGCGGAAGAGTTATCCATTACGAGGTAAATATCTTTACCGTTGGGCCCGAAAGCCGCATCCCGGTACCGGTTCACACTCTGGAAATAAGTGATCGTATCATGTCTTGTTCCGGAACCTGATGAATCGATGGTGGCACCGGTCGGCCCGAGTTTTAATTTGATCATCCTTCCCCACTTAAGGCCCGATGCAACCAGCGAGCCTTTCCATCCGGGTATTATTGAATTCGAATACAGGTCGATACCGGACCAGGCTTCTGAAGGCCAGCTTGCATTGGCCCCGTTGGTCGTGTTCCAGAGATTAACAATGCTTGGCACGGTCGGTGAGCTGGCATACCCGCTGTAGAGGGGATCTTTATAACTGGCGCCGATGGTGGCCGCATTCGTTGCTTCATTGGTGATAGTGGGGCAACTGGAGGGTGCTGCCGGGTTCATATTAGGTGCCGCCCCGGCGGTGATCGTATTATAGTTCCCGTCAGCTGCATACCCGATAACGAGCGGGTGGCCGTAGTTCTTTCCGGATTGAATAATATTTATTTCATCATCACTGAACGGACCGTGTGATGCACCATACAGGTTACTGGTGGAGGCATCATATGCAAAACCCTGGTTGTTCCGGATACCTGTGCAATAAACGGCACTGGTGGTTCCAAACGGGTTATCGCTGGGGATAAAGGTATTCACCCCCGCTGAGTCGAGCAGGAAGCGAAGGATCTTACCTTCATAGGAGGCGGCGTTCTGGGCTTTATTGGTCCTGCTCTTATTTCCGAACTGACCGGCTCCCATATCGCCGGCAGCATAAAAGAGATAGTTGGTACCGCCGACCGGGGCAATGATGAGTCGTTGTGAGTTGTGGTCACTGCTGCCGGGGATCGTGTCACACAAAACAATAGGTGAACCAAATCCCTGGGTGGCATTATCATATTTAAACCTGACCAGTTTGTTCCTGTAGAACACACCGCCATTTGAAGCCACGGTGTTCAGGTATTTATATACATACGAAACATAAATAAAATTGTGTGTTCCGTCTCCGTATTGCGGGTGTATGGCCAGTCCGGCGAAACCGCCCTGCGGCCATCCGCCGCTGGCGCCGTTTACTGCATCATTAAAGTTTGTAGTGTTCCCGGATGAGTTTTGAGAGCGAAGGGTATCCAGGTTGGTAGGGTTGCCCGGTGTGTGACTGCTGATCCAGGTAGTACCGGGTGATAAGTCAAGGACAGTTCTTTTGGCACCGGTTACGGGGTGCATCTTATATAATTTATACCCTCTTGATTCAGTGATCCACAAGCTGTCATCAGGACCGTAGGTGATCTCCCAGGGATAATTAAGTGCCGATCCTCCGGAAGCCAGGATCGTTTGCTGGAACACTTCCTTCATTGTGCTGGCGGTCTGGTCGGTTACACAAATGTCAAAAGCCCATACAGCATTTGATCCGGTGGTTGCCGCTGCAGTGGTTTTGAAAACCCGTATATAATATTGTGTCCCCCTGGTAAGCGCCGTGGTTGGTGTACACGTGGTACTGGTGGCACCACCCGAGCTTAGTGTAACGCATCCGACTTCAGTAAGGCTTCCGATTGCTGAACCGGAGAGAATCTGCAGCCTGAAATTATTTACAAAGCTGGAACCAAGATTACTGATCGATACCAGCGGGAACTGCGTCTTGGCAACAAACTTATACCACACATCGGGGGAATTGACCCCGGCAGTACATGAACTGGTGATAGCACCGCCGTCAGCGGTAGCGCTAAATAAGGTTTGACCAGCAAAACTGCTTTTCCCTGCCACGCAGGTATTTCTTGTAATGATGGTTGTTGCATTTGCAAAGGCGTTGTTGCCTGGCTGTGCGAAAGATCGGAATGAAAGAAATAGAAGTACTGTTAAGGCAGTGATGCTCAAGGATGGTTTCATAAAAACTGGATTTGTTACAAAAATAATATCTGGTTTAAGATATTATATAAGTGTTTTTGCCCGAAGTGTAATCGTAAAAACCCCTATGCATTATAAGGAGAAATGCTCTTGTCTGGTACGGATATTCATTGTTATTTTTGTCCGATATCCATCATCCGAAAAACTGTTATATGAAACCAACCGGGTTTAACCTTATTCTGTCCAGAAGCAGCCTTATTGGTTTACTCTTATTACTAAAATCAGTTGGTGCATTTGCTCAGCCCGTAAATAATCTTTGCACGGCTCCAACAGCTTTGAACCAGGGTTCTTCTTCCTGTACCAACGTAGCGGGTACACTGGTGGCAGCCACATACACTGCTTTTACAGGAGCTTGCGGGGCCAGTTCCGGGAACCGGAATGACGTCTGGTATTCCTTTGTGGCCAAAACATCAAACCCCACTATTACGATCTCCGGAGCACTTGCCTCAAATCAGCCCAGCTTACAGATCGTGCAAAACAACTGCCCTACGCTGACCTCTGTTCAGTGCGTAACGAGCAGTGCTTCTATTACCGGTTCAGGACTGACCGTAGGCACCACTTACCTGGTCAGGGTGTTTTCCAATAATAACACAGCTTCCACTTTCAATATTTGTATTTCGGATCCGGCACCTGCCAATGATCTTTGTACAAACGCAGTAACCTTAACTTCTTCCACTACCTGCACAACTACCAGCGGTAATGTGTATGCGGCGACAGTGTCCGGCACCACTATTTCTGCACCGGACTGTGTGGTGGGATCAGTAACCTACGATGTGTGGTACAAATTCGTGGCGCAAACCGCAGACCCCACTATTACCCTGAGTAATATCGGGGCCGGGTTCACCAACTATGGCATCCAGTTACTGTCCAATAACTGCGGGGGCACATTTACCCCGTATTTCTGTACCACTTCTTCTACCCTGGCGACGGATTACCTTACGCCGGGAACCACCTACTTTATCAGGATATACTCAACGGGAACGGCTCCTACTACATCGGCCAATGCCGGGTTTGATATCTGTGTAACGGACGATGTGTCGGTGGCCTTTAATGACGAGTGTACAAATGCCATCAACCTTCCGATCTGGAACAGTTGTAATAACGTGGCGGGTACCATGGCCGGGGCAACCGCATCCACCACCACCCCGCTTCCTTCCTGCAACACACCGCTTACCTATGATGTATGGTATAAATTTACTTCTATCAACACTACGGCTACCATAACCCTGAGCAGCCTTGGCGCCAACTTTACCGGGGCGGCCCTCCAGGTTTTATCGGGTACCTGTGGTTCTCTTTCGCAGGTAGGTTGCGGCACTTCTCCTTTATCGGTCTCGGGTCTTACCGCCGGTACTGTTTATTATGTCCGGGTGTTTTCAAAGAACACCCCGCTGCCAAACGGTAATGCCGGTTTCAATATTTGTGTAACCACAACCAATGCACCGGTTCGCTATGGTAATAGTTATGTGAACATAACCAGGAAAACAACCGGCGGCCAGGTTCGAAACGGAGATGTGCTGGAGATACGGATGACCATCAACCATACTTCAGGAACCTACAGTAAGCTACGGTTCGTTGATAATATCCCTTCGAAAACAACCATTGCCACGGGTGGCGGCAACGACTCCATCCGGGTGATCACCAATGAAGGATTGATCTATAAAAAATACAGCCGGGCTGCCGGGGATGATGCGGCCACTTATGTCGCTTCCCCGCCCTCCGGTGAATATAATATCCGGCTGAACCTGGGATTTGGCGGTACTAACCCGGGTATTCCTGTAAACAATACACTAACCGAATCCGTTTCCTGCACAGGTACCATGAATGGCGGCTCGGACAAACCCAAAGGCGGCGGCGGTATGCTCTTTGCCGTTGCATACCGGGTGGTGGTAACGGGTGCTTCGGGTGATACCATCCTGCTGAATGCGCCACAGTTTACGTATAACAACGGCAGCGGTGATGTGACACTCACCGGTACGGCCTATAAAATAATTATCAGCGATTCGCTTGCGCTCTGTTCCAACAGTAACAGTGTGAACAATGCCGTGGAATATGGCGGAACCTTCGGGTCCGGTACCACCACCAACAGAAGCACCGACCTTTCCTCGCCGATCAGCGGTTATACATTCGTTCCCAACTATGATTATAATAATGGTGTTGGTGACGGCCGGTATGCAATAGTTAAAAACCTAAGCCCGAAGAGCAGCACTACCATTGGTGCAAGAAGGATCCCCAACTGCGGTTCCGGTCTGGCTTTCAATGACCCGCTGAACTGTAATAACAGGACCTATTCGCACTGGTACATTTCCGGCGACCATTCCGGCACCAGCAATTCAACCGGGAATGCCCCGCCGGCTTCCTCTGCGAGTTCAGGATATATGCTCCTGGTAAATGCCGACTATGTGGCTTCAGAAATCTACCGGCAGCAGATCAATAACCTTTGTCCCAATACTTACTATGAATTTTCTGCCTGGGTAAAAAATATATGTGCCACTTGTGGTATCGATTCTGTTGGAAACCAGTTTACGGGGTCTCCTACCGCCCCGGCAAACGGATACCCGGGTGTATACCCCAATCTTTCGTTCTCACTGAATGGTATTGACTATTACAGTACCGGCGAGATCGACACCCTGGGCTGGCTGAAACGAGGGTTTACTTTTAAAACAGATTCAAACCAGACCAGTGCTATCTTCTCCATCCGCAATAATGCACAGGGAGGTGGAGGAAATGACTGGGCCCTGGATGATATCAGTGTTGCCACCTGCTACCCGAACATGTCTTATTCACCTTCCACCAGTCCGAATGTGTGTGAAAACAACCCGATCACCATTACCGATACGGTACGGTCGCTGTTCAACAACTATGTGAAGTATAAATGGCAGAGAAGTACAGATGGCGGGTTTACCTGGAATGATATTGCCGGGGCCACCGGCACCACCAGCCCGGTACTGGTGGGCGGGCAATACCAGAGTGTTCTTTCCTATACGATCCCTTCCTCACAGACCACCGCCGCCAACTCCGGCGACCGGTACAGGCTTATTATTGCCTCTACCACTACCAACCTGTCCAATTCCTGCGGGTATAGTGACCCGACGGCGATCATACTTAATGTGCTGACCAACTGTGGTCCGCCCCTGGCAACCGATCTCTTATCCGTATCCGGCAGCCTGCTGGGCGATTATGCAAGGATTTCCTGGGTCACTTCCAAAGAAGAAGGGAATGTAAAATACTATGTACAGCGAAGTAATGACGGTGTCACGTTTACAACCATCGGTACGGTAAACGGGTTCAATAATATCAATACGGAAAAGAATTATTATGATTTCGATGACCCGAGACCTATCACCGGCAAAGCTTATTACCGTATTGCGGTGGCCGATGCGACAACGATCAAGAAATATTCAAGGATCATAACCCTCAGCCTGGGTCCGATCAGTAACTGGACGCTGGGCCAGGTGATCACTCCTTTCAACAATGTATTGCAGTACGAAATAACGACCCCGGCAGCCGGCATTGCCACGGTGACCCTGATCGACAATTTCGGAAAACAGGTGAAAACAATACACCAGCAGGTAAATAAGGGTGTAAATGCCCTGGCGCTGGATAATACCGGCGGCCTGCCTTCCGGCATCTATATGCTTAAAGTAAGCCTTAACGAAGCCATGCAAACAAGAAAAGTAATGAAGCTCATTCTGTAACAATTACTCCCGGTACGATAGAACACCACGGTCTCAGGGCCGTGGTTTTTTTATAGCATACCTCTGCCTGCTCTGCAAAAATGACTTACTTTTACACGAATCATTTATTATGAGCACCAGGCAATTACCCATCATCGGTATTTCATGTGGCGACCTGAACGGGATCGGGATCGAGCTGATCATCAAAACCTTTTCGGACAACCGGATACTTGAGCAATGCATCCCGTTAATATTTGCTTCCAACAAGGCCATTAATTTTTACAGGAAATCTGTACCCGACCATACCATCAATTACCAGAGCACAAAAGAATTTACCCGCATCAGCCCGAAACAGGTGAATCTTTTCAACTGCTGGGAAGAGGAAGTGGCGATCACGCCGGGGCAAATGAATGAGACGGGGGGTAAATACGGCATTCTTTCTTTACAAACGGCCGTGGCCGCTTTGAAACAAAAGCATATTGATGGCCTGGTAACGGCGCCGATCCATAAAAAAAATATACAGTCAGCAGAATTCAGCTACCCGGGGCATACTCCCTTCCTGAAGAATATGTTCAATATGCAGGATGTTGTAATGATGCTCTGCGCCGGTAATTTCAGGGTGGCCCTTGTTACTGAACATGTGGCCGTAAAGGATATTGCCGGGCAGATCACCAAAGAAAAGATACTCGGCAAGCTCCAGATCATGAACCAGAGCCTCCAAAAAGATTTCGGGATCGACAAACCCCGCATTGCTGTGCTGGGACTTAACCCGCATGCCGGTGATGAAGGTCTTATCGGCAATGAAGAAGAAACGATCATCAAACCGGCTATCCGGGAGGCCAAAAACAACAATATGCTGGTAACCGGGCCTTACAGTGCGGATGCTTTTTTTGCCCGCCGCAGCTTTGAACGGTTTGATGCTGTACTGGCCATGTACCACGACCAGGGCCTGATCCCTTTTAAAGCACTCGCTTCCGGAGATGGTTTTAATTATACTGCCGGGCTTCCGGTGGTACGCACTTCTCCGGATCACGGCGTGGCATTCGACATCGCAGGAAAGAACAAGGCCGATAACTCTTCTTTTCTTACAGCCTTATTTGAGTGTATCGACATCATCAACCGGAGAAACGGGTATGAGGAAAGCCGCAAAAATCCGCTGCGAAAGATGACAGCCTCCATCCTGGCGAACGCTAAAGATGAAGCGATCGAAGAGTGAGATCAGTTAAAGACCGAATCCGGAACGCCTTTATTAATGACATAATTGGAATAGGTGATCTCTACCGTTCCTTTTTTGCTCTTGCTTTTGTCTTCCTGTTCTTTATTGGTTCCGTTATCATAGTCGATCGAAATGCCCTTGGGCAGTTTATAATCCTTGGTATTGAAAGTAAGTTTAACCTTGTCCGGCAGCCCGTAATCCACCTGGTTTTTATAGGTCATCACCAGTTCGTAGGTCCCGTTCTCCCGGGTGCTGATCACTGATCTTCTGATGACACTCAGCTTTTCATCAATATACAGGGTGGCCCGGGTAATATTTTCTTCATCATTGAGCGGAAAGATCTTTACCACCTTACAGTCTGTTTCGCCGACCTTTTCATTTCCGGAGGCTATGGCCTGGTAATTTTTCAGCGCCAGTACGTTATTCATATTGATATTGACGGAGCCCTTGGGAATAAAGGAGACTCCCTTTTCATTCCTGATCTTAAGCCGGTCCGGCTTTTTATAATATACTTTCACTTTGGCAACCGGTGCCTTGATAAAAAGCACATTGGTTTTCATCTGGCCATCCGCCGTATAATCAGCTACCTTATCATATTTTTCTTTCACTTTCAGGAGCATTTGCTCCACCTCCTGGGCCCGTGTTCTCCGGAAAACCAGTGCCAGGGTCAACAGGATAAACAATCTTTTCATACAAGGAATTTAGCTTAAAATATCTTTTCGTTTAAAATACCGTATCGTTACCAGCAGGAAAAAGACAATATAGCCCACCAGTATCAGCCCGCTCCGGATGAGCGCTGATGGATTCTCCACCGAACCGTCAATAGTGACCCCTTCACTTGTTTTCTCCACGTAAAAGAAACCTTTCCACCCCAGCATGTGCGTGGTGAACGACCAGGGGTTGATCGTTTGCTCAAAGACAGGCACTTTCAGCTGCTGCACCACCGTGAACACGATCACTACACAAACGGTGGCCACAATAGGGCCCAGTGAGTTTTCCGAAAAAGCGGAGAACATCAGGGCCAGTGCTGCAATGGTTGTCAGCGCCAGCGCTGCAAAGACAAATGCCGCAATGAATCTCCACCATACATCATAGCTGTTCATCAGGTGCATGTCTTCTTCCTTGAACACCACCAGGTCGCCCTGGCCGAATACGATCACACTTCCCAGCAGGGCAAACAGCGCCATCCAGATCAGCAATAAAACAATATAGATAACACTTGCTGAAAATTTGGCAAGGACCAGTTCGGACCTTGTTACCGGTTTACCGGCCAGCAGCCGAAGGGTGCCAAGACCTGCTTCGCCGGAAAGCATATCACCGGCGATGAGTGCCACCAGCAAGGGAACATGGATCAGGATGGTATGAAGCACCATCACGCAAACAAAGAAGCCATTGAGCATTTTTGCATAAGGTATCTCAAAGGTATCGGACTGGCTGTCGGTGTAAAGCTGGATGACATCCCTGCCGTTGGCCTTCATGGCAAACTGTACCAGCAGTACAATGACAGCAATAGCACCGAATGCAATAAACGTTCTCGGACGTTTGAAGATCTTAAACAGTTCTATTCGCAGTATTTCCAGGAACATTTATTCTTTTGTTTGCGATAAAAAATATTCTTCGAGTGAGTGAAGCGGCCTGATCACATTTAGGGAGATCCCCTGCTGTACCAGTTGCCTGTTCAGCTCCGGTATCATTTTTCTTTCCATCTCCAGCCTGATCGACCGGCCTTCCTGCTTCCTGAACCGGTCTGCCCACGGCGAGGCCGATATGAATTCCCGGGCTTTTTCGGCATTATCAGAAATCAGTTCAACAATAACCTGTTCCGGATTAAGTAGCTCTTCCACCCTTCCTTCCACCACTTTTCTGCCCTTGCTGATGATCAGCATGCTGTTGGCCACCATTTCCATCTCACCGAGTAAATGCGAGGAAACGAGCAGTGTCTTTCCCAGGTCTTTGCTCAGGTGTGTGATCATGGCCCTCATCTCGGCGATCCCCTGCGGGTCGAGGCCGTTGGTGGGTTCATCAAGGATGATCAGTTCGGGGTCGTGTATAAGGGCACAGGCCAGACCCAGCCGTTGCTTCATTCCCTGTGAGTAGGTTTTTACCCGGCTGTTGGCCCGGCTGGCCAATCCCACCATATCCAGCTGCTCCATCATTTTCTTACGGGAAGACCTTACCCCGCTAAGGCGGGAAAGGATACTGATGTTTTCCAGTGCGGTGAGGTATTTGTACAGATCCGGCCGTTCAATAATAGCGCCGGTCTTGCGGAGTATTTCTTTTCGGTGTTTTCGAAGATTCAGTCCGAATATTTCAATCTCCCCGGAAGTGGGCTCAATCAGGGTAAGCAGCATACGGATCGTCGTAGATTTACCTGCCCCGTTCTGGCCGAGAAAACCATACACCTGTTTGCTGTCAACGGAAAAAGAAAGATCGTCTACCGCCCTGATCTCGCCAAAGTGTTTTGAAAGGTTAGTTACCCTTACGATTGTTTCCATGCTGATTAGTAAGCCCAAAAATATTAAAGCAACACCTGCGGATAATAGGTTTCACTTGTTTTTAAAAAAAATTACACTGAACACTTGCAGAATTACAAACAGGGTGTTAGGTTTGTTCACAGTTCGGAAAACCACATATACCCTCGTAAAACTACGAAAATATCCGTGCCCGGTTCTCCACCTGCTCCGGCCGTTTATTAATCAGTTTCTGCAACGGTATTTATCGTTCACCGACAGTATATCCAGTATTTCTATGGGTGACTGAAAGAATGCATCCGGTATAAACCGGTTCAAAACCCTAAGAAATGGTCAAATCCGTAGCTTTTTTAATCATCATTGCAGCAAGGCTCGTATACCAGCCTGCTGCAACGAACGAACAGAATGCCCCTTTTGCAAGCCATCGTCCTCTTCCCGCCGCCACCATCAGCCATCCGGCAAAGCTTATCAGCTTTAATGGTGTTATCCGCAATAATAAGGTGATCCTGGACTGGACAGTCGGGGATAATAAAACAGCCAGCCTGTTTGAAGTGGAGAGAAGCGAAGACGGAACAAATTTTAAAACAGCCGCTCTTGTATTTGGCAATGATATCCCTGATACGGGCAACTACCAGTTTTATGAAAAGGCCGGTGCTGAAAAACTGATGTACCGGATCAAGCTGGTGAATAAAGACAGGTCGGCCGGTTATTCTCCTGTCATTGAAATAAAACCCGGTGTTTAATCATAAATCTTTTACCGATGAGCAAAAAAAACATACTCCGGGAAGAATACAACAGGCTGAAAAAAGCCGTGGAGCGAATCCTGAAATCAAAACATGAAAAGGCCAAGCCACAACTTGTATGGCAGCCTGTACGCAATAACAAATATTGAGGGGTGCTGGTCTTCGAAATCTTTTTCATACACTTAGAGCACCAACAGAGAAACAAGCCCTTTGTCTAAAGGGCTTCTCTTTTTTCCAGACTGAAGCCGGGTTTCAGCTATCCTGCCCGAGATAGGTCTTCAGGGCTGTCACATATTTTTCAAATGCACTGATGCCTGCCCGGGTCACCCGGCAGATCGTTTGCGGGTAATTATCCTTGAATTGTTTGGTGACATCTATATAGCCGGCATCCCTGAGTTTCTGGATCTGTACACTCAGGTTTCCGGCAGTGGCATTGGTTTTTTCTTTCAGGAAAGTGAATTCGGCCTCCTTGACACTGATGAGCAGTGACATAACAGCCAGCCGGAGCTGCGAATGAAGTATGGGATCAAGATCTTTAAACATTAGCCTTAGCCAGTTCCTTTTTAGCCTTTCTGTAATCCTTTTCCATAATGATGCCCGGTATCAGCCAGGCAGCCACCGCAGAAAATGCCACGAGTACCAGATCGATTTTGACCGGCGTGAAAAGAGAAAGAATACAACATACCCAGCACAGCAAACCGCCAAGGAGCATAGGCCTGAATTTCATGCTCAGACCCGTTACAAAAGTAGGCATCCCGTACAGCAGGAGGAAAAAGGATGCACTGAACTCGAACAGGGTGAAGCTTATTGGTTTCCCTGTTGCTTTTTCATGTTCTTCTGCGGCAGGCACCCATTGATTGAACATCACATTTGTGATAACGATCAGCAGGAAGATGGATATACCGAAGCCTGTCCACAACGCATCCATAAAAGCATCATCGTAGGTCTTTACCTTCTTTTGCTTTTTCTCACGGATGGAAAATATTATCTGGGGGATCACCGCCACAATCGTAAGCAGGTAGATATCAAATGGCAGCTTATACCCGAACTGCAGCTCAGATAATCTGACCAATGAGCAGACAGCGATCAGCGCCCCCCACATTATGGCGGAGATGCCGGTATCGTGACAGGCATCTTTGGCCTTGCTGATCATCTGTGTGATCAGGTCCAGGCTTTCCTTTTCGGTAAGTACCTTTTCATCCTGTTCCATGTTATTCGGTTTCGGTTGAAAGCCCCGGGGTTTCCCGGAGTAAATATGATGGAATAATATAGCTGACCAGTATGGCTCCTGCCGCAAACAGCATCTGGTAATCATAGCTGGCATAGGCAGCCCCTATGGCCAGCAGCCATGCCCCGATACCGCCCGCCATAAAAGGTCTGAAACGCAGAAAACACCCGGAAACAAATGTTCCCAGTCCGTACAGCATGATAAAAAACGGGAACACCGAAGAACTCCACCCGATCTTTGTAATGATCATACTGAGGACAAAGTAGGATATTCCCATCCCTATCCACAGAAATTTCATGCTTTCCCCGATATAAGTCTTTACTTTCCTGGCCCTCCCTTTTTTATACTGTACCAGGTGCTGACGGCCGCCGCCACGAGTATAAGCCACCATACCTGGTAATGCTCTTCATAGCCCGCAACATGTTTCAGCAAAAACTGACCTGTGCAACAAATAAAAGTTATCCAGCCCCAAAGCAGGAAATAGAAGCTGTTCCCGGAAATATCCTGCCGGGTTTTGTTTATCATCTTCCGGATGAGCAGCAGACTTTGTTCCGGTGAAAAATTATCATCTGTCATATCCCGGTTTTTGAAATAAATAAAATATGCCCGCAGGTTATGCGGGCACTATCAGTTTATTTTAATTGTGACAGGAAATAACCCACCTGGCTTCTTCCCCACTGCGGTTCAATACTGCTGCCGGGTTTTGAGCTCATGAATATCCCGTTCGCTTTTTC
Source organism: Chitinophagaceae bacterium (assembly GCA_046329665.1). Taxonomy (GTDB): domain Bacteria; phylum Bacteroidota; class Bacteroidia; order Chitinophagales; family Chitinophagaceae; genus JJ008. The sequence goes on along the minus strand of JAXLUG010000002.1, from coordinate 228,531 downwards.
AAACAATTTCTTCGCTTCTTCCTTGCTCCCGCCAAATTGTTCAGGCGTATAGAATTTATCCTGCCCTTCCAGTATATATATCCGCGGATTGTTTTCATTAAGTGATTTTGCTTTGGCAAGGGCTTCTGTTGCCTTGGCACCGTCAGTCATGTACCTTGCCATGGGGTTACCCATCATATGAAGGCTGTACACCATTTTCTTTACACAGTACACTTCCGAATTCTCACCTGCCATTTCAGCGGCTTTGTTGATCAGCTGTTCGGCCTTGTCGGCAAATGGGTCAGCAATGGCGCTGTTATCCCCCATGCTACCATCAAGCGGCATAGAAGTGTATCCCGCCATCACATTACAGAACGCTGCATAATAATAAGGCAGCCACTGTGTTTTCTCCGCATCCCCGATCCTTTCAAATGAGTTGGCAAGGTCTTTCCAGGAATCGGTATTGTTATTAGAATCCAGCATCGCCACTTTTGACTCCATGGCCTTTACAAACTTTTCGCTCTGAGCCCGGGAAACCGTGAAGGCAAGCAGAGCAAGCAACATGAATAAAACCTTTTTCATAATCGTTGTTTTATTATTTAAAAATTTACAAGCCGTTATTGATCACTTCATCACTCCTGTCAACCCCAAAGCTGATGAAAGCCCCGATAAAAACAAATATCCTGGAAGGGGGGGTAATCGCCTGTTTACGGTACCCGTTATAAGAATACTGGTATCCGTACACCTGGCGGATGTCGAAAATATTACTGATCTGCAGCACGTATACCGGGAAGGATTTTGCCTTTTGTTTACCGATAAAAGGAAGGTAATTAATAGCGAAGCTTACATTGTGATAGGCAGGTATGGTGCCCCTGTCTGTAAACTTATACTGGGATCCATCGAGGCGGATATTGTAGTAAGGTCGTCCGCTGGAAAAATTATAGGCCGCATTCAGGTTCATCTTCCATTTCTGCACAAACTTTTTGGTAACGAGTGAAGCTGTATGTTTAGCTGCAAAGTTGGGCGTGATGGCATAGGGGAAGTTCAGGAAATCCCTTTTGGTATCCAGGTAAGAATAAGAGATCCAGTAATCAAAATTCTTGACCGTCTTCTTGTCCCGCCAGAAAAGTTCGAATCCTTTTGCATCACCAAATCCTTTGTTGCTGATAGCCCCTTCGGTATAGCCGGTGGGTCCGGTCTTTACCAGGCCTTTGTATTTTTTATAGAATGCCTCCAGCCGGAGTGACTGCTGGTTAAATACTTTCTGGTATTGAAGGATGTAATGAGTGGCCTTCATAAAATCGAGCGGGTTGGGAGACGGGAGGTATCTTCTTTCAGGATTCTGGTAAAATATTCCATATGCTACGGATGCCTGGCTCCCTTTCCCCAGTTTATACGCTACAGACGCCCTCGGGGCAATATTGGTTTTATCCAGCAGGGAAGAATGTTCCAGCCTGAGCCCGGCTTTTACCGCCAGGTCATTGGTAGCATACACATCGCCTTCTGTAAAGACCGATTCGATATGTTCTTTGAGTTGGGTGGGATATTGCTGGTTATTATAGGCCGTATACAGGATATTATCTGCTGCATAATTATATTCGGCGCCAAACCGGAAGGCACTGAGGCCTTTCAGCTTTTTCTCAAATACGGTCTTTGCATTGAAATAGCTTCCTTTATTGTCCAGTGCAAAATCTTTGAACTCAAGCCCGCTCAGCACCACATCTTTTTTGTCTTCGTCCTGCAGGGAAGCATTGATCTTGTCATGGTTGTTGGAGAAGGAAGCCCCTATACTGACCTTCCATCTTTTAGGCAGGTTCTCCTTCCATGAAAGATTGTGATAGTAATTGGTATTGGAGATGGAGAACCTGTCCAGGTAGCCGAGTGAATCGATGCTGGGTGTGGTAAAGGCCAGTTTATTGGCGCTGAAATAACCATAGTATTTGAGCATACCGGTCTTCGAGGTCTTAATGCGAAAGTTACCATCAAGCGAGTGGAAGGTGGGCACTTTTGAGTAATTCTGCTTTTGCTTGATAAGGGCAAATGCCAGGCTCAGATCCGTATAGCCGTAATTAAAGCCCCATGAAGATTTTTTATTTTTTGCCAGCTCCTGAAATCCTCCGCCAAGACTTAACACCGATACACCAATGTTAATTGATGATTGCTCCGGAAGGTCGATTGATTCAAGTATCAGTGCAGAGGAAAGGGCCTGACCGTACAAAGCAGAGTAGCCCCCCGTACTGAAAACAGTTCCTTTGAAAATAAAAGGTGAGAAGCGGCTGAACTGGGCAATATTCGGCACACTGCTGTAAAAGAAATTATTCACCAGGGTACCGTCAATAAATGTTTTTGTTTCCGCTGCGGTACCGCCTCTTACATAGAGCCCCTCACTTTCGCCAACCTGCTGTGCCCCGGGGAGGGTTTTCAAGGCACCTGTGATGTCGCCATTAGCGCTGGCCGTTGTCACAATATCGATCGGGTCAAGTACAGCGGCTGCCCTTTTCCGGTCGCTCGCCTCAAAGGTGCCCGCTGAAAGCACCACAGCAGTAAGTTCTGTTACCTCCTGCTTCAGTGAAACATCCAAAGTCAGCACACCTCCTTCCAGCTTCACCGGCTGTTCTGTTGTTTTGTAGCCAATATTCGATACTACCAGTACCTGTGGTCCTTTTTCAGATGTCTTAAAAGAGTATTTCCCTGATGAATCAGAGGTGGCGCCATCATAGCTGTCTTTAATTGAGATACTGGCCCCGGACACCGGGTTGCCCTTTTGATCCCTGATAACCCCCTTTACCGTTACCTGCGCCAAAACGGTAACAGAGAGCAGCGATAAAACGGGGATGAGCAGCAGTCTTATTGATTTCATACCATCACTTTGAATAGCAAACATAAAGTAGTTTATAATATAAACCAAATTTTGCGAAAAGAAAAAACCACCCTGTTGCAACGGGTGGTTTTTATTGTATGAAAAGGATGGTTCTTATTGCTTTACGATCCGCTGCTGGGTGCTCATACCCTCACAGCTCACTTTTACGATATAGATGCCGGGGGCATAAGAAGAGAACCGGAGGCTTTCTGTCTGGCTGCTGTTGGCGGTCTGGGTCCGTTGAACCAGCTGCCCGCTTACCTGGAACACCTCATAGATTACTTGCTTGTTTTGCCAATTGGCGGGCAGCGTCACACGGAGTTCGTTTACTACCGGGTTGGGGTAGGCCAGTATTTTAAGCTCACTTTCCTTTTTATTGCTGATCCGTATGATCCTGGTCTCAGAATACTGCACTTTTCCGTCGTTGTCAACAGAACGCAGCCTGTAGTAAACAACTGTTGCAGTGATATGGCTCAGGTCATCGGTGTAGGTATAATCAGTTTTGTCCGACATCCCGCCGTTCGCAAAAACAATGGCTGCATCTGTAAAGTCTGTACCGTTTGTACTTCTTTCGACTACAAAATGGCTCACGTTGATCTCCGAGGTGGTTGTCCAGTCGAGTTTAGCTTTATTTGCACTGTTCAGGGTGGCTGTAAAAGAGGCGAGTTTTACCGGCAGGGTGGTTGAATTGTAACTGAACTGGTCCATATACATGCTGAACTGTCTTATTGTATTGGTGGGCGTAAGCGTAACCGTACCAAATCGTACAGTAAAAGAGGAGACGTTCGTATTAGAAGTGGTAAACATATTGGTCAGTGCTGAGGTATCGATACCGGCCCTTTCAATACCAAGTATATTGAGACCGGAAAACTCACTGATGCCTAAAAGGGATACAGCAATATCCGGTGTCGAAACCAGGTAGCTCATGGTACTGCCACTGCCTTCGTTGATATTTACAAACTCTTTCAGGGTAGCGTTGCCATCTATATCCAGTGCGGTAGCTGCCACAAAGGGTATTGCAACGGGTGTATTACTGCTATGCTGGTAAAATTTAAAGGAGAATACGGCATACGAGTAGCCAATCACTCCGCCGCTTTGCACGGCCGGCTGAAAAGCCTCTTTATAACCGGTACCGTTACTATTGTCATCGATCTTCGTAACCTGTGCCCCATTGACCAGGCTGTCGATACTCACGACGGCATCCACATTATTCTTTACGTTGGAGAAAAGGTATTTGGCGCCTACCTGCAGCGCAGAACCTGATTTCAGGGAGGGGTTATCAAACTGCAAACCGTTTGAGAACGTGTTTTGTGTCTGGGCGCCTGCCACAAGGGAAACTGATATTGCAACTACCAGTGACCTTAGCTTTAAGGAATAAGTTTTCATCACATTCAGATTAGGGTACAATAAAAAATGCTACGGTGGTCGACTGATCCCTCAGATACAAAATGAAGCCGGCGAAAGACAGGTGAGATTTGAAGGGTTGTAATTTCCCTTACTTGTAATGGTCTTTTTCATGCACGGATTACGTTGTTTTCTCAGGGATTGTTCGATTTCCTAACAAACATAATACGCAGAAATTTTACTTGCAAGTTTCTTAGTGGTTTTTTCGTGTGAAAAATCGTAATTTCTGTAGTAAAATTACGAGCCCTGTTGATAATCAATACTAATGGAGAAGGATTTGTTCGTTAAGCAGGTAGTCGGGGGGAAAGCGGTCACTGACCAACCATTAACCGAATATTCTCAGGCTTTCCCCCGATACCTGTTTCCTTAAAGCTTACGTAAAGTAACAACGAAGTTGATTTGCCTGGATTTTTATTCGCTCAATCACCTGAATTATTCGTTCAACAGGATTTGGAAAAAGATAAAATAGGGTACGGAGTAAAAGAGTTGTGATCAATGAAATCAGCTTCCTGTTTATTTCAAAAATCACCTAAGGCTTTTCATATTATAAAAAGGTGATCGCTTACAAATATCGTTGCAAGATAATATGCATAATAACCGGAAAGGCTACTTTTCGTTAAGTCTGTTATATCGCTGGATAAAGCGGCGCAGTATGCCGGTGAACCCGTGCTTATGCAGTGAGTTCCCTGACCTCGTGACACACATACAAGTTACCTTCGCTTACTTCCAAAATGGCTTTCACCATTTCTTCCATAGAGGAACTTTTGGTAACAAATCCATGAACACCCGTCTCCATCACTTTCTGTGCAAGCATGGGTCTTGAATTAATGGACATGCCGATTACTTTTATGCCCGGGAAATCACGAAGTATTTGGTAAATCGTGGCAAAATCATTCTGAAGGTTCATACCAATGCTGAAGAGTAAAACATCCGGGCGTTCCGTATCACAAAGAAATAATGCCTCATCATGAGTAGTGCATCCCCCTGCCACTTCCACCCTTTCATCATTTTTCAGGGCATACATCCAGGCCTCCCGCATCAAATGATGGCTCTCCAGTATTATCAATCTGACCTTTTTCATCAGCTCACTACTTTTTAGATAACTAAAGTTAGATGCCGCCGTAACAGTACCTCTTTTTTTCGCCGGATGATGGAACAAGGCTGATGAAAATCCATTTTTGGGCGCCTAAAATTAATCCGGAAGCACCAGCCAATAGCATAAGACAATTCTCCTCCGGGGGTCATCTGTAACATAGTCCTTGATATTGGGTTGCGGGTATACCTCGCCCTTTCCCTGGTAATTGTATTCTATTTTCAGGTTTTCCCTATCGGCAAAAGCTGCTGATCTTTTATAGTAAAGTGCCACCAACTGCTTACAAATCTCTTCTGCCCTTAATTCGGAAAGCTTCCGGTTCATTTCTTCTCTGCTCGCCCCGTTTGTGCCCATCAGTTGTTTCAGGGCAGCTGTAAGGGGGCTGGTGTTGCTAAACCCGGTGCCATCGGCAAACCCGAGAATCACCAGCGATACCGTTCGCTTTTTTCCGCTGTATTTATTTGCAAATAATACGAGGGAGTCAATTAACGGCTCAAAAGAAGCTTCAGCCGAGCCTGCCATTTCAGGCGGTATGGTATATTTACCGGGACCGAAGAAAGCCGCAAGATCATATTGATGATAATTGGCAATATTAAGACCGTCTTCGATGATCAGGTAAAGGGAAATACGTTCTTTTGATCTTTTGTAATAGTCCCGGAGCATCGCTAATGCGGGTAACACTGTTTTGCGATACTGCTTCCTGAATGCTGCTTTATCCGTTAACAATACTGCCAGGCTATCTGCCTTTTTCCGGTAATAAGCCGCTTCTCCTTCGTAAGAAAAGATCTTTTTCCTGATACGTCCACCGTTCAGGCTATCGATCTTCCCTTCCCGTATCTTTTTTTCCGAAATATTCTTAAGCCCGTATATCTCTTTTTCCTCAGTGCTGTCGGTCTCTTTCATAGCAGCCAGGGACTCTCTTACATAGTTTAATTTCCGGGTACCCACACAAGAGGATTGTGCTATAAGGACCATAAAAGCGATAAGGAAAAGCAGCCGTTTCATATTACCGGGGGACTGGCCTTATTGAAAATTCCTCCGGGGCCGGCTTTATCCGAAAACCCGAGCCGGAATGCAACATTACCCGGAGTGCTCTGCCGCTGGACGGCGATGGTAATATAAACGCATCATTGCTTTCATTTCGCAACAACAGGTTTATAAAAGCATTTTTAGCGCTGATACTCACATCATCGCTATCCTTGTAAAGCCTGCTGATCACCCGGCTCTGCTGCCTGCGCTTTTCTGCATCAGACTGCATCCGGTTTATCATCATCATAGCGCCGAGGATGACAAAAGCCCCTCCCCATAATACGATATACAGCTTCTTTCCGGAAGCCCCAGCTTTGTCCATAACTAAGAATATATTTCCGGTTTCGCCGGCCGGAATTGTGAAAGTATTTCGCCAATCTGAATCTCAAATTTACCAAGTTCCCCAAGCAATAAGCTCACCAGTTGAGTTATCTTAACACCCTTAATTTTGGTGTGATCATTATTGATTGATTTTATTATCCTCATTATTGGTGTATCTATACCCAATGGCGAGAAGGTGGAAATAAGTTTGTGACACAGGATTCCCAACCTGTCATGATCACCATGTCTTTCTATCTCCCCAAGCTGTGTATATATCTCCGGCAACTCTGATTCTATGTTCTCAAGTATCGACTGTGCAAGTTCTTTATCCCCTCCGGACAGATTTAACAGAAAGCCTGTATTGTACAACGCTTCCTCACTGCTTTCCTTCTGAATGCTTTTTTTTCTGCAATACTTCCGTAGTGTTTCTTTCAATTTTACAAAATCGATCGGCTTGGATATATAATCGGTCATGCCGGCTGAAATACACTTTTCCTTTTCCCCCGGCATGGCATACGCCGTCATGGCCACCACCGGCAGCCCCGCTAACCCCTTTTCCCGGATTGCTTTTGTGGCAGCATATCCATCCATAACCGGCATCTGGATGTCCATCAGAACCAGGGAAAATTCTGTTTTCGATATTGCCTCCAGCGCCTCCTGCCCGTTTGAGACAATAACATAGTCGATACCGGTGGTTTTGAGAATATGTGCCAGCAACAACTGGTTAACCTTATTATCATCCGCCAGTAATACGATCGCCCCGTTATAGTTTTCATTACCTGCAACGACCCGGTCTTCATTCACTTCTTCCGGGGCGGCAGGATGTGGTGCTTTTTCAAAAGGGATCTCCAGGCTGAAAACGGATCCCTGCCCTGGTTCACTTTTTACACCAATGGTACCTCCCATTAATTCTGTAAGGTTTTTTACGATGCTGAGTCCGAGCCCTGTTCCTTTGGTAACATTGCTTTTATCTGAATCAAGCTGCTCAAAGCGCTGAAAGATCAGGTCAAGTTTTTCTTTTGGTATGCCGGCACCGGTGTCCTCCACCAGGAACCGCAGTATAACCGTTTCTCCGGCGGTCTTTACTGTTTCCACCGTTGTTCGAACATACCCCCTGCTGGTGAACTTCACCGCATTACTGATCAGGTTTGTGAGCAGCTGTGTAAGGCGATCAGGGTCGCCTTTGAGATGCATGGGCACAGCCGCCCCGATGAGCTGGCGGTATTCCAGTTGTTTTGCTGCAGCGGCTTCGGAAAAGATATATTCAGTCGTTTGCAATACCTGCCCGAGATTGAAAAACCGTTTACTGATCCGGAGTTTACCCGCTTCGATGCTGGAAATATCAAGGATATCGTTTACAATATGTATCAGGTTTCCGCTTGCTTCTTCAATGACGTGGACGTATTGCTGCTGATCATAGCTGAGTTTGCTTTGCTGTAACAACCTGCTAAAGCCGGTAATGGCATTGAGCGGCGTTCTGATCTCGTGACTCATATTGGCGAGAAACTGTTCTTTTACCGAAGCAGAATGTTTTGCTTCAGAGGTGGCTATCTCGAGCCGGCCGATCAGTTTCGTCTGGCGCATCGTATGCTGGATAATAATGGTGGCCAGTATCAGCACTGCTGCTATTGCCACGATGGCCAATAACTTATTATACAGCGAAAGCCTTGCCGATGTATCGGTGTTCCTGCTCATCGTTTCCTGTAATTGTTCTTCCAGCTTGATCTTCAGGGTGCGGGCTTTTACATAAATGGTATCTGACAGGTGAGCCCTGCGCAGGGAATCGGCTGGCGCAGCTGCTTTTTTTATCCCGCCTGTGGCAAACTGTTCTACCACCTCATTTCCCAGTCTGATCTGCCTTCCCGCCACTTTATAAAGTTCCATCATATTCATACCGATGCTCCCGGCAGAAAAAAAGTCAGGGAGCAGTCCGGCATCCCTTTCCAGCATTTTCAATGAATCCTTTATTGAATTGATATTATTGATACGGGTGGATGGTGAAGATAGTTTGGCGTCCAGTTCAAAAGAAAGGTTTACCAGTTCCTGCAACCGGTTATTGAGGGTGAACGTAACAGCCGCATCCTTATTCCCTCTTTTCAGTCTGCTGATATTATTGCCGGTAAGGATCTGGGCAGATAAAACCAGTATCATAAGACCAAAAGTGAGCAGCAGAATCCAGAACAGATACGCTGTTTGTTTTTTCATGTCAGGGTAAATTTTTTTTTGAAAATGCCATCAGATCAGCCGGAGGTTTTTCAGCAGGACTGTTTTATAATTTTCAGAAACAGGTAATGAATTGCCCTGTATGGAAGCCGCCCCGTCCTCGATGTAATCGATCTTTCCCACCGGCACGATATAGCTGCGGTGTATCCGGATAAATTCTCCTCCGGAAAGTTTTTCCTCCAGGTTCCGGAGGGTGGTATGCACGACGAAACTCCCGTTCATCGTATTTATTTTTACATAATCGCCTTTTGCTTCTATCCACAATACATCGTCGAGGAGTATTTTCCTGATCATTTTCCCGTCCTTAATAAAAATATGCTCTTTCTCCACCGTGTTGATGCCACTGTTCCTGACTTGCAGCAGTTCCCTTGCTTTTGCCACAGCTACCAGCACCCTGGAAAGGGAAAAGGGTTTGATCAGATAATCCACCACATTTAACTCAAAAGCCTCCGCCGCATAGCTGGCCTTGCCGGTAACCAGAATCGTAAGCGGTCTGTCTTTCAGTGTCCGCAACAACTCGAGGCCGGACATATCCGGCATCTCCACATCCAGGAAAAGCAGGTCAATTTTGTTGCTTTGCAGGTAACCAATTGCAGAGGGGGCATTTTCAAATTCGCCCGCTATCTGTATGCCATCTGCTTTAGCTAGCATACCTGCCAGCATTACCCTGGCAATTTTATTGTCGTCGATGATCAGTGCTTTGTACATATCTTATGATTGTTGTGGTGTATGAACAAAATAAGGTCATAGATATTAATGAAAAAACCCCGCCTGTGGCGGGGTTTTGATACACCAATTTTTTCTTTTATTACCTCACTTATATTGGGGGATAAGTTCGTTAGCGAGCTGTACCATCTTCTTCAGACCATCTTCCGGCAGGTTACCTTTTTTGAATTCGGCCATTACATCGGGCAGTTTGTTTTCCATTTCCATCAGGAAATGTTCTTCAAATGCCTTTACGTTTTTAACGGCGATATCTTTCAGTAATCCGTTCGTACCCAGGTAAATGATAGCGATCTGTTTTTCCACTGTGAAGGGGGTGTACTGTGCCTGTTTCAGCACTTCCACGTTCCTGGCACCTTTATCGATCACATTCTTGGTGGCAGCATCCAGGTCGCCACCAAATTTGGCGAAGGCTTCCAGCTCACGGTACAGGGCCTGGTCAAGTTTCAGTGTACCGGCCACTTTCTTCATGGATTTGATCTGCGCATTACCACCCACACGGCTTACAGAAATACCCACGTTGATGGCAGGGCGGATACCTGAGTTAAACAGGTTTGATTCAAGGAATATCTGCCCGTCAGTAATGGAGATCACATTCGTAGGGATGTAGGCTGATACGTCACCCGCCTGTGTTTCAATGATCGGGAGCGCTGTAAGCGATCCGCCACCTTTAATAAGGTGCTTAATGCTGTCTGGCACATCGTTCATATTCTTTGCCACGTTATCATCGCTGATCACTTTGGCAGCCCTTTCCAGCAAACGGCTGTGCAGGTAGAATACATCACCGGGATATGCTTCACGTCCGGGAGGGCGGCGAAGCAGCAGGGATACTTCACGATACGCCACGGCCTGTTTAGAAAGATCATCATAGATGATCAGGGCAGGCCTTCCGGTATCACGGAAAAATTCGCCAATCGCTGCACCGGCGAAGGGTGCATAGAATTGCAGCGGGGCCGGATCAGATGCAGAGGCGGCTACAATAATGGTGTAATCCATTGCGCCGGCATCCTGCAGGGTCTTCATCACACCGGCGATGGTGGATGCTTTCTGCCCGATGGCCACATATATACAATACACCGGCTTTCCTGCCTGGTAAAATTCTTTCTGGTTGATGATCGTATCGATACAGATGGCGGTCTTACCGGTTTGCCGGTCACCGATCACCAGCTCCCGCTGGCCACGGCCGATCGGGATCATGGCATCGATCGCTTTGATACCCGTCTGCAGCGGTTCTTTTACCGGTTCCCGGAAGATCACACCCGGTGCTTTTCTTTCGAGCGGCATTTCATAACGCTGACCGGTGATAGGACCTTTACCGTCGATAGGGTCTCCCAGGGTGTTCACCACACGGCCGATCATGCCTTCCCCTACATTGATGGAGGCGATCTGGCCGGTCCGGCGTACTTTGGAACCTTCTTCGATCTTACCGGTTTCACCCATCAATACCACACCCACATTATCTTCTTCCAGGTTCAGGGCGATGGCCCGTACTCCATTTTCAAACTCCACCAGTTCACCATAGCGAACATTTCCGAGTCCATATACCCGGGCGATACCGTCGCCCACCTGCAGTACAGTGCCTATTTCTTCGAGGTCTGCCCCTGCATTAAAATTGCTCAACTGCTGGCGCAGTATCGCTGATATTTCATCTGGTTTAATCTCTGGCATATCTTATTTAAGATTTAATATTTAGGTATTTACTTTTTTGTTCCGGCTTCATTTCCCTGGTCAGCATTCGTTGCAGCTTCTCCCGTTTATGCGGGGTCGTCTCTTCATCGTCCGGTAATGCTGTTCATCAGGTTACAAGGGCGATGATCCCTCTTCTGTTCTTACCTCACCTTATAAATAAAATCATTGTTCTCAAACTGGCGGGCAATGTGCTTCAGATCGTAAGCAATACTGGCATCTACCAGTTTGTCGCCTGCCTGTAATACAAATCCGCCGATCAGGTTTTCATCCACATTCGTTTCCAGTTCTATATTCTGCATATCACTGTTATCCTTTACCCGGGCGATGATCTGGTTTTTCAGGTCATCGGTAAGCGGTACAGCCGTCGTCAGTTTAATGATATGAATGTTCTTGTATTCTTTATACTGACCGATGAAGGCAGTAATGATCTCCGGCGTGTGACTTTCCCTGTTCTTCGTCACCAGGAGGTTGATAAAGGCGGCGGTGAGGGCGCTTACTTTTCCTCCGATCACAGCGCTCAGTATTTTTTCTTTCTTATCTGCCTTGATGATGGGGCTGCGCAGCAGGTTGACAAACTCCCGGCTGTTATCACAAACGGACTTCAGCCAAAGCATATCAGCATATACCGTTTCCAGTTCGCCCCTTTCCAGGGAAAGGCCGAGCAGCGATTTGGCATACCTGCCAGCTAAACGGGGATTACGCATTCTTTATCGGTTAATGTTTAAGGTGAAAGGCCGGTCCCGGAGGGCCGCTTCCCTTTAAACTAGTTCAGTTTTAATTCGTTTACCATTCCTTTGATGTAGGATTCCTGGGCATCTTTATTTCCCAGCTCCTTTCTCAGTACTTTCTCACTCACTTCAATTACCAGTTTACCTACCTGGTTCTTCACTTCCGTCAGCGCTGCCATTTTCTGTGCTTCGATAGCGGCAATATTTTCCTGCATGATCTTATTGGCGGCCACTTTTGCCTGCTCGGTTGCTTCACTGATGATCCTGTCTTTTGTTTCCCTGGCCTCTTTCAGCAACTGGGCTCTTTCTTCACGGGCCTTTGCCAGCAGGGCTTCATTCTCACTCTTCATCTGAGCCATCTCAGCCTTTACTTTTTCAGCTGTTTCCAGTGATTCAGCGATCGTCTGCTGGCGGTCTTTCAGTCCTTTTACGATGGCCGGCCATGCAAATTTTTTCAGGATAAAGAAAACGATCAGGAACGCAACCAGCGTCCAGATCAGCAGGCCGAAATCAGGAGTAAGCAGCGGAGGTAATCCTAAGAAATACATTTTATTGAATTGAATATTTTAAACACATTAGAAAGAGAAATACTGCATCCTCCGCCCTGTGCTTTGGATGCAGTAATGGTTTCTTACAACACCATTGCAAGGAAGCCCACGATGATCGCAAACAGCGCAGCACCTTCTACAAGGGCGGCAGTAAGGATCATGTTGCTGCGGATGTCATTCAGCGCTTCCGGCTGACGGGCAATCGCCTCAACAGCGCCTTTACCGATCTGGCCCACGCCAATACCGGCACCCATCGCTGCCAGGCCGGCGCCAATGGCACCACCCGCATTTGCAATACCTGCAAGGAGTACAAAAAGTAAACTCATGATACTTGTTTTTATAATGAATAAAACTATCCTAAACGATCACCGCATCATCTTCATGATGGCCATGTGCATCCGTATGGCCATGCCCCGTTTCAAATGCCTGGCCCACAAATACGGCCGTCAGCATTGAGAAAATGAAAGCCTGGATAAATGCCACCAGGATCTCAATGAAATAAATGAATATCGTAAAGCCGATCGAGAAAACGGTCGTACCCCAGCCGGCATATTGGTTCAGGCCTGCGAAAATGAAAATGAGTGAAATAAGGCAAATGATAATGATGTGCCCGGCCACCATGTTGGCAAACAAACGGATGATCAGGGCGAAAGGCTTGATAAATACGCTCAGTATCTCCACCGGTACCAGGATGAACTTCACCCCCAGCGGAATACCCGGCGGGTTGATGATGTGCCCCCAGTAATGCTTATTCGAACTGAACAGTATTACAATGAATGAAATGAGCCCCAGTACCACTGTGAAAGCGATATTACCTGTCACATTAGCTGAGCCGGGTATCAGTCCGAATATGTTATTAATAAGAATGAAAAAGAAAACGGTCAGTATGTAAGGGAGGTATTTCTCGTATTTATTACCCAGGTTGGGTTTGGCCACTTCGTCCCGCACAAAGGTGATGATGGGTTCCATCAGGTTTTGAGAACCTTTCGGCGCCGACTGCACGCCTTCTCCCCGCTTATATCTTTTAGCGATCGCTATCAGCACCCAGCAAAGGAGGGTAAGCGCCAGGAGCATCTGCACCACGTTGCGGGTAAGGGAAAGATCATAGACTTTTACCGTACGGTCCCATTTGCCTTCTGCAGTTATCGGGATGATCTTGCCGGGGTACAGTCCTTCTTTTTTTGCTTCAATGCCCTCTTCTTTCTCTATCTCGGCAATGTTATGCTCATTCAGCAGCAGGTAACCGTTATGCGGTTCATGTCCATGATGGAATTTTGATGACATGAAAGAGGTAAAGCCCCGCTGGGGTGAGTAAAGAATGATCGGGAGCGGAATGCTGACGGGTTTTTTCTCGCCGTTCTTTTCGATGTCCATAAAATGGAACTCATGGGCATCGAGGATGTGGCCGAAAATGACTTCTGTAGCGTTGAATTTGTTCTCTTTTTTAGCGGTTGAATCCTGTTCTCCTTCACCGGCAAACGCATGCACTGAAAAAAGGCTCAAAAAAACGCTGAAAGCCGCTACAGTAAAGGATTTCATTAATCTGGAAGTCATACCCATCCCAAAATTTGGCGCAAAGATAAGGGGGCGGGGGTGAAAACGACCGACGTGGGGAAGGAATTTGGAGATTTTCCTGCCCGTACTACCTCAGACCGGGTGCCATACGCCCGGTTATACAGCAGGCGCTGATTATCAGGTTATTGAACTTTGATCTAAGCCGGCATTCCGCTTTTCTTTTCAAACTGCATTTCGTGCAGCCGGCTGTAAAAGCCGCCATTCTGCAACAGCTCTTCATGGGTCCCCATTTCTTTCACTTCGCCTTTATCAAGTACAATGATCTGGCTGGCTTTGCGGATGGTGGAAAGGCGGTGGGCAATTACGATGGAAGTGCGGTCTTTGATCAGCGTGTCGATGGCCTTCTGGATCAGCATTTCACTTTCCGTATCAACCGATGAAGTGGCTTCATCGAGGATAAGTATCGACGGGTTGTAAAGGATCGCCCGGATAAAAGACAGCAATTGCCGCTGCCCGAGTGAGAGGGTGGCGCCCCGCTCCATTACATTATAGTCATATCCGCCGGGTAAGCGCATGATGAAATCATGCAGGCCGATCATTCTGGCCGCTGCGATCACCTGTTCCCGGGTAATGGCCGGGTTGCGCAGGGTAATATTGTCCAGCACCGACCCGGAAAACAGGAACACATCCTGCAACACCACCCCGATGCGCTGCCGCAGGGCTTCCAGTTTATATTCTTCAATATTCACATCATCTATCCTGATCTCCCCCCTGCGGATATGGTACAACCTGTTCAGCAGGCTGATGATCGTTGTCTTCCCGCTGCCGGTATGCCCCACGATAGCGATCGTTTCCCCCGGAGCTGCCCGGAAGGAAACATCTTTTAAGACATAATTCTCCTCTGTGTAGGCAAACCATACTTTATCAAATTCCAGCTTACCATTGATCTTTTCCGGTGCATAGGTGCCCCTGTCACCGGCATAGTCATCATTATCCAGCACTTTGAAGACCCTTTCGCTGGCAATGATACCCATCTGGAGTACGTTGAACTTATCGGCAATGACCCGTAACGGTCTGAACAATAGCTGAAGGCACATAAAGAAGGCCGTAATAGTGCCGGCCTCCACTTTCTTGCCGCTTCCGTACCATACCAGCAGGCCGATGGATAAGGCAAGAACGATCTCCACCACCGGAAAGAAGATGGAATAGGCAAATATGGCCTTGATATTAGCGTTACGGTGTTCCTTGTTGATCTTTTTGAACTTCTGAAATTCCCGGTCTTCGGCCGCAAAGGCCTGTACGATTGGCATCCCGGTGAGATGCTCCTGCACAAAAGCATTCAGGGCCGCTACGGCATTCCTTACCCGGAAAAAGGACTTATTGATACTCTCTTTAAAATAATAAGTGGCAATGATAATAACCGGGAAGGGGATGAGGGCGATCAGTGTCAGTTGCGGATTCGACCAAAACATAAAGGCCAGCACGCAAATGATGGAAAGCATGTCGGCAATGATAGGCACCAGCCCTTCGGCAAAGATGTCGTTGATGGATTCGATATCATTAATTGTACGGGTGGTCAGAGTACCGATCGGTGTACGGTCAAACTGGGTGAGGTTTAACCCTACGATCTTATTATAGGTTTCCACCCGCAGGTCTTTCACAACCGATTGCCCCAGGGTGGCAGTCGTGAACGTAAACAGGAACCGCATTGTCGTTTCAACCAGCAACAGCCCGATCTGGAAAATGGTGATATTGATCAGCATCGCCATTTCTTTATGGGCGATAAACTGGTTAACGGTCTTTTCGATCAGGAAAGGGCGAACCGGTGTAATAACAGCCAGCAGCACCGCCATGATAACTGACAGGTAAAATTTCTTTTTGTACGGGCCTGCATACCGGAAGACCCTGCGCAATAATGCAAAATCAAAAAAGGTTTTTTTAGTTTCTGCCAAGTTGATGGGATGAATGAAACAGCAAATTTAGGCGAAGAGAAAGAAGGATAACAAAGAAGAAGGAGGAATGGCTTACCCTCCCTCCTTACCAGTAATTTATGCTGCCGGGCCCCTCCTATTCACTCATAGCCTTCTTGTAGGCTTTTATAAATAAGGCCCCGAGGTTTTTGTGCGGGGGCACATAATCAGCGAAGATGGGGTCGGTGGCGATCTTGCTCAGCTCTGCCCAGAAGGGTATCCAGTCAATATTATTGCCGTTTCGCAGTTTTTCTGCCAGCAGTTTCAGAAAGGGATTGTTCACTTCGGCATCCGCTATCTGTTTGGTACCGATAATATGCGCATCGGCCGCCTTTTCAAGTATATCATGGATAGAGCGGTACCCGCCGCAGGACCCCATGAACACGATCTTTGAAGCGGTTGACATCTGTTCTATCGTATAGGGAGCATTATAACTGTGGCCCCGGTTGATCGTAATGGTCGGAATGATCTTGTTCTGGTCCAGGTAACTGCAAAGGGCTTCCTGCGCCTTGGCATCCTCGTCGTTTTCTTCCGGCAGCGGCCGGTTCATGTACAAGGAAACGGGTTTGCCCCTGGCGGCAGTGATAGTTACCCATTGTTTATTGCTCTGGTCTATTTTCCAGTTAGCATTATTAAACATCCCCACCAGGCTTGGGAAGAGACCGATACCATCCTTATCGCCATAGATAAAGAGCTGGATGGCGATCTTACCGGTGCTGTCATATGTCAGGTCATTGTAAGGCACCCCGTATACAGGGGGGATGCCAAGTTCTTTTGTAAGGTCGATCTTCTGGCTAGTATCAGCGGAAAGGAATAACTTATTCAGGATATTATAGATGACCATCCCCCTCCGGTTGCCGGCGGCTTCATTCCTTTTATAATTCTCCTGTACGTTTTTAAGCATCTGGTTGGCAAGCGGCTTCAGTGTTTCAGCAATACTGGCATAAGAATCTGCCACATCCACCCCATCCTCAAGACCATAGCCCATTTCCAGCCGGCTTACAAAGGCCCGCATAAGCTTTTCCGCATCGCTTTCATCATCGGGATCCTTCTTTTGAGGGAAGGTGCTGAGAAAATCATCCAGCTTATTAAATCCGGCTGCCATTTTGATAAATTTCCGGTAGCGGTCAAAGCTCAGCGACTTCAGCAGGGAGTCGCCTTTGTTCCCGATCTTTTTCATCATCAGCGGATAGGTGCCTTTCACAAAACTGGAGGTATAAATGGAACCATCTGCAGATACGGCGAGGTAATAAAGTTCTTCTGAAGAAAGGGGCTGAATGCACCGGAAGCGGATATCCGGGTTACTTTCTGTATGCAGGGCATTGATCGTATTTACAAAATTCTCCCTTGCTTTTCTTTCCAGTCTTTCATTGAGGGCGTCGTACTCAAACGCCGTGTCTTTATCGAGTGCCCGTTTTACATAATCCATCCTTGTTTTTACCAGCAGGCTGTAATACAGGACCGAGTCATTTTTGGCCGCATCTATTTCCTCAAAGCTGAGTTTGCCCTTCATGATATTATCCAGGAAGCAGAAGTATTGCTGCCCGTCCCGGCTGCGGGCCATCTTCACCACCGTGGTGATCATCTGGTCATCGCTGATGCCCCGGATAATGGATCCGAGTTTATTAGAAGCCTGGGAGTAATCATAAAGCTGTTTAGGGTAGCGGTGGGCGGCAATCCTGACCAGGCTGTCGGCAAAGGAAACATCAGGATACTGACTCAGGGTAACGAAGATCCTTTCCGGAAAGAGCCGGCAGTATTTCAGCACCACCTGCTGCCGGGCAGCCTCCATGCCGGGGTTTTTTTCAAATGTAAAGTTGTCGGCATTGACAAGGGAATATGCTGTTTCGTAAGAATACCCGGAAATGACAGGGAGGATGGAAGCCCCTGCTTTATCGAGCTGGTACATTCTTTCGTACCCGCTTACAATATCCGGTAAGGAAAGGTTGCTGATCTTTTTTGCCCGTACATTCTGCAGGTAAAACCTCAACTGGCTTTCCAGTCCTTTGAGGTATTTCTTTTTTACCTGGTCGCCGCTGGTACTGTCGGTTTCAATTTTGCACTGCAGGTCATCAATAACCTGCCGGGCAGTGCGGGTCATTAAAAAATTGATCTCCGGGTTAGCCGTGGGTGTAAACTGGTCGTCATTGGTTCCGTCCGATTTCAGGATATTCTTTTGCTGAATGTCGATATAGTCGTGAAATAGTTCCCGGTTCTTGGGTGGTTTGCAGTTATTAGCCCCGGAAGCGGTGCTGGTAAATGCCGTCTGACCTGAAACAGACAGGGAAAATGCCAATACGGGGAAGAAAAAGATCAGATGTCTTGTAGTTGCTGTCATAAGGATCGTGTTTCAAAGGTACTAAGCATTGCTTAAATGCCCGATTTGCCGCTTTCAGCAGTGATTCAGACGCATTTATAAAGAGCAAAGCTGTAATAATCCGGGGAAAAAATTTGGGGTAAGCGGATACTATTAAGTTTTTATTAAGTCTCTGTGAAGGGGGCCCGCCAGATTTTACTGCCCGCCAATTTACAGTTAGGTTTGCGCCGGAAAGAACATTACCTGCCACCAACAAAAAGGATAGTATGGAAACCAAGGCCCGGAAAGTATTGATAGCTGATGATGAGCCGGACATATTGGAAATACTGAAATATAATTTATCCAACGAGGGTTATGATGTCGTAACCGCAAAAGACGGGGATGAAGCCCTCGAAAAAGCCCGCCGCACCAACCCCGACCTCGTGATCCTGGATGTGATGATGCCTAAAAAGACCGGGGTGGAAGTTTGCCAGCTCTTACGGGCCCAGCCGGCCTTCAAAGAAACACTGATCATCTTCCTTACCGCCGTAAATGACGAAGGCACCCAGATCAAAGGACTGGAAACCGGGGCAGATGACTATATCAGCAAACCGGTAAGCCCGAAGGTCTTCCTGAGCCGGGTAAATGCACTGTTCAGAAGGCTCAATAAAACAGATGTAAGGGTCCTTACGCTGGAAAATATGGTCATCGACCCGGAAAGGTTCATTGTAAAAGTGGATGACCGGGAGATCGTGCTGGCGAAAAAGGAGTTTGAACTGCTGTACCTCCTCGCCCTGAAACCCGGCCGTGTTTTTCTCCGCAATGAAATACTGAACAGCATCTGGGGCAACGATGTGATCGTGGGCGATCGTACCATTGATGTGCACATCCGCAAGATCCGCCAGAAACTGGGAATAGATTGCATCACCACCGTAAAGGGCGTCGGGTATAAGTTTGAACTCTGAAAAGCGCCGCCCCTGGTAATCCGTAAACCGGAAAGGAGCCTTACTTGTCCTAACTTGCAGTATGTTTTCCACGAAGAACCTCTCTCCAAAACAAATTGCTTTTTTCACCGCCCTGGTGCTGGCAATACCTGAAAGCCTGCTGGTATATGTGGTGGAAAAAAAATGGCTGTGGGGTGTCTCTTCCTTTGCAATCTTTTTTGCCGGCTCGTATTTCCTGATCCTGTTCATGCTGGAGCGCTTCATTTACCGGAAAATAAAACTGATCTACAAATTCATTTATAAAACAAAGGCCACCCGGAGGGAGGAAACCTTTTATAAATATGTGCTGCCGCAAAAAAGTATTGACGAGGTAAGGGAAGATGTGGAAGCCTGGGCCCTCGAAAACCAGAAAGAACTGGACCTCCTGCGCCAGAGTGAGCAGTTCCGTAAAGAGTTTTTACAAAACCTTTCGCATGAATTCAAGACACCTGTATTTGCCATACAGGGATATGTGGACACCCTGCTCGGCGGGGCCTTGTCCAGGCCGGAGGTGAATACAAAGTTCCTGGAAAAAACATCCCGCAATATTGACCGCCTCACCCACTTGCTGAAAGACCTGGATGAGATATCCAGACTTGAAAGAGGCGAGCTTACCTTATATAAACAGAATTTTGTAATACAGGAACTGATCCGGGAAGTATTCGAAAGCCTGTCGGTAAAGACGGAGGAAGCCCATGTACACTGCCAGATCAAGAAAGGATGTGAATCACCACTCACCGTATTTGCAGATAAAGAAAAGATAAGACAGGTACTGACCAACCTGGCGGAGAACTCAATTAAGTATGGTAAACCCCGTGGTACGGTTACCGCCAGTATTTATAAAACGGATGGCCGCCGTATACTCATTGAAATAAGCGATGACGGGATCGGGATCGGCGAAAAACACCTCCCCCGTATTTTCGAACGCTTTTACCGGACTGATGAGGGCCGCAGCAAAGATGTAAGCGGCAGCGGCCTGGGACTGGCCATCTGCAAACACATCATTGAAGCACACGGCCAGTCCATCCATGTTCGCAGTACCGAAGGGGTGGGCACCACCGTTGGCTTTACCCTGGATGGAAGAAGGGATTGATTTTTCTGTTACCTTTCACCGATGGCAAAAAGAAAAGACTATATCTCCTGGGATGAATACTTCATGGGCGTGGCCTTGCTCTCTGCCAAAAGAAGTAAGGACCCCGGTACACAGGTAGGCGCCTGTATCGTCAATCAAAAGAACAAGATCGTGGGTGCCGGGTATAATGGATTACCGGCCGGCTGTGATGACGATGATTTTCCCTGGGATAAAACAGGTGATTTCCTGCAAACCAAATATCCCTATGTATGTCATGCCGAACTGAATGCCATTCTCAATAATATCGGTATGGACCTGCATGGCTGCCGCATTTATACGGCACTCTTCCCCTGCAATGAATGTTCAAAGGCGATCATCCAGGCGGGCCTTACAGAGGTCATTTACCTGTCGGATAAATATGCGGGCAATGATATTTTTATTGCTTCCAAAAAAATGCTGGATACCGCCGGTGTAAAATACCGGAAAGTGGAGCCTTCCATCCGGCATATCGAACTTTCCTTCCGGGAAAACGATGTTTAGACAGCCTAATACAGGCTTTTGTTTTCTGAAAGGCTTTGCAGAAAATCAGCTGCCTCCTTGCTAAGGGCCGTCCTCATGAGGGTGTTATCCAGGTCGAATGTAAACAACCGGCAATCTGTCTGGCTGTACCGGAACACGACCGGTAATACCGGAGTTCCGGCTTTGAAGAACTGCATGTTTCCGTCAAAGCCACAATCCTTTTTATCACTGGCCTTACCATCCAGGTAGCGGGCCATTTGCTGGATGGCCTTTGTATCCGTGGTGCTGACGGTATTCGTGATTGAATCCGTACCGGGTACATTGAACGTAATGACAAGGCTGTCGCAACCCCGCAGTTTTTTCCTAACCGGTGAGTCATTTTTTCCGCAGGACAACAATAGTCCGGTGCCGAGGAAAAGAAGGATCGCTTTCATATTTACGAAGTTACAAAAACACGAGCGGTGAAAATACATGCTATTTGCCCGCCAGCCTTCTCCCGATGATTAATTTAAACACCTGCTGATTGCTTCCCGGGGTTAACCCGATCAGGAAACCGGTCTGTAATTCCCAGTCGGGGCTGCTGTACAGATCGAACATCGGCCCCAGCAGGTGTTCCTGGTTTCGCAGGGAATTGATCTTTTTAAAAGTGCCGAGATCGGAATAGTATTCCAGCCCGATACCGAATTTGTTATGTACAGTGTATACGGTTTTGAACTGAGGCCCCACACCAAAATACTTATCCGGCCCGCTGAGTACGAACGCCACATTCGGATTGAGGGAGAAGTAAAAATTACCCACCTTCTTATCAATGACAGGACGTAACTCCCCATCCATTACAAAGTCAGCCGTACGATCCGGGCGGATGAAGCCAAGTTCCAGTGACAGGCTGGCGCCCACATTCAGGTGCCAGGATTCCGGGAAGGTGAAGCGGGGCCGGATATGATTGCCGAGATAATCATACCCCCCGGTTGGTGAAAAGCCGGTAAAGGTGTAGAACCCGATCTCGAAATTTTTTCCAAGGCCACGGGTGATCTCGAGTGTTTCATATGTCCACCGGGCCGACCTGGGCTGCGCCAGGTCCTTTGATCCGTTAAATGTATGGTTCTGGTGCAATTCAACCAGGGTAACTTTTGCAGGTGTAATGGAAGAGGCATAGACCTGTATTTCGTTATCAGCCTGTGCCCGGCTTCTGAAAGAAAGACAGCAAAAAAACAAAACGGGGAAGATAATTTTTCTTAGGTTAAATAAGCACACGTCAAAAGCAGTATAAACTTGGCTAATAAGGCTTTGGTTTTCTTTCCAAATTCAAATTTATACAAAAGATCTTTTTAATGTGTCATAAACCGGGTTGCAATGTTAAGCGGCCTGAATGTATATCTTTTTTTTACATGATGACCGCCGCTGCGGATTAGGATATCCCGCAATGTTTCGATGGTTTGAATAATATGATCGCCTTTATTGATCATCACACAATCAGCCTGTGCTGCATGGGCGGCATCTGTTATCTCAGAGCGGGTAGCCACTCCGGATTTATTAAGGTTATCCAGTACCTGTGTGGCCCATATTACCGGCACATGGGCCGCTTCACATATCCACAGGATTTCCTCCTGTATTTCACTCATCCGCTCAAAACCGATTTCAACCGCAAGGTCCCCGCGGGCTATCATCAATCCGATATTTTCTTCACGAAGACCGGTGAATAACAGATGGGGGAGGTTTTTGACCGCTTCGGGTGTTTCTATTTTGATGATCAGCGATGTTTTTTTATTCTTTCCTTTTGCTTCCTGTAACTGAAGAATATCCTTGGTATTGCGCACAAAGGAACAACCCACCATATCCGCATGCTTCAGGATAAAGGGCAGACAGCTTTTGTCGAATTCTGTCAGAGCCGGCATTGTCAGCACCGACTCGGGAAAGTTGATGCCTTTCTCATTCTTTATAAACGGTTTCTTCGATGAAATTCGTGTTACCTGCAAAACCAGTTTGTCTCCCTCGGTCTTCTCTGCTTTGGCCTCGATCAGCCCATCATCAAACAAAACAGTTTCACCTGCATTTATTTGTTGAGCAATACCCGGCACGGTGCAGCCAACTGTTCTTTTATCATCCGCCAGTCGGGCTTCCTCCGTCAGGAATAGCTGCATACCTTCTTCTACTTTCAGTTTACCCTTTCCCGGTATTACTGTCCGGATTTTAGGTCCTGCCAGGTCCATATATATTCTGCATTCAAGTCCTGTTACTTTCGAGGCCCTTTTTATATGCTGTATCATCCGGAACCAGGTGCTTTCATTATCGTGTGCGCAATTGATCCTTGCCACATTCATTCCTGACTGTAAAAGGTTTTTAATTTTACCATAGTCATCCGCCAGGCTGGTATCAAAGGTTACCATTATGTATGGCATCAGGTCAGTATCTTTTTTACCGAACAGGTGTGCTGCTCTTTCGCTGAGCGATCTTTTGCCTGATTCATATCCGAATGTTCCGGTAGGAATTTCTTTCCGGACTCCCAGGCGTTGTAATATCGCCAGCAACTGACCCCGGATATGACTTTCCGAACTTGCCATGGAAGACAGTCCGGCGGCATGCAGCATATCCTGAAGCTCCCTGATATCAAGGCTCCTCAGTGCGAGGTAATGCAGAAGGTTCAGTGCATTATTCCTGTTGGAGGGATGAACTTTATCGATCAGCCCTGCAAACTCCGCCGCTGCTTTTTGCATAGAACTGTCGATCTTTTCAAGTTCATTGATGAGGATGGTGGTATCGGTATTCATCATTACTGAGAAGGACAAAGATTAAGTGTGGCTGTTTTAAGGAAAATGACTTGTCTACGGTACAGGGATGATTTTTCGCCAGTAACAATAATTTAATATTGGCCCACTCACTTTGCCAGTAAAGCGAGTGTTGCATTATTGACTGCGGAATTACCGGCTCCAAGCAGCTGCTGGATGGTATCCGTCAGTTGCACCAGGTAATACTGCTGCGGTTCTTTTATTTCCCCCAGGGGCTGTATACCGGGTCCCATCATCCCAAACCATACCTGCGAAGAGCCGCTGATCCATGGGCCGTGTGATGTCCATTTTGAATGTTTATTTCCCCGCCCATGATCAGTGGTGATCAGCAAGGTGGTGTTGTCCCTATAGCCTGGTGTGGTTTGAATCAGGTGCCATAAGGAAGCGATCATCCGGTCCACGGCATTTGCCCGGTCCAGATAAAGATCATACCGTCCTCTGTGTGCACATTCATCTGTTTCGCCAAATCCGATATAAACAACCCGTGGATGGTGTTCGATGATATAGTTCTTTGCGGTGAGAAAGGTTAGTTCATCATAGCGGGTGGCTTCCTTTTCCTTTATCCCCTCATCCTGTACCCTGTTGATCATCTCCTGTTCTGCTGAAATGCCGGGGCCGCTTATATTTTCATAACCGCTGTTTACGGGAATGTGGCTCCTTTGCTCATTGAGTATATACGGGAATACGTCCCAGGAACTGAAGACAGCTACCTGCCCCGAGAAATCAGGTTGCTGATTAAGGTACTCAAGAACGCTGCGGTTCGGATTAGGTGTTTTATGGTTTGATGAAATTTCAGGATCAATATTTCCGGTAAGGAGTTCGTTGTATCCGGGGTAAGAAATGGAATAGAAATTAGCAGTATTAATCTTATTATCGTAAAGACGATTACCATAAAGCTGACCCTGGCTCTTCATTACATTCCAGACAAAAGGCATCAGCCTTTTTCTTCTTTCATCTGCAGTGCCTGCCCAGTAAAGTGCTTTAACCGTTTCCTTATCCGGGGTATAAGAATCATCATTAATAAGCACAGAGTCAGCACCATTAAATAGTTCCTGCCAGCGGAATCCATCGGTTGTAATTATTAAGAGATTTCTGTTTACCGGCACATCCGGCATGCTCTTTTTTAAAAGCACATTTCTGATACCGGCCGGTTGCAGCAAGACTGCCAGGATAAGGCAGTGCCATGCATTTTTCATTGTGTAACGGGTTTTGCAAAATTCAAATCCCTGTGTAAACTCAACTGAATTGAAATATTATTGAATAGTTACAAGATTATTTCGTGACAGTTAAAAGTCCTGCCTACAGTTCATCGCATATTTCCTCCGCCAGGCCAAAACTAAGGGTCATTCCGGCTCCGCCCAGCCCGTTAACTATCATTACAGCCTGTTCAGGTTGCAACAAAAGTTCTGTTTCCCCATTTGTCATTTTTGCATATACCCCGTTCCAGGTTTCCAGCAGGTGGTCGCAATTGAAGCGGGTAATCTTTTTCAGGTATTCAATGATGAGCTGGTTGATATGCTGCCTGCAGAATGGATCGGGGTTATGGCTGTATTCATGTGAGTCGCCAACGGTGAGTTCACCGGCATGGTTCTGTGAAACCATTACATGTATCCCGTAATCGAGGTACTCTTCCATCTCCTTCCTGTACCTGTTTTGCAATACCGACAGGGAGGGGGCCACTTTAAAGCTCCTGTAATGCAGCAGTGAAAGCCCCCCGCTAAGAGCCGGACCGATGCGGGTTTTTTCTGCCGGTGGCATCAGCCGCATCATCTGCAGCTTACACTTTATTATCTGTTGTTCTGCGAAAAGCCGGGGATACAGGGTTTCAAAATCGGCCCCATTGCAAACAAAAATTCTGTCAGCACTTATCATTTCGTCCCCAAAATATACATCGGGTGAGCTGATCTCGGTGACAGTTCTTCCCCAAATGAATTTTACCTTATACTTTTCCTCCAGCCATGCCGGCAAATGATGAATAGCGGTTCTGGGATCCACGATCACCTCATCCCTGCTGTATAAGGCGCCCTTCAGTCCGTTCATTGCGGCAAAAGGTGAAAGCTGAATTACCTCTTTAGGCTGTACTACACGGTATTCCCTGTTCTTGTAAATGGCAGCCAGCTCATTCAATACGTCCAGTTCGTCCTCCCGGAAGGCCAGGTGTAAGGAACCCGCCTGTTCGAACCAAATCTTTGCATCGCTGCAGGTCTCTTTCCAGATGCGGGAGGACCGCATCGCTCTTTCATATAATTCTCCATCCGGCTGTCCGACCGGCCAGATCATACCGAAATTACGCACGGATGCCCCCATGGCCCGGGGAGAACGTTCAATAATTGTTACATTATACCCTTTTATGGCAAGGGCCCTTGCCATGGCCAGGCCTACAATACCCGCACCTGTTACAATGGCTGTTTTATGCATAACGATGACTTGTCAATGTCCTGGAATAATAATTTTTGTACTTTTTTGAAAAATATGCAGCCGACAGAATAATAAGAAGAATACCTGCTATACCTGAAATCAAAATCATTTTAATAAAAAATCCAGTCCAGGAAATTTCGATATGCATAAAATTCTTCATTAATAATATCAGGTTGCTGCCCAGGTAACCGAATGAATCGGCTACATAAATAATAAATCCGGCATTACTTACGTATCTGAAAGCAGCAATAAGCCGTTCGAACAACATACAATTGAACGGCACATAACCCATGTATAACCCTACCCCGGTAAGCGTCATCCACCAAAATACCGGCAGCCTGCCTTCCGTAAACAAAAAGGTACATCCGAGCACCAGTAATAGCCCGGTAACAATGAGGAGGTGATTAATGAAAAATGCCTGAATACTGCTCCGAACAAAAGCAAGCAGGCCCATCAGCAGGAGTACCACTAAAGAAGCAGGTATTTCACTTTGGCTGAACACAGCAGCATTCTTTCCAAAACCTGTTTCCTTCCATATCTCAGCAGCAAAATTGCTCCGGTAGTCTCTTACCACCGTCAGCAGTACGTATGTAACAATAAGTAATAACAATCCGGGCAGAAATGTTTTGATGAATTTGCGCCTGTCATTTTTATTCATCGGTTGCCTTATTGTCCGGCTTTCCATATCCGCTTTTGTTGGCGAGGGAGTTTTGTCAAGCAACCATGTAAAAAAAATAAGTGGCGGAAAGAAAAATAACCCGGTAAGAAAGGGCATCCACCAAGCACTTACTCCCTGTAAAGTCAGCAGCCACTTGCCTGTATTCTGAGCAAAGCCGGAAGCAAAAATAAAACTGCAGGCCAGTACAGCGCCCAGAAGCTCTGTGTTCTTCCTGCCTTCCAGATAACTGAACACCAGACCATATACCATACCGAGGGGAATTCCATTGAGCAGGAGGCAGAGGATGTTCCAGGGTGCAGGTATGAATGCAAAACAAAACAAGGCCGCCCATCCCGTGAATATAAGTCCGATAATTCCACGGGCCCGTGTTCGGGTTTGCAAACCCGCCACTATCCTTATCCCGGCAAACTTGCTGATCGTATAGCCTACCGTCTGCGCTATTACAAGCCAAATCTTATAGTCGATACCTGCAAATGTCAAAGTGCCATAATCAGCTACAGTAAAGGGTTTGCGGAATGCATACATACAGGTATAAACACTGAATGCGGCAACAGCAGGCAGCCCTACCCCGGCCACACTGCGGTTTATACTTCTGACAAGGGAATACATCAGAATATGGATTTCAGTTGAGCAAGGTGGTTTATGATATGTGTGGGATTTGCCCTGATAAGTTCGGCGCCCGAACATGCCCCGGTTGTAACTGCAATAATCAGGCTGCATCCTGCCTGCCTGCCTTCTTCAATATCAACAATCGTATCTCCTATCTTAGCCACCTCTGAAACCTGCTTTATGCCACACCTTTTCATCAGTTCATATATCATATAAGGATAAGGACGTCCTTTCTCCACTTCATCGCTTCCGATAAATTCATCAATCAGTCCCCTCTCTTCCCATTGAAACCGGGAAATAATCACATCGGCAATGGCAGCTGAAAAACCGGTATTCAGAGCAATTTTAATTCCTTTACTTTTTAGCCAGGCAAATATTTCTTCTGCACCTGGTTGCGGTCTCACCGATTTCCCCCCGGCATAGAACTCCATCATTTCTGATTCAAAATCCTTGTGTATATCTTCGATAAAACCTGCATCAAAGGAGTGGCCGGTTTGTTCGAGCACCATCTGTATTGCCTCTGGCTTGTGATACCCCATAAGCGGTGTCACCAATTCCCGTTCAATGCTGATTTGATTTAAGGCAAAGGCTTTCTGAAAGGCTTCTGCCACATTATTTTCATCAAGGACAGTGGTACCGGCCATATCAAAAACTGCCAAGGCTGTGCGCATAGTTTTTCCGGAAAGATATTGAGCTAATAAGGCCGGCAGGTTAACGTGGTATGAATAAACCTTTAATTCTGGTGAAGGAGATGATAAAGCACCTTTTTCCTGTATTGATCAAGGGGAGGTAAGGGTATGTTAACCCGTTTTGCCTTATCATCCCATTCCCTGATTTTAATAAATAAAAAATGCAGGTGATCCTGCTCGAAAAGCCCGGCTTCCGTTTCATTCATTACCCCGCCCTGTTTTTCTAATGTTGCTTTACTTGCTGCCGACAACTGGTTATAATAACCGGGGATTTTATAAGTCAGGTATCTTTTTGCCTGAACATGGCTTTCGGCGAGCTTTGCTATTTTCTCTGAGAAGCCCTTTTCCCGCAGGTAATGACCCGCCAGCAGGTCATGATCCGTAACGCCAAATCCATCCATCTGATTTGTTTCCATAATATGCCCGAACAGGTGGCCGATATCATGAAAGAACGCACCAAGAATTACTTCATCATCATATCCTTCGGCTTCTGCCAGCTGTGCGGCCTGGCACATATGTTCAATCTGCGACACGGCTTCACCTATGTAATCTTCTTTCCCGTATCTTTCATAAAGTAAAAAGATTTCGTCTACGGTTTGTCTTGCTTTTTCGGGGTTCATTATTTCATTTTTTTTGTTCTTCGCCTGATTCTTCCTTACGCATCTTAAGGAATGCACTTCTCCTAGGGGCCGGCATCACTGCGTCCTCACCTTTCACTGCTTTCCATATCACCTCGCTGAATACCAGGTCTGGTATCCTGTCTTCCCTGCTGAAATCAAATGTGGCGCTGAGTTTGGCACCGGCTGTTTGCTTTACATTTTTTTCATCCAGGTTCACGTTGGAGGGTACAGAAAGGAAATGCCGGAGATCCGGCGTTGGCGAAAATGAGCGCCACATCGGCTCTGCAGCAGCATCATACTGGCTCATGGGAGGTATCCCCAGTATCAGTTCAATTGTCCGGAGCATAGAAGAGGTAGAGTACATCGTATGGTCCACATACTGTCTTTTTACAAAACCACCTGCTACATAGGCCGTGGTACGATGGGCATCCACATGGTCGGGACCATTTTGCGCATCATCTTCCACAATAAAAATGGCCGTCTCTTTCCAGATAGGACTTTTTGATAAGTACTCCACAAACAGACCTACTGCCCAGTCATTATCCGCCACATGCGCAAACGGAGTGGGGCTGCCGATATGCTGCCCTTCTGTATGATCATTGATAAACCGGAGTGAATTGAACCGGGGCACTGCATTTACGGACAACAAAGAATCGAATTCTTTCTTCCACTGGTAAAACCGGGTAGTATCCCTTACACTTTGATCCCAGCTTGTATAATAAGGACAAAAATGATTTTCCAGCACTTTGATATTTGCTTTATAATCGTCAGCAAATTCCCCGTAGGTGCGGTAGCTCACACCCGCCCGTTTACAATAATCCCAGATAAACCCGCGGTCAGGGTTTGCTATTTCCCGGTTGCCTTCTGCATCGTAGCTGCCGCCACGACCGCCATAAGAGGTAGGCCAGGTCTTTTCCAGGTAGTCGTTAGCATTAGCAGCTGTACTCCAGTTGTGCCCGTCGGCACTTACCTCACCATCCACATAAAAATTATCCAGCAGCACAAATTCATCCGCCAGCTTATGCTGATTGGGCGTAATGTTTCTTCCGAACAATACCAGGCTGGTGTCTCCATTTCCTTTTAGCATATCGCCGAGTACCTGGTCATATGTTCTGTTTTCCTTTAGTATGTAAAAGACATATTTTATTGGAGAAGAGTCTCCTACTTTCTGAGGGATGGGGTTTCCCGGTTCACCTTTGGCGTGGATTTCCCTTTCTTTATTATACGGTGTGTTTTCATATACCATTTTTGAATAAACAGCCAGTTTTTTGTCGGATGGGATATCAATGACAGACATGGTCCCCTTGAAAAGGCCGCCAATATATTCAATACGACTTTGCTTACTGCGAAAATCCCCCTGCTGGTACAGGACCTCTTCGTCCCTTTTAGTCGGATCAGGTCCTTTTGCGTTGGGTTTGGAAGAAAAGCCTTTCCCGTTGCTTACAAATATTTTCTTTCCAACAACTTTCACATTCGTTGGATACCATCCAACCGGAATAAACCCTTTTGAAAGGCTGAAACCCGGTTTGCTGACATCGAAAACTGCCAGGCAATTGTTATCTGCATTGGCTACAAACAATGTCCGCTGATCTTCACTCAGGGCCAGGCCATTGGTGGCAGACCCGGTGAGAGGGTCCGGGTAAAGTGATGCATTTAATACTTCTGTCACTCTCCTTGCTGCCACATCAATTACGGCTACCGCATTATCACCGGCATTAGCCACATAAAGGGTCTTTCCATTTTTGGAAAGGATCATTTCATTCGGGTTTTCCTGCACGGGTATTTCACCTGTAAAGGTTCTTGAAACAGTGTTAAAGACAACAATCTTTCTGGCGCCCCATACGGAAATGTAGAGTTCCTTTTTGTTTTTTGAAAGAAGACAGGCATATGCCGCATCGGCAAGTGTTGATTGGTAAACTATTTTCTTTGTTGTCACATTAATTAGATACAGGCTGTTATTTTCTTTAGTGACCACATATAATATACCCGCCGCATCATCCAGTTCAATACCTGCCGGTGATATTTTTTCCGGCCATTTTTTTCCAAGCGAAATACTGTCTTTGAGCTGAAGTTTCCTGTTTATAATGGCATACTGGAGTATCCAGTTGTCATTACCGCCGCTGGCATAGAGGTACTTTTCATTATTACTGAACTTCAACCCATACCAGGATTTTGGAATTATGACATCATCGAGTACTGCCTCTTTTACCGGATCGATCAATTGTATACTCTGCACACTTTGCCCGTTGTTGGTCACAGCCATCAGCTTTCCGGAGGCTGAAACTGCAATGTTGAGCGGCAGGTCGCCAAGGGGAAAAGACCGGCCGGCGGGGGAAAGCACCCAGCCATTCGGCAGCAACACCTTTTCTCCGGGTGTGTACTTATCAGGGGTTTGTGAGAAGCTTAGAAGCGGCAGGGCCAGCAAATAAAGTATATATATTCTCTTCATGCTGAATTTTTCAGCAAAGTTAGTTTTTTATGATACCTAACGGGGCGGTAACCGGATGGTTAGCCTTGAATTCAAATCCCAGCAATGCTGCAAAAAAGCCCGCAAACTGGGCCTGGTAATATTGACCTTCCTCCTTTACTTCGCCATGGGCAGGTATGCCCGGCCCTATTGCGGCAAACCATATCTGGTTGCTTTCGGGAATTCTCTGGCCATGATGTCTCCAGTCTTCTTTTTTAAGATCACCCCGGCCGTGGTCGCAGGTAATGAATAACGTAGTATTATTTCGATACTCTGGTAATGACTGAATAAGTTGCCAGAGGTCTGCTATCATATTATCCTCCGCCCTGGCAGCTTTAAGATACTGGTCATACATACCCTCATGAGCCAGGTCATCCGTTTCATCGAAAGCGATATACAGTACTTTTGGTTTTTTTGCTTTAAGATATTCTCTGGCCCCTAAATACGTTATAATGTCAGGTCTCACTCCAAGCGGCCTGGGAGCAAGTTTCTGCAAGTCGTTCAGCAATTTTTCCGTTTCATTTGAAAAGCCGAATGAGGTGGTGTCAGCATTTACATATACGCCGCTGCGTTTATCATTGAGTATGTACGGAAAAACATCCCAGGTAGCAAAAGCAGCCACCTTACCCTTGTATCCTTTCTGCCGGTTCAGGAATTCAAGAACATTCTCGTTTTTATTCCATCGTTTATCATTTGAGTTCACGCTGTCATCCGGATAGCCGGTAAAAATTTCATTATATCCCGGGTAAGAGAACCAATAGGGGTTTGCATTATTAACCCTGCATCCCCTTTGCCTGTTTCCATAAAGACTGCCTTCGGCCAAAACGGTGCTCCAAAGAAATGGAAATAATTTTCTCCGTCTCGCTTCCGGGTCGTTATCCCAAAATTCACCAAAGGCACCTGCACTGTCCCTGGTGAACTCTTTATTTTTCAAAAGCGCTTCATCTGCACCATTGAATACTTCCTGCCAGCGTAATCCGTCAAGTGTTATGATGATAAGGTTCTGCTGTCTGTTTTGAGCCTGTATTTCCTGCTGCAGAAAGAGTATCCCAAACAATAAGACTATTTTTCTCATATTTGATTTTTTAAAAAGGGGCGATACCTGGAAAAGAATCGCCGTGCATGCTGCTTTTTCATGCTGGATTGCTTATTTACTGAACTGATTTATTGAATAACCCACATTTTGGCATTGATGTTATCATTACCGGCATACTGGCTTTGCACTGCTGCCTGGTAATTGACCCTGTTTGTTGAAAGCTCCGAAGCCGGGTATTGCCAGCGCAGGGGAATAACACCACTGTTTCCGATACCAGGTCCGGTGAGAAAAGCCGGCACACCAGTTCTTCTCCATTGGTAATACGCTTCAAACCCGGAATTACGGCCAAAGGCCAGGTATTTCTGGAGCAAAATCTGGTTCAGACCTGCAGCATTATTCCCTGCATACTTAACCGAAGGCTGGTTGAAATAAGTACTGAAACTGAAGTTTACATTATAATTCAGGTAATCACCCAGCAAGCCGCCGGGTCTGAGGAAAGTAACTGTATTAGCGCCATCAAATATACCGTAAAAACTAAACATGGCCTTTATACCCTTTTGATACCAATCTTCAGCATTACCGGTGGTCCAGCCACGATTGATCGCCTCTGCAATATTGAAACACATTTCAGGATAGCCGATGATGAAAGTATTTTCACCGGTAAGACCATCATAATACCGCTTCCTTCCAATAGGGGAATATAGACCTGCCACTACTTTTCCGCCCATGGTACTTACGTCTTCCCCGTTACTGGCGCCTACAAATGAACGGAAATCAGTGTCCGGGTATCCCAGTCCCCTGGCGGGATCTGCTACTTTCATCGCTCTGAGGTCATTTAAGGCGGAGAGGTTATTTAACCAGGTTGCTGCCACACATAAGCGTAATGCGTCGAATCCGAAATTTTCTTTATTATTAGGATATTTATTATAGGCCGCATTATAAACGTATTCCAGGTTATCACTCATACTTTCCATGATCGGGTATTTCGCCGGATTAGTTATCGTTTCGTTGAATTTCTGTTTAATGGTGAGGTCTGCATCAGACTCCTTTTTGCTGAGGTGGATCAGTACCCGCAGTTTATAAGTATTGATAACTTTTTGCCACTGCCTTAGAGCCGTCAAGGGTTCCTTGGGATTGCTAATATTTTCTTTGAAGAAAAAATCGCCCAGTAAAGAAGTATTGGAAGATGATATCAGTCCGGCTATTTGCGTATTAGCTTCTTCCAGCAACTGAAGGGCCTGCCTGAAAATATCCTTCTGCGTATCATATTTTGGCGTCTGGTTATCAAGCCCCTTTAAAGCCTCGCTCATTGGAAGATCACCGACCTTTAAGCTCATTTCAATAAAAAAATAGGCTTTGAAGAATTTTGCAAGGGCGCTGTATGGATTGTTCGGGCCGGAGGATTTCTCGGCTTCCTTTTCCATTGCAATCACGTTGCGCAGGGTGCCATAATTAAGGTTTGCAGCACCTGTCCAGTACTCATTGGTACCATAGTAGGTATATGAGGATAAAGTAAACTGGCAAAATTTATCAGCATCTCCGCCGGGAAAAACCGGCATATCATTTTCCACCTGCCGCAATAAAAGATAAGCAGGTACAGAGGTCGGCTGATTAGGGTTTTGTGAATAATCTTCGAACTTTTTTTTACAGCCGGTTGCCATCAGTGACGCTATCAGGCATATTGTTATTATTTTATGGTTTGCTTTCATATCGTTTCGTTTTTTTGTTTAGAATGTTATGTTCAGATTAAGTCCCATGCTTCTTGTGGTGGGTGTTTGCAGATTCGGTTCTCTTGAGTTTGTTTCGTAAATATTCCTTCCGCTGTACTGGTCAACATCTATATCCTTGAATTTGGAGGGAAAGAAATAAAGCAGGTTGCGGCCTACAAGAGATACATCCACTTTACTGATCAGTTTCTGCCTGCCCAACAATTTTGACGGGATTGAATATGTAAGTACCACCTCCCTGAGTTTTCCATAGGTTTTAGCAACAGATGTATGCTCAAAATTGTTAAAGAAACTGCTAACATAATCCTGTATCCATCTTACTTTGGCATCATTAGGTTTGAACTGCAGGGCCTGCATGTTTGTAATAACACCGGTAACGGGGTCATACTGTATGGTAACGCCGTTAGAAACCTGTACTCCTTCACCTACATAAGTTCCTGTATAACCGGGTGTAACCGTAAACGTATTTGTAGCCGGATTATACGTTACATTCTGCGCTTCAATCGCCCGTGCTGCACCTATTGCACCTTGTGTTGTTTCAATATGGCTGCCCCCCTCTGTACCCTTTCTTCTTACATAATCCTGAACGATGCCTCCTACTTTTCCATCAAACTGGAAAGAAAGTGAAAATGATTTATAAGAAATCTTGTTATTAACAGCCCAGCTCCATTTTACATCTCCATTACCAACATATTGTGCCTTGGGCAGGTATACAGGATATCCGGCGCTATTATTGATCACCTGACCATCAGGGGTCCTTGCCACTACACTGGCAAATAATTTATCCACTCTGTCTCCCTGCTTAAACTGGTAGGTTTCAAATTGTGCCGGAAGCTCTTTATATATTTCTTTGTAAGTACTCCAGTTTACCAGTACGTCCCAGCGTAAATTATCTTTTTGAACAGGAGTTCCGTTCAGAGACAGCTCCACCCCCCTTATCCTTGTTTTTATGGCATTAGTTGTGATTCCGGTAATACCGGTAGTTTGGGAAACAGGGAGACTCACAATACCAGGTCCCTTAATATTTGAATAATACGTCGAACTAAAACCAAGCTTGTTCTTAATGAAACGGATATCCATGCCGAATTCTGTACTGGTAAGTTCTGATGATTTCACATTGGGATCTATCTTATTTCCGGGTGCATACGCCCCCGTTTGGTTGTTATAAACCGTACCGATCGTGTAAGCAGGGTCAGACAAGGAATAAGAAGGCCCTCCGAAAACGGTTACATAAGGAGCTCCATACCCAAGCGGGTAGGCTGCGGGCCCGATATAGGTGGTCGTATTCGGTGATTTGGCAGAAGCATAGCTGGCCCTGAATTTCAGGAAACTGACAGCGGCAGGCAGTTTTACATAATCAGAAACAACAGTGGCCAGTGATACCGAAGGATAGAAATAGGTATTGTTATTAGAACGAAGGCTTGAGTGTTTATCGGCACGGCCGGTGGTGGTAAGAGAGAAATAGTTCTTATAATCAACAGTAAGAGAATAATAACCACTTAGTACCAGCATTTTGGCATTGTAACTGTATGCCTTTACAGGGTTCAGGGAATTTGAAAAAGTATAAAGCCCGGGCACATTAAGGTAATCTGTGGTGGTATATGAAGAGTTATATTCGAAATTTCTGGCATTCACTCCTGCCAGCGCATTAAGAACAAAATCTTTTATCCTGCCATTATATTTAAAAATACCTTCAATATTATTATCCACTAATGAACGTCTGTCTTCACGGTAATCTCCCCTGTTCCCTTCCCGTCCGTAAGGATGGGCTGAGTAGGGCATTTTTTCCGTACGCAGTACATCATAGGTGCTAATATTGCCCCGGATATCGGCTTCAAAATTCCTGTTGATCTTATAAATCATACCCAGGTTACCAAACACGTCTGTTTTATAATGTCCGCGAAGCCATTCATAACTCATGAACCAGGGATTGTGATACCGCTGATATTCTGCAAAATTTGACTGAATGCCTTCTTTTCCCGGCTGCCAGTAATTCCTGATATTGTCTGCATTTACATCCCAATCGGCCCCTGTCCAGATTGTCATATTATATATCACACTGTTAGGGCCATACTGAACATCCGGAATATTAGGTGTGCTTTGGCGGTTATAATTCAACCCTCCTTCAATCCTGATCTTTCCGGTTATATCATAGCCTGTATTTACATTAAAATTGTAAACATTCAGCTTTGTATTTGGGATTATACCCCGCTGATAACTGTGGCTCAAAGACATTCTCACATTCGCCCTGTCATTGGCCCCGCTGAAACTTACATTATTAGTAGTCAGAATACCTGCCTGTATAAAATTCTTCAGGTTATTTTTTCCCCGTTGTATATAAGGCGTGGGAATTCTTTTCCCTGTAAGGGGATCAATAGGACTGTCGAACTGGGGAAGCAGTTGTCCGTTAAATCGGGGGCCCCATACATCATAATCCCCATCATTAATGCCGCCGCCTTTACCATCCACAAAAGCATATTGCACATAATCGCCACCGCCATATTCGTATTGTGTTTTCGGAAGAGCAATGAATCCTTTATCTACCTGTGTGCTGGAATTAATTTCAATTGTGTACCCTTTCGGGTTTTTCTTTGCTTTCTTTGTTGTGATAATAATGGCCCCGTTCTGTGCCCGGCTTCCATATAAAGCCGTTGCCGCCAGACCTTTCAGTACCGTATATGACTCAATGTCATCCGGGCTTATATTCCATGTATCAGAAGTAATCGGCATGCCATCCACCACATACAAAGAAATATTGCCACCCCGTAATGACACGGCCGGAGCAGCCAGCATCTCTCTGTTAATGGCTACATCAAGCCCGGCAATTTTACCGGTAAGGCTGTTTATCGGATTAGGTTCTCTTGCCTTTACCAGTTCAGCGCCCTTTATTTCCTGAACAGCATAACCAAGCCGTTTGACTTCCTTTTTAACCCCCAACGCGGTAACTACTACATCTCCGAGGCTTTTAGCATCCGGTTCGAGCACAATAAGAGCAGCTTCTGCAACAGTAACTTCTCTTGTCACAAACCCGATATTGCTGACGATCAGTATATCACCGGAACCTGCCTTTATGGAAAAAATACCTGCCTGGTTAGTTGTAACGCCTGCTTTACCTTTCTTCACAGAAACAGAAGCTCCTGAAAGAGGCTGATTATTTTCCGCAGAAACCACCTTTCCGGATATTTCCGCCGTCTGGGCCGTTAATGAAAGAGGAAATAAAATGATCAATACGATATAAAGCAATCCTTGCTTTGGGCTAAATTTTTCGATCCTTCTCATAATAGTTGTTTTATTTTATTACTCCTGCAGAGGAGCGCAAAATTTAGTTTCCAGTATGAAGTTGCTCTTAACAGAACATAAAGATTTTCTTATTTCCAGCCCTGCTGAAAAAAAGATCGTTTGCGTATTTGATCCGGCTAAAAAAATATTCCTGTCGTAACACAAACGTTACAAATAAGTAACAGGGGCTTTGAATTGGCTTAATACCTCCTTCCGTTCTTTGATAAACTGAATCCCCTTGAAAAAAAGAGAACTTGATCTTGTTGTTTTATCTGATGTGCATCTTGGAACTTATGGCTGCCACGCAAAAGAGCTGGTAAATTATCTCCGCACCATTTCACCTCAGATCCTTATTCTTAATGGCGACATAATTGATGGCTGGCAATTCAGCAAGCGATATTTCCCGCCCCTGCATTTGCAGGTAATAAAAGAAATACTGCGGCTGACCAGCAATGGTACAAGAGTGATCTATATTACCGGCAATCACGACGAAATGCTGAGACGGTACAGCGACCTGGAACTGAGTAATTTTCAGCTTAAGGATAAACTGGTAATGGAGTTAAACGGCAAAATCGCCTGGATTTTTCACGGAGATGTGTTTGACCATACTACCAAGGGTACCGCAAAACTGGCCGCCAAAATGGGTGGATATGGTTATGACTGGCTGATTCTTATTAACAGATTCATCAACTGGTGCCTGAAAAAAACCGGGCGACCCAAAGTAAGTTTCAGCAAAAAAATAAAGAACAGTGTAAAAAAAGCAGTCAGGTGGATCTCTGATTTTGAACAAACCGCAGCAGAGCTTGCTATAGAAAAAAAATACGACTTCGTGATATGCGGACACATTCATCATCCGCAGATCAAATCTATTAAAACAACTAAAGGAGAAATAACCTATCTCAACAGCGGAGACTGGGTAGAGAACCTTACTGCCCTTGAATATGCAGACTGTAAATGGAGTCTTTATCATTATGATGAAAGCGAGTATATGTCTGCCCCCGTGATTCCGATTGATAAAAAAATACCAGAGTTGAATGTACTTAGTGATGAAATCAACCTTTATATAAGCTCCCTGAAAATGTAAACCTTCTGCAATGAAGATATTTTATGCGGTCCAGGCAACCGGCAATGGACATATCAGCCGTGCCATGGAGTTACTGCCCCTGCTTCAGGAGTTTGGCACGGTTGATATCTTCCTCAGCGGGGAGAACAGTCATCTTCCCCTTGATGCCCCGGTGAAATACAGGAGTAAAGGTATCAGCCTGTTTTATAATTGCAAAGGAGGCCTCGATTATCTTGAAATGTGGAAACGGTTTAAACCTTTCCGGGTCAGAAAAGAAATAAGAGATCTTCCGGTAGAAAAATATGATCTGGTGCTTAATGATTTTGATTTCATCACTTCTGCAGCATGCGCCCGGAAAGGGATTTCTTCTGTTCATTTCGGTCACCAGGCAAGTTTTCTTTCAGAAAGAACACCAAGACCCCTAAAACGAAATATCACCGGGGAGTGGCTGTTAAAGCACTATGTAAAAGCAACCTGCCAGGTCGGCCTTCATTTCAAAAGATATGATCATTTTGTTTTGCCGGCAATCGTTAAAAAAAGTATTCTGGCTGCAATCCCTGAAAATAAAGGCCATATCACTGTATACCTGCCTTCCTTTTGTGAAAGCCAATTAAAAGACATCTTCAGCTATTTTAGAGATGTCGAATTCCATCTTTTTACCAGAGAAACGTCCTTGAAACGAAGAGAAGGCAATATTTTCTTCATGCCTGTTGACAAAGAACAGTTTGACCGCAGCCTGGTCACTTGTCAGGGTATCATTACCGGTGGCGGATTTGAAACGCCTGCTGAAGCATTACACCTTGGCAAAAAAATATTATCTATACCTATCCGGGGGCAATATGAACAACAATGTAATGCAGCAGCCCTGCAGCAACTGGGTGTTACCTGCCTCCCTGGTATAAACAGCGATTTCAAAGACGTTTTTCCAAACTGGATGAATAATGCTCCTTCTATCAGAATAGATTACACCACTTCTGCGAGGGCTAGTGTGGAATACCTCTTCGCACTGTTACCCGGCCTGGTACCAGGATGCTCCGGGCCTATAAAAGAATACAGCCTTTAACCTGTACTGCCAAAAACAAATCGTAAAAAAAGGCCCCGGCCAATATTGACCGGGGCGTTGAACTGCATAGGGTGACTGCAACCACGAAACTGCTTTTTCTGAGAAAATACTTATTCGTGTCTGAGAAAAGAGCTGCGGTAAAGTTGCTATGGGGCTGTTACCGGGCTGTTACAGCAAGGTTATCTCAGGATTATCAATCACGGGCCGGAATAGGGATAAATACCCAAAGCCTGAAAATTTAATATTACTTAATTGTTAATTTATTGTATCTTCAATATGACCAGATCGGTATCTCTTGAAAAGAAGGCTCTCCATATTATCCCTTTTTTTCTCCCTTTGTGCCTTACTCAATACCCTTGCCGCACAACAGGGCCCGGGAAAACTGCAGTTTGACTTTTATGGCGACCCGGTCAGCCTTGATACCGATGCTTCCATGATCATTCCTTTCGATTCGACCCTGAGCATTGAAGCAATACAGAATTTCTACACCGCTGCCAGTGCCAGCCATTACCAATCCTTTGTACAGCAACTCCTGGCCTGCAAGGAAAAATACCAGCTTGATGACTGGCTCTACTACCAGCTGATCCGAAAAACAGCACAGCAGCTAAGCCCGAAAGCCGCGAACTATTACCGGTATACCCTTTACAAATGGTTTCTGCTGAATATGTCAGGTTATGATGCCACCCTGAGCATCTGTGACAAGCAGCTTTTATTTTATGTGCAGAGTGATGAAGAGATATATAACCTCCCTTATCATACAAAAAACGGTAAGCAATACATCTGTCTCAATTATCACGACTACGGGGCCAATATAGATTTCAGCTCCCTGCATTTTTCTGAGGTGCCGGTCTATTTTGCCAACTCTCACAAATCCTTCTCCTATAAGGTAACCCAGCTTCCGGTCTTTTCGCAGGCGGCGTACCAGGAAAAGGATATCCGGTTCAGTTATTCGCAGAATGAATACCACTTTAAAGTGAAACTGAACCCGGAGGTGCAGACACTCTTTGCCAACTACCCGGTGGTAGACTACAGCTACTACTTCAATATCCCGATGAGCCGGCAAACTTACCAGTCGCTGATCCCCTCCCTGAAAGAGACCCTGAACGGGATGACTGAAAAAGAGGGTATTGATTTCCTGATGCATTTTACCCGGTATGCCTTCCTTTTTGAACCGGATAGCAAAACATTCGGGTCGGAAAAAAGAATGAGCCCGGAAGAAACCCTGTTATACAGCAAAAGTGACTGTGAGGACCGGGCGGCACTCTTCTTCTTCCTGGTAAAGGAGTTCTATAACCTGCCCATGGTCGTACTGGTATACCCGAATCATGTTACAATCGCCGTAAGTTTTGACAAACCTGTCGGGAGTACCATTGTTTACAAAGGGAAGAAATATTCAGTTTGTGAACCCTCGCCCCAGCGGCTTGACCTGAGAATTGGCCAGTTGCTGCCATCGCTTAAGAAAGAGGCGTATGAAATTGCATACGAATACAATCCCGGTACTAAATAACCCTTTAATATCTTATAGTATTTTTCACAGCGCCGTTGCTGTCGTATTCCTCCTGAAATAACAACCGGCCCGATTCATCGTATGTTTCCCAGATGCCGTTGTACAATCCGTTCTTATAAGTTCCCTTGCTTTTAATATTCCCGGAGGGAAAATAATTAACCGCTTCCCCGCTGAACTTCCCACTGCTGTCTACATTTGCAGTTGACATTACCTGTCCATCCGGATAATATTGAGCAAAATAAGTACGAATATTATTTATGGCTATAATCACCTGGCGTACATTATCCGATGAATCCCGCATTTCCTGGCAGACGGAATTCGTTTTCTTATTCAAAAAGTACCAGGCCGTTACGAAATCCCTTCTGAAATAAGGTTTGTGATAGGTACTGTCACTTTCCTTTTCAATGGATTTGAGCCACGCTCTGTTGAGATGCCCGTTAATAACAGGGCTTTTACCAGTTGTGTTATTGTTTTTCCCGCAGGAAAGAATAAAAGCAGGCAGGAGAGTAACTATTAATATTATTTTTTTCATCTGACCAAAGATAAAAAAACAGCTTCCTGCGGAGAAGCTGTTTTTAAAATTCAATTTACACTGATTAATAGAATTTCCACTTTGTCCAGCCTTTCCACCAGCTGGCCAGGTCACCGGCAGGAGCTACTCCTCCCCGGAAGGTGACAGATTTATCAAAAAATGTATCTCCGGTGAATTTAGGATCTGAGAACTCCCCGCTGTTCAGAATTTTCTGGTTACCGTTTGCACCCGCAAACGGTGTGAAATCCGGGGTGTCATAGTTATAAGGCTGAATCAGTTTTGCATCACTTGTATTCGTAAGCAAATCATTGTTGTAATACGAATTTGTAAACCATGTTGTCAGTGTTGACAGATTGGTGATAGTAGCACCGGCAGTACCGGCAAAATTCAGGTTTGCATTATTACCGGCCAGTGTAACATTTCTCAGCCGTAAAGTACTGTCTTCAATATTGAGTGCTGTTGAACTACCCAGCTGAGCATCGATAAAGATACCAACCGGCCAGCCCATGATAACCGAATTAAAAATTGAGATCCCTGAATTTCTCCGGATCTGTGCACCGCAAAGAAATAAGCTGTTACCCAGGTTGGTCAGATTTTGCCGGGGTCCGATGGCAGTAATGTTGCTGAAAACCGCCTTTGTTTTCGGAGCAGCGGTAGTGCCGGTAGCATTATTATCACTTTCAAACGCCTCGGATTTAGAGATATCAGCAATG
Organism: Chitinophagaceae bacterium; assembly: GCA_046329665.1. Lineage (GTDB taxonomy): Bacteria > Bacteroidota > Bacteroidia > Chitinophagales > Chitinophagaceae > JJ008. The sequence goes on along the minus strand of JAXLUG010000002.1, from coordinate 186,391 downwards.
AGTGAATCACGTAAAACAATGCCGAACTGTACTTTACCACTGAACCCATTATCAGTATCGAAGTCATCATCCTGTGTTTTATAGGCGATGAGGTATTTACAATTCACCGTTCCTCCAAACCACTCAAAGGCATCATCCTTTGCATATGCAGTCTGAACGTGATCGATAGTGGTACCTGCTCCCACTGCAGCAAGGGTAAGACTGTTAATTTCTTTATCAGGCTGGTAGGCATAACCGGCAAATTCAATCCTCACATATTTAAGCGAGCCGGAGTTATCGTTCGGGTCAGCCGTAGGCGCTGTTGCATCGCCTGAACCTGCCAGGCCATCCCCCTGTGCATCATCCACTCCGCCTTCTACCTGATACAACCCGTTGGTACCATTATAAGTTGTATTGATGGGAGCTTTACCGCATAAGACGATTCCTCCCCAGTCGCCAGACTGCGGGTTAGGTGCGGCTGAAGTGAAAACAATGGGCTCGGTGGCGGTACCATTGGCAATCAGCTTGGAACCGCGGGTAATAATCAATGCCGCCACATCGCTGCCACTGAAAGAACCTTTGACCGTGGTTCCGGCTTCGATCGTCATGGTGTGATTACCGACCATATATACCAGGCCTTTGAGAATATAAGTATTTTGTTTACGCAGTACAGTATCCGCATTGATACGTCCCTGCAGTGTAATGGTAGTACCCGTGTTGCCTCCACCACCGCCAGTACTTACAATGATTACTTCTTTTTCGCCATCTGTCTCAATCTTACGGCAACTCGTTACGGCAACGGCTGCAATGGCGGACAAGTAGATAATGTACTTTTTCATTTTTTTTATTTTTTATAGATTTTTTGTAGTTATAATATAGAGTAGTTAAAAGTTAAACTGAACGTTGTCCCGAAAACCCTGGTGAAGCGATAAGGATCCCCTGCTTTCTGAAAGCTTTCTTTGCCCCCTGCATTCTGATAAAAATAACGACGGGCATTAAGCAAGTCTGAGACATTAAGCCGGAGCTCACCTTTTTTCTTCAGTAATTTTTGCGCTATTTGAAAATCAAGCAGCGGCCGTCCTGCTTCATAAATATCAGGGTAACCGTCTTCGGGGCTGCCAACATAGGCCAGTCGCTGTCCAATTTGGTTGAATAATATTGTTGCATTGAATCCTTTTTCTTCTTTATCATACAATAATCCAAGATTGATCAGGTAAGGAGACTGTCCCTGCAATGGCCTGTCAACCTGTAAAGCAGGATCCTGTACTTTACTTTTGATATACGCCAGGTTTCCCTGGAGCGTAAAGTTTTTAAGTACGAGAATAAAATCAAGCCGTTTACGCAATTCTATTTCTGCGCCATATGCGTCTGCCTTTTTAGGGTTCTGGAAGGAAAAAGTACTGGCACCACCGCTGCTGCCGTTAAATAATTGTTCAATGGGGTTTAAAAAATGTTTATAGAAGAACCCCACAGAAAATGTTTCGCCGGCCCTTGGATACAACTCATACCGTAAATCAAGGTTGGTTACTTTGGTTCTCTTAAGTAACGGGTTGCCCTGTACTGAAGCATTCAGGTCGAAATCATAGATATTGAGGAAAGAAAGCTCCCTCAACTCAGGTCTGATTACCGTCTGGGAACCTGAAAGGCGAATATTCGTTTTGTTGTCCAGTTTAAATGTGGCATTTACGCCGGGAAGGAAGTCAGTTTGCTTGGTATAAGAATGACGGGGGTCCCATTTCTTAACACTGCCTACAAGCTGATCATAGTTTTCAACCCTGACGCCCCATACGACACGGATTATTTTTGCGAACCGGTTATCAAACTGAATATAACCGGCATTCAGAATTGTATTAGCCAGGTAGCGGAAAGTATTTCCCTTAATAGCATCAAATGCAAGCTTATTACCCGTACCATCACCGAAGTTTTCTGCGGCAAAAACCTGACCTGCAGGAAGCTGTCTGATGGCATCGTTATCAAGCGGCAGGTAGATGGCAAAGAGTTTTGCATCATACAGTCTGTCTTTTACCTGGAACATATAGCCGCCTTTTACCTGCTGGTTCTTTCCTAAGTTATAAATGAGGTCGCCGCCGGCGGTATAGATATAATCACTGAGCGACTGATAAATGCGGCTGCCGCTTTGCTGTGAAAGTGAATTGGATATTAACAACCGGTAGGGGTCACTTTGTTTTTCCTTTGTGTACAGTATCCTGCGCTGATCCGGGGTATAGCCATCAAGAATATTGAAGGCACCATACCATTTTAATTTCAACGGTTTGAGGATACTATGTTCCCCGGAAAGCTGTACAGTAAAGAATGTGTTTTGTTTAAATGTGAACTCTGTTCCGCTTATAATACCATCCGGCCGGCTGTAATCCAGACCGCTGCGTTGAGTGACCCGGTTTGAGGTATTAACATTGATGATGGATTTCAGAGAGATCCTGTTCAGCGGATTTAGCTGGAGGCTCATACTACCTAATGCGCCGGCTGATATTTCCTGCTGGTACAAGTCGTCCTGAAAATCATACCCTACGGTAACGACATGGGTTTGGGGATCTACACTGTTGAAGCGGTTCTGATTCCTGTAAAAACTGTTGGACTTATTATATGTAATTCCAAAGGTGCCGCCGAGTTTTTTCTTTCCAAAAACATTGGCTGAAAAACCGCCGTTGGCCTGGAAGGATACATTCAATGGACCCGATGTTTTTTCAGCAGTCCACCGGTTAGGCATTTCTTTACCGATAGCAGTTTTTTCAGCAGGAGTCAGAATGTCGAAAGCAGATTTAGTGGTGTAAGAAGCCGGGAGGGCCCTGGCTCCGTCATCAATGCCGAGCCAATCGAGGGCCCCTCTTTTTTCTTTATAGAAATCCTTACCGGTGGTAGCTGTATTGAAACCAGTACCTACCTGAACATTAAGGAATCCCTTTGCCGGAATGTCTTTCGTATTTACCTGTATCAATCCACCGGCCCATTCTCCCGGATATTCAGGTACAAAAGCTTTATTGATAATTACATTGTCGATCATAGGGGCCGGAATAAGATCGAAGGAAAAAGTCTTTCTGTCCGGTTCTGTACTGGTCAGCAATATTCCGTTCAGCATGGCCTGGTTATAGCGGTCGGCCAACCCGCGGATAATAATAAATTTCCCTTCCTGGATGCTTGCCCCCGGTGTACGCTTAATTACTTCTCCGGTGTTTTTATCAGGAGAACGGCGGATGCTTTCAGCTGAGACCACAGAAGCCACCGTGTTGGTGTTTTTTTGAAAAGAAATAATGGAGTTGACTGTTTCCATCCTGGCTGTTGACCGGCGGGTGGCATTCAGAACTACATTTTCGCCAGTGGTTGCCTTTACCTGCAACACCACATTCAGTTCATTTAGCTCACCCTTTATCGCCTCCACTTCATTAATGACTTTAGAATCATATCCCACTGCCGAAAATTCTATTTCATATTTGGTTCCGGGGGTAAGGCTGATGGAGAACCGGCCTTCAACATCTGTAGTTGTACCACCACCGTTTTTAATCTGAACTGAAACTCCGGGCAGGGGCTCATTCTTCTCATTTAAAACTTTGCCAATCAGCTTAACAGATTGTGCCTGAGCTAAACAAAACACACCAGTAAGAAAAGCAGTCATGAGAAGCCGCATCCGTAGGTACATAAACAGTTTATTTGCGGCAAAGGTGTGCCTGCGGAGTTACCGGCATATTACGCCCATGTTAAGCAATTATGACGTCAGTGTTACCGGTATATTAAGCGGTCAGAAACGGAATTGAAGCCTGCAGGTGAATACATTATCCCGCTGATCGGAGGTGGCACCCGCCAGCCGGGTGGTTTCGTTTTTGATAAAATCGTAATACAGGACCACTTTTGTCTGGCTGTTGAACTGGTAGGCATACCCAATGCCCAGGGTATTATACCTGATGTCGGCACTGGTGAGGTTGGTACCCGGTTTCCCGATGTCCCCTTTGCTGACACGGCTATTGGGGTCGTACCAGTCGTATTTAAGGATTACCTGGTGATGAGTATTGATGATATGCTGCAAAAAATAAAAGAAGGCACCATTAAAATGCCGCACATAAGTAGGCACCGGGATCCCGTTAGTAACAGGTAATGTTCCCGGATTAGCCGTGGAAGCGGCGGTACCCGGTTGTGTACCGAACCAGCACTCTCCCCGCAATTCTGTCTCACCCCACTTGTGATGAATTTTGAACTGCACATCGCCTCCGTAATAATGCCGGGGAGAGGATCTTCCCAGGTTGCTTTCCGTTGAATCAACAATAAAGATCTTATCTCCTGACGGGTTCGTGCCGCTGCGATAAACATATTTCGTCCCGTTCTTCCAGCCTCCGCGGAGAAAGGACAACCCTCCGCTGAATTCATACCTGCCTTTTATCAGCGGGCGGAGGGTAAGGCGGCTGATAAAATCCTTGTGACTGTCAAAGTCGGTCGTTCCGCTGGCACCCTGGCCATTGAATAAACCGGCATCCAGTTTTATATGATAGAGTTTATGAGCCTTGTCCTGGGGCTCAAAACTAACCATGAAACCGAGGTCCCTTTCACCGGGCATGAGGGTCTGGGACATCCGGCCCCGTTCGGGAGATTCCCGGTAGGAAGAGCCCAGGTTCACTTCATATCCGAACGGGCGGGCAAAGAAGCCGGCCGTTACGGAGAAGTTGTTCTTTTTTGTTTCATAAAGCCGGATGAACATATCCCTTACGATCACCCCTCTTTCTGTGGCATCGATCTGAAAAGTGAACAAGGCCTTGGGATATTTACCCCGGCTGGTCAGTAAGTAATCGATCTTTATCCTTGCCCTGCGCAGCATGAAGCGGCTGCGGGAAAACTGGGAAAAGTTGCCGCCTTCAAAACTTTGTGCCCCGTCTGCCTGTGCTACCTGGAACTGCGGCTGCATATAACCGGAAATCCGCAGGTTTTCAAAGCGTTTCAGGAAGGGCCTGACCGTATCCTTTATGAAAAACGATGAATCGATATCTGTAAGATACCGCTGGGAACGGACGGAGGTCACTGCAAAAAGCAACAGGGAAAATAAAGTAAATGCCCTGATCTTGAACTGGTTTGAAGCAGGCATGCTGTTTCCTTAAATTGGCTGCAATATAATTCCTTTGTTATTGAATCATTACCCTAATTTTATTTCTGTATTAAGAAATTATTAAGTCTCTGTACCCGATCCTGCCCTACCGGATAAGCTTTTATTTTCGCCACATATCGCACCGCGGTATTAAAATCTAAAAAAAATGGCACTGCAATCTTTCCTCAAAATTTTCATGCCCAACAACAAGGTTTTTTATGAATTATTTGAAAGTGTGGCGGAGAATGTGGCCAAGATGGGCTCCCTGCTCAGGGATATTGTTGCCGAACCTGATTTTGACAAAAGGGCCCAGCTGATCACAAAGGTGGAAGACCTGGAGCATGTAAACGACGAGCTGACCCACAGCCTGTTTACTGAACTGGGAAGGAATTTTATCACCCCGTTCGACCGGGAGGATATTCATTACCTGGCCACCTCGCTGGACGATGTGGCTGACTATATCTATGCAGCGGCCAAGAAGATCAATTTCTACCGGGTAAACCCGAATGATACGGGAATGCAGAAGTTTTCTGAACTTATTGAAGAGGGCGCCACCCAACTAAAAATAGCTGTTTCCGAACTCCGGAACATGAAGAACATGAGATCGATCACTGAATCACTGGTAAAGATCAACAGTATTGAGAACCAGGCCGATGATGTATTTGATTTCAGTATCGAACGGCTGTTTAATACCGAGCCCGATGCCAAAGAGGTGATCAAGAAAAGAGATATTTACCAGGTAATGGAAATCGTAACCGATAAATGTGAAGATGCAAGTAATGTGATTGAATCCATCATTATCAAGTATGCCTGATCATGGACGGATTGTGATAATAAAAAGTGTTATTCACCAAACTCAGGACCTGTTACCACCTTGCCTCATTTCTCATTAATTAATTTATGACACCTTTCCTCATCACGATAATCATACTGGCGCTGCTTTTCGATTATATCAACGGATTTCATGATGCAGCTAATTCTATTGCAACGGTGGTATCGACCAAGGTACTTACCCCTTTCCAGGCTGTATTATGGGCGGCGCTTTTCAATTCGGTCGCCTTTTTTATTTTCAAAGACCATGGTGTGGCGGATACCGTGGCCAAGACCGTAAAGCCGGATCATATTTCGCAGGGACAGATGATGACCGTGATCTTCTCCGGCCTTATTGCCGCCATTACCTGGAACCTCCTGACCTGGTGGTTTGGCATTCCCTCTTCTTCTTCGCACACCCTGATCGGGGGATTTGCCGGGGCGGCTATTGCAAACGGAGGTTTTGGTGCCATTAATTCTCCCATCATCCTCAAAACAGCAAGCTTTATCCTCCTGGCGCCTATAATCGGAATGATCATGGCATTTATCATGTCACTTTGGTTCATCAGTTCATTCCGCAAAGGCTGGTCTTCAAAGATCTTCTCCATCGGGGTGATCATATTTGTGTTTGTATTCCTTTACTATAACCTGCAAACCAACCATGCCGTCGTAGCCAAAGCCACACACTACGACAACTATATTGCCCAGGTGATCTTCTATTCCAAGAATTTCAAATGGATCCTCATGACCTTTATCCTGCTGGTAATGGCTGTATTTGCCCTTTACCTCAGCGGGTTGAATGCCCATAAATCGCATGTCTGGTTTAAGCGGTTACAGCTTGTGTCTTCGGCTGCCTTCAGTATCGGCCATGGTGGTAATGATGCTCAAAAAGTAATGGGAATTATTACCGCAGCCCTGATTGCCGGCGGACAAATCACCCAGTTCAGCGAAATGCCCGACTGGGTACCGGTAGCCTGCTATACTGCAATCGGCCTGGGTACCATGAGCGGCGGGTGGAAGATCGTCAAAACCATGGGCACCCGTATTACCAAGGTTACCCCGTTTGAAGGGGTGGCTGCTGAAACAGCAGGAGCCCTCACCTTATTCATCACAGAATCTCTTAAGATCCCTGTGAGCACCACCCATACCATTACAGGTTCCATCATGGGAGTAGGTGCTACCAAACGCCTCTCTGCCGTAAGATGGGGTGTTACGATCAACCTGGTATGGGCCTGGGTACTTACTATCCCTATCAGCGCCCTGCTTGCCGCCGGTGTTTATACCGTGGTACGGATGTTTGTTTAAGCATACGTCTCAGGGTAAGGGAAAAATCCTGATTTTTGCCGGGAAACTATGAGTAAGATCCTTGTTACCGGCGGTTGCGGATATATCGGCTCACATACCATCGCCGACCTGTTACAAAACGGGTACGATGTGATATCGGCAGACAATAATTCCCGCTCCACTCCGGCCGTCTTAAAAGGCATTGAACAAATAACCGGGAAAAAGGTCAAGAATTACAAAGTTGACCTCTGCAATTTTGATGACACCTATGCCATTTTCCAGGAAAACAACGACATTACCGGCGTCATTCATTTTGCTGCTTACAAAGCTGTCGGAGAATCCGTACAGCATCCACTGCTTTATTTTGAGAATAACCTTTATTCGCTCATCAGCCTCCTGAAATGTGTACAGGAGTTCAAGGTCCCTCATTTTGTTTTCTCCTCTTCCTGCACCGTTTACGGTGAACCCGACCGTGTTCCGGTAACAGAAGAAACCCCTTTGAAACCGGCACAATCACCTTATGGCTCCACCAAGCAAATGGGGGAGCATATCCTGCAGGATTTTTCAGCGCATTCCGGAACAGCCTGTATCCTGCTCCGGTATTTCAACCCTGCCGGGGCTCACCCCTCAAACCTGATCGGCGAAGTCCCTGTCGGTAAGCCGCAGAACCTTGTTCCGGCTATTACACAAACAGCGATCGGCCGGTTACCCGGGCTGCGGGTTAACGGGTCCGATTACCCTACCCGTGACGGCTCCTGTATCAGGGATTATATCCATGTATGTGATATCGCAAGGGCCCATACACTTGCCATCAACTATCTTGAAAAAGGGAACAACGGCCGTAATTGTGAAGCGTTTAACCTGGGAACCGGAAATGGCGTCACCGTATTCGAGGTAATAAAGGCTTTCGAAAAAGTAGCCGGCATGAAACTGAAGTATGAAATGGGCCCGCGGAGAGAGGGCGATGTGATAGCCGTATTTGCCAATAACGACCTGGCCAGGACCCGGCTCAACTGGCAACCGGAGTTCTCACTGGAAGATATCATGTCAACCGCATGGAAATGGGAGCAGCGTATGAAAGCCGAAGAAGAACTGCTGAATACGCAGCAGCCGGGGCTCAATTAGCACTGAGCTGGTTATAATAACCCACTACTGCAATCCAGTCTTCCTCTTTTTTGCACTTATAGTCGTTCTGCTCGATGAACTGAAGCAGTTCAGCCTTTTTATCCGGGAAAAGACCGGTAAAAGCATCCTTTCCTTTTTCAATCTTATGTATCGTGTTATCCGGAAGCAGGATATAACAGGCGGCACTTTGGGTGTATACCCTCGTGATACTGGCCTGCCCATATTCTTTTTTGTCCGTATAGTTCACGGAGTAATATTTGAGCAGCTTTACTTTCCCGGAATCGAGTACCTGGTAAAATGACTCGGCGGTTTGTTTCTCAACCGGGGTAAAGCCATTCATAAAAATGATATTACCAAGGGTGGGGGTATAAAAAGTATCCGTAAACACCACCTTTGATACGGTTGAAGAAATCAGCTCGATCTCCGAGCCGTCTTTCATCTTCATCAGCAGCATCCTGTCAAAAAGGTTGAGCCGGACTCCCAGTCCCTGGTACCGCTTACCGGATTTTGTATATACATCCGCCCTGTTATATTCTGCCGGGAAATAGGGTGACCCCTCCGTATTATACTCCACTTTGAGGTAGATGGGGCGGCCCATCACATCGGTCATCAGCTGGTTGGCATTATTAAAATCGAAGGTGGCATTCCGCTGGGCAAAAGAAGCGAAATGGAATACAAGCCCCGTCAGCAGGGAAAGTACTAACCTGGGGGCGATCCGGCCGCGGAAACTTTTCATACAGAATGGTTACTTGTTTCCAAGTTACAAATTAATTACACCTTTCTGTATTCCCTATTTCCTTTATTTTGCAGCAACTCTACTACTATGCTGAAAGAAATTCAATCAACCGGGAATAAAGATACCCGCAGCGGTTTTGGTGATGGTATTGCAGAAGCAGCCAGGAAGAACCCCAATATTGTGGCGTTAACGGCCGACCTGGCCGGTTCATTAAAACTGAACCAGTTCATGAAAGAATTTCCGGAACGATTCTTTCAATGTGGTATTGCTGAGGCAAATATGATGGGTATTGCTGCGGGGCTCACCATCGGTGGTAAAATTCCCTACACCACCACCTTTGCCAATTTCTCTACCGGCCGGGTGTATGACCAGATCAGGCAATCAATCGCTTACAGCGGCAAGAATGTAAAGATCTGCGCTTCCCATGCCGGTCTTACCCTCGGGGAAGACGGGGCCACCCACCAGATACTGGAGGATATCGGGCTTATGAAGATGCTTCCGGGCATGACGGTGATCGTGCCTTGCGATTATGCCCAAACCAAAGCCGCCACAAAAGCCATTGCTGATTATGAGGGCCCGGTTTATTTACGTTTTGGCCGGCCTTCCTGGCCCATTTTTACCAAAGAGGAAGAATTCAGCATCGGAAAAGCCCAGTTCTTTTCAGAAGGAACCGATGTGTCCATCTTTGCCTGCGGCCACCTTGTATGGAACGCCATACAGGCAGGCGCCATCCTGGAGGAAAAAGGCATCAGCGTGGAAGTGGTCAATATTCATACAATAAAACCGCTTGATGAGGAAGCTGTGCTGAAATCGCTTCGCAAAACCGGTTGCGCCGTTACCGCAGAAGAACATAATATCATCGGAGGACTGGGTGACTCCATTACACAATGTGCAGCCCGGCATTTCCCTGTACCGGTCGAATATGTAGGTACAAACGATACATTCGGGGAAAGCGGTACGCCATCCCAGCTGCTGAAAAAATACGGCCTGGATATACCGGATATTGTGGCGGCAGCGGAGAAAGTGATGGCGAGGAAAAATAACGGGTAAAATAATTTTATTTCTATTTAAAGGAAGCAAGTCTTTTAAAAACGGACTTGCTTTTTTATTTTTAGGTAGAAATACGATTTAAACAAATTCAATTGCCAATATTCTAACCGGTTCAAAGCCCCTGACTGATGTCCCTGACCATTACCAGTGATAGTGAATTACTCGTACAATTCCGTAACCCGGTTACGAAAGAGAAAGCATACACCACCATCATCCGCAAATACCAGGAAAAACTGTACTGGCATATCCGCCGGATGGTGGTAGAACATGAAGATGCAAATGATGTACTCCAGAATGTACTCATCCGGGTTTGGAACGGGCTTGAAAATTTCCGGGAAGACAGCCAATTATATACCTGGCTATACCGGATCGCCACCAACGAATGCCTGACATACCTGGAGCAACAGAAGAAAAGGTCAGCAGTTAGCCTCAGCGATGTGGAAAGCGGGCTGAGCAATAAAATAAAGGCAGATAAGCATTTTGACCCCAACCGGCTTGAGTGGAAGCTGCAACTGGCCATCCAGCAGTTGCCTGAAAAGCAGCGGGTTGTATTTACCCTGCGGTATTATGATGAAATGCCTTACGAAGAAATGAGCCGGGTGCTGGAAACAAGTGAGGGTGCCCTGAAAGCCAGTTACCATCATGCGGTCAAAAAAATTGAGGATTATATGCTAAATCATTAAACTTTGAGTATTGAGAACCATCTTATTAACCGTTTAGAGAGCATGATAAAAACGAAATGATACAGAGAGACAACATATTGCAAGAGCTTAGTGAACTGAACAGCCAGCTGGCCGGGCAAAACCCAGTGAACGTTTACACCGTTCCTGCCGGGTATTTTGAAGGCCTGGTAGCCGGGGTGATGAAGCGGATCAAAGCGCTTGAGGCTGCCAATGCGGCTGATGAACTGGCTCACCTGTCTCCCCTGCTCAGCAGTTTTTCCAAAGAGAATCCTTATTCCGTTCCGGCTGGCTATTTTGAACAGTTGTCAACCCGGGTAAACGGATACATTCATACAGCAGATCATTTATCGGCCGAAGAAGAAACAGCAACCCTTTCTCCTTTGCTGGCAGGTTTGAAAAAAGAAAACCCCTACCAGGTACCGGCAGGATATTTTGAGAACCTGGCTGCCGCTGTTTCAGCAGATGAAGCAAGGCCGGCAGCAAAGGTGGTTGCTCTTCCAAAGCGTAAATGGTTCCTTTATGCGGCGGCCGCTGTGGTTACCGGTCTGATCGTGATGGCGGGTTTCCTGATGTTTGGCAACAGTCGCAAAGATGCTGAAGGCATCAGGGTGATGGCCAAAGTGACAAATGATATTAAAAAACTGGATGAGGTGCAGAAAGATGACCTGATCGACTTTCTGAATACCGGGGTGACCGGAACCGAGACCGCCAAACTTAATACTGAATCCAAATCAAAAGAAATAAAACAACTGCTGCAGGATATCCCCGAAGAGGAGCTTAAAGATTTCCAGGAACAAACAGAGGATATGGAAGGGGTTTTAATGACCAATTAAGCAGTACAACAATGAAAAAGTGGCTACTCATATTATTAGTTTCTCTTACCAGCGGGCTTACCCTGTCTGCCCAAAATGAAGGGGGCGATGAGCCGACCCAGCAGGAAAGTAAGATAAGAGAACGTATGCAGGAGTACATTCAGAAGCGGCTTGATCTGACTCCCGCCGAAGCTGAAAAGTTCAGCCCCGTTTTTATCCGCTACTTCCGTGAATTTGCTCAAACACACAGGCTTTACAAGGGAGACCGTCTGATACTTCAGCAAAAAATAGTTGACTTAAGGCTTCGCTACAGAACAGAGTTCCGCCAGATACTGGATGAGCAACGGGCCAACAGGGTTTTTAAGATCGAAGATGACTTCCGGCAGGAAGTGGTAAAGATCATCAAAGAAAACAGGAGAGACCGGATGGAAGGCCGGCCGCTGCGGCGAAACCGTATCTTATTTCAATAACAATTTTACTCTGTAAAAAAAGACCGGCGGGGCCGGTCTTTTTTTATTCAAATTTCCACACCGGGTTTTTTACATCATGATAGAACAGGAAGGTCCATTTTTCCTCCCTGCCTTGCTTCCACCATTGCTGCCGCAGCTCCATCGCCTTCTTTCCGTCAAAATCATATTTGGCCACAAACCGGTGCTTCATCTGTTGTAGTTGGGGTGCTTCGTCCCCCCCGTAAAAGATCAATTCGCCTTCTTCCCTGATCCGGAATACCTGGTGGCAGGGTGAATGAGCGCCGGTCACTTCATATTCAATACCTCCTTCGATCTTTCCATCCCCGTCAAGCAGTATTACCTGGCTGTTATTTCGGAGGCATTCCAGTTCTTCCGTAACAAAAGACGGAAATCCCTTTTCAAATGCAAAAGCCAGTTCTTTTTGCTGCACATAATATTTTGCATTGGGAAATGATAACCGCCTTCCCAAACCTTCCCGCTCCACTCCCGCCCCGCCGGCATGGTCTTTATGAAGATGCGATAAGAGTACTTTGGTTATCTCCGATGGATTGATGCCGGCCTGCATCAGGTTATAATGCAACTGCAGGATATCACCTCTTTCGAAGCCAAGCCCTGTATCGAGTAATAAAATATCTTCTGCGGTAATGACCACAAACGGCTGGATCTCCACCAGCAGGCTGCCCGTGGGCCGTTCGTTCAGCACATGTGCTGTTTCATCAAAAGGAACGAAGAGTTTTGTATTGTCAATCGTGAAGGTGCCTTCCGATAAGGGAATAATCTTCATGGAAGATCAAAAATACAAATTCCGGGTTTCTGCTTCTGTAAAAACCATTCCGGCTGCATAAGGCGAACGGGCTACCGGAGTACCATCTGCCGGTCACCATCCAGGCGGATCAGGATGAACAGCATGATCGTAAAGGTTAGCAGCGAGGTGCCTCCGTAGCTGATGAACGGGAGGGGAATACCGATCACGGGGGCCAGCCCTACCGTCATGGCGATATTGATAACGATATGAAAGAAAAAGACTGAAGCTACGCCGTATGCATAGCAGCGGCTGAACGTACTCCGCTGCCGCTCGGCGATCGTAACGATCCTGAAAAGCATGAGCAGGTACAATCCCAGCAATACGATACTGCCGGTAAAGCCAAACCCTTCCCCTACCGTACAGAAAATAAAATCCGTCCGCTGCTCCGGCACAAAATCATAGCGGGTCTGGGTAGCATTCAGCAACCCTTTTCCAAAAAGGCGCCCGCTGCCAATAGCGATCTTCGACTGGCGCACATTGTACCCCGGGTCTTTCTTTTTTGCCTGGGCTTTTTCAGACTCTTTTGCATGGGCTTTGATATACTCTGCCGGCACATCTTTACCGATCGTACTGTAGATCCGTTCCACCTGGTAGAGCTTCAGCACATGCTTAAAGGCAAACGGTACGGCCAGAAACTCTATCCCGATACAAACACCGCAGATCAGTACCGCCCGGAGCAGCAATCCTTTATTTCTTTTCCATTGCCGCCTTGAGAAATAGAGGAATAAGACCAGCAAGGCCAGCAGGACAGCCGTGAGCACATATTTATCCAGCAGGAGGGTTACAACGATCAATGCAGCCGCCGAAAACCCGATAACCAGTATCGTGGAAGGCAGCCCCTCCCGGTACATTACAATAAAAAAAGACAGGTATACAAGTGCAAGCCCGGTTTCACTCTGCATGACGGTAAGGCCTGCCGGGAAGAGGGCAATGGCCGCTGCAATGAACTGTGAGCGGGTTTTTGTAAAGTCGGTTTCGGGTCTCGAAAGATATTTCGCCAGCGCCAGCGCCACGAATATCTTACAAAACTCGGCGGGCTGAAAATTGAATGCCCCGAGTTTGATGATAGATTCCGTGCCCTTGATATTAGAATGCAGCGGGAACACCAGCAGCAGGGTAAATATCCCGAACGCATACCCCAGGTTCGCTGTGGCAGCAAAAAACTTGCTGTCGGTAAGAAGGATAAAAAGGGCCAGGGCACAACCGATCACAAAGAAATAAAACTGTTTGCTGTAGTCGGTTTTGAACTTCAAAAAGCTCTGCACAACCGGATCGCCCTCCTTATAGGTGGCAGCAAAAATGGCGGTAAGGCCAATGACCACCAGCAAGAGGTAGATCCCTATCAGGCTCCAGTCAATTCCCTTTGATATGGCCGGGTTGCGCTGGTTCATTTGTTGTTCCTGTTTTTACCAGAATCCCTGCCCTGGTGTAATTTCTTCTTTAAAGAATCCGGCAGGAGCAGATCACTCCGGTCTTGCTGCTTCCGGTTGTTGCTGTCCTTAGGTTCCCGGGAGTTGCTTTTATTTGTTATTTCAGATTCTGCAGGGGTATCTTCAGACTGCAGGGTATCCTTCGCATCCTTTAGCTGGCTCTTCATCAGTTTTTCTTCTTCTCTTGCCCTGCGGGCTGAATCCCTTGCCTTCATCTGGTCAAGCATCCGCTTCGGAATCAGGTTGGTATTGATGATACTTTCCATCCTGGATTTCCACTTTGAAGAGATCGTGTCGGTAATATACTTCTGGATCATCAGGCTGACGATCGGTGCGGCATAGGTACCCCCGAAGCGGCCCGAATTTTCCACCACGCACATGATGGCGATCTTTGGGTTTTCCCTCGGGGCAAAGGCAGCAAAGAAAGAGTGATTGGGCTGTTTCTCCCCGCGGTAATAGTTCTCCACGGTTCCTGTCTTCCCGCAGATGGTAATGCCTTCCACCCGGGAACCACGGCCGGTACCGCTTTCCATCACTCCCTGCATTCCATCATGCACCGCCTCAAAAATGCTGTCGGCAAGGTCAAGGGGTCTTTTCCGTTCTTTATATTTTTCGAGAAGGCCAAACTTATCACCGCCTTCGATAGAATCTACTACATGCGGGGTAATATACCAGCCTTTGTTGGCGATATAGGCCATCTCGTTCGCCACCTGTATGGGGGTGGTATTGACCTCTCCCTGCCCGATACTGACTGACCGGAAAGAACAGAAACCCCATTTACCCGGGCCAAACCGCTTGGGGTTATTGAAGTATTCAGGAGTGGGAATATTCCCGGTCCTTTCCGTGGGAATGTCCACACCCAGTTTATGACCAAGGCCAAATGCATACATATAGTTATCCCATGCACGCAGGCTGCTGTCGATATTCGGGTATTTCGGATTGTTGATCACCCGCTGCATCACATTAGCGAAATAAGTGTTGCAGGAATGTGTGATACCGGTAGACAGGTAAAAAGTGCCGGGATCCAGGCATCCCATGGGCTTTCCGCTTCCGCAGCCATAGAAAGCGCCGCTGCAACTGAATGTCGTCCTTGTCGTGATGATCCCTTCCGACAACCCGACAAGTGCCTGCAGTGTTTTAAAGGTTGATCCGGGGGAGTAGGTAGCGTTAACAGCCCTGTTCAGTAAGGGTAGCCGTGGATCGGTAAACAGTTCTGAGAAATGTCTTCTTCTTTCCGGGCCGGTAAGATAACCCGGGTTGTAAGTGGGACTGCTGACCATGGCTATAATGCCGCCTGTCTTCGGATCGATAGCCACGATAGAACCCACTTTATTTTGCAGCAGTTTTTCTCCCAGCTGCTGAAGTTCAATATCGATACTCGTATACAGGTTGTTCCCGGCAACAGCCTGTACATCCAGCGCCCCGCTTTCATAGGGGCCCTGTATCCTGCCAAGCTGGTCCTTGATCAGGTATTGGGTTCCTCTTTCTCCCATCAGGGCTTTCTCATAACTGAATTCGAGACCGGACATGCCTGCATAGTCGCCACTGACGTAGCCTTCCTCGGCATGCTTTTTCAGGTAATTGGTATCTACTTCCCCCAGGTAGCCAAAGATGTTGGCTCCGCCTTCAAACGGATAGGACCTGATCGGCCGTTCCTGGATATAAAATGCTTTTTGAAACCGCCAGATATTTTCCTGTATCCGGGCATACTTCTGCGGCGACAGGGAGGCCTCGAATACGGAAGGCTTTTGAGAAGTGTTCTTAATAATGGCGGTGATGACCCTGTTCCTGAACTCGGCGGTATCAATATTCATCAGGCGGCAGAGAAAGAAAGTATCGATCCCCCGAAGCTGGGAGGGTGTCACCATCAGGTCATGGGTGAGGACATTATTAACGATGGCTTTATTGTGCCGGTCGAACACGAGGCCCCGGGGCGGGTAAATAGTTTTTTTAAGAATGGCATTGTCCTTTGCCATCTGCCTGAACTTGCCGGAAACCACCTGCAGGTAAAACAGCTGTCCGGTAATCACCAGGAATGCCACAATAAACAGGAGACGGATAAAACGGCTTCTTGATTGATTAAACACAGACATATTCAGGTGTCAGCAGAAGAAGTAAGCGGTGAGGAGATGAAATAATTACAGTTGTGCAATGTACGAATTGGAAATGCGGGTTTCCAAATCTATTTGAAAATAAAAACAGGTTTTAGGATTTCTTCCGCAAAGGTTCCGCTACTCAGGCCGTATTTGTCCGGAACTTCAGCTTTCTCGGAAATAAAATTTCTGCAGTGAAAACAAGCAGCAGGCTGATACCGGTAGTGGTTACTACCCGTATCAGGAAGTCGAGGAAGTTGCCGATGCTCAGCCATTCCAGGAAGAGCATATAGCCATGGTGGAGCAGGGTAAGCACCAGCACATACACGGCGTAGGGTGTCCATTGCATGGCCAGCGGGGACGGTTCTTTATAATTGAAGTCGGAGGTATCCTTGGGAGTGAGAAGGCTGATCAGGACGGGGCGCACATATGCAATCAGCGTACAGGCAGCTGCATGAAGACCGGGGGTGTTGGTAAAGTAATCCAGCGTAAGCCCGGTAAGGAAACCGACGATCAGCAGCCAGGACCGGGATATACTGAAAGGCAGCCAGAGAATGAACAGGTAATAGAGATAGGGGGTGATGTACCGGTGCAGGTGCGGTATCTTGTTCAGTACATATACCTGTATGACTATAAACAGGATAAAGCGGGCAATATTTTTTACTATATCACTCATTTGGGAGGCTTGGCAGCGGTTTCCATTTTCTTTCTGGTGTCTTTATCCAACTGAACCTGTTCCGTATAATCTGTATTCTCCAGGACATGGACCTGCTGAAGGCTGGAGAAGTTTGCGGCAGCCCGCAGCCGGAGCCTGTAGGTTCCGGACGTGCTGTCCAGTTTTACATCCGATATGGTCCCGATCAAATACCCCGGGGGATAGTTAAAGGAGTAGTGACTGGTCAGCACCGTGTCGCCTTTTTTCACATCGGCCGTTTTAGGTACTTTCAGCATGAGCAGGAACCTCGGGTCTTTGCCATCCCATACCACATCACCGGTACCCTTATTACCTTTCAGTTCAGCACTCACCGAATTGTCCCGGTGAAGCAGGCTCATAACCTGGGCGAAGTTGGGGCTTACATTCACCACATAGCCCACTACGGAACCATCCGAGCTGACAACGGCCCAGTTATCCCGGACCCCCTGGTTACTTCCCCGGTTGATCTGGATGAAATTCTTTTGAGCGTTGATGGTACTATATACCACCATGGCGGGCCGGGCGATGTAGCGGCGGTACTCACCAGTGGTATCAAATATCACTGTATCCTGTACCAGTTGTGAGCTTGTGTCGTGCCGGGCATAGTTCTGCCGCAGGAGGTTGAGCAGGGAATCATTCCATTTGTGTACCCTCTTGTTTTCCTCCCGCAGGGAGAAATAGTCTTCTACCTTATTATATTGTGTATTGATCCGGCCGGTTACCTCATTGGCCACGCCGAGAAATTTTGCCCGGTGAAACCGGTTGTAGCTGAACAAAAACCATAAGGCCACCGCCTGCAAAATAAGGAAGGTGAAAAAAGTTCTGTACCGGCGAAGGAATAGAAAGACGTTACGCATAAAAGGTTTGAGGTTTGGGTTACGGCTAAAGGTTAACAGACGGGTTCATTGTCTTTTGCCATAAACCTTCGACCTTGTTCCTTATACCTCTCTTATCTCATCACAAATGGATACCTGTCATAGTTCTTCAGTGCAATACCGGTTCCCCGTACAACGCTTTTCAGCGGGTCATCGGCCACATGCACCGGCAGCTTGATCTTATTACTGAGCCGCTTGTCCAGTCCCCGGAGCAGGGCTCCGCCGCCGGTAATATATAAACCACGGCGGTAGATATCGGCGGCCAGTTCGGGTGGTGTTTGCTCCAGTGCCTTCAGGATGGCCTCTTCTATTTTGAAAATGCTCTTGTCGAGTGCTTCGGCGATCTCCTGGTGGCTCACCATTATTTGTTTGGGGATACCCGTCACCAGGTCCCGGCCGTTTACAGGAAAATCATCCGGGGGATTGTCGATCTCTTTCATGGCGGCTCCTACCTGTATCTTGATCTGTTCTGCGGTCCGTTCGCCGATCAGCAGGCTGTGGTAGCGGCGAAGGGCTTCCATGATGTCGGCCGTAAATTCATCCCCGGCGATGCGAATGGACTGGTCGCAGACTATACCGGCCAGGGCAATTACAGTGATACCGGTGGTACCTCCCCCGATATCAATGATCATATTGCCAACCGGTTCTTCTACATCGATCCCGATACCGAGGGCAGCGGCCATCGGTTCATGGATCAGGTATACTTCTTTGGCGCCAGCCTGCTCGGCACTGTCCCGCACGGCCCTTTTCTCCACCTCGGTGATCGAGGAAGGAATGCAGATCATCATTCGCCAGCTTGGGGGAAACAAAGGTTTCTTGGGGTAAACCAGCTTGATCAGTTCACGGATCATCAGCTCGGCGGCGTTGAAGTCGGCGATCACACCATCTTTCAGCGGGCGAACCGTGCGGATGCTCTCGTGGGTTTTCTCGTGCATCATCAGCGCTTTCTTTCCAACCGCCAGCACTTCCTTCGGATTGTTACGGTTGAGGGCTACAATGCTCGGCTCGTTCACCACTACTTCTTCATTATGTATGATGAGGGTATTGGCAGTACCCAGATCGATGGCTATTTCTTGCGTAAACCAGTTAAAAAGTCCCATTAATGCTCTTTGGATTTTATGAGGGCAAAGGTGGAGGAAATAATTTGAATTATCAAAGGGAATACATTGGGGAAAACGGTTTTTTTCTTTTTGTCATTGGGAAACTCCTGTTAAAAGTAAACGGTATTCAAAACTGCGCTCCGGTTGTATGGTGCCAGTTGTTTTGATTTACCTTCACGAAATGCGTATCATCACCCGCACGGTCTTCATCCTGTCGATGGTAAGTTTACTTGCAGATATTGCCAGTGAAATGCTTTACCCGGTGATCCCCGTTTACCTCAAAGAGATCGGGTTCAGTGTGCTGCTGATCGGGGTACTGGAAGGGGTGGTGAACTTCACGGCGGGCATCAGCAAGGGCTACTTTGGTAAGCGGAGCGATGAAAGGGGGCTCCGGCTCCCCTTTGTAAAACTGGGCTACCTGCTGAGCGCCCTGTCCAAACCGCTGATCGCAACCCTCAGCTACCCGATCTGGATCTTCTTTGTCCGGACCGTGGACCGCCTCGGCAAGGGTGTCCGCACCGCCGCCCGGGATGCCCTCCTGTCGCAGGAAGCCACTCCGGAAACCAAGGCACGGGTCTTTGGTTTTCACCGCAGCATGGACACAACGGGGGCTGCCATCGGGCCCATCCTGGCCCTGGTATTCCTCTACCTTTACCCGGGGGAATATAAAACACTTTTCTACCTGGCTTTCATACCCGGCTTTCTCTCTATCCTGCTCATCTTCCTGCTGAAAGAAAAAAAACAACCGGCCTCCACCCTGCCCGATGGGAATTTCTTTTCCTTTTTCGGGTACTGGAAAGCAGCCTCCCCGGCGTTCAGGAAGGTCGTCCCCGGCCTGCTGCTTTTCGCCCTGTTCAACAGCTCAGATATCTTTTTGCTGCTTATCACCAAGGAAACCATCGGCAGTGGCACCATCAGTTTTGCGGGTGTCACCCTCAATGCCGACACGATTACCATTGCGGCCTATGTCTTCTATAACCTTGTATATGCTGCTGCGTCCTACCCCCTGGGTGTGCTGGCCGACCGGCTCGGGTTCCGGCAGATCATCCTGCTTGGCTTTTTCCTGTTTGCCATCGTATATGGCGGCTTTGCTTTCAGCCCATCGATCCCTGTCATATTCATTCTTTTTTCCGTGTATGGTGTGTATTCGGCCGCTACCGAAGGCGTGACCAAGGCCTGGATCACCAACCTGGCCCACCAGGAAAATACAGCCACGGCTGTAGGGTTCTACACAAGTTGTGAAAGTATTTGCACACTGCTGGCCAGTATCATCGCCGGCGGCCTGTGGGCCAGTCTGGGAAGCACCAGCACTTTTCTGAGTACATCGGCCATTGCTCTCCTTGTCTGCATTTATTTTTTACTGAGAATCAGGAATAATAAAAACTGACCGGTCCGGCCCTGCCTGTCTGGCATAATAATGGTGAAGCTGCACCATACACTGATCGTTCACTAAAATGAAACTATGAGAAAGGTTTTTGTCTTCGTGTTGTCTTTGTTCTTTTTTTCCATTACTCATGCGCAAAGTAAAAGCGCCAGCAGTTCTTCCTACCGCACAGCGCTCGGGGTTAAGGTTTGGGATGGTGGCGGAATTTCTTTCAAACACTTCCTGCAGGATAACGGTGCCCTGGAACTGATCGGCTATTTCTGGAACAGGGGTTCAAGGATCACGGGGTTGTATGAGATCCACGGGCCTGTTAGCGGCGCACAGGGTCTTAAATGGTATATCGGGCCCGGGGCCCACATCGGCTTTTATAATACCAAGTATGGTAACGGGTCTTTTGCCGGCATCGATGGCGTTATCGGTCTCGATTATAAATTCAATGGCGCCCCGATAAACCTTTCTCTCGACTGGCAGCCTTCCTTCGAATTTGGCGACAACCGTGGCTTTACAGGCAGTTGGGGCGGGTTGGGTATCCGCTACACGTTCTGATCCTTTGTTCAGTCGATGTACCCGGCCGTTTCCCTGTAAAAGCGATCTTAAAAAAACGGCCCGGTACATTGTACGCAACCGGCACAATGGTTTTTTCGTACATTGGGACAAACACACCAGTATGAAAAAACTGACCTTCCTTTCCCTGTTCTTCTTTATTCTTTATTCGGCCGGGGCACAGGATGATTTCGGAAAGATCCAGGCAGAGTTTGAAAAGATGATGAGTGATCCGCAAAACCTGTACGGCAAGAACAAGGCTGCCGGTAAATTTTATTCTATCCGGGGTTTTAAGATGTATGCGGAAGTATATGGCGAAGGGCAGCCGTTATTGTTCATCCATGGGAACGGGGGCTCCATCGTTCATTTTTCCAAACAGATCCCTTACTTCTCCAAAAAATATAAGGTCATTATTGCCGACAGCCGCTCACAAGGCAAATCGGCCGACTGGGGTGATTCACTGAGTTACGAAATGATGGCCGATGATTATGCCGCCTTGCTGGATTCGATGAAGATCGATTCCGCTTACGTGGTGGGCTGGAGTGATGGCGGTATCAATGGCCTGTTACTGGCCCTGCGCCACCCGGAAAAGGTAAAGAAACTGGCTGTGACCGGTGCCAATCTCCGGCCTGATACCACGGCGGTACCTAAAGAAATCTGGGACATGGTAACACCCGACTACAATTCACTGAAGAATAAACCGAATAAAAATATCATGGAGAAAGCCGGGTTCAAACTGCTGCGGCTGCTGGTGGAAAACCCGCATATCTCAGAGGAGGCCCTGCATAAGATCACCTGCCCCACCCTGCTCATTGGCGGCGATCACGACGTGATCAAGGTGGAACATACCCTGGAGATCGCCAGAAATATCCCGCAGTCTTTTTTATGGATCCTTCCCAACTCGGGCCATAGTACCCCGATCGTTTATGCTGATGAATTCAATAACCGGGTGGATGCTTTTTTCAGGCAACCTTACCGGACCTTTGATGCACAGGCCCGGTTCTTCTGAATCACCGGGCTGCAAAGCCAAGGCGTCCTTCCAGTTCTTTTGAAAGCGCCGGAAGTTTTCTTCTTTCGATCAGGAAGCTGTTAAGCTGTGCGATCTCTTTAAAGATGTAGTGTTTATCGGCAGCTGCCTTCAGGTAATCTTTCCCGGTACTGCCACCGGTTCCGATCCGGGAACCGATCATGCGATGTACCATGTTCATATGGCGGTACCGCCAGGAACTGAGTTGTTCATCGATCTCGAGCAGGCAGTTCAGCAACTGAAACGGTAACTGCAGCAAGGGATAACCGCGGTAAAGCATAATAAACAAAGCGGCCCGGCTGGCGGCTACGGATAAATGTCCCTGCTCAGCGCCGCCTGTCATAAATATCTCATCAAAGAAGCGGAGGTTGGCTTTTTCGGCCTGGGCAAGACTGCCGGCATAAGACTCCCTGTAATTTTCCCAGAAAGACTGATCGGCACCATCCTCCAGGAAGGGCATCCGTTCCAGCCATGCATTCAGTAGTTGCAGTAAGGATCGGCCGGCTTCGGCCTTTTTAATCAGCCGGATATGCTCTTCCCGCAGTTGGGAGGTATAATAATCTTTGCCGTGGCGCTGTTCAAACTTCAGTCCCAGTTTCGCTTCAAGTTCCTTGAACTGCCAGCTCTGAAACCCTGACGCCGGCCGCAGCATATCTCTGAAATCAAGAAAATCCATCGGGGTCATCGTTTCCATGATATCCACCTGGTGAACGAGGACCCTCAGGATCGTCACACACCGGTTCAGGCGGTGCACCACGGTTTGTAATTCGGGGGAGTTGTCGTTCAGTGCCGGTTTGCTCATAATATCCGCCACCGAATCGGTTTCATGGTGAAGCTGTTTGAACCAGAGTTCATACGCCTGGTGGATCACGATGAAAAGCATCTCATCATGCGCCGGTAATTGCTGTTTATCGCTTTCGGGGAACTGGGCGTTCAGGATCTTATCGAGTTGCAGGTAGTCGTGGTAATGTACCTCGGATGGCATGACAAAGGTTTTTGCAAATGTACTCCGCAACGGCTACTCAAATTCATAACCGATATCCCGCCTGTATTCCATACCGGTGAAAAAAACCTTCTCCAGTTCTTCCTTGGATATTTCAACGGCATCAAAAATGGAGCGGCCATAAGAAGTGATACACAGCACCCGGCCCCCGTTGGTAAGTATCTTATTGTCCTGCCGGGCCGTGCCCATATGGAAGACCATACTGTCTGCCGGGTTTACATCCTCCAGCCCGGATATTTCTATTCCTTTATTATAGTCACCGGGATAACCACCGCTGACGGCCACCACGGTGCAGGCCGTCCGCTGATCTGTATCGATCGTAACCTTATCCAGTTGCTGCCGGGCAGCTGCATCGAGTAACTGTACCAGGTCATTCTTCAGCCGCGGGATCACCACTTCTGTTTCCGGGTCGCCCATCCGGCAGTTGTATTCGATCATATACGGTTCGTCACCGGCAATCATCAGTCCGAAAAAGATAAAGCCCCGGTATTCCAGTCCTTCTTTTTTCAGTCCTTCCACGGTAGGCCGGATCACTTTGTCTTCGATCTTTTTCTTTAAGGCCGCACCGGCGAAGGGTACCGGGCTTACCGCTCCCATTCCGCCGGTGTTGGGACCTGTATCGCCTTCGCCGACCCTTTTATAATCTTTTGCTTCGGGAAGTATCACATAGTTCCTTCCATCGGTGAGTACGAATACGGAGATCTCAATGCCTTTCAGGAATTGCTCCACCACTACTTTTTTTCCTGCATCCCCGAACTTGGCCCTTTGTATCATCAGTTCAAATTCAGCAATGGCTTCGATATGGTTTTCGCAGATCACCACCCCTTTACCGGCAGCGAGGCCATCCGCTTTCAGTACGATCGGCAGCGGGTGCTTTTGCAGGTACTGCACCCCTTCTTCATAATTTTCCAGTGTAAATTCCCTGTATGCGGCAGTAGGAATATGATGCCGGATCATAAATGCCTTGGCAAAGGCCTTGCTGCCTTCGAGGCGGGCCCCCGACTGATCGGGACCGATCACATCCAGGTCCTTCAGTGCCGGATCGCTGATCAGGAAATCGGTGATCCCCTTTACCAGCGGTTCCTCAGGGCCTACCAGTACCAGGCCGATCGAATGGTCGATACATGCTTTTTTTATTCCTTCAAAATCATGAAGGCTGACAGCGAGGTTGGTTCCGCATTGAGCGGTACCGGCATTGCCGGGTGCAATGAACAGGGCTTCACATAAAGGACTCTGTGCTATTTTCCAGGCCAGTGCATGTTCTCTGCCACCCGAGCCAAGAAGAAGGATTCTCATAGTTGTTGGGCATCATTTATTGATTGCGAATATCGGGCACATTCGTTAAAGTTTGGAGTAAAAAACTTTGATGCTGGTTAATTTTCTGTATTTTGGTTGCTATAACTTTTTTTGGCGTACCTGATTAGTTCATTAAAACAAGCTGTATGAATCAACCTGCACAAACCGGCAGACACCCGAAGGGTTTATATGTTTTATTTTTTACGGAAATGTGGGAAAGGTTTGGATACTACCTGATGGTGGGTATTCTTTTTCTGTTTTTAACGAATGGCTCGGGCAAAGGACTTCCCAAAGCAATGGGGGCGGATGTGGTGGGTACTTTTATTGCGCTTGTTTATTTAACGCCCTTTATCGGCGGCTTACTGGCCGACAGGTACCTGGGTTATATCAAATCGATCTTTATCGGCGGCTCCCTTATGGCGGCAGGGTATCTGACCATTGCGCTGCCGGGGCCCTACACGGCATACATTGCCATGGGGCTTATCATCATCGGTAATGGTTTTTTCAAACCTAATATTTCCACCCTGCTCGGTATCATGTATAACAGGGATGACCTGAAACCTTTGAAGGATAATGCCTACAATATCTTTTACATGGGTATCAATATCGGGGCCTTCTTCTGCAATTTCGTTGCGGCCATTCTCCGTAACAGGATTGGCTGGCAGGCTGCCTTTTCAGCAGCCGGTATCGGCCTTATAATCGGGCTTATCTCTCTTGCATTCTTCCTGAAGCATGTGAAAGCCTATGACATAAAAAAACCGATGCAGCCCGGCGATATGCCCACCTCCAAAATACTGGGTACGGTATTTATCCCGATGATCATATTTGCGGTGATAGGCTGGATCATCCCTAAAAACATCTTCGGTAGTGATTCTGCCGATGCGTTCATTTTTGCCTGTATCCCGGTCATCTATTTTTATGTCGGGTTGTGGAGAAAAGAAAAGGGGACTGATAAAAAAGGGATCGGTGCATTGCTTTTTGTGTTTGCCGTATCGGTGATATTCTGGACGATCTATAACCAGAACTCAACCGGTCTTACGATCTGGGCCGAATCGCATACCGATCGTTCTATTCCGGGATTCATGGAGAAACCTGCCGAAGCTGTCTATGCCTTACAGAAACTTGAAACAAAACAGCAGGAGACGGATAGTTTAGACAGCTATATGAGAGTTGTGACCGATGATTCTGGTCATGCTATAAAAACCATGGGGCCTGATCCTTATTTTGCCAACATGCCAAAAGATAAATGGCCGCCTGACGGGGTAGCCAGGGTGGGGAATACGGAATTATTTCAGTCCATCAACCCGTTCTTTATTGTAGCCTTGACACCCATACTGATCGCATTCTTTGCCTGGCGGGCCCGTCGAAATAAACCGGTGAGTACAGCGAGTAAGTTTGCCTGGGCTTTGATTATATCCGGGTTAAGTGCCTTAGTAATGGTATTAGCCGTAATGTCTGTTCCAAGCATATATACTCACAAGGCCAGCTCCATGTGGCTGTTCTTAACCTATGGTGTGTTTACAGTTAGTGAGATCTGTCTCAGCCCGATCGGTTTATCGTTTGTTTCCAAACTGGCGCCGCCACGATTAACAGCCCTGATGATGGGAGGATGGTTCCTGTCCACTTCATTAGGCGGTAAAGTAGCGGGGGTGATGGCTACCTTCTGGGATAAGATGCCGGATAAGCGAATTTTCTTTGGCATCATTGCCGTTGCTGCATTCATCGGCGGCATCCTTATTTTCATGAAAGTAAAATCACTGGACAAGATTGTAAAAGACAAAACAGGTACTGCATAACCTATTTCCCAATAACGGGTAAAGGCGGCCGCACAGCCGCCTTTTTTATTTACCCTCCGTTCATTTTTCCTATCTTCCGGAAACAAAACCAGCTTGTATGACTGAACAACAATCCAGCTTCAAACCTTTTGTATCGCCGGAGACACAGATGAAAGAGTTTACCGTAAAGTCCATTTTCATGGGTGGTATCTTCGGTGTTATCTTCGGTGCCGCCACTGTTTACCTGGCACTTAAAGCAGGGCTTACCGTATCTGCTTCAATTCCCATCGCTGTGCTGTCCATTGCCCTGGGGAGGTTGTTTCTTAAGACCACTATTCTGGAGAATAATATCATACAGACCACCGGTTCTGCAGGGGAGAGTATTGCTGCCGGTGTCGTGTTTACACTGCCCGGATTCCTGTTCCTTACTTCACCTGCCAGCAAAGATTACTTCAACTACGTTACGATCATGACGCTGGCGATCATTGGCGGTATGCTGGGTACACTGCTCATGGTGCCGCTTCGCCGTTCCCTGATCGTGAAGGAGCATGGTACATTACCCTACCCGGAAGGAACGGCCTGTGCCTCTGTACTGAAGGCCGGTGAAAAAGGCGGTGATCTTGCTAAGACGGCTTTTCTTGGCATGGCGGTGGCCATGACCTATGCTGTACTGCAAAAGGTGTTTCATTTCATTGCAGAAGTTCCGGTGTATGTCACCAGCCTGAAAAATAAATACCTACCGGCTGCCAGGGTACATGGAGAAATAACTCCTGAATACCTCGGGGTGGGATACATCATCGGGCCAAGGATCTCCGGGATACTGGTAGCAGGCGGTGTGTTAAGCGCTTTTGTACTCGTACCGCTGATTGCATTCCTGGTTTCCGGTGATGTAACACATGCACAACTCATTAAATTAGGGTTGAACCTGTCCAAGTACGGATGGGATGAAACCACCCATACATTTGGCAACTCAGCAGAAGCTATTTACCGGGCCTTTATCAGACAGATCGGTGCCGGCGCCGTTACGGCCGGAGGTTTCATCACCCTGATCAAAACGATCCCCACCATCATCTCTTCTTTTAAGGAGAGCGTTAAATCGGTAAAGGATAAGGGTGCCGGTAAAACAATTGCCAGGACCGACCGTGACCTGAATATAAAAGTGGTGGCTTTTGGAAGCCTGGCACTGATCCTGCTGATGTCTATGCTTTCCATCATTCCGGGTGATAATATCGGCAGCCGCCTCCTCATCGGGTTGCTGGTGGTGATATTCGGGGCCTTCTTTGTTACGGTATCATCCCGTATCGTCGGACTGATCGGGTCGTCTAATAATCCTATCAGTGGTATGACGATCGCCACGATCATGTCGACCTGTCTTGTATTTATCGGTATTGGCTGGACGGGCAGTGCTTATGAACCCATGGCACTGGTAGTAGGGGGTATGATCTGCGTGGCGGCTGCAAATGCCGGCGCCACTTCCCAGGACCTAAAGACCGGGTACATTGTTGGTGCCACACCGAGGAATCAGCAGCTGGCCTTATTCATTGGCGCCATTGTATCTTCTGTTGTTATCGGCTGGACCGTTAAAATCCTTGATACGCCTTCATCCGCCCTGGCTGCCACCGGTGTGCAGCATGCGATTGGTGAAACCTATGCGGCCCCGCAGGCTACCCTGATGGCTACCCTGATCAAAGGTATCCTGGGTGGTAACCCTGACTGGCAATACATTTTTATTGGCATCTTTATCGCCATAGTGCTGGAGCTCTGTAACATTAAGTCATTAAGTTTTGCGGTAGGTACTTACCTGCCCCTGTCCACCACCCTCCCGATCGCTATCGGCGGCTTTATCCGCGGGCTGGCAGATAAAAAAGCTAAAAAGAATAAAGACCCCGAGGAAGAAGAAGACCTGAGAAAAGGAAATCTCTTTGCAACAGGACTTGTAGCCGGGGGCGCCCTGTTTGGTGTGGTGGTGGCCATCCTCACTGTATTCTTTGAATCGGGAATGAAGTCGGTGAATGCGGAAGAAAGCCTCACCCATTCGCTGGGTACGGGCGGTTATCATATTTTAGGTGTGGCATTCTTTGCTGCCATGGCTTTCATCCTTTACAAAGTAGCGACGAACAAAAAACGAACGGTATAGAAGGAGCAGTCCTGAAAAAAAAGCCCCGGTCATTGCCGGGGTTTTTTCATATAAAGATGTTCTAGATAAAATCAAGATAGGAATACTGCCTGGTCAGTATGGCCTTATCATCTGCCCCCAGCCATTTGTTGAGCACTGTGGCATATGCATTTTTGAAATCCACCTTATACTTCAGGTCGCCTTCGTCAAGGTCGGCGAGGTCCGGTAGTTGATTGAGGAGGCCCTGTTTCTTCAATCCTCCGCTGATAAAGAACATATTGTTCGCCGTACCATGATCTGTTCCGCCGCTGGCATTCTGCGATACCCTTCTGCCGAATTCAGAGAAGGTGAACAGCAGAACATCATTGAACCGGCCATTTTCCTTCAGGTCTTTGGTAAATGCTTTTACCGCATCGCTCATCTCCGTGAACAGCCGCTGCTGGGTGTTTTCCTGGCCCACATGGGTATCAAAACTTCCTAATGAAACATAATACACTTTGGTGTTGATCTCCGAATAGATCAGTGAGGCGATCGTCTTCAGGCTGTTGCCCAGCCCGGTGGAAGGGTACACCGCATTGGTGGGGTGCATGCGGCTTTGTTTGAAGATATAATCAGCGCTGGATAATGTTTCGGCCATTGTCTTGTACAGGTAATCAACCGGCTGCTCACCGGGTTCATCCACATGGGTCTTCATCACATCCCGGAAGAATTTTTCATTCGCCGTGCCGTATAATCTCCGGGGATCCTTTACAGCCAGTCCTTTTATGTGTTCTCCTTTCAGGGAAAGGCTCAGTACATCATCCAGTTCAATTGCCTGTGTCGGTTTATCGCAGCCATTGCATTGTGCATCGAGGTAACGGCCCACCCATCCTGTGGTCCAGTATTCGGTAGCCTGGCTGGCCGTATGCCAGATGTCCATGCTTCGGAAATGCGAGCGGTCGGGGTTGGGATAACCCACATTATTGAGAATACCAAGGCTGCCGTCATCATACAATTCTTTCAGACCGGTAAGGGCGGGGTGCAGCCCGGCTTCATCTGTAAGGGACAGGGCTTTGTCCTTTTCAATTCCCAGTTTGGGCCTTGCTTTATAGTACAGGTCATTTCGCACCGGTATCACCGTATTCAGGCCGTCATTACCGCCACTGAGTTGTAATACTACCACCACCCTGTTTCCGGGCGGCACCCTGTTGACTCCTTCAAATGCCTTCAGAAATTTTGGCACCATCATCGAGGCGGTAGCCAGGGAACCGATCTGTATGAATTCTTTACGTTTGATATACATAATAGTATTGTTTGAGCTTCGGGCGAAGGGTTGTTTTAACACAATTGATACTCCGGTGTACTCATGATCTGGATAGTGGCTGATTTGATAAAGCTTTCCCTGCCACCCTGATCTGCATACTGGTTGATGATGTCCTGCCCTACATTCATTTTAGTTTGCAGCAGGTTCTTCGCTATCGAATCGATCAATGCCTCTCTTGGCACCGATTCAAAATGTCTGAGGTAGGTTTTCCAGTCGATATCCGCCATGATGGCCTGGTTGGCCTTCCCCATCATTTTTTGTCCTTTGCCTTTGGGGCTGTCGTTATCCTGGCGGCCCATCATCTGGTCGTCATCATCTTTGGGCCGCACATTCATTTCGTCCGTGTCATTGATCAGTCTTGGTATCCGCAGGCGCATCATCAGGCTGCTGCTGTCGATCCAGTTCCTGCCCCCGGGCCACCCGGCCACATTCGGGGGGTAAAATAATATCTGGCCGAGCACTCGTTGCACCAGCATGAGTACTTCATCGTTCTGCAATTTCATGGGCAGCATCCGCTGAATGCCCACTATCAATTCCACCGGTGACTTGATGAGTACCCCGACGTTCTTTTCATCGTAAAACCAGTCGCTGGTGAAAATGTCTTCCATCAGCCCGGCTATATCATAGTTACTTTTATAAAAGCGATCGGCCAGCCAGCTGATCTTTTCAGTATCCGGCTTGTCATTTACGAAGAACCGGTATATCTTCTGGGTGATATACCTGGCCGTTTGTTTTTCCTGGAGGAGGATATCCAGTACTTCATCACCGTCAAAAGTGCCGGTTCGTCCGAGTACTGTTTTTACGCCGTAATCATGCTGGAATTTCCGGAACATAAATTCACCTTTCAGGTTGGCATTCCAGCCGGTGAAGGCACGGGCGGCTTCTTTGATATCTTCTTCGGTATAATTCCCCCGGCCCAGGGTAAAAAGTTCCATTACCTCACGGGCAAAATTTTCATTGGGATGGTCCTTCCGGTTTTGCTGGTTGTTCAGAAAGTTCAGCATGGCGGCTGATTTGGAAACTTCCTTCAGTAAAGTGCCGAAATTTCCCAGGGCATTCCGACGGATAATATCCAGCAACCCCTGCTGGTAAAAAACATTCAGGTTACGGCAGGCAAAATGTCCGTGCCAGAAGAAAGCCATTTTTTCCCGGAGCTGAGCGGCACTGTTCACCAGCTCATACATCCAGTACATGTTTAAGTTGCGGACTCCTTCCCTGTTCTTCTGCTGAACCTTTTTCTTTTCTTCCGGCGGCAGATCTTTCTTTTGCATACGTACGGCATCGTCAATACCCATGAGCAACCCTTTCAGGTAATCATCGGCCACATCAATATATTCAGGGGATTTGGACGAAGCCTTTACCAGTGCCTTATAAAATTGTTTGGGGGAATATTGAGAGAGGTCGCCCAGCTGTTCTACGGCCGGGCCAAAACCAGCACGCCACATCAGGTGCTGGTTCTTCATCTGGTTTGTCAATGACATGAAGCTAACATTTATGAGGGTCAGACCCTTGCGGGTCTAAATAGTTTAAAAAAGAACAGGTGTCCAGACGTAAAAACGCCGGGATTACTTTCTTATTTTTTAAATTTGAATGCGTATTTATGCAGGTAAGGCCACTGAAATATATTATCCCCTTTCTGTTTTTTGCAGGCGCCCTCCGGTCGTTTACTCATACCGGGTGGGTAATCTGGTTACCCCTGATCATGGCCTGGATCATCATCCCGCTGCTGGAACTGCTGATCAGTCCCAACCCGGTAAACATGAGTGCCGCCGAGGAGGAAATGGCGAAAAAGGATAAGGTATACGATCTTATTTTATACCTGGTTGTGCCGCTTCAATATACTGCCCTCTATGTATTTCTGGATGGTATTAAAAACGACCCGCTCAACTGGACGGACCTTTCGGGCCGGGTGGCGGTAATGGGTTTGCTTTGCGGTGTCTTTGGGATCAATGTTGGGCATGAACTGGGGCACCGGGTCAACCGGTTTGAACAGGCAATGGCCAAATCACTTCTGCTTACCTCCCTGTACATGCGCTTCTTTACCGAACACAATAAGGGCCATCACAAGCGGGTGGCAACCCCGGAAGATCCCAGCAGTGCAAGGCTTAATGAACCGGTATATCTGTTTTATTTCCGTACCATCATCTTCAGTTACCTGAGTGCCTGGCATATTGCCAATGATGAGATGCGGAAAAGAAACAAGCCGCTCCTTTCATTGCACAATGAAATGGTACAGGCCACTATTATCCAGGCCGGTTTCATTGTCCTTATCTGGATCCTTTTCGGGGGATTTGTTACTGCCTGTTTCTTATGCTCGGCCTTTATCGGTATCCTGCTGCTTGAAACGGTGAACTATATTGAACATTACGGGCTCAGCCGGAAACCGGCCGGGGAAGGAAAATACGAACGGGCTATGCCCGAACACAGCTGGAACAGCGATCATGTACTGGGAAGGATACTCCTGTTTGAACTAAGCCGGCATTCGGATCACCATTATTTAGCCAGCCGTAAATACCAGGTATTGCGCCATCATGAGGATGCCCCGCAAATGCCTACCGGCTACCCAGGTATGATGATCCTCTCCCTGGTACCCCCTGCCTGGTTTTATGTAATGAACAAAAGGATCAGTAAGTTCAAATCCCTGCACCTTACTTAGCGGCATGGGCCAGCAGGTAGGTTCTTACATGCAGTGCCTCCTCATTGCTCAGCCCGGCCCTCGGTATCATCAGCGGCAGAATATCATCCCAACGGTCCATACGGCGAGGAGGGCGCACCTTCTGGAGCTTGAAAAAGGCGCTTGTGGCAAGCTTGGCTTTTGCTGTGAGGAATCTCTTTTACCCGGCTTTACAGTGCCATCCCCACGGAGAACACTTCTTACCCCGCGTTTGACTTTGGACAGGACTCTGTATTCCACCCACATGTTTTTGACAGGGCTTCCGCTTTTCACGATCAGGAAGGAGGGAGAGAGTGATCATTTCCGGCAACACCTTTTTTTTTTTTTTTTTTTTTTTTATTTTTTTTGAGCCACGGCTCGGCCACCAAGAAGGAGGTGATTGCAAATGTGCTTTTTTTTAATTTGTGAGCCTTATTTCCCTAGCAGATCCGGGTTTTTAGCACCAGAGGAAGTCCGGCTTCAGTGTGAAATCGTTAAGCGAAAAGGTTTAGCGCACCTGGTGCCTCATTAATAACGATAGGAGGTATAAAAGAAAAATGCCCGCACCGGCAGCAGGCATTTACAAAGGAAAAAATTATTGTTTCGCATTGGCCTTAATATAGGCCCTTACATAGTCTTCTTCATCGCTGGTGAGCTTTGCATTGGGGACCATTTTTTTCAATATCCCGCCCCACTGGCTCCAGGTGTAGTTGCCCGGGTCTTTTGCGGCATGACAGCGGGAGCATTTGACAGAATAGATACCGCTGCCCTTTTCTGCATAGGAGGCATCCTGTGACCCGGAAGGCGGAGTTCCCGGAGGGGTGGTTTCCTGTTTGGTCCCAACAGTTGAGGTGCCAGAGCCCATCATACCGGCTTTTTCTTCTGTAGCCTTTCCGGTGGATGCGCCCTGAAGAACAGATTTCTTTTCTGCAGTGGCCTGGGCTGTTTTTTCTTTTTCACTGTTCGTTTTATTCTGACTGCCTTCCGGCACTATCTTTTTGCCACAGGCAGAAATAATCATCACGGAAAAAAGCAGTGCCGCACCAATTTTTGTATTCAGCATATCATTTGTTTAGGGGACTAAATATACAACTTGTCAGTTAATGGAACCAGCGCCGAAATAAGAATGAAGGACAGCTGGCAACGTTATTCCTTCGGCTGACTGGTTGTTTTCCAGCAGGCAGGCCACGATCCGGGGAAGGGCTAAGGAACTGCCGTTCAGGGAATGCACCAGTTTCATTTTGCCATCTTTATCTTTAAAGCGGATCTTCATCCGGTTGGTCTGAAAGGCTTCAAAGTTGGAAACGGAACTTACTTCCAGCCATTTCTGCTGTGCGGCACTGAATACTTCAAAATCATACGTCAATGCGGAGGCAAAGCTCATATCACCGCCGCAAAGCCGGAGGATACGATAAGGAAGCTCCAGTGTATTCAGCAGTTTTTCCACATGCATAACCATTTCTTCGAGTACTTCATAACTTTTATCCGGGTGCACTAATTGCACTATTTCCACTTTGTCGAACTGGTGAACACGGTTCAGGCCACGGACATCGGCTCCAAAACTTCCTGCCTCCCTTCTGAAACAGGCAGAGAATGCCGTCATTTTAACGGGAAGGTCCTGTTCCTTAAGTATCTCATCCCTGTAAATATTTGTTACCGGTACTTCGGCTGTGGGTATCATGTAAAAGTTATCAGCCGGCATATAATACATCTGCCCTTCTTTATCCGGAAGCTGACCGGTACCGTAGGCAGTTGCCTCGTTCACCATCAGCGGGGGAAGGTATTCGGTATACCCCGCAGCCGTATTATAGTCGAGAAAATATTGTGTCAGCGCCCGCTGCAATTTTGCTCCCTTCCCTTTATACAACGGGAATCCGCTGCCGGTAATTTTAGCGCCAGTTTCAAAATCCACGATATCATATTTCTTTATCAGGTCCCAATGAGGTACTGATCCGGCAGGGAGGACTGGTTTAACTCCGCCTTCTCTCACCACTTCGTTATCAGCCGGGGTTTTACCCGGCGGTACTTTTTCGGATGGCAGGTTTGGCAGCAATACCAGTTTTTCATTCAGCTTTTTTTCTGTTTCGGCCAGTTTATCGGCAAGCGGTTGCAGAGATGTTTTGAATACCGATACTTCTTCCTTTTTCTTTTCAGCCTCTTCCTTTTGTCCTTTTCCCATCAGCTGTCCGATCTCTTTGGAAGCGGAGTTGATCTTCGCCTGGGTATTGTCGGACTCCAGCTGCAGTTTTTTTCTTTCCTCATCCAGGATAAGGATCTCGTCCACGAGTGCGGATGCGGTGAAATTCTTAACGGCCAGTCTTTCCTTTACTTTCTGAGGGTCTTGTCGTAATACCTGTAATTGCAGCATAATATAAAATTTGTTCCGGAGGGCAAAGATAACCGCTGATGAAAACCATCCGGCCAATTTTACAGGATATTATCTTTGCCCGCATGTATGCCAAAGATGACCTGCAGCAGCGCTGGTGGGCCCTTGAAGCCCGGCTGGCCGAACGTTTCGGGAAAAAGCCCGACATGGAAGCCATTCTTTTCCTGATCGGTATCCAGGAACTGGGGGAAGTGCGGGATAAATTTACCAAAGAACAAAAGCAGGACCTGATGCATGTGGCCATTTGCACATTGCTGGCACCTGGCGGATATTATGAAATGGAAAGTGTGGATGAGGATGGCTGGCCGCATTACCGGCAGCTGAAACCAATGCCGGAAATGAGTGCGGTTGAACAGGAAAATTTCCTGAAAGATCATGTACTGCTTTATTTTGAACAAAATGATTTTTAATATGAAATATTTACTGCTGCCCGTACTTGGTTGTTTTCTTTTTACCGCCGCATTTGCACAAAAAGATACCCTGATCAGGAAAAAAGACAGGAAGAGGGACGTTTTATTACAGACCAGCAAGGGAGACATGGTCATTCGTCTTTCTGACTCCACTCCGCTGCATCGTGATAATTTTCTGAAACTGGTAAAGACGCATTATTATGATGGCGTGTTATTTCACCGGGTAATAAAGGATTTTATGATCCAGGCGGGAGATCCGGAGAGTAAAAATGCTCCTGCCGGTAAACCGCTTGGCAACGGCGGTCCGGACTATACGGTTCCTGCCGAGTTCAGGGCATCTCTTTTTCATAAAAAGGGGTGATCGCAGCAGCCAGGCAGGGGGATGCCGTGAACCCGCAAAAGGCCAGCAGCGGCAGCCAGTTTTATATCGTACAGGGAAAGAAATTCAGCGATTCAGAACTTGATGCCCTGGCAAATATGCGGCTGCAGGGAAAGAAGATACCGGAAGAACAGCGGGACGTATATAAAACCCTTGGCGGCACACCCCATCTTGATGGAAACTATACTGTTTTTGGAGAAGTGATAAAGGGGATGGACGTGATTGACAGCATAGCATCTGTACCTACCAGCCGCGGTGCTGATCACGACCGGCCACTGGAAGATGTAAAGATCATTGCTGCAAAACTGGTGAAACGTAAAAAGAAATAGATATGTTCGTCTGTAAAGAAAGAACCCGTGGCAGTAACCCCGGGTTCTTTTTATTATAAGCGTTTTTATTAATTCCCTATTCCTCCGCCGCCCTGTGTCCTTTTCTTCTCCTCTTCGGAAGCATCACTCCGCTGGCGGGATGCCTTAATCGTGTTACTGCCAAATCTCCAGGTGAGGCTGGTCTTCAGCTGGCGGCTCTCAAAGCTGCCGCTTGCCCGGCTGTACTGGCCTGCAAAATTGCTTGAACCGGCGAACTTCATGCTGAAGAAGATATCCGATACTGCCAGTTTGAAAGTGCCTTTGCCCTTGAACACCTGTTTCTGCATA
Organism: Chitinophagaceae bacterium; assembly: GCA_046329665.1. Lineage (GTDB taxonomy): Bacteria > Bacteroidota > Bacteroidia > Chitinophagales > Chitinophagaceae > JJ008. The sequence goes on along the minus strand of JAXLUG010000002.1, from coordinate 150,428 downwards.
CCGGCATCGACAGACCACATCGATTTGCTCTTGAAAAATCCCTGCCACAGTGCGGGGCTATTATACCATCCGCTTACTTCTGCAGTCCAGTCTTTCTTCTTGCCAAATCTGTAGCTGTGCTGCATGTAGATGTTGAATGAAGCGGCATCAAGGTTCACCACCCTGTTGCCTCCGCCGAAATCAGCCTGGTAATGAGAATAGTTCCCGTTGAAATTTATAAAAGCCATATACGTTTTGTAGATGAACGGGTAGCTGATATTCAGCGACACCACATCAGAGGTAGCCAGGTTCTTCTTGGTAATAAAGCTCTTTGATTTTTCAGTGGTATCTATCAGCTGGGCAAATACATCATTGATGCGGCTGTAGCTAAGCGAAGTGTTCAGCTTATACTTGTATGTATTTGTAACCGTGATGATGTTGGTGTACTGCGGCCGTAATGCGGTATTACCTTTCTGGAACGTGTATTCGTCGAGTTTGAACTCAAAGGGGTTCAGGTCCTGGTAAGCCGGCCGGTCGATCCTGCGGCTGTAAGTGATACCCCACTGGTTCATCGGGTTTTTATTGAAGGTAATAGCAGCACTGGGGAAGAAGTCGGTATAGGTCCTTTTAAAGGTCTGGGCCGAGCCTTTATTTACAGAACCATCTGCATTCAGCCCGTAAGAGTCCCCTTTTGATACTGTGTTTTCCATCCGTACGCCAAACTGGATCATCTTCCCTTTCAGTTGCCTGTTATAATTCACATACAGGGCATTGATATTCTCTTTATAGTCAAACTGGTTGCTCCTGCTGACATCCAGTTGCTTTGCTTCCGGCGAAAGTTGTGATACGTTATACCGCTGGAAGTTGTTTCCTGTGTTGATCTCGGAGATCTTACCACCAATTCCCAGTTTTCCTTTCTGGAAGTTCTGTTCATAATCGGCTTTTACGGTATAGATATCTATGTCCGTAGGACTGATGAACCGGTACATGATCTGGTAGAGCAGTGTGTTACCGGATGCGTTATAATAGAAGTTGGGCTGAAGCTGGTTGCCTTTATTGCGGAAAAGTCCGTAATCGGCATCAACATTCAGTTCATGCCCGGCAGTATCGGCAAACCGGTAGTTGAGGTTAAAGTTCACATTGTTCCGCTTCATTTCATTCTCGTTATTGGCTGTCAGCACCCTGTCCACCACACCGGTTGGTCCATAACTGATCGGGGTGCGGCTGTTATTATTAAAACTGTTCTTGGAAAAATTGCCGTTTACCAGCACTCCGAACGTATTCTTCTTATCAATAAAGAAATCGATCCCGGTTTTGAAGCCGTGGCTTTCATTCTTAAAGATGGCTTCCGTCTTATTATCGAATATTGTATCCAGTACGGTCCTGTACAGGTTGAACTTGTTATCCTGCTTGGTATTGTTATAATTGTAGTTGCCGAAAACATTAATGCCTTTGTTGCGGTGGTTAAAGTTGATACCGCCATTGTATTTCGGATAAATCCCAATATTGTACCCGGCATTGACCGTACCGTTGGTCCCAAACGCCTTGTTCTTTTTCAGGCGGATATTAATGATCCCGGCATTACCGGCAGCATCATACTTTGCGGAGGGGTTGGTGATCAGTTCAATTGCTTCGATCTGCGCCGAGTTGATTGACTTCAGGTAGTTGGAAAGATCCGAGCCTGAAAGCGGGGATGGTTTGCCATCAATATATATGCGGACCCCGTTTTTTCCGGCGAGGCTGATATTATCATCCTTATCCACGAGTACGCCGGGGCTTTTACGCAGCAGTTCCAGGGCATCATTGCCCGTAGCATTAATGGTTCCTTCCACATTCAGGATCGTCTTATCAGCTTTTACTTCCACCATCGGTTTTTTGCTGGTGACGGTAACAGCGGCCAGGCTTTCAGCGGCTTTCTGCAGCGAGATATCGCCCAGGTTTACATCGCTTCCGGCAAATTCAAACACTTTGGAATAATAGGTAGCATAACCTACATGGGATGTACTGATAAGATAGCTGCCGGCTTTGGGGGCGGTTATTGTAAAACCACCATTTGTGTTTGTTACCGCCAGCTTGGATACTGATGAGTCTTTTGCATTCAGCAGAGAAACTGTGGTCTTGTCCAATCCTTTGCCCTGATCATCCTTTACGCTACCTGTTACCTTTTGGGCCTTAAGACCGGTACCAAGCAGCATCAATCCTGTCAAAACTCCGATTAACTTTCTCATTTTCAATATGTTTTTGATTTAGGACTACAAAGATACCCCCGTGTCATGGCACTGTAAAAGCACTTGCCGACCAATGGTATAAAACTTCGCACGAACGGCATAAAACTTCCGGTGAATTGTAATTGCCGGTGATTGGCGCTGAATAAGTTTATCGCTGTTTTCCCTTAGGTTTGCAGCAAAATGATTTTACTATGAATTTTCCCGCCAGCTTACGGTATACCAAAGACCATGAATGGATAAAACTTGATGGAAATGTTGCCACTATTGGCATTACGGATTTTGCACAAAGAGAGCTTGGAGATATTGTGTATGTGGAAGTTGAAACGGTGGGACAGGCACTTGAAGCGGGAGCGGTTTTCGGCACAGTAGAAGCCGTTAAAACAGTGTCTGACCTGTTTTTACCGGTAAGTGGTACCATTACTGAATTCAATACTGCCCTGAATGGATCGCCGGAGTCTGTAAACAATGATCCTTATGGTGCAGGCTGGATGATCAAAATGACTGTCAATAATATTACTGATGTTGACAACCTCATGGATGCAGGCGCCTATGAGGCCATAACAGGCTAAAAATCTGCCCGGCCGGCTCCGGCGTATATATAAGGGATACAGACCGGTTTTTGTATCTTAACCAACCATTTGAACCTCAAAACCACATACAGCGAACAAGAGCTGGTGGCATTGCTTAAAGAGCGAAATGAGCAGGCTTTCGGCTATTTATACGATAATTATTCCGGAGCATTACTCGGAATCGTTGGGGCTATCATAACAGACCGTGAAGCGGCCAATGATGTGCTTCAGAATGTTTTCGTGAATATCTGGCGCAGAATTGACTCATACGATCCTTCAAAAGGACGGCTTTTTACCTGGATGCTCAATATCGCCCGGAATGCGGCCATTGATGAGCTGAGGTCTAAAGGCTACAGAGATACGCAGAAAAATTTCCCGATAACTGGCAATGAAGAATTACCAGGAGCAGCAGCCGGGCCTGCTGTCGTTGATGTCGGATTGAAAAAAGTACTGGCAATGCTGAAAGAGGAATGGCGAACGCTTATCGACCTTTCTTATTTTCAGGGTTTCACACACGAGGAAATAGCCAGGATGGTCGGATTGCCCCTGGGTACGGTAAAAACCAGGATAAGAAGTGCACTGATTCAACTGAGAAGCCTGATAAAGTGAAGGTTATAAAATTAATATGAGCATGATATCATAAAACAGTGAACGTACAGGAATACATATCAAGCGGAATTGTTGAAAGCTATGTGCTTGGGCTCGCCTCTGAGGAGGAGCGCCAGGAATTTGAGCACATGTGCAGCCAGTACGCCGAAGTGCTGGATGCAAGAACCGCTTTTGAGCTGGTCATAGAAAAACAGGCTATGGATCATGCCGTTGCACCACCCCCCTCCCTGAAAGGCCAACTCATGGAACAAATTGGTACGGCAGCAAAGGTTGTTTCTATGCCGGCTACTCCTGTAAGGCAGATCAATATATGGAAATACGTTGCTGCAGCCTGTTTTCTGCTGCTTGCCGGCAGTATTTACCTGAACCTCTCCTTGTCGGGTAAAAATAAAAGACTGAAGGGGGATTATGATATCGCTTCCGCTGAACTCAGGGATGTCAAGAAGGATATCGATATGCTAAGAGGCAGGCCGGAAGTAAAAATGGCTTCTATGAAGGGGATGCCTGCTTCTCCTTCGTCTTACGCCACTGTTTACTGGGATACCGCCACCCATGATGTGTACCTGCTGGCTAATAATCTGCCCGCCCCACCCAGTGATAAGCAATACCAGCTCTGGGCCCTATTAGACGGCAAACCTGTTGATCTCGGTATGCTTGAATACGACCTGAAACAAAAAAAGCTGCTTGTACGAATGAAAAATGCCCGGAATGCCCAGGCCTTTGCGATCACTCTTGAAAAGAAAGACCGGCCGGACCCCTCTGTCCCCGGCGGCGAGATGTATGTAATGGGAAACCTCTAAACTAAACAGGCTTTTTTCAATCTGAATACCCCGTTTAACCGTAATTGGTTTTACAGATCATGGCTATAGTAGTTTTGGTTCTATAGTTGGTTAAACGGGCCCTTTTTCAAGGGCCTTTTTTACTTAAGCCCCGTCCTTTATCTCTTCATTGATTTCTTCTTTATTATTGCAAAAATTCTGATTGAAAAAACTCAGGCCTTCTTTTGTTCCGGGGATCCTCTGGCTGCTGCTTGTTACGTTCCTGCTCACACTTCCCGGATCAGCTATACCCCAGGAAGACTGGTTGGGAAAAATATGGTTTGACAAATGGGTTCATGTAGGTTTATTTGCCATTATGGTCACTCTTTGGTGTTGGGGACTGCTGAGAATGTATTCACCGGCATCGCAGTTAAGTAAAGTTTTTTTCATTTGCGGGCTTCTATGGCTGGGCTATGGAATAGGAATGGAATTCGTGCAGAAGTATTTTGTCAGCAACCGTTCCTTTGATATCGGTGATATAATAGCGGATGGTATTGGTTGTGCTGCAGGCTGGTTTTTCAGCTCAAGGAGGTATATAAAAAAATAAACCCCTGTAGAAACAGGGGTCGCAACCAAAACTAACTGCTTATGAGAAAATTGACTGCTTTTATAATAAGATCTGTAATAGTATAACGCAAATTTACTGCCGGTAGTATGATGTTTGCTGTTAACGAAAGTTTAAAAGCCTTTCTTCAGTATTTCCACTCAGTAAACCATAGTAAAAGAACTAATAATCGTCCGTAACAAAACTAAGACGTACTTAAGACGATTATTACACCCAAAATTGGTGACTTTCTATCCCCTAATTTATAAAAGGTCTGAAATAACTGACAACCAGTTTTTAAAGAACTTAAGTGGTAAAGTCTCACTCGCCTATTATAGTCTAAATTTCATGCCAAACCGGTATTCGCCAGGTTTCCCTTCTTTTTTCATGCTTTGAAGTCAATATGTCAATAAGCTCATTGGAAAAAGCCCTTGATCATATCCAGCAACCCGCCTGCCTGTGGATTATTTTGCTCATCCTGAAAACTATTTTGGGCTTTCCGGGTCAGGCCGCCAATAATATCCTGCAAATCAAATCCTTTAGCCCCAGCCACCGGGGTTGTTCCTCCACCGCCCGTTAAGCTATCCAGCATATCCTGCAACACACTACTGCCACTTGTGCCGCCCGGCTGTGAACCTCCGCCGCCGGTAAGTGAGCCTATTAACCCGTCCAGTGTAAACCCGGGGTTATCCGGGTTGTTCGTTTCGCTGATAATTCCGCTCAATGCATTCGGTATAAGTGAATTGGCGACATTACTTGCAGCAGTGGGGTTCATTTTATATTTACTTACCAGCTTACTGATAAAATACCCGATCATCATTGTCACAATCGGGTTTTTAAGCAAGCCACCGGCACCGCCTGTGTTTACCCCGCCTCCCCTGAACAAGTCGAGGATATTTTCGAATCCTCCGCCTGCCAGTACGTTCTTCAGCCCGCTCGTGATCGTATTGGTAGCGTCAGCCATCACTTCGTTATTGTTCACGTTCGGTATATCCGGATTGTTTACTACTATTTCCTGGCCTGATTGCTTAACAATGTTTAATAATTGATCTAACATACGTTTGGTTTTTTGGAATTATGAAAAGAGGGTTTAGTCAGAACTGGATACTAAAGTAGAATTTCCGCCTTTTTAAAAGCAGTTAAGTTTTACTCTCCGGAACAGGCGTCAGTTTTGCCTGGCAAGTTTCTCTGAATTTTCTGCAAACTGCAGGGCTTCGATCAGCTCCTGTATTTCGCCGTTCAGTACGGCATCAAGGTTATATAAGGTAAGCCCGATGCGGTGGTCTGTAACCCGGCCCTGGGGAAAATTATATGTCCGTATTTTGGCACTGCGGTCACCTGTGCTAACCAGGCTTTTCCGGTGGCGGGCTATTTCTTCTTCCTGTTTCCTCACCTGTTCTTCATATAATTTGGTCCGGAGCATCTGCATTGCTTTTTCCCTGTTCCCCAATTGCGTTCTTTCGGTCTGACATATTACCACGGTCCCGGTGGGTATATGTGTCAGCATCACTTTTGTTTCAACTTTGTTTACATTCTGTCCGCCGGCACCACCGCTTCTTGCTGTTTCCATTTTCACATCGCTTTCCTTCAGTTCAAAATCGACTTCTTCTGCCTCCGGCATCACGGCCACTGTTGCGGCAGAGGTATGCACCCGGCCGCTTGCTTCCGTAGCCGGTACTCTTTGCACCCGGTGTACCCCGCTTTCAAATTTCAGGGTACCATAAACATCATCGCCTGTCACTTCCAGCTGTACTTCCTTGTAGCCACCCACAGTCCCTTCATTTTCACTAAGGACAGCTGTTTTCCATCCCCTGCGTTCGCAAAAACGTATGTACATACGCAACAGGTCACCGGCAAATAAACTGGCTTCATCACCTCCGGTGCCCGCCCTTATCTCGAGAATAGCATTTTTCTCATCCTGCGGATCTTTCGGTATCAGTAATTGCCTGATAAGAGCCTCCAGTTGCAGCTTTTTTTCTTCCAGGGCAGGTATCTCTGATTTGGCAAGGTCCCTTAGTTCTTCATCATTCCCGGCCAGCGCTTCCTTGTAAAAATCCGCATCGTCCAGCAGCTTCCTGTAGTCGGTATAGGCAGCTACGATCTTCTCCAGGCTGCGGTATTCCTTACTCGTTTCAGCAAATTTCCGGTTGTTCCCCACAATTTCAGGGTTTGTCAGCGCAATGCCTAACTGGTCAAATCTCGCCTTTATCGCTTCTAATTTATCTAGCATAGTTGGGTTGTCTTCCGGAAATACCACATCTGTTTCCGAAGGCCGCAAAGGTAACAAAGAATAGTTTTTGGGATTTGAAGCAGTGTTTTGGAATTTTACCGGATGGGATTCAAAAAATTCAGGGCAACCAGGCTGTTTGATGGCCATTGTTTCGCAGAGGGCGATCAAGTGCTGGTTGCCGACGAAGCCGGATATATAGAAGGAATAATACCGGCCTCCGAAGCTGGGGATGAAGTACAGGTATTCAGTGGCACCCTAATGCCCGGTCTCATCAACTGCCATTGTCACCTGGAGCTCAGTCATCTCAAAAATGTGATCCCGCCCCACACCGGCCTCATTGAATTCCTTTGCTCCGTAGTGACAAAACGTGGGTTTCCGGCTGATTTTATCCGGGAGGAAATCGTAAAAGCAGAAAAAGAAATGTACGACAACGGCATAGTGGCTGTTGGGGATATAGGCAACACGGCCGACACCGCTGCCGTAAAAAGTAAAAGCCGGATCCGATGGCAAAACTTCGTGGAAGTGCTCGGACTTACAGATGAAAAAGCAGAAGAAAATATGCGGCAGTACCGGGATGTTGCCGGGCAGATGGAAGCAGCCCTTCAGGCATCCGGAATTAAACACCGTACCTCGCTGGTGCCGCATGCACCGTACACTATTTCTCCAAAAACCTTTCAACTGATCAATAACCTGACAAGGGACCAGGTTATTTCTATCCATAACCAGGAACACCCGGCTGAAGATGAACTTTACAAAACCGGAGGAGGAGAGTATCTCCGGCTGTTTAAAATTTTCGGGATCGGCCACTCCCCTTTTCCCGTTACCGGTAAGAGCAGCATACGTTCAGTACTGCCCTTTTTCAATAACGGACAAACAATTTTCCTTGTTCATAACACCTTTATGCCCGAAGAGGATATTGTATGGGCAAATGATTACGCTGCAGCAAACGGGCTCAGGCTGGTGTACTGCTTATGCATCAACGCCAACCTGTACATTGAAAATAAAGTACCGCCGGCAGATCTGTTCCTGAAGCACCATTGCCGGTTAGTGCTGGGTACCGACAGCTACAGCAGCAACTGGCAGCTTAGTATTGCTAAAGAGATCGAATCCGTTCAAAAACACTTCCCTCATATACCGGAATCGACCATATTGGAATGGGCAACAAAAAACGGAGCAGCAGCGCTTCGCTGGGAGGATGAACTGGGAACGTTTACAAAAGGAAAGAAACCCGGAATCACCTTACTGACCGGTAACGGGACCTCAAGAAGACTGGTTTAGCGACGGCTTCTCTTTAAGAGAGGCCAGCAAAACCGATCCTGCCAGCAAGCTGCCGGCAGCAAGTACAGCATAGGCTATCACAAACCCGCCTTTATTAGGGTTCTCTGCATCAGATGTGGTAACATATGTATTATCCACGGCTGAATTGATCTTGATAAATCCCGGACGCATATTAATAACAGCCGAGTAAGTGAAAATAATTCCTGCAACGAACAAGATGAGGAGCAGACTGATTTTTATCCACCTGAGCATAGCCGGTTTTTTTCTAAATATACTCATGAAATGCTATCCAAACAATTCCCTGAGTACCTGCAGGCTTTTCAGGGTTCCGAAATCCTGGATGTGAAATGCATAATAGGTTTCCAGCCGGTGTAATAAATGCCTCCGGAAGTCATGTCCCAGTTTGATCCCCGCCAATTCTTCCGGCTGCATCACTTTCAGCAGTTGTGAGGTAATGGCTGATTCTTTCCCTTCCAGAAAATAAGGGTGGTGCGGCTGCTCATGAACAAATGTGCCCTCCCGGATATCAAGATAGCTGTTTCGGGTACTGTAATTGTCATCGAGCCGGAAACCAAAATGAACCGGGAGGTGCAGTGCAAAGAATAATGGAAGGTTTGCCATTACGGTACCATCGCTTTCGTCAAGATGCAGCAGTACATCTTCCGTGAAATGAAACAAATCAGGATTACTTTCCGGCTGCTTCAGGCATTTGGTAAGGAGTTCTACCATAAAAAGTGCAGCTGCATTCTTAGGCACATCGCTGAAGATGTTTTTATAAACAACCGCCCATTTAAACTCCCTGATGCGATTCAGGTGTTTCAGCTCATTATGGTACACGACCAGGTCGAGAACCGCTGCCGGCTGAAACAGGTTAGCCTTGCTGTTACCCTTCCTGCTTACTGTCCTGATGCCATTCACCAGGTATGACTGAACCCCGAACAGTTCCGTAAAGATGGTTACAATAATGCTCGTCTCCCCGTATTTCACGGTACGCAGCACTATCCCTTTTGTTTTATGAAGTTTGTCTGGCATTTTTTGCTGATAAGATCGTTACTGCCTTTCTTTCGCTTACCGGCCGGCCAGGGCATCCCGGCCCCTCTTCATTTCGCTTCCCGCCGTCGTTTTCATCCGTCTGAAAGACCAGGCACAACAGAAGATAACATATCTCACTTGTCAAATGTATTTCAAAGAAAGGAAGGGGCGAACTCCCTCTGTTCTTACATCGTTTGTATAAAAGGCATATTTGGTCTGCCTGAGTCATTTTCCCCCTCTTTTACGTTTCTTTGCAGCTTTATCATACGACAGAAGATTATGTGGCACCACTTGGGCAAGTTTATTTTAAAGAACCGGGTTATTTTACTCATCCTGCTGGCCGGCATTACTGCGTTTATGGGCTATCATGCAAGCCGTGTTCAGCTGAGTTATGATTTTTCGAGGGCCATCCCCACCAACAATCCTAAATACAAGGCTTACCAGGCATTCAAACAACAATTCGGTGAGGATGGCAACCTGCTGGTCCTCGGTATCCAGACCGATAAATTTTTTACAGAAAAGGTCTTTAATGATTACGCAGCCCTGTTACACCACCTGAAAAAACAATATGGCGTTGATGATATTATCGCCATTCCCTCTGCCATCAACCTGGTGAAGGTTCCGGAAACAGAGAAGCTGAGGGCTGATACGATTTTTCCCGACCGGCGCCTGACACAGGCCGAAATTGACTCCGGTTCCCGGCTGTTTCTCAGCCTCCCTTTTTACAAAAACCTGCTTTATAATCCGGGGACGAATACATGGCTGATGGGTGTCCGGATCAAAAAAGAACTCATGGCTAAAAAGGTGCGTATCAGCATCGTCAATACCATTGGGCAGATCGCTGATGATTTCGGGAAAGCCAACAATCTTACTGTTTATAAAAGCGGTCTTCCGCATATACGTACCCAGTTAACGGTGCGGAGTGTATCGGAAATGCGGATGTTCATTATAGCCTCTATTGTTCTTTCAGCCGTTATCCTGCTGCTTTTCTTCCGGAGCCTTACTGCCATGTGGTTATCGCTTGGGGTGGTGGCGATCGGTGTGATCTGGAGTTTCGCCACCATCGAAATGATGGGATATAAGATCAGCATCCTGAATGCATTGGTCCCTCCGCTTATGGTGGTGATCGGTGTTCCTAACTGCATTTACTTCCTTAATAAGTTTCATACAGCCTACAATGAAACCGGCGATAAAAAGAAAGCCCTGGTCATTATGGTGGAGCGGATGGGGGTGGTCACACTGTTCTGCAACCTGGCCGCTGCGATCGGGTTTGGTGTGTTTGCGCTGACGCAAAGCCAAATACTGAAAGAGTTTGGTATTGTTTCGGGTATCAACATCATTGCCCTCTTCTTTATTTCCCTGGTGCTGATACCCTCGGTGCTGAGTTTTGTAAAGGCTCCCCGGAGCCGGCATACCCGTTATCTTGAAAACCCGGCCTTGAAAAGATGGCTTGACCGGCTGGAACGCTGGACGCTCAACCACCGTAAACTGATCTTTGTGGTTACGGCGCTTGTCGTTACAGTTTCTATCGCAGGCATATTCAGGCTGAAGACACTTGGCTATATTGTGGATGACCTTCCAAAAAACGATAAGATCTATACTGACCTGCGCTTTTTTGAAAAAAATTTCAAAGGGGTGATGCCACTGGAAATAGTGGTTGATACAAAGGAAAAAAGAGGGGCCTCCCGGAACTATCAGAATATACTGCGTATCGATTCTCTATCCCGCTTTCTTGCTTCCATACCGGAGATCGGAAGGCCCCTGAGTATCACAGATGGTTTAAAGTTTGCCAAACAGGCCTTCTTTGAGGGCGACAGCAACAGCTATTCCATGCCCTCCGAGTTTGATCTGCCTGTTCTTTCACAATACCTCAACTTCCGGAAAGACAGCAGCAGCACGAAGAATTCATTTGCAAAACTGGTAAGCACCTTTATGGACAGCTCCCGGCAGCAGGCCAGGATCAGTGTGAACATGGCGGATGTGGGGAGCAACCGGCTGCCCAAAATACTTGACAGTATAACAGTAAGGGTGAACCAGCTTTTCCCGAAAGATAAATACGAGGTATCGCTGACCGGCACCAGCGTCACCTTCGTGGAAGGCAACAGGTATATCATCAACGGGCTTAAGGACAGCATCATCTGGGCATTTATCCTGATCGCCTTCTGTATGCTTTACCTTTTCCGCTCCGCCCGGATACTCATCTGCTCCCTCATCCCCAATATTATTCCCCTCCTGATTACCGCCGGGATCATGGGTTGGGGAGGCATCCCGCTGAAGCCCTCCACCGTTCTGGTATTCAGTGTGGCCCTTGGAATAGCCATCGATATCACGATCCGGTTTCTGGTAAACTATAAACAGGAATTGCCACACAAGGGAAATGATATGATGAAAACAGTGATCGAAACCATTCACAACACGGGCATCAGTATCATTTACACTTCCCTGGTACTGATTGCGGGATTTGTTATCTTTTGTTTCAGCGGTTTTGACGGCACAAAAGCGCTTGGCTGGCTTACATCGCTGACCCTGGTAACGGCTACGCTCACAAACCTGGTTTTGCTGCCTGCTATCCTCATATCTTTCTTCCGGAAGAAGGGCGGTTCCTGATGGCCGGCGCCCGATAAAAAAACCGGCTGAAGCAGCAGTTTGGCCGATATAACTGTCTGTGAATGAGGCGATGTATACCAGGGTTGCCGATGCACCCCTGCGTAATCACGGAGAAGGGGTAAAACCTTAACATTTTTTTTATTATGAGCAAGAGGTTTTTTAATTTCAGGCCCCCAATAATGCTTTGATTTCTATTTATATACTAAAACTAAAACGCACATGAGAAAACTGTATTTACTGCTCTTGGGAGTTGTGTTTTTTGCCACCCAGGCTTTGGCACAACGCACAGTCACAGGTAAAGTGACGGATGAAAAGGGAAGTCCCATAGCAAACGTATCCGTGCTGGTACGAGGCACGACAACGGGTACCACCACCAAACAAGATGGCTCATATTCACTTACAGTGCCGGCCAATGCAAAAGCACTTGTATTTTCTTCTGTAGATATGAGCCCTGTTGAAATGCCGATCGGTACTTCTTCTGTGGTTAATGCCACGCTGAAAGCGGAGGACAAGACCATGTCTGAAGTTGTAGTGGTGGGATATGGTACACAACGCAGGAAAGAAACTACAGGTAGTGTGGCTACCGTAAAAGGAGCCGCCATTGCCAACAAACCTGTTCAGAGTTTTGAGCAGGCGCTGGCAGGAAGAGCTCCCGGTGTGCAGATTACGGTTCCCAACGGGGTACTGAATACGCCTCCGGTCTTCAGGATCAGGGGTACAAACTCCATCTCCCTTAGTTCTTATCCGCTGATCATCGTGGATGGTGTTCCCTCACCTACCGGCGATTTCAGCTCTACCAATGCGGCAGGAAATGCCCTTGCCAGTATCAACCCGAATGATATCGAAAGCATCGATATCGCCAAGGATGCTGCAGCTACTGCCATCTACGGAAGCCGGGCTGCCAACGGTGTGGTGTATATCACTACCAAAAAAGGTAAAGCCGGCAAGCCCAAAGTAACCTACAATGGTTCTGTGGGCTGGACACAGGTATATGGCCTGCCTTCAATCCTGAATGCACAACAGTACACTGATTATAAGAACCTGGCTGCATCCAACAACCTTTCTGTAAATACTACCAACCCTTCCGGATCCGGTTATACAAAATTTGCAACCACCACAGATCTGAACGGTAACATCATCGACACCTACTGGCCCGATTACGTATACAGAAAGGGGCTTGCCCAGGATCACAACCTGAATATTTCCGGAGGTAACGATAATACCACGTATTATTTTTCTGCCGGCTATACCGACCAGGAAGGTATCTTAAGGAAAAATACCTTTACCCGCAGAAACATCCTGATGAACGTGGACAGCCGCATCAGTAAATTGTTCAGCGCCGGTGGTAAGATCTCTTACTCCAACGAGATCAACAGATCAGCCACTTCTTCCGGTTCGCTTAACGGGGAGGCCTTTAATACAGCCGGTTTGGGCCGTATTGTACTGGTAAACGCCCCTAACGTTTCTCCTTATAACCTTAACGGCAGCTATAATATCAATGCTAACAACATCGTTGGCCCGATGAGCAACTCCATCGCACAGGTCGGCTTTTACAACCCGGTCGCCGTTCTGGACCTTTCCCGCTCAAACAGCGAGACCAACCACATACAGTCGAATGTGTATGTTGCGTTCAAACCGGTTTCCTGGCTTACGTTAAAAACACTGTATGGTATCGATTACCTCTTTGTTGATAACGAGCTCTTCCAGTCACCGGTACATGGCGATGGTTTCACTGCAGGTGGTAATGCCAGCAGCACAGAAGGTAAATACAAAAGATGGGTATGGGATAATACCATCCAGATCGACAAATCATTTGGCAAACACAATGTAAGTATAGTGGGTGGTACCGAGCAGGACAGAAGGACCAGTGTTGGTTTTGGTCTCAACCGCCAAACGATCTCCGACCCTGTTTATACTGTAATACAGGCCGGTTTCACTACCAACAATTCATCCGGCCTTGTATATGGTGAGAACTACCTCTACTCAACATTCGGCCGTGCATCTTACGACTATAACAAAAAATATTATTTCAGCGCCAGCCTCCGTCAGGATGAATACTCCGCCTTTGCCGTAAAGAGCGAAGTTTTCTACGGTCTGTCTGCCGGTTGGGAAGTGAGCCGTGAAAACTGGTGGAAGAGCAAATTCTTCAACACCTTAAAACTCCGCGGAAGCTTTGGTAAAGTAGGTAATACAGCAGGTATTGGCGACTATGCGATCTATTCAACCTATGGTTCAGGTCTGTATGGTGGAAATGCCACGCTGATATTTAACCAGGCAGGTAACCGCAAGCTGAAATGGGAGGCCAGCAAGAAAACCGATGTTGGTTTCAACCTCGGTATGTTAAAAGACCGTGTCACGCTGGATGTCACCTATTACAAAAACGATATCAGCGACCTGATCCTGTTTGTACCGCAATCCCCTTCAACCGGTGTACCTAACAACATTCCTACCAACGTGGGAACCATGTACAACAAAGGATGGGAGGTTGCACTTTCCGGACAACCGATCCGTTCCAAGAATTTCAACTGGACCTCAACCCTCAACTATTCTTACAACAAGAATATGGTGACCTCCCTGGCACCCGGCCTGAGCGAAGTACTTACTTCCACCTCTGGCCTGGAAACAGTGAGCAGAACAGCCCCGGGCTACTCTGCAGGTTATATCTGGGTGGTTCGTACTGCCGGATATGTTGACCCGGCTACCGGAAGAAGGATCCTGATCAATAAAGCCGGTCAGCAGGTTTACTACCAGTTCTATGCACCTTCCGGCCAGTTTAACTGGTCTAACCCGGACGGTACACAGTACAAAGTAAATGGCGTAGCCGGTACCGTAAACCAGGCTGCTGATGGTGTGATGTACAAAAACTCTCAGCCGAAGTTCTATGGCGGATGGGATAACACTTTCCGCTGGAAGGATTTTGAACTGAATGTACTTCTTACTTACCAGGGTGGTTTCTATGTTTACTATGGTACACATGCCGGTCTGTTCGATCAGCGTTTCTGGAATAACTCTACCGATGTACTGACAGGCTGGAGAAAACCAGGTGACAAAACAAACATTCCGAAACCGGTATATGGTGATAACGTATCAAACGGCTCAGCCCTTGCCATGGATTTTAACGTGTTCAAAGGCGACTTCGTTAAGTTCAAGAATGTGACGCTTGCCTACAATGTTCCGGCTGCTATTCTGAACAAAGTAAAAATATCAAACCTGCGCTTCTATCTCAGCGGCCAGAACCTGGGAATCATTACCAAGTATCCCGGCCCTGATCCTGAAGTATCCTCTAATGGTAACTCCACTACCAGCCAGGGTGTTGACAGAAACACGATTGGTAATGGAAGAACCATAATGTTTGGTATAAATGTCACTTTCTAAATTTTAAGAACTTTAAAAATGACTACAATGAAAAAAAGAACGAATTATATAATCATACTGAGCCTGGGAGTGCTTTCTTTCTTCTCCTGCAAGAAGAAGGATCTGCTGAGTCCTGTGCCTCAAACTTCAATTGCTGATGTTACAGCCTTTGACTCCCCCAGCCGTATTGCACAACAGGTAAACTCTCTTTATGCAGGTCTTAAAAACGGAAACTTCTATGGCGGCCGCTACCAGATATTCGGTGATATCCGCGGAGAGGACTTCCTGAACGAGACCACCAACGTGGTAACAGGGTTTGATGTATGGCTGCTTAACTGCCTCGGTACTTCACAGAACTCTGTAAAGAACCTCTGGGCACAGGCCTACTACACCATCAACCTCTGTAACCTGTTTCTTGAGGGTATGACTGCCAAAGGCAACTCTATCGTCGGAAGCACACTGGCTGCCAACTATAACGGAGAAGCTAGACTGATCAGGGCGCTTTCTTACTTCAGCCTGCTCCAGTTTTATGCAAGACCTTATGCTGACGGAAACGGCAGCAAACCCGGTCTTCCGCTCCGTTTAACCGGTATCAAAAGCTCTGGTTCTTCTGACCTGGCCCGCAGCACGGTGGCTCAGATCTATGCCCAGATCCTCAGCGACCTCAACTTTGCCGAAACAAACCTGCCCCTGACCTACACTTCAGCAACACTGAATACCTCCAGGGCGCACCGCAATACTGCCATTGCCCTGAAAGTGAGAGTATACCTCACCATGCAGGACTATGCAAACGTAATCGTTGAAGCCAATAAGATCTGCCCTCAAAGTGTGGCTCCTTTTAGTGCCACTACTGGTGTGGCCAATACAATGAATGCCACCATCGGGCCCGTGTTTACCACTTACACAACTGCAGAATCAATCCTGTCACTGCCGATGACCACAACCGCCGGCGATAACCCGGGTACACAAAACCAGCTGGGCTTTTACTGGTCAAGGACCACCGGTAACGGTGAGTATTCACTGAACCCTTCCGGGATCATTGCAAACAGTGGCTGGCTTTCCACTGACGCCAGGAGAGCATTTATTGCTACTGTAAGCGGTAAGCCTTACCTGAACACCAAGTTTGCGGCCCCTTCTCCATTTACTGACTGGGCGCCGGTAATCCGCTACCCGGAAGTAATGTTGTCTCTCGCAGAAGCGCTGGCCAGAACCAACTCCGGTGTTAATGCCAGGGCACTGGCTTTACTGAATGCAGTTCGTCAGCGTTCAGACGCCACTACCACACTGGCTCCTGCTAACCAGACAGCGCTGATCGATGCCATCTTACTGGAAAGAAGGATCGAGTTTCTTGGTGAAGGTTTGCGTAATAACGACCTGCTGAGATTGCTTCAGCCGATCCCTGCCAAAGGCGCAGCCGGTTTAAAGAACCCCAGCGACCAGGGATATATCTGGCCTATCTCATCAGATGAGCTTTCCCTTAATCACCTGATGACTGATAACTAAGAAATAAATTGCTGATAAAAAAATGTCCGCCAAACAGGCGGACATTTTTTTTAAAACCCATTGCTGTCGCTTACTCAAGCACCTCAGTAAGTTTTCTTTCCAGGGCCTCTCCCCGCAAAGCTTCTGCAATTACTTTTCCCTGCGGATCAATCAATACATTATACGGGATCCCTTCGATGTGGTATAAAGGAACCACTGCGCTCTTCCAGAATTGCAGGTCACTAACCTGTGTCCAGGTAAGGTTATCCTGCATAACGGCCTTTAACCATGCGTCTTTTTGCCCCGGCCTGTCGAGTGAGACCCCAAGTATGGCAAAATTCTTATTCTTAAACTTGCTATATGCGGCCACCACATTAGGGTTTTCTGCCCGGCAGGGGCCACACCAGCTGGCCCAGAAATCAACCAGGACATACTTACCGCGGAATGAACTCAGTCTGACTTCCCTTCCGTTTGCATCCGGCAGGGAGAAATCCGGTGCCGGGTGGCCTACCAGCCCGTTTGAACCGTTCATTTCAGCATCCAGTGAGTTCTTAATAAGCGCCAACCCGCTATGCTGCGGGAACCGGGCCGAAAGATCATTCACAATTTTGCTTACCTCTTCTGTAGCAATAGGCTCCAGTTTATAGGCCGGATTATTTGCCGTGCTTTGATAGTAGCCAAGAATGATCATGGTCAATGCCGGGTTCTGCGATTTGCTTATGGACTGATGGGCCAGCTCAGTTACTTTTGCGGCTACCGCTTTTCTTTCCGTTTGCAACGCCTGCAGCAAACTGTCCGGGGCGCTATTCTTCCGCAGCGAGTCCTCTTTAATATCGATCAGGTAAACAGATTCAAGGCTTTTATTAAATGCGACCAGGAATTCTTTCAGTTGGGTACTGGATGCAGATCCTTTTACCGTATAATCGGCGTATTGGGCATTTTCCTTATTGAAGCTTATGTCCACATTTATTTTTTCAGCATCATTGATGATATCCGCAACCGGAGTTGGGTTATTATCCACCCGGAGACTGAACACCCGGGCTTCGCCTTTGTCGGCCTTCAGGCTGAATTTTCCGTCTTTACCGATCCGGGCTGAATCGGCTATCATGCGTTGCATGGTTGCCATCGGGATCTCATCCAGGTAGACCATCCGGGCCGTGTTATTGGTGATCGTTCCGCTTACCACCATCATCTCCTCTCCTTTCTTTCCTTTACAGGAGAACAGCAGGATAACCGGGGCCACCACACTTATTATTCTTTTCATATGCTTTGTTATAATTAAGATTTTAATTTCTGCGCCAGCACTTCATTTACCATCTTCGGATCGGCCTTTCCCTTTGTCTGTTTCATTACCTCTCCGACAAACAAAGACAGCAACCCTTTTTTCCCTTTTTTATACTCCTCCGCTTTACCTGCAAATTTGGCCAGTACCGCATCAATAACGGGTCCGATGGCCGACATATCCGACTGCTGCACCAGGTGGTTTGTTTCGGCCAGTTTACCGGGATCCTCTTCCGGGTTTACGAGGAGCAGGCTGAAAAGCCTGGAGGCTGCGGCGGTAAAGCTGATCTTTCCTGAATCGATCAGGTCAATTACCCTTGCTATGATTAACGGTTGTAACGGAAAAGAACCGATCGGTTCATTGTTCTCATTCATCCAGTTCTTCACGGGCCCGAGCATCCAGTTGGCAGCCGCCTTCCGGTTACCGGTATGCCGGGTTATCTCTTCAAAATAATCAGCCACTTCCCGCTCATCTGTCAGTACCGCGGCATCATATTCAGACAACTGGTATTGGGAAATATACCGGTGCATCCTTTCAGCCCGTAAAACCGGCAGCTTACTTCTTATACCTGCAATAAAATCCTCACTGAGCTGAAAAGGGGCCAGGTCGGGCTCGGGGAAGTAGCGGTAATCATCAGCATCCTCCTTATCCCTGATGGAAAAAGTAGTCCCTGTATTTGCATCAAAACTCCGGGTCTGCTGCTGCACAACACCTCCTGCCTCTATGACCGCTATAAGTCTTTTTGATTCGGCTTCTATCGCCCTTTTTACATTCCTGACCGAGTTCAGGTTCTTCACCTCGACCTTTGTACCCAGCGCTTCCTCCCCTTTCCGGCGAACCGAAATATTGGCGTCGCACCGCAGGCTTCCTTCTTCCATATTCCCATCACAGATATCAAGGTACCTTACCAGCCGCCTGATCTCTGTCAGAAAAGCAAAGGCTTCTTCCGCACTGCGGAGGTCTGGCTCTGTCACTATTTCAACTAAAGGGGTGCCGGCCCGGTTAAGATCGATACAGGTATTATTTTCATCTGCATCGTGAATACTTTTCCCTGCATCCTCTTCCATGTGTATTCGGTTCAGCCGGATCTTTTTTTCGCCTCCGTCAGTAGTGCTGATAAGGATAAAACCTCCGGAACAAACAGGGGTGGTATGCTGTGAAACCTGGTAGCCTTTGGGCAGATCAGGGTAAAAATAGTTTTTGCGGGCGAAGTAATTGTTTGCCGTAACCTGGCAGTGACAGGCAAGGCCCAATCTTACCGCCAGCTCGATCGCTTTTTTATTCATTTTCGGCAGCGTGCCCGGGTGTGCAAGGGTGATCTGGCTGATCGCTGTATTCGGCGCCTGGCCGAATACTGTGCTGTCGCCACAAAACAACTTACTGTCCGTTTGTAACTGTGCATGCACTTCCAGGCCCACTACTATTTCGTATGCATGATAATCCGGCATGAATCTATGACCCTTACTTACTGATCCGGCAGGTTTTTTTACCCAGGTCATACTGAAGGGAGCACAAAATTAACTGATTTAGCCAAGCGGCATAGTATAAATAAAAACCCCCGCCTGTGCTATACCGGCGGGGGTTCTGTCAGATCCCTGTTGATCAGAGATCGGTTGTTTTTATTTTTCTTGGCATTTTCACTTCAATATTCTGTGTCTTCCCGCTGCGGTTGATCTGGAAGCGAACAGTAGGGTTCTCTTTCTTTGTCTTGAGCAGGGTTGATATCTCATCCACGCTGTTGATGGCCTTATCGTCCACCTGCATAATGATATCATCTTCCCTGATACCGGCTTTGGCGGCATTGCTTTCCTCATCCACATTGATCACTTTTACTCCTTTTCCATCATCTGTATCCTGAACAGAAAGCCCCAGTTTGGGAGTGCCGCCTGCCCGGGAGTAACTGCGGTACATATCAAATGGCATATTGTTCAGTTCCCTGAGTTTTGGCATCTGCTCAAGATTCAAGTCAAAGGAATTTCCTTTTCCGGGGCTGAAGGCATAGGCATTTAAGCCTTTCCATTTGGTCAGCTCAGCAGTCACTTTCTGCTCTTTTTTATCCCGGAGGTATGTAATCGTCACTTTATCGCCTGGTTTTTGTTTCTTGATCGATTCGGAAAGATCATCGGGTGTTTCAATCTTTTTATCACCCACTTTGGTGATCACATCATTCTCTTTTAACCCGGCTTTATCCGCGGCACTTCCCTCGGTCACTGACTGTATCTCGGCTCCGTCAGCTGCTTTTTCGGTGGTCACACCCAGCATTGCCCTGTTCTCATCCCCGCTGAAAAAAGATAAGCCGTTATTTCCATTCATGGTCCATACATCGGTGCCCGGGGCTTTGAAGTAGCGTAAGGATTCTGCATCCCTCAGCCTGTTCACGTTTACGCTGACATCCCCGTTCTTATTATTGAATTCATCTAACGGCTTCCCGTTTACTGTCATAGTATTCCCCTCGATCTCGATGGTGATCTTTTCCTTGTGGTCGCCTTTGGTGGTCACAATTATATTACGGACCTCCTTTTTTTCTTTATCGCCTTTATCGCCCTTTTCACCTTTATCATCCTGAGCTGTTACCACCCCAGGGGTAACCAGTGCGAAGGCAGCAATCATTACCGTGTTTCTGACCCAATACTTATTCATAACTGTTATTTTTAATGAACTACGTTAAGTTTCGTAGCCAAATATAAAGACATTTTTCAAAATACGAAACGTTTCGGAAATGTTAAAAGGGCTTATCTGTTCCGGCGGGCTGTTTACCTGATAAGCGGGTTATATGCTTCATAGGTTTTATGAAGCAGGCCTTCCACCACCTGTTCGCCGATATATGTCATCCCGCATTTTTCAAGCACCTTTACAGAGGCAAGGTTGGCGGTCAGGGCTCTTCCTACAATACGGTCGAGGCCAAGCTTTCCGAAACCATGTTTCAGGCTGGCAAATGCAGATTCTGTGGCATAGCCTTTCCCCCACGCTGTTTTCATAAACCGGTAGCCAAGGTCCACTTCGTTCAGTTCCGGCCGCCTTTTCAACCCGCACCACCCTATAAAACCCTCATTATCATACCCTTTTTTTACCAGAACGGCCCAGCGGCCGTGGTTATACAAAGCATATTGCGGCAAGATCGTTTTCTCCAATATTTCCTGCGCCTGTTCGATAGAACTGACCGGGTCAAGGGTGTACCTGGTTACCTCAGGGTCTGCATTCAGCTGGTAGATCAAGGCCGCATCTCCGGGGCCGAAGGTGCGCATAATGAGGCGCTCTGTTTCTATAATGATGTCCATACTGGTTTTTGTAGCTTATTTTTTTCCAATTTCTGCGTACTTCCCCTAACCCAAAATGGGTATTGGCCAGGAAATATAAAAGCAGATTTTTGAGTTTACGATTTGCTTACCTATTAGAAATACTTATGGCTTATGTAATATTCGGTGTCTGCGCTGTTCTTTGTGTGGCTGTTGTTATCCTGGCAATAAAGATATTACGGGAGAACCGAAAGCTGATGCCTCCCAAAAAACAAAGGGTTAGGTTTGAAGAGGATGACGAGATCTGGTCCTGACCCTGCTACAACAATTTCTTTACAGCATCTATTACCCCCCGCAGGTTTCCTGCATCTTGTCCTCCGGCCGTAGCCAGGGTTTTTTGTCCGCCACCTCCCCCTTTTATCAGCGGAGCGATATGCTCTTTCATGATCTTATTGGCATCCAGGTTCCGGGCAACGGTTACGGTTTCTGAAATACCCACCGCTACAAAGGGTTTGCCGCCCAGGTTCACACAAAGAACCGCTACATGGTCACGCAGATGGTTCCTGAGGTCAAAACAAAGTTTTTTAAGGGCGTCCGCATTATTCACCTCAACTATCTCCCCGATAAAATTTACCCCGTTGATGATCTCATCCTTTTGCAGCAGTTCATTCCTGATACCAACGAGCTGGCGGGCTTCGAGCACTTCCAGATGCCTTTTCAATTCGGTATTCTCTTCCTGTAGGCTTTCTATTGCCTTGCGGATATCCTTCGGATTTTTCAGTTGCTCTTTCAGGCTTCCGACCAGGGATAATTGTTCATTTATGTATTCTTCCGCCTGCCGGCCGCAAACAGCTTCCACCCTCCTTACCCCGGCGGCCACTGCAGACTCGCTGGTAAGCTTGAAAAGCCCCAGCTCACCAGTGGCACCCACATGGGTACCGCCGCACAGCTCAACCGAGTAGGCCGGATCGATGATCACAACACGAACCTCATCACCATACTTTTCACCAAACAGTGCCATTGCGCCAAGTTTCAGCGCTTCTTCTTTCGGCATCGACTTTATTACCACCGGAATATTTGCCCTGATCTTTTCATTCACCAATGCTTCAATAGCAGCCATTTCCTCACCGGTAACTTTGGCAAAGTGGGAAAAATCGAACCGCAGGTGCTCTTCATTCACCAATGAGCCCTTTTGTGCCACATGGGTGCCCAGCACTTTTCTCAAAGCGGCATGGAGCAGGTGTGTGGCGGAGTGATGCAGTTCTGTTTTCTTTCTTATTCCCGGATCCACTTTTGCGATCACCTCACCGGAAAGGTTACCGGGGATGGTTTCTGTAAAATGAATGATGAGATCATTATCCTTTCTGGTATCAATGACCGGGATAGTTGAATGCCCGATCGTCAAAACTCCCCTGTCGCCCACCTGGCCGCCGCTTTCAGCATAGAAAGGTGTTTCTCTCAATACAAGCTGGTACAGTTCTTTCCCTTTGGCTTTAACCTTACGGTACTTCAGCACTTCCGTTTTTGTTTCCAGCGAATCATAGCCAATGAATTTATTACTGCCCTGGCTGATCTCGGTCCAGTCACCGGCATCAACGGCTGTGGCGGCCCGGCTTCGGTCTTTTTGCTGCTTCATTTCTGCTTCGAAACCTTCTTTATCCACTTTTAGCCTGTTTTCAGAAGCTATCAGCTGGGTAAGGTCAAAGGGGAAACCGTAGGTATCATATAATTCAAATGAATCTTTGCCGGAGATCTCTCCTTTGGCGATAAGATCATCCACTCTTTTCAGCCCTTTGTCCAGTGTTCTCAGAAAGGCCTCTTCTTCTTCCTTCACTACTTTGCTTACAAAGTCAACCTGCTGTTGCAGTTCGGGAAAAACATTTTCAAACTGCTTTGCCAGTACCGGCACCAGCTGTACCAGTAACGGCTGCTTATAATCAAGATAAGAGAAGTAATACCGAACGGCACGGCGGAGAATGCGGCGTATCACATACCCCGCACCTGTATTGGAAGGCAATTGCCCGTCTGCAATGGTAAAACTGATGGCCCGGATGTGATCGGCGATCACCCGGAAAGCGATGGCCTGCCTTGTATCGCTGCCATCATATTTTCTACCGGTAATTTTCTCCGTTTCTGCAATTGTACCGGTAAAAATATCTGTATCGTAGTTGGATGTTTTGTTTTGCAGCACCCTTACCAGTCTCTCCAGCCCCATACCTGTATCCACATGTGTGGCGGGCAGTGGTTCGAGTGTTCCGTCCTTTTTCCGGTTGAACTGGATAAACACATTGTTCCAGATCTCGATCACCTGCGGATGGTCTTTGTTGACCAGCAGGTGACCGGGGGTTTTTTTCCTTTCTTCTTCCGGGCGGCAGTCAACATGTATCTCACTGCAGGGTCCGCAGGGGCCTGTATCGCCCATTTCCCAGAAATTATCTTTTTTATTACCGTATACGATATGTTCATCGGGAAGAAGTTCTTTCCATTTTTTCAATGCAACAGTGGAGGCCGGCAATCCTTCTTTTTCGTCCCCTTCAAATACGGTGGCATAAAGCCTGTCTTGGGGTATCTTGTAGATGTCAGTCAGTAATTCCCAGCTCCAGCTGATGGCCTCTCTTTTAAAATAATCGCCAAAGCTCCAGTTGCCCAGCATTTCAAACATGGTATGGTGATAGGTATCCACTCCCACTTCTTCAAGGTCGTTGTGCTTGCCGCTTACCCGAAGGCACTTTTGCGTATCGGCCACCCGCCCGTATGGTGGGACCTTATTACCCAGGAAGTAATCCTTGAACTGGTTCATCCCTGCATTGGTAAACATAAGGGTAGGGTCATTCTTCACCACAATGGGTGCGGAGGGCACGATCGTATGGCCCTTTGAACGGAAGAAATCCAGGAAAGCCTGTCGTATTTGGTTTGCAGTCATCATGGCGAATGGTGGGTGGTAAATAGTGAATAAGCAGTGGTGAACGGGCAAAAGTGAATGACACCGGCAGAGGCTGGTTTTCTGTATGGAGGTGTTATTACGATTGCTGTTCTCATGGTTCTACCTGTTGTTTTTGCTGAAAATCAGGCCTCAGGTTGGGTTGATTTTTGCTGTTTATGGGGCTATATTTGTCAGCCCCGAAGGGGGACAAAGGTAAAATATTCAGACCGCATTTCTGAACTGAGCCAGGGTTAAGGCATGCCAAATGAAAAAAATCAAGTATTACTATAATACCAACACCCTCCGCTACGAAAAGCTGGAGACCCCGTTCCGGGTAAAACTCCTGCGGATATTTGGTTTTATAGCCGCCGCCCTGGTTACTGCCGGTCTTATTTCCTATGCTGCCTTCCAGTTTATAGGATCTCCGAAAGAAAAGATACTTCAGCAACAGAACAGGGCCCTCCGCGACAATTACCGTGACCTTGAAGATACGCTGGCCTCGATAGAACGGGTAATGAGGGAACTGGAGAAAAGGGATAACGATGTGTACCGGGCCATCTTTGAGGCCAACCCCATTCCCGATAGCGCCCGGGCGAAAGAGCTGGAAGAAAAACAGGAAATAGCCAAAGTGGAAAAATTAAAGGACCATCAACTGGTGGCTTCCATCACTGCCACGATCAATAATATCAGGAGCCGGATGAGCTCCCAGCGCAAGTCGTACGATGAAGTGGAAGGGCTGGTAAAGAATAAAGAACAACTGCTTGCCCATACACCGGCCATACAACCGGTAAGTAATAAAGACCTGAACCGGATAGCGTCCGGCTTTGGCTACCGGATAGACCCGGTTTATAAAACCACCAAGTTCCATGCAGGGCTCGATTTTTCTGCTCCGCAGGGCACTCCCATCTATGCCACCGCAGACGGAACCGTAACCACTGCCGGCAGTACCGGCAACGGGTATGGTAATCATGTGGTGATCAACCATGGCTATGGCTATGAAACATTGTACGGTCATATGGTAAGGGTGAAATCAAGGGCCGGGCAGCAGGTGAAGCGGGGCGAGGTGATCGGCTGGGTAGGCAGTACCGGTAAATCGACCGGACCGCACTGCCATTATGAAGTACACAAGAACGGCGAGAAGATCGATCCCATTTATTTCTTCTACAATGATCTTTCCCCGGAACAATATGACCTGATATTGAAGAAAGCGGCTGCCAGTAACCAGAGCTTTGACTAGCGGGTACCGGCACTCCGGTCAAATTTTCCACACTCCTTCCCGGGTGGTGCTGCATGCAAAACGGGGTTGTACCTTTACCATAATGGGAAAACCTTTATCACAGATCACTTTTGAATTTAACAGTATTGAAGAGCCGGCAGATACTTCCGCATTGGTTCCTGTCGTTATGCCTGTGAAAAAAGAAGTTACTGCAGTGAAAGAACCCGCGGTCATATTCAGAGAGAAAAAGAAGGAGCCGGTGGCCACTCCCGGAAAAAGAGGCCGCAAATCCCTTAAAGAAATTGCCATTAATGCCGACCTGATACAGGTACCTGAAGACGAAATACTCTTTCAGAAACAATATTATTCCATAGGCGAGGTCGCTGCCATGTTCAGGGAGAACCAGTCACTCATACGCTACTGGGAAACCGAGTTCGATATCCTGCAGCCCCGCAAGAACCGAAAAGGCGACCGCTTTTTCCGCCCGGTTGATATCAAGAACCTGGTGATGATCTATGACCTGCTTCGCCGCCGCAAATTCACCATTGAGGGTGCAAGGGAATACCTGAAGAAGAATAAAAAGGCCGAAGAGAAGTTTGCTGCCATACAGTCTCTCGAAAAGATCAGGAGTTTCCTGCTTGAACTGAAAGCCAGTCTCTGATTTTTCTCCCGGCCGGTTGCAACTTTAACTGTCCTGCCTGCATCATGTCCCCGTTCCCTTTTACATTTGCCCCATTATGCGATCATTTATGAAGAAATTGCTGCCCGTTTTTATCCTGCCCCTTTTTTTTGGAAATATACTGAAGGCCCAGGCCCAGTATATTGTGCTTACCGAACGACCGAATGAAAAAACTTTCAAAGGGATCATTTCCCGCCAGGTACTGGAAAATGACACCTCTTTTCACTGGTATGGTGAAGCACAAAAGATCTATACCCCCGGTGCCGCCGCCGTGGATGTGTTACAGAAAAACAAAGACTCTGTACAGCTGCTTGTCTTTATGGGTACCTGGTGTGAAGATTCCCATTTTGTGATCCCCCGTATGTTCAAACTTACTCAGGCCGCCGGCTTCACGGATGATCATATCACCCTAATCGGTGTTGACCGCAAAAAGCTGACCCTAAGCCATCTTTCCGAGGCATTGGGCATTACCAATGTACCCACTATCATTGTTATGAAAAAAGGAAAAGAAATGGGCCGTGTGGTGGAATATGGCACCTCCGGTTCATTTGATAAAGACCTGACAGAGATCCTGAGTAAATGAGTTAAGCTGTTTTCGTCAGCCGTATTTCTGTATTGGCCCCCGCCAGCTCTATCTTCAGTTCTTCCATGAGTTTTATACTTTGCAGGTTGACGGTTTGCCTGATAGCATTGAATTCCTGTATGGTAACAGGAGGTGTATAATAATCGGAGAGAATCACCATCGCTGTTGCCGTTATTTCAGACAGGTGAACATTGGCATTTTCTATATCCTTACCGCCAAGTATCTTCCTGATCCCTTCCACCAGCTGCGCTGCAGCAGCAGCACTGGTTTGCAGGCTTATTTCCAGCCGAAGGTCACCCCTCCGCTGTGTTCGTAACGAAAGGTTATCAAGTATGCTGTCCACCATTTGTTTGTTCGGTACAGTCACATACGTTTTCTGATCTGTTCTGATGCGGGTGCTTCTCAGGCCGATCTTCTCCACGGTACCGGTTACATTATGCACTTTTACAAGATCACCCGTGATAAATGGTTTATCGAAAAAGATAATAAATGATGCGATCAGGTTCTCCAGGCTTTCCCGCAGCGCCAGGGCGATGGCAGCACCGACGATACTAAGCCCGGTAAGGAGGCCTCCCACATCCAGTCCGAAGGCATACCGCATCACGAGCATGATGCCGATAATGATCAGGATGACCTTAAAGAAATCTTTGAAAAAAACAATGAGCTGGTTGTCGGTCTGATCGGCGGTGAGGTTGGCCCTTTTCTCCAGGATCATGGCAATGAAATCGATCAGGCGGATCAGCAGCGACGTCAATGATACAATGAGAATAATGTTACCGATACACTGCACTATTTCCTTGACGGTGTACTTGTAAATATCAATGTCGAGGTCTGCCGGGAAACGGAGCTTATACAGGGTGATCACCGAAATAAGGATCGCCAGGAAAAAACCCAGCGGCTTTACCACCAGCTTTACAAAAGACTGTTTGTCCACGTCCTTCCAGACCTTATGGACCAGGGTATACAGCAAACCGGCCAGGTAGCGGGAGATGAATCGTTTCAGCAGCCATACAAACAGGATCACCCCTGCTACAATGAAGTAGTGTTTCACCTTATTATCAAGCCATACCTGTTCAAGGAAATCATTCATCCGCTGAAAAAATTACAGGTAAAATTATTGATTCCGGCCCAGAAAGAAGTATCAGCGGATATCATAAATGTACAGGCAATCCAGGTCGCCCTCGCAGCTGCCTTTCAGGGCATAGACTCTTGAAAATGTGAAGTTGAAACTTCTGCTCTTCTGAACAGGGAACGGCAGCGGCCATTCATCATAACGGGTGCTGTTAATATCGTAGCGGTAAATGGAATCGGCCTTTGTGCCAAAAATATATTTCCCGGCTACCTTCAGGTTCTGCCAGTGGCTGATAAGGATCCCGTTTTTAAATGCCCCGAAATAATCAAATACAAAAATTTCCTTTTCAGGGTCGTACAGGTACACATACCTGTTCTCATCAAAGATCTTTACCGGCAGTGCTGCCTGTCCCGTAAGCAGGCGGAAGTCCGGTGTCTCCAGCAGCAGCTTGCCGCTTTCATCCAGCTTCTTTAGTTTGGCTTCTGCTTCATCATATACCCATATCTTATTGTCATTCGACTGCCCGATGGCCTTTGCCTGTAATATCCCCTGCTGCCGCAGGTCCACCACATTAACCACATTGAGTAAGCGGTCGAGCATTACCACCGTTGCAAAATCTCTGTAATACAATAATATTTTAAGGGGGTTGGAAACATCGACGAGGGTGGCCTGGCCAAATTTCTTTACATCATTGTACACCGCTACGGAATCGCCGTTTGCATTTATCTTCTTAAGCTGGTTCCGGCTGTTGAGTATATATATATTGTCGAGGTTATCGACGGTGAATCCCGCTATATCGCCTTTGATCACCCTGACGGGATGAAAGATGGTGTCTTCCTGTGCGAAAGCAGGAAAGGTGAGGTAAACCAGCGTTACTATGGCAATAATCCTTTTCATTCAGTTTCGGATGATCTTATCATCATTCCCCTTGTATGACCTGAGTACCAGGTCTGTTCCGTCAAAAACCGCATAAGTATAATAACGGATCCAGTCGCCCAGGTTAATATACCGGGGGGCTGCGGAACCGGCTTCATTCGATACCCCGGTGGTGGAAAGACGATAATCAATAGCCAGGTGTCTATGCCCGAAGACAAAAAAATCGATCTTTTTCTTTTGCAGTATCTCTTTGCAATAAATGATCAGCCATTCTTTCCCTTCACCCAGGAATACCTGTTCAGTGGCACCGGTTTGTGCCCGGCTTCTCCGGCTCATATAGTGGGCAAGTCCCATGCCGGCAACCGGTGGTAATATTCCAAACAGCCATTTGCTGACAGGGTTACGAAAGACTTTCTTCAACCGCTTGTAGCCATGGTCCCCGGGACCAAGCCCGTCCCCATGCCCGATAAGGAATTTCTTCCCTCCCCTTTCAAATTCTGCAGGGGCAAAATAAACGGGTATATTAAGCTCTTTCTGAAAATAATCCCGCATCCACATATCATGATTACCTACAAAAAAATGCATGGGTATGCCCAGGTCTGACAGTTCTGCCAGTTTGCCCAGCAGCCTTACATAGCCTTTGGGAACCACTTTGCGGTATTCATACCAGAAATCAAAGAGATCACCCACGAGGAATATTTCTTCTGCCTCATTTTTTATCTGATCGAGGAACTGAATGATGGTCCTTTCCCTTTCAAGGCTGCTGGCATGATCGGGGGCGCCAAGATGGAAATCAGAAAGGAAATATATTTTTTTTGCCACAGTTATTTTGTATGAAAAGTATAGGACCCTTCAATAAGGCCATCACCTTTTTTGTCCCAAACCCTGAAGGTGACATCAAATGAAACAGACCGGTTCGCTTCGGGTGAATTGAAAAATACGGAGAGCCCCACCACTTTTGCATCCGCCGGGGTGATCCCGTTCCGGTCATACTGGCTGAACAGGTCATCCTCTTGCAGCACTTTCTGTCCGTTGTCAGCAACCACTTTCAGGGATGCGCCGAGGAAAACCCGGTCATCTGTTTCTTTCCACCCCTGGTCGATAAACAGGAGCAATTTCACTCCCCTTTTGACATCAACAACATTCCCTTCGTCGATCCGCTCTGCCTTTTCATCATTCGTTACCAGGAAGGCTTTGTTCAGCCTGACCCCCCGGGTATCCAATTGAATGCCGTTGTAAAGCGCCATCCCGTTTTTCTCTGCAGGCTTTGTTTTCTCCTCACGGCCGGCATCACCCACACTGCAGTGAAACTCACAGGAAGTGAGCAGGAAAGAAATAAATAATAACGGGAGGAATAAAGATTTCCTTGGCATGAGGCTATTTCTTGTTGGCAAGGTATTCCATCATATCGCCTGAAGCAATTACGGGTTTCCCGCTGATGTCCCCGTTGTACCAGTACACCCAGGCAAGACTGAGCTGTCCGTTGCTGTACACTTCCGTGATCTCCCGGCGGTATAGCTGTACTTCATCCGGTTCAACAGACATCCCTTCATAATCATCCAACTGGCCGATCGCCCAGGAAAATTCCTTTTCGTTTTTGATCGTATATAGTTCGCCGGATATAAAACAATTCTCGTCGGTGGGGACACCGGCCGAGTAGCTTCCCATATCAAACAGTTTGCCCTTTACTTTGGCTTCACCGGTAAAAGAAAAGAACCGGCTGATGTATTCATAGGCCGGGCTGCGGAACCCGCTCCGCAATGACCCATATACAAACAACTGGTATACGCCGGGATTGATCATATTGTAAAGGTAAGATATGGGAGGAAAAGATATTAAAGTAAATAGCCGCTGGCAAAGGCAAACTGGCCTCATGCCTCCACCAGGAAAACATAGACTTCTTTAGGCCCGTGAACACCTACTACCAGCGTTTTTTCGATGTCTGCCGTGCGGCTGGGGCCTGTGGCAAACGTAATAAGGGAAGGAAGGTGATTGCCATATTTATCTTTTGCCCCCTGAAGGGCATCCCTGATATCGTATACCACCTGGCTGGTAAATGCAATGCAGATATGAATGGGGGCATACACACTTGCAGACCGGCCGCTTGCCTGCGCAGCGCTGAGCATAATACTCCCGGTTCGTGCCACCAGGAACTCACAACCTGTGATGGAAACATCGCAGCCGGCCAGGTCGCTTTTTGTTAGCCGGTCGGCGATCTGTGCGGCAAAGGGGGCCACCAGTTTATCTTCCACGCAAAAGATCTTTTTCCAGTCCTGTTTCTTCACAAGGCTGGCCAGCTGGAAAGCCATCTCCTGCTGGTTGATGCAATAGATAAATTTACCCTGCAACCGGGTGAACTGTTCTGCAAATTCCACTTCATTTTCCTGCTGTGGCGGAAGAAAGACGGACTGATTTCCCTCGCTTTGCGGAAAAGGCAAAGGCGTTGATTGACTCAACGCCTTGCGTATTTTTTTCAGGATGTTTTCTTTTGAAGGAGAAACATTCATATACGTTCGTTATACAGAAGGGGCCCATCCAAGGTTGCCCGATTGCTGTTCATCTGTTTTCTTGTTTTCCGCTGCGGGATGAACGTGGATCGCTGATTCGCCCAGTGTTTTTTCTTCGGTTACCTCATCTGCTGTCAGCACTTTCTTTTCTTCGAAAGGGCGTTTACCGATCAGGGCCTCCACATCGCTCTGGAACAATACCTCTTTTTCAAGCAGGGCATTGGCCAGCTTCTCCACATCTGCTTTCTTTTCGATCAGCAGTTGCTTGGTTCTTTCATATGCCCCATCGATCAGTTTACGCACCTCTTCATCGATCAGCTTTGCGGTTTCGTCTGAATAGGGTTTGGTAAACGTGGTTTCCTGCTGCGGGTCATAAAAACTGATATTACCCACTTTCTCGTTCATACCGTACACCGTCACCATGGAATAAGCGATCCGGGTGATCTGCTGCAGGTCATTTTGTGCTCCGGTTGATATTTTATGGAAGAAGATCTCTTCGCTGGCCCTTCCGCCCAGCGTCATACATATCTGGTCATTCAGCTGGTCTGTATTGTACAGGTATTGCTCTTTCGGGGTGTATTGTGCATAGCCCAGTGCAGCAGTACCTCTTGGTACGATCGTTACTTTCAGCAACGGGTACGCATGTTCAAGGAACCAGCCACAAATGGCATGTCCGGCCTCATGAAAGGCAATGATCCTTTTTTCATCCGGGGAAATGATCTTGTTCTTTTTCTCCAGCCCCCCGATCACCCTGTCCACTGCATCCTGGAAGTCCTGCATATCCACGGCTTCTTTGTTCTTCCGGGCGGCAATGAGGGCCGCTTCATTACAAACATTGGCAATATCAGCGCCGGCAAAGCCGGGGGTCTGTTCAGCGAGTTTATGAATATCGAGTGACTTGGAGATCTTGATCGGTTTCAGGTGTACTTTAAAAATGGCTTCACGACCGGCCAGATCCGGTTTATCGATCGAGATCTGCCTGTCGAAGCGGCCGGGACGGAGCAGGGCGGAATCGAGTACATCGGGCCTGTTGGTAGCTGCCAGTACAATGATCCCGGAATCGGTACCGAAACCATCCATTTCAACGAGTAACTGGTTCAGGGTGCTTTCCCTTTCATCATTGCTCATCATAACGTTCTTGCCACGGGCACGGCCAATGGCATCGATCTCATCAATGAATATGATACAGGGTGCTTTTTCCCTTGCCTGTTTGAAAAGGTCTCTTACCCGGCTGGCCCCTACTCCCACAAACATCTCCACGAAATCAGATCCGCTGAGACTGAAGAACGGCACCTGTGCTTCTCCGGCCACCGCTTTGGCCAGCAGGGTTTTTCCCGTTCCCGGAGGCCCGATCAGCAGGGCGCCTTTGGGTATCTTACCACCCAGGTTGGTATATTTTTTCGGGCTCTTTAAAAAATCAACGATCTCCATTACCTCCACTTTGGCTTCATCCAGTCCGGCTACATCGGCGAACGTGATGTTCACTTTTGTCCCTTTATCAAATAGCTGTGCTTTTGATTTACCGATATTGAAGATCCCGCCGGGACCGCCACCGCCGCCGGCACCACCGCTCATCTTGCGCATGAGCAGTATCCACAGGCCCACGAGAATGATCAGCGGGAACAGGAACTGAAGGATCCCGCCAAAAATATCCTTCTCATTGTCCACATCAAACGGGACCTTGGCCACTGAAGGATTTTCTTTATAAAAATCATCAATTCCTTTTTTGAAGGTATCGCCTGATGTGATGGTAAAGTACATCTGTGGTCCGTCGTCCGCTACTTTTCCGTTCACACTTTTCTTAATATCATCCGCATGTTTGTCCAGCCCGGTCTTGGTGAGGTACACCTTTACCTTTTTCCGGTTGTCGATGATGGTGTATTTGGCCACATCGCCGGCAGCAACCATATTTTTGAAATCCAGTTCATTGGTCTTGGCCATATTCCTGGAAAAGGGGCTGAAAAGCTGCAGCCCGATCAGGATGGCGAATATGATGGCATAAATCCAGTAAATGCTGAAACGGGGGCCTTTGCGGGGTGCCTGGTTCGGATCGTCTCCACCGGGGCCGGGGGGACGCCTGTCAAACCGGGGCGGTCTGTTACCTGAGTCTTGTGACATAAATTATTATAGTGTTCTGCTATTTAATGATTATTGAACTGAAAAGTTGACCCGGGGCCAACATTTAACAAAGATTAGTCATCGTGCCCCTCAGCGGCTGCATCGCTCCACATTTCTTCGAGCTTATAGAACTTCCTGTTCTCCGGCTGCATCACATGCACTACCACATTTACGTAATCGATCAGTACCCACTGCAGGTTGTTATACCCTTCATGATGATAGGGATTCTCCCCGCAGTTCTCTTTCACTTTTGCTTCCACATTTTCAGCAATGGCCCTTATCTGGGGCTGGCTGCCGGCTTCACAGATGATGAAGAAATCAGCCACCGCTTCATTTATTTTTCGCAGGTCAAGGGAAAGGATATGCTGTCCCTTTTTTTCCTGTATCGCAGCAATAATGGTTTTGATGATTTTTGAATTCCTCGTTAACCTGACTGCACTTTTTTTCTTCCGGTTGGTCAATACTGCCAATTGTTCCAAATAATGAAGTTGTTTATCGTGAATGATTATCGTCCTGGTCCGGCAGGTCCTTTACAGGGTTTTATCAACTGCCCCGAACCATAAACTTTGTTTCTTTGCCAAAAATAGCGATTAATTGTCACAAGCCTTAGCAATCAATCCCATTGGTACGCCATTCATTGAACTGCAATCGATTGACAGTACCAATAACTATGCCCGGCAACTGATCTCCGGGGCCGGTCTGCCGGACAGGCAGGTTGTGCCCCAACATGGCATGGTCATTTTCGCCCATGAACAAACGGCCGGCAAGGGACAGCGGGGCCGGGTCTGGTCATCAGATCCGGGAAAGAATATCATGCTGAGTGCACTGGTAAGGCCCTCCTTTCTGCGGCCTGATCAGCAGTTTCAGCTCAGCGCTTCCGCAGCAGTGGCCGTATGTGATTTCTTTATTAAATATGCGATCGACAAGGTCGCCATCAAATGGCCCAACGATCTGTACTGGCAAGACAGAAAGGCAGGGGGCATACTGATCGAGTCGGTGATCGGGACAGAGGGGGCTGCTGCAGTACCGGCGCAATGGCAATGGGCGATCATCGGTACCGGCATCAATATCAACCAGGCCTTTTTCCCAGAGCACCTGCCTAACCCGGTATCTTTAAAACAGATCACCGGCAGCAGTTTCAAAATAATCCCCCTGGTAAAAGAACTCTGCACCCTCCTGCAGGAGTATTATACATTGCTGATGAACGGCCGGTTTGAAGAGATCCTTGCCCGGTACAACCAATACCTGTATAAAAGGAATGAAAAGGTGAAACTGAAAAAGGATAACCGGGTATTTGAAGCCCGGGTGAAATCAGTAAATCCCGCAGGCAAACTCATTATTGAACATTCATGGGAAGAAGAGCTGGGTTTTGGTGAAGCGGAATGGCTCATCTCAGAAAAATAACCCCCTGCAGAAGAGCGGTATTGTTTTCGTTCGCCCTGGCTTCTTTCTCAAACCGGTTATTATAATAGCCATCCTTTACCCAGCTGATAAGATACCTGGCAAGAAACCCGCCAAACCCATACTGCCTGTATTGCTCCACATGCTGCAACTCATGACAGACCCATTGCTGATCTGAAAGAAACTCCTTCCCGGATGTATTATGGAGATGTATGGTGTTGCCAAATACGATGGCCACTTTCCCGGCTTTTAATCTTGCCGCAGCCAGCCTGGCTATCCAGGAGTTTTCCCTGATCCGTACGTTCATGCATCCATGACTGCCCCTGCATGTCATCCGTTGCAATACCGGCCGGGCTGCTGTTTACTTCTTATCCCTCCACAAATTGAACTTCCGGGAGATGGTGAATCCCCAGCGGAACTGTCCTTTGCCCCAGGAATAAATGGTACGGGGGATAAAACGGTTTTCCAGTATTTCGGTACTGTTTGTGAAGTTGAGGCGAAAGATATGCCCCGAAGTAAGTATCTCAAATCCTACCCCGAGCGGGTCATAAAAGCGGATATTATTTTTTATACGGAAAGAGTCTTTGCTTGCCTGGTTCCGGAAAGGATGGAAATAATCCAGGATCAGGTTCACCCGTCCGCCCAGCGGCAGCCGGATGGCGCCTCCCAGTGCGAACATACTTTTCATATCGTAACTGATGGTGTACCCCCGGGTAACAAAGCTGGGGTTCACCTGCAGGCTTACCTTACCCATTCTTTTGGCCACGATCAGCTGCAGTACATTACTCATCCTTTCACCAAGGCCATCATAACTGTTTTCCTGGTCAGGTTTCGCATTCTGCGGGCTGGCTGCCACCACGGCGTTGGCAAATAAGGCAATCGAAAGCGGATGTGAGGGATCGTTTTCCCGCTGCTGCATAAACAGGTATTTACCCGACAGTTCATAAAGCTGCTGCTGCGGGCCACCTCCCCTTGTTCGGGCAAATGTCATATCAAATTTGTCACTCAGGCCTACCGTGAATGCAATGCGGATATCGGCAGCATTATCAAGTCCGAAAAATCGTTTGATGCCGCCATTACTTCCGCCTATATCACCAAAATTGTGTGTGACATTGAAATCCATTTTACCCTTGCCTGCCATTTCGGGAGTGCGGGCATTGATCGTTTTACCGGAGCTGAAGACCTCAACCGGTTTGCTTTCTTTTTTTTCCTGTGCTGAAAGCTGAAAGCAGGAACAAAGACCGGCGATGGCCAGGATTTTCTTCATAACAGATGGTGTTTAAAAAATATATATCCACCAGCCGGAGACCTGAAAAATTACCGGCTTACTGATATGTTCAATGAATCGTTACCCGGGCCGGTAAGGTTGCTCCCGGAAGTTCAAAAAGAGAGTACAGGTATGACCGGATCATTTTGCAGATGCCAGTATCTCTTCTGCATGTGCCTTGTTCCTGGGCTTATGAAAGACAGCGGTGATAATACCTTTTTCATTGATGACAAAAGTAGTGCGGAGGATGCCCATGTATTCACGGCCAAAGTGCTTCTTCATGTCATGAACGCCATATGCTGCCGTGATCTTATTGTGCGGATCGGCTACCAGCCGGAATGGCAGTTTGTATTTCTGTTCGAATTTCTTCTGCACGGGTTCTGTATCGGGGCTTACTCCCACCACTTCAAACCCGTTTTTCTTCAGCAGGGCATAATGATCCCTCAGGTTACAGGATTCGATCGTACAGGTGGGGGAGCCGGCTTCGGAATAGAAGTACAGGATCAGTTTTTTTCCTTTATACCCTGATAAGGAAATCCTTTTCCCGTCCTGGTCCGTGCCGGTGAATGCCGGGGCTTTATCGCCTTCTTTCAGAGTCACCATCGTTATTTGTGTTTTTTTACAGGCGTCTTTTTCCCGGTTGTTTTTTTCTTTGCTTTTTCATTTGCCTTTTTCACCACTTTCTTTTTGGGCGGCGGCGGTGTGTACGGGTATCGTTTAAACCACCATTGCTTTACGGTAATGTTCCCGGCATAGTCTTCCGCCGTAACCCTGAGGTGGTGCACACCATACGGGCATCTTTCATCGAATTTATATATCCAGTTACGGCTTTTGTCATTGGTGAACCGGATCCATTTATGAGGCAGTGCCGAATCTGCGGGGCACTGGTACCCGCTTGTATCAGAAGGGCAGGAATACAATTCAGCCCTGAATTTCTTGATCCCGAAATTATCGGCCGGGGTAAAAATGATCCTGGATGCAGCGCTGAGGTTGACCGTATCATTGTTATTGCCCTCTTTCCACGGTGCATTGATCTGCGGCGGCATTACATCTGCCAGTACCTGGAAAGCACCGAAGTCGCTGAACTTTGCAGAAAGCCATTGTTCCTGCCAGGTTGCTTTTCTGAAACTGGTTCCTTTCCGGTCGCTCCGTTGTATCATCAGTTTATCCTGCCATTCTGCCGGAACCTGCCGGGTCAGCCTGATCCTTACAACGGCATCATCATGCAATGGCACAGAGGGATCCCCCACCTGGTGCAGGCCGGAGAACGCATACGAGTTGTTTGTGCTGGTGACATAATAAACAGGTGCTACCGTATCATACAGGCTCTTCTCATCCGTATAAAATTCAAAGCCCGGTTTTTCCAGCACATTCACCTTATTAGGGCTGAATGTTACCGGCGGTATAACACCGGTTCCTGCTGTTTCAAGGCTGTCGTAATGCCTGAGCATAAAGGCCACGGTGGAAACATTTCCGGCCGGATCGCTGATATCAATCATGACCTGGTGAAGGGCCGTATCATTCAGGGTGATGACGCCATCGCTGCCGAACCGGTGATAGACCCCGCTCCTGTTACCCGGTAATTCGGAAAGGTGCTCCAGGAAGGCCCCGCCGTTATACCGGAGTTTGTAATCAATATGCGCATTCAGGTAAGCCGTTTCATCATAATCAATACTGTCGAGCACAAATGAAACCTGGGGATTTTCATCCACATACAGTTTGACGGAATACACCCCGTTGGGATTGGAGGAGCCGCTGACACGATCATAGGTTTGCAGGGCAAAGCTCAGCCGGCGGAGCCCGGTATTAATAACCGGTACCTTGGGAATGATGTAACCGGAGTCTGTGTTCTTCAGACTGAAGAACTGTGGCGTTTGTTCATACACGCTTTTGCTCCGGTCATACATTGCCAGCCGCACGGCTGTGGGGGGTACATTATCCTGAACACCCAGGTTAAACAGCAAGGGGTTGCGCCTTTTTTCTGTTTTGGTATCAAATATTTCAAAGTGCAGGTGCGGTCCCTGTGAGCCGCCGGTATTTCCGCTGTAAGCGATAAAAGAACCTTTGGTAACCGGGAACTGGCCGGGGGTAAAGTCCAGTTCCAGGGCCCATGATTCGGCTGCATATTGTTTGCCGGTAACAAACTCTTCCAGTGCCGGGTAAAAATCATTCAGGTGGGCATAGAGGGTGGAGTATCCGTTAGGATGGTTGATGATAATGAACCGCCCGAAGCTTTGCGGGCGGATGCCGATATGGGCGATATAACCATCTGCCGCTGCATATACCGGGTAGTTTTCTTCGGCATTGGTCCGGATATCGAGGCCCATATGCCAGTGGTTGGGGCGTAATTCTCCGAAATTGGCTGACAGTTGAATGGGTATCCCGAGCGGATTGCGGAAATAATTGACAGGGGTGGGCGAAGGTTGCGCCGGAACCAGGACAGGCAACGTAATGAAAACCAGGAACGTCAGAGCAAGGAACCGGCACTGCATACGCAAAAATACGTGAATCAGATTACTACATTCGTAGTATATGCAGTGATGAGCATAGTTTGTATCTTTTGGCTTCGTTATGGCAAAAAAAATTGGATGGTGGCTGGCACCGCTCTGCATGATCTTATCAGCATGCCCGTTTGAATCAACGGTACCACTGGAGTCAAGACCGGTGGAGCCGGTGGATTCCACCCTGGTGGGGTACTGGTATGGGATCGTGAAAGACGGAAGTGATTTTTTTGGCATCGAAGCCCTTAACATCGAAAAAAAATCCGACTCGCTCTATTATATCACCCGCTACGGCAAAGGAGTAAAAGGCGATATGATCCTGCCCGATACGACTTATTATACCGGTTTTACTTCATATGTAGGTGATCAGCGGTTTATGAACCTGGAAGGGTATGTAACCATTGAGGAAAGGGAAAAGAAGAGCTTCGTGCAGAAAAAGCTCCGGGTGTTTTATATCTCTGCTTTCCGGCAGTTCAATGACACACTGGATGTAAAAGCAGTAACAGAGAATTTCTCCACCCGCAAAACGTTCAGCGGACCGTCGGACTTCCGGCAGCTGGTACAGGAAATGATGACCCGGAAAGGAAATATTTATGACGACCTGTACTCGCTGAAATACCACAAAATCCCCAAACCGGAAAATATCTACCCCAACCGGTAACGTTGTCAGAAAAAATAACTTCATCCAATCCCTTCCGTAACCCTGTTTCCATTACTTTTGCGCAATTTGTCCAACCGGCTGCGTTGGAATGTTTAACCATCCCGGAAGGGAGCGCATAAAAAAGAAAATGCCAAAAGACAACTCAATCAAGTCAGTTCTCATTATCGGCTCCGGCCCCATTATTATCGGACAAGCCTGCGAATTTGATTACTCCGGCACCCAGGCGGCCAGAAGTTTACGGGAAGAAGGCATAAAGGTTATCCTGATCAACAGTAACCCGGCCACGATCATGACCGATCCGATGATGGCCGACCGGGTCTACCTGCTTCCTCTTACCGTGGAGAGTATCGAGCAGATCCTCCAGGAAAATGAAATTGATGCGGTGCTGCCTACCATGGGTGGCCAGACGGCACTTAACCTGGCAAAGGAGGCCGAAGACCTCGGGTTGTGGAAACAATATAATATTCGCCTGATCGGGGTGGACATCAAAGCGATCGATAAGGCGGAGGACCGGGAAAAATTCCGCCAGTGGATGATACAGCTCGGCGTGAATGTGGCCAAAGCGAAAACCGCCAATTCCTTCCTGGAAGGAAAAGAATTTGCACAGGAAATAGGTTTTCCGCTGGTGATACGCCCTTCCTTCACCCTCGGCGGCACGGGTGGCGGCTTTGTACACGATAAAGATGAACTGGATGAAGCACTGAACCGCGGCCTGCAGGCCTCCCCGATACATGAAGTACTGGTGGAAAAGGCCGTACTCGGCTGGAAAGAATTTGAACTCGAACTCCTCCGGGATGCAGCGGATAATGTATGTATCATCTGCACCGTTGAAAATTTCGACCCGATGGGGGTCCATACCGGCGATTCCATTACCGTGGCACCTGCCATGACGCTCAGCGATACGGCGATGCAGCTGATGAGGAATACCGCTATCATGATGATGCGTGACCTGGGCAATTTTGCCGGGGGCTGTAATGTGCAGTTTGCCCTTAATCCCGATACGGAAGAGATCATCGCCATAGAAATTAACCCCCGGGTGAGCCGTTCCTCTGCGCTGGCCAGTAAAGCCACCGGTTATCCTATTGCAAAGATTGCGGCAAAGCTGGCCATCGGTTATCACCTTGATGAACTCGAAAACCAGATCACCAGGACCACTTCCGCTTACTTTGAACCGGCCCTGGACTATGTAATCGTGAAGATCCCCCGCTGGAATTTTGATAAGTTCAAAGGCGCCAACGATACACTGGGCCTGCAAATGAAAAGTGTGGGTGAAGTGATGGCCATCGGCAGAAGCTTTACCGAAGCCGTACAAAAAGCCTGTCAGAGCCTGGAGAATAATGCGGTCGGGCTTGGCTATTATGGAAAAAGCCTCATGCATGCCGATGAACTGCTGGACTATATCAAAACGCCGAAATGGGACCGCATCTTCCGCATCAAAGATGCCCTGATGGCGGGTATCTCTGTTTCTTCTATTTCAAAAGCCACAAATGGAATTGACCGCTGGTTCCTGTATGAGATTCAGAAGATCTGCAACCTCGAAAAAGAACTGGCAAAGTATGACCTGGCCGATCTGCCGCTTGCCTTATTAAGGGAAGCCAAAGTGCATGGATTCAGTGATGAGCAGATAAGCCGCATCCTGCAACATGGTGATGAGGAGGATGTTTATAAAAAAAGAAAAGAGGCGGGCATTACAAGGGTATACAAAATGGTGGATACCTGCAGCGCCGAGTTTGAAGCCAAAACCCCTTACTTCTATTCAACGTTTGAAGAAGGACATCATAATGAAAGCAAGGTCTCTGATAAAAAGAAGATCATTGTACTGGGCAGCGGCCCTAACCGGATCGGCCAGGGTATTGAATTTGACTACTGCTGTGTGCACGGGCTGCTGGCCATTAAAGAATCGGGCTACGAAGCCATCATGGTGAACTGCAACCCTGAAACTGTTTCCACCGATTTTGACATGGCCGATAAACTCTATTTCGAACCGGTGTACTGGGAACACCTCTGGGAGATCATAGAGCATGAAAAACCGGAAGGGGTGATCGTGCAGCTGGGCGGACAAACCGCACTTAAGCTGGCTGAAAAGCTGCACCAGAAAGGAATAAAGATCGTGGGAACTTCTTTCGAAAGCCTGGATATTGCGGAAGACCGTGGCCGTTTTTCCGACCTGCTCAAAGAGCTTGAAATACCTTACCCGGAATATGGAACCGCCTGGAATGTGGACGAAGCCATTGAAGTGGCCAATAAGGTTGGATACCCGGTACTGGTTCGCCCCTCGTATGTGCTCGGCGGACAGCGCATGCGGATTGTGATCAATGACGAGGAGGTGGAAAAGGCCGTGGTGAGCCTGCTGAAGCATATCCCGGGAAACAAGATCCTGATCGATCACTTTCTCGACCGTTGCCAGGAAGCTGAGATCGATGCGATATGTGACGGGGATAAGTTCCTTGTGATGGGGATCATGGAGCATATTGAACCCGCCGGCATCCATAGCGGCGACAGTAATGCCGTTCTGCCGGCTTTCAATCTTTCTCCGCTGGAAATACAGGACATGGTGGACTATGCCAAAAAAATAGCCCTGGCGCTGAAAGTAAAAGGACTGATCAACAT
The DNA here is from genome assembly GCA_046329665.1 of Chitinophagaceae bacterium. Taxonomy (GTDB): domain Bacteria; phylum Bacteroidota; class Bacteroidia; order Chitinophagales; family Chitinophagaceae; genus JJ008. The sequence continues at coordinate 108,766 of JAXLUG010000002.1, read as the reverse complement.
CCAATTCGCCATCAAGGAAGGAAGGGTATATGTAATCGAAGCCAATCCAAGGGCTTCCCGGACAACACCGTTCATTGCGAAAGCCTACGGCGTTCCCTACCTTAATTATGCCACCAAGGTTATGCTCGGGGAGATGAAAGTAGCCGACATCCCGGAAGAAAAACATCTTGATGGCTTTGCCATTAAAGAACCCGTGTTCAGCTTTAATAAGTTCCCGGGTGTAAATAAAGAACTGGGGCCGGAAATGAAGTCTACCGGTGAAGCCATCCGGTTTATTAAGAACCTGCGGGACCCCTATTTCCGGCAACTGTATAAAGACCGGAGTATGTACCTGAGTAAATAAAAATTACCCGCTTAAAATAACAAACCCATTACATCGGAAGACGTAATGGGTTTTCGGTTTAATGGTTAATGGTCCAGATCAGGAGCGGTTGGTTTTGGTCGGTCAGTCCAAAAAAGATGATGGCTTTAAATGAGCTCCTTTTTTCTGTAGTAAAACTATTACAGCAACCCGCACAGCCGGATTTATTTTTCCCCGAATATTTGTCCCATTAAAAAGGATAACCGTCAGGATTTGTACCTTGATTTTTGGTTTTCAATGATTTGTAATTTTTCAAAATCCCTGTAAATTTGGGACATTTGTACCACTTTCATGTTAGACCATTAATAGGGCTTATGAGGAAACCATCTGATATTACCTGGCGTTTCATCCGGTCTTTAAGCAGCGGAGAGAAGCTTTTCTTCAAACGAAATTTTGCCGCCAATGCCGGCGACAAAATTTACCTGCGGCTCTTTACTGCCATTGCGGCCCAAAAGGAGTACGATGAAGCGGCGATCCTCCGTAAATTTTCGCCCGCTCTTACAAAAAAGAATATTGCTTTTCAGAAACACTACCTCCACAAACAGATCACAGAAGCTGTTCTGCTTTACAGCCGCTCACAAAACCAGCAACCGGATATCTATACTGATATACAGCTGATCCGGCTTTACCGCAACAAAGGGCTGGTGGACGAAGCCAATATCATCTGGAAAAAAGCTGTTCTCAAGGCCCGGAAAACAGAATCCTATGCCATGCTGAACCTGCTTAAAACCGAGTTTGAAAAAATGATCATGTTCAGCAATATGCATACGGGGTACGATGACCTGCATTCGGTATTTAAAGACAATCTCATTTCTTATTCCGATTATGCCGAAATGATCACCCTGCGGGACATCTATACCGAAACACTGCTGCTGAAAAGAAAGGCACACTATGATATCAGTGAGGAACTGAGGGTAAGTATCCATGAACACCTGAAGGAAGTAAATAAATGCACTCCTTATACAGAAAGCCATTCTTTCTGGTATGGTCATTATTACCGGATGAATAAAGCGACCTTGTTATACCTGCAGAATGAGATCAGTACTTCCATGGAGCTGCTCAATGCTGTTTTTACCGACTGGAAGAAAAACGATCATTTCATCCGCACACACGGGGAATACTATATCGAGCTTCTGTATATGATCAACTATGCCGGTATCCTGAATGGTGATTTCAATTATGTCTCCGATGTTTTTCACGACCCGATTAATGAGAATATTTCGGACCCCGTGCAAAGGGCCAATTTTGAAGTGATCAAGTTCCTTGCCCTGAATAAGATATATAATAAGACAGCCCGCTATACCGATGTAAGCAAGCTGATCAGTTTTATGAAAACCAGTTACCGCCAGTGGGAGCCGGTGGTAAATGCAGACCTGAACCGCACCGTCAACCTGTCGCTTGGTATTGCCTGTTTTGTACTCGGGCAGTATGAGGATGCGCTGAATTTTACCAAACGGGGCATCACCTGGTTCAGGGAGGGAACGAGAGAAGAACATACTTCCGTGGCACAGATCCTGTTATTGCTCATTGCCTATAACATGAACAAGAGCCGCTTATTCGATAACCAATACAGAAGCACCTACCAGTATTTTTATAAGCGAAAGAACAGGCATGCCTTTGAGACGGCTCTTGTGCAATGTCTTCACCGTACTTTTTATATGACGGATAACAAAAAGAAGATCGAAGAATATAAAAAAGCGCTGAAGGTGTTTGAGCAGAATGAAAAAGACGTGGTGCAGCAAATGTCAGTAAGCATTTTTAATTATCCCGGCTGGCTGATGAGCCGGGTAGAGCGGATCCCGTACAGAAGTTTTGTGGAAAGAAAAGTAAAGGTCAGCAGCCGGCAGCCGGCTCAGATCTCCACATGACCGTTTTTAATGGCGTACATGACCAATCCCACCCGGCTATGGACTTTCAGCTTTGCAAATAATGCCTGCCGGTAATCATCCACCGTTCTCGGGCTCACATTCATTTTATCAGCTATATCCTTATAAGCAAGTTCGGTGCATGTCCACCGCAGGAATTCCTTTTCCCGTTCATTGAGCAATACCGGTTTTTCATCAAGATCGGCATACTTGTTCAGTCCGCTGACGAGTTTTCCGGATACGTATTCAGATAAATACACGTTTTTATCCGCCACGGCATCCAGTGCCTTTCTTAATTCTTCCGGGTCAGTATTTTTCAGGAGGTACCCCTTTGCACCTAAGCGGAACATCCGGATGATCGTTTTTTCATCGCTGAGCATGGAAAGGGCAAGCACTTTTATGTAGGGGTAGTTTTTGTGCAGCCACTGCGTTGTTTCGAAGCCGTCCATTTCAGGCATGTTTACATCCAGCAATACTATATCAGGCACCAGGTGCTGCTGTATCTTTGCCTTCAGGTCTTTCCCGTTATCTGCCTCAGCTAAAACAGTATATCCTTCAAAAGAACTGATGAGCCTGGATAAAGCATTCCGCATCAGGATGTGATCATCGGCAATGATCACCTTGATTTTTGGCTTTGGTTTTTGCATTGTTTCTGGATCACTCAGAAAGGACGCTAACGGTCACTTTTGTTCCCTTGTTATTACCGCTTTCCACGTTAATGTCCGCCCCGATCATTTTTGCACGGTTAAACATACTTTTTAGCCCCACTCCTTTACCGGAAGACAATGACGCCCTCACACTTTCCACGTCAAACCCCTTTCCGTTATCTTCCACTACCATCGCAAAGGTATTATCTGCACCGTATGTTAACCGCACAATTATATGTGTGGCGGCTGAGTGTTTGATAATATTGTTCAATATTTCCTGAAACATACGGAAGAGGAAGATCTCCTTTTTTTCAGGAAGCTGGAATTCTGTTCCGGAAACAGCGAAACTGGTTTCATAAATTCCTGTATTCTTAATGGCCGAGAGTTCGAAACTGATTGATTCAGCGAGCCCAAGGTCGCCAATCCTGTCTGTATGCAGGCTTTTGGTAAGGTTTGAAAGATCTGCAATGGCCTTGCTGAGTACCTGGAGCGAATGGCCCAGCAGGGGGTGCGCCTTGTGCTCTTTTTCAAGCGGTAGGGAGGAGAGGGATAATTTTACCACAGAAAGAAGCTGTCCTATATTATCATGTAATTCCTGGGAAATGGTTTTGAATGTATTCTCCTGTATCTCCAGCTGCGAATGGAGCACTTCCTTTTCATACATATTCTTCACCCGGATCATTTCCTGTTCCTGTTTCTGCTGGCTGCGTTTATAAAAAACAAGCATCGCAACCACAAAACTCACAAGTAATAAACCAAGTATGATCCCTATGATGGTGACCAAGTAAAGTTCCGGGTTCTGGTACATAAAAAAGCTATCGTGAATAAGCAATAAAGAAAAATATTTAAAACGGTTGTAATCATTTCAAAGCTCGTGAGCATCAGTTTCCATGTATGATTCCAATAAGGTATAAGAGCATATAAAGGAAACCCGCAGCAATAAAAAAATAATAAACCCGTACATATCCAGAATGCAGGGTTGTATTCCAGCTTTCCCGACCTTGGCATACGGAATAATTCGTAGAAATAATAAATACAGACAATCGTTACAAGCAGACATCCCCCAGAGTAAGTGGTGGTATGAAAATTTTTAATCTTTTGAATGAAAAGTATATTAACCACAGCAATAATCGCATAAGCAAGCCCTGCCCATCTTATAATGTTTCCAATCTTCCGACGTCTCACAATCAGGCTGATCACAAAAAGGTAAAAACAAAATTCGAATGTTGAAAAGAAATTATAAATAGGCATGTTATTCTTACCGATTTCATATAGGAAAGAACAGTATATCTCAGTGATCAGTGTAAGCAGAAGAAATGGAGGAAATAGTTTGAGATAAATCAAGCCTTTATTCCTGTATACTAACAGGCTTGTAAGAAAGCTTAGAGCAATAAAGTAGGCATATAATGGGATAAAAGTCACTATGTTAATATTCAGCTTAAAAGTAACATATAAAACAAAACCCCCGGTTAAGACCAGGGGTTTTCGGAAATAAAGCAGAAATATATTTACAGTATGATCAATTCATCCGGATTTTTGTCTACAATGGAAATATCAATTCCATCGTCATTACCGCCCTGGCATAACGGCGGGCAGGGCCTTCCAACATTGTACGCCAGTATGTTCGTGCCTTTTTCAGTGGTAATGTAAATGTCCTTGTTCGTTTCGCCATTCAGGGTTTGTTTCTGCCGGGTGGCCACCATTACAATGGTCTGACGGCCGGCATACAATGGCTTTTCAGCGTACTCCTTGTTGTAAGCGCCGAAATAGAAGCGGACACCATCACCGCCGTGTTCTTTCAGCTTTTCAAGAAAGTCTTCAATGTCTGCAAGACTGAACCACACACTGAGTGAGTCAACCTTGCCGATTCGTTTGGAATTCTGCAGCCACCGGTGCTCTTTATAGTTGCGGCGAACTGTCTCTACATGTTCAGTACTTACAAATTTTCCAACTTTTACAGGTTTTTTTTCAATTGTCAACATAGCCTTTAAATTTTAGGGGTTGAGAATAAAGTAACCCTGTAAAACTATCTGCGTCATTGTTCAAAAAACCGTAGTAAGTCAGTGCTAACCATATAATTACAAATTAAAATTATTTATAAAAGAAAGATTATCAGATTAATAAGGGGAAAAAATGGAGAAAAATACCGTGTGTTTATCTGAGAATTACCGTGAAAAAAATCTGTTCTTTCCCGTTGAAAATTCGGGAGGGTTGTTACTTATTTTTATCAAATGAATACCGAGATCCGGCAATTAATCAAAAGAATTGAGCAAGTGAACACCGGTGAACCCTGGTTTGGCCGGTCCGTTTTTGAAATCCTGGAACAGGCAGATCCCAAAAAAGTATCCCTGAAACATAAAAGTACCGACCACTCCCTCCTGGAGATCTTATGGCATATGAATACATGGGCAGGCTTCACTTTAAAGAGAATAGAAAAGGATACAGAAAACGACATGGCTGCATTTGAGCAGCTTGACTGGAGGGTTATTGATCCGAAAATTCATACATGGGATAAAGGGTTAAAAGAATTTAAGTCTATTCAGAAAAAGATCATCAGCCGGTTAAAAAAGAAAAAGGATCCCTTTCTCGGGGAAACAGTTGATTACCGGAAATACAACTTCCGCTTTCTTATCAATGGCATGATAGAACACAATATATACCACCTGGGACAGATTGCTTATCTGATTAAGACGCTTCATTAAATAATTCTCTGTTCAGAGTGTTTACCCGGGGAAGTTACTACCTCAATTTTAGGGCTTTTCCGGTCTTAGTTTGTCATTTACTTTCCCTGCAAATACGCATGTGTGTTCTGGAAAAAGACCCCTTTCCTGAAATTACTTATTGCCCTCATCTGCGGGATACTGATTCAATGGAATACTTCCATTGGCGGGCGGATATGGGTTGTATTGGCTTTATGCGGTAGTATGATCCTCCTGTTCTCTTTTCTCCTTTCCATCCCCGCTAGCTTCCGCTTAAGGTTTCTTCCGGGTACAGGTGTTTTCCTTCTGTTCACTGCAATGGGTGGCCTGCTTACTATTCTTAAGGACCCCCGGCATGACACCCGCTGGTTTGGCCATCGCTATTCAGCAAAAGACGCCCTGGTTGTTGCCCTTGAAGAACCGCTGGTTGAAAAAGCAAAATCATTCAAAGCCAATGCAGCTGTTAAATATATCCTGCACAAGGGGGAACCGGTTGCCGCTGCAGGAACGGTCATCCTCTATTTTAAAAAAGACAGCTCCGGACCGGGCAACCGTCATATCACAGAAAAACTAACTTACGGATCAGAGATCATCATCACCCGGGAGCTGCAGGAGATACGAAATGCCGGCAACCCCGGTGGGTTTGATTATAAACGCTATTCCCTTTTTCACGGCATTACGCACCAGGTATTCCTGAAGCAAGATGATTTTGAAATACTGCCCGGCTCCTCTACTTCCCCCATACAGTCCGCTATTTATGCATCGCAGAAAAAAATTCTCGGAATCCTTCGCCGTAATATTCCCGGCGAAAAAGAACTAAGCCTTGCAGAGGCGTTGCTTATCGGTTACAAAGATGACCTTGAACAATCACTGGTGCAGTCTTATACCAATACCGGCGTGGTGCACATCATTGCCATATCAGGGCTTCACCTGGGGTTGATCTACTGGCTCCTTTCTTTACTTTTTAAACCGCTTAAAGGCAAAAAAAAGCTGAGGTGGGTGGCCCCGTTGCTAACTATTTCCGGTCTCTGGGTTTTTAGTCTGCTGGCCGGGGCACAACCATCGGTCCTCCGTTCTGCCTTCATGTTCACCCTCATCGTACTGGGTGAAAACCTGAACCGGAAAAGCAATGTTTATAACACGATGGCGGTTTCCGCATTCCTGCTGCTCTGCATTAATCCATTCTGGTTATGGGATGTTGGTTTCCAGTTATCCTATGCCGCCGTGTTAAGCATCCTCCTGTTCATGCGGCCTGTTTATAACTGGTTTTACTTTGAAAATAAAATACTGGACTTTGCCTGGAAACTGAATGCCGTTACACTTGCAGCCCAGGTGCTCACTCTGCCGCTAAGCATTTACCATTTTCACCAGTTCCCTGTTTTGTTTCTGCTCACAAATTTTATTGCTGTCCCCCTTTCCAGTATAATCCTTATCAGCGAGATCCTGCTATGCACAATAGCTTTTATACCGGCAGCGGCCGTCCTGGCGGGAAAGTTTACAGGCTGGTGCATCTGGCTGATGAATACCTACATTGAACGAGTGGAACTGATACCCGGTTCCCTGTGGGATAAACTGCAAGTAAGTATTACCCAAACTATCTTGCTGGTACTTTTTATTGCCGGCATGGGGTTCTGGCTTTTGGAAAAACAAAAAAAGGGGCTGGTATACGGTCTTCTTGTTTTACTCGGCTTTACCGTCAGCCGCTCTGTATCATTCATCAGGAGTAACCTGCAGCGAAAGGTGATTGTATACAATGTGCCGCAGAAAAGGGCCATAGACCTGGTAGAGGGAAGAAACTACTATTTTGCCGGCGACACCGATCTTCTGGAAGAAGGGTTTGCCAGAAATTTCCATCTGAAACCCTCCCGCATCCTTTTCAGGCTCCGCCCGGGTGATGGCATGCCGGTGTCCGCTGGAGAAAATATGTTTTTCAGTTTTTCTGGTAAAAGGATCATGCTTTTGAGCAAACCCCTCCCGTTTCAAAAGGTCAGTGACAAGACCCGGATCGATCTGCTGGTGCTTTCCAAAAACCCGAAGCTGTACCTGAAACAGCTGTTTACCGCCCTAGATATCAGGCAAATCGTCTTTGACGCTTCCACACCTTCATGGAAGGTGCAGTACTGGAAAAAGGATTGCGATTCCCTGCATATCCCCTGGTACGATGTGAAGGAGAAAGGCGCTTTTGTGATGAACCTGTGATAACTTATTTTTGCCCCTCTTTAACCGGCATGCAGATGCCAGCCGGCAAACAGGTTGCCTGCCTTCAATTTTCAGATACATCATGAATAAAAAAATTCAGTCTGCCCTCATCTCTGTATTCTACAAAGAGGGGCTTGACCCCATTGTAAAATTTCTTTCCGCTTCTGGTGTCACTATTTATTCAACCGGCGGAACCCAGACCTTTATCGAGGGGCTTGGAATAAAAGTAACACCCGTGGAAACCCTTACCACCTACCCGTCTATCCTGGGCGGAAGGGTGAAGACATTACACCCGGCTGTATTTGGTGGTATCCTCGGAAAAAGAGACGATGCAACACACATCGCTGAGATGAAACAATATAATATCCCGGAGATAGATCTCGTTATCGTCGACCTGTATCCTTTTGAGGAAACCGTCGCCAGTACGACGGATGAAAAAGCTATCATCGAAAAGATCGATATAGGCGGCCCCTCAATGATCCGGGGTGCTGCCAAGAACCATAAGGATGTGGTGGTTGTAGCCGGCAAAAAGGAGTACGCACCGCTTCTTGAAATCCTTTCGGCGCAGCAGGGGGAAACAACGCTTGAACAAAGAAGGGCCTTTGCGATCAAAGCATTTGATGTGTGTACCGCTTATGATACAGCCATCTCCAATTACTTTCATCAGTTATCAGCTGTAACGCCTTTTAATAAAGAGCAGAAAACCCTGCGGTATGGTGAGAACCCGCACCAGCAGGCCACTTTCTTCGGTAACCTTGAGGAAATATTTGAACAGCTGAATGGAAAAGAGCTTTCCTACAATAACCTGGTGGATGTGGATGCGGCCGTTCAGCTTATTCATGAATTCAGTAAGACCACTTTTGCCATCATCAAGCACACAAATGTTTGCGGTGTGGCACAACGATCAACCGTAAGAGAAAGCTGGGAAGCGGCCCTTGCCGGAGATCCCGAATCGGCCTTTGGCGGTGTGCTTGTCTGTAACGGTACCATTGATAAAACCACAGCTGATGCGATCAGTGAAATCTTCTTTGAAGTCCTTATTGCACCCGCTTTTGATGACGATGCATTGACTACCCTCCGATCCAAAAAGAACAGGATATTGCTGAAACAGAAAAGCAGCGGCACTACAGCACAGATGCAGCGGTCGGTACTGAATGGTGTATTGATCCAAAATACCGATGAAGGGAATTTTACGGAATGGAAGGAAGCCGGCGGACGGGAATCAACTCCCGGTGAAAAAGAGGATCTCGCATTTGCCAACCTGGTTTGCAAACACCTGAAGTCAAATGCCATTGCCCTGGTAAAGAACAGGCAACTGATCGGAAAAGGCTGCGGACAAACAAGCCGGATCGATTCATTACGCCAGGCTATTGAAAAAGCAGGGCAATTCAGTTTTGACCTCGCCGGTGCTGTCCTGGCCAGTGATGCCTTCTTTCCCTTTGATGATTGTGTAAAGATGGCCCATGCAGCAGGCATCACTGCTTTTATTCAGCCGGGTGGCTCCATACGGGATAATGACTCGGTCGAATATTGCAAAGCCAGTCATCTGGCCCTGGTGATCACGGGTATGAGACATTTTAAACATTAAAACCAGCTTCTTTGCGAAGAAGTAATGAATATTTTTGATTTCCATAAGACCCTTCTCAATACCTCTGCCGATTATTTTAAAAAATTATCGGTCTTCAACCCTTTGACGATCCGTAAAAAAGGAACAAAGGCGAAAGCATTTTTTGCACTGGCAGCAGTTTGTGTGCTCTGGGGTACTACCTGGCTGGCTTCAAAGAAAGGGGTGAGCTATATGCCCGCCCTGCAATTGTCCGGACTGCGGCAACTGATCGCCGGTACTTTGTATGTCTCGTTTTTTCTGTATAAAAAGGCTCCTTTGCCCCGGGGAAAGGAATGGATACCCATTCTGGTACTTACTGTCCTGAATTTTATTTTAAGCAATGGACTGAGCACCTGGGGGGTGCAATATATTTCAGCGGGTCTTGGTGCCATAATGGGGGCTATCTTTCCTTTATGGCTGGTGGTAATCGGACTTTTTGCCGCCAAAGGCGGGCTTCCCGCAAAAGCGATCATCGGTTTGCTCCTTGGCTTCGCCGGTGTTTGCATTATTTTTTACGATCACCTGCATGATTTCCTGAATGCGGATTTCCGTTTCGGTATCATTATTTCTGTGATCGCAACCTGGACCTGGGCCTTTGCCACGCTGTACACAAAAAAACAAGCCGTTAATTACAACCCTTACTTCAGCCTCGGTTTACAAATGGTGATCGCCGGGATATTCCTCACTGTCTTTACCAATCTTACCGGCACTGTCCATCATAAAGATGGCACTGTTACACAGTATGCAATACCTATGTCACAGATCCCCTGGGAGTCCTGGGCAGCCATCGCCTATCTGGTGATCTTTGGTTCCTTACTGGCATTCATCTGTTATCTCTACGCTTTACAGCACCTTCCTACAGAGCAAACATCTATTTATGCATATATCAACCCTGTGGTAGCTGTACTTTGTGGCTGGCTGATCTTTGGTGAAACAGTGACCCCTTACATTATTATTGGCGGCGCCGTTACCCTGGTAGGGGTTTACCTCGTGAACAAGGCATTTAAAGCGGTACCTCCTCCGGAACAGCCGGAACCCGAAGGGGTTTAATGTCTTGCTGCTTCCTTAAAGAATTGTACATACACCTCCCTCCATCCTTCAAACAAACGGTCTGTTCCGAGAAATGTATTGTGCCAGATGGTGACCAGGGTTCCGTTCACCTTCCTCACTTCGTTGTAGTAATGATATATTTCATCGATCGCCTGTACCGGTGAAAGTTTTTGTTCGAAAAAGGAGTTGGCATCCATGTAACAGAAGGGAAACAGCAGCAAGTGGGTTTGTTGTTCTTTCTCCAGGTCATACCAGTAAAAGGGGGAGGCTACGGATGCCCTGAAGCCATTGATACTGCCATAGCCCATTGAATAGTCTTCCGTGATGCCGGCATTGATAAGATACCTGTATGTATGCGGCAATGTCATCCGGATATAATGCTGCCGGGAGGCCGTTACTTTTATTCCGGTAATCTTTTCGATCGTTTCCTTTTCGCTTTTTATCAGGGAATGATCATCACCGCTTTGCCACGACGGGTGCACGCCAACTATGTATTTTTCTGCATGATGCCTGATGAGGCTTTGCAGGGCTGTTTGGTCCGGCAGGATATTTCTGTCGTATTTCCCTGTTTTAGCAGGAACAAGAAAGAAATACCTGGGATGAAGTTTATACGGCCGGTGCAGATCATCTATCCAGGCAAAGGAATCAAACGGGTCAGGAACAGTTCCATTCAGCACACGGCGGCGTAAAGCAAGTCGGGCAAAGTGACCCCTTACCAGGTCCTTCAGGGCAGCCCCGGCACTTCGCCACCATTGTTTATATTTAAAAGAGCTGGCTTCATCAATATCATAAGTGGGCAAAAAGGTAAACCGGTTAGCTAAAAATTCATACCCCGGGAATTTGTTCCTCAACAGCACTTTCAATTGTTGCAGCCAGGTATTGATGACAGGCAACTCAAGGAAATTTTCCCGGTAGGCAAGTGAAGCTTTGTAGTCAAACCTTCCGCAGGCATCTTTTTCATGCGGCAGGTACTCCTCGTAGCGGCTTAACAGGTAAAAAACCGCGGCGAAGATATCAAACGGAGCTTCGCCGGATGTTTTAAAGAATATCTTATGAAAATTCCACTCGGCACAATCGATGGCCTGGGGCTGGATACCCTTTTCAAACAGCAAAGAATGTGGTTTTATCCAGAATTCATCCTGGGTCACTCTTGCATGACTATAATTGATGCGGGGGCCATCATACAGTATGAATTCGTCCCTGCTGGCAGTAAGGAGCGGCTCATCGCCGGTGAGTTCCTTTCCGATGAAGTTGCAGGAATAACGGAGGCGGGGTGTTATGTTCGGCGAAAAGACTATCACAGCATGAAGTTAATTTATCTCTTGCTGTTCTTCTCTCTCCACAACTGGTTGAATGATTTTTTGGGGAATTCCATGGCAGCCCTGTGTGCGGACCATCCCTTGACCAGCTTGTTCACCACCCAGTTCTTGGTACTGCCACCGGCCATATTCATCCACTTGCGGCGGAGCATTCCCTGCTTCCACATTTTCCAGGCCATCTTCTCTGCAAAAGGGCTGTATCCTTCTTCCACTGCTTCATGCCTGTTCTCAAGCAGCAGTTCATGCAGGTTGATCCTTACGGCACATACTTCCGTACAGTTGCCGCAGAGTGAGGAGGCATAACTGAGATGTTTCCATTCCCCCATGTCTTTCAGGTGGGGGGTGATCACGGAACCAATCGGGCCGCTGTAAGCTGTTGCATAAGTATGCCCTCCTATGTTCTTATAGACCGGGCAGGCATTAAGGCAGGCACCACATCGTATACAATACAAACTCTCTCTTTGTTTTTCGTTGGCCAGGATATTGGTTCTTCCATTATCAAGCAGGATGACATACATTTCATCCGGACCGTCTTTTTCACCGGGCTGCCTCGGACCGGTAACGATGGTATTATATACCGTTACCTTCTGCCCGGTGCCAAAAGTGGCAAGCAAAGGCCAGAAAAGGGCGAGGTCACTCATCGAGGGAATTACTTTTTCGATACCGGCAATAACAATATGTGTTTTAGGCATGGAACAGCTCAGCCTGGCATTGCCTTCGTTCTCTGTGACAGCGATCCCGCCTATATCGGCGATGATAAAGTTGGCCCCTGTAACTCCCACTTCGGCCTGAACATATTTTTCACGCAGTACCTTCCTGGCGGTAAGGGTAAGTTGTTCGGGGGTTGCCTTCGGGTCTGTTCCGAGTTTTTCTGCGAATAGTTTAGCCACATCCTCTTTGCTTTTATGCATCGCAGGCGTCACGATATGGTAGGGAGGTTCTTCATCCAGCTGCTGGATATATTCCCCGAGGTCAGTTTCCACACTTTCAATTCCGTTCTGCTTAAGAAAATCATTCAGGTGTATTTCTTCTGTCACCATGCTCTTGCTTTTCACCAGTGTTTTGCAATGCTTTTCCTCACAGATCTGTTTTACAGCCGCAAGCGCCTGTGCCGCATCTTCCGCCCATATTACCCTGGCGCCCCGTTTTATCATCCGTGCCTCGAATGTCTCCAGTTGCTTGTCCAGCGTTTCCATCGCTTTCCACTTGATGTTCTTCGCCCTTTCCCTTGCCAGGCTGACATCAGCAAATTGCTGTTTGCCCTGCGGTACAACTGCATTGTACTTGCCGATATTAAAATTGATCTTCCTGCGGTGTTCTTTATCCGCTGCCTTGATGATGCTTTTGGCAATAAAATTAGAAGCAGTTTCTTTCATTCTTATTTATCTTCTTTCAGGTGCATTTTTGCTGACCGGTCAAGGGCCAGGTAAAACCCCTCGCCATATTTTCTTACCAGCGGCTCTTTCAGAAATTCATAGGTTCGTACTTCCAGTTTTTTTCCCAGGGCGCAGGCCGGGTTGCAAAGTTTCTCCCGGGGTTCATAATTCATCCGGTCGTATCCGCCCCTTTTCCCTTTCGTGATAATGATTGGAAACAAGTGACAGCTGATGGGCTTTTTCCAGGGGATCACTCCGTCATAATATGCCTGCTCAAAGGCACATTTTATTATCCCTTTCTCATCCCTGGTGCCGTAAACACATATTTCCTTATCATTACCCAGTGTGGGCGTCACCCATCCGAATTCTTTATTATAAAGGTATTTACCCTTCTTCTCCACTTCCCTGATTGAGGCCTCTGTCATGTAAGGCTTTATCTTCTCATACATTTCAAGGATGATATCCAGTTCATCTTCATCCAGCGGGGCGCCTGCATCGCCTTCTTCACAACAGCCTCCCTTACATTTGTTCAGGTCGCAAATAAACTTTGTCTCTACCACGTCATCACTGACGATTATGTTGTCAACTACGATCAAAATCTTAATTTTCAGGCAAAGGTAAGCATTGGCTTATTGCTGATCTTCATTTGTCCGCCCGAACAATTTTGACTTGATATGATGCCCGGCACGGGTCAGCCTGTTGTGTGATGTAAGATAATGCAGTACCCGGTGCTCCACCCAATGATGCAGGGGTACCAGCAAAGCGGCAAGCCCGATCATAAAAGCAAGGTCTTTCCAGGGTTCCCCGTGAGTGATAGAATGAATATTCTTTTTGAATACAAGAAAAATGAATTCAAAGAGCATGAGGAAGGTAAAAAAACCGACCGCTTTAATGAAACCTGCTGATACTTTGAACATACCAAGCACCACCATCACTACCAGCAGGGCGGCAATACCGATCGTTATAGCAGAATACTGAATATTATTTTTCCTTCGCAAAATGTCCTCTTCTTCCTTTTGTTTTCTTATTTGTCGCTGCTGTTCGTCCGACGCCTCAGCCTGCAGGAGGTCTTTCTCCTTACCCAGTTTATCAATACTATCCTTGTATACATAATACATGGAGGCATATTGTTTCGATGACCTGTAATCCCCGATGTTCTGGTATAACGTATCAAGCTCCTTGGCGACCAGTTTAATTCTTTCGGGATCCCCGATTTGAAAGGCGATCCCGGATGCTTTTTGAAATTTCCCGATGGCTTCTTTGTTATTTCCGGAAAGTTTCTGCATTCTGCCCTCCTGGTAGTAGAAAGAATATTTATTCGCCTCTGTTGTTCCTGTCTCAAAAAAAGGAGCGGCCCTGTTGTAACGGGCCTTTGCCGAATCAAATTTTCCCATATCCGTATAAATGTAGCCATAGGCATAATCGATCTGGTAACCCAGCCCGAAGCGGGCTCCAAATTCCCTGAGCTGTGCATTGTTATTAAGATATTCCAGTGCTTCGGCCGGCTTTCCGGCATTCAGATAATTATTCAGCATCCCCATATAGGCCGGTATCTTCAGCGGATCATACCGCAATGAATCAGCCATCTTTAATGATTTCTGAAAATAATAATTGGCCATTTCATAATCCTCCTTTTGGGAATAGAGGGTACCGATCATGTTCAGCGCAACAGGCTTGTTATACTGGTTCCCTTTTTCCTTCAGCTGATCCAGCATGTCCATGGCTTTTACGGCATAATCAATCGCTTTATCATAATCGTCTATACTGGTGTAAAACCCAATAAGGGCCGTATAACAGGCCCGCTCCAGCTGTATATCTTTCATATCTTCTGCAATGCGCAGGGCACTCAGATAATTCCGGAGAGATAAGAGTTTTTCCCGTTTGAGCCCGTACACACTTCCTAATTCAATAAAGGAGAGTGTTTTCAGACTATCATCGTTTAGAATGGTAACATACGATAATGCCTGGTTCACATAACCAAATGCTTTGTCGGCATCGGGCAAGGCCCTGTATACCGAAGAAAGGGCCAGGTAGCTCCTGGCGATCTGCCTGTCAAGTTTATTTGTCTTGGCTAATTCCAAAGCCTTGTTGTAATAGGTAACGGCCTGGTCAAAATTTTCTTTGCGGGAAGCAAAATAGGAGTTCCTTTCACCATTCACCAGTAATGCTTCTGCCATCAGTTCCCTGTCACGGGACAACTCGGCCGCTTCGATCATCATCCGGCCCAGGCTGTCAGAGGCCCGGAAATTCTCGTTTATATACACTTTGGACAGATCTCCCAGAATCCGGACCCGCTCCCCGGGTGTCGTGGCCTTGCTCAGTCTCCTGTTTAATGTATCGATAGCCGGGTTTGAATGCTGGGCAAAAACAATTACCGCGGTTATCATCAGGCAAAGCACCATACAGCATCTTCTCATATTGCAGTTGTTTATGCAATGAAATTAAAAAAGTTCCTTTAACAAATATCTAACATCGCCCCGGTGTGGAGTGTTTTTTACAGCGGCATCTCCCTGCCATCACACAACCGACTGTATGCCTAATACAAGAATCACCACCGTTCAGAAATCAGCCCGGGTATTTTTCCAGATGCTTTTCTGGGTTCCGGTAGCCGGGTTCAGTTTACTCCTCATTTATAATACAATTCCCTACTTTTCCTTTGAAAAGGATTTCTCCTTTATAGAGGAAAGAAGTCTTCTCTTTAAGAGCAGCCTGTATAACACCTGTTTTTACCTGCATATTGCAGCCGGTGCACTTTGTATAGGCACTGCCCTTGTCCAGTTTTCAAGGTATATCCTGAAAAAATCAAAAGCCATACACCGGTTTTCCGGGAAGATCTATGTGTTTGTCGTTCTCTTTCTTGGTGCGCCTACAGGGTTATACATGTCCTTTTTTGCAAAAGGCAGTTTTTGGGAAAGAGCCCTGTTCATGTTTATGGCCACGTGGTGGTTTATTACAACCCTGTACGGACTCAGCACAATCCAAAAAAAGAATGTGATTGCCCATAAAATATGGATGATGCGCAGCTATTCCATGGCCATGACTGCTGTTACATTCAGGGTATATCATATTATGTTTTACCTGCTTGGATTAGGTCATCTCGAGAATTATGAGATTTCGCTCTGGATCAGTGTAATCGGCAATATGTTATTCGCTGAATGGATCATTTTCCGGCAAAGCAGGAAATACCTTAAATCATTCGCTATATCATAAACATCGTCCGCAATTAACCGCTAAAATCAAAAAGTCATGAAAACAATGCTGTATGTAGGCGCCACTTTAATGATCGGTGCCAGTATTTACGGGTTTGTTGATTACAAACAAACCCATAACAAGAAAGAGTTCCGGGAAATGTATACTGAAGAAAAGCCGGTAGTACATATTGTGAAAGAAGAAAAAGAGCCGGCAAAAACAATGAATACCGAAGAGAAACAACCGGTAGCAAAAGTGAAGAAGACAATTTCGCCGTCAAACACTGAGGTGACAGAAGAGGTGACCAGGTCCGTCAAACCGATCAGCGAAAGCGAAAAGATGCTGACTGCCGGCAGGAATATCACTGAGGATAAGCCATTAACCATTGAACCATCCAAAGAAAGCAGTATTGTAAAAGTGGTGAAAAAGAAAAGAAAAGTGAGAAGAGAGATCTTCAGCCGGGCTCCCCTTCGTGATGAAGAAGAGATCATTGTAGAGCCGGTAAAAACGGAACCTGCCAGGAGTGATAAAAAAGAACAGTAACCTTTAAGTTAAGCCTTATCCTGTGCGGATTCGGGAAACGGGAACTGAACGACCCCGGCCCGGGGCTATGCTCCGGGCTTTTCCCTTTCTTAACCGCCGGCTATTTCCAGCGAAGCGTATTGATCAGGTGCTGGAGATCTTTTTTCAGAAAATCATTTACAATACCCAGCGAATCAGCATTGGGGGTAGCATCAAAATAAAGGGCCCCCCGCAGAAAATGCCTGGTGGAGTCCGTAAGAAAAAACTGGTTGGCGGTAGCTGTATTACCTTCCAGTGAATAGTAGAGCCCGCTAACGCCGTTTGGTGTCAGCATCAGGCTGTCGAAGATGCCTGTGGAAATATTGATATGCTGTTTGGTGGCCATCTTATAGGCATCATTTTTTAATGAGTCAAAGGAGGTGGCAGGATTTATGGTCTTATAGCTAATGTGTATCCTGCCGCCAAACCTGGGTATATCGATATTAATCCACCAGTCGCCGGCCTTGTCATCAAAAAAGGTGGTGTCTTTGACCACCCGGGCATATACCGGGTATTCAAATGTATAAGGATAGCCGGGCTGGTCAAACACCTGGTATTTCTTTTCGGGGAAATCAATTTTAAAATAGCCTTTCTTTTTTCCTTGTGTATAGGTGCTGTTACATGAAAACAGAAGGGATCCGGTGAGCAGCAGGGAGAGTGTGTAAATAAGAAATTTATTCATGCTATTATTTTTCGGCAGGTTTTACAGCTACTTTAACCTGCTGTATCCTGTTATTATGAGCCTGTAAAACGGTAAATTCAAAATCCCCGGCTCTGATCACCGTATTAAGCGCCGGTATTTCGCCTGCCAGTTCCAGCACCAGTCCGGCCAGTGATTCGCTTTCGCCTTTCACGCCATCAAACGTATCCATAGGCAGTTTCATTGTCTTGCACATATCATGGATCATGGTTTTTCCTTCAAACAGCCAGGTACCATCATCCAGTTTTTTGGCGGCACTTTCTTCCTCATCAAATTCGTCTTTTATATCCCCGATCACTTCTTCAAGAATATCTTCCATGGTAACAATACCACTGGTACCGCCAAACTCATCCACGACCACTGCAAAGTGTATCCTTTTTTGCTGAAATTCCCGCAGCAGGTCTTCTATCAGTTTCGAATCGGGTACAAAGTAAGGTTGCCGCATCAGTTTATGCCAGTTGAAGTCATCGGGTTCATGCAGATGTGGTATCAGGTCTTTGGTATTGATAATACCCGCTACTTCATCAAGACTGTTTTTATACATTACCGGCAGCCTGGAATAATGCAGCTCTTCCACCCGCCGCACCACTTCGCCAAATGTGGACTGGTAATCCACACCGCTTACATCCAGGCGGCTCCGCATGACCTGCTTTACTGTGATGTTGCCGAACTTCACAATACCCTTCATGATATTCTTTTCTTCGGGAGAGGCTTCTTCATCGGTTTTGATATCGATAGCCTCATCCAGCTCCTGTATACTTAATGCCTCACTCCTGTTGGCACCAGCCGTTCTTCCTATATTATCAGCCAGGGAAACGATCCATTTACTGATCCGGCGCAGCAGCAGGTGAAGGGCCTCCACAATAAAGGAAGAACCGTAGGCAAATCGGAGAATATTCTGTGTAGCCCAGACCTTGGGAAGTATTTTTCCAAAAAAAACAAGGACAAAAGCAATGACGATCACCTTTACAAGCAGTGCAGTGATCGTACCGGTTTTGCTGAGGGGGAGTAACTGATTGATGAGGAAGTTGGCCAGAATAATGATAACAATATTTACAAAAGTGCCTGATATCATCAGGGAGGCATACACTTCTTTGGGTTCTTCCAGCAGGCTTACGATCCGTTTGGCGGAGCTATGCTGTTTTGTTTTCAGCATGTTCACATCCTTACTGTTTAGTGAGAAGAGCGCTACCTCAGCGCCGGAAATGGTAAAACTGATGAACAGCATGATCAGCAGGGCGACACCCAGTACAGGAACACTTTCCGATTGAATGGCCAGAAAGAAATGGAGTAGTTTGTCAGTAATAAAACCAGCTAAAGGGCAACTGTCCAAAGCAAAGGTTTTTGTTTAAAAAAGGCAGGTCATATGGCCTGCCATGCAGAAAACAAAGGTATTGTATTTTCTCTGCAGCCGGTATTGTCCGGTAAATATTAGCCTTGCCTGCAGTGCGTAAAGTCTGCCTGTTAACCAACAGGAATTCAGAAGGGCAGTGATTCTGAAGGGTCTCCCATTGGCATATCATTACCGGTCATCCCTTCGAGGCCGCCGTCACCCGCAGCAGTCTGCCCGCTTCCTTCGGCCCTTTTATCGAGCATAATAAGATTATCGCCTACAACTTCGGTGGCAAATTTGCGGTGACCATCCTTATCGTCCCAGCTGCGGGTACGAAGTCTCCCTTCAATATATACAAGGCTGCTTTTGTGCAGGTATTTTTGAGCCAGTTCGGCCAGGCCCCGCCAGAGTACAACGGTATGCCATTCTGTTTGTGATACAAGTTTTCCGGTCCTGTCCTTGAATGTTTCAGTAGTGGCAAGGGGAAACTTTGCTACGGCAATATTTCCTTCCAGGTGCTGGACTTCGGGATCTTTGCCCAGGTTTCCAATCAGCATTACTCGGTTGACGCCTCTCATATATTTAGTCTTTAGTGAATGATTCAGTCGGCAGGCTGGTCAGGGCCTCTTAAAGTTAGAAAATTTTTAAGAGGAAACGGCAAAATGGACTTCGGGGTTGCTGTTTTAACAAACGGGGTTGCTGAAGCCCGGATAGGGCGGCAAGCTCAGGACAGGAAAGCGTTCAGACTTTACATCAGGAAAATCCCGGTTGGAACGATCATCAGAATAGCGCCTGCTGTTTCAGCTCCTTTTTCAGAAATTGGTTGATCAGTTGTGGAAAGGCGTACTTATTTATTTCTTTTTTCTCCAGCCAGGTAAATTCCTGCGGCAAAACAGGCTTTTTCCTGCAATGAATATTAATAAAGCGCCCTGCTATGAATCGATGAGAAAGCTGCTGCTTATAGATACCGGACAGGGCAGCTATGGTGTACCCGCCTTCCTGCAGCCATTTATTTTTGATGGCATTTTTTATTATTTCTTCCGGGGTGCTTTCGTTCCCGGTCTCAATCATTGGAAAATCATGTAATCCCTGCCAGATATCCTTCCCGGTTCTTTGCCTGACAGCAACCCGGTTTTTATACTCCATGACCAGGTAAAAGAACCAGCGTTTCCTGATCTGGGTCTTTTTCTCTTTAACAGGCAGTTCGTTAACCTTATTGGTAAGAAAGGCCACGCAGTGTTTATTAAATACACAAGTACTGCAACCCGGGCTTACGGGTTTACAGATCACCGCCCCAAAATCCATGATCGCCTGGTTATAAATACCGGGTTTATTTTTATCGAGGAGTTTTTCTGCTAATCCGGCAAAATGTTTCTTTCCTTCTGAAGAGTCAATGGCTATATTACTACCAAATACCCTGGCCAGTACTCTAAATACATTCCCGTCCAGTACTGCATACGGCAGGTTATAGGCAAATGATGCTATGGCGGCGGCAGTATAAGGCCCCACACCTTTTAAAGCCCGGATGCTTTCATATGTATCCGGAAAAACCCCTTTACATTCTGTGGAAATGAATTTTGCCGTAGCAATCAGGTTGCGGCATCTTGAATAATATCCAAGCCCTTCCCAGAGCTTGAACACGCTTGATTCAGATGCTGCAGCCAGTTTGTGTACATCTGGAAAATTGCGGATAAAGTTCTTATAATAGCTTAATCCCTGCTCCACCCTTGTCTGCTGCAGAATGATTTCGCTCAGCCATATTTTATAGGGGTCCTTTTCTCCTTTCCAGGGCATCTGGCGGGTATTTTTCTCCCGGTTCCATTTCAGCAGCAATTTTGAGAACAGTTCTGTTATTTTCGGGTTCTTTGCTTTCATCTTCCATTCCTTGAATGATATGGCTTTACCACAATCTATTTTTGCGGGTTTTTGCAGGAAATTTCCCGTTTTCCCCTTTTTTAAAGGCTCTCCTCCTGTTCGGGTTTGTCATAATTCACACCCGTTTAAAAAAAATAAACCTATCCGGTTGAATATCATAATATTTTGCCATAAATTAGATTTTGAATAACCACAAAAACCTGCAAAAATGAGAAAAGCCGACCTGGTAAATCAGATTTCTGAAAAAACAGGCATACCAAAGGTAGATGTGCTTGTTACTCTTGAAACTATGTTCAAAGAAGTAAAAGACACCCTTGCTGGGGGCGAAAATATTTACATCCGTGGCTTCGGCAGCTTTATTACCAAAAAAAGAGCTGCTAAAATAGGCCGCAACATCAAGAAAAACATTGCCGTGCATATACCGGAGCATTATATCCCTGCTTTTAAACCGGCAAAAGAGTTTGTTGCAGAAGTAAAGAAATTAAAAGAGCCTAAGCCAGATACCGGGCCGGGTGAAGATGCAGAATAATCACTATTCCCATTCATCAATCTTTAGTTTTACCAGGCCACTGGCCTGATACTCCTTTTCTGATGGTCTGATGCATTTTGCCTGAAACCAACGGAAAGATTGGCTGCCTGTATCCCCGACAAGGATGATCGGTAATACCTCACCGCTATCTCCCTGCAGGGTACCCGCCAGTATAAACCGGCTGCCGGATATCCAGACAGCTTCCTCTATATTGGCGGAAGGGCCAAAAGAGGCAATACGCATCCATTTTTTGTCCTTCAGGTTGCAAAGGGTTACAGCCATATCAACATCTGCTGCCGCAATGATCTTTTTTCCTTTTTTCTCAAGTGAAAGCCCTGCACTGTAAAGGTCAATAAACTGCATACTGTCTGGTGAATAACTTAAAGCAGGTTTATACAGGGAATAGAATTTATCCATATCCTGCCCTTCATCATAGCTGATTTGTTCAAACGGGCTTGTTTGATCCTGGCGGAAGGAATCTAAAGTACAATCTTTAAAAGTGCTTATCCAGCTCTTAAGTTCTTTATCCATTACTGGTTTCATGATAACTAAACCCGTATCGGCATCTTTTTCTTGCTGACCGGGTGCCTGTAGAACAGGATCATGATCTCCCGGGGGCGTCTTTTTTTCGTTTTTGCAGCTTGTAATAAGCAGCAAAGCCATGGCCAAAGAACAAAGCAAACGGAAGGCGAGCATAACAGGTTGTTTTGGTGACATGAAAATTACTGAAGAATCCCTGACATAATTGCCGTGCGGGCACTTCCTTCCCACAGATGCAAGTAATAACTTTTGCTAATACCTTTACAGCCTGAAATAAGTGACCGTGAAGAAACCCCAGCTCATTACTATTGCGTCAGGTATCTTACTTACCGGCATTCTGTTCCTTTTTGTCAGGATCACTCCACCCCGAAAGGCTGTTTCATCCCCGCCCGGAGGGACAGGGAACATGGCAGATAGCCCAATAGAACCTGAAAAAAGCACCCTTACTATTGATACTTTCCTGGCTGTTGCGAGTAAACAACTTACACCAGACCAGGTACTTCGCATCACAGCTCTGCAGAATTCGGTGATCCGGGGGGATGTAAAAGACCAGCAATTGCATGTTTATCATCAACTTGCCGCTTTCTGGCGGGATACCGGTAATGCATTTGAGCCTTATGCCTGGTATACCGCTGAAGCTGCCAGATTGGAAAATTCCCAAAAAAGCCTCACCTTTGCCGCCCAACAGTTTTTAGATAACCTGCAGGAGGATAATGTGGGTGAACGGCGGAAATGGAAGGCCTTGCAGGCTAAAGACTTGTTTGAAAGATCTTTAAAGCTGAGCCCGGATAATGATTCAGCAAAAATTGGTTTGGGTGCCTGCTACCTTTTTGGCGGTATCTCTGCTACCCCGATGGAAGGGATAATGAAAATCAGGGAGGTGGCTGAAAAAGACAGTACCAACGCTTATGCACAGCTGATGCTGGGTAAGGGATCCATGCTTTCCGGGCAATATGACAAAGCGATCGGTCGTTTTGAAGCAGTATGCAGGCTTCAGCCCGGCAACCTGGATGCTGCTTTGCTCCTGGCAGACGTATATGACCAGACCGGCAATAAAACGGAAGCGATCAAGTGGTACAATAAGTGCCTGAAGCTGTCAACCAATGAAAACCTGAAGAAGGCATTGATTAACCGTATCAGCGAGTTGCAGCACTGACAATACCGGTAACAGACAGAAAACGTATTATAAACAAGATTTTTAAATTTATTTGACATGCCTTGTGGTAAAAAAAGGAAGCGTCATAAAATTGCGACGCACAAGCGTAAAAAAAGACTGAGAAAGAACCGTCACAAGAAAAGGAACAAATAGTCGATGGTCTTTAGTCAACAACCTCCGATACATTCAGTTTTATGTGTTTCAGGTTAGCGGCTAAGGACTAAAGCCTGTTCCCAGTCCACCGGTTGTTTGCCGTATAAGTTTGCATCCCGCCAATTTACTCGCAATAAACCCAACGTCAATCCTGCATTCCTTACGGATTTTTGGCAACTGGTGTTTTACAGCAGCAAGGTCTGTATGTGTTGAGCTGTAATGAACAAAGAACTTATAATTAATGCAGCGCCCCAGGGTGTCGAGATCGCCCTGCTGGAAGACAGGAAGCTGGTAGAACTGCATAGCGAAAAAAGCGATGCCCGTTTTGCCGTGGGAGACTTGTACCTTGGAAAGGTCAAAAAGCTGATTCCCGGACTGAACGCTGCTTTTGTGGATGTTGGTTTTGAAAAAGATGCTTTTCTCCATTATACCGACCTGAGTCCATATGCCCGGTCCTTGCTCAAGTTCACCAGTATGTGTATGAACGATCGGAGTGAGCAGGGACTTGATTTCTCCAGGTTCACAGTAGAGCCGGAAATTATCAAAACTGGTAAGATCAACGAGGTTCTGAGCGGAAAACCGAATATCCTGGTACAGATACTGAAAGAACCTATCGCCGCCAAAGGACCCCGGTTAAGCTGTGAAATATCACTGCCCGGCCGGTTTGTCGTGCTTACTCCTTTCAACGATATTGTTGCTGTATCCCGGAAGATCCATTCTTCGGAGGAAAGAAAAAGGCTCCAAAAGATCGTAGAGGCCATCAAGAGTAAGAATTTCGGGGTGATTGTCAGAACGGCCGCTGAAGGTAAAAATACCGCCGAGCTGCATGAAGACCTTTCTGCATTGGTAGAGATGTGGAAGACCATTCAGCAGAACCTGAAAGGCGCAGTGGCCCCCACAAGAATCCTCAGTGAACAAACAAAGACCACCAGTATTCTGCGTGACCTGCTTAACGAGGATTTCAATAAGATCGTGGTGAATGACCGGAATATCTTCAGCGATACAAAAAACTATATACAGCGTATAGCCCCGGAAAAGGCAGATATTGTTTCATTCTATCAAAACGGTTCCCCGATATTCGACTCTTTTGGGATTACCAAACAGGTAAAGTCTTCCTTCGGAAAGACAGTGAACCTTGACAGTGGTGCTTACCTGATCATTGAACATACGGAAGCACTTCACGTCATCGATGTGAACAGCGGCTATAAAAGCGTAAGCAATAACCAGGAACAAAATGCTCTGGAAACAAACCTGGAAGCCGCGGATGAAATTGCCCGGCAACTGCGGCTACGGGACCTGGGAGGTATTATTGTCGTTGACTTTATTGACATGAAGCTTCCGGAGAACAAGCGGAAGCTGATGGAGAAAATGGAAGAATTCATGAAGCCTGACAGGGCTAAACATGCCGTACTACCCATCTCCAAGTTTGGCATCATGCAGATCACCCGCCAGCGTATGAAGCCGGAGGTGAACATAAATACCCAGGAACTTTGTCCAAGCTGCAACGGTACCGGTAAAATATCTTCCACACTACTGCTGGAAGATGAAATAGAAAAAAATGTCGGCTACCTCGTAACGCATAAGCACAGTGGACTCAAACTGGTGGTTCACCCCATCCTTTATGCATACCTCACAAAAGGGTGGTTCTGGAACAATAAGATCGCTAAATGGAAAAAGAAATTCGGTCAGAAGATACAATTGGAGCAGGATAGTAATTACCACCTTACGGAATACAAATTCTTTGACCAGCACGATGAAGAGATCAAAATATAACAAACCCCGCTTCTGCGGGGTTTGTTTTTAGATGCTTATTTAGTTCCTGTCCCGGCTGTTCAGGTAGATCATTATATATTGAACAAGCTGCACCACTGCCGCCAGTGCGGCTACAACATAGGTCGTAGCTGCCCATTTGAGGGCATCCTTGGCTTTGGGATACTCCTGCTGGTTAGTAATATTCGTGTGATCAAGCCAGGCAAGGGCCCTTTTGCTGGCATCAAACTCCACCGGCAGGGTAATGAGGGTGAACAAAACCGTTATACTCATGGCCACAATACCGACCAGCAGCACCGTAGGGTTCTTATTGATGGCAATCATGATCATTCCGGCCAGGAGGATCCAGTTCACCAGCATGGAACTGACCTGTACGGCTGGTATGATCTTGCTCCGGAACATAAGTGGCCCGTACCGGGTGGCATGCTGAACGGCGTGCCCGCACTCATGGGCGGCCACCGCCGCGGCTGAAATACTGGTTCCATTATACACTTCCGGGCTGAGATTCACTGTTTTAGTAAGGGGATTATAATGGTCTGACAGGAAGCCCTCCACGGAGGTCACCTTTACGTCATAGATGCCGTTTTCCCGGAGCATTTTTTCGGCAATTTCCCGGCCCGAGAGCCCGTTTGCCAGCCCGATTTTACCATACTTTGTAAACTTTGAGCGGAGCACAGCAGACACCAGAAAACTGATCCCAAGAAAGAGCAGCGACACCACAAAAATTTCATTTGACATTATCATTTTTCACTCGTTTTAGACCGTTTTTATATCAAATTTACTACCACCTCCCCAAAGAGATTTTTTGCAGCCGATTTGTCATTTTCACGATAAGATAATATTGGTTTACTGACACTTATTCATTTTGTCCGGTTACAAAATGAAAAATATAAGGTTCTGATAAATAACGAATTACAGCTATATTTTTCCGATGGCCAAAAGGAAATACTCTTACTTGTTTTGGCGGTGGAAGTTATACACAGAGAGAAAAATTTATTTTGAAATGTGGGGCATAATTGTAACTTAGCAATAGAATTTAATGGGTTAGTAAGTAAGGGGGGTCAATCGTAAGATTGGCCCTTTTTACATTTAATAAACGACCATTCTCTTCTTTCCTGTTCTTGCTTTAAAAAGCTGCTTTCTTTTGTTTTTCATTCCCCTTATGGTCACTCTTTTTTTGGTGCACATCTCCATTCATTGAATAAAGACCCTTTCAATCAATTAATTTTAGCGCATGAGTAAAGTGAAAACAACTTTTTTCTGTCAGAACTGTGGCTATGAAAGTGTGAAATGGGCCGGGCAATGCCCCTCCTGTAATCAATGGAACACTTTTGTTGAAGAACTCATTCAAAAGGATAATTCCAAAACAACTGCAGACTGGAAAAATTATAACGATGAAAAAAGGACGAACCGGACGGTGGCATTACATGATATTAAAAGCAGTGAGGAAAGGAGATTACTTACTGCAGATGCTGAGCTGAACAGGGTTTTAGGCGGCGGCATTGTACCAGGTAGTCTTGTCCTGGTAGCTGGAGAACCCGGAATCGGGAAATCAACCTTGTTTCTTCAAAATGGTCTTGCATTAAAAGAAAGTACAGTTCTTTATATCAGCGGAGAGGAAAGCGAACAACAGATCAGAATGCGGGCTGACCGCCTCGGATATAATGCAGCTTCCGCCAAAACAAACGGATTTTACCTGCTGACAGAAACATCCACCCAAACGATCTTCCAGGAGATAAAAAAACTGAAACCGGACCTGGTGATTGTAGACTCTGTGCAGACATTACAGACACCGTTCATAGATTCATCACCCGGGTCAGTATCCCAGATAAGAGAATGCACGGCCGAATTTCAGCGCTTTGCCAAGGAAACAAATACCCCGGTCTTTCTGATAGGTCATATTACCAAGGACGGGAGTATTGCCGGCCCCAAGATACTGGAACACATGGTGGATACTGTATTGCAGTTTGAAGGCGACAGGCATTATGCCTACCGGGTATTAAGAACATTAAAGAACCGCTTTGGAAGTACAGCCGAATTAGGTATCTATGAGATGACCGATACCGGCATGCGGGGCGTACTGAACCCCAGTGAAATACTCATTACCCAAAAAGAAGACCAGCTAAGCGGGATTGCTATCGCCGCTACCATCGAAGGCATCCGCCCGCTGCTGATAGAAGTACAGGCCCTGGTGACGCAATCCGTTTATGGCACACCCCAACGGACAGTCAGCGGTTTTGATCTGCGCCGCTTGCAACTCCTGCTGGCCGTACTGGAAAAAAGAGGCGGTTTCCATTTTGGCATTAAGGATGTCTTTTTAAATATCGCCGGGGGCATCAAAACAGAAGACCCGTCCATTGACCTTGCCGTACTTTGTGCCCTGCTTTCTTCTTATGAAGATGTGGCACTGCCCCGGCACATCTGCTTTGCCGGTGAAGTCGGCCTCAGCGGAGAAATAAGGGCAGTGAACCGGATAGAACAACGGATCGCCGAAGCGGAGAAACTCGGGTTTGAAAAAATCATAGTTTCCAAATACAACCAGAAAGGAATATCCAGGCAAAAGTTCAGTATCGAGGTGGTTACAATGGGAAGGGTGGATGAAATATACCGTTACCTTTTCTGAGCATAGTATTACTGCTGTTTTCTGCCGGTCCTGATCCTGCTTGTACCCGTTGTAAATGGTCTCCCTGAAAACACTTAAAGACTCCCTGCTTCATCTTTTCTTCCCCCATGTATGTACTGCCTGCGGCAGCGATATCATCAGCGCCGAAAGCTCCCTTTGCATGAAATGCCTGGTGGCAATGCCTGAAACCGGGTTTGAACTGCATGCCGGTAACCCGGTTGAAAAACTATTCTGGGGAAGACTGCATCTTGAAGCAGCATCCGCACAGTTCCACTTTACAAAAGGATCAATGATGCAAAACCTGATGCACCAGCTAAAATATAAAGGCAACAAAGAACTGGGCTGGCAGTTGGGGCGCATCATGGGGGAACAATTGAAAAACTCAAACCGGTTCAATGCGGAAGCCCTGATCCCGCTGCCGCTTTTTCCGGATAAGGAAAGAAAAAGAGGATACAACCAGGCCACCATTCTTTGTGAGGGAATAGCTGAGGCTGCCGGCATCCCTGTTTTTGAGAAAGTAATATCCCGCCCGCAGCATACCGATACACAAACGAAAAAAGGCCGGGTCGAAAGATGGAAAAACATTGAAGGGAAATTTCTGCTGACCGAGCCGGGGGCTATCCGGAATAAACATGTATTGCTGGTTGACGATGTGGTAACCACCGGTGCCACCCTTGAATCATGCGGGGCCGAACTGCTGAAAACCGAGGGGCTCACCCTCAGTATCGTCACCCTTTGTGTGGCTTCCCGGTAATTTCAAATAGTTCAGTTATTTTTGGGATAATGAAGTTTATCGCCGCCGCAACCATATCCTTTGTAATACTGCTTTTTTCCTGCCGGAAAGATTCCTTCATCACCAGCCCGGATGCACAGGTGGGCTTTTCAGCCGATACACTGAAATACGATACGGTATTTGTCGCCTCAGGTTCTGCTTACCGTACGCTAAAGATCATAAATGAAAATAACCAGAAGCTCCGGCTTTCATCCCTCAGGCTGATGGGCGGGACAGCCTCCGCATACAAAATGAATGTGGACGGCATAGCCGGCACACAATTTTCAAACCTGGAGATTGAGGCTAATGACAGCCTCTATGTCTTTGTGCAGGTAAACGTAAACCCTTCCGCCGGGAACCTCCCCTTTATCATCCGCGACAGTATCCAGGTAAGTTATAATGGAAAGAACCGGCTGGTGCAACTGGAAGCCTGGGGACAGAATGCCCATTTCTTCAGGGATAAAGTGATCAGCACAAATGAAACCTGGAACAATGACCTGCCTTATGTGATCCTTGGTTCCCTGCTGGTAAATACCAGCCAAACGCTGACGATCAACAAAGGATGCCGCATCTACGTACACGCAGATGCTCCTGTCGTCGTCAACGGAACATTAATTGTAAACGGGTTGAAGGACACAGCTGACAGGGTTTATTTCCAGGGAGACCGGCTGGACGATCCCTATAAAGATTTTCCTGCAAGCTGGCCGGGTATCTTTTTCCTGGACAATGCTAAAGACAATGTATTAACCTATGCTGTAATAAAAAATGCATACCAGGCCATCGGCCTGCAAAACCCTTCCGTAAATGCTAACCCTAAGCTGACCCTGAACGAGTGTGTGATCGATAATGCATACGATGCCGGTATCATTGCCTTAAACTCCAGCATCAGGGCCCGGAATTGCCTGGTCAGTAACTGCGGGAAAAACCTTGCACTGACCATGGGGGGCGATTACCAGTTCACCCATTGCACCGTTACCAGTATTGGCAACCGGTACATCGATCATAAATACCCGGTACTTACTCTTAGTAATTATGCCAATAATACTGCTGCCGCACTTTCCGCCCTTTTCCGAAACTGTATCTTCTGGGGTGAGAACGGGCTGGTGGATAATGAAGTGGTGGTGATCAAGAACGGGGCAACGGCTTTCAATGTAAACTTTGATTATAACCTCTGGAAGGTGCAGGCACCTCCCGCCAATATCACCAGCAACCAGGTCATTAACAACCAGGCACCTCTTTTCGACAGCATCAATACGAACCGCAACTATTACGATTACAGGTTAAAAACCGGCTCCCCGGCCATCAATAAGGGAGTCAATACAGGTCTTCCCACGGACCTGGATGGCAAACCGAGGGCTGTCGGGCTGCCCGATCTTGGCTGTTTTGAAAAACAGTAAGCAACCTGCCGGATAAATAACGGCGTTTAAAGAAAAGGTTGGCTTAACTTTGGTGTCCCTCAATAAAACCTACAGAAATGAAAACCTTTTTTATCGGATTACTGCTGGCCACCACATTGACCGGCGGATCTATTTATGATTTCAAGGTACCGGGGCTGGATGGCTCCGATATTGATTTCTCTGCCTTCAGGGGAAAAAAGATCATGGTGGTGAACACCGCCTCCAAATGTGGTAATACCCCGCAATACAAAGACCTGGAAGCCCTGTATGAGAAGTACAAGGACAAGCTGGTGATCGTGGGTTTTCCTGCCAATAACTTCGGCGAGCAGGAACCGGGCACCAATACGGAGATCAAGGAATTCTGTACAAAGAATTATGGCGTTTCCTTCCCCATGGCAGAAAAGATCTCTGTACGGGGTGATGATATCCATCCGCTCTTTAAATACCTGGTCGACCAGTCCAAAGAATTTGCAAAGACGCAACCGGGTGAAACCTCCCGGGACCTGGCCTGGAAAAAATACCTGCAGGACCCGGTGATCTGGAACTTCACCAAATTCCTGCTGGACGAAAATGGTAAGCTGATCGCCGTCTTCCACAACAAAGTGAACCCGATGAGCCCGGAAGTACTTCAGTACCTGAAGTAAACCCGCTTCAATTTATTATTACCCAAAAGCGGTGCTGCCACAGCGCCGCTTTTGTTATTTTCGCCTTCCCATGCAATTCTCCGGTATCATAGGACAACCTGAAGTAAAGAAACAACTGGCTGAACTGGTACAGCATAACCGGCTCAGCCATGCCCTTTTGTTTTTGGGGAAAGAAGGAAGCGGCGCCTTACCCCTGGCACTTGCATTTGCCCAGTACCTCGTTTGTGAAAAGGCTAATCCGAAAAAACAATCCCCGGCCTCCGGTGCCTCGCTTTTCGGAGACGCCGAACCGCAACCCGCCGCCCCGGCGCCTCAAACAGACAGCTGCGGGGTGTGCCCCGCCTGCCTGAAAGCGGCCCAACTGGTACACCCGGACATTCATTTCTCTTATCCTACCGTTACAAAAAAAGCCGGGGAGAAGCCCATTGCTGCCGACTTCATCACAGAATGGAGAGAGTTCATCAAACTGAATCCCTATGGCAATCTCTTCGACTGGATCGAAATGATCAAGGAAAAAGAAAACAGCCAGGGGAAGATAACCGCAAGGGAATGTGATGAGATCATAAAAAAACTGAGCCTGAAGAGTTTTGAAAGTGAATACAAGGTGCTTATCCTCTGGATGCCCGAAGAACTGGACAAGGAAGGAAATAAGCTGCTGAAGATAATAGAAGAGCCACCCCCCCATACACTGTTCATTCTTGTGGCGGAAAATGAAGAACTCGTATTACCAACCATTGTAAGCCGCTGCCAGCTGATCAAAATACCAGCCCTGGAAACAAAGGATATTGAGGACGCACTGGTGAGCCGGAACAAAACAGAACCCAGCATAGCCCTGCAGGTGGCCCATGTAAGTGAAGGGAATTACCGGGAGGCGCTGCAACTGGTACAGCATGCGGAAGAAGATGCACAGTCGCTGCTCCGGGACTGGCTGAATGCCATGCTGAAGACCGGGCCGGTGGCACAAACCAAGTGGGTGGAGGATATCAGCCGGCTGGGGCGGGAAAAGCAAAAGCAGTTTCTCCGCTATTTTAACCACCTGCTGGAGCAGGCCATCCTGCTCAGGGCCACCGGGGATGCACCCGGTGCATTCGGCTCTGAACGGGATTTTGCAGAAAGACTGAACAAAATTGCCGGGATCGAGCAGCAAGAGGCTATTATTGAACAAATTGACAGGGCCAGCTACTACATAGAGCGGAACGCCAACGGCAAAATGCTCTTCCATGCCCTTACCATTAAACTATACCATATTATTCAGGATAAGATTGTATTTTTGACGGAATGAGGCAGGGAGCAGGGATCGTGAGCAGGAGAAGAGAAAGCCCAACCGTTTCAGTTTGCTTTAGTTATGTCTGCAATTACTTCTACATATAGCATTGCTTTCCAAATGCATTCTGTGTTGCTGAACAGCGGACAGAACCCTGAAGTGTGCGACGCAACAGCAGCTGAATAGTGTTACCGGCGATCGGCCCATCACCTCCCTCCGTGGTATTTTTAAAACACAAACCAACATCAGTAAATGAGTTGCGGCAACTGTGGTACGGGTAAACCCAACGGGTGTAAAAGCAATGGCGGATGCAGTTCCGGCGGATGTAACCGCATGAATGCATATGACTGGCTGCGCAACCTGCCCATTGCTGATATGGACAGTGCCTGCAAGGTGATCGAAGTAAGCTTCAGCCAGGGTACCCGCAAAGATTTTTACCGCAATGCCACGCTGCAGCCTTTTGAAAAGGGGGACCTGATAGCGGTGGAAGGCGTGAGTGGGTTTGATGTGGGTGAAGTATCGCTTACCGGCGAGATCGTTCGCCTGCAGATGAAGAAAAGAGGGGTGAAGGAAGACAACCCGGAAATGAAAAAAGTGCTGCGCCGGGCTACCGACCGTGATATTGAAATCCGCAACCAGAATAAGGCCCGTGAACCCGAAGCGGTGATCCGCAGCCGGGCCATTGCCCGCCAGCTGAAACTGGATATGAAAATAAGCCAGGTGGAAATGCAGGCGGACGGAAGAAAAGCTACCTTCTTTTACATAGCAGATGGCCGTGTTGACTTTCGTGAACTCATCAAAGTATATGCTTCCGAATTCAAGGTAAAGGTGGAGATGCGCCAGATCGGCGCCCGGCAGGAAGCGGGTAAAGTGGGCGGCATCGGCAGCTGCGGCCGGGAGCTTTGCTGCAGCACCTGGCTTACCGATTTTAAATCGGTGAATACGGCGGCAGCCCGCTACCAGAACCTCTCCATTAACCAGACAAAACTGAGCGGGCAATGCGGCCGGCTGAAGTGTTGCCTGAATTATGAGCTGGATACCTACCTGGATGCACTGCAGCATTTCCCCGATAATTGTGATGTACTGCAGGTGGCCAAAGGCAATGCCTTCCTGATCAAGAAGGATATCTTTAAAAACCTGATGTGGTATACATTACCCGACAGCAATAAACAATACCCCCTGACCATTGAACGGGTAAGAAAGATCAAATCGCTGAACCAGCAGGGTGTGATACCGGAAGAACTGGAACCGGTGGATGTGACCAGCAGCAAACCCAAAGAAGCCGAACCGGAAATGGTGGAACTGGTAGGACAGATCAGCCTGCGTACACTGGAGAAAGCCGAAAAGAAAAAGAAGCAGCAACAACAGCAGCAACGGCAAAAAGGCCAGGGAGGACAAACGGGCAACCGGCCGCAACAGGGCAAACAGGGTGGGCAGCAGGGCCAGCAGAAACAGCAGGGCAACCAGCAGCGGGGCCAGCAAAGAGGACAACAGCAACGACCGCAACAGAACAACCCTAACCGTAATCAGCAGGGCGGGCAACGGCCTAATTCACCTTCCGGGCAGGGAGGCGGAAAAGGGAAATAACTATATCCCCAGCGCCCTGTAGATCGCATCCTGGATCTTCCCTCTTATACTCAGCTGACCGAGTTTATTATTATCCCTGGTGGGGTACACCCGGTTGGAAAGGAATATATATACAATATCATATTTCGGATCCACCCATACACAGGTGCCGGTGAACCCGGTGTGACCAAAGGTCCGTGCTGAAACCAGGGACGCCGGGTAGGGTTCTTTCCGCAGGGCATTATCTTTTTCCGGTTTATCAAACCCGTACCCGCGGCGGCTGCTCTTGCTGTGATAGGCAGTGAAAAAATCTATTGTCTCCTTTTTCAAATACCGGTTACCATTGAACTCGCCGCCGTTCAGCAGCATCTGGTACAGCATGGCCAGGTCATATGCATTGGAGAAAAGTCCGGCATGCCCCGCCACCCCGCCGAACATGGAAGCGCCTTCGTCATGCACATCACCCTGGGTGGTCTGCATCCGGAAATGTTTCTCCGTTTCGGTCGGCACCATTTTATCTGCAGGAAACCTTTCTCTTGGTTTAAATCCTGTTGACGTCATCCCCATGGGCCGGTAAAACGTTTTTTGCACATAGTCTTCCAGTTTCATACCGGTGATCTGTTCAACGATCTTCCCCAGGAAAATAAAATCATTGTCACTGTACACATATTTTCCCTGTGGTGTCAGCGGGCTTTTCAGGATACGGGCAAACATGGTATCCTGCCAGTCATTGCGCATATAAATTCCTTCCGCCACCCGTACCGTGAACCCCGGCTCTGGTTTGGTGCGGTATATCTCCGGCTTCGGCCGGCCGGTTACGGAGTCAATGGTCTCTTTATAAAAAGGAATGAAGGGAACCAGCCCGGCCTGGTGCAGCAGCACATCATCTATCTTCAGCCCGGCCTTGTTGGTGCCCCGTACCATGGGCAGGTAATCGCCAAGGGTTTTATTGAGTTCCAGTTTTCCCTGTTCAAACAATTTCATTACCGACACGGTAGTGGCGGATATCTTGGTGACGGAAGCGAGGTCGAAAATACTTTCGAGACTGACAGGCTGTGAAGGTTCGTATTTATAATTCCCGAAGGCTTTGTTATAAACGATCTCTCCTTCGTGCACGGCCAGTACCACACAGCCGGGAAATACCTTTTGCACCATGGCATCGCTGACGATCGAATCCACCGCCGCCAGCTGGTTCATGCGGTGAATGGAAGGATCCTTTTCACTCTTTACAATGCCATCGCCAAACTTAAAGCGGCAAACAGATACCGGGAGCCTGCCCTTCAGGTCGAATTTTCCTGCCAGGTAATCAGCGGCCGCCTGCTGTGTGACAGGATCATCCTGGTAACAGGCGAGTAAGGTATAGGCATCACAAAAATTCTTTGTGGCCAGTACATTCCCGAATGTCAGGGTGACCGTTTTAATAAAATTCAATTGCCTGTACAGGTAGAGGGCCGCATTGCTGAGCCCGAAATTATCCGCCGGCCGCAGCGAGTAGCCATGCACCCCTACAACGATCACATCATACTTTCCGTCTTTGGGTACGGACTGCAAAATAGAGTCCGCCTTTGCCTGGCTGTCTTTGTAGGAGAAGGTGTACACATCAGCGCCGTAATCCTGCT
Source organism: Chitinophagaceae bacterium (assembly GCA_046329665.1). Lineage (GTDB taxonomy): Bacteria > Bacteroidota > Bacteroidia > Chitinophagales > Chitinophagaceae > JJ008. Next base: position 73,953 of record JAXLUG010000002.1, on the reverse strand, counting down.
GTAACCGTTTTCCAAAGTCATTGATATCAGTTGTACCGATACCGATATAAGCAACCTTGCCCGGTTTCTTAAAAGGCACACTGGCATAATCATCCCGGGATGAGGTGTTCTTTGCTTCTGCCAGCAGGGTGATCCCTTCTTTTGCCACTTCATAGCGGATGGCATCTGTCCTGGCATTGAGATCGGCTACCAGGTTGGTGGTATCGATCCATTGCGTTTTGTTCAAACCCAGGTCATATTTTGAAGCCAGTACCTTCCTGGTCTTTGCATAAATATCCTCCCAGGTCAGTCTCCCGTCATTGATCGCCTTTTTGATCGCATCGACCGATTCTGCCACGCTGGCCGGCAGGCAAAGCATATCATTTCCTGCCAGAAGGGCTTCCACCGAAATGACGCCATTAGGAAAATACTTGGCCACCCCTTTCATCTCCAGTGCATCGGTAAAAGTGAGTCCATTATAGTGCAGGTTGTTTCGCAGCAGTTCGGTCACATTATTTTTAGAAATAGAAGTGGCCCTGTTCGCCGAATTATCGATTGCCGGGATATACAGGTGGGCGATCATTACACTGCCGATACCGGCATCAAACACCGCTTTGAAAGGGACCAGCTCCATCGTATCCAGCTGTGCCATGCTTTTATTGATCACCGGGAGATCGAGATGAGAATCCACATCCACATCACCATGCCCGGGGAAGTGCTTGGCGCAGGCCATGATGCCCGCATCCTGCATGCCCTTCATGTAAGCAATACCGTAGCGGGAAACTTTTTCTTTGTCTTCTCCAAAGGAGCGGTACCCGATCACCGGGTTATTCGGGTTATTGTTGATATCCACCACAGGGGCATAGTTCACATGAATACCCATCCGTTTACACTGTTCGCCAACGGCCAGCCCCATCTGGTACACCAGGTGTTCATCGCTGATGGAACCAAGGGTGAGCTGGTACGGGTATTTTGTCACACTGTCCAGCCGCATGCCCAGCCCCCACTCCCCGTCAATCGTGATCATCAGGGGTGTTTTGGCAATGCTTTGATAATAGTTGGTCAGGTTTGCCTGTCTTACCGGCCCGCCCTGGAAAAAGCACAGTGCCCCGACATTATACTGCTGAATATCATTTACCACTTTGGCCACATGGTCCGGCCCCAGGTTGGAATGCGCCCGGATCACCATCAGTTGTGCGATCCGCTGGTCGTCATTGAGCGAATTGAACACACTGTCGACCCATTCGTTCTTCTTCAGGTTACTTTTATACTGGGCCCCTGCCTGAAGGGATATCAAACAAAAAATGAACAGGCTTACGCTGTAAAGCTTCATGATAAGGAATTGAGTGATCAGAAACCAGTTTTAAAATTACCTTTTTTGATGCAAAGGAAAAGCCGAATGCTTCTTAAAATTGAATTGGTTATTTTTGTCCGCTAAACCTGATTTGTGCCGGATAAAATTGTATTACTCCCCGATAATATTGCGAACCAGATTGCCGCAGGCGAAGTGATCCAGCGCCCTGCCAGTGCTGTGAAGGAATTGCTGGAAAATGCGGTCGATGCCGGGGCCACCGAGATCCGGCTGATCATTGCCGATGCCGGTAAATCACTGGTACAGGTGATCGACAACGGAAGCGGGATGAGTGATACAGATGCCCGCATGAGTTTTGAACGGCATGCCACTTCCAAGATCAGGACCATCGATGACCTGTTTCATATCCGCACCATGGGCTTTCGTGGTGAGGCCCTTGCTTCCATTGCAGCCGTGGCACAGGTGGAGCTGAAAACCAAAAGGGCCGGTGATGAAGCCGGTACCTTTATTGAAGTGGAGAACAGTGTGGTAAAAAAGCAGGAACCGGTGGCCATTCCAAACGGTACCAGCCTGGCGATGAAGAACCTGTTCTTTAACGTACCTGCACGGCGGAATTTTCTGAAAAGCAATGCTGCTGAAATGCGGCATATCGTGGATGAATTCACCCGGGTGGCCCTGTCGTTTCCGGATATACAATTTTCCCTTACGGCTAACGGACAGGAACTGTTTCATCTCGAAGCCGGCAGCCTGAAACAACGGATCGTTCAGCTGCTCGGCAATCATTACAATGCCAAACTGGTCGCTGTAAAAGAAGAGACCGATTACATGAACATCTATGGCTTTGTGGGAAAACCCGAAACTGCCAAGAAAACAAGGGGTGACCAGTACTTCTTTGTAAACAACCGTTTTATTAAAAGCCCCTACCTGAACCATGCGGTCATGAGCGCCTACCAGGAAATGATCCCGGCTGACAGCTTCCCCATGTATGTACTCTTTATCGATCTCGATCCTGCCCAGGTGGATGTGAATGTGCATCCGACCAAACAGGAGATCAAGTTTGAAGATGAAAAGATCATATACGCTTTTGTGCAGGCAGCGGTAAAACATGCCCTGGCACAGTTCAGCGTTACCCCTACCCTCGACTTTGACCTGGATGCTTCTATCCAGCAACTGCCCGCCATTCAGCAGCCCTTTACGGAGGAAAAAAGAACAGCCGCTTCATCCGGTTCGATCTTCAAAGGGTTCAGCCAAAAACACCAGGCGCATTTTATTGAAAAGAATGACAAGAGTGAGTTGAAGCACTGGAGGGATTTTTATGAAGGTGGTGAGCCGCCGGCCACCGGTCATCAGCCTGCACCGGGTGTCAACGACATGGCAGTTGCCGGTCCTTTCCCGCTTTCTGCAGATGCTGATATTTCCCAGCTGCTGAACACTTATATCGTTATCCCTTCAGCAAATGGTTTCCTGCTCATCCACCAGCAGGCCGCACATGAACGGGTGTTATACGAACAACTGAGCAAGGCGAATCAAGACAAACCCATTGCCACCCAGCGCAGCATGTTTCCTGCCACGCTGGAGCTGCCTCCTGCCGATGCAGCGATCATGGAAGAGATCATCAGCGACCTTCACTACCTGGGGTATATCATTGAGCCCTTTGGCAGGAATACCTATGTAATACAGGGCACACCGGCCGATGTGGAGCCCGGAAATGAAAAACATGTGATCGATATCCTGCTGGAACAGTACAAGCATTTCAGCCCTGATGTAAAATTTTCCCGGCGGGAAAAATTACTCCGTGCACTGGCCAGACAAAGAGCGGTGAAGACAGGCACCCGGCTGACGGAAAAGGAAATGCAACAGCTGGTGACCAGCTTGTTTAGCTGTAAGCAACCCAACATTACACCCGATGGTAACCCTGCTTACCTGGAGTTCAAACAGGATCAACTGGAGAAAATGTTCAAAGGCTGATGTTGCCTTCAGTTCATTGCATACTACTTAAACCCGGTGAGTTACGAATTGGTTTCAGGGGTCTTTAATTTCCCGCACCTGGTTGTTTGACAGCGGTTATATAAAGGTCAAGACAGCTGTCCCGATGCGTATTCAGAAAAAAATCTGTATAACTTATACCGGAGACCAGTGAATGATGGGCTGCTGCCAGTTTCTTTTTTGTGTAAAAATTCAAAAGCTGGTAAGGCAATTTCAACATAAACCGGGGAGCATTTTTCTGCAGGTTGAAAATATCGAAGCGAACCAGTTTGCTGACGGCGATCTTATTTTCGCGGAGATGCGCATCGATCACTTCATTCCCGAACAGCCCTTGCAGCTTAACTTCTTCAAAGTATTTTTTTACTAAGGCAGTCAGTTCATCACTGCTATACTCTCTTACATGCCAGGGGTTTCTTGTCAGCGATGTCAGCCTGTTGGGTGTGGTAAGGTACAGTTTCCCGCCAGGCTTTAATACCCGGCAGATCTCCTGCAGGAACAGCGAATCATTTTTAATATGCTCGATCACCTGGAAACTGACAACGGAATCAAAAATGTTACTTGGTATATTCTTCAGGCTTGGCGCTTTGATAGCAAAAAAATCTGCCCCGTTGGTTTTAAAAAATGATTGGGCCGCTTTTGATTTATCAATGCCAACATAGTTCCTTACCACGGGTTTTAATTCTGACAGCCCATAGCCGTTTCCACAACCTACCTCAAGCAGGTTGCCGCTAACATGTAAGGCCGCCCATTTATATGCATATAAATGCCGCTGGAAAACATAGTTATCAGGAAGAAACTGGTTGCCAGTGCGCTCCGTTGTAAAATTTAAAGTAATCATAGTACGGTTTTATACTGATGTCTTATACAAGAAATCAGTGATTACTTCAAAGTAAAATAATTAGTAAGATGGTCTTATACCCAAATTGGGATCAATACAGCATCCCAAATACTGGGGGGGAGTAAAAAGAAAAAGGGATTAATTTGCATACAGGACAGGTGCAAATTTGAATAGGTTTTCTTTTTGTATTTCGTAAAGGCCTGGTAACTGCGTCTTACTGCTGCAGGAAAGTTGGGGATCAAAATTCTGAGCTTATACGCTGCAGAAATTTTTCGATTATTCTTCTTACGTCTGTTGCGCTCCCTCTATGATTATTGTCCAGCGTTGAGAAAATCAATAGCCTTCCTTTCCGGGTGTACATAAACCCGTAATGGCAACAACGCCGCTTAAGGTGCCGGTTTTTCAAAAGATATGGCCGCTATCAGCCTTGTAATTATTACTGATCGTGCCTGTGAACAGCCGAACATCATTCCTGACGGGTATCGCACTTTCCTTGCATTCAGACCGGAACAACCTGAGAAGATGTTCAGGGGCTGATTTCACGGCCTTGCTTACGGCCCCTTTTTCTTCTGCCTCCACCATTCATAACGGATGAATACCTGGACCGAGTGATTCTTTTCTTCCCGGGGCAATTGGCCGGGCAGCTGATAACGGATATACGGCTCCAGCCCGAACGTATAACGGGCCCCGAAAGAAAACCGTTTCCATTTATACTGTGTTTCAAAAACAGCCTGCCAGTAGCTGGTTTTGAAAACTGATCCTGCCGTATCATCTTTCCCGATGACCTTGCTGACAACTGAATCAAGCTGTGTAAAGTTATTTTTCTTTGACACCTGCTTTTCGGAAACAGCACTCACGAACCTGTTCCATTGCATCCCCGCCCCGACAGACCAGCCCGGGGCAATGAAATAATTGAAGGTAAGCGGTAACTGGTGATAGAAAGTTTTCTTCAGTGTGCTGGTAGTGGTGGTGGTATATACCGGTAAGGCGCCCGTATCCGGCACGATCGATTGCCGGTAGAGGATTTCTTTCTCATATTGCGGGGCCCCGTACCTGAATTCGGACTGAAGGAACCACTTTTTCTCTTTTTCCAGCCGCAGGTAAACAGCGGGAATGTAATCGGCCAGGCTGCCTTTACGGCCCAGCGAATTATAAGGAGTCAGTTTTTGTCCCTCCACCGGCAGCTGCTGATGAAGGGCCAGGCCTGCCGAGAGGATATATGGTGTTTTAGCTTTTTCTTTCTTCGTACGGCTGCTGTCACTGCCGGTCTTTGAAATATCTTTTTCTTTTTGCTTAACTGTATCGGCCCGGTTTGCTGATAAGGTATCCTTTTGCACCGGTGCAGGTTTGTTGCCTGTGCCGGTATCTTTTTGCAAAAGCGGACCGGGGATAACGGCAACCGCCGTATCCTTATTACTCCCGGATATTACTTCTTCTGTTGGTTTTTTTGAACCCGGATCACCAGCTGCTGTTTTTGCAGGCTGTTTTTTCTTACCCGTTTTTCCGTTACCGCCTGAAAGGTTTACCAGGTCATTTGCTCCGGCCGGCTGTTTGTGTACATTGTTGCTGTTCTTCTTTTGTTCTTTACCGGCTCCTTCCCTTTTTTCACCGCCAGGGCTGGTTTCTTTCTTTGTGGCAGTAGTTGCAGAAGTTCCCGGTGAACCCTTCGCCGGATTCATGGCCGTTGTATGGCTGTCTTTTACGTTTTGGTCCAACCGGGGTTTCGCTGCATTGCCCGGTGTTTCTTTCAGCGGTTCATTCCTGTTTTGAGGAGGTTGATTTGTTTTTACAACCTGTTCTTTTGGCTTTTCTTTTTGGAACCAGTTTACCGGTTTCAACACAAACCAGCCGGCGGCGAGCAGGGCCCCCAGCAATAAAGCCCAAAGGAGACATCCCCGGCGCCACCAGGCAACTGGCGGCCGGTCCTCATCTTCCTCCAGCCGGCGGCGCATATCCGCCCAGGCCAGGTTTTCGTCCGGCAGCGGCAGATCGCCCCATTGCTGGTTCAGTTGCTCCTCATATGGTAAACGCTCCTCCATTTCTACATTTTATTCTTTATCATGAGCTGAAGTTTTTTTCTTGCTTCGCTTAAATGCCATTTACTGGTTCCTTCACTGATCCCCATCAGTTTTCCGATTTCGCCGTGCTGATAGCCTTCCATTACATACAGGTTGAATACGGCCTGTGTGGCCGGAGGCAATTCCCTTACGAGTTTTAAAATATCGTTCGCTGACATGTTGGAAACAGCAACAGGCGGCACATCTGCGTGGGCCGCCTGTTCCATTTCACCCGTTAGTGTTTCGGAATCCCTGCCTTTGATGAGGTCAAGGCAGCTGTGTATGATGATGGTACGAATCCAGGTATAAAAGGAGGCTTTGGCAGCATCAAACCGGCTGATGTTCTTATACACCTTGTAGAATCCTGTATTCAAAGCCTCCATCGCATCAGTTTCATTCTTTGTATAGCGGAGACAAAGGTTCATCATGGCCCTGTAAAAACTCCGGTAAAGGGTTTCCTGGGCCTTGCGGTCATCTTTTATACAACCTTCAATTATCTCCTTTATATCCTTCTCCTGTTCCGGCAGATCATTTATAGTTTAAGAATCAGGTTTGCAACATATGATATTTCCGGTTCTGTTATCTGAGTTTTATCCTGAGTGATCCGTTCAGGCTGTGTGTATTATTCAGTGCGTCCTTGAATTGTCCTGAAAATGTTCCTTCAAAAAATCCTCCCGGCTGCGGGAAGGCAGTCAGGATAAGGTTACAGGCTGCCAGCGGTGTCACCTGGCCGTATCCGTCCAGGGAAAGATAGTGGATGGCATAAGTGCCTGGCGTACCGGGGCTGTCAAAGTCAAGGGAAAGATGCTGGTTTTGCGAACGATAACCGCTCAGGTAGGTCCGGTGCTGGGTAGCCGTTGTATCGGAAGCTGTAAAACTATCCCCGGGATTGGTGCTGATCAGGTTTACCTGGCTGCCCCCGTCAATAGTATAATTCATGAACTGAATGGAGGAGGTTCCGCAGGCGATAATATTCCCGGCATGGGTAACCGGTGAGGTAATAGTGACGATGGTGGGCATTCCCTGTTGCTGTGCAAAGCTGTCGGCCCCAACGATCGTACAGGCAGGCGCACCCTGTCCGCAATCGACGAAGCTGATAGAGAAATCACCGGTTGCATTTGTACTGGCATACCGCACCACATTATCGTACTCGATCTCTGCAAAGCCATTTGATACCGGGTTATTGTTACAGTCCACCACCTTTCCTTCTACCGTAAGCAGGTACTGTGTGGTGTTGACAGTGATCGTTCCCAGGTTTACATCAGCGGAGAAAGGACCAATGTTCTGTGAGTAAACAATGCTAAAGCAGGGATACGGTGCCTGTATCTCCAGTACCAGGTTCATATTCGCCGGGATGGGTCCGCTGATCTGCCCCAATGAATCCGTAAATCCATGTGCGCAGCCATACCCGGCAACGGGGCGTATGAGGACACTTGTATAGATCAGGGGCTGGCCGTTCTGGTTTACAAATGTTGCGGTGCAATTTACTGTGGGGCCGGGGGCATCACAGTTCCAGTAGGTAAAGTGTTTTACTTCGCCGGTGTAGATATTCCCGTTCTTCACGGCGGTGCCTTCTTCTTTCCACCGGCCGGTTGTTTCATCAACATACCATAATGAAAGGGAGGCGGGCGCAGAAGATTGCAGGCCGGCCGGCACACTAAAATTGAGTTTGGCGGTGCTGCCGGAAGCGATATTCAGTTTTTCACCTGCCGGTGTTTCAAGTTCCACGGCCATCATAGCATAGGAAGTAAGTATGACCCGTTTGTTATCCTTATCATCTGCCAGGAAGGAGCCGGGCACTGTTTCCCCGATATCCGGGCTGGTGGGGTCAACAAATGCTGCATAAACGTTTACATTACCGGAATAAGCTGCCCCACCGGAGCGGGCAAAACAGTTGGCATTAAATTGCAGGGAGCTGCCATTGGCCAGGGTAATGGTACCCCCACCTGTGGAAGGGACGGACCCGGTCAGCACTTTCTTCAGCAGTTTTATCTTCACCTGGTTTACAGCTTTGGAAGCGGCAAAGACCCGAAAGGCCTTGAAGTAACCGGCCTTTTCTGCGGTGACCAGGGAGGTTGTTTTATCCAGCGAGGCATTCCTGATCCTGAAATATCCTTTTGCGTCGGTGATGGCCGTCTTTGAGCCAACCTTGATAATAACGCCCGGTGCGGGGCTTCCGTTTTCATCCACTATATTTCCCTGTACGGTGGCGGTAATGGGTGATGTTCCGGTAGCCGGAGGGGCTATAAAACTGATTTCCTTCTGACATGATGCAAAGAGCAGCAGGAGACCGGCCAGGGCCATATAAACGGGGTTCCGCATAGTAAAAGTTTCAGGAATATACTACCGGAAGTCAAAAAGGGTTGGGTGCCCTGGAAAAAAACAGGGGGCGAAGGGATTTAATGGCTTTCCGCTATTTTCTCAAACAGTATAGCGGCAAAGGCATTGTCTTCGCTGGTAAACTGTTTGATCACTTTAAAGTCCTTGACGTTTTTATTGAAGTAATCCAGTTGCAGGTTGCCATACTTTACGGCATAGTGCGAGTCCCAGATGATAATGGAACCCTTGGGTGCTTTGCTGATAGAGCTGTCGCCACCGATCGCAAAATTACCGGCCTTAAAATCCCAGGGGTTTTTGCCATAGAAGTAATTGAACAAGGCCAGGCTTTGGTAAATAGGGTGACTGTCCAGTTTTGAATCTTTTACATACTCCACGATCTTTTTCTGTTCAAAATTTTCGTTGCAGCATAATTCATTTGGTTTTATCGTAAGCAGCATACTGCCTATGCACAAAATACCCAGGCAGAGGTTCAGCTTCCTGGCGGTGCCGAAGACTGACGTGAGGAGAATGGTAAGGCCGCAAAACAAAGCCGGTAAAAAATCCCTGTCGAAACTGTCCTTGTCGAATGTCACCAGGTTATTCGGGTAGGTCATGGTGGAAATGACAACGATAAATAACGGTATCAAAAAAATCAGGGGCGTAAGCCTCTTCCGGCTCAGCGAAAAATTGTCCGCTGCTTTGGCAGCAAGCAGCGCCATCAGCGGCGATATCACCAGCATATAGCGAAGGTTTCCACCGGTGCTGGTAAGTATTTTTACAGCCTTCAGGTTGAACAGGCAATGGACCAGGAAGAATCCGATTGCCGGAACAAGTATGGGATAAAGCGGTTTCTTGTCCAGCCGGAACAGCAACTGTGCAAGATATGCTACCACCAGTGTGATGACTATGTAGTTAAATATGGTGCCGCTCATCAGGAAGTAGTGATCAAATCCCTGCCGGGGATACGAATTCTTATACAAGGCAGCTGCCTGCCGGCTTTCATGCAGTGCATACAAAGCATCACCGGTTACATACCAGCCCCAAAGGTTGTACAGAAAAGGAAAAAGGCCCAGCAATACAAGCGGCAGCCATTTCTTTTTCCGGAACAGCACTATGGCAAAATAGGGGATGATGAAAATAAACTCCTGGCGCAGTATCAGGATATATGACAGGAATAGCGAGAATAAAATATAACGTCCGTTGTAATAGCAATAAATGGCCACCGAAATAAAAAAGGCGGTCAGTATCTCGCTGTAAAATTTGAAGGAGAGAATGAACCAGAGTGTTTGTGAAAATAACAGCAGCATGGGCAGCGCCGATGGTTTGCTGATGATCCTGCAGGCTGTTTTATAGGTGAAGTAAGCGGTGAAAGCGGAAAACAGGCAATTCGCAATCAGCACCCCGTCCTTTCCAAACAATACGATGGGCGCATAGATGATCTTCCACCCGGTTTTGGGCCAGTTGCCAAGAATGGAGGAATGTGAATGCCAGAAACCAAGAGCATTCATATACTGTGCCCCTTCCTCCCCCTGGTAAAAGGAAGTATAGAAATAAGAGAATATATAGCTTGCCGCTGCAAAGAACAGGGTAATAAGCAATGCTTTGCTGTTCGTCATCCCCTGAAAAAAAGAGGGAGCAGACGGTGGTACCTGTATTTGCTCAGGCGCTTCGCTTTTGGCGGACGAAATAGTTTGCCTCTTCTTCTTTCCCATTCTTTTCAATATTTTTTGATTCATCGATGGCGATATACTCTTTTAGTATGAAGAGCGGCCGCTGTTTTACCTGGAAGAATATCCGGAGCACATACTCCCCCATCACACCCAAAAAGACGAACTGCAAACCGGCAAATAGCATAATGAGGAATACAAGCGTTGTGAACCCCTGGGGAACCGAGTTGTACATCATCTTTTGGTAAAGGATATATGCAAAGTAGATAAGGCTGAAAAGGATGGCACCGAATCCGATACGCCGCATGATGGCAATCGGCACATCGCTGAAATTATAAATACCGTCTTTCGCCAGCTTCCATAACCGGCGGAAGGAATAGGTAGAATCACCGGCATGACGTTCCTGCCTGTCGTACTCGATACCGATCTGGCTGAAACCTGCCCAGGAACGCATTCCTCTCAGAAAACGGCTTTCTTCCGGCATTTCATTCAGGATATCAGCCACCCTCCTGCTGATCAATGAAAAATCACCGCTGTCAACCGGTATGGGGATAGTGGAGATCTTGCTGAGTACTTTATAGAACAGGGAATAGGTCGCTTTCTTCAAACCCGACTCTTTACGGTTTCGCCGGATCCCGTATACCACATCATATCCTTTGGCGAGGTAGGGATAGAAATCATACAGCAGTTCGGGCGGGTCCTGCAGGTCGCAATCAATAATAAATATCGCTTCACTGCCTGTAGCATACTTAATCCCGGCAGTAACCGCAATCTGGTGTCCGAAATTCCGGCTTAGCAGCACACCTTTAAAATGGGGATTGGTTCTGGCCAGCAACCGGATGAGCATAGGGCTGTTATCAGCGCTGCCATCATCCACAAGGATGGTTTCTACAGGGATACCTTCTTCGCCCATTTTTTTCATGACAGCATCCAGTCTTTCGGTCAGATGCCGGAACCCTTTTTCCTCGTTATACACGGGTACAACAATGGAAATCTTGTATTGCTGTGCAGTCATGGGTAAAATTTTGTACCTGTTAAAGGTAAAAGGGGGGAAAAAGAGATTTTTACCCTAAATGCTGGGGAATTTACCTCACTAAAATTGGGAGCGGAGGCCTGTCAGGAATTTTTCTATTGCCCGCCGTACATCGGTGGCGGAGCCGGTATTATTATTTACTAACGTAGAGAAGATGAGCAGTTTACCTTTTTTAGTATACAGAAATCCGCTGAAGGCCACGACCCCGCTCAGTGTGCCCGTCTTTCCATAAATATACCCGCTGTCGGCTTTGTAGTAGTTGCTGAGGGTGCCTTCGCCGCCGGTGGCCAGTATTACTTTGATCCTGTCCATCCCGAAATCGTTCCTCATCTTATTCAGTATGGTTACAAAATCCTGCGGAGTAAAGAGATTATACCGGCTTAATCCGCTGCCATCTACCCAGCGGGGTTTCTGCGGAAGGTCGCTGAAGTCTGTTTTAAGGAGAGAATCAATAACTTCCTGACTAAAATGATAGCCCAGCATTTCATTACTCACCATCACTAAACACTGTTCAGCAAAGAAATTATCGCTGCGGTGCATCATGGGTTTCAACAGCGAGTCGGTGGGTTGGGAGTGAATGATTCCATAATAGTTCTTTTCATACCATCCCACACCTTTAAACTGAGGGCCGGTACTAGCCTCTGTAACTTTATAGCCTAGTGTATCTGATAAAAGAGCCCCGATGACATTTGGCTCAAATATTTTGGCACTGTATGAGTAGCTTGTTGAAAAAGGGATAGAAACCTCTGTATTTTTTTTATATCCTGATACATAGAATTTGTTGCCGTGTATATCCCTGTGCACTTCAAAAAGGTTTAGTTCATTTTTATCCCACCAAGAAATGTCATTGAAATATTTTGGAGTAATTAATAAGCTATCAGAATCAGTTATTGAAAATTTTACTGTATTTCCATATAGAGGGAAAAAACTTTTCTCCGGCATATAAGATTCTTCGTAATCATCCCAATTCCATCCTTTGCCATACTTTTTGTATTTAGTGTAATTAGAAAATACTTTGAATTTTTGAAAATCAGCCTGATTTTGAACAATATAAACAGCGTTCCCTTTCATTGATTTTGCAAAATCATAAACAGGCTGAAACTTAAAATCTGGATACAAAAAAGTGGGATCACCCGTTCCAAAAATATCTACTTGTTTTCCCCGTATCATATATCTCGCACCCACCAAACTATCCCCCAAATGTTTCATCGCTGCATAGCAGGTGGGCAGCTTGGTATTACTGGCGGGTACAAAGTATTTATCGCCCTGGTAATTGTAGAGGTATTTATTCGCTGCCGGGTCAAAAATGCTGATGCCCACATGGGCAGCGGCAAGCGCTTTATTATTCAGTACGTCTTCCTTTGCAGAGCGGGATATTTTTTGGGTGATGGAACAGGCTGATAGAAGTAATAGCGGAGAGGTAATAATTAATAATTCATAAAAACGACGGTTCCTTCCTTTACTCATCATTCTTAATTTTTAATTATTAATTGATAACTACCCCCGCTCCTGTGCCCTCAGCCAACGTTCGGGTATCTCATTGCTGCTGGCAAGCAGGTAATCTTTATAGCTGCAGGCGATGAATTTTTTATCGGGCAATTGCATCCACCACCGCCCGGTCTTTTTGCTTTGCAGAAAAGTGGTTTCCACTTCAGCAAAAGCGGTATGGTATTCAGTAAAGGATTCTTTCTCGTCCAGCGTGGCTTCTCTCCTGCCGCGGCTGCGTCCGTCCAGTATGTACCAGAGCATGTGGCTGATCTGTTTGGCCGTCAGCTCATCCTTATCGTGCTGTGCATCGTAGCCGTATATCCCGATTGTATTGATGTTGGGGCTCATCCCGGCGTAGCGCATCAGCACACAGGCTTCTTCGCCGTTAAATCCGTTGGGTGAGGCCGTGGTAGCAGGTGCATAGGCATAGGCGATCGCCGTCATATCAAAACTCAGCATATGGCTGTTCCGGATCACCGGTTCCATTTCATCAATATTCTCCTTTACACTTCCTACCCGGTAACAATCAAAGCGGAGTTTGTCCAGTGTTTCCAGCATGCGGGGATGTACATAGTAACTCTGGAAGCCGATATGATTGTAATGGCGGATAAAATTAGGCTCCCCTGTCAGCATCTCCATCAGGAAGTTCTCGTGCCGGAACGGGGATGCCAGTTCCAGGTCGATCAGCGCATCCACACAACTGGCCTCGATCAGTTTTTTGCTTTCTGCATAGGCCTGGTACTGAGAAAGGGTAAGATCATGAGAGCCGCCAAGAATGATCACGGTTTTACCATCGCCCATCAGCTCCTGCACCACAGTACGTAATGCCGCATAAGAATCGGTGTACAACGATCCGGTCTTCACATTGCCGGCATCGGCGATCCGGATATCCTGGTGCCAGTAAAACAACGAATAGAAGTGACGGCGGATAATATCCGGCGCCTGGCTGTGCCCGTGTATAAGGCCGCTGCCCCGCTGCTCGCCGCAGCCGATGATGACGATCTGCGCTTCATCCAGGTCGGGGAACCCGTTCTCATCATAAATGGTAATGGATTTCCCGATCTGTCCTTCTTTATATCCTTCATCATTAGAAACCTCATGCAGGTTTACCGGCTCCAGAAAGTCTTCAATATTCAGGTGGTCAGCCATTGAATAAAAGGTTTATGCAAACCTACAGGATAAAGGGCAAAGAAAAGCAGGGCCGTGCAATAAGCTGGCGTAACTTTCCGTCTCAACGCTTATGCAACGAATACTCCTGTTCCTTACAGTGCTGGCCTTTTCGCTCAATGCCCGTTCGCAATATATCTTTTCCGGTGTGGTGAAAGATGCGGAAACAGGTGAGCCATTAAGCAATGTATCTGTCATCAATAAAGGAACTGAACCCGGTACCACCACCAATGGCGAAGGGAAAGCAAGGATGCGTGCCCATGCGGGTATGAATATATTTACCTTCAGCTCTGTGGGGTACAAACCACAGACACTGCAACTGCAATTTCCTTTACCTGCCCCCGATTCTGTTTTCACCATCCTGATGGAAAAAGAACAGAAAGAGCTGGACCAGGTGATCGTCTCTTCTTCCCGGACCGAATCAAGAATTGAAGACCTGCCCACCAAGGTGGAAGTACTGGGTGTGGAAGAAGTAAATGAAGAGGTTGGCATCAAACCCGGAAATATTGCCAGCCTGCTGGGCGATATTGCCGGTATACAAACACAACAAACATCTGCTGCTACCGGCAATACCGAAATGCGGGTACAGGGATTGCCCGGCAAATACACACAGATACTTAAAGATGGTATGCCCTTATTCGGCGGCTATGCAGGCAGCTTCAGTATCCTGCAGATCCCGCCACTGGACCTGAAACAGATCGAGATCGTAAAAGGGGCCAGCTCCACCTTATACGGCGGCGGGGCCATTGCCGGTATGATCAACCTTATTTCCAAACAACCGAAAGAAGGTGTGTTTGAAAAAACGATCCTGCTCAACCAATCCTCGCTGAAAGAGACCAACGTAAACGTCTACTTATCCAACCGGAAGAACAAAACCGGCTTCACCTTATTTACCGGTATGAACCGGCAGCAACCGGTGGATGTGAACAAAGACGGTTTCAGTGATGTGGCTGATATCAAAGGGTTTTTTATACATCCGGTCCTGTTCATTTATCCAAACAAAAAGAATACAATATCTGTTGGCTACAATGGTGTTTTTGAAAACCGCCAGGGCGGCGATATGCAGGTACTGCATGATAAAACGGACGCACAGCACAAATACTTTATCCGGAACAGATCATTTCGCAACAGCATTGAAACAAGCTGGGAAAACCGCCTCAACACCAAAGACCGGTTTCATTTTAAAGCTACGGCCAGTTGGCTCAACCGTGATATTACCACCAATACCTTTGGCATGAAAGCTTCTCAGCTTTCTTATTTCAGTGAGGCCTCTTACCTGAAACGGTTAAAGAAGAATGACCTGGTAACCGGTATCAACTTCACCGGTGAGAACTTTAATAAGAAGCAACCGGACAGCACATTACTTGCCAACACCACCAACAGTACCGTCGGGTTGTTTGTACAGGATGACTGGAAGATCGCCCCGAAAGTAACCATACAGGCAGGATTGCGCAGCGACTTCAGCAATACCTACGGAACATTTATACTCCCCCGTCTTTCCATACTCTGGAAGATCAATAGTTTTCTGTCCACCCGGCTGGGCGGCGGATTAGGCTATAAGGTCCCGACCGTCTTCAGCAGTGAGATCGATGAAAGGGATTATCCGCATTTGCTCCCGATCTATCCTTCTTCAGTTAAAGCGGAACGTTCAGAAGGTATCAACTGGGACATTAATTACCATCATAAGGTAAACAACTGGGATATCACCATTAACCAGATGTTCTACATTACCGGCATTAAAAAACCGATCATAGCCAGAACCGATGGCTTCCCGCAGATCTATTTTTCCAATGCTGCCAGACCGCTCGATACAAAAGGATTTGAAACCTATATCCAGCTGCAGCATGATGCATTGGAAATATACCTGGGTTATACACTCACCGTTGCCAGAAAATTATATGACAACATACAGCCTTACCTGAGCCTGAGCGCCCGGAATAAATTCGCCTCCGTGCTGGCCTATGAGTTTTCTTCCCGTTTCCGGGCCGGTATTGAAGCGGCATTTACCGGCCGTCAATACCTGGATGATGGCAGCCGTACACCTGCTTATCCCTTCATTGCGGCGATGCTGCGGTACGATATCGGAAAATTTACGTTCGTTCTTAATTGCGAAAACCTGAACGATTACCGGCAAACCAAAAAAGAAAATATAGTAATACCCCCGCTGACCGATCCTTCCTTCCGGCAGCTATGGGCACCAATCGATGGACGGGTGGTAAACCTGAGTGTGCGCATCAGGATCTGACAGATTTCCTTCAGGATTGTATTCATAAGCACTTCGGTTAACATTTGAAAAACAAATATTAATCGGCGTTCAGCGTTATATTTTGAATATTTGAAACCGGAATGCCACCACATGAAAAACATTTCAATCACAATCCAGCTGATCCGTTTGTTCTTTCTTGTAACACTTACGGATAAATTTTACATCAGTAACCGCATTTTATAATAAATAAAGGAACATTGAAACTATTACTGACTGTACTCCTGATTTCTTTGATGCCGGCATCCTTACCGGCACAAAGCGCCGATACAACCCTGGCAAATGATATTTCCGGTTCTTCGGAGAAATTAAGACCTGTTTCTCCCGGCAGCAATCATTCCCTTTATAAAAAAATGGTGTTACCGGTTGTGCTTACTTCCTACGGTTATATAGCGCTTGGAAACGAAGAACTAAAAGAATGGGATCATGTTGTAAAAGAAAAAGTGTGGAATGCGCATCCGCATCAGCCGAATCATTTTGACGACTGGCTGCAATACATGCCCGGGTTTTCTGTATATGTTTTAAACAGCCTGGGCTGCCAGGGAAAGAACAACCTGCTGGATGCCACCCGGCAATACCTTCTGTCTTCCCTGGCCATGACGGTAGTGGTTCAGACCACCAAACGGATCACTGGTCTCCGCCGGCCTGACGGATTCGGGAACAATACATTTCCGTCGGGTCACACGGCGGTTGCATTTGTAGCTGCGGAGTTTTTGAACCAGGAATACAAGGACAGGTCTGTTATCATACCAGCTATTGGTTATACAGCAGCAGTTACCGTAGGGTATATGAGATTATACAATAACCGGCACTGGTTCAAAGACATAATTTCAGGAGCTGGTATCGGCATGGGAATTACCAAACTGGTTTATTGGTATTATCCCAGGATCAAACAAAAGTTCTGGCCCGATAAAAAGCACCTGCCTTTACCCTCTTTTTAATACCTGCATTGCTGCCTTACCGTTCCTTATCTTTGCCGTTATGGAACAATTGCTGAAAAAGATAGAAGAATATAAGAACGAAATTGCCGGTTATACTGCTGCAGATGCCAAAGCGGTGGAGGAATTCCGTATCAAATACCTCGGCACCAGGGGCATCGTAAAAGCCATGATGGGCGAGATGAAGAATGTAGCGCCGGATAAAAAGAAAGAAGCCGGACAAATACTCAATGAGTTCAAAATATTTACCGAATCCCGGTTTGAAGAACTAAAGAACGCAACAGCCGGTCCCGATCAGCAAACGCCGGATACAGACCTTACCCTTCCGGGTGATGATATCCCGATCGGGTCGAGACACCCGGTAACGCTGATGCGTAACAGGATCGTTTCTATCTTTCAGCGCCTGGGTTTTGCCGTAGCAGAAGGCCCCGAGATAGAAGACGACTGGCATAATTTCGGTGCCCTTAACCTGCCCGAGCACCATCCGGCCCGTGATATGCAGGATACCTTTTATATCCAGCAAAACCCGGCCCTGCTGTTACGAACCCATACCAGCAATGTACAGATCCGGGAGATGGAGAAAGGGCAACTGCCCATCCGGGGTATTTATCCGGGCCGTGTATATCGGAATGAGACCGTCAGTGCCCGGAGCCATTGCTTCTTTCACCAGGTGGAAGGCTTATACATCGACGAGAACGTTTCTTTCGCCGACCTGAAACAGACCCTTTATTTCTTTGTAAAAGAAATGTATGGCAAAGAGGTGAAGGTGCGTTTCCGCCCTTCGTATTTCCCTTTTACCGAGCCCAGCGCTGAAATGGATGTCAGCTGTTTTATCTGCGGCGGCGAAGGATGTGCCGTTTGTAAAAAAACCGGCTGGGTAGAGATCCTGGGTTGTGGCATGGTGCATCCCAATGTATTGTCTAATTGCGGTATCGATCCGAATAAATATACCGGCTTTGCTTTTGGAATGGGTATCGAACGTCCGGCAATGATGAAGTATGGTATCAACGATATCCGCCTGTTCAGCGAAAATGATGTGCGGTTCCTGAAACAATTCACATCGGCGGTCTAAAGCTTTTCAGCCCACTTGTTATTGATGAAGAATTTCACCCCGGCTTCGGCTGTTGTGTATTTGTAATCATTCACTCCCTGCTGTAAATGCAGGAGCCAGGCCATCTTATTGTATCTTTTTTCAAGCCAGGCCCTTACTACTATCGGCTTATCGCCGCTGTTGTGCATGTACCCCAGGTAGCCGGCCCCATAACCCTGGAACCGCCAGCCGTTCTTATTCCATTCAAGGCCTGAGCCAAACAGGAACGCATCGTTTTGCCGGTGGCCATCTCCATTCATCTGCCAGCACAGAAAGCCGGCCATGCCGATCAGCCGCAGTTCCTTTGAAAGGGGTTTTCCCCAGGAGATATCAAAATGATAACCCATACCATCTGTGTACCGGGCAGAAGCCAGTCCGGAGGAAGCCGGGTACCGGTAACCCACCCGTAATACCAGTTGCACCTTATCCTCCAGTTTGCGAAGTATCTTGATATTAAAATTCAGGTGTACATCGCCGCGGGCTTTGTTATCGTAATAGTTCTGGTAGTACACATGCCGCTGCTTTTTTACCGTGTCGCTGGTCTGGTAGAACTCAACCGGCTCAAAAGAGATATCTGCAGAAATATGGTTCTTGACTATGCAATAATTACCGTGCAGGCTGATATCCTGCGAGCGGTCTCCCTTCATGGTATGATAACTGAAAGACGTGCCGGCATAAGTGATGCTGTCGATACTGCCGTTGCCCATGGTTGGTACGGGCAGGGCATTGGCTCCCATATGTGCCGCTGTGGTGACGATATATTTTGACCAATGGCTTACCCCATCCCAGTTAACGGTCTTTGCCCACTCCTGCAAAGTCTGGGAGTTGGCTTTTGTTCCTGTTAGTACTGAAATGAGGAGGGTTAGCAGGGTCAGAAGCCTGTTCACTTTCCTCATACGATATAAAAGTAGTTCATCCCGCCGAAAGAAAAAACAAAGGCCGCCCGGGGGCAGCCTTTGAAGTCAGTCCGGAAACGGTTATCGTTTGGGCCACACAAATGCCAGCGCCAGCGAGGCTGCCAGTGCTATCCACTTTCCCACACCAAATCCCTTGATCATATCCATAATGTCAAAACGGCCTCCCAGCAGGGTTACAGGCCTGATGAGGAGGTATAACAAGGCGATCAGGGGAAGGAATGCCCAGATCCCTCTTCCTAAAAAATAGGTTTCGTTGTTCAGTGCGCCGATCAGCAGCATGATACCGGAAAGCGGGATCAGCATCCATCCGTATTTGAATAGAATGCCTTCGATATCCGATCCTGCCCCATAAGAACTTTTTACGATATCAAACGGGCTGGTGCTGGCATGGCTGTCCAGCGGTAAAAAGAAACTGGCAATTAACAGAACTGCCAGGATGAGTGTGAAAATTCTTCTGTTCATAACAATTGGTTTAGTGGTTTTAATCCGGTTGAACGGTTCAGTTTCGCAGGGAGGTCATCCTTTTATAGCTGAAAAATGCCGCTGCAAAAAAGGCGATGATGGCAACATAGAACCAGGGCGTGAATCCAAACGTAAGGTTATTCAGGGTGTTCCCGAGTTTATCCAGTCCCGACGATTCATCACCGCTGCTGATTTTTTCCGTGGCCTGTTTTGCCATACTGTCATTGAACCATTTTTTCATCTCCACCATAAATGCGATCAGTGCCCCGCCGGCCAGTACTCCGGCAAAAATTCCAAACCCGGCCGCTGCCTTTGACCTGGCAAATACGGAGAGCAGGCCGAGTATTCCAAGCCCGGCTGCTGCCAGGATGAATATTTTCGCTGTGGCCGGATCTTTATCCCCTTCCTTTTTAGTTGTTTTTTCTTCTTTCATTAAATCCGATCCAAAGCCACTGGCTACCTTCCATTCCTGGCCTAATGCATATCCAAGACCCGACTTGGTCATGAATGTGCTGCCGCTGCATTTGATCTCGGTAAAAGGCAGAAAGAACAACAATATTGCTACCACAAATGCCACGGAGGAGGGAATACCTGTTCCGAATAATCCGGGTTTGGGTGGCGGCGGACTATAGGTAATAGGAGGAGGTGTTGACGGGTGGTTGTCCATGTGTAAAATTTAGGTTTAAGGTAAGCGAATCCGGTCAAATAATCATATTTCCGAAGTGAGAAGTAGGAACAATCATGGTTCAATATCTTTACAGCAACTATCACCGTATGAATATCAGCAGAATTTGCGTTTGCGGAGCCGGAACAATGGGCAGCGGCATTGCACAGGCTGCCGCACAGGCCGGTTTTGATACCCTCCTGTATGAGCTGAACCCGGCAGTACTGGAAAAAGCAAAGGCCGCTATTGAAAAGAGTTGCCGGGGACTGGTGGAAAAAGGAAAAATCAGGGAAGAAGAAAAAAACAATATCCTGGGGCGCCTGCACTACACCGGTAACCTGCAGGAATGCATCGCCGGTATCTTTATTGAAGCGATTGTAGAAAAGACGGACCTGAAAACAGCCCTCTTCAACCAGCTGGCAGAGATCAACCCCGGCGAACCCATCTTTGCCACCAACACCTCCTCCCTGTCCGTGAGCCGGATTGCAGAACAGGTACAGCGCCCGGAAAGAGTGATCGGTATGCACTTTTTTAATCCCGCCACGATCATGAAGCTGGTGGAAGTGGTGAATACCCCGTACACTAATGAAACAACGACCCAAACGGTTATAACACTGGCAAAGGCCATGGGCAAAACACCGGTATTGTGTAAAGATGCACCGGGCTTTATTGTTAACAGGGTGGCCCGCCCCTTTTATATTGAATCATTGCGGATGCTTGAAGAGGGGTCCGTATCGGTTGAAGATGCAGACCGGGTACTGGAAGCCACCGGCTTTAAACTGGGCCCGTTCAGACTGATGGACCTGATCGGCAATGATGTGAATTATGCCGTGAGCTGCTCTGTGTATGAACAACTGGGAAAACCTGAACGACTGAAGCCTTCCTTTATTCAGCAGCAGAAAGTGGAGCAGGGAAAACTGGGGAAGAAATCGGGGGAAGGTTATTATAAATACTAGTTACCAGGCTAACAGGCTGAAACCCCTGTTAACCTGTAAACCTGACAACTTATACGTTTATCAACCAGCCAAGCAAAATACTTGTAACAGGCGGAACCGGCTTTCTTGGTGCATATATCATCAAAGAACTCGTTAAAAAAGGCTATGAGGTAAGGGCGATACGCCGTTCGGCAAAGCTCCCTTCCTTTATTTCTTCTGAAATACTTGCCAAAGCAGAATGGGTGGATGGCGATGTGCTGGATGTTGTTTCGCTGGAAGAAGCCATGCAGGGGGTGAAGGCCGTGATCCATTCCGCCGCAGTGGTCTCTTTTGCCAGGAAGCAAAGAAAGAGCATGTACCAGGTAAATGTGGACGGAACCGCAAACGTCGTCAATATAGCCCTGGAACAAAATATAAAACGGCTGGTGCATATTAGCTCCGTGGCAGCACTGGGCCGTACCGCCGGAGAAGCACATGTAAATGAAGAAAAGCGATGGGAAGAAAGCCGGGTGAACACCCATTATGCCCGCAGCAAGCAAAAAGGGGAACTGGAAGTATGGCGGGGCATGAGTGAAGGATTAAACGGGGTGATACTGAACCCAAGCACCATTCTTGGCTATGGCGACTGGAACAGCAGCAGTTGTGCGATCTTCAAAAAGGTATATGATGGTTTTAAATACTACACCTCCGGCATCAATGGCTTTGTGGACGTGGAAGATGTGGCAAGGGTGGCTGAAATGATGCTGAACAAAGAAATTACCGGGGAACAATACATTGTAAATGGTGACACCTGGCCCTTCCGGCGGCTGCAGGAAACCATTGCAGATGGTTTGCATAAGAAGCGGCCGCAGCGGGAAGCATCCCCGTTTCTGCTGGGAATGGCCTGGCGACTGGAAAAGATCCGTTCATTGTTTACAGGAAAGCACCCGCTGCTGACAAAGGAAAGTGCCCGGGTGGCCGTAAGCAAGACCTGGTTTGAAAATGAAAAACTGCTGAAGGCATTACCGGGTTTCTCCTTTACCCCGCTGGAAGAAACCATCCGGAAGGCCTGTGAAAAATACCTGGCTCCGGCCCGGTAATTGCAACCTATCGGGTTCTGTGATTATCTTTAACCCGAATCTTGATCTATGCAAAAACTTCGTTTTCTGTTACTCGTACTTGCTGCAGGAACTTTTTTCTCAGCCCACGCACAGTTTACCGTTACCGGAACCATCCTTGATTCCTCTTCAAGGGAACCGCTGGGGGCGGCCTCTGTATTTTGCCAGAATACCACATTGGGCACCACCACGAATAAACAGGGGGAGTTCTCACTGAACCTGAAATCGGGCGGCTACGACCTTATTATCAGCTATACCGGTTATAAAACACAGACCATCCGGGTATCCACAGATAATAACAAGATGGAGATCCTGATGGTAAAAGAAGATAAAAGCCTGGGAGAGGTGGTGCTTAAAAACAGCTACGAGGTGACGGATGGCCTTGCAAAGTATGGCGATTTCTTCCTGCAGTATTTTATCGGGGCCACCCCCAATGCGGCCCGGTGTACCATCGTGAACCCGGAGGTTTTGAAATTCTATTTCTATAAAAGGACCAACCGCCTGAAGGTGCTGGCTGCCGAACCCGTGAAGATCGCCAATAATGCACTTGGATATAACCTCCAGTACCAGCTTGATTCGTTTGTGTACTACTATAATACCAACGGAAGCATTTACCGGGGTTATTGTCTCTATACTGAAATGGACGGCAGCGACAGTATGAAAACCGTTTGGGCCAAAGCAAGGAAACAGGCCTATGAAGGATCAAAACTGCATTTTATGAGAAGCTGCTACGACAGCACCCTTATCCAGGACGGCTGGATCGTGGACCTGCTGGATGAAAAAGATGACAAGAAGTTTGATAAGATCAGCAATATCTATGATACGGCCTATTACAATGTATACACCAACACCGTGAGTGTAATGGGCGCTGACAGCATCATGCGGGAAGTGGCCTCGGGCCCGCCGGAAGTGGAGATCTATTTCCCAAGGAAGATCAGTATTACCTACACCAAAAAGAGACCCGAGCCGGAATACCTGAAAAAAATGGGCCTGTCCAGGAATGTACAATTCCTGATCTCTTATATAGACCTGCGGGATGCCATCTCGATCCTTGAAAACGGGTACTATTACGATCAGAAGAACTGGGTAAACCAGGGATACTGGAGCTGGAAGAACCTGGCGGATCAGCTGCCCTATGATTATTCCCCGGAATGACGGGTTGACCCCGGAACCGGGAAGTGCCCTGCACCGGCCGGCCGGTTACCTTATCGGCGAATCTTTATTTCCCCATCACTTTCTCCCACAGGAGAGGTATCCGCTTGATCCAAACAAATTCTTTCATCTTTTCCCGGGCATCTTCCACCGGTGAGCCGAAATAAACCTTACCACCCGGTATAGAGTCCTTCACGCCGCTCTGGGCATACACGATGGCATCTTTTCCGATAGTAAGTGTTTTACTCACCCCCACCTGCCCCCAAAGGATCACATTGTCTTCAATGGTGGTGGCCCCGGCTATGCCCACCTGGCCTGCAAAAAGGCAATTCTTGCCTACTGCCGTATCATGGCCGATATGTACCAGGTTATCCATTTTGGTACCGGCCCCGATACAGGTATCCGCACTTACTCCCCGGTCGATCGTGCAGTTGGCCCCGATCTCCACATTATTCCCGATCACCACCCGTCCGCAGCTGCTCATTTTCTTATAATGGATCTCCCGGTTCGTCTTCTTGTTGTAATAGAAAGCATCGCTCCCGATCACCGTACCTGACTGAATGATCACTTCATCGCCGATGATACAATGATCAAGGATGGTAACGTTGGGAAAAATGATACAGTTCCTGCCGATCTGCACATGATTACCGATATAGGCATTCGGCATCACCTGTGTACCTTCCCCGATGACGGCTGAATCACTGATCATCTTCATGGAGGGGGCAAAGGGGCGGTAATGGTTCACGATGCGGAGATAGGCTTCAAAAGGTTCGTCCACCACCAGCAAGGCCTTGCCTTCGGGCACATCCGCAGCTTTATTGATAATGATAAAACTGGCGGCTGACCGGATACAGGTGTTGTAATATTTCGGGTGGTCCACAAAGGCAAGGTCACCCGGTTCCACTTTATGCAGTTCATTGATGCCGGTGGCCATGCCTTGTTTGTTACCGATGATATCGGCACCGATCAGTTGGGCAATTGTGGTGACAGGAACAGGAGTTTCGAAACGCATAACAGGTATTTTAAGATCGCTCCGGTATTGATCCGGGTGCATACAAAGGTAACAAGGCCATTGTATGCACCGTGAAATATAAACCTGCTCCGCTATGCTGACTGCTGCACGCAGGATAACATCTTTTCTGCAGGGAAACAGCAACAGAATACCTGGCGAACCAACAACAACCTGTCATGATCATCATTACCATTATTCGTTGGTGGTATCAATCACCGGATGCATATCATTTCAATCCATACCTGAATGCAATGCAGCTTTATCCACAAGCAGTATTAAAATGTTAATAAAATATTTTGGAAATATTTTTTGGTTAAGCAAAATTCTTTTTAATATTGTGTCGGGAAATTTATTTCCCGGTACTTACTAACCCATCCATATAAATGTCCCTCTCCGCAAAACGGAGGGGGATTTTTAATTTATGCCTTTTTATCTCCTGCCGGGTTCTTTACACAAACCGTTTCTCTCTTCATCACTGTGATCATCCCTCCCGGAACATGCACTGCACTGCGGCAGAGAATCAAACCGTGCCTGTTCAGGTAATGAATGCTTCCTATACCTTTACAGCGTTTTAAAAAATAATACCAATGCTGAAATCAATGACCGGTTTCGGAAGGGCCGAAAAAAATGTGGGTGATAAAACGTTCCTGGTGGATATTAAATCGCTTAACGGAAAACAGTTTGACCTGCAGCTGAAGCTGGCCAGCATCCTCAAACCGTTTGAGTTTGACATCCGGCGGCTGCTGTCCGAAAAACTGGGCCGTGGTACCGTGGATTGCACCATCAGCCTGAAAGATACCGGCAATGCAAGGCCCGTGAGTATTAATACAGACCTTGCAAAGGCCTATTATAAACCCCTTGCCGAGCTTTCCGCCGCACTGAACCTGGACCCCTCCCATATCCTCAGCACCCTGGTCAAGCTTCCTGAAGTGATCACTCCCAGCAGCGATACACTTACCGACAGTGAATGGAATGAATTTCAGCTGGTATTACTTTCTGCCATTGATGACCTGAACCTGCACCGCCAGGAGGAAGGAAAAGTACTGGAAGAAGACCTGCTTAACCGCATCAGCAATATCTGCAAACAGCAGGAAGAGGTTATAAAACTCGAACCCCTGCGCCAGCAAAAGATCCGTGACGGGATCACCCGCCTGCTGGAAGAGAATGTGGGCAAAGAGAATTATGACGGAAACCGGCTGGAACAGGAACTGATCTACTACATTGAAAAGATCGATATCAGCGAGGAGCAGGTGAGGCTGAAAAACCATTGCGACTATTTCAAATCCCTTTTGGCCGGGGACGAGGAATCAAAGGGAAAGAAACTGTCCTTTGTACTCCAGGAGATCGGCCGGGAGATCAATACGACCGGTTCAAAAGCCTATGATGCCACCATCCAGAAATGTGTGGTGATGATGAAGGACGAACTGGAAAAGGCGAAGGAACAGGTGCTGAATGTACTGTAATGGCCATCCCCTGTGCGGGCTTACGGAAACACTTTACATTTGTAAAAAATTCAACCCTTGGCCCGGATCTTACTTTCATTTTCCCTTATCTGCTTACTGCTCTCTTCCTGTCAGACCATTGACCTGTACGAGAAAACAGCCAGTATCCCCGGTCACCGGTGGAAAAGCAGTTTCCAACCTTCTTTTACGTTTACCATCAAAGACACATCCGTTCCGTATAAACTGTTTCTTACCCTCCGTCATTTTGATAAATATAATTTCCGGAATATTTACCTGAAGATCACCACCCGTCAGCCGGGGTCGGACAGCACACAGTCTGCCATGTATGATCTCCCGCTGGGTAATGACGAAGAAGGCTGGCAGGGAAGCGGCATGGATGATATCTGGGAACACCATATCCTGCTCACCTCACCGGCCGGTAATGTTTTCCGTAAAAAAGGCGATTATACTTTTACCATAGAACAGCTGATGCGGGAAGACCCGCTGGAGAATGTGCTGAACGTAGGGCTCCGGATCGAGAAAAAACAATAACTCATTTATGGCCGACAGTGGCAGGAAAAAACTCAGGCGGGCCACCGTCATCTACTGGATGCTGCTGATGTATATCATCGCCGCCCTGGTATGGTGGTTCATCTCGCTAAAAAAACAGAACCGGGAAATACAGGCCCTCCGCCAGGAGGCTGCCCTCCTGCGGCAAAGCCACCTGCCGCCGGCCGGCAACCCGGACCTGGCCGCCATACAAAAAATGGGCGAACGGAATAATGCCAAATACGTGGGCGAGGGGATCACCTTTCTTATCCTGATCGTTATCGGCGCCGGCTTTGTATACCGTTCGGTACGCCGCCAGTTCTACATGCAGCAGCAACAGCAAAACTTCATGATGGCCGTAACGCATGAACTGAAAACCCCTATTTCCGTGGCCCGGCTCAACCTGGAAACACTGCAGCGGTATAACCTGGATCCCGAAAAACAGAAGAAACTCATCCGGAATACGATCGATGAAACCGCCCGGCTGAATTTTCTAACCAATAATATCCTCATTGCCTCACAGCTGGAAGGGGGCCGCTATCATTCTGCCAAAGATGACCTGGACCTTTCAGACCTGCTGAAAGATTGCGTACAGGATTTTCGCAACCGGTTTCCCGACCGGGTGTTTAAGGATACGATCGAAGCGGATGCCGATATCAAGGGCGACCCGCTGCTGCTGCAGATACTCATCAGCAACCTGGTGGAGAATGCTATCAAATATTCGCCGAAAGAATCTGCCGTTACAGCCAGCCTGAAAAAGTACCGGTCTGGTATCGAGCTTCAGATCATTGATGAAGGACCCGGCATACCGGATGATGAAAAGAAAAAAATATTCAACCGGTTCTACCGCATAGGGAATGAGGCCACCCGGAAAAAACAGGGTACCGGGCTCGGGCTCTACCTCTGCAGCATCATTGCCCGGGCACATAATGCAGACATTTCAGTGACAAACAATGAGCCCCGCGGCAGTAATTTTGTCGTTGTTTTCCGCGGCTGACCCTTCCGGAGAACTGACACTTAAAAAACGGGGTGCCTCGCAAATATTTGAAGGAAAACAGGCAGGTACCAGACTATACCATGAGCACCGATACAAAAACATCCATTCTGCTCGTAGAAGACGAAGAGAACCTCCACGAAGCGCTGAAACTGAACCTTGAACTGGAAGGCTATGCCGTTACTTCCGCCTACGATGGGGTGGCTGCCCTTAATGCCGTTCAGTCCGAGTATTTCGACCTGATCATCCTGGATGTAATGCTCCCGGAAATGGACGGGATAAACGTTACAGAAACGATCCGGATCAGCAACAATGAAGTACCGATACTCATATTAAGTGCAAAGAACAGCAGTGCCGACCGGGTGCTGGGACTGAAAAAAGGGGCAGATGATTACCTCACCAAACCCTTTAACCTGGAGGAGCTTCTGCTGCGGGTAAACAAACTCATTGACAAGAATAAAAAGCTGCAGGAAAAAAGCACCATCGGCGATACCTACAGTTTTGGCGGCAACACTGTGGATTTTAAAGCGCAGGAGGCCGTGAAAGCCAACGGGGAAAAAATTTCCCTGAGTAAAAAGGAAACCATGCTGCTCAAGCTGCTGATCGAAAACAAAAACGAAGTGGTGGCCAGGGAGAAGATCCTTCAGTCTGTCTGGGGCTATAATGTTTATCCCACTACCCGTACGATCGATAATTTCATTCTCAGCTTCCGGAAATATTTTGAAGAGGACAGCCGCAACCCGAAGTATTTTCACTCGGTGCGGGGCGTAGGCTATAAATATTCAGAGTAAGGCCGCATCGGTCTTTTCAAATATTTCCGTTACCTGTTGTAACAGGTCTTCCCGGCTTTCGCCCATGCTGGCATTGGTAAAGATCCCGGCTTCACAAAGGAAAAGTATCTTTTGCAACCGGTCCGATAACAGGGGGGCGCCGGTGGCCCGTCCGATCTTTTCAGAAAGAAGCTGCTTGTTCATTTCACTGCCGGATAATCCAAACCGCTGCACTGCAAATGTCCAGATGGCCGTTTGCAGTGACTGGTAGAATGATTTATCATCGGCGGCGGCCTGTTCACGGGCGGGCTGAAGCAGTTCGGCAGCGGCAGGCAATACAGGCTTTTTTTCTGAAACGGCACTTTCTTCCTTCCTGTCCTTCCTGATAAATAGCCAGTACGCCAGTATCAGCAGCACTACTGCCACAGCGATCAGACCGGCAATGCGGGCAGCCTTTTCATTTTGTGCGGCAACCGATGAAGTTTCTTTGTTCCCGGAAGCGGAATTCTTTTTTACCTCGCTGCTTACCTCCAGCTTTACCGGTGCCGCATTCAGCAACTTATACGTATTGCTGTCCTGGTCAAAGAAAGAGTAGCTGACAGCCGGTATCTGGTAACTCCCGGGCGACGTACATATGAAGGGATAACGGAAGGTGCGGCTTCCGGTCAATGGCGCCCTTGTCTTATCGAATTCATCATTCACAACCGGTTCAAACCCTTCCATACCGGCAGGCCATGGGACGACCGGGGCAATGAGCTGTGTAAAATTACCGGCGCCTTCAACAGTGATCTCATAAAAACCCTGTTCGTTCCGGGCCAGCCGGTCGTTCCTTACCCCGGCATGAATAATAAACCGGCCAACAGCCCCGCTGTAAGCAGCAGGTTTTGTCTTTTCCGGCAGTGGTTTTACCTCCACCTCCACGGGAGATGTGCTGGCGGCCGTATTATATACATCCGTCCCTTCGGCCACTGTTTCCTCCTCCTGCCCGCCAAACATCCCTTCGGCAATTTCCTGTTCTGTCTTTTTATTTACGGCACTGCGTGAAAATTCCACCCTGTTCATTACCTCCATGGCATCGATGGTGAACCTGCCCGCCTGTAACGGATAGAGCTGCACCTTCCGGATCGTATGCACATCAAACTGCCGCCCGTTAATGATTTCGGTGGTTACTTCCTTATCCGCCAGGCCGATCATATCATACACCGTAAAGCCATAGAAGCCGGGGTTTTTAATGATGTCTGATTTCGACTGCAGCCTTGAATATAATTTGTAAACGGCCAGTACCGGCTCTCCCACATAGCAGCTGTGCTTATCCACCTGCACTTTCAGAAAGAGGTTTTCCCTGATCTTTTTGTACGGATCTTCCCCGGGGCGAAGAAAGTATTCGGAGCTCAGCAGGTTTCCTTTTTTATCCAGCAGCCGGGCCGCTTCCTGTTTCGTGATCACCTGGACCTTGGCATCCCCGCTCCTGAGCAGCTTGCCGCCGGCCACGATTTTTGCAGAAGGGAGGGAATAGGTGCCCGCATTACCGGCTACAAGAGTGTACGAAAAACTCCTGACCTGTTTTGATCCGGACAGGCCTGTATTCATATAGGGGCCGCTGATCAGCCGGAAGTCGCTGAATTCAGGTGTTTGTATCACCGAATTCACATCGCCATCCTTCAGTACGTATTGTACCAGGAAGGGATCACCAGCCACGATCGGTTTGGACGGGGGCTCTAGCTCAAAGCTCGGTTGCGACCGTACGCTGAAAGCGCCCTGGAGCAGTAATAGTATGGTAACGATCACCCGCATGAAGCCCGCTAAAATATCATCCGCTTTTGGCAAAAGAATTTTAATATAGTATAAAAGGAAAAAACGTGATGCCAGTGGTTACAGGTCGCCCAGTACGGGCCTTATCACGATATCCTCCACGCAGGCCTGTGGCGAAAGCTGTGCTGCCGCATACACCATCTTGGCTATATCGGTTGCTTCCAGGATGCGCTTGCTGCTGTTGTCAAAACCCTCCCATGAATCCGTCATTACGGCACCGGGAAACACCGCCGTCACTTTAATGTGATAGGGTTTCATCTCTTCCCGGAGGTTTTTGCTAAACCCATACAGGGCAAATTTGCTGATACTGTAGGCGCCGCCATTCGCATAGGCGTTCAGCGAAGCGATCGAACACATATTGAAAATATGTCCCGATCTTCTTTCCATCATCCCGGGCAATACCGTTCTTGTCAGGTGATAGGCGCTGTACAGGTTGGTGGCCAGCTGGCTCTCGAGTGTTCCGTCGGGTTCATTATGTACACTTCCGGGCTCAAAGAGGCCGGCATTGTTGACCAGTATATCCGGGAGGGCATGCCCCAGGCACCACTTCCCGAAAGCAATGGCGTCTTCCTTCCGGCTCAGGTCAGCACCCTTTGCCCTGATACCGGCAGCCGGATATTTTGTTTGCAGCTCTTCCATGGCTTTATAAAGCGCCGCCTCGTTGCGGGAGGTGATGATCAGGGAATGGCCGTGCATGGCAAATTGTTCCGCAATGGCCCTGCCAATGCCCCGGGATGCCCCTGTTATCACAACATTCATGTTTCGTAGTTTAATTTACAGTCTATCTTCGCTGCTTTACAAAGCTAAAATCGTATTTCTGAAATCTGAAATCAAATACCGGCACCTGTTCTTCGACCTGGACCACACCCTTTGGGATTTTGAAGCCAACAGCCGGCAAACACTGGAGGAACTTTACCACAGCCTGAACCTGCAGGAAAGAGGCATCGGCAACTTTGATCTCTTTCATAAAAACTACCTCCTGCATAATGATAAGCTGTGGGAGCGCTACCGCAACGGCTTTATCAAAGTGGATGAACTGCGCTGGAAGAGGATGTGGCTGTCCCTGCTTGATTTTAAAATTGCAGATGAACCGCTGGCCCGTGAAATGGGGGTTCGCTTCCTGGACCTGCTCCCTACCCGCAAACTGCTCTTTCCGCATACAACAGAGATACTGGACTACCTTACAGCAAAGAAATACCAGCTTCACCTCATCACCAACGGGTTTGAAAAGACACAGCACGGCAAGCTGAAAAGCTCGGGGCTGGATGGTTATTTCAAAGAAGTCATCACCTCCGAAGGCAGTAACAGCCTGAAGCCGCACAAGGAGATATTTGAGTATGCTTTTAAAAAGACGGGAGCCATTCCTGAAGAAAGCATCATGATCGGGGATACGATCGATGTCGATATTCTCGGCGCCTTAAATGCGGGGATCGACCAGGTGCATGTAAACCACCTTACAAATCAAATAGAACTTATAAACGGGCAAAAGCCGACATATACCGTTTACTCCCTGAAAGAACTTGAAAATATTTTCTGACCATACTGGTCCTGATCACCAGGTTGCCACCACCGTTACCCCTCCTTTTGGTTTATCACCGATCTTCACCTGCACCTTTGCGCTTAATGGCAATAACAAATCCACTCTTGAGCCGAATTTGATAAAGCCCATTTCTTCGCCCTGCTTCACTTCCATACCCGGTTGAAGATAATTGCAGATACGTTTGGCCAGGGCGCCGGCAATTTGTTTTACCAGTATTTCTTTTCCATTCTTTTTATATACCACACTGTGCCGCTCATTTTCTGTGGACGATTTGGGGTGCCAGGCCACAAGGTATTTGCCTTTATGGTACTGGCTGTAGGTTATTTCACCGCTAACAGCATTACGGTTCACATGCACATTCAGCGGGCTCATAAAGATAGAGACCTGTATGCGGCGGTCGGTGAAGTATTCATCAGCCTGTATCTCCTCAATGGCCACCACTTTCCCGTCGGCCGGGGCAATGATGGCATCTTCCTGCACCGTAAGGGTTCTTTTCGGTATCCTGAAAAAAGAGATGACAAGCACGAGCAAACCGGTGGTGATGATAAAGATCAGCCAGCTTACGAGCGGCAATGAGTAGCTGATGACATAAAAAGAAAGCAGGTTGATGATACTGAACACCAGCACCGCAACAGCGATCGGTTTATAGCCTTCTTTGTGGATGGTCATGAGCGCAAATATAGGTGAATGAAGGATAGGGAAAGGTCAGCAACCGGTTCGCTAAATCCCCCGGGCATTTATTAAAATCCAGACGGCGGGAACAGCCAGCAGCAGCGAATCAAACCGGTCGAGGAAGCCACCGTGGCCGGGCATCAGGGAGCCACTGTCCTTTACCCCGGCCATACGTTTAAGTTTTGATTCGAACAGATCGCCAAAAGTGCCCGCCACCGCGGCAACAGCTGTTATCACCGCAATGGCGATCACCAGCGGCATTGAAAATGTTTTCAGGATAATAAGGCTGAACAAAATACTCGTTACCAGGAGGGCGAGCACCACTCCCCCTATTGTTCCTTCCCATGTTTTCCTGGGCGAAACGGAAGTAAGCGGGGTTTTACCGATCAAAGAACCAACGATATAGGCCATTGTATCATTTATCCAGATACCGGCAATCACTATCACGGGAAGGAGTCCGGGGGTTATCCAGATGGTGGTGTCGTGAACAGGCAGTGCTATATGCTGCGCAAACAGATCAAGCATCAGCCCCCAGCACAATGAGATATAGATGATACCGCCAAATGCCATCCCGAAGGATTTCAGGCCAACCCGGTTCTTCTGAAACACTCCCATGACGACCAGCGCAAAGCCAGCAGCGGATACCGGCAAAGAAAGATTTTCTCTTATTCCATACCCGCCGGCATGGTACCCCGGCCCGCAAAACCACAACATCAGTCCATACCCCATCACCATAAAACCCATCTTCATGTATGCATGAAAACTGCATTGGCAGATTCTCTCTGTTAGTTTCAGATATTCCCGCCAGCACCCGAAATGAATAACGGAGAAGAGAATAAGGAAGCTCCAGTTGTTCCACAGCAAACCGAATAGCATTACTGCCGCAAAGACGACTGCCGTAAGGGTTCTTGTTTTAAAAGTTGACCAGTTAAAAGCCATGGATGGGTTCGCCGGTATTATTCCGGGGTATTTTGTTCAAAATCGAAAGGATGATTCTTTACCGGTATGCCGTCCTCTGCATATACTTTCTCCATACTGGCGGATGACTTCCTTTTCATCCAGGCGATGATGAGCACTGCCAGCCCCAGGCTGATAACACCTGCAAGGGCCAGGTTCCGGAGTTGCATATTATTCTCTTCCGCCAGCATAGAGGGATTAAACCAGGCCAGTACGATAAGGGTTCCGTCATAAATAAAGTGCGCCAGCATGGCCGCCCATAAACTGCCGCTGTACCAGTAGATAAGGCCGAGCAATATGCCTAAGGCAAACCGCGGCAGGAAACCGTAGAACTGCATGTGCATGGCCGAGAAAAGTGCCGCTGCCACGATGATACCGGCCCAGGGGCTTTTAAACATCCTGATCAGCAACCGTTGCACCATTCCCCGGAACAGAAGCTCCTCCCCGACCGCCGCCAGCCCTGCAATAAAAAACAGGTTCAGGATAAGCTCTTTTACCGTATGGCGGGTGAGCAACACATTTATCGTACGGGAGGCCTCCTCTTCTTTGTCCTTCATCCAGCCGGCCATTCCGGACGGGAAGGGAATATTCCGGTTCAGTTCTCCCAGCCAGCTGGTAAAGGGAATAGCGATCAGCATCACCGTTACCCCTGCCACCAGGTATCCGTTGTGTGAGGGGTATTTTAAACCAAGGTATTCTTTGGGTTTATTGCTGAACAACCAGGTGCAGACCATTACCGGCACCAGGAACAGGCTGACAAACTGCACCAGTTGCATCCCCCGGAGAAAACCGATCATGCCGGGCTTTGAAAAATCCATGTTGGCCATGTCCTTCATCTGGTCCAGGCTTAACCCGGAGGTCATGGTAAGCAGCAGGGTACCCGCAAGGCCCACAATAAAAAAGCTGACCAGTACCACACAGATCAGCACCAGGAACTGGTTAGCCGCCGGTCTTGTTTTCAAAAAACCACTCATCGGTAAACTGCGTTTTAGATTGTAAATTTGTCGCCCAAAAGTAGGTATTGCCTATTAGGTATTGAAAACTGAAACTGAATATTTTCTGTGGTAAAGATCGGCAACATATCGCTCCCTGATTTCCCCCTGCTCCTTGCCCCGATGGAGGATGTAAGTGATCCGCCCTTCCGGGCAGTGTGCAAGGATAATGGTGCGGACCTGATGTACACCGAGTTCATCTCTTCCGAAGGGCTGATCCGGGATGCGATCAAGAGCCGGAAGAAACTTGACATCTTCGAGTACGAACGGCCGGTGGGTATCCAGATCTTCGGCGGAGATGAAGAAAGCCTTTCCCTCGCTGCCAGGATCGTGGAGGTAACCCATCCCGATCTTCTTGATATCAACTTCGGCTGCCCGGTAAAAAAAGTAGCCCTCAGGGGAGCCGGGGCCGGTGTACTCCGTGATGTGGACCTGATGGTACGACTGACGGAGGCCGTGGTAAAATCAACTTCCCTGCCGGTAACAGTAAAAACAAGACTGGGCTGGGATGACCAGACAAAGAATATAGAAGAAGTGGCAGAACGGCTGCAGGATGCAGGCATCAAAGCGCTGGCGATACATGGACGTACCCGTACCCAGATGTACAAAGGCGAGGCCGACTGGACGCTGATCGGTAAAGTAAAGAACAATCCACGTATACAGATACCCATCTTTGGTAATGGTGATATAGATTCACCGGAGAAAGCACTGGAAT
Source organism: Chitinophagaceae bacterium (assembly GCA_046329665.1). Lineage (GTDB taxonomy): Bacteria > Bacteroidota > Bacteroidia > Chitinophagales > Chitinophagaceae > JJ008. The sequence goes on along the minus strand of JAXLUG010000002.1, from coordinate 39,134 downwards.
ATAAGAACCGCTACGGCGTGGATGGTATCATGATCGGACGGGCCGCTATCGGGTATCCCTGGATATTTAACGAGATCAAACATTTCCTTCAAACCGGCGGACACCTTCCGGCACCCTCCATCGGGGACCGGGTGGCCGTTTGCAGAAAGCATTTGCGCCATTCGCTGGAATGGAAGGGACCTGTTGTAGGGATCAATGAAATGAGAAGGCATTATGCCAATTACCTGAAAGGGCTTCCGAACATCAAAGAATTCCGCAATAAACTGGTGACGCTTAAAACAGAAGAAGAGATCAACGAAGTGCTGGATGTGATCGCCCGCACCTACGCAGGTTTCACATTTGAAAAAACCCCCATCGAGCTGGTGAACTACCATGAAAAATGTCCGGTGGACTAAACCATAATTTATGCAAACGATCCTGGGCAGCACCGGTATTATTGGAACAGAACTTGCGAAATCCCTGACTGCTTACACAAACGAGATAAGGCTGGTAAGCCGCAACCCGCAGAAAGTAAATCCTGCGGATACCCTGGTGCCTGCCGATCTGCTGAATGCCGGGCAAACAGCGGATGCAATAAAGGGCTCTGATATTGTGTACCTCGCAGCCGGCCTTCCCTATCACTACAAAGTGTGGCAGCAACAATGGCCGGTGGTGATGCAAAATGTAATAGCAGCCTGCAAAACACATCATGCCAGGCTGGTCTTTTTTGACAACATCTATATGTATGGCCCGGTAAAAGGGATCATGACGGAAGAAACCCCTTTTGGCGCCACCAGCCGGAAGGGAAAGGTACGGGCCGCCATTGCCAACCTGCTGCTGAACGAAATGAAGGCCGGTACACTACAAGGCATGATCTGCCGGGCCCCGGAGTTTTATGGCCCGGGCAAAACACTCAGCGGAGTAAATGCCATGGTATTTGACAACCTCCGAAAAGGGAAACCGCTGCAATGGCTGGTAGATGACCAGGTAAAAAGAACATATATCTACACGCCGGATGCGGCCAGGGCTACCGCATGCCTGGGTAATGATCCATCGGCCTGGATGCAAACATGGCACCTGCCCTGCCCGGATGAATACATGAATGGAAAAAAATTTATTGAACTTGTTTCGGAAATAGCCGGCAAACAGCTGCGCTACAAAGTGCTTGGCAAATTCCTGGTGAAAATAGGCGGGCTGTTCAATCCCCTGGCCCGGGAAATGCAGGAACTGCTTTACCAGTACGACCAGGATTACAATTTCAGCAGTGATAAATTCAAAAAGGCCTTCCCTGATTTTAAGATCACTTCCTACAGAGAGGGGATCACGGCAATAATAAAAGAGATAAACGGCTGAGGAATTTACTTCCAATAGTCTTTCATCAGTTCCGAACACCAGGAAGGTTGCTTTATTTCACCCTGGGGTAAAAACTCTTTTATAACGGGTTTTATATCCAGCACCGGCGTCCCGTTAATGGCATCAAGGTTCCTTACCCATATTTTTCTTCCTTCCCTTTTCACCATTGCGGCTACCGTAAGTCCGAGGCTGTTGGGCCTGTCTTTTTTCCGCTGGGCAAAGATGCCGGTATGCGGCCATTGGGGGTTTCCGCGGGGGTGGCCGCTGTACACAACTTTTGTCTTGTCTGCCTTGTCAAAACTGAAGATGATTTCAATATGGGAGAAACTGTCGATCCCGTCAAATGCTTCATCCGGCACTTCCGGGGCCAGTTCTATTTCACTTATCACATCACCCCAGAAATCATCGCTCATCCCGGTACGGCTGTTCTTAACAAAGGCAACAGGTTTCAGTATTATTTCCATATGATCGTTTTAGTATCCATAAAGCGGTTCAGGCGGTGGTTGAGGCCTTGTCCTTTTGAGAAGAGCGGAACAGGCCCGCCCACGATACAATACACCAGATACCTTCCAGCACTACGAAAGGCCAGTAATGGATCAGCCAGCTGGCGGCACAGGCCAATCCTGATCCGGCAATATTCAGCAGGAAGAATAACTTTCCTTCTTTAGGAATGATTGTAAACAGGCTGCAGAAATAGGCGACCAGTATCAGCCCCACCCCTGCTGCGCCGATGATGTCTGTCATGTTTGCAAAATAACTTTACCGGTAGCTTTGAAATAAAAATCAAGTTATGGCAAAAGCAATTAAGAAAGCGGCTGCGAAAACAAAGAAACCCGGTAAAAGGAAAACCTGGGCGGAGAAAATGCTGCCGGATAAGAAGGCGGAAGTGAAGAGAAACGATTACGATTTTGCTGATATTCCTGCCGGGGCCAAAATGCTGATCGCCACCCCGCTGATCGTGGACGCCTATGTGAAGGAGATCCCCAGGGGGACGTTTACGGGTATAAAACAGATGCGGAAAGACCTGGCAGCCGGTCATCATGCCGAATATACCTGCCCGGTCACCACCGGCATCTTTCTGCGGATAGTAGCGGAGAATGCATATGAGGAATTCAAAAAAGGCAAGCCCTTGAATAAGATCACCCCGTTCTGGAGGGCCCTGAGTGTAAAATCACCCTCAGCAAAGAAGCTGACCTTTGGTATTAAATTCCTGAAAGATCAGCAGAAGAAAGAAGGCATCAGCGGCTGATGAAGGATTCCAGTCCTTTTGTGTAGATCCTTCCCCTTCTCTCGGCAAAGTAATCCGCTGTTAATGCAAACAGGGACATCACTGCCAGTGCCAGCCCGAAGCCCCGCCAGAAATCATGGCGAAAGTCGCGGATAAAATAACTGTAGATGGCGGCGCCTGCCAGCAGTAAGAATATTTCCGTGTAGCGGTAGATCCCGAAATTCCGCATCACCCCCTTCATCCGCGGCAGTTCCTTCTCTTTCAGTTGTGAAGGGTTCATATCATAAGCGTAAACATTCCGTTTGCGGTCTTCATCGCTCCGCCTGTAAACAGTGTACCCCACCACCGCCAGCAACAACCCGACAAGCAATAACGGGATGGCTGCCCCGGTGTAAAAATCCATCTTCATAAAGAGCAGGAAACAAATACCGCTGATGATAGCCCCGGCACCGAAAAAGAGGAAGACCAGGCTTTCCTTTTTTTCAGCCATGAAATATTTTTCTATATCTGTTTTGGTGAACATATCCCGTTTATTTGATGGCATTCGTGATGTCGCTGCTTAAAGGGGAAACGGATGGCCCGAAATAGTTTGTCAGGATGCCGTTCTCATTCACCAGGTATTTTGAAAAATTCCAGGACGGCTGTTTGTTATTCCACCCGTTTTTGGCGGAGTCGGTGAGCCATTGAAAGACGGGGTTCTGCGCTGTGCCTTTTATTACCTGGCTTTTTTTCATCAGTGGAAAAGTAACACCATAGTTGAGTTTGCAGAATTGTGCGATCTCCTCGTCGGTCCCCTTTTCCTGTTCTTTAAAGTCATTTGCAGGAAACCCGATAATAACCAGTTTGTCCTGATTAGCTTCATATAAACGCTGCAGTTCATTATACTGATCGGTATAGCCGCAGTTGCTCGCTGTGTTCACCAGCATTATCTTTTTTCCTTTGAAAGCCGCAAAATCTATTTCTGATCCGTTGTTGGCTGTCATCTTCAGCGTGTAGAATGACACCGGCGGCTGTTTCTCCTGGTTCGACAGGGCCGTGGTATTCTTACCGCGGAGTTTTGTCCACCACATTAATGCAGGATATACCGCTTTCAGTACTTTCTGTCGGTAGGTCATATGCCTTGTGTTTCGGTTCACAATTTCAACATAAATGGCGAATGCAGCAATCAGCAGGAGCAGAAGCAGCAAAAATCTTTTCAGTTTCCTCATCTTACCACCCATTTAAAGAGTTTCAGCTTTCCTTTGAACGGCGGGTATTTGATGGCCGGGTCAAACCAGGCAGGGGTTCTCATAACAGCCTTTTTATGGCTGAACGTTTCAAATGAATACCGGCCATGATAACAACCGGTGCCGCTGAAGCCCCTTCCGCCAAAGGGCAGGTGGTGGTTGGTAAGGTGCCAGCTTGAATTATTGACACAGGCCCCTCCGGAGGGTACCGCCTCCAGCCATTTTCTTTCCTTCTTTTGCCCCGATGTGTACACATAAAAGGAGAGCGGGTTGGGATGCCGTTCAATGATCGCCTTTGCCTCTTCCATGGCAGAAAAGGTCAGTACCGGTAATACCGGTCCGAAGATCTCTTCGTTCATCACGGCTGCATCAGCAGGTACATCCGTAAGTACGGTGGGTTCAATAAAAAGTTTATCCCGGTCGGTCCGTCCGCCAAATACGGTTTTGCCCGATTGCAGGTATCCGGCCAGCCGGTCAAACTGCTTTTGATTGATGATCCGGCAGTAGTTGTAGTCCTCTTCCGGTTTATCACCGAACATTTTTTGGACTGCTTGCCGGATGGCCTCTAAAAATTTTTCCTTCACCGAGTCGTGCACCAATACATAATCCGGCGCCACACACATTTGCCCGGCATTGGAAAACTTGGTGACAGCGATCCGCCTGGCAGCCACTTTGATATTGGCATCGCTTTCCACCACACAGGGGCTTTTGCCCCCCAGCTCCAGGGTTACGGGCACCAGCTTTTCTGCCGCCATTTTATAAATGATCTTTCCCACCGTCGTGCTGCCGGTATAGAACACATGGTCAAAGGTGAAATGGTTCATCATGTCGGGTATCACGGCCTGGCCTTCCCCCTGTACGTAGAGAATATATTCGGGAGCAAAGACATCTTCCACGACCTTTTTCATCACCGCATCGGTGGCAGGTGCAAATTCACTTGGTTTCAGCACTACGCAGTTTCCTGCAGCAAGGGCCCCCACCAGCGGGTTGATCAGCAACTGGAATGGATAGTTCCAGGGGCCGATGATCAGCACAACACCCATCGGTTCCCGCAATACCCTGCTTGTGGAAGGAAGGTTCACCAATGTGGTCGCCACCCGCTCCGGCTCCATCCAGTCGTCCAGGTGACGGATCGCTTCCCTTATTTCGGCTATCACCATCCCGATCTCCGTGACCCAGCTTTCTTCCGGGCTTTTCTTCAGGTCGGCATGCAAAGCATCATAGAGATCCTGTTCGTGACGAAGTATGGAAGCTTTCAGCGTTTTCAGCTGATTGATACGAAACTTATACGACCGGGTAGCACCGCTGTGGAAATAATGCCGCATATTTTCCAGCCGGGATATGTCTGCCATTAGTTTTAATTTTATAACAAGGTAAGTAAACCGGCAGGATTTTTCATCCCGGTATAAAGAAGGATGAGAAAATCCGGCGGTCCTGTTTCCTGCACCAACAACTTTATCCCGGCAACTATGACTGATGAATATTTTATGATGCAGGCGCTGAAAGAAGCCAAAAAAGCCTATGAGGATGATGAGATACCGATAGGCGCCGTAGTGGTGGTGAATGAAAAGATCATTGCCCGTGGTCACAACATGACCGAGCGGCTGAACGATCCTACTGCACATGCAGAAATGATCGCCCTGACGGCTGCCTTTAATACACTGGGTGCAAAGTATATCAATGATGGCACACTATATGTGACTGTTGAGCCCTGCCTCATGTGTGCAGGGGCACTTTACTGGGGCAAACTTGGCAAAGTGGTGTACGGAGCAGACGATGAAAAGAACGGTTACAAGAGAACAACCGGGACCAACTGGCCTTTTCATCCGAAAACGGAACTGGTCCGCGGGGTATTGAAAGAGCAGTGTGCCCAGTTAATGACAGATTTCTTTAAAAACAAACGATAAGATGCCGACGGGATCCCGCCATGCAGCCATCACCACCACACATCCCCGTACAAAGCGGCAAATGAACATAGCTGCTGAAATTTATGACCCGGTAAAGGCTGCGATACTGCAAAGCCTGAAAGGGAGCAAGGGCAAAAATTTTTCTGAACTGAATGAGAAAGTGGTTCTGATAATGAAAAAGAACAGGCCGGGATGCAAAGGATCTGTTCCCTGGTACACTATTTCGGTCCGGCCCGGAAACGAAAGGGATCGCTGAAACCTTTTACAAAAAAGGAAGGAAACTGAACCGGCTGCGAAAGAAATGATCGTTTCAGGTTTTCGAATCAAGGAACAATTCCCGGAACCGGCCCGATCATAAACCCGATCTTGTTATTTTTGTTGTTCTTAAAAATGCAAACCCGATTTTCAATTAATCATCTAAAATAACTTTTATGGCATTCACACTTCCACAGCTTCCCTATGCACACGATGCGCTGGAACCGCACTTTGACACGCTGACCATGCAGATCCATCATGGAAAGCACCACCAGGCTTATGTTGACAACCTGAATAAGGCCATTGCCGGCACGCCGCATGAAGGCAAGTCGCTGGAAGACCTGGTGGAAAATGCAGGAGCAATATCTGTTGCAGTCCGTAATAATGGCGGCGGACACTGGAACCATACTTTTTTCTGGAACAGCCTGGCGCCAAATGCCGGTGGTGCCCCTTCCGGTAAACTGGCGGATGCTATCAATGATGCCTTTGGTTCATTTGATGCTTTTAAAGAGAAATTCGCCAATGCCGGAATGACCCGCTTTGGAAGCGGCTGGGCCTGGCTGATCATAAAGAAAGACGGCAAGCTTGACATTTGCTCCACCCCCAACCAGGATAACCCGCTGATGGATGTGGCCGAAGTAAAAGGGGTACCCATTCTCGGCGTGGATGTTTGGGAGCATGCCTACTACCTGAAATACCAGAATAAAAGGGCGGACTATCTTGCTGCTTTCTGGAATGTGGTGAACTGGAATAAAGTGGCTGAGCGGTATTAACCGATACCGGTTTTTTATACCTGATTAAATGGCTGTCCGGGACAGCCATTTTTATTCTTCGTTGTTGTTGAGCTTATTTACTGCAGCCACCCGGTTATTGACATGCAGTTTGTGATAGATATTCTTCAGGTGCTTGGTAACGGTATGGCTGCTGAGGTTCAGCTTATCGGCCACTTCTTTTACGATAAGACCTGTGGCCACGAGATGCAATATTTCATTTTCCCTGTCGGTAAGTTCTGAAAGCCGGGGCTGATTCTTTTTCGGCTGAAAAGTAGAGATCACTTTTTTGGCGATATAGCGGCTCATCGGGGCACCGCCCTGGTGCAGGTCCTTCAGCGATTCGATGATCTGCTGTGGCATTGAATCTTTCAGGATATACCCGCTGGCACCATTTTTCAGCGCATTGAACACATAATCATCATCATCGTAGAATGAGCATACCATACATAAGGTCTTTGGCAATACTTCCTTGATCGAACCAATAAGATCCACCCCGCTTTTACCAGGCAGTTTGATATCCACAATGGCGATCTCAGGAGGATGATTCTTTATGTGCGGCATGGCGATCTCAGCAGACGGATAGACATGAAGCACCCTGAAGTAATCAGAAGCTTCTATCAGCGTCTTAAGTCCCTCCCGGTAGTGTTTATCATCTTCTATGATGGATACTGAAACCAAAGCCTTTTTATTTTCAAGCCAATATACTTAATAAATACAAGGTATAACACGATCTGAACAGCCGTTTGTATAAGGGTGTGCTATGGCACAGGGTCATATCCGCTGCCACCCCATGGATGACAACGTGATATCCTTTTTATTGCCAGCCACATACCCTTTATTACCCCGTGTTTCTTAAGTGCTTCGGCAGCATAATGAGAGCAGGTAGGTGTGTACCGGCATTTGGGGCCCAGCCAGGGGGAGATCACCCACTGGTACACTTTTATCAGTAAAATAAAAGGCAGGCTAAGTATCCTGAGTACCGGTTTCATTAGTCTGATCGATCAGTTTTTGCAGGGCTTTTTGCATACTAGCCGCTGTCTGCCTGTAATCTGGCAGCTCTTTGGCCATACAGTTAAAAAAAACAAGCAGCCCTTTCTTATTGGCCTGTAAATAGTTTTGCAGCGGCAGTTTTTGCAGCCGGTAGGCTTCCCTTATCAGCCGCTTGATCCGGTTTCGGTCGGTCGCTTTACTGAAATAACGGGTACTCACTCCGGCCCCCATTTGCAGGCCGTTGCCACAAGGCAGGTAAATTACCCTTAAGGGGAAAACCGTAAAACTCTTCCCTTTACTGAAAAGCTCTTCAATCAGCTTGCGGCTTTTAAGCCGTTCATTTTTACCTAAGGTGCGTTTTCCTGTCATTACAAAAAAGCCCCGACAGCAAATGTCGGGGCTTAAATTTATTGAAACCTCAGCAGGCTTGCTGAGAATGATCAGCTTATTTCAGCTTCTTTTCATCAGAAACTGTAAGCTTTTTACGGCCTTTGGCCCGGCGGCTTGCCAGTACTTTACGGCCATTGGCTGTTTGCATCCTTTTACGGAAACCATGCACCGTCTTACGACGTTTGCGATGAGGTTGGAATGTACGTTTCATTTTTAATAATATGCGAACCGGGAGAACGGCTCAGGTTTCATAATAACCAACGGTCACCACACCCTTGGTTTTGTGAAAGGATGGCAAAGGTAAGGGAGCAGCGCCAGATGACCGAGCCCGGGCGAAAGAAATTTGGGGCCTTTTCCTCATCAACTGGTTTTCAGGCGGCTAATGGCTGAGGTCGGCATGGCGGGATTGAACCGGTTCCCCGTAAAAAACAGCAGCGTGGTTATCAAAATCTGAGGCTGAGTCTGTTGTATAAAACTCCCTTCTGCCCTGTTTGCTGCAGCGCCTTTCTATTTCCGGATGCCGCTTCAGGTAGTCGGCGAGGCTTTCTGCCACAATTTCCCCCTGAGATATGAGCTTTACACCCACCGGAAGGTATTCCCCTATCTTTTCTTTCAGCAAAGGATAATGGGTGCAGCCCAGTAAGATGACATCGATTTCCTCCCCTTTATGAAAAATAGTATGAAGGTTCTTTTTAATGAAAAAATCAGCGCCATGCCCGGTATGTTCATTATTTTCTGCCAGCGGCACCCACATCGGACAGGCTTCCTGGTAGACTTTCAGTTCCGGGAAGAATTTTGCGATCTCCATCGGATATGATCCCGATGCAACCGTTCCATTTGTGGCCAGAACCCCTACGCTTCCGGTTTCGGAATAAGTACCTATTACCTCTGCGGTAGGCCGGATCACCCCCAGTACCCTTTTCTCCGGGCCGATGACCGGGAGGTCGTTTTGCTGTATGGTCCGCAGTGCTTTTGCGGAAGCGGTGTTGCAGGCGAGTATGACAAGGGAGCACCCTTTCTCAAAAAACCATTTTACGCATTCCAGGGTGTAGTGGTAAACGGTTTCGAAGGAACGGTTGCCGTAAGGGGCCCGGGCATTATCCCCCAGGTAGAGATAATCATATTGCGGCAGTTTGTTGACAATCTCCCTCAGTACGGTCAGGCCACCGTAGCCAGAATCAAAGACACCGATCGGGGAAGCTTCCTGCATGCTGCAAATGTATAACGGCTATACAACAAATTACCCCGGCAAGCCGGGGTAATCGCAATAATATTCAGGGAAGTTTATTTCCCTCCTGGTTTCGGCAAGGCGACCTTTAGTTTTGCTGCCACCGCCGTTATCATATCATCGGCGTCAGGGGCTACCAGCAGGGCTTCTTTGGTCAGCACATGGGTATACCCTTTTTCCTTTGCTACGGCTTTTACAGCGTCATATACTTTATTGTAAATAGGCCCGAGTAATTCGTTCTGTTTTGCTTCTACGGCCTGGTTTACGATCGTCTGCCAGTTCTGGATCTGGTAGATGAGGGAAGGAAGTTCGCCTTCGATCTGTTTTTTAACTGCTGCTGGTGCCGGGTGAATGGTATCCCTGTACACACTGTCCTTGTACTGGTATAATGATACTATCTGTGCATATTGCGGGTTGATAGAATCAGTCTGGTACTTTTCAAGCAAGGAGTCAATTTTTGAGGTCTCCGGCATTACCCTTACCATGGCATCAATGCTGATGTAGCCGATCTTGGTCTGAGCTCCGGCTTTTCCGGCAAGCATCATTCCTGCTGCGAGAAAAATTACGGTGAAGAATTTTTTCATTTTAAAAGTTTAGTTCCGGTATAATTGATACTGTTTAAACTATTTTAGTTGCCTGAAACCGGTCAGGCTTTTAATTTCTTTAACAAGCCGGGGTGTCAGTTCTTTATCCCAAGATCTTTCAGCACATCCTCACTCTTGTCTAATTTGGGGTCGGCAAAGATAATGGTAATTCCCTCACTTTTATCCAGTACAAAATCATACCCGCGGCTTACGGCCATTTTCTGTACGGCATTGTATACCTTATCCTGTATGGGTTTTACCAGTTCCTGTCTTTTCTTGAATAAATCTCCCTCAAAACCAAAGCGTTTACGCTGCAGGTCCCGGAGGTCTTTTTCTTTATTGAAAAGCTGGTCCTCCCTTTTTTTCTTCAGGTCTTCGCTCAGCATCACCTGTTCGGCATCGTAATCCTTATACATTTTATCGAGTTCCGCCTGCCGGGTGTCTATTTCTTTCTGCCAGCCGGCTGCAATGTCATCAAGCTGCTTTTGTGCATCTTTATATTCGGGCATCTTATCCAGAATATACCGGGTATCTATAATGGCATACTTCTGGGAAAATCCTAAAATGCCAAATCCCATCAAACAGGCAGTGAGCAATAGCTTTTTCATTGTTCAGGAATTTTTGATTTATTAATCCGGTACCTGCACGCTTTGCACCGGTGTCTTATTCGGGTTCATACCCGAGCATAAAGGTAAACCTCGAAATATTTTTCAGTGAGTTGGTCTGGCCCGGCTGTATCCTGTCAAGCCCCACTCCATAATCAAATCCAAGCAAACCGAACATCGGCAGGAAGAAACGCATGCCTACTCCCACACTGCGGCGGAGGCGGAACGGGTTATAGTCTTTATAATTATACCAGCCGTTTGCAGCTTCAAAGAATGTCAGTGCGTAAATGGTGCTTCCGGGGTTGGTCACCAGCGGGAACCGGAGTTCAAGCTGATATTTATTAAAGATGGTAAAGAACTGGGTGGCACTCTGCTGATCAGGGTTCACGGTTGGGTCAGAGTTCTGGTAAACAGGGTAACCCCTTTGTGCGATAATATCATAACCCAGCAGCCCGAAATTATTGGTAAGCCCCGCATCACCCACCTGGAATCTTTCAAACGGTGAATAATCCAGCTTCCGGTTATACCTGCCCATGAATCCATACTTGGCGGCGATCTTCAATACAAACTGCCTGTTCTTTTCTGCGCCCATGGCCCTTCCGATCGGTACAAACCATTCAGCGCTGAATCTCCATTTATGGTATTCCGGGTTCTTATACTTGTTGGTTGATGTTTCAATGCTCTTATTCAGTAAGGAATAAGGAGGTGTAAACTGAACGCTGGCTGTAAAGTTGGAACCATTCCTGGGGAAGATAGGATCGTATACAGATGAGCGCTGCAGGGTGATCTTCGCACTGATATTATTGGAAGTACCCGTACGGAAGTCTGCATTGAAGATCGGGTAGTTCATCAGTTTATACTGTGTGAAATTCAGCGTGTAGACCAGGCTGAAATAATCATCCGGCCATTTCAGTTGTTTACCCAGTGCCACAGAAAGGCCCGTTGTTTTCAGGTAGTTTGTGTCGGACCTGGCCTTATCGATCCTTCCGGTATAGGGATCGAATGCATTGGAAAACTTACTGCTGTTTACACCGATCGTGAATGAATTACGTTTCTTACCGCCCAGCCAGGGTTCTGTAAAAGAGAAGTTCATCGAGCGGTAAGCCCTTCCGTTTGACTGGTAGCGGATACTCAGCTTCTGGCCATCTCCCGTAGGTAGCGGATCCCAGGCTGATTTTTTCCAGATATTCTTAATGGAGAAGTTATTAAAGGTAACACCAAGTGTACCGGTAAGTCCGACCCCGCCTCCCCAGCCGGCTGAGAGCTCCAGCTGGTCAGAAGATTTTTCCTCCAGTTTCCAGTTGATGTCCACTGTACCATCTTCTGTATTTGGAACGATCCCGGGGTTGATCGTTTCCTGGTTAAAGAACTGTAAGTTGGCAAGTTCCCTTTGTGAACGGATCAGGTCAGAGCGACTGAACAATTCACCGGGAATGGTACGCAACTCCCTTCTTATCACATGGTCCTTAGTTTTTTCATTGCCGGAGATCGTTACATTTTTGATCCTCGCCTGCGGACCTTCTGTGATCCTGATTTCGTAATCAATGGTATCGTTGTACACGGCCATTTCCACCGGTTCTGCCCTGAAGAACAGGTATCCGTCGTCTGAATAAAGACCACTGATATCATTTCCTTCCTGGGAGCCTTCTTTTCCTAATCGTTTATTCAGGATAGAAAGGTTGTAAATATCTCCTTTAGTGATCCCGAGGATGGTATTGAGTACAGAGTCGGAGTACTTTGCATTTCCTTTCCAGGTAATGTTGCCGAAGTAATATTTTCTGCCTTCATCAACCTTTATATCAACATTGATATTGCCGGTCTTTTTGATAGTGACCAGTGTATCTGCCACGATCTGCGCATCCCGGAAGCCCAGTGAGTTGTAATAATCCAGCACCTTATCCTTGTCCTCATCAAATTTTTTCTGGTCGAATTTGGCGCCGCTGAGTTTAAACCGGAAATAGGGATCCAGTACTTTTTTGGTTTTGCTCATCGAAAGAAAACCCCATTCTTTCATATACTGGTTAAATGAAAAAGGTTTGCTTTCTCCGTAAGGGCTGGGTTCTGTTTCTTTATGCAGGCTGGCCTTTGCCATTTCTTTGGTGCCCTTCATCTGTTTTTTAAGTCGCAGTCCATCTACATTGTCGTTACCGAAGAAACGGATCTTATCAATTTTCACTTTGGCGCCTTTTTCCACATGGATGATCATCATGTTGGAGTTCGTAAAGGCCGTATCCGGCTTTTCATCGATCCAGACCTTTACATTACGATACGCTTTATCTGTGTAGAATTTTGTTGTCTTTTCAATGATCTCCCGGCGGGTGTTCTCCGTGATGATGGTTTGCTTGGTAAGGTTGATCTTTCCCTGCAGGTCATCCTGCTCAGACTTGGTGGCCCCTATGAATTTGAAATTACCGAGGCGGGGTCTCTCCTGCAGGCTCATCTCGATCCATACTTTATCATCCTCCACCCTTGTTACATAGATCTGAACATTGGAAAAGAGTTTCTGCCTCCAAAGGCTGGCAATCGCTTTTCCGAAAATATCGGCACCGGGGTGCACAAACTTATCGCCGGGCTGAAGATTAGCGATGGAATGAACAATCGAACTATCGAGATACCTGATACCTGTAATAGAAACACCGGCAATCGTATACTCCTTTGGGATCCGGGAATTTTGCCAGTCGAGTAATTTAGGATCGATGGAGGTGGGGTGTGTAGTATCGGTAACCTGGGCATGCGCAGCAAATACGGATACGACCGTCATCATCACGGCAGCACTAAACCTTAATAAAATTTGTTGCATGTTTGATTGTTCTGGTTGTTCTCGTTTTCACCGGAAAGATATAAATCATTCTTTTTCTTTGATTTATATAACAGTCAATTATCCGAACAGGCGGCAAAATAACAGTAAAAAATTGAAGTCTTTGTTAAAGAAGTGGAGAAATAGTTTTTATGGGCCCGTTGCCGCCAGGGCCGCACCGGTACCCCCCTTTGGGGGGTTGTGGGTTCCTCCGGCCGCCTGAAAATTCCGGTTTATTTTACCCCCTCGAGTTGCTCGCTGGTTTTACCAAACCTCCTTTCCCGGTTCTGGTAGTCGAGAATCGCCTCATACAGGTTTTCCTTCCGGAAATCAGGCCATCTTACATTGGTAAAATATAATTCGGCATAGGCCAGCTGGTACAGGAGGAAGTTGCTGATCCGGAATTCTCCGCTGGTCCGTATCATCAGCTCCGGATCGGGAAAGTTGCTGGTACAAAGAAACCGCTGGAGGATATCCTGGTCGATCTCCTCAATATTCAGCCGGCCGGCCTTCACTTCATGGGCAATGTTCTTAACGGCATTCAGTAATTCCCAGCGTCCGCTGTAACTGAGTGCCATGATCAGGTTTAGGCCGGTATTGTCTTTCGTTATTTGCAGGGCCTCATCCAGTTCCTTTCTGGCATAATCAGGAAGCATGCTCATATCCCCGATCACATGCAGCCGTATATTGTTCTTGTTCAGACTTTCCACCTCTTTTCGGATCGTATTTACCAGGAGTTCCATCAGGCCGACGACTTCATATTCCGGGCGGTCCCAGTTTTCCGTGGAAAAGGCATAGAGGGTCAGGTATTCGATTCCCAGTTCGGCACAGCCCTCCACGATGTTTCGTACACTCTCCACGCCATGAAAATGCCCGAAGAGGCGGTCTTCGCCCTTCTCTTTTGCCCAGCGACCATTACCATCCATGATGATGGCAATATGCCTTGGCAATGTTTGTTTATCTATTTGTTCGGGCACTCCTGTCATAAAGTGAACGTAATAGGCGGGAAGGCAAAGATAGGAAGCAATCTGCTTGGGTTCTTCTGAAAAATCGGCTATTTCGCTATGATTTTGTCAATATGAACCAGTTCGCCTTTGGTGGTAACGCCTTCGAGTATGACCCTGAATTTCTTTGCATTATCAGAATTGTAGAAAGTGATTGTTGTTTCTTTGCTGCTTCCATCGAGTATCAGTTCCGGATTCCAGTATAAGGTGGTGCGGAAATCAGGGACATTATTTATTTCATTGGAATAGTCGGGCATTGAAAACGTTTTAGCAGGGGTGTAGCCCGGGTATTTAAACTTATTAAGAAAAACAGGTTGCATATCGTACCAGTCATCTCCTTTTTTGGTATAGATTGCCAGTACACAAGCTGCCCCGGCGCCAAAATATGGAAATGACGCTGGTGGAAAATACTTTACATAAGCTATCTGTCTGACAGGTATGGTAGCCACGAGATCCGCATCCATTTGAGATTCATTTACAAAAATCAATCCATCGGGATAGTCACTTTTACTCAAAACAGGAGGGAGAAAATTCCTGCGGGATTTTATTACCCAATGAGGCGGTTTGAGATGCAGATCATAATAAATATCAACACCGGGAATGGTTCCTTCTAAATACCTGAAGATATTTATTGCGTTGGCAGACATTACATCAGAACCCACGTCGATCATGCGTGCACCATAGCTACCGCTGAAAATCCCACTGGTATATTCTTTATCCAGTTGTTTTTCTTTCGATATCGTTTTTACTTTTATCACCACTTCTTCCAGGGTAGTCCCTTTGGCTTTTGCCGCCATATATTTTTCTTGTACAGAAGCTGCCTTTTCACGAATTGCCTGATTAAAGAGAATTGTCTTACATGAATTGAACCAGGGATCAAGGCCTTCCGTTCCCGGTACCGGATGTGTCATTAAGGTTGTATCCAGCCGGATATTCAGATACTTATCCGCATTCTTTTTTGCATTTAGCTGGTAAAAGAACCGGGCGCTGTCTTCATACACCAGGTTCTTTAACTCAAAACTATCATTCTGCAGTAAAGTGAGACTGAAAAAAGTAGTCGAGGAATCTTTTGTCTGCACGATTATATTCAGATTATCTGTAATGCTGCGGTCACGCCGAAGTTCTTTGAAAACTTTCCCTTTGACACTTATAAAAGGGTGCTCTCTGTACAAGGGTGGTTTGTGTGAATAATAAACTGGCCAGTTCCCGGACATAACCAGCTCTTCCACCTGTTCTGTACCGGCCCCGGCAGGTACTGGCGGCATATAGAGCTTATTTCCTGACTGCAGCAGTAAACCGGTATGGATATTATCCGGCGCTTTTTCAGGCAATCCATCAGATATATCTGTAATAGCCATCGAAAAATTGCCTGCCACACTGTCGGGGAAAACAATATGCAATACATTCAGCCCTTTTGCAGAAAAATTAAGGGTATCAGTTCTTATACTCCCTTTCTCTTTCATTTCACCGGCATTAATGAATGTATTTGTATAAGAAACCAGGTTACCGTTTTCTTCAAACAATAATAATTGCATCAATCCCGGATCCATATTGCGGGTATTAATAAAGCCTTCCGCAAAGCCATGTACGGGTATTACTTCGGCTTTCGCCACAATCCTGTTTTGCACAACCGCCAGCAACCTGAGTTTTCTGTTATTGAAACCAGGCGTAGCGGCTACAATAAATTCTTTACCCTCTTCTTTGTCAAACAAATCCACCTCGGCACCAACCGTAAGCACCTGCGATAAAGGATAAACAGTCCGGCTACTATCCGGATAGGTGACTTCTGCTGAATAGGACTCTCCTGCCTGTGGTACAAAACTGAACAACCCGGTTCCGCTTATCCCGGTGTTAAATTCGATCACTGTGGTGCCTTTAGCATCAAGTATTTTACCCGAAACTTTAATTGGTTGCATAAATCTGTCAAATGAATGGCAGGCAATATTATCAGAAATACCTGCTATTAATGCGCCAGCTGACGGAAAGAAATCGCAGCTGTTATTTTTACCGGCCTGCTGAAGAACAGAATTCTTTTCGGAAGAATTGAAAACGGCAACCCCTTTTTTGAAAACATATTCGTCCCCAAAGTTCAGTGCCCAGGAAGTATATGCCCGCAACACATAAGCACCTTGAGGAATTGTATCCGGCAGATCAATATTTCCGATAACCGCTCCGGCAAAAACGGGAAATCTGCCAGCTAAAACAATCTTCCTGTCCTCATTCAGGAATTCAACATACAGGTTAGTGCTCAGTGTACTGGAGCTGTATCCCGAAAACAGGTAGGCTTTGAACCATATCGTTTCCCCGGCCACATAATAATCCTGGTTACACTGCAAATAAATATGCTCAGTCGGCAGGCTATCGCCAGGTAAAGCAGATGAAGCAACCGGATCCTGGGCCCGGGAAGATATTGCAGGTAATAAATACAGGGATACTAGTAATGCGGCAGCTTTCATCACAGCCTGACTTTAATAAAAATGCTTACAGTTTTTAAGATCTGTAAAATTAATATTGCACTTTGAATAACTGCAAATGCCCGGCTGACTTGTAATTGAAAGCTACGTTAAATCAAATACCCTACATCAATTTTAGTGAGAAATAACCTGATGTTTATCTGTAAAAAAAGATCAGGTGTCTTTAATGAATATCCTCAGATCAGCATTGCTATCTTGTAAGACTCGTTTTACAATTTCAGACTGAATGACTTTATCTGAAAAGGGTTTGTTCTCAGTAAAAAATTCTCCGGTTGTTAATTGCAGCGATACATACAGGAAGGGGGGGGTTACTTTTTAATGATCTTTTCAATATGAACCAGTTCGCCTTTGGTGGTAACGCCTTCGAGTATGACCCTGAATTTCTTTGCATTATCAGAATTGTAGAAAGTGATTGTTGTTTCTTTGCTGCTTCCATCCAGTATCAACTCAGGATTCCAGTACAGGGTTGTGCGTACATCTGTTACATTTTTTAATTCCTGTGAATAATCCGGTTGCGGGAAAATTTTACCGGGAGTATATCCCGGATAATTAAAGCTGTTTAGATAAGAAGGCATTCCGGAAAGTAAATCATCCCCCTTCTTGGTATAAATGGCCAGTACGCAGGAAATGCCCACGCCGGGATACATGATCGAGCCGGGCGGAAAGAATTTTACATACGCCACCTGGCTTACAGGGATCCTTTCCACAAAGTCACCATCCATGGGGATCTCATCTACAAAAAACAACCCATCTACCAGTCCGTTCCCTCCTGCCAGTACATCTCCGGTGGAATAGGACCGGGGCGACTCTATAATCCAGTGTCCCCTTCTGGAATCAAAGTAAATAGTGGCTCCGGCAATTTTTCCCTGCAAATACTGAAGAATGTTCATTGCCCCGGATGACTGAGCCTCGCTGCCTACATCGATCATCTTTGCCCCGATACCACCGCTGAATAACCCGCTGGTATATTTTTTATCCAGTTGCTTTTCCTTCGAAAGGACTTTTGCCTTTACCACTACTTCTGCCAGTGTATTCCCGTGGGCTTTTGCCGCTTCATACTCCTTTTGTGTCGCCGCAGCTTTTGCCTGAATGTCTTTGTCAGCTAAAAACATTTTGCAGGAATTGAACCAGGCCCCGAGGCCTTCTGCAGCCGGCACAGGATGTATCAGTGGAGTATTATCCAGCTCGATCTTCAGGTATTTATCTGCATTCTTTTTCGCATTTAGCTGGTAGAAGAACCGGGCGCTGTCTTCATATACCAGGCTCTTTAATTCAAAGCTGTCATTTGCCTGCAAGGGCACACTGAAGAAGGCTGTCGTGGAATCTTTTGTCTGAACGATGATATTCAGTTCGTCTTTGATCTGCTGGTCACGACGAAGCTCTTTCAATACCTTTCCTTTTATGGTGATATAAGCGGCATCTTTGTACTGCGGCGCCCTGTACGGATAGTTCACCGGCCAGTCACCGGTCATAGCCAGGTCTTCTACCCATTCTTTTGCAGCCTCCGGCGGCACCGTTGGCAAATAAGATCTGCATCCTGCCTGCAGCAACAATCCTTCGCTGATATTACCAGCTTTCGTTTCAGGTACCCCGTTTGATATGTCCGTAATGCTCATGGAGAAATTACCGGCGACACTGTCAGGAAAAACCACGTGAAATACATTCCTGCCTTTTGCCGAAAAATCAACTATGTCGGTTCGTATGGTACCCTTTATCTCCATATTCCCGGCATTAATAAATGTATTTGTATAAGAAAGCAGCCGGCCGGTTTCATCAAATAACAACAACTGCATCAGGCCGGGATCCATTTTACGGGTATCTATAAAGCCTTCCGCAACACCCTGGTTAAGCAGTACCTCTGCATTCGCTACAATAGTATTTTGTACTATGCCCAGTAACCTGAGTTTTTTATGGACGAATTCTGCTGTTCCGTTCACCGTAAAGATTTTACCTCCTTCCCTTTCAAAAACATCCAGCAGGACCCCGCTTACCACCGGTGAGGGCAATGTATATTTCATCACACTGTTACCGGGGTACAACACTTCAGCTGTATATATTTCCCCGGCCTGTGGCACAAAGCTGAATAAACCAGTACCGCCTGGCCCCGCTTCAAAGTCAACCACTTCATTTCCTTTGGCATCGAGCAGTTTCCCGGACACCTTCAGCGGCTGCATGTACCGGTCGAATGCACGGAAAGAAATATTAGCGGGTATTCCTGCTACCAGCTCACCTCCCTGCGGAAAGAAAATACAGTTTGTAGGCGCTGCTGCCGGCTGAGGAATGACCGTCTTTTTAGATTCATTGAAAACAGCAAGGCCTTTTTTGAAGACATACAGGTCTCCAAAGTTGAGCGACCAGGTGGTATAGGCCCGGAGCACATAGGCACCCTGCGAAAGTGTATCCGGCAGGTCGATGCTGCCGGTAGCAGCCCCTGTAAATACCGGAAACCTGCCCGACAACACCGTTTTATGTTCTTCATTCAGCAATTCGACATAAAGATTAGCGCTTAACGTGCTGGGATTGTATCTCGAAAGCAGGTAGGCTTTAAACCAGATGGTTTCGCCGGCTACATAATAATCCTGGTTACACTGTACATAGATATGCTCGGCAGGAAGGCTATCACTCAGGCGGGTAAAAGAAGCAACCGGGTCCTGTGCGGCCACTCCCCTGTTGATGAATAAAAATACCAGTATTGTGATTTTACGCATGCTAATCTGACTTTATAATGCAGCGTTTTGCTGCTTTCAAAATTCTTATAGTATATTTTGTTGTTGCCTGAAGAATAACAGTATCACTATTTAATAATACTCCAGAAACAATGTATAAGATTACGTATTTTTTTCTCTTTTTCAGTTGGAATAGTCTCATTGCCCAGAACCAGATCAAAGGCCGGGTGATCAGTGAGGAAACAAAACTGCCGGTGGCCGGTGCCAGTGTATTTATCAGTAACACCTCCAGGGGTACTTCTGCAGACAATAATGGCTACTTTTCTATCAGCAATGTTCCTGACGGACAGCATCAATTGGTCATCTCTTCCATAGGGTTTGAAACATACGTATACGATTTTTCTTCAAAGCAGTTGCCGCAGGAGCTTTCAGTAGTCCTTCATATCCGCTCCAAGGAGCTGGTAGCTGTTACCGTAGGACCGGCGGCTGATCCGGATGGCTGGCAAACCTGGGGTAAACTGTTTACCGATCTGTTCATTGGTAACTCCCGGTTTGCGGAAGAGTGCCGTTTTGTAAACTCCGATGCACTGAAGTTCCGCTATAAAGAATCCTCGAAAAAGCTGGTGGCCTGGTCTGATGAGCCGCTTGTAATCGAAAACAAAGCCCTTGGCTATACGATTCATTACCAGCTCGAGAATTTTTCTGTGGATTTTACAAATGATAAGCTGTTATTCCTGGGTTATCCGTACCTGGAAGAAATGAAGGATGAGAACGGTAAGCACAAGGAGAAATGGGAACGAAACCGGTTAAAGGCATGGAAGGGATCCATGAAACATTTCATGAAAGCGGCGTATGATAACAAATTAAAAGAAGAGGGTTTTGAAGTGCAGCAGCTTTCGTGGACCGATGAGAACACCGGGAAGAACAATGTATTTGCGGCAAGCCTGTCCGATTCAATTGCAATGGTCAGCAACCTTTTCCGGCAAGGCGGTTTTATGGGCAAAAAAGAAATGCCATTGCTGGGGGTGAATGATTTTCTGTTCCCAAAATCGGAGGGTACCAGGGCCCTTTACTTTGCCGGCTTTCTCTATATTGTTTATAAAAAAGACCTGGAAGAGATCAACTATTATAAAGGCATCCCGGATCAGAAAAGACGTTCCGTTCAGCGATCCGTTATCTTTCTCGCAAACAACGGAAAAATTGTGGAGGTGGATGAAAAGGGAAATTACTTTCCGGCCAAAGGAGTATTCTCGATTGGCTACTGGGCCTGGCGGGAAAAGATGTCAGAATTGCTTCCCCTGGATTATGTACCGGCTGAAAATAAAATACCGGGAAAATGATCCCGGTATGCTGCAATGATTTTATCTGTTGTTAGTTAGTTCCTTCCCCAAACGGCCACCCTCGATCTGCCCCTGGCAAAACCTTTGGTTTCATACCAGAACTCAATCTTGCTAAGGTGACGAAGGCCCCCGTCCAGGTCGATCACCCGGCTTTCGCTGCCCTGTGCAAAATTGGAACGGAGTTGTACATCCTGCACACTGCCATTGTCAAAATAGACTTTCATATCGTACATCTTCAGCGGGCCGTCTGTGACACGCAATTTGATCTGGCGAACGTCGTCTTTCCAGTTTCCGAAATGGATCACATCATGATCCACACCGAATCTGACCTTTTTGTCTTCGAGGAAGAACCAGTCGCCGGGTTTGTTATTTACAGGGATGAAGGCTGAGCCAAGCGCAAAAACAGTAACAAGGGCAAGGCTGAAAAAGATTTTTGTCAGGCGCATAGATAAAATTATTTGTTTATAAATAAGGTGCTGGTAATAGACAGTTGCGGTGGCAAACTGGTTTAACCGATATTAAAATAAAAAAAATTTGTCAACCGGAGGATGACACCAGGGGGTGATTTTTTCAGCCTTATAGCCTTATTTAGCTGTCGGGCATTTGTAGGACTGCAGATTGAATGTAAGATGGAACATGGCTGTTACAAACTGGTCTTTCTGTTTGCTCATGCCCCTGGCCCGGCCTTTTGTACCGATCGGGGTACCGTATTCGTAAGAGCGGTCATATAAAAGGAACCCATCAGACGGGCTTCCATCCGGGTTGGGAGGGAAAACGGAGGCATCCGGGTAAGTTTTGCTTACATCATCCAGGTAATCCGTATTGGTAAAGCGGTGCAGTATTTCAAACCCGATATTGATCCGGTCATTGAGTGCATATTTCACTCCGCCGCCAAAGGGGATACAGATGGCCATTGAACTGTAGGTATTGCTGCCCTGCCCTTCTGTACCCAGCGGACGAAGATTTACTTTTCTTCCTTTCAGGTATGCATACGGGTCATAGCTGAAGATACCGGCCCCGAAGGTGATATATGGAGTGAAACTGAATTCCGGATCACCGGGCATAAACCGGAAGAAATTAAAATCACCCTGCAACGTAAGTTCCCAAACTTTAGTGTTAAAGCTGAGGTTCCTGCGGAGCATATACTCATTATGTGTGTTGTATTTATCGGAATACCCCAGCTGTGCAAAGGAGGCCCCCACCCTTACAGCGATGTAATTTCCCAGGTTTTTGCGGAAGAAAATCGTGGCCGCCATCTTGGCCCTGTTCAGCTTGGCCCTTGTATTCAGGTCGCCAAAATAGTGGCCGGCGCCTACGCCAATTCCAAATTCACCTTCCTGTACCACAGCGTCTTGTGCAGAAATTACACGGGGGGAAAGCAGTACCAGGCTAAGTATGACAGCAGCTAAAGTCTTTTTCTTCATAACGTATAACATGGTTCGGGATTACTTAGAACGTTAAAAGTAGGTATTTTCTTTTACAGGGCCTGCTTTTTAGTTCCGTTTATCGAGCCCCCAGGTCAGTTTGTTCCGGAGGGTTTGGAGGAAATTATTCTCGCTCAGGCGAACGAGGCTGATATCGAAGCTCTCCTTTTTTACAGCCAGTTGTATGTCTTTATCAACGATCTCCCGGCGGGAGTCCAGGGCACAGATGAACTGTTCCGTGCGGCTCTCTATTTCGAAAGAAATAATATTGTTATCCGGCACCACAATGGGCCTTACATTCAGGTTATGCGGCGCTACCGGGGTGATCACAAAACTGCCGGAATCCGGGAATACCACCGGCCCGTTGCAACTCAGGGAATACCCCGTGGAGCCGGTTGGGGTGGCCACGATAAGCCCGTCTGCCCAGTAGGTGTTCAGGAACTCTCCGTTCAGGTATGTATGTATCTTGATCATGGAAGCGATATCTCTTTTATGAATCGAGAACTCGTTCAGGGCATAGGGTACATCGCCAAACAGCGGGATGCTGGCGTCTGCATGGATCAGCGTCCGCTTATCAACCAGGTAGGTTCTCTGTGCGATGGCTTTTACAGCAGATTTTACTTCATCCCGCCCGATACTTGCCAGGAAACCCAGCCGGCCGAAATTGATACCCATAATGGAGATCTCTTTATCCCGCACCAGGGTTACGGTATCGAGCAGCGTGCCATCCCCCCCAAGGCTGATGATGAATTCAGTATCCTCTGTCAGTTCTTCTGAAAATGAAAAGGTCTTTGTAGCAGCCGGCAAATGCAGCTTTGATTTTATCTGCTCAAAAAAAGGCTGAAATATAACCGGCTCTATTTTCTGTGCGGCCAGTTCATCAAAAAATAATTGAAAGTTCGCCTGCTGATCATCTTCCATTACCCGGCTGTAGATAGCTGCCTTCATGTATGCAATTTATCGGAGGGGGCTGTATTGTCAGAAAACACCCTTCCTGTGTAAAAATAAATCGTTTTGCCCTAATTGGTTGAATGACCATTCAAGCCTGACCACGATATCATAAGCCGTTACGATATCCAGCCCCGCTCCGCCGGTGTAAAGCATTTTATTGGACAACCGGTTGTTCCCTTCATCCGGGTTATATACATAGCCGGTATTTCCATAGATTTTTCCCACCACACGGAAAGGAATCACTACCGGCACCTTTCCTTTTCCGCCGGCCAGGCGCATTCTGAAATTCAGCAACTCATGGTATAATCCTGAACGCAGGTAGCCGCCTGCCACCCCGTCGATCACATTGTATTCATACCCCTGCAGGTATACATCGCCATACCCGAGAAAACGCCGGTTGAAGTACGGTTGCTTAAAAGGCAGTTTGATCCCGGCATAACCACTAAGCTGGAAAAATGTTTTTTTCCAGAGTGGCCAGGAGCCCAGTCCCTTTATATGCAGTTGCCACAGGTTGATACTATGGTTCAGCCCGCTTTTGCTTACCGATACATTTGCAGCGTATCCTTTGGAAGGGTAAGGAATGTAGTCAAGATCGAAGTAGGTCATGTTGTAGAACAGGCTGGGATAGCCTGCGCTTTTATACCCCTGTTTGAAATAGCCGGGGTTCAGGGAAACGATCGTATCTGTTATTCTTTCTGATGTAAATGCGATCCCGAAACTATGCTTTGTCCGGATGGCCGGTCTGTAGGAAAACCCAATATGTGCGTTGATGAAATGCCGGACATAATCGCCAGGGTCTTTAAGAAAAAGCTGTTTGTCATTTTCGGTCGTGTAGTTTAACTCCCGTGTTTTTCCTGCTGCAAAAGAAGTGTTCATTCCCCATTTCAGGTTCCGGTTGATATACAGCCTGTCGTAACTAAAGGAAAATTGCCGGGTGTAGCCTGTGATGAGCCAAAGCCTGAACTTATCGTTAACGCCGGTTACATTATTATAGGTCAGTTTCGCCCCGTAATTCACCCGGTCGAGGCTTCCTTTTTGCTCTACCAGCCATTGGTTCAGGTTCCTGTCCACCGGTTTAAAATAAGGGGAAGGGAAAAGGTACCACCGTTCCTTTACTTCTATTACCAAGTTTACTTTGTCTTCTTCAAAACTGCCGGCGGCCACCACCACATGGTTGAACAGGGCTGTATTCATCAGCTGTTTCCGGGCGGTTTCCATCTTGGCGGTCAGGTCAGCCGGTGTAAGGGAGTCACCGCTAGCAAAAGGCAGTTCCCGCTGGATGATTTCCTTTTTTGTCTTTTTATTCCCGGTAATACGGATTTCGCCGATGGTATAGCGTGCTGCAGGAGCGGGCGCAGCCGGGTCTGGTGAGGTTTGTCCACTGGCCGTTATTCCTGAAAAAAAAATACAGGCTAAAAGAAAGATATATTTCGGTTGCAGCAACATCCCTTCCATTCAGTGGCAACTAAATTAGCAGGAATTTTCTAAACTACGGGGCAGAAAAGAAGATCAGATCTTCAGGTAGTTCATCAGGTTATCGTAATTACTTTTCAGCTCATTGGCATAGACTTCTTCACCAAAATAGTATTTGATGTTGTATTCATACCGCTGAAAGGTGGAAACGATATCGGAAATCTCCGGTTTATTGATCCGGATCGTCACCTGCATCATACCGCTTTCGGGGTCATTTGAAGTATTCAGCTGGGTGATCTGGGCATCATTGGTCTCCACGATCTTGCTGATCTCATTAAAGGAGTACTGGTTGGAGGGTATTTCCAGCACGATCAGTCCCCCCGGTTCTTTCAGGCTCATAAAGTCGGAAGCATAGCGCAGCAGATCACCGTAGGTAACGGTACCGGTCAGTTCATTTTCTTCATTTACCACCGGCACCACACTCAGCCCGTTTTCTGCCGCTAATTGTACTGCCTTCAAAAAATGTTCTTCCTCCTTTGCAGAAACACTGGAAAAAGATTGTTCCAGTTCTTCAATTACGGAGTGATCATTCTCGGCCTGCAGCAGGTCATCTTCACTGATCAATCCGGCATATTTTCCGTCAGCAACAATCGGGAGGTGGGTGACGTGGTTATCGTTCATCAGTTGCAAAGCCTGGTACACCTTATCGTGCAGGTGCAGCGAAGGAAGGGATTGGGAAGGCAGCTCACGGGTTAACATGGATAGCGGCTTTAGTATTTAAAAGTAGTGTCTTCTTATAAAAGAAACAAGACACCGCTTATTTGCTGATTGTTGCAGGCTCACTGAGCTTTTTCAGAAACTTGTGCAGAATTGCATTGAACTCAGCGGGCACTTCCATCATCGGGGCATGGCCGCATTTATCAACAAAATGCAATTCACTGTTCGGAATAAGTTTATTGAATTCCTTGGCAACAAAGGGTGGTGTGATGGTATCGTTATTTCCCCAGACCAGTAAAGTAGGCTGACGGATCTGGTTCAGTTCCTCGCCCAGGTTATTGCGGATAGCGCTTTTCGCAAGGGCAATGATCTTGATCGCTTTCATCCGGTTATTGGTGATGCTGTACACTTCATCCACCAGTTCGTCCGTAGCCATTTTAGGATCGTAAAAGGTCAGTTCGGTCTTCTTGCGGATATAATCCCTGTCCCCACGTTTCGGATAACTGTCTCCCATGCCATTTTCAAATAAACCGGAGCTGCCGGTAAGGATCAGCGATTTGATCCTTTCGGGGTGCTTCAGGGTATGCACCAGTGCCACATGGCCGCCCAGTGAGTTACCCAGCAGGTTTACCTCCTTCAGGTCCATCGCTTCCAGAAACTTATGTACATATTTGGCAAGCCCCCCCACCGATGTGTGAAGGATATCCATATCGAGCAGCGGAAGGATCGGCACCACGACCCTGTTATGGTGGCGGAAATATTCGATCAGGTCTTTGAAGTTGCTCAAGGCCCCAAACAGACCATGCAAAAGAACCAGCGGTTCGCCGGAGCCTTCGTCTATGTACCTGAACTTGTCATGTTGCTTTACTACATACTCCATGGCAGTCGTATCTGTTTGGTAATACGAGGCTAAAATAGTCGTTTTATCCCAAAAAATCAGCGATTTATAACAGAAAAGCTAACAACCGGTAAGGAGAGGTAATGCCCGCTTCGGAAGCTTCCCGGAAGCAAGACTTACAACTGCGGTATTTTATGGGAGACAGCAGTAAAAAAGTCTTCAAGGTCACTGAAAACATCCTTAAAGAGCGGAATGACCGAACCAATACCATTGATCAGTTTCGGGCCCCAGGGCTGTACGTATGAGTAAGTAACAGACTGGCGGATCGTTTCCGGCTGCAGCAACTGCATTTTTTCCGCATAAAACAGCAATACACTGAAAATGATCGTATAGATGACAACATAAAAAACAACCCCTGCCAGCCTGTTGAGCCAGCCAAGCATGACCATTTCCACGGTACGTTCAATGATCTTTGCCCCGAACCTGATCAGCAGCAGCACAACCAGGAACACAACAATGAATGAAATGAGCGGCAACCATTCTTCCGAAACCTTTACCGCCCTGCCGATCTGTACGGCCACAACAGCTGATAACTTCAGAGCCGCAGCCAGCCCGATAATAACGGCGACCAGTGAGAAAAGTCCCAGGATAAGCCCACGGTTATAACCGTGCAGCACAGCCAGCACGAGCACAACGGCAAATATAATGTCGAGGAGCATGAGGCGGTTTAGCGATTAACGTAATAAGTTTATGCTTAGTGACTATGCCCTCCTAAAGAATCCTTAAACCGGCACCGCTTATTTTGCAAGCAATTCTTTTACAATCGCTGAAATGGTTTTCCCGTCTGCCTTGCCGGCAAATTGTTTGGAGGCCACCCCCATTACTTTGCCCATATCTGCCGGTGAGGAAGCCCCTGTTGAGGCAATGATCTTTGTGATCTCTTCCCTCAGCTCTTCCGGTGACATTTGCTTAGGAAGGAATTTTTCTATGACCGCAATCTCCTCTTCTTCCTTTTTAGCCAGGTCAGCCCTGTTTTGCTGCTGAAATATCTCCAGTGAATCCTTTCGCTGTTTCACCAGTTTCTGCAGCAGTTTGATCTCCTCTTCTTCTTTCAGTTCTCCTCCGCTCCCTTCAGAGGTCCTGGCCAGCAGGATAGCGGCTTTCACTGCACGAAGGCTTCTCAGCGTGGCTTCATCCTTTGCCAGCATGGCCGTTTTCAGTTCGGCCATTATTTTTTGCTCCAGCGACATAGTGTATTGAAGATTTTATTTTGACAAAATAGTGTATCCCTCCCCGCCCGCTGTCCGTTACTTCGTCCCTTATCCCGCCTTATTCTCCTTCAGTTGCTTTTCCCTGAACTTTTCATAAAAATTCCTGGCAAACTGTTTCATTTCTTCCGTCTGTTCCTGGTACTTGGTAGCCCGGCCATAGGTGTCTGCCATGGTCATCAGGGTCTGGTAAAAAAAATCCGCCATTTCATCCACCATCATTTCTTTTGTCCAGAGGTCGATCCGCAATGCTGCTTTTTCTGCCCCATCCCAGAAAGAGATCATCATGGCCTTAGCCGGCTGGGCATTTTCGGCAAAGGTATCGGTGGCACTCCAGGAAATGCTGCTGGGCACCCTGTTCTCATCCGTGATCACATCGATAATAATACTGGACTTGTTCATATAGGTTATTAGGCGGCAAAGATAGGTGTCATCAGCCCACTCATTTTCATCACGGCGGGATTGTTACTAAGTAAAAACACCGAAGCCCGGCTACTTATAAGGCATTAAAGGGCTTCATTCCGGACCTATCCACCTTTTTTCTGCCAAATATATAGTTGCCCGGTATTTTCAGCCCCGGGGAGGCTGTGTAAAGCAGCAGGAAATTTTTCTGTGGATATTGAAAAAAAGCTGGTAAAAAAGTGAAGCATATTTACAATTGACTGCAATCAAGATGGAAATTACTTTTACCCTCAGAAACAACCGAAGCAATTGTCTTATGAAGGGTCCGGAGAAAAAAACAGTACAAAAACCTGCCTGCACCAGCGGAATCCGTCAGGGGTCAAAAGGAAACGATCAGCGGTACGGATTTTTTTACCCGTCACAAACAAAAAGCTTCAGCAATGCTGATACTTGGTATCATATTTGCAGATCATTCAGCCTGTTTTAAAGTTCTTTTTATAGCAGATCACCCGCAGGTCACCAGTCAATCGTTTAAACGGGGGATCTGATCAGCATATTCCGGTCTGTTGACCGTTATCAGACATAGTCGATTAACAAGTTGCGTTAGCCGTTCAGTCATGTTGGATATGGATTTAAGAACGTAACGAGCCATCTGTACTGTGTCAATCAACTTTTCTTAAACGACCTCTTAGGTGGAAGAGGATGGTGGCTTGTAAAAGGGGCCTTGGTTCGGGGCCCCTTTCTTTTTTCCCGGGCAGGTATGGTTTATCATCCCGGGTAAGCCTCCCGGACCCGCTAAACTTAATCCCTTCGCAACCAAATAGTTTTTCTACATTTGTCCCCGTGCAAATCTCACACATGGAATATAATACTACCAGAAACCACCTGACCATGCGGGAATATGGACGTCATGTGCAGAAAATGGTGGAGCATATCCTTACCATTGAAGATCCCGAGCGCCGGCAGCGTAATGCCCAGGCCGTTATCGAACTGATGGGGTTCCTGAACCCGCATCTTAAAAACGTAGAGGATTTCCGTCATAAACTATGGGATCACCTGTTCCTGATCGCCGATTTCTCTCTCGATGTAAAATCACCCTACCCTATACCGACCCGGGAGACACTTAAGGCAAGGCCCCACCCGCTTCCCTATCCCAAGCGGTACCCCAAACACTCCCACCTGGGCAAGAACCTTGAACTGATCATTAAGAAAGCACTGAGCGAAGAAAACCCGGAAAAGCGTCTTGGTTTTGCCAATGCCATCGCCTACTATATGAAACTGGCCTATAACAACTGGCATAAGGAGATCGTACACGATGATGCTATCCAAAGCGAACTAACCGGCATCACCGATGGACAGCTTACTTTCACCAACACTCCTTTTGTAAAAGCTTTCCGTCCGCAACAGGAAGGCAGGGACAACCGGGGTGGCTACGGCAAACAGCGAAATAAGTTCCAGCAACGCGGCGGAGGCCGTAATGACCGGCGGGACAACCGCGGCGGTGGTAATTTCAAGAAAAAGAGATACTAAGTTGAAAAGATTATATGCTGAAAGGTTGACAGGTTTTTCCCTGCCGGCCTTTTTCTTTTTACATTGCATCCGCCTTATTTACCTGTAAATAATTCAACTTCTCAACTACAACCAATGCACTCCTTCGAAGTACGTGGCGGGAAGAAACTCAGCGGGACCATCATACCACAGGGTGCCAAGAATGAAGCCCTGCAGATCATCAGTGCCGTGCTGCTTACTCCCGAAAAAGTGACCATTACCAACATCCCGGACATCATTGATGTAAACCTGCTCATCGAATTACTCGGCGACATGAATGTAAAAGTGGACCGTGCCGGGCGGGATACCTGTCACTTCCAGGCAGATAATGTGAACATCGATTACCTGCACAGTGAAGCCTACAAAAAGAAAAGCGGAAAGCTGCGTGGCTCCGTAATGCTCGCCGGGCCAATGCTCGGGCGGTACAAAAAGGCCTTTATCCCAAAACCGGGCGGTGATAAGATCGGCCGCCGCCGGCTTGATACGCATATCATCGGGTTTGAAAAACTCGGTGCCTCCTTTATTTATCATGAAGAAGACGGTTTCTTTCACCTGGATGCGCCACACCTGAAAGGTGCCGACATGTTACTCGATGAACCTTCGGTAACCGGTACCGCCAATATCATTATGGCCGCCGTAATGGCCAAAGGTGTCACCACTGTTTATAATGCTGCCTGTGAACCCTACATTCAGCAGCTCTGCAGGATGCTGAACAGCATGGGTGCAAAGATCAGCGGCGTCGGAAGCAATATGCTGACGATCCGGGGCGTCGATTATCTCGGCGGCACCACCCACCGGATGTTGCCGGACATGATCGAAGTAGGCTCTTTCATCGGGCTGGCCGCCATGACGCAGAGTGATATCACCATCAAAGAGGCAGGTATTGAACATCTCGGCATGATTCCCGATAAGTTCAGGCAACTGGGTATACAAATGAATTTTTCCGGGGATGATATTCATATCCCGGCCCAGGACTGCTATGAGATACAAACCTTCCTTGATGGATCGGTGATGACCATCTATGATCATCCCTGGCCCGGCTTTACTCCCGACCTGCTGAGTATCGTACTCGTCACCGCCACACAAGCCAAAGGATCGGTGCTGATTCACCAGAAAATGTTTGAGAGCCGTTTGTTCTTTGTAGACAAACTGATCGATATGGGTGCCCGGATCGTTCTATGTGATCCGCACCGTGCCGTTGTGATCGGGCTGGAAAGAGAACAGGCCTTACGTGGCATTGTCATGAGCAGCCCTGATATCCGTGCCGGGGTGGCCCTGCTGATCGCCGCACTCAGCGCCGAAGGAAAAAGTACGATTCAGAACATTGAACAGATCGACCGGGGCTACCAGGATATTGACGGAAGGCTGAAAATGCTGGGGGCGGATATTACCAGGATAAAGGAATAACCATTTTATATACATGATATGAATTCCAAAAACTCCAGGCGACTGAAGGACTTCCTGCTCTTCATCGGCTGGGGTATCCTGGCCATGATCGCTGTTTCTGTGCTGGCCATATTATATGCCCTTCTCGGCTGGGGTGTCTGACAGGGTGCTTCCCGCCTGCCGATCTGATACATACCAATCCGTATTTTCTGATAGCGTTACGGCCTAGTGATGCCGGTAACTTTGCTGCTGCAAAACCGCTTTCATGGTAAAAGATATTTTCGCCGAACAGCCGGTACTGGAAAACGAACGGGTGCTGCTTCGCCGCCTCCGCGAAGATGACTTCGGGCACCTGCTCCCATTTTCGCTGCAGGAGCCTGATATCTGGTTTTACGGCCTTGTTACGGCCGCTGGTGAAGACAACCTGCGTCAATACATCGGTACGGCAGTAAAGAACTTCTCCGAAAAAAAAGAATACCCCTTTATCGTTTTTGATAAGAAAGCTAACCGCTATGCCGGCAGCACCCGCTTTTATGATATTCAGCAACCCTATCTTACCACACAGCTCGGCTATACCTGGTATGGAAAAGAGTTTCAGCGCAGCGGACTGAACCGTCACTGCAAGCTTTTACTGCTTACTTATGTATTTGAAGAGTGGGGGCTCGAACGCTGTGAATTCCGTGCTGATGCCAATAATGCCCGGAGTATAGCCGCGATGAAAGCCATCGGGTGCGTGGAAGAAGGTATTCTCCGTAATCATATGCCGCTGGCAAATGGCGGCCGCCGCAACAGTATTGTACTGAGTATTCTGAAAGAAGAATGGTTTGGCGGTGTGAAAGCTACACTGGGATCAATAACAAAATAACGGGAGCGGCATGCATACCGCAAAATGGTATTCCGGAACCATGTAATTTTTTTGCGGTTCACAGGAAAATATTTGTGCATACAGGTTATTTACACGTTTTTTGCCGAAACCCACACAATTATGAGAAAGCAACCGCTTTTATTACTGATTTCTTTTCTTATTGCACTTACGGCAGCATCCCAGGCAGATGCGTTAAAACTGGATGATAATGAGTTCCTGGCAGGCAAAAAAATGGTTGCCGAGGTAAAAGATGTTAAGCTGGGGTTTATGAAAAGACAGGTACAGTTGCTAAATGATAAAAAAGAAGTATTACTTGCCTTACCCACCAGCACTATTACTTTGAGCACTAACCCGCTCAACTATCTCAATTTGCTAAGTATTATCCGGCCATCTACCCTGGATACGATCCAGATCAATTTCGACAACCTGAGAGCAGAGGGTATTGATTTTGGTATAAGCCCCGGGGCCGATCATCTTGCCGCCTTCCTTTTCAAGAATAATATGGTAAATGCTGATGGCAGTTTGAATAATGAAAGCTTTAATGCCCTCAAAAGCCGGTACCCCCTTACGGCCCTGCAGGATTATGAGAACAAAATGGCAGCTGCCGCCCGTTGCAATAAATCCGTTAACACCCCCACCGACCGGGATAAAAAAATTGCCGCCACTATTACAGAAATAAGCCGGGATACCGCCAATAAAACAGCTACCATTAAATATAAAGCCGAACATAATGGTGTGTTGCTGGGCGAGATTATTGTATTCGGTCCGGTGGAAAACCTCGCTAACGAAAGGGCTGAGGTGGAGTACAAGACAAAAGTGTTTGCTTCAAAAAAAGAAGGAGATTATAAACCGATGACCTACCTGATCAATAATACTACCGGGTGCCAGGTGGCTATTTACAAACCCTGGGAAAAAAGGCTCTATACTTCCAGGGCAGATAAAGGGGGGTACCATGGCATCATGAAACCGATCCTGAATGAAAAAGCAGAAACGGTTCAGAGCCGTAAAGAGATCGTCGGTGCCATGGTGGATTATCTTATCGGGCTCGGGTATTATTAAGCAGTACAGCCGGCAGCGCTGAGCGGCATTTTAGCAGTGTTACTGTTCTCCGGTTCGGCAGAACGATGCAGGTATTTCTTTGCAGAAATAAACGGTAAAGTTTTGTAGTTTTACCTGCTCCACTCATCAATCAACCAACAGACATGAAACAGCGTAACCATCAAAGCCTATTCATCATTTGCCTCGTTTTGCTGCTGGCCGCCTCCTGCAACCAGGCCTCCAAAACCAGTGAAAAAGAAACCACGGCCGAAAAAGATGCCGCTGTATCCGGGGCGGATGATACTGCAGGCGTAATAAAGGATCATTCAACAAACAGTTCCCCTGTTACCGATAAACCTGCCGGGGACCTTGATTTCCTCAAAACCCTCAACGGCAAATATCCCAATGACGTAAAGCTGTTTGATAACGCCCCTTTTACTGAACGGTTAAAGAAGTTAACCGGCGACCGATACAATTTCCTGAGGGAGACCTGGGCGGTGGAGACGCCGATGGAGTACAGCAATGATGTATTTGTTGCGTCCGCCTGCCAGGCACATAACTGCGGCTCCACTAATTTCATCATCGTATACGATTTTTCGAAGAATGTAATGTATGCGGGTATCCGGGAAGAGGAAAAGGTAAAAACCTATGCGGAAGACGGTGGCACCCATTCAAAAATAACTGACTGGGAGAACGGCAAATGACCCGTTGGTTAATTTTAACAGCTGCCCTTATCACCGTTCTCTTTTTTGTCATAGCTTGAAGCATGTCTGTCCGGGTATTTCTGATTCCCCTCCTTACTGCCATGTGGCTGAGCAGTTGCTATTCCTACAAGATAAACCCGAAGGCAGACCGGAAGTTCACTCCCCCTGCTCCTAAAGAAAAGGTGTATGTTGAAAACCCCGGGCTGACCCGGGAATACAAGATCCTGAAAAAGGCAGGCATTTACTTGTTTACAGCTGACAGCACGGATCTTTCCGCTGCACATATCCGCCTGAAGCGTCTTACACCTGCACGTTTTGTTTGCGCCAATCCGTTGGTAGGATGGGCGATCCTCCTGGGCCAGTATCCCTGTTATCTTCCCGATAACATGATTTTTGCCTTTGAAAAAACAACCGCTGGTACGGCAGTGCAAATGGAATTTACGCTTGAGATAACCACCCGCTACTGGTTCTGGGATATTTTTGCCCGAAAAAATTACAGCAGGACCGCCGGGCAGGCACTGGCCATCCGGTACTATAAATAAGAGGCTATTAAACTCCTGCTCCCCGCCTATCTTTGCCACCTTTAATGCACATGTCTTCTCCAAAAGATAAGATCATCATTATTGCCGCCCCATCCGGGGCCGGTAAAACTTCGGTGACCCGGCACCTGCTGAAAACATTGCCGGATAAACTGGCCTTTTCCATTTCCTGCGCCACCCGTAGTCCCCGTAACAATGAACAACACGGGGTGGATTATTATTTCATTACTGCAGATGAGTTCAAAGACCGTATCAACAACAACGAGTTTGTAGAATGGGAAATGGTGTACGCCGGTAAGTATTACGGCACCCTCAAATCAGAACTTCGCCGTATCTGGGATATGCATAAAGCACCTTTGCTGGATGTGGATGTAAAAGGCGGCATCAATGTACAGGCACAATACCCGAAGCAATCTCTTTCGCTTTTTATTGAACCTCCCTCCATTGAAGAACTGGAAAAAAGACTGAAGGCCCGGGGTACCGAATCACCCGAATCGCTGAAAGCCCGGATCAGCAAGGCTTCCTATGAACTGACCTTTAAAGACAGGTTCGATCACGTTATCGTTAATGATAAGCTTGAGCAGGCCTGCTCGGAAGCAGAAGCGATCGTCCGGAGCTTTCTCCTGTAGGTACGGCAATCAGTTCCTTTTTTACCACCGTAGCCCCTAACTGCCTATCCGCCAGCCGGCTAGTTAATCCATTACCCATTTATCCTCCCCTGCTCTATCTTCGTACCATGCTTTCTGTGAACACGATATTGTTCTTTATCCTGACCCTCTTGCTCATGGCCTTTTTTGCCGGCATCGAGATGGCCTTTTACAGTGCCAACCGCCTCAGCCTGGAACTGAAAAAGAAACAGGGCGGAAACAGCATGAATATCCTGTCCCGGTTCATCGAATCACCGGCAAAATTCCTCGGCACCACCCTGATCGGCTTCAATATCTTCCTGGTATTCTTCGCCCTGCAGATCAGTACCGTGATGAGCCCGTTCTGGGATTATATCGGGCTGCACCTGACCTATGTACGGCTGGTGGGTGAAATAGCCCTGGCAACATTTGTGGTCCTGGTATTTGCTGAATTTATTCCCAGGGCCTTTTTCCGGGCACACAGTAACACGCTGCTGGTGCGGCTGACCTATGTGGCGGATTTCTTCTACCAGATGTTTGCCCCCATTGCCACCGGCTTAATTGATCTGTCGGAATGGTTACTGAAATATGTATTCAATATCCGGCTTGACAAGAACAGGGAGCCTATCAACAGGAGCGACCTGAAAAACCTTTTCCAGCCGAGGGAAGACGAAGAACGGCATGAACGCAACACACAGCTGCTGGAGAATGCACAGGAACTTCCAAAAGTAAAGATCAGGCAATGCCTGGTGCCGAGAAAGGAGATCATCGGGATCGAGAGCAATGCCGGTATGGAAGAGCTCAAACAGAAGTTCATCGAAACCAAGCTCAGCAAGCTGGTGGTATATGAAAATAATATCGATCACATCATCGGTTATGTTCACCAGCTGGATCTTTTTAAAAAGCCTGAAACCATCCGCTCGGTCCTGCTGCCCATCCCGGCCGTGCCCGAAAGCATGAGTGCCAGTGACCTGATCAGTAAGTTTACCCGTGACCGGAAGAGTATCGCC
The DNA here is from genome assembly GCA_046329665.1 of Chitinophagaceae bacterium. GTDB lineage: Bacteria > Bacteroidota > Bacteroidia > Chitinophagales > Chitinophagaceae > JJ008. The sequence goes on along the minus strand of JAXLUG010000002.1, from coordinate 3,606 downwards.
TGGGTGGTGGATGAATTCGGGGGTACGGCAGGCATCATTACGATGGAAGATGTACTGGAAGAGCTGTTCGGAGAAATACAGGACGAATACGATACGGAAGAGTTTGTTGAAAAACAGCTGGCGGAGAACGAATACATGTTCTCCGGCAGGCTGGAACTGGACTACCTGGAGGAGAAATACGGCTTCGATTTCGGCGAAGAAGAATCTGAAACCTTATCCGGGTATATTATTAATTACCATGAAAAAATACCCCGCCAGAAAGAGCGGATCATTATTGATGACTATGAGTTTGATATTATGAATGTCAGTGATACCCGGATCGAGACCGTTAAGATGAAGAAGCTGAAATAAGAGAAAGCCCTGTTCCCGCACGGCAATCCCTGCCCGCCACTCACAATTGACCATTCCCCTTTCTACACTTATCTTTGCCCTCTTCAAACAATACATGGCACTCCTCGACTTTTTAGGCAAACGTAAACAGACCAATGATCAAGGGGGTGAGATGTCGTTCATCGATCACCTCGAAGAATTACGCTGGCATATTATCCGCTCGGTGATCGCTGTTATCATTGGCGCCATTGTGGTCTTCATTTTTATCAACCAGGTGGTGGATGATATCCTCTTTGCACCCGCCAAGCCGAACTTTGTTACGGCCCAGTGGTTTTGTGTGATCGGGCGGAAGATCGGGCTGGGCGACGGGCTCTGCTTTGGTAATGTAGATGTGAAATTCCTGGAGACCACGATGACCGGCCAGTTCATTTCTTCCTTTACCATTGCCTTTGTCTGCGGGTTTATTGTTGCCTTCCCTTATATTTTCTGGGAGTTCTGGAAATTTGTACGGCCGGCCCTTTCCAAAGAAGAAGTCAGGAAAACAAGAGGGATCATCTTCTGGGTTTCTTTGCTCTTTTTCCTGGGTGTGGCCTTTGGCTATTTTGTGCTCACGCCTTTCATGGTCAACTTCTATTTTACCTACAAGTTAAGTGACCTCATCGAGATCAGGCCTACATTCTCAGATTACCTGGAGAACCTTACGTATACAACCGTAGGCGTTGGAATATTATTCCAGTTGCCGCTGCTGGTGCTGGTGTTATCAAAAGTTGGATTTATCACAGCCAGGTTCCTCCGAAAATACAGAAGACATGCCCTGGTGGTGATCCTGATCATTGCAGCCATCATCACCCCTACCACCGACCCCTTCAGTCTCACCATTGTTACCATCCCGCTGTACATCCTGTATGAAGCCAGTATCAGTGTGGCTGCACGGGTGGAAAAGCGAAAGGCCAAACGGGATCAGGAATGGAGCTGATGAGGAATCGTGTCTGAACTATGTTCATCCTGATTGAATGAATAGGTTTAGCTTTGTGCCCGGATCTTTTCTCATCTTTATTGCTTAATACAACTTATTCAATATGCATTCCGCATTTGACCTCAGCAAACCGATCGCAGTCGGCAGTGACCATGCCGGGTATGATTACAAAGAAGACCTGATCTCGTTCCTGGAAGGGAAAGGGTTACCCTTTAAGGATTTTGGCACCCATACCAAAGACTCTGTTGATTATCCGGACTTTGCTCATCCTGTTGCCAGCGCAGTGGAAAACGGGGAAGCCGCTTTTGGTATCCTTTTGTGCGGCACAGCCAACGGGGTGGCTATGACAGCCAATAAGCACCCGGGCATACGGGCCGCCATCTGCTGGGGAGAGGAAATTGCCAAACTGGTCCGTGAACATAACGACGCCAATATCATTTGTATACCTGCCCGTTTTGTACGGGAGGGCGACGCTGAAAAGATGGTGGCCCTTTTTATGACCACCGATTTTGAAGGCGGGCGCCACCAGCGGCGGGTGGAAAAGATCGCCTGCTCCTGATAAACCTTTCATCAATTTTCTTTGACCCCTTTCACAAAGGGGTTTATTTTTACCCCGATCATCCGTTCTGCGCATACTGAAATACTTTATATCAAAAAAACCTGATATGACTTTAACACGATTCCTTGCTATCGCCACTATTTGTTTACCGCTTTCGCTGGTGGCACAGAAAAAAGATAAAGCTGCCATGAAAGCGGCCTCGAGCATTACTGCTGAGGACATGAAGAAGCATCTTTACACCATTGCCAGCAAAGAAATGGAGGGAAGGGACACCCCTTCGCCCGGACTGGAAAAGGCGGCCAGCTATATTGAGGCACACTTTAAATCACTGGGGCTGCTACCGGGTAATAACGGAAGCTACCGGCTTTACTATCCCTTATTTAAAGATTCGGCCACCGGCGCCGGGCTGAAAATCAACGGGACCTCTTATGAGCTGAACAAGGATTTTCAGCCACAGGCAAACAACTATGCAGCACAAATGCGTTTTTCAGAAGTGGCCTTTGCCGGCTATGGTATCGTGGACGGAACCACCCGGGATGACTATAAAGATTTGAAAGTGGCCGGCAAACTTGTACTGATCGCCGATGGCGCACCTGCTGATTATAAACCTGCACAGCAAAGCCGGATGCCGCCTTCCAGCGTTTTTGGTAAGATCGATGCGGCTATGAACAAGGGTGCGGCAGCGGTGATGATCGTTTACAACAGCTTCCCGAGAAAAGGCGGAAACACCACCAGCAACTGGAGTATGAATGGCGGATACCGTGCGGCACAATCCCCCTTCACCTTTACCGTATCAACAGAAGTGGCCGCCAGGATCATGGGTGATGAAGGAAACGATTTTTTCAACAAACTAAAAGCCGGTTCGCTTTCACCGAAAGTGTATCCTGCCCAGGTCGACCTGAGTTATGAAAAGACAACAAAAACCACACAGGTCTCCAATGTGATTGCCATGCTGGAAGGCACCGATAAGAAAGATGAGTACGTAATATTGACCGCTCACTATGATCATATCGGGAAAAGAAACGATACTGTGATTAACTATGGGGCGGATGATGACGGAAGCGGAACCACAGGAATACTGGAATTGTCAGAAGCATTTGCAAAAGCAAAAGCCGAAGGCAAAGGCCCCCGCAGAAGTATCATCTTCATGACGGTAAGCGGTGAAGAGAAAGGGCTTTGGGGAAGCCGGTATTACTCCGAACACCCTGTTTACCCGCTTGACAAAACATCCGTAGACCTGAACATCGATATGATCGGCCGCATCGGTACAGAATACCTCAAAGACAAGGACTCTGTCAATTATGTCTATATCATCGGTGACGATAAACTCAGTACGGATCTTGCCCCGATCACCGATATGGTAAACAAGACATACATGAATATGAAACTGGACAGGAAGTATAACGATCCGAATGACCCTAACCGTTTCTACTTCCGGAGCGATCACTACAATTTTGCAGAAAAAGGCGTTCCCATCATTTTCTATTTCAACGGCACACATGCGGACTATCACCGGCCGACCGATACTCCTGACAAGATCAATTATCCCATGATGGCTAAAAGAGCACAACTGGTATTTTACACGGCCTGGGAAATGGCCAACAGGAATGATATGCTTAAAAGAGATATTAAACTGGAAAAACCAAAATGCTTTTAAACAGCCGTTCACCTTTCCTGTTTGGAAATAACTGAAAGCGGTCCATGGACCGCTTTTCTTTTTTACCCGGCTCTCTGCCGGCAT
>JAXLUG010000019.1:0-65562 GCA_046329665.1 Chitinophagaceae bacterium | reverse complement strand
TGGCTATGTGTATGTAAAGGAATTACAACTGGAAGGGAAAAGGAAAATGAACGTTGAAGAGTTTTTAAGAGGCTATCGTTTTTAATTAATCACTCTTCTAATTTCTTCTGCATATAATCGATGCGTTTCGCAAATTCGCTGCCCTCTTCTGCCCATTTCTTTGTTTCGGCAGCCCACCTGGCAAATTGCTTCTTGTCTTTCTTCAGGTAATAGTGATACGCCACATTATGGGCGATCTCAGCTTTCATTCTGTTGTCATCATAATATTTCACCCCGCTTTCAGCAGCCTTCGCCCCTGCTTCAATATCACCTTTGCTCAGGTAAGCATAGGAAAGTTCTTTATAAATATATCCATCCTCCGGTGTAAGTTCGGCGGCTTTCTCCAATACAGGGATCGCTTTGTCAAATTGTTCCAGTGCATTATAGGCAAACCCCAGTTCCGTTGCCATATCTTTAAACGCCGGGGCTCTTTTATAACCCGGTTCCAGGTATTCCAGGGCCTTTTCACTCATACCCCAGTCATTGTAATAATAACCCCAGCGCTGAAGCCGGGCCGCTGTATCTGTATACGATTTATACACCCAGAGCCAGGAAGGAGGGTCGGCCACATGCAGTTCGGCAAACCTGGCCGCGGGCAGCCAGGCTACTTTTACGTTATTATTCTTCAGCCTGACCTTATAGGCAACCAGCTGGGAATCGGGTTTTACTTCCCGCACATACTGGTTCTTATCCGAAATGGTAAACAGGCATTCATAATTGAGCGTAAGCCCCGCCTGCTGATCGATGTAGATGAACCCCAGAACATATTTCCCATCGTCTCCTTTCTGAAAGACCACCCACTTATCCTCCGACTCCACAAACCGCTTTTCAAAACGCAGATCATCCTGTGCACGGGCACCTGAAACAAGCAGCAGGAAGACCGGCAATAATATCCTGAAGGGTACGCTGTTCATAGATCAATAATTGACTTTCACAATGAATTTATCCTGTTCGGTAATGTCCAGGGCCGCAGCACCGGCATTACTGATGCGGATATTGTATCCTTCATTCTGCCTGATGCCCGCCATTTCTCCCAGCACTTTTGCAAAGATGGATTTATTATTGGCCGGGTTCACCACTTTTACGATCGTACCGGGCTGTACCTTATCAATCAGGAGGTAGTACTTGGCATCTTCCCATCCGCTGGTGGTTTTGAAGATACCCGCCGTAACGGTCTCTTCCTTCATAACCGGCGAAACTTTGACCTGCTGTTCAAAATCCTTTTTAAAATACCCCTGGCCTTCCGCAACAGGTTTCCTGGTTTCTTTAACCACCGGCGGAGCCGCACTCTTTTCTTCCTTCTTCTCGGCCTTTTCCTCTTCTTCCGCTATTTTCTTCTCTTCCTTTTTCGACATCTCCTCTGCAGGAGTTACAGGAGGCACCGTGGCTTCCGTCTTTTCTTCTTTCTTCACGACCGGGGGATCCTGGGTGGCCGGCAGTGTATTGCTGACCGTGACCTGCTTCATTTCCTTCGTTTGCAGGAAACCGATGATCAGTTTCTGATCCTTCTTCAGCATATCCCCCGTAAGGTTGTTCCAGGAGCGAAGGTTCGCCAGGGATACATTTCTATTTTTCTTGCTGACGGTCAGCAGTCCCTCTTTCTCTTCCACCTTATAATAAACAGGGGTGCCGGTATTGCTGTGCTGTGTAAAATTTGTATCCAGCAGGGGGATGCGGATCTTCTGGTCGATATTCAGCCCTTTGTTCATATCCAGCTTATTGAAGGCTGCAATAGATTTCGGGTGAAGATTGTATAACCGGCCGACAGAGTAAAAGGTTTCTTTAGCCGCCACTTTATGCTCAAGGTACAGGCCATTATCACCACTCTTAACGATCAGGTCCCCTTTCTGTGCCAGCAATACACCGGCATGGAAAAAAAACAAACAAAGACTGAAAACCATTTTTTTCATATCACCAGCATTTCGCTGCAAAGATGTGGATTTTTCACTGAAAGAAAATTCAGTTGTCCTTCAATATCCTCAGTTCTTTGGGGTAGTAGTTATTGATGCGGTTCTGTATGGCGTTGATCCATCCCAGCGGGTAATCAAGCCAGGTCACCAGCTGCCATCCTTTTTCAGCCGTATGAAAAGCCGCTTCCTTTTTCTGAAGATAGGCGATCGCCTGTTCCCTGCTCAGCGCTGTACGGGCAACAGCGCCTGAAACATGTCCGCTCATCGCCAGGGCATGATCAGGTACCAGTTTATCTCTGACGATCTCGCCGGCAAGAATACCCGAATAAAGCACCCTGCATCTTTCCAGCAACAGGCTGAAGCTGGCAAAATGGGTCACCGGCCACGCATAAACGGTTTGCTGGTTCCGGATGAATTGCACCTCCTCCGTATCGATCCATTTTTTTACCAGGGCGGTCTCTGCCCCGGTAAGCAACGCCGGTTTCTTCCGGGGTTTAAAAGAAGGCTCCTCTCCCTGTTGCTTCCGGAAGCAGGCCAGGAAAAATCCTTCCCCCTTTACTTTATCCGGCCAGAAACGATAGCCGCCTCCGGATGGCACAATGCCCCATTCCTCCTTCACGGTACAGGCAAGAGTGGTCAGGGCACACTCCTGCTCCAGCCAGCCCGCTATCTTTTCATCCTCCTCTTCGGAATAAGAGCAGGTGGAGTAAATAAGCACTCCTCCCGGTTTCAGCGCAGGCAGCACATCCGCCAGGATCCGTTGCTGCCGCCGGGAGCAGAGCTGCACATTGCTCTCACTCCATTCACGGATCGCTTCAGGCTCCCGCCGGAACAAACCGCTGCCGCTGCAGGGCGCATCCACCACGATCACATCAAAGTATCCTTCCAGCACTGCAAAATCTGCCGGGTCATTTGCTGTCACCACCACATTCGCCGTTCCCCATTTTATGATATTGTCTTTCAGTACGGCCGCTCTGGGCCTGATCACTTCGTTGCTCACCAGCAGGCTCCCGGGTGAGATCAGTGACTGGAGATGGGTGGATTTACCGCCGGGTGCTGCACAGAGGTCCAGCACCTTCAGAGGTGTTGAGAGGTCCGTGGTCTGCCGCAGTGCCTGCTCCAGGAACATGCTGCTGGCTTCCTGTACATAATAGCATCCGGCATGAAACAGCGGGTCAAATGTAAACGAAGGACGCCGCGGCAGGTAATAACCGGTATCGCACCAGGGAACAGCAGAAAGCGGGGCAGGAAAATCAGGAGAAGAAGGAACCGGCTTCTGCGGGTTCAGCCGGACCGATGTCACCTGTTCACCCGAAGCATGCACCTGTTCAAAAGCTTCTTTATCGAAGCCCTTTGTACTTTTTAACGATGCTGATAATGATTCCGGTAACTGCACCTGTATTAATATGCTTTGTTATTCAAAATGCCCGTGGGATGAATGCAACAAATGATGCGGTTGTCAGTACTTGTTTCATGCAGAGTAGTTAAAAAAGCAGTTGGCCGGCTGCAGTATTTCATGGGATCGCCTGTTGTGTCACTCCCTTCATCGTTCCGTTTTCATGGCATCTTCCACATCGTATCGACATACTCCATTGGCAGGTCATCTTTCGTCGCCCGGAAAATATAATAGTCTGGTCCCGTCTTAATAATGCTGTTATGTGTCGTCAATCTCCTGATCTTATCAAGCAAAGCCTTACGTTCTTCTGTTGCCCCTTCAGGATATTCTGGTACCCTGGATATATATAACAGGTCATATGAACAGGGGCTCTTCCAAACCACTTTCAGCGTCATCACAAAACTCTTCCTGTTATCGGTTTCCGTCTGAACAGAATCATTCCGGGTGATATAAAATGCTGAATCAGGAATATTTTTCTTCATAACAAAGTTACCCGCTTTAAAACGGCTGCAATCATCCTTTTGCTTCGACTTAATCTTACAAAAAGGGAGGCCTGCTATTACCAAAAACAAAAATAACTTTATCACATTACAGATTCTTAATTTCTCCCACCAGGTCCTGCAACACCTTCTTTGCATCACCAAACAGCATCGAAGTTTTCTTGCTGAAGAATAATTCATTTTCGATACCGGCATAACCCGGCTTCATACTCCGCTTGTTCACGATCACATTCTTTGCCAGCTCCACATCCAGTATCGGCATGCCATAGATCGGTGAGGAAGGATCCGTTTTAGCCGCCGGGTTCACCACATCATTGGCGCCCAGGATCAGCACCACATCGGTGGAGGCGAACTCTTCATTGGCCTGTTCCATCTCCAGCAGCTTATCATAGGGCACATCCGCTTCGGCCAGCAATACGTTCATGTGACCGGGCATACGTCCCGCTACCGGGTGTATGGCATATTTTACTTCCACTCCTTTGCTCTCCAGCAGTTTTTCCAGGTCGTGGCAAACATGCTGCGCCTGTGCCACGGCCAGTCCATAACCCGGCACGATATATACCCGGTTCGCATAACTCATCAGCACGGCTGCGTCACTCAGGGTGATCTCTTTATACGATCCCTGGTCTTTTTTACCACCACCCGCTGCTGCTGTGCTGCCTCCAAATGACCCGATCAGTACATTCAACAGGGAACGGTTCATGGCTTTACACATCAGGATGGTTAGCAAGGTGCCGGCTGCGCCAACGAGGATACCACCTGTCAGCATCACCTTATTATCATAGAGGAAACCGCCGCAGGCCGCCGCCACCCCGGTAAAAGAGTTCAGTAAGGAGATCACAACCGGCATATCGGCACCGCCAATGGGCATCACGAAGAATACACCGTACAGCAGGGCCAGCGCAAACAGGGCATAGAAGACCAGTTTGGCATGGGCCGGTGTCCAGCCAATGAGGTAGACAGCCAGGCACAGAATGATCAGCAGCAGGGCAATATTAAAAAAGTGCTGCCCTTTGAATGAAAAATCCTTTACGCTTCCGTTCAGCTTTCCCCAGGCGATCATACTGCCGGCGAAAGAAACAGAACCGATAATTAATCCAAGGGAAATGATCAGGAGCATCCCCGTAGGAGCGCCGGAAATTCCTTCCGCATTTCCGCCGGCATTACTGAGCGGCGGATAAATTGTCCAGGCCTTTGTTAAATGATCGAACTCTACAATTGATATCAGTGCTGCACAGGCCCCTCCCATTCCATTGAACATACTGACCATTTCCGGCATGGCCGTCATCTTCACTTTCTTTGCCGCCAGTGTTCCGACAATCCCGCCAATGAATATGCCGCCGAATATCCAGATATGATTGTGCAGCTTATTACCCGCTTCGTCCCGGTACAGGAAAATCGTTCCGAAAATAGCGATGGTCATGCCTGCTGCTGCAATAAGGTTACCTCTCCGGGCCGTCGCCGGGTTAGAAAGCATCTTCAGTCCGAGAATAAAAGTTACTGAAGCTATGAGGTAACAGAGAGTAAGTATGTTCAGTTCCATATATCCGGCTTAATCCGATAAATCTGAAAAATTCTAGTTTTTTTTCTTCTTAAACATCTCCAGCATCCTGTCCGTTACCACAAATCCGCCGACTACATTCAGTGTGCCGAGTACCACAGCAAGGAATCCCAATATCAAGGCCAGGTAATTATCATCTTCTGCTTTCCCCATCACAATGATCGCCCCGATGATGACCACTCCATGTATGGCATTCGCTCCGCTCATCAGCGGCGTATGCAATACCGATGGTACACGACCGATCACTTCAATACCGACAAAGATCATGAGGATGACGATGTAGATGATCTGCTGGTTATTCGTTATCCATTGTAGCATAGCGTTGCTGTTTAAGATTATCTGTTATTTCACCCGTTCATGCACCACCGCTCCGTCATGTGTGATACAGCTTCCCTTCACCAGGTCGTCTTCCCAGTTCAGGTTCAGGGTGCCTTCCTTGCTGGTGATCAGCTGCAGGAAATTGAGCACATTCTTCCCGTACATTTTACTGGCATCGGAGGGCATGGTCGACTGCAAAGATGAATTTCCGATAATGGCCACTCCGTTGTAGCGGACCGTCTCATCATTTTTCGTGAACGGCGTATTACCGCCTGTGGCAGCTGCCAGGTCAATGATCACCGATCCGTTCCGCATCCCTTTCAGCATGTCTTCCGATATCAGTATCGGCGCTTTCTTTCCGGGTATCTGTGCCGTGGTAATAACGATATCGGCCTTTGCCATACTCTCTGTGATCTTTTGCTGTTGCTTTTGTTTGTATTCATCTGTCTGCTCTACCGCATAGCCGCCTGCCTGGCTGGCATCGGCAGCCCCTTCCACTTCTATGAATTTCGCACCAAGGCTCATCACTTCTTCTTTTACAGCCGGCCGGGTATCGAATACTTCCACAACAGCTCCCAGCCTCCTGGCCGTGGCAATAGCCTGCAAACCGGCCACACCGGCTCCGAGTATCAGCACTTTGGCCGGTTTGATACTACCGGCCGCCGTCATGAACATGGGAAAGTAACGGGAATAAGAAGCAGCGGCTGTCAGTACTGCTTTATACCCGGCAATATTGGCCTGGGAACTCAGCACATCCATGGCCTGTGCACGGGTGGTGCGGGGCAGCATATCCAGCGAGAAGACCGTAACACCTGCAGCGGCCCATTGCTTCATCAGGGCCGTATCATATAAAGGCTGGTAAACACCGATCAGGATCCGGGACCTGAGCCGGGAGATCTCTGATAGATCCGGCCGGTGAATACAGAGGATCACATCTGCTGATGAAAGCACTTCGTCCCGGGTCTTTACCTGCACCCCGGCCTTTTTGTATTCTTCATCCGGGCAGAAAGCCTTTTCACCTGCGCCGCTCTCAGCAATAACAGCGATATTTTTTTTGATCAGTGCTGCCGCCGATTCAGCCAGCAGCGATACTCTTGTTTCATGGGCGGGCTCTTTGGGAATGCCTATGGTCATAGAATTAGAACAGGGTTAAACAGTGGGTTACCCCCGGCGTGAAGATATTGATTTTTAGGAACGTATTACCAGCACTTTGCCTGATTTTATTCAGGCGGAAAACTGGTTCTCATCAGGATCAGAACCGGATCGTGAAATGCTGCTTTTCATGGAATTCCTGCCGGAATAATACGATTCCGATAAAGAACAGATCGATCGTGCAGCGCACAGACGGGTTTCCTTTAATCGTTTCCCAGGCGGCTTCCATTTCCCGGCTCCAGTGTATGTCATCAAAGACCAGGATCGTATCATTACTGCATTTCTTCAGCAGCCACTGAAAATATCTTTCGGTGGGTTCCTGCCGGTGGTTCCCGTCTATAAAAACAAAATCAACAGTCGCTGTTCCAGCCAGCACCCGGGGAAGGGTATTATCAAAGTTTCCCTCTTCCAGTAATACGTTTTGCAGTTGCAGGCGGACAAAATTTGCCCGGGCCACGCCGGCCACTTCGGCCGCTCCTTCCATTGTTATGAGAGAAGAAGTTGGTCTTGCCAAAGCCAGGTAAGAAGTGGTGATGCCCAGTGAAGTGCCGAGTTCAATGATGTGCTGCGGCTGATAATACCGGATCATCCGGAAGAGTAACTGACCGATCTTCTTTGATTTGGCAGCATACCGGGCTATGGCAGCAACCGTGCGCCGATCCGATCCGGTAACAGATGAGCCGGCGCCCATATCTTCGATAGTGAGCACCCGCTTGTCGGCCAGCAATTGCTTTCGCAGTTCTTCTGCCTTTCCATACTCCGGGTACACCGTTTTATCATTCATCACCTTTGTGAGGAAGGTATAGACAAAAGGGGAATGAATACCATGGCCCCGCCCGCTGCCGGCCTTCATGAAATACCGGAGGTAACGATATGCTGACTGAAACTTGTTATACACAGATCAAAGGCGGCAAACGGTTCCGGGTTATCAGATCCGTTCCCAGGTTTGGAATGAATAATTATAAGCGTTCTTCTCATCGGCCTCATGGTTCTTCTGGCTGACCAGGTGCCAGTGCTCATGATCAATGACCGGAAAGAAGGTATCGGCCTCCGGTTCTGCATCCACCCGGGTGATGTAAATACGTTTGGCCTTATCGAAGAATGCCTTGTAGATTTCCCCGCCGCCGATCACCATTAACTCATTTGCATCTGTCTGCCGGCCCACAAAAATGGCATCCTCCAGGCTCTTCACCACAAGGGTGCCGGCGGCCTTCCACCCCGGTTGCCGGGTGATGACAATATTCTTTCTGCCCGGCAATGCCTTTCCCAGCGATTCAAAGGTCTTTCTTCCCATGATCACAGGCATACCCCAGGTAACGTTTTTGAAATGCTTCATATCATTGGGAAGATGCCAGGGCAGCTTTCCTTCCTTTCCAATCCCGTTATTGGCCGCAGCGGCTACGACTAATGATATTGTCAATTTTTAAATTTTTTATCCGGGACTAACCCGGGTCAGCCCGATTACCGGCATCCGGAATAACTATACCGCCACCGGCGCTTTTATCGCCGGATGGCTCTAAGTAATTCTCCAGGTAAAATCTTCAAATGTAAATCCGAATATATCTTTACGGCAGGATCTGCTCATCACCGGCAACGGTAAGGTTTCCGGCTCAGCTGCAGTTTTACCGGTTCCATATGGTTGTTGTAAATATGTACATCCCCGAAGGTATGCGGCACAAACTCGCCGGGCTGCAGGTCGCAGACCTGGGCGATCATCATTGTAAGCAGTGCATGGCCAGATGCAATACGCTGAAAGGCACCCCCAAGAACACATCGGCGCTGCGCTGGTATAACTGGCAGCTGAGTTTTCCGTCTGCCACATAGAACTGAAACAAAGCATGACAGGGCATCAGGGCCATCTCGGGCAGGTCGGCCACATTCCAGGCACTGATGATGAGCCGCCGGCTGTCCGGGTTCTTCCTGATCTGGGTAATGAGGTCGGTTACCTGGTCTACGGTCTTTCCATTTTTTCCTTCCCAGTGCCGCCACTGTTTACCATATACCGGGCCAAGCTCCCCGTTTTCCTTTGCCCACTCATCCCAGATACTTACACCATGTTCCTTCAGGTAGGCAATGTTGGTTTCTCCTTTCAGGAACCAGAGCAACTCATAAATGATACTTTTCAGGTGAACCTTTTTGGTAGTGACCAGCGGGAACCCGTCTGCCAGGCTGAACCGCATCTGGTAACCAAACACACTTTTCGTTCCCGTACCGGTGCGGTCGGTCTTCTCTGTACCCTTGTCAAGAATATGCTGTAACAGATCGAGATATTGCTGCATGGCCGCAAGTTAGCAAAAAGCGGGGCCGGACGTTTCCGCTATACGATAATGTTGGCAGAGTGTGTATATTCAGCGGTAGTGGTTACCACCTGTATGATTTGACCCAGTCGTAAAACGCATCCACTTTGGCCTCGTTTTCCTCCAGCCATTTCATACCTTCTTCACCGTTTGTTTTCAGGTACATCAGGTTGGCGAGGGTCTCCACCATGTCCTTCTTTTTCATTTCAATAAAAAAAGGCACATAGTGCTCCCAGTAAAAACCTTTCTTGTTCTTTTTGCTTTCTGCAAGGGAATTGATCAGCATCTGCAGCCGGAAACTAAGTTTACCGACAGGTGTCTTGGTCAATGAATCCAGTTCTTTGCTGGAGGCACCGGACAGAACAAAGATCATTTCTACCGAAACAAAATCATTTTCCCCGTTCTTATCCTTTGCAGCTTTGAGCACCGAGGCATCCATCAGGATGGTGGTCTTATCCCCTTCTTTTTTGATATTGCCCCACATGATGTTTTCTGCCCGCCTGAACGCATCTTCGGACCTGCCGCTCCTGGGTTCGATCGCCAGGAAAGTGGCATAGGCCAGCAGGGCCGGTATCTTGTTGGTCTGCTGCAGCAGCATCCCGGTGTAGAGATTGGAAGAGGAATGCAGCGGCTTCAGCCGGAGTGATTGCTGGTAACAAAGCAGGGCTTCTTCATTCTTTTCAAGGCGCTGCAGGGTAAGTCCTTTGTTGAAATGCAGCAGGTACTCATCGGGATACAGGCTGATCCCCTTATCATAAATTTCAATGGCTTCCTCCGGTTTTCCGATATCATCCAGTGAGCTGCCATACTGGATATAGACATGGCGCAAACCGGGGTTGTCCGGGAATTTCTTCAGCACATCTTTGGCGATGGAGATACATTCTTTCTTTTTACCCCATTCATACAGGCTGTACATTTTTTCGTACCAGGCATTGAAATAATTATCATCCAGCTTGATGGCCTGGTCATATTTCCTTATCGCCGCCTCGTACTCCCCTTTATCATGCAGTTCGATGCCCTGGTTTACGAGTTGCTGTGCCTCCGGGTTTCCCTGGGCACGGGCGCAGACAGCGGACAATAAAATAACGAATGAAAGGAACAGCCTTTGCATATAACAGGTTTTTAGTTCTTTCAAGTTACCGAATTTGCCCGATAACGGAAAGTTTCTTTCGGTTAGCCGGTCCGGCGGCGCCTTTTGAGATTAAACATTGCAGCGACTGACGGAAATCAGACATGATCATTACCCGGCGCATTACCTTGAATCACTGAAATTTTTTGTATGACGAATTCACGCAGGTTTTATAAAGAATTGGGCAACCTGTTTTATGCCATTGCCGCGGCAGATAAGAAAATAAGTGAGAAAGAAAAGAAAACACTTGATGAAGAGGTTCAGTTTGCCTGGAAGCATTACGATCATACCACCGACCGGTTCGGGTCCGACAGGGCTTTCCTGATCGAGTTTGAGTTTGAAACCATGGAAGACATGGCTGAACCGGCAGAAAATGCTTTCCGGTCATTTGAATCCTTCTTCCGGGAATTTGAATCAGAGATCGATCAGCACACCCGGACCAGGATCTTCAACAGCGCCAGGCATATCGCCGAAGGAGTAAGAAAGATCAACCAGGAAGAACTGGCTTACCTGGTAAGACTGAAGAAACTGATGAAGATCTAAGCTCTTTCTTTTCTTCTTTGTAATTCTTTTTTGATCAGCCCGAGTTCCCGGCCCGTTTGCCCGCCGACGGATGTATTTTCCTGCGCCCTTCGCATCAGGTAGGGTATCACATCCCTGATAGGCCCGAAAGGCAGGTATTTACTTACACTGCAGCCGGCATGGGCAAGATTGAACGTTATATTATCACTCATGCCATAGAGCTGGCTCCAGTGCACATGCGGATGATTGAGCGGGAGGTTCTTTTCCAGGAGCAGTTGTGTTGCATACAGGTTGCTGTATTCATTATGCGAGGCCACCACCAGGGCTATCCTGTCAATATGATCGATACAATATTTAACGCCTTCGTTATAATCCCTGTCAGTGCTTTCCTTATCCGGCTGAATGGGGGAAGGATAGCCTTTCTCTTCCGCTCTTTTTCTTTCCTTCTCCATGTAGGCACCCCGCACCAGTTTCGATCCGAGGATGAAGTTCCTTTCCACGGCAGCGGCATGGCAGGCTTTTAAGAATTCCAGCCTGTCGTGGCGGTAGTGCTGCAGCGTGTTATATACCACGCATTTGGTTTTATTAAAGGTATCCATCATCAGGATGGTCAGTGCATCTACCGGATCCTGTATCCAGGTTTCTTCTGCATCAATGAATACACCTATATTTTTGGCAGCACCGGTCTCACAGACCCGCATGACCCGGTGGCGCACCCGGTGCCATTCCTCCCTTTCTTCCTTACTGAGGCCATCCATGGCTTTAAGATAGCGCTTCATCAGCGTCCCTTCCCCGTTGTGCATAAGCGTGTCGAGCTTTTCCAGCAGTCCGAACCGGGCAAAGCCGGTCACTTTTACACTCATGAAAGGGATGTTCGGCTGGGTGGCGGCATAGTTGATCACCCGGATAAACTCTTCACAGGCATGATCGAAATTATCTTCCCCCTCTTTTCCTTCCACCCCGTAGTCCAGTATTACCTGCACGTTGTACGCTCCCAGTTTTTTGGCTACGGCAGCAGTCTGTTCCAGCGTTTCACCACCCACAAACTGCTGGAAGATCGTTTTGCGGATGATCCCTTTTACCGGTAACCCGGTCTTGACTGCCCAGGGGGCGAGGCGGGTCCCCATCTTAACAATCCAGGGGCGGGCCATCATGGAAAAAAGGAACCGGGCTTTGCGAAGCTGTTTGTCCGTCTTATACTCAAAAGCGAATTCCGTGTTATCAAATGAAATAAGGGGGTCAGAAGAATTCATACGGCAATTTATGCCGCAAAAATAGCTGAAAGGCGTTAACCGCAAAGCAATCACCGGTCAGCCCGCCCACTGATCCGTTTCATCAGATGGCCTGGTGATTGAAAGGCTGTAAGACCATTTCACTGACCACCCCGCTGACCGGTTGCTGGCAGAGAAACCAGATTGCCCGGGCGGCTTCTTCCGCCTGTATCATTTTCTCCCGCTGCACTTTCAGGTCGATCGTATCCCAGAAAGGCGAATCGACGCCGCCCATAAAAATATTGGTGATCCGTATGTCAGTACGTTTCAGTTCTTCTCTTATGCTTTGCATCATTCCCACCAGTCCGTATTTGGAGGCACTGTAGGCAGCTGCACCGGCCATCGGCACTTTCCCCAGCACACCGGGAATATTTATGATCAGCCCTTTCTTCGCCGCCTTCATAGCCGGAAGAAAAGACTTTACCAGTAAAAACGGACCATACAGGTTATCATGAAGGGTGCGGAGGAAGTCTGTTTCTGTCAATGCTTCTGCCGGTTTGATGATCCCGATACCGGCTGCATTGATGAGAATATCGATCTGCTCAAAGCAGGAAAAATATTTTTCCCGCAGGGCCTGTACCTGCTCCGGAACAGAAATATCCAGTGAGCAGGTTCTTTCCGCCGGCACCCCGGCCGAAGCTGCAACAGCGGCCAGTCTTTCCCCGTTCCTTCCTGCCAGGAAAAGGTTGGCCTGGCCGGCGGCCAGTTGCCGGGCTGCCCGGGACCCGATCCCGCCGGTAGCACCGACTAAGAGTATATTCTTTCCTTTCAGCGATTCCATTCTGAATTTTTTCTTTTCAACAAAAGAACCGGCAAATTGTTGTATGGGCTGATGAAAGCGATAAGCCTTGTATTTCCTCACCAGCTGTACCGGCACCACCCTTCCCTCGATAAAGAAAGGCCGGTGTATCTCGTGGAAGAATTCCTCTTCTTCCGGCAGTATCTTTTTCATAAGCAAAAACTTATTTTCCACCGGGCCAGTATGAAGTACTACGAGGCCTTTCTGAAAGATCAGGGTTTCCGGGTGCACTACATTGAGACCCTTTCTGCCGAATCAGAAATTACCGCACTGATAAAACACCTGGCGGCGCATGAAGCCGTCACTGAGATCCATTATACAGATCCCACCGATAACTGGCTGGAGAAAAGGATCCGTCAGCAGGCAGCAACCTGCGGGGTACGACTTGTACAATGCGAAAGCCCCAATTTCCTGAACCGTATGCAGCAGGCAGCATCTTTCTTCACCGGCCGCAAAACCTATTTCCAGACAGATTTTTATATTCAACAGCGTAAGCAACGAAAGATCCTTGTTGAAAAAGACAATACTCCCGCCGGTGGAAAATGGAGCTACGATACTGCCAACCGGTGCCGGTTTCCTTCCGGGCAGCCCCTTCCTGCAGTTCCGGTAATGGCCGCCAATGAATTCACAGCCGGAGCGGTCCGTTATGTGCGGAAACATTTTCCGGGCAACTACGGAGATGGCGGTGCATTTCATTATCCCGTTACCCATGCAGATGCCATGGATTGGCTTGATGATTTCCTGGCAAACCGTTTTGCAAATTTTGGCACCTATGAAGATGCCATGCTGAAAAAGGAAAGCATCCTTCACCATTCGGTCCTCACTCCCATGCTGAATACAGGACTGCTGGATCCGCAAACGATCATTGATAAGACCCTGGCTGCAGCCGGGAAGAATGCAATCCCCCTGAATGCTACGGAAGGGTTCCTGCGGCAGATAATGGGCTGGCGGGAATTTATCCGGATCGTGTATGAAAGAGAAGGCTCCGGGCAACGCACCAGGAATTACTGGGGGTTCAGCAGGAAGATACCGGATAGCTTCTGGAAAGGAGAAACGGGTATTCACCCGGTGGACACCGTGATCAAAAGAGTATTGAAGACCGGGTATTCACATCACATCGAAAGGCTGATGGTGCTGGGGAATTTCATGCTCCTCTGCGAATTTGACCCGGATGAAGTGTACCGCTGGTTCATGGAAATGTATATCGACAGCTATGACTGGGTGATGGTGCCCAACGTATATGGCATGACACAGTTTGCCGATGGCGGGCTGATGACCACCAAACCCTATATCTCAGGCAGCAACTACCTGCTGAAGATGGGTGACTGGGACAAAGGGGCCTGGCAGCCGGTATGGGACGGGCTTTTCTGGCGGTTCATGCATGTGCACCGTGATTTCTTTGTTACCAATCCGCGGCTGGGAATGCTGGTAAAGACTTTCGATAAAATGCCTGCAGAAAAAAGAGAAGCACACCTGGCCCGGGCAAACGATTTTCTTAAACAGCTTGATGCATGAAGACCCGGAAAAAAATAAACCTGCCCGCCAGGACCTGTGTAATTTGTAACAGGCCATTTGTATGGCGAAAAAAATGGGAAAAGAACTGGGAGGAAGTTAAATACTGCAGTGACAAATGCCGGATGAACAGGAATACAAAATCAGCAGACCGCAAACCGGTGAGCGGTAACTAAGCCGCTGTTCGTTTAATTTTTTATTTCAGCAAAGAGCGATCGCTCAAACAAAAATGCCCTGCGCTTTATTAACAGAACCAATACGGCAAAGCATTGTTATGAGGGTTATGAGGCAGATGAACTTTCCAACCGGCTATAAAGAAATACTTGACAGGGTGAATGCAGTGGACCCGGTTAGTTATGCAAAGACCAGGAACTTCACCACTGGTGCCGTCACCGGTCTTTCTCCCTATATTTCCCGGGGAGTTATTTCCACGAAGCAGGTCATGTCGGCAGTGCTGGAAAAAGGATTTACACCGGAACAGGCCGGGAAGCTGATCCAGGAACTCGCCTGGCGGGATTATTCCCAGCGGGTATGGCAATACGCAGGAGATGATATGTTTGAAGATATCCGTCTCCGCTATACCGGTATCCGTCATTCAGCGATGCCCGCTGCGGTGCAGGAGGCAAATACGGGTATCGAAGCGGTGGACCGGGCGATCCGGCAGCTGTACGACAGCGGGTACATGCATAATCACCTCCGCATGTACACAGCGAGCATCACCTGCAATATCGGCAAGGCCCACTGGCCGCTTCCTTCTCAATGGATGTACTATCACCTGCTTGACGGGGACCTTGCCAGCAATACCTGCAGCTGGCAATGGGTGGCCGGCACGTTCTCATCCAAACAATATTATTGCAACCAGGATAACATCAATCACTATACCGGCACTGTTCAGCGCCGCACATTTCTTGATAAAAGCTATGAGGAGCTGTCATCCATGCCCGTTCCCGAAGTACTGGCTGCTGTTTCTCCTGTGAACCTGACCACTCCCCTTCCGGAAAAGGAAGACATCACCCTTGATACATCCCTGCCGCTTCTTTTATATAATGGCTATAACCTGGATCCTTCGTGGAGGGCCGGCCTGAAAGCCAACCGGGTTTTATTACTGGAGCCTTCTCATTTCCGGCAATACCCGGTAAGTAAAAAGGTGATCGACTTTATACTGTCTCTTGCAGGTAATATTGAAGGCATCCGGGTATTCACGGGAGAGGTGCATGAACTAAGGGGCCTCGCTGAATTTCCTGTTATCCTGTCCAAAGAACATCCGGCGTTCACGCATTACCCGGGGAAGAAGGATGAGCGGGACTGGCTTTTTCCGGAAGTGAATGGTTTCTTCAATTCGTTCTTTGCCTTCTGGCGAAAAGCAGAAGCTTTCTTACCTAAGAAAACAACCATCACTCCCGAAAGGATCAGGGCTTGAACAAAGAACCTCCCGGCCTATCTTTGCGCAAATCATTTTTATGGAACCAAGGAATGCACAGAACAGCCTTACCATCATGACTGAAATTGTGCTGCCAAACGATACCAATGTATTCGGCAACCTGATGGGCGGGCGGCTGATGTACTGGATGGACATTGCAGCGGCACTGTCTGCACAGAAGCATTGTAATGCGCCGGTGGTGACGGCTTCTGTCGATAATATTTCTTTCGAAAGCCCCGTTAAGCTGGGAAATGCCGTCCATATTGAAGCAAAGGTGACCCGGGCTTTCAACAGCTCGATGGAGATCCACCTGAAAGTGTGGGGAGAGGATATGACCCAGCAATACAAATACAAAAGCAATGAAGCCTACTATACTTTTGTGGCCCTGGACCCGAACCGCAAACCCCGCCCGGTACCGCAGCTGATACCGGAAACCGAAGAAGAGAAAAAACTGTTTGATGGTGCTTTGCGCAGGAGGCAACTGCGGCTGATACTCGGCGGTAAGCTGAAGCCGGATGATGCCACCGAATTGAAAGCCTTGTTCATTAAGGACTGATGGGCCGGGTCATCCGTTGAAGCGGAACACCCCTCCTATTTATCCGCCGTCACCCAATGATGCCTTCCCATCATCATGTACTTCTTGCTTTGCTCGATAGCTTCCATGATCTGGGCCAGGATCACTTCCGATGGTGCATCATAATCGATATTCAGCGGTTCTTTAAACGTAACTGAGAGCTGTGAACCTTTCTTTTTAAACCGCAATCCCTTTTTGTTGAATGCCCTCCAGAAGCCGCTGATCACAACCGGTATGACGATCGGTCTTGTCTGTTTGATGATAAGGGCTGTTCCTTTACGGCCGGGGGCAAATGGTTTGGTCGTTCCCTGCGGAAAGGTAATGACCCAGTTATTATTCAGGGCCCGCAGGATCTTTCTGGTATCAGAAGGATCCAGTCCGCGGCGCACTTCTTTTCCGCCCTCCCTCCAGGTCCGTTTAACGGTGAGTCCGCCGGCCAGCAGAAAGATGCGGCTGATCAGGCTGCCCTTCATGGTTTCTTCGGCTGCCACATAGTTCACCCGGGTAAAAGGGTTAAGCAGGTAATACGGAATACCCAGCTTGTTCTTCTTTCCCCATTTCACGGCGCAAAAAATATGGAGGAAGGTAATGACGTCGGCAAAGTAGGTCTGGTGGTTGCTCACAAAAAGCACATTCCGCCTGGGCAGTTTGCTGAAATGTTCCGTACCGGAGATCCGGAGTTTGTTCACCATGGCAAGTCCCGGGTAAGAGAACAGGCCTACAAAAAAGTAAACAATCTTTCTCACCGGGTGAAAGTTCCGCAACTGGTCTGCTATGGATGCAAAAAAGGACATAACCTTAAACCGGCGCTCAAATTAAGGAATTGCATTGAAAGGCTGTAAAAACGAAAGGCCTCCTTTACAGGAGGCCCTCTATCAGCTGTAAACCTTTGAGCATGAAATCAGCTGACACAAAGATTAATCAGCCACTTAAGCACTTAACAATGGTTTTTCACAGTTAGTAAGTTATAGCTCAGTTGTTTTTTTATGAGAGAAATATTCCCGGGACGACAGTGTGTCCCGGGAATAAAGATGCTTATTGAAGGATCACATGCTGATTGAATTCTTCGCCACTCTCAGCATTTCTTACTTTGAGGACATAAGAACCTGCCGGCAGGTTATTCCGGTTCACTGTGATATACTGTACATCGTAGCTGACCACGGCTTTCTGGGTGGCCACCACCTGTCCGCCCTGGTTGACGATACTGATCACATATTCACCTTTTGCTTTTGCAAACTCAAGGTTCAGCTGACCGGCGGCCGGGTTCGGGAAGGCCCTGACCGACTTCACATCATTCCTGGCCCTGCGTACCGGCACCACGTTACTGTAGGCAAAGTCATTATTGATATCCACCTGTTTCAGTCGATAATAGTAAACGCTGGCCTGCATATTGGGATCCGTGAATGAGTAATTGAGCTGCGAAGCGCTGTTTCCGGCGGCTGCTTTTGTACCGATCGTGGTGAAGTTGATACCATCTGTGCTGCGCTGGATTTCAAATTCCTTTGAATCGATCTCGGAATAGGTCTTCCAGTTCAGTAATACATCGTTGCTGCTGTTCAGCACAGCATCGAGGTGCATACCGGTAACGGGAAGCGGAATGAGCTGCTGGGGTTCAGTGCTGACAGATATCCACCATAAGTCACCAGTTACGGGTTCACGGTTATAGGAACCGGTATTCTTCCGGTAAGCGGACCAGGCAAAGTCTGCACCATTCGGATCGGCCGGTTTGCTGGGTGCACCCCTGAGGAATACTTTCAGTATAACAAACCGTACCGTAGCATTGATCCGGATACTTCCGGATGCTGCTCCAAAATCATCAAACGGGTAAAGCGACGTACCGGGATCAGAAGTGGAGCCGCCGCTTGGGTACGTGGCCGCATTTTTTATTGAATTACCGGTTACCTGGAAGAAGCTGTTCCCGGATAATCTGGTAACACCGAATGTCTGCACATCAAATTCAGTAGAAAAATAAGTGGATCTCCAGTCGGAGGCAAGCGAGGCATTCCCGCCAGGTATCAGGTACCTGTAGGCACCACCAAGACCGGCAATATGAATAACAGGGTTTGCAACAAACCGGTTAAAGCTGATGATGATGTCACCATAATAATAACGCTGGCCGGCGCTGTACGGGGTGTTCTTCGGATAAGGAGGAGGTGTGGCAGAAGTGATGGAATCACCGCCGTCGAACTGTACCTGTGCAACCGTGAAAATGGAAAAAGCGCCGTTACCATCATTGCCGGTCACCCCATCCCATACGGCTGAAATACCTGTTCCGGGAGTGGCTGCCTTTGCAGAAAAATGAGAAGGTGAAGGGCCACCGGGGGCGCCGCCGGGGTTTACACCTGTCAGTGAACCGGGCGAGGTATAGGTACCCAGTTCGTTAAACAATTCCCTTCCTTCTACTTTTTGACCCAGGTATGAACCGCCCAGTGTTTCAGAAGTCGATCCCTGGTCTAAGGCCGTAGTGGCGGTGGCACCGAACAGTAAACCAGTCGGGCCATTTACGTATTTCAGACCGGTGTACTGTTGCTTATCGAACCGGAGAAACACCTTCATCAGTTCATTGGACGGGGCGGCAGAAAACAGGTTGTTTTCAGCCGCATCCTTTGCCAATTTGAGTGAATCGGTGTTGTTGAATGCATTAATCGGGCCGAGTCCGCCATTGGTGAGTGGCAACTGGCTGCCGGCATAATAGCCGGACGGCAATTCCAGTGTCTGCGCCGAAGCAGTTTTGATGACAAAAGCCAGTGCTAAAAGGCTTATCGTCTGTTTAAGTTTGTTGCTCATTGTTAGGTTTTTTATATGAAAGTCTTAATTGTTCGTTTTATCATATTATGGGATTACCACATCTCCTCCGGATCTCCTGATCCCGAAGTTGGCATTGATAACATCTGCAAAACCGACCGGTACCAGCAGTTTCCCATCATTGATCGCATCACTGCCGGCTGTTAAGCCCAGCTTCTGACCGGTATGCTGCCATCCGGCCGGCAGCACAGATACAGCCGGGGCCGGTGAGCCTATTCCTACGATGGTGGTACTGATAATAATCCTGTAATTGGTATTCGGTGTTACCTGTAAGAAATTGAAAGTGCCTGTAGCCGCATTTACGGGGGTTACTTTTTCCACCAGGCCGGTAGCCACGTTCACCAGGTAAGCCCTGATACCGGTAGGTATCGGTGATGCAGGAGGCGATTGCAACGGACCGGTATTATTGACAAATCCGTCACTCATACCATTTACATCATGCCATACATTACCACTCAGGTTGATCAGGCGGATGAGACCCGCATCGATATCCAGCCTGATCTGGCCGGGAGCCAGTGAGAAGGCATCTGTGATACCCGTGCTTACATCTGCATTGCTGTCGTTATCTGTTGTGCTGCCGGAAGCATTCTTGGCAGTAAATACATAATCCGTTGGCGTGTCTGTGAATTTGACCGTGTAGTTGGCACCGCCCGCAGGAACCGGAATATTATTGATGAAATAATAACCATTTCCATCGGTAACAGCAGAAGCTACCGGCTGGCTGGCGCTGTTGTACAGGATCACTGTGACACCGGCTACAGGAGGTTCTCCTGCATCCTGGATCCCGTTGGAGTTAAGGTCCTGCCATACATAGTTACCTACCGCAGCATACCTTGTTACCAGTCCGGCATCGATCGTCAGGTTTACCTGGCCGGCAGCAAGGGTAAAGGCATCTGTTTTTCCGGCAGCAGGGTTTACATCGCTGTCGGCAGCATCCCCTGTGTTGTCTTTTGTGGTGAAGGAGGAACCGGCCGGCAGACCGCTGAAGCCCATTGTATAAGTACCCGGGGTAACATTTACAAACAGGTATTTACCATTTGCATCCGTTACAGCAGAAGCTACAGCAGCTCCAGCACTGTTGTAAAGGGTAACCAGTACGCCCGGAATACCCGGTTCATTGGCATCCTGTGCACCGTTACCGTTGGTATCACTCCATACATAATCGCCTACGGCAGCGGTGGTGGTGCTGCGGATACCGAGATCCCATTTCATATCTGCTGCACCGGCCGCCAGCACGATATTACCGGTAGTGAGTGTGGAAGGATCCGCATCACTGTCCGCATTATCATTGGCCGGAGTGGCATCTTTGGTGGTGGCCACATATCCGGCCGGCAGGTTACCAAACTGAACCTGGTAGGTACCGGCAGCCAGGTCGGTGAACATATACAGACCGCTGGCATTGGTAGTGGTATTTTTAATGACATTACCGCCGTTATCGAGCAGGAATACACTTACACCGGGTACACCTGGTTCTCCTGCATCCTGGAATCCATTCCCGTTTGTATCGATCCAAACAAAATCACCGATACGGGCCAGCACTGCCGGGTTACGGAGCGCTGCATCCACGGTCATATTGATCTGGCCGGCTGCAAGGGTCACCGGTCCTGTTTTACCGGTTGATGGATCTGCATCACTGTCCTTTGCATCATCGCTGCCTGCATTCGCAAGGGTTGACAGGGAATATCCTGAAGGGAAACCACTGAAGCCCACCACATATGTACCCGCTGCCAGGTTTGTAAACTGGTAGTTACCGATGGCGTCGGTAGTGGTCGTAGCCAGCACCGTGGTACCATCAGCGGCATACAGGGTAACGGTTACACCGGCTATTCCCGGTTCACCTGCATCCTGGATACCATTATTATTAAGATCATTCCAGACAAAATCCCCGAGGCTGGCTTTGCTGTCGAAGACACCCGGGTTTGATACGATACCGCCGTCCACATAAGTGATCACATTACCGGTACCGGCAATGGTGATCGTATTCGTACGGCCTGTATTCGGGTTCGCATCGCTGTTGGCAGCACCGCTCAGTCCTGCTGCATCAGTATTCTGCCCGGTAAGGGTGTATCCGGCCGGCAGGTTACTGAAGCCAACGGTGTAGCTTCCGGCCGCCACATCTGTAAACATATAAAGACCCTGCGCATTGGTGGTGGTGGTTTTTACCACAGCACCGGTGGTCGCATTATAAAGAGTGGCGGTGATACCCGGTACGCCTGCCTCTGCAGCATCCTGCACACCGTCTTTGTCCAGGTCGTACCAAACGTAATCTCCCAGGCTGTTGGTGGCAGCCGCCGAACGGATACCTGCATCATACTGGGTATAATTGTTATCGGCCACTACGGTAAAGGTGGCGGTGGTGCCGGTACCATTGGCACCGCTTACATCACTGTCTTTATAATCATCGCCACCTGCATCTGCAGTTACAAAGCTGTAACCGGCAGGCAGGGCGGAGAATTTCACATAATAGTTGCCAGCAGCCACATTATTGAAGATATAATAGCCCAGTGCATTGGTGGTAGTGGTAGCGATCAGCACGTTGGCGCTGCTGTAAAGCTGAACCGTAACCCCCGGCACACCCGGCTCATTAGCATCCTGTACATTGTCATTATCCAGGTCAATCCATACAAAATCACCGACAGAGGCTTTGGTAACGTCTGTAACATTCAGGCCGCCATCGTGGGAAAGATCAACACCGCTGGTGACAGCAAAAGGATCTGTCTTGCCGGTGCCGGTATTGAAATCACTGTCGAGGTTGTCATTTCCGCCCGCATCTTTCGGAGAGAACTGGTAGCCGGGAGGAGGTGTGATACCGATGGTATAGGTACCAGCCGGCACATCATTGAATTCGTAGTGCCCGTTATTATCGGTAATGGTGGTGCGTACTGCATTTCCGCTGTTATCATAGAGCGTCACCACCACACCGGCAATGCCCGGTTCACCGGCGTCCTGGTCTCCGTCCTTGTTCAGGTCGTTCCAGATGAAATCGCCGATACGGTTCGGCTGCGGGAGATACATGCCTGCATCCACATACGTTACATTCGGCACCGCAGAAGTAAGGGTGATGTTGCCTGTTCTTCCGGTCGTGGTGTTTGCATCACTGTTATTGGCACCCGGCACACCGGCTGCATCCGCATTCAGCGGGGAGAATACATAACCGGCAGCAAGGCTGAAACGCACCTGGTAGCTGGTACCGGCGGCGCTGGTCGGCAGGTTGGCAAACTTATAATTACCATAGGCATCAGTAACCGTGGAGGCGATCAGTGCATTGCCTGCATCGTATAAGGAAACAGTAACACCGGCTAAGCCCAGTTCGCCTGCCTCCTGTATACCATTCCTGTTCACATCATTCCATACCCTGTCACCAATGGAACCCAGCGGTGAGCTGGCCGTAAGGCAGAAGGCATCCAGTTTAAGGGTGTTACATCCAATGGAACCCTGTACCCGTACCTTGGCTGTATTGGCAGGGGCCACCGCTGTAATAAAATATTCTTCGAGATAGCTGATCGCCCCGTCCACATCCCTTGTAACGGCTACATCGGTCTGGGAGATAACGGAATTAGAAGAATTGAGGAAGATCAGGCTCAGTTTGGGGCTGCAGCTGATACCGGCAGTGTGTGTACCGGCATATCCTTTTAAATAAAGGGTCTGGCCCTGTGCAATACCGGTTACATCCTGCCATAATTTGGCAGTACCGGAAGACCAGTTCAGAAAGCCATTGGCCGCTCCGCAAACCACATAACCGGTGCCCGTGGTGAACGTACCACCCGAAACAGACCAGCCGGTAGCGCCGCCTTCAAAACTCGGGTTTGACAAAAGATTTCCCGTAGCGCCGGTGCAATTGCAATCATGGGCGATGGTAAAACTGATCGTTGTATCATGACAAACAGAACCGGTGGCACCGGAACCGCTGTAAGCTTTGATGTTGACAGAATAAGAACCCGGATCTGCCACCCAGGCGCCACCGCCGGTAGCGGGAGCATTATAAGGAGAAGCATTTTCGGTATTGCTGCTGGCCGTAGGACCGGTAATGGTAAACTTCACACTGCCCACAGCACCTGAAGTACTTGCCTCCAGGTTATAAAGGTTCTGCAACTGGTTGGGCTCATAGGTACCGCCATTCACAATAGTGATATCGGTACCGCCATCCAGCTTATTAAAGTACAGACCGGTAATGTGTGCTGTGCAGGAACCGCAGGGCGTACCGCTTACCGCAATGGTGTGGTTGGTACTCGGGTTACCGGAGTTCCAGGTATTGCCGGAGGGCATGTTGCAGGGGTTTACACCGGCGCCGTCCGAAATCACACAGCGGATCACCAGGCCATGGAGCCCGCTGTTGGGATTATTGAATACGATCGGGGCCGGGTTGGTGGTGGCGGTGGAAGTGGCCCCGCTAACGGAATATACATTCCCGTTAATGGTGTTGTTCCCGTTGACCAGGCAGACCCAGCTGCCGGATGAATTAAGGTACTGCCATCCATAGTTGGAGGAGTTGTTTACATTCGACACAATCGCATCCACACTGTACACAGGGCCGGTGGCACAACTTGCATTGTAGCCATCCACACTGTGGGCATAAGCTGAAAGAACGGTAAAAAGGGTGACTGCGATTACGAGAATGGATTTACGGAACGGAAGGGTGGATTCCGCTTTATCCCTTTTCCGGGATAGGGTTGTTTTCATGCTCATTAAGTTTTTAGAATTAAACTTGGTTCTCGTTGGCGGCTTCCCTTCGGGTAAGGATAGTAATGATCTTCAGGAGGAAATGGATAAAAATATATAGCCGGAACCTTTACAGGTTCTGTTCAGTACCTGGGAAATAAATGAGGATAGGTTTATAGCTCAGGGTTTCCGTAGTAGAATTGGAGTGCAGTTGTTCGAGTAAGATAGTTGGAGGCTAAGTGAAATCACTTAGGAGGCCAAAAGTATGGGCTGCATTTGACACTTGCAAGTTTACTGATAAGATTTTCGTCAGGCACGCAATAATTCTTTTCCTACTCACAGTCGTTAGTATACGTAAAAGCCCCCTCCGGGGTCTGAAAATAAAAAAGCTGTACATACGGTATGTATGTACAGCTTCTATGAAGAAAGATTATTTAATTGTTACTCGGCCTTCGTTTCACCGGTAGCGTTAGCATCCTTCTCGCTGTCCATCTTCTTTTTCAGGTCGGCCAGTACACCCAGGTCGCCCAGGGTGGCTTTTTCCACTTTATTCTGCACATTCTTCACAGCTTTGCGGGTTTGCTCAGCTTCGTTCCTGGCCTCTTTCTTGGCGGCCTCGGCAGCTTCCACCTGGCCTTGCTCCCAGATACGGGTATGCGATACCACGATCCGTTTCTCATTGCGATCGAACTCGATCACCATGAACGGTGCGGTTTCGTCGGCGGCAATACTCTTTCCGTCCTCTTTGTTCAGGTGACGGTTAGGGGCAAACCCTTCCAGCCCGTAAGGGAGCTGTACGGTAGCGCCTTTGTCATCCCGGCGGATCACCGTTCCTTCATGAATAGTGCCGATGGCGAAGGTATCCTGAAGGGTATTCCAGGGATCTTCTTCCAGCTGTTTGTGACCCAGCTGCAGCTTGCGGTTATCTTTATCGATACCCAGGATCACCACTTCAATGTTGTTTCCAACCTT
The DNA here is from genome assembly GCA_046329665.1 of Chitinophagaceae bacterium. Taxonomy (GTDB): domain Bacteria; phylum Bacteroidota; class Bacteroidia; order Chitinophagales; family Chitinophagaceae; genus JJ008. The sequence goes on along the minus strand of JAXLUG010000019.1, from coordinate 40,726 downwards.
GGTGTACTCACCGGGGTGATTGAAACGCTTCAGCCAGCTCAGGTCGCTGATGTGGATCATGCCGCCGATGCCGGGGGCCAGTTCCACGAACACGCCATAGTTGGTGATGTTCTTCACCAGGCCGGTATGCTTGCTGCCTTCTGCAAATTTAGATTCGATATCACTCCAGGGATCAGGAGAAAGCTGTTTGATAGAAAGGCTCATTTTGCGGTTGGCTTTATCCAGCGTCACCACTTTAGCTTCATGCTCATCACCCAGTTTGAAGAACTCTTTAGCATTGATAGGCGTATTGGCCCATGTGATCTCGGATACGTGTACCAGTCCTTCCACACCCGGCTGTATTTCCAGGAAAGCGCCGTAGTCTTCAATGTTCACCACTTTACCTTTCACTACATTGCCTTCGGCAATATTCTCCGCCAGTACATCCCAGGGATGCGGGGTCAGTTGTTTCAGACCAAGGCTGATCCGCTTCTTCTCATCATCAAAGTCAAGCACCACCACATTGATCTTCTGATCAAGCTTCAGCACTTCTGAAGGATGAGAGATACGTCCCCATGAGATATCGGTGATATACAAAAGGCCATCCAGTCCGCCCAGGTCCATAAAGGCTCCGAAATCGGTGATGTTCTTCACGGTACCTTCCAGTACCTGGCCTTTCTCGAGTTTGCTCATGATCTCGGCACGCTGTGCTTCGATATCGCTTTCGATAAGGGCCTTGTGAGATACAACGGCATTCTTGATTGTCTCATTGATCTTAACCACTTTAAATTCCATGGTCTTGCCCACAAACTGATCATAGTCAGTTACCGGCTTCACATCGATCTGTGATCCGGGCAGGAAGGTTTCCATACCGAATACATCCACGATAAGACCACCCTTTGTTTTTGAGGTAACCGTTCCGGTGATCACTTCCCCCGTCTTATGCACTTCCACGATCTTCTCCCATGCACGGGTGATGCGGGCCTGCTTGCGGCTCAGGTTCAGGTGACCTTCCCGGTCTTCTTTTTCCACGACCATCACCTCCACGGTATCACCCACAGCCAGGCCGGGGATATCACGGAATTCATTCAGGGAAATAAGTCCGTCGCTTTTGAAACCGATGTTCAGTACCACATCCGTTTTGGTCAGTCCTACCACCAGTCCTTTGATCAGTTCACCGTCGTTCAGCTGAACGAAAGTGTTGTCATACACTTTGTGGTACTTTTCTTTTTCTTCTGCAGTGTAAGAGATCACATTGCGTCTGTCAACACTCCAGTCAAAATCATCATGAGCAGTAGCTACTGCTTCCACAGGTGCAGTTGTTGTCGCTGTAGTTGCTTCGGCCTGTGCGCCGCCGGCAGACTCCTGTGCATCAGCGTTTAGTTGTTTGAAAATGATGTTTGAAAACATGATAAATGTATCCCGAAGGGTTTTATTTTCGGGGCAGCAAAGATAGGGTAAATACCCCGGAGTAGGGAGCCGGCCAGCAGGAGTTTTTTTACCGGGAGCCCGGCGCTAATGCCCTGATTTATCGTCCCTTGCGTCGCACTCTTCATCGTCCCGTTCGCTGCTCTTCCGTTTTATTGGCTATATTCACCCCAAAACCGCTTATTGCTCTACCGTTCACTCAAAATACTGGCCCGTCTCGCCCTCCCTTTTTTTTGCAGGAAAATCATCATCAATCAACCCGCACTGCTGAAACTGAAAGGCCCCTTGCTGCTTGCCAGCAATCACCCCAACTCCTTTCTCGATTCGGTGATCCTCGATACGTTGTTCGATCAGCCGGTCTGGTCGCTGGCCCGTGGTGATGTTTTCAAAAAACCGTTTCACTTAAAGCTATTAACCGCCCTGAAGATACTCCCGGTGTACCGCACCAGCGAAGGCGTGGAAAACCTCACGGAAAACTATAAGACCTTCGATGCCTGCATCGATCTGTTCCGGAAAAAACAGATCGTTACCATTTTCAGCGAAGGGAAATGTATCAATGAGTGGCACCTCCGTCCCTTAAAAAAAGGAACGGCCCGGCTGGCCATCAGAGCCTGGTCGGAAAACATACCCCTGCAGGTGTTACCGGTTGGCATCAACTACAGCTCCTTCGAACGGTTCGGTAAAAATGTATTCCTGTACTTCGGGGAACCCCTCAGCATCACCAGCGTTAACATGAATGAAGGGGACGGTTTGCGCCATGCAGCCTTTAACCAGCAACTGGAACAACAGCTCAGGCAATTTGTTTTTGAAATACCCGCAGATGACAAGGAGCTGCAAAAACAAAAACTGTCGGTCAGACAACCTGTTCTTGTAAAATTTCTGCTGGCCCTGCCTGCTCTGATTGGTTTTATTACACACCTGCCTTTATTCCTTCCCGTAAAACAGTTTGCCTGGAAGCGTACGTACAAAACCGATCATTACGATTCGGTGATGGTGGCGATCCTGCTGTTTGCTTACCCGCTATACCTGCTGCTGATAGTTGCCATACTGCTCATATTTACCGGACAGTGGTGGTACCTTTTGCTGTTACTCCTGCTGCCGTTCACGGCCTGGAGCTATATACAGCTGAAGCGTCAGACGGACTGATGAAAACGGGGCTCAATGGCGCCAAAGATCAACTTTATATAACACCCCTTGCTCGACAAGCAACTCCTGCAGAAAATCATTTCGGAATGTAAAGTATGTGTTTCTTCCCTTGTTCTTATTCAGCATATCCAGCAGGACGAAATCACTCATTATCAGGTATGGCCCCAGTTTGATCAGTGCTGATTTTTCAGATTTTTCATTCTGAAAAAAAACATTCCTTGCATAATAACTTTTCAAGGGTTCGTTCTTGTACAGATCATTGCTACTGCTGAACGGATTAGAATTTTTATTCAGCCCGCTTAGTAAATCCTGCACACTGATGCTCACTTCCTTGTTATCCTTATTGCTGTATACGCTATAGTCAAAATTATCTTTGATATAAATACTCTGGGGAGTTGAAAACAACGTATGCCTGTATTTTTTGTCGACCATCGCCAGGTAATTCTTAAATCCGATCAGGCTGTAATTTAATACGATGACGTCCGTGCGTTTCTTTTTAATTTCCTGCAGGTACCATAGCGGGTACGTATCATTATCGCCATTGGTGATAAGAATACTTTTGGGCGGGGCAGCATTTAAAAACCCAGCTGCAAGCTGAAGCAGGCTGTCGGGGTATACGGCATTCCCGGCAAATTTTACCGCCCGGGCGGCATCGCCGGCCATCATCAGGTCGCAATACATAAACATATATTCATTGGCACACTTGATCCGGATATTCCCCACCCGGGTTTCAAATCCCGGGTTCTCTTCCATCAGTTTTGTATAGGCTGCAATGGATTTCAATTCATAAGAAATAAATTTCTTTATTCTCGATTCAGAGACCTTCTCCGTTGGCTTAAGCGGCACCCTGTCTGTATCGTTATTGATAAAGAGGTCGCCAAACTGCTCCGCAATAAAACCGGAAGCATAGTTTGAATAAGCCCGCCCCTGGCTTTCCAGTAATGTATCATTGCCTGATTGTAACTCCGGGTAATCATTTATGACATCCCAATCCCAGCCAGGATAGCCATAGTAAATATTTCTGCTGAAGGGATACTCCTCATATGTCCAGTCGACCTGCGTAAGATAACGGGTCGCTGTTTTAAACCGGGCCGCACTGTCCATGGTGGCCCCGGGATAACTGAGCGGGAGAAATTTCCGGGTTTTCACAGACCAGAACAACGACGGGTTCCGGTATTGTCCCAGCTCGTCATACTTTACTTCTGCAACAAACCATCCCTCCTTTTTCCGGTAGAATTTTAATATGGATCCATCTTCATCGTATGAATAGTTGGAATAAAACTCAGCTACTACTTTTATAAACGAAGGCATGTTGAATTGTCCGTACGAAAGTGTCGTCGTGTAGATACATGAGCATATAAGAATCAGCTTTTTCATTTTTTGGTAATCTGGTAAACGTATCCGCAACGGGATTCTGCATAATGAAGATAATGATTTTCCTATGCGATAACCGGCTAAGCAGTTTTTATAGCCAACGCAGTGATCGCTTTTGCCGCCACCCACCCGCTGGTCCATGCATGCTGAAAGTTGTAGCCGCCGGTAATGCCATCCACATCAAGGATCTCCCCGGCAAAGAAAAGGCGGGGTATCTTTTTACTCATCATCGTATTGGGATCCACTTCACTGAGTTTGATACCTCCGGCCGTAACAAACTCTTCTTTGAACGTTGTTTTGCCCTTTACCTCACATTCATAGCTCACTAGGTTTTTTACAAAGCGGTTTTGCACCGCTGCCGGCAAATCGGCCCAACGCATCGTATCGCTTACCCCTGACTGCCCGGCCAGGAACTCCCATAGCCTTTTGGGCAGGCCGTATTCATTCTTTCCTGTTATTTTTTGTGCCGCCTGAGCAGTACGTTGCTGTATGAACGATTCCCTCAGCGTTTGTTCTGTGTGATCCGGCAGCCAGTTGATCATGATCCTGAAATTCCAGTTGCAGGCCGCCAGTTCCCTGGCCCCCCAGGCACTTAGCCTGAGTATGGCTGGTCCGCTGAAACCCCAATGGGTGATCAGCAAAGCCCCTTCCTGCTCCAGCCTGGTGGTCATAATCTTTACTTTTGCCTTCTCCACACTTACCCCCATCAGTTCGCCCAGGGGATGCTGAGGAAGGTTAAAGGTGAAAAGGGAAGGCACCGGCGCTTCCATCGTATGACCGGTTTCTTTCAGCCAGTCAAACATGGATGTTTTGGGATAGCCGCCGCAGGCGACGCAGAGAAAATCGGCAACAAGCGGACGGGTATCTGTCGTATGAAGGGTGAATTTTCCGTTTTCCCACGTCAATGCCTTCACCTCCCTGTTCATCATGATCTCCACTTTGTATTTGTTGGCTTCCCGGACCAGGCAATCGATCACCGTTTGTGATGAATCGCTAACAGGAAACATCCGTCCGTCTTTTTCTGTCTTTAGCGTCACCCCTCTTTCTTCAAACCAGTTTACCGTATCGGTGGTAAAGAACTGATGAAAGGCTTTCTTTACAAAGTTCCCGCCGCGGGGATAGCGCCTGGCCATTTCATGTATGTCAAAGCAGGCATGTGTCACATTACATCTGCCGCCGCCGCTTACTTTTACTTTTGAAAGGAGTTTACTGGTCTTTTCCACTATCGTCACCTCCAGGTGCGGGTTCATCCTTGCTGCATTTACAGCACAGAAGAACCCGGCTGCACCGCCGCCTATAACAACAAGTTTTTCCTGCATAGATTTTATTTCATCATCATCAACGCAGCCATGGTTTCTATCCCGTTCCACAAATTCCGTATCCGGATATTTTCATTTTCGGCGTGCTGGTTATTGTCATGGTTGGCCACCGGTACTGTAATGGTTTTTGCCTGCAGGTATTTTTCAAACAGGAACAAAGGCAGGCTGCCCCCCATCGTTGGCATCAGCACTACCTGGTCGGTAGTGGTACTCTTTACCGCCGCGATCACCTGTTGCGCCACCGGCCATTCCATTGAAGTACGCTGTGCATTATAACTGCCTGTACCGGGAATAACCTTTGCCATGCGGGGGTACTTCATTCTTTCCTCATCTGTCGGGTCGTGGTCAGTTACATAATACCCTTGTCTGCGGATGTGTTCTGTTACTTTCTGTTGTTGTCTTTGCCAGTCATTTCCGGGCACCAACCGGAGATCGATCACCGCATTGGCCGTAACAGGTATCACATTACTTGCCAACCGGCCAACGTTGCCGCTTTGCATACCATTTATATTCAGTGACGGCAGGCTGATTGATTCACCCAGTGTTTTACCGGGCATTTCTGTTGAAATGATACCCAGTTCTTTTTTCATCTGCTCATCTACCGGGGGTGCATCACGCAGGGCTTTCTTTTCTGCGGGAGTAAGCGGGATCACATCATCATAAAAACCTTTTACCAGTACTTTACCATTGTCATCTTTCATTGATGCCAGCAGTTTGGCCAGCAGCATGGCCGGGTTGGGTGCCCAGTTGCCATAATGCCCGCTGTGCAAAGGCCGGCGGGAAGCATATACAGTGACATCTAAATGTGCATCACCTCTTGCTCCGAATACGACCTGCTTTTTCCCGGACTGATGTACCGGGCCATCGCACATGATCCACAGATCGGCAGCGAGCAACTGCCGGTATTGCTGAAGGATTTCCCCCAGGTGCGGAGATCCTGCTTCCTCTTCGCCTTCAAAGAAGAATTTAATATTGCAGGTTGGTTGCTGACCGCTTTTCAGCACGGCATCAAATGCATTAAGGATGGAAGCCACCCCGGCCTTATCATCTGAAGCGCCACGGCCATATACCCGCCACTCCGGGTCCAGTGCTTCATCCTTTCCGGGAAAAGGGATGAGCGAACCTCCCCTGTCTATTGGCCCTGATGCCAGTTTTGGTTCAAAGGGTTTAAGACCTGTTGCCCATTGTTCAGGGTTTACCGGCTGTCCGTCATAATGCGCATAGAAGACCAGGGTGTTTTTTGCACCGGGTGCAATATACTCCCCATATACCACTGCAGGCACACCGGGTGTCTGCGTGCTCAGCAATTGCACCTGCTGTATGCCCCGTTTCTTCATCATCTCCATGATCAGCAAGGCGTTCTTCCGGAGGTTTACACTGTCGGCAGCAATATTGGGTACTCCGATAAATGAAATAAACTCGCTGAAGATCTCTTTCTCATGTGCCACCCGGTAGTCCCGTACTTTCAGGATTTCCGGCGCCTGCGGATGGATGTTTTCGGCTGTAAAAAGAAAAGCCGTGAGCGGTATAATTTTTTTTATCACATTTATCATACCTTGAAAGGTACAACCGGATGAAGAATGCCGGAAATATTATTACCTGTCGTTTATGGCTGAAGCAGTAACCAAAAAGCAAATAAAGGAACTCCCGGTGGTTCCTTATGAAAAAGTGAGGGAGATACTCAAGACCGGGCATATCTTTTTCAGTTCGGGCAGCTATGCTTTTTCCGGTATCATCCAGCGGCTCACCAAAAGTGCCTGGAGCCATGTGGCCATTGTTTATAAAGACGAGGAACTGGGAAGGGTGATGATACTGGAGGCGGAACCAAAGATCGGTATCCGGCTGATCCCGCTTTCCAAATACCTGAAGGATTATAAAGGAACAAAAAGGCCTTACAAGGGGCAGATCGTTATGGCAAGGCTGAATGTAGAGGTGGTGCATGAAAACCTGAATAAGGCGATCAGTTTCGGGCTGGATGAACTGACGAGGCCTTATGATAACTGGGAGATCATACGTATCATGACCCGGATACTTTTCCGGATCGGGAAAAGGGAGCGTAACAAGAACTATATCTGTTCCGAACTGGTGAAGTCTGCATTTGATAAAGCCGGTATTGATTTCCGCATGAAGGACACATATATCAGCCCGCAGGAGATCTGGGTGGATAAACGGGTGGAACCGATGTTCAGGCTGCTTTAATAATCCCAGAAAAGATGCGGGTTTTTCCTTTCTGCCGCTTCGATCGGTTTGTAATCCGAAAGTATATCTGCCTTGTTCTTCCGCACACATACATCATGCTCGAAATGCACAGAGGGCTTTCCGTCTTTGGTCCGAACCGTCCAGCCATCTGCATCGGTAAACACCTCTTTCTTTCCGAGGTTGATCATCGGTTCGATGGCCAGTACAAGCCCTTCTTTTAGTTTCACCCCGCTTCCCCGTTTGCCGTAATTGGGCACCTGCGGGTCTTCATGCAGGTTGCGGCCCAGGCCGTGTCCCACCAGTTCTCTTACCACCCCGTAGCCGTGTTTTCTTTCCGTGTAGTCCTGTATGGCAAAGGCAATATCGCCGGTACGGTTGCCGGCCACTGCCTTTTCGATTCCTTTGTAAAGCGATTCCTTTGTCACTCTCAGCAATTTTTTCACGTCATCGCCGGGATCCCCGATGGCGAAGGTGTACGCATGGTCGCCGTGCCATCCGTTCAGTATCACCCCCACGTCGATGGAAACAATATCACCTTCCTTCAGTTCGCCTGGTCCCGGAAAGCCATGCACCACCACATCGTTTACGGAGATACAGGTATTGAAGGGGTAACCATTGTAGTGTAAAAAAGAAGGAATTGCCTCATGGTCTCTTATGAATTCACCTGCCTTCTTATCGATGGACAGGGTAGTGATCCCGGGTCTGAGCATAGCAGTGATCTCTGTCAGCGTTTTGCTCACCAGCAGGGCGCTCCGGCGCATCAGTTCCACCTGTTCATCTGTTTTCTGGATCATCATAAGTTGGCGCAAATTTACCTATTCTAAAACAAAACCCCGCTCATCAGCGGGGTTTTGTCAGTATCGGTTGAAACGGATCACATCTGTACAGCAGAAGTGGTTTGTCTTCCCTGGATGCGTCCGCTTTTCATCAGTGTATCATAATTGCGCATCAGCAGTTGTGTTTCGATAGCCTGGAGGGTATCGAGTATCACCCCTACCATGATCAGCAGGGAGGTGCCACCGAAGAAGGTGGAGAACTGTGACGTAACGCCTAAGCGCTGTGCAATACCCGGCAGGATACCAACCAGGGCAAGTAAAATGGCGCCGGGCAGTGTAATACGGTCCATAATGGTACCGATGTAGTCTGCTGTAGGCTGACCGGGCTTCACACCAGGTATGAAACCATTGCTTTGCTTGAGGTTATCTGCAATCTGCTTGGGGTTAAATATCAAAGCGGTGTAGAGGAAGGTAAACCCGATAACCACTACTGAGTAGATCAGCATGTACCAGATATTACTGTGATCGTTCAGCGCACTGAGCAACCCGCTTCCTTTATCAACGTTATAGTTGGCAATGATGGTCGGGATGAAAATGATCGCCTGGGCAAAGATGATCGGCATTACACCGGCGCTGTTCACTTTCAGCGGCAGGAATTGTCGCAGTCCTGACCCGCCGAAATTACGGTTGCCGACGATCTGCTTTGCATAGTTTACCGGCACTTTCCTTACCCCCTGTATCAGCATCACGCATCCCATGATGATAGCGATCAGCACGGCGATCTCGATGATGAACATCAGCACCTGGCCGTTCCTGACGGATTTGGCGCTCAGCTCCTGGGCCAGTGAGCGGGGAAGGCGCTGGAGGATACCGATCATGATGATCAGCGAGGTACCGTTGCCGAGGCCTTTATCAGTGATCTTCTCACCCATCCACATCACAAATAAAGTACCTGCGGTGAGGAGGAAGATGGAACAGAGCCAGAAGTACGGGCCGAAGGCCGGTAACATGGCGCCGTTGCCCTGGTTAAGGCTCCGGATATAGGTAACGTAGGCAGATGCCTGCAGAATGGTAACCACCACCGTAAGGTAGCGGGTGTACTGATTGATCTTCTTTCTGCCGCTCTCCCCTTCTTTCTGCATTTTCTGGAAACTGGGGACCAGTACGGTCATCAGCTGCATAAAGATAGAAGCAGAGATATAAGGCATGATACCTAGGGCAAAGATCGATTGCTGATGGAAGGCCCCGCCGGAAAAGGTATTAATAAGACCCAGCACACCGGAATCAGCGCCGCCGCCATCAGATAATTTAGACGGATCAATACCCGGCAGAACGATCTTGGTACCGAGAACATAAATAGCCACCAGTGCAAGGGTGAATATGATCTTGGAACGCAGCTCGTCGATGCTCCAGATATTTTTAAGTGTCTGTATAAGTTTCTTCACGGGGATTAAAAAATTTAAATGCTCTTAAAAATTTACTGCTGCAAAATCTTTTTACTAAACAGAAAAGACGCACCAGGTGCGTCATTGCAATTTAGCGATTTTACTTTATTATTTCCACCGTACCGCCTGCTGCTTCGATCGCAGTTTTGGCTTTGCCGCTGACTGCATTTACTTTGAAGCTCAGTTTGGCTTTCAGTTCTCCGTTGCCAAGTATTTTTACTTTATCGTTTTGTGCAACGAGCCCGTTCACATACAGGTTTTCGAGAGAAAATTCGCTGATATTGTACTTTTCAGCGAGTTGTTCTGCCTGCCCGAGGTTGAATACCTTGTATTCTACCCTGTGCGGGTTCTTAAATCCTCTTTTGGGAATCCGGCGCTGGATCGGCATCTGGCCACCTTCGTGAGCCATTTTATTTTTAAAACCGCTGCGGCTCTGGTGTCCTTTGTTACCTTTTGTAGAGGTACCGCCATGGCCGGAAGCTTCACCACGTCCTAATCTTTTTTCTTTGTGCGTTGCGCCTTTTGCAGGCTTCAGTTGATGGAGTTTCATTTGTTTGATTTTGTACTCTTCGGGGAATCACCCCTCGCATTATTAATTTGAAAATGTGCAAACATGATAAATGTGCTGCTGCCATTACCACATTTCCGGCATTCCCATTTTACATAGTTATATATTTTCCACTTTCACCAGGTGCTCCACTTTACGGACCATGCCCAGTATTTGCGGAGTGGCCTCCACTTCTCTTGTCTTATTGGTCTTGTTCAGCCCAAGTGCCTGCAAGGTCAGTTTCTGCCGTTCCGGTCTGTCGATCGGGCTTTTTACCAATGTGATTTTTATCTTCTTCATGTTTACGAGTTATAGATTTTAAGCTGTAAGTCATAAGCAGCAGGCTTAAAAAGCTGCCCGTATCACTTAGTACTTATTTTATCCGTTGAAAACTTTTTTGAGACCGATGGACCTTGTTTTGGCCACCCCAACCGGTTCCCGCAGCAGTGCAAGCGCCTTAAAGGTTGCTTTCACCACGTTGTGCGGGTTTGCTGAACCAAGTGATTTAGCCAGGATATCGGTAACACCGGCAGACTCCAGCACTGCACGCATGCTGCCTCCGGCGATCACACCCGTACCATGAGCGGCCGGTTTGATCAGCACTTTTGCTGCCCCTTCTTTGGCCCACTGGTCATGCGGGATGGTACCTTTCATCACCGGAACCTTAATAAGGTTTTTCTTGGCATCCTCAATCCCTTTCGTGATGGCTTCCTGCACTTCCTTGGCTTTACCCAGTCCGTGACCAACCACCCCGTTTTCATTACCAACCACAACGAGTGCAGAGAAACTGAATGAGCGGCCCCCTTTGGTGGTCTTCACCACCCGGTTGATGGCAACCACTTTATCTTTCAGTTCGAGATCACCTGCTTTTACCCTGTTTGCGTTAATCTTTGACATACTATTATTTTGAAATTTTGTATCCCGCTGATACGGGATGAACTTTTCCCATTTAGAATTTTAACCCTCCTTCCCGTGCACCATCGGCAAGTGATTTCACCCGGCCATGGTACAGGTATCCGCCACGGTCAAACACCACTTCTGAAACGCCCAGTTCAGATGCCTTGCGGGCAATGGCGGCGCCGACAAGCTTGCTCTTATCCACTTTATTGGATTTCTGGGCTGCGATATCCTTGTCACGGGATGATGCAGAAGCGATCGTCACGCCTTTGCTGTCATCAATGATCTGTGCATAGATATCTGCATTGCTCCTGAATACAGAAAGACGGGGCTTGCTGCTGGCACCGGATATCTTTTTACGGATGGTGTAACGGATCCTCTGTCTTCTTGCTGTTTTATTCTTTGCGTTCATCTTCTTTATTTTTTTCCCTGATGCTGCCAGGGATCGTTAAGTTTTAAGTTCCCGGTTTACGGTCTCAGCGCCTGCTGAGAGGGTTACCGGCATTATTTACCGGCTGCCTTACCCGCTTTCTTACGAACCACTTCGCCCACATAGCGTACACCTTTTCCTTTGTAAGGTTCAGGCTTGCGCAGGCTGCGGAGCTTGGCTGCCACCTGGCCGATCAGTTGTTTATCGATCCCTTCCAGGGTGATGATCGGGTTCTGGCCTTTTTCCTGCTGGGTAGCCACCTTGATCTCTTTGGGCACCTCGATCATAATATTGTGAGAATAACCGAGTGACAGGTCAAGAACATTTCCCTGGTTGGCGGCTTTGAAACCCACCCCGATCAGCTCCAGCTTTCTTTCGTATCCTTCGGTCACGCCTTTGATCATATTGGCCACCAGTGCACGGTACAGTCCATGCATGGCACGGTGACGGATCTGGTCTGTAGGTCTTGAAAAATTAACCTGGCCGTCTTTTACTTCTACCGTGATATCACGGTCGATCTCCTGTTTCAGTTCACCTTTTTTACCTTTTACAGATATCACGTTGTCTTTACCAACGGTTACAGTCACTCCTTCAGGAACGGTGATCGCTTTTTTTCCTATACGGGACATAAAATGAATTTAAATTTATTGTTTACAATTTGCTGCTGACCGGTCAGCCGGGTATAGGTTCGGCTTAATGTATCGGCAACATTTACTTTCGATTAATACACATAGCAGAGCACTTCGCCGCCGATGTTATTCGCTTTGGCTTCCTTGTCGGTCATCACACCTTTTGAAGTCGATACGATCGCCACACCCAGGCCATTCTTCACACGACGGAAGTCAGCAGGCTTGGCATACTGGCGCAAACCGGGGCGGCTGATCCTTTCCATACTCTGGATAGCGGGCTGTTTAGTAGCCGGATCATACTTCAAAGCGATCTTGATCACGCCTTGCTTGTTGTCATCCTCAAATTTGTACTTCAGGATATAGCCCTGGTTGTACAGGATCTCCGTCATCCTTTTCTTCAGGTTAGAAGCAGGAATGTCCACCACACGGTGACCAGCCATCTGTGCATTACGGATTCTGGTGAGGAAGTCTGCTATAGGATCTGTTACCATAATCTATATAAGATTGAATATTTTTAAATTGACTATTTTCTCAACTGAAGATTCAATACCGAAATACCAAATCCCCGGTATTAAATATCATTACCAGCTCGCTTTTTTAAGCCCCGGAATTTTTCCGTTCAGCGCCATGTCCCGAAGGGCTACCCTGGAGATACCGAAGTAGCGTACATATCCTTTCGGACGTCCGGACAACTGGCAACGGTTCTTCAAACGAACTTTTGAAGAGTTCTTCGGCAGTTCATCAAGGGCTTTCCAGTCGCCTGCTTTCTTCAGCTCTTCTCTTTTAGCTGCATACTGGGCCACCATTCTTTCCCTTTTTGCCTGCCTGGCTTTTACTGATGTTTTTGCCATTTTTATTTATCCTTTATTGATTAATTGTTTTTTACATTTTTGAAAGGCATACCGAGCTCTTTCAGCAGTTCATAGGCTTCTTCGTCGGTATTGGCGGTAGTTACAAACGTGATATCCAGGCCGGTGATCTTGTTCACTTTATCGATATCGATCTCCGGGAAGATGATCTGCTCGGAAATACCGAGGGTATAATTTCCGCGGCCGTCAAATGCTTTTTCGTTCACGCCTTTGAAGTCACGCACCCGGGGCAGGGCTACTGCCACCAGCCTGTCGAAGAATTCGAACATCTTGTCTCCGCGAAGCGTAACCCTGGCGCCGATCGGCATGTTCTTACGCAGCTTGAAGTTGGATATATCTTTCTTTGACATGGTGGCCACCGCCTTCTGACCGGTGATCGTGGTAAGCTCATCAATAGCGATATCGATCAGCTTTTTGTCGGAAACGGCTCCGTTCACACCACGGTTCAGGCAGATCTTCTCCAGTTTGGGAGCCTGCATGACTGAGGTGTAACCAAATTTCTTTACCAGGGCGGGTACAACATCTTTTTTGTACCTGCTGGCCAGTCTCGGCACATACGTTTTAGTACTCATTATTTTTTACCTCCCTGTACTTTTTTTGTTTTGAAAACCCGAACTGTCTTTCCATCTTTTCGTTCTCTTTTCACCCGGGCACCTGCTTTCTGGGCAGGGTCCCAAAGCATCACATTACTGATGTGGATGGGAGCTTCTTTTTTAATGATGCCTCCCTTGGTGTTCTGCGCCGATGGTTTTGAGTGCCTGGTTACGATGTTCACACCTTCCACGATCACCTTGGTGTTCTTTTCATCGATAAGCACTTCCTTCACCACTCTTGGTTTGGAAAGGTCTTTATCATCGCCGGCGATCACCACCACGTTATCCCCTTTCTTGATGTTAAACTTGGGTTTGAATCTTGCTTTCATTTTATTTGAGCTTTGCGCTGTGAGCGGTGAGCCCCGGGCTCCTTCGCTGCAGCATGAATAACTTTCGAATTTTGTTGCGGTCTTCCGCTCTCTTACAGCACTTCCGGCGCCAGTGAAATGATCTTCATATATCCTTTATCACGGAGCTCCCTGGCCACGGGTCCGAAAATACGGGTACCCCTTGGCTCATCTGCCTGGTTCAGGATCACCACTGCATTATCATCAAACCGGATATAAGAACCGTCTTTGCGGCGGAGTTTGTTGGTGGTACGTACGATCACTGCCTTGGCAACTGTACCTTTTTTGATACCCCCTGCCGGTAATGCATCCTTAACCGTAACAACTATCTTATCACCAATTTTGGCATAACGCTGACCGCTGTTGCCGAGTACACGGATACAAAGCACCTCTTTGGCACCGCTGTTGTCCGCCACATTTAACCGGCTTTCTTGCTGAATCATCTTACTTTATTTTGAATTTTGAATTTTTGAATTTTGAATGAACTGCTTTCTTGCGAACATGCATTCATCATTCAACATTCAGCATTATTAATTTTCTTACTTAACCTTTTCCACCACTTCCACCAGCCTCCAGCGTTTTGTTTTGCTGAGCGGGCGGGTTTCCATGATCTTTACCACATCACCGATGCTGCATTCGTTCTTATCGTCATGCGCATGGAATTTTGTGGTCTTCTTTACGAACTTACCATAGATCGGGTGCTTTACTTTTCTTTCCACTGCAACAGTAATGGTCTTTGCCATCTTATTGCTGGTTACCACTCCGATCCTGGTCTTTCTTAAATTTCTTGCTTCCATTTTATCAATTTGAAATTTGAAAATGTGAAAATGTGAACAATGACACGTTATCTCCTTCCCGCTGTTTGCACATTTTCATATTTGCACATTATTTTTCCTGTTGTTTTAATTTCAGTTCCGTCTGCAGACGGGCAATATCCCGGCGGAGTGAACGGATGGTCATCGGATTTTCCAGCGGGGAGATCGCATGTGCAAACTCCATTTTTTTCAGGCGCTGTTTATCTTCCTCCAGCCTTGCTTTCAGGTCCTGCTCATTCATCCCGTGAATGCTTTTTACAAAATCTGCTTTTTTTGACATCTTAATTGATTTGAAAGTTTGAAAATGTGGAAGGTGAACTCCGTTCTGTCTTACTGAAAATCTCTTTTCCTCCGGTTCACATCCGCATATTTACATATCACGCACTAACCAGGTCACGGCGCACAATGAACTTCGTTTTGATCGGCAGCTTACCGGCAGCAAGTGAAAGAGATGCCTTAGCCACCTGCTCACTTACACCATCCACTTCGAAGATGATACGTCCGGGTTTTACCACGGCAGCCCAGAACTCCAGGTTACCTTTACCCTTACCCATCCTTACCTCCAGCGGTTTGCGGGTAATCGGCTTATCAGGGAAAATGCGGATCCACACATTACCTTCCCTTTTCATTTCACGGGTAAGCGCCTGGCGGGCCGCTTCAATCTGGCGGTCGGTGATCCAGTGACTGTCCAGCGCTTTCAGGGCATAAGAACCAAAGGCAATAGTGGTACCTCTTTTGGCATCACCCTTCATGCGGCCCTTCTGCATCTTCCTGTGTTTCGTTCTTTTCGGTTGTAACATTTTAAAACAATTTGCGAATTTGAAAATGTGGAAATGTGAAAATGATCCCCACCATCAAAATTTTTTATCTCTGTTGCAAGTGTGAACTTAATTTTCACATTTTCACACCTGCCCTTTTTCTTTAGTTCCTGCGGTCTCTTCCGCCGCCTCTTCTGTCATCACGACGATCATGACGATCATCCCTTCTTTCCCTTCTGTCGCTCACTTCACTCTTACCGCCCACGAAGTTGGGGTTAAGGTCACGCTTGGTCAGCACTTCCCCTTTACAGATCCACACTTTGATACCGATCTTTCCGTAAACCGTCAGGGCAAACACGTTGGCATAATCGATATCCATACGGAATGTATGCAGCGGCACACGGCCCTGCTTGATCTCTTCTGTACGGGCAATCTCGGCACCACCCAGGCGTCCGCTCACTTTTACCTTGATCCCTTCAGCACCCATACGGAGTGCGGAAGCGATGGACATCTTGATCGCCCTTTTATAATTGATCCTGTTCTCGATCTGGCGGGCAATGGTATCGGCAACGATCATGGCATCCAGTTCAGGACGGCGGATCTCAAGAATGTTGATCTGCACATCTTCCTTGCCGGTAAGTTTTTTCAGCTCTTCCTTGATCCGGTCCACTTCACCACCGCCTTTACCGATGATGATACCGGGTTTGGAAGTGTGAATCGTGATGATCAGTTTACCCAGGGTTCTCTCGATCACGATCTTTGAGATACCGCCCTTATTGATACGGGCATTCAGGTAAGTTCTGATCTTGTGGTCTTCGATCAGTTTGGAGGCATAATCTTTTTTGCTGCCATACCAGTTAGACTCCCATCCGCGGATGATGCCTAACCTGTTACCGATCGGATTTGCTTTTTGACCCATTTTTTAGAATTATTAATTTGAAAATTTGAAACGGTGAAAATGAAATCCCCCGTTCAAAATATTTGTTTACTGCAGATGTAAAACCGTTTTCACTTTTTTACACCGGCACATTTACTGATTATTTGGCCTCTTTTGTATCCACGATCACTGTTACATGGTTGCTGCGCTTACGCACCCGGTAGCCACGGCCCTGCGGGGCGGGGCGCATACGCTTCAGTGTTCTTGCACCATCTACAAAAATGGTTTTCACCACCAGCTGGCTCTCATCACCGCCATCATTTTTCTGTTTCCAGTTGCTGATCGCACTCAGTACCAGCTTGCGCAGGGGTACTGCCGGATGCTTGGGGTTATGTTCGAGCTCCGCCAGCACTTTCTCTACTTTCTGACCACGGATCAGGTCAGCCAGCAGCCGCATCTTGCGGGGTGAAGTCGGGTAATTTCTGAGTTTAGCTGTTGCTTCCATCTTTTAAACGTTTAGCTATAAGCCGGGCGCCGGGCCCTTTCTACAGCAATGAAATTTTTATATTTTTCTGATACGGTCCATAGCGCTTTGCTATCGGCCCGCATTCCTTTATCAGTCTACTTTCTTGCTTGAGTGTCCTTTGAACTGGCGGGTAGGAGCAAACTCTCCCAATTTGTGACCCACCATGAATTCCGTTACATAAACCGGGATGAACTTATTCCCGTTATGCACCGCAAAAGTGTGGCCCACGAAATCCGGAGTGATCGTTGAACGACGGCTCCATGTTTTTACCACGCCTTTCTTTGCTTTGCCTTCATTCATAGACAGCACTTTCTTTTCAAGATGTGTTGCTACGTAAGGACCTTTTTTAATTGAACGAGCCATTTTTAAAATTTGAAAATTTGAAAATGTGGAAATGTGAAAATGCTCTCCACTATCAAAAATCTTTTTTATTTATCATGCAGGTCTGAACTCAATTTTCACCGCTTCACACCTGCACATTTTACATTTTTACTTTGTCAGTTTACTACCGTTCTTACGCTGGATGATGAGTTTGTCGCTTGATTTTCCCCTTGTCCTGGTCTTCTCTCCTTTGCGTATTTACCGGTACGGCTTCTCGGGTGTCCGCCTGAAGCTTTACCTTCACCACCCCATCGGGTGATCCACCGGGTTCATGGCCACACCGCGGTTTCTCGGCCTGATCCCTTTCCACCTGTTCCGGCCGGCTTTACCCATGCTTTGCAGGTTATGATCGCTGTTACTGACCACTCCCACTGTTGCAAAACAGTTGATCAGTACTTTTCTCAGCTCTCCGGAAGGCATTTTCAATACAGCGTATTTTTCTTCCTTGTTGGTCAGCTGAGCGGATGAACCGGCACTGCGGGCCAGTTTACCACCCTGACCGGGCTGCATTTCGATATTGTGAATGTTGGTACCCAGCGGCATATTCTTCATCGGCAGCGAATTGCCTACTTCAGGTGCCACATCTACACCGGCTTCTACTTTCGCACCCACCTGCAGGCCCTGCGGGGCCAGGATGTAGCGCTTTTCGCCGTCTGCATAGTTTAGCAGGGCAATGAAAGCAGTACGGTTCGGATCATATTCGATAGAGGCAACCGTCGCCGCACCGGGTTTATTTCTCTTAAAATCGATAACACGGTATTTCTTCTTATGACCACCGCCGATATAGCGCATGGAGAGGTGACCGGATGAATTACGACCACCGGTTCTTTTTTTCTTTTCCACCAGGCTCTTTTCGGGAACATTGGTGGTTACCTCTGCGTAAGCGTTACCGATCCTCCAACGGGTACCGGCTGTTACGGGTTTGAATTTTCTTAATGCCATTTTTTTTCTGATTCTATTTTACTACTTCAACACTTCGCGGCGGTTGTTTGCCATTCCCGCTCCCTTTGCCAGGGAGCCCGGAGAGATTAAATATTGGAGTACAGGTCAATATTCTCCCCTTCTGCCACTGTTACAAATGCCTTTTTATAAGAAGGCTTGCGGCCGGAGATAACACCGGCTTTGGTAAAGCGGCTTTTACTTTTTGCAGGAGTAACACTGGTGTTCACGTTGGTTACGGTAACACCATAAAAGCTTTCAACAGCTTTTTTGATCTCCAGCTTATTGGCCTTTTTTGACACCCTGAAGGCATAGCGGCGGAGTTTATCATGCTGCGCATTTGCTTTCTCGGTGAGAATCGGCTTTATCAGTACTTCAGAAAGTTTCATCTGAATATAAATTTGAAAATTTGACAATGTGGAAATGATTTTGCTCCCTCCTTCACTTCCTTTTTTTATAAGAACTATTTGCGCTGATCATTTCCCTGTTACGGGATCAGCACCTCCTCACATTTCTCAGGCTTCCGCTTTTTCTTCTTCTCCAAAGATCTTGGCTGCGCTTTCCGTCATCACCAGTACATCTGCGTTTACAATATCGTAGGTATTGATATCGCTCAGCAGCACCCCCTGAACGGTCGGAACATTACGCATGGACATATCCAGGTTGTCGTTGTATTCCGGCTGCACGAACATCACTTTCTTATCTGCCACTTTGAGGTGACCGAGGATGTCCACGAACGTTTTTGTTTTCGGTGTGTCCAGGCTGATGTCTTCCACCACGAGGATGGCATTATCTTTTGCCTTGTGAGAGAGGGCAGAGATCTTGGCCAGGTCCTTCACTTTCCGGTTCAGTTTGATATCATAGCCATGGGGCTTGGGGCCGAAGATGGTACCACCACCTTTGTAGAGCGGGTTCCTGATGTTACCCTTACGGCTTCCGCCGGTACCTTTCTGGCGGTGCAGCTTGCGGCTGGCACCCTTTACTTCAGCACGGGTCTTTACCTTGTGCGTACCCTGGCGCTGTGCAGCGAGGTATTGTTTTACGGCGAGATAGATAACATGGTTATTAGGTTCTGCACCAAAGATATCTTCAGGCAGCTCCACCGATCTGCCGGTAGCCTTCCCTTTTGTATTTAAAACTTCGATTTGCATTTTTATTCTTTTTGAATCACCCGTCGGCATGCTCGGGGCGATAACCTTTATTTCTGAATTAAAACAATTGAACCGTTGTGACCGGGTACAGAACCGCTGACCAGGATATAGTTTTTGTCAGGGAACACTTTCAGCACTTTCAGGCCTTTAAGCTTTACCCTGTCTGTCCCCATACGGCCGGCCATGCGCATCCCTTTCATAACACGGCTGGCATCTGAAGAGTTACCGAGCGAACCCGGGGCCCTTTGCCTGTCGTGCTGACCGTGTGATTGCTGGCCCACACCACCGAAACCATGGCGTTTTACCACGCCCTGGAAACCTTTACCTTTTGTGGTACCTACCACATCCACACTTTCTCCTTCTGAGAAAATGTCGACAGTAACTGTTTCACCAATATTTTTTTCAACTGAAAAATCCCTGAATTCCCTGGAGAATTTTTTGGGAGAAGTGGAAGCTTTTGCGAAGTGATTCTTTTCGGCCTGGGTAGAGTGCTTGTCGTTTTTGTCGCCGAATGACAACTGGAGGGCATTGTAGCCATCCGTTTCCGTGGTCTTTACCTGGGTAACCACGCAGGGGCCCGCCTCAATAATCGTACAGGCTGTTTGTTTGCCTGTGGGATCAAAGATGCTGGTCATCCCAATTTTTTTCCCAATAATACCTTTCATGGTTGTTCTGTTTGTGCCTGCAAGGTTATTGGGACATACCAGCCGCCCCGGTGCTACCGGGACGGGGCGTCAATCCCCGTTTGCCACCGACCTTTTCCTTTCTATCGGAAGTACCGGCAGTAAACAAACCCTGAATGGCTTGTTTTATGTTTATCAGCCAGAGCTCTTTTCGCCCGGAATCCCGGGATTGAGAGATGACAAATTTTTAAATCAATTTATAAGAACTAAAAAAGCGCCTGCACCGGGGTACTACGCTTTGATCTCTACTTCCACACCACTGGGCAAATCCAGTTTGCTCAGCGCATCCACAGTACGGCTTGAAGAGGTATAAATATCCAGGAGACGCTTATGCGTGGCCAACTGGAACTGCTCACGGCTCTTCTTATTTACGTGAGGTGAACGCAACACGGTAAATATCTTACGACGGGTAGGCAGGGGAATAGGTCCTGTTACCACAGCACCGGTACTGCGTACTGTTTTTACGATCTTTTCAGCTGATTTATCAACCAGGTTGTGATCGTATGACTGTAATTTGATTCTGATTCGCTGCGACATGTGTGAAAACCCAATTTTCTTTTGGGAGTGCAAAGGTAGGGCTGGGTGCTATTCTCGCCAAATACTTGGGAAAGAATTTTTTAGAATGTGGACAATCGTCCGCCCCTTCTCATATCCTTATTCTACCGGCTTGATTTTCAGGCTCAGGGTAGCAAAGCCGCTCAGCTCTAGATGCTCTACCCGAAAAGTATGATCGCCACCGAGCCGGAGCCGTACCTTCCGGTTGGGCGATTCATCAAAAGTATAGCGGGATGGGTTCCATTCATCCACCACCAGTTTCTCGTCCACATATACCCTCACCGCATCATCCCAGGTTACCGAAAGCTCATATTCTCCCGGCGGAAAGCTGGCCTGGCCACTGGCGGAAGTGATAAATTGGGTATGCTGGATCCCCGCCTCTTTGATGCCGCCCCACCAGGCATAATCCAGCTTATCGGTCTTTTCCGATTTGAAGGGGACCTTTCGTTCTGTCATTGAAAACAAGGACCCTGACCGAACGGGGTTATAATACATGGTGTCTAACGGGTAGAATAACACATCCCAGCTGATGGGCTGAAAGAATTTCCTGTACCGGAAGAGGCTGGGTTTTCCTGCCGGTATCTTTTCGCCCATGGCCGTGGTGAATGCCGGGCCGGTGTACTCCAGTTCAATCAGTATATCCGTTCTGTCGCCGCCTGTTCTTACAGCCGTGATACTGGCGGGGAAGACCCCGTTCCCGGCGGAAATACCGGTTACTCCTTTTAGTGTTTTGATCTTCCATTTTCCTTTCGGACCGGCCAGGTCAAACCGCATCGTGTCATTTTTATCTGTGGGATTGGTGTTCCAGATGAGCGGGTAGCGAAAATCGTAGGGTCCCCATTCCGTGATCATGATATTCCGGCGGCCGGCATATTTACCGTTCCCGGTAAAGGGGTCGTTTGGCTTATTGATCAGTATGGGCACCTTTGCACTTGAATCCACCCTGTCCATTACCAGGGAGTCGAGGTGTGTAACAGTTGAATCCGTTCTGAACAGGGCTCCGTAGCCGGCAGCTGTATTAAAATAAACGTTGATACTGTCGGTCCTGGTAAAACTATATACCACCGGGTTACTGTTGAAACTGTTACCTGTTATGGTATAGTCTGCACTCCGGGTATCCCGGTAGCGGGCATACCCCCAATCCGGTGGTTGTTCTTTCCGTGACCAGAGTTTGATGGCTTCCCTGTCGCCAAAAAAAGTGTTATCGGAAATTTCATTATGCTGCCCGTGCTCGATGGCCACCCCGATCCTGTTATTCCTGAACCGGTTTCCGCTGAAGACAGAAGAGTAGCTGTACCCGCCCCAGATACCGTGGTCGCAGTCGTATATCCTGTTGCCGGTTACCTGCACCCGGCTGAACGTTACTTCGACACCGTTAGTGGGTGCATAGGAGAAATCATTCCCTTCGATCACATTATCGTTACAGCCGCCCTGCCCGGTATCCATCGTTGTCTGGCCGGCCCATAAAAAGAAGCCATCCCCGCCATGGGTGACGTTATTCTTATAAAAAATATTGTTATTGCTTTGCTCATAAACAAGGATGCCTGCACTATCCTGCCCCCTGTTGTACACACCATGGCTATAGCCTCTTACGTTAAAAATGATCCGGTTGTATCCAGCTTTGTTCCGGTTGCTCCTGTACATGCCGATCCCGATCCCGGAGTTGAAGGAAAAATCATTATTTACAATCAGCCCGTCATCGCACCGCATCATCATCAGCCCATTCTGACCTCCGGTAACGGTACAATTCTTTACGGTGAAGCGTTTACAGTCCTTCAGGTACATGGCAGCGCCATACCGCAGCCACTCATCGTTTTCGTTATGGTGGTAACTCATCCAGTCGGCGATATCTTCTTTTTCCTGGGTACTGTTAAGGTGCTGGCGGTAATTATAGCTGAAATCGCAATTTTCAACCGACAGGTTCTCTGTGTTTTGGGCGATAAAAGCGATCTTGTATCCTTTTGCCTTCAGGTTCCTGATGGTAATGTTCTTACTGTTCCGGACCATGATGGCAATACCATAAAATTCATCAGGGTTCCGGGTGTCGTTGCTGCCCCGGAGTTCTGCATTATTAAAATCAATGGTGATATTGCTGCCTTCGATCAGGACAATTGGCCGGGCCGTATCAGCGGGTGCATTGATCCTGTAAACCGATTTCCTGATCCGGGTACCGGAGGTGATCTTCATTCCGGCCACCAGCGGCCTTTCCTGCTGTGCCGAAAGCTGTATCAGCCAGCCGATAAGAAAGATGATCAGTGAGGCCGTTTTTTTCATTTGTACAAATTGACCTGAACAAGTTACAGGATAATACCGGAAAAAAGGAAGGACCCTTTCAGGTCCTTCGGATCAGAACATGTGTTTTTCATAAACCGGCCATCATCAGGCCAACCAAGAATCTTAAAAACGGAGGAGATACATAATATTTTCAGCAAACAAAATGCCAGCAGGAAACCGGAACAGTTGATTGCGGTTAATATTATCCACAAAAAAAATCCGTCCCGGCTGAGCCGGGACGGATGTCTATAAATTATGCTGCTGTTCAAATTAAGCAGACACCTTGCCTTTTACTTTGGCGATCACTTCCTCGGCAATATTGTTCGGTGCCGGGGCATAGTGAGAGAACTCCATGGTAGAGGAGGCACGGCCGGAGCTTAATGAACGGAGCTGTGTTACATACCCGAACATTTCACTCAGCGGAACCTTGGCCTTTATCACCTGGGCGCCGGCACGGCTGTCCATACCTTCGAGGATACCCCGGCGGCGGTTCAGGTCACCGGTTACATCTCCCATGTACTGATCAGGCGTTACCACTTCCACTCGCATGATCGGTTCCAGCAGGATCGGGCTGGCCTTTCTTGCTCCCTCCCGGAAACCGGATTTGGCACAAAGCTCGAAGCTCATGGAATCAGAATCCACATCGTGGTAGCTGCCATCAAATACACGGATCTTCATATGCTCCATCGGGTAGCTGGCCAGTACTCCTGTACCCATTGCTGATTCAAACCCTTTCATGATCGCAGGCACAAATTCCTTGGGAATGGATCCTCCGAAGATGTCGTTGACAAACTGGAAGTTCTTACCCGGGTTTTCTTTGAGCCATTCTTCATCGGCCGGTCCTATCTCGAACACGATATCGGCGAACTTACCACGACCACCGGTCTGCTTTTTCAGCACTTCCCTGTGCTCAATGGTTTTCTTGAACGCCTCTTTATACGCCACCTGGGGAGCTCCCTGGTTTACTTCTACTTTGAATTCACGTTTCATCCTGTCCACAATGATCTCCAGGTGCAATTCTCCCATTCCGGAAAGAATGGTCTGCCCGGTATCCTCATCGGTCCTTACCCGCAGCGTGGGATCTTCTTCGATCAGTTTGGCAATCGCCATACCCATCTTATCCACGTCAGCCTGTGTCTTCGGCTCCACGGCAATGGCAATTACCGGCTCAGGAATGAACATATTCTCCAGCGTGATCGGATGATCCTCATCACAAAGGGTATCTCCTGTTTTGATCTCCTTGAAACCAACGGCGGCCCCGATATCACCGGCTTCAATGAAGTCGATCGGGTTCTGTTTGTTGGCAAACATCTTCATGATCCGGCTGATCCTTTCTTTCTTACCGCTTCTTACGTTCAGTACATAGGATCCGGCATCCAGGTGACCGCTGTAACAACGGAAGAACGCCAGGCGGCCCACAAAGGGATCCGTCATGATCTTGAAGGCAAGAGCGGCGAATGGTTCTTTCGGGTCTGCCTTCCTGGTAAGCTCTTCTCCGGTATCCGGGTCGGTTCCTTTTGTATCCGGAATATCCACCGGTGAAGGGAGATAGCGGCATACTGCATCCAGGGCCGTCTGCACTCCTTTATTCTTGAACGAAGAACCGCACATCATCGGCACAATACTCAGGTCGATCGTGGCCTTGCGGATCGCTTCATGCATTTCCTCTTCGGTGATGCTGTCGGGGTTCTCGAAGAATTTTTCCATCAGCTTGTCATCGTACTCGGCAACGGCTTCCACGAGACTTGCCCTCCATTCTTTTGCTTCTTCCACCATATCAGCAGGCACCTCTATCTCATCAAAGGTCATCCCTTCCGTTTCCATGTGCCAGATGATCCCTTTCATTTTGATCAGGTCCACCACGCCTTTGAAATCATCTTCGGCGCCTATTGGCAGCTGCAGGGGAACTGCTTTCGAACCCAGCATTTCCTTTACCTGCTTCACTACGTTCAGGAAGTCCGCACCAGCACGGTCCATTTTATTAACGAACCCGATACGGGGAACACCGTAACGGTTGGCCTGGCGCCACACTGTTTCAGACTGAGGCTCCACCCCGTCCACGGCAGAGAACAGGGCGATCAGGCCATCGAGTACACGCATGGAACGCTCCACCTCCACGGTAAAGTCAACGTGACCCGGTGTATCGATGATGTTGAAATAATATTCTTTGGTGGTGCCGGGCATGTTCTTCCCCTTATCAGTCGGGAAGTTCCATTTACAGCTTACGGCTGCAGAGGTAATGGTAATACCTCTTTCCTTTTCCTGCTCCATCCAGTCGGTGGTAGCAGCACCATCATGCACCTCACCAATACGGTGGATCATACCCGTGTAGCGCAGGATACGCTCTGTGGTAGTGGTCTTACCGGCATCGATGTGGGCGGCAATACCAAAGTTTCTTTGAAATTTAAGATCTGCCATGACTATTGTTTATTTAGAATTTCTGTTTAAATATTTTATTGGGTTCCGGGTCATTCGTTTACCCGTTTTGATTACTTATTTATTGATTTCTGAGAAAGGTTCCGGCAGCAGAAGGTGAATTGCAGTATCCTGCTGAACAGGAGTGCATATTGCCGGTTGTATTTTGATCAGACTCTCATAGACTGCCACTTGAAGAAAAAGCCCGCCTCTTAAATCCTGTGCACCAATGCTTTTCTTAATGGCGGCGCAAAGGTATGGCTTTTTGCCAGAAATCGGAAAGAAATGGCGGGAAAATGCGGCTGGCTTTTCCACAACCCGGCCTTACCGGGCCGGCTTCATTAAAATCCTGTAATATAGCGGACTGGTTTACCTGAAAGCCAAAACCATGGCGGCTGAACCAGCGTAGATTAACCGGTATGGAAAGAAAAATTTATAACCCGATACAAAAGGACACCGTCACCTTCCTAAAAACAGCTGCCGACACCCGGGGTGAGTGCACCCTCGTGGAAGTAGAACTGGCCGATGGCGGGGGCGTTGGCCTTCATTTCCATAAGACCTATTCCGAAAGTTTCGAATGCCTGGAGGGGGAAGTACAGGTGCAACTGGGCAAAACGATACACCGGCTGGCACCCGGTCAGTCTGCCACAGCAGCACCCTATATCCATCACCTGTTCAGGAACCGAAGTGGCAAGCCCTGTAAATTCAGGGTGGAACTAAGACCCGCCAGCCGCGGGTTTGAACAATCTCTGCAAATCGGTTACGGTCTTGCCCGTGATGGCAAATGCAAAGCCAATGGTTTTCCGAAAGATAAATTAGCACTGGCCTGGTTGTTCGACATCAGTGAAAGTAACCTTCCGGGATGGATGAGCCTTTTCGAATTCATCCTGCGGAAGCAATCCAGAAAAGCCGTGAAGAAGGGCATCGACCGGGAACTGACAGACAGGTACGTAAAATTCTGACCGGCACATTTATTTCCATCTGCACCGGTACAAAATCACAGCTATTCTGCATTCATCAGAGGAGGTCGAACCGCTTGCACTTTAAATAGCCCTGCGTGGGCGGCTGTACGGGTTCCGTCTCCTTCTTTACGGTTACAGTACCGGAACGCTTCCGTTTTTCTTCCGTTGTTGTTTGCTGGTCATTCTTTACAAAAGGAACTTGTTTCGGCAGGAGCAGGTTGATAACTTCTTTCCCGGGTTTCATCACATTCAGTTCCATGTTATCAGTTTTAAATCGTAAACGGGTTCCAAACCTTGCATGCCTGTATGACTAAAACAGGACGGTGGTAAGGGCATGCTAACAAAATGTTTCCGCAAAAACAGTACCGTACCCGCCCTTTCAATGCTGTACGAGGGCACCTGACCATTCTATGACCTTTGTTTATCCTGCCCTGCCGGTCAACCGGGCAAATACCTCCACACGAAGTGGAATATTAGCGCCGGCGGAATCGTATTTGTTTGAAAGAATGACCGGACTGATTTTTGGACAACGGTACCTGTACCAACAGCATTACTTATGGCGACAACAAAAAAAAAGAACAAAAAGAAGCCGGCCGATACGGCCACCTCCCCGCCGGAGCAGGACAAGAATTCAGTTGTAACTTCTGATCCGCAGGAAGAAATGCAGGGGCCCGTTTCAACCCTGGTGCAGGGAGTGAAGCATAAGATGGAGGAAAATAATGCTCAGACAAAAGAAGAAGCTGATAAAATCAAAGATGAAAATACCTGACCGTTAACCGGCCTTATTCACCCGCCTTCACGGTCGGGGAAAGAAAAATGCCCTCCGTTTCCGGAAGGCATTTTTTATAGCAAGCAATTGGCCTGGCTTATTTAACTTCTTTGGTATAATAGCTCAGCTTCATTTCCACCCTGCGGTTTTGCTGGCGGCCGGCGGCTGTGGCATTGGTAGCAATCGGCATGGTTTCACCATGACCTTGTGCAGTGATCCTGGCGGGATCAACACCTTTGCTAACAATATAGTTCATTACTGAAGCGGCACGGGAATCACTGAGTTTCTGGTTGTAATCATCTTTACCCACATTGTCAGTGTGTCCGTCGATAGCCAGTTTCATATCAGGATTTTCCTGCATGATCTTGGCCACATCGTTCAGTCCTTTGAAGGATTTGCTTTGCAGTTTGGCGCTGCCGGTGACGAACAGGATGTTCTTCGCAGCGATCTCAACCCGTTTAACGATCTCTTCCGGTATGATGGGGCAGCCGAAATTAGAAGCAGGGCCGGCCAGTGTCGGGCATTTATCTTCTTCATCGTTTACGCCATCGCCATCGGTATCCGGAATCGGGCAACCCTGGTAACGGGCCACACCGGGTACGGTCGGGCATTTATCTTCTTCGTCATTGATACCATCTTTATCAGTATCCGGTATCGGGCAACCCTGGTAGCGGGCCAGACCCGGCACAGTAGGACATTTATCTTCTTCGTCGTTGATACCATCTTTATCAGTATCCGGTATCGGGCAGCCCTGGTATCTGGCAAGACCTTTTACATCCGGGCATTTATCATCCCTGTCAATGATACCATCACCATCCCTGTCGGGACAGCCCTGGGTGGCAGCAGGTCCGGGATCATCCGGGCAGGCGTCAACATTATCAGGAATACCATCTTTATCACGATCGAGTACTACCGGTACAGGTTCTTTCTTCTTACCGATCCGGGCAGCTAAGCCGATCGAGTGCTGAAGGTGGTAATTGGCTGTTTCAGTGGTGACAGGTACTTTATACACGGAGGTAACGAACAGGTGTACATCATTAAGCACATTCACCTTAAGGCCAAGACCCAGCGGCATGGTGGCTCCGTAATAGCGCAGGTACTTATGAGCACTTAACCCTAAATAGATATATGGCTGCACCCAATATTTTTCCGTCATCATTTTCAGGTTCACTGCACCGGTTGCTTCGAGCAGCAGGTTATCAGTGCTGAAACTCTTATTCGGCATCGGGTAACGAAGGAATGATCCGCCCAGTGATGCGGTGTAGTCCACATGCTTACGGATACCCTTAAAATAAGAGAGTGCAAAACCCGGGTTCATCTCACCGAATTTTGCCATTTTATTATCACCTAAAACTTTTACTAACGAGCTGGAACGGATACGTGCAGGAGAAACAAAGTCATTCACGAAAAAACTGATTCCGAGAGCCTTGGGTCTTATTTCATCATCTTGCCCGTAACTGGTAGGTACAAGCAGGTACAATGCAAGTAATGCAGACAGTATCTTCTTCATAAAGAGATAGTTTGGTTTTAAACTAAACAAAAATAACGGGTAAGTTTAATATCAGAAAATAAATTATTTACCTATTATTCATAGGGTTGCGGGGGCTGTCCCGGTGTCGAAAAGTTGTGAAAAAACTGCCGCAGGGGCCCTCTATTTGAGCGCAAAGTATTTTTCCCTGAGCATTTTATCTTCTCCGTACACATCATCGTAAAAGAGGATATGCCCGTCCCGGGATACACAGGTCAGGTACCGGATAAAGACCGGCATCTTGTTCCGGAGAGAAATATTATGCTTCTCCTTGTTCCGGAGCCAGGTCTTCAGGGAGTCGATCCGGGTATAACCTCTTGAAGCTGTGCTGTCATTTTTTAATAAATAATACGCCAGCTTCTCCCATTCCTGCACCCGTACACACCCATGGCTGAGGGACCGCATGGCATTATTGAACAGGTACCGCTGGTTGGTATCATGCAGGTAAACGGAATACTTATTGTCAAAATGAAACTTGAGTACCCCCAGTGCATTGGCGTCTCCGCTTCCCTGCACCACCCGGTAAGGGATCGATTTGGAATACTTCGACCAGTCGACCGAGTAAGGGTCCACCTCATTACCGTCTTTGTCCACCAGGCTGAAGCCCTTGCGGGACAGGTAGGCCGGGTTCTTCTTTACCGCAGGCAATATTTCCTTGGCCACAATGCTGGGGGGTGGCACCCATTGCGGGTAAGTAATGATCACGGATACCGCACTGTTCAGCAACGGCGTCCTGGTTGCGGGCTTTCCGCTGATGACCTTTGAACTGAATTGTATCTTTTCATCCTTCACCACATCCATGGAGTTGGCAGAGGTGTTCACCCATATATATTGTTCTGGCATCTTAGCCGGCAGCTTTTTGTACTTATCCATCGTGATGGCGATCCGGATAAATTTTTCCTTGTCGGACAGATTGAGCATCCGGATAGTGCCATCTCCTGCCCTTCCGTCAACAGTGATGCCTTTTTCCTTCTGAAATTTCTTAACCGCCCCCGCCAGCTGGGCAGAGTCGGCCAATGTACTGTCGAAGGAAATATAACCGCCTTCATAGAGCCGCTTCTGCAGCGCCTTTTTGAAACCGGTGGTATCCTTTCCTCTCGAAGGAACGGGTGTATATTCTTTGAAGGTGGCCGTGGCAAGAAAATCACGGATGCCGTTTTTCAGGAGTTTATATTCCCAGTGGGCGGGTTCCAGTGATGCAAGTAAGGCAGAGACAGAATTCCCGTTCCGTACCGCCTTCAGCTGTTCTTTAAAAAAATCATCGGCCAGTACGGTGTCCCTGTTCAGTGAAATACTGTCTGCAGGCAAGCGGCCAAACTTCACATCTTTAATAAGCTGTACAAAGGCATCGGTGAGCATCAGATCGGCTTTGGCCCACAGGGATGCATCCTTTCTTTCCTTTCCTGACAGACTGTCGGCGGCAAAAAGCTGCCGGATAACTGATAGCCCGTCGTCATGATAATCATCCGGAAATAAACCGTACAGTCTTGCATTGCTCACCACATAATACAGCGAATCGGCCCCGGCGCTCCATTTACCCTGATCTGACCAAAGGACCGCCGAACCGGCACTTTCATACAGCATTTTTACCGCAGAAGGCTGGTGAAGTACCAGGGTTGAATCACCGGTTTTCCCGCCGGCATCATCTGCCTGTTGCAGAAACTCCTTTACCAGGTCCGCAGTTTTTACTTTCAGTTCTTCCGGGCTGGAGGCGATGGTTTGAGCAGCGGTGCCTTTATTACCACAGGAAAACAAGGAGGTAAGACAGGTACAAATACAGGCAAATACAAATGCCTTGTGAAATCGTTCACTCATAGATGGAATGTGTGGGGACGGTTTCCCGTTTTTAATTTATTTTACCTTATAAACCGGGATACCGCATGCGTAACAAATTACGAAAAGGTTTTTACAGCTTACCATGGGTGCTGCTGATTTTTTCAACATTACCGGCATTGGTTTCTTATACGCAGGATACCGGCTATACCCGGCCGCCGGTAACGGCAAAATGGGATGACTACAAACGACAGGTAAAAGCTGACCCGGCAAAAAAGATGATTGAACTCAAAAGCCTGATCCCGGGCATTGTCTATGATCTGCGCTATGCAACCACCAACAATTTCATGCACCGGCTGATGTACCCGGCCGGTACCCGGCAGACATTTCTCAGGAAAAATGCGGCGGAAGCCTTGCTGAAAGTACAGCAGGAACTGAACCAGGGCGGAATGGGCCTGAAGATATTTGATGCCTACCGGCCGTATTCCGTTACGGTAAAATTCTGGGAACTGGTGAAGGACGAACGCTATGTGGCAAACCCGAAAAACGGAAGCGGTCATAACCGGGGTGCCGCCGTTGACCTGACCATTATCGATATGAAGACCCGCCAGGAACTGAACATGGGCACCGGCTTTGACAATTTTTCTGATACCGCACACCAGGGATTCACTAAACTGCCGGATGCCATACTGAAAAACCGCTCTTTGCTGAAGACCACCATGGAGAAATACGGGTTCAGGGCCTACAGCGATGAGTGGTGGCACTACTCCTGGCCGGAAGCAGGCAGGTATGAAATACTTGATATCGAGTTTAAAAAACTGGCGAAGGACCTATAAGGGTATCACCGCGGTGACAGCATCCGTATTGATCGGTCCGTAAATATGCGGGAACGTATCCTGGGTGGAGGGCGACCAGTCATAAATGAATTTGCTGGTGAGTTTGTCTGTATCGATCACCAGTTTTACCAGGCCGGTCTTCCCTGCAAAATATCTTTCCAGCACACCGGTCACTTGTTGTTCCTGTGAACAATGAATAAACCCTTCCGCTTTCAGTGAAGGGTGTTCATAATAACCTTTGGCTTCAGCTGTTTTCCATTCTTCTTTTGTCGTAACGTGGTATATTATCGGCATACAATCGTATTAGCAGGCTTTAAGCAGAAAGAAAGCCAGTATCATGGTGAGCAAAAAGCTTATCCAGTGACCTTTCCGGCGCCCTGATGATCTGTCTTCTGTGTTTTCCAATGTTAATCCCCGGTTACGCCTGGAATCAATTGTGCAAGCAGCATAAAATCTGCCAGCACAATGGCGGTGACGGCTTCCACGATCACCGGTGCCCGGAGGGCCACACAAAGATCATGACGGCCTTTTACACTAAAATCCTCCGTTTGACCGGTCTCCCAGTTCAGGCTGTTTTGTTTTTTCGGCGTGGAGGAGGCGGGCTTTATGGCGAGGCGAAAAACAAGTTCATTCCCGTTACTGATCCCCCCGACCACACCACCGGCATGGTTGGTCCTCGTTTTGCCCTCCTTGTTTTCGATGGCATCATTGTGTTCGCTGCCGAACATTTTTGCCGCTGCGAACCCGGTACCGAATTCAATTCCCCTTACTGCAGGAATGGCAAATACAATATGTGCTAATGATGATTCCAGTGAATCAAAATAAGGTTCACCCAAACCCACCGGCATTCCCGTTACCCTGCATTCTACTATCCCGCCAACGGAATCCCTGGCCTCAATGGCTTTTTGCAATCCTTTATCCAGGTCTTTTTCGCCGGCAATTTCGGTTACTTCAGCTTTAATATTCAGGTTCTTCATCAGTTTCTTTGCAATAGCGCCTGCTGCCACGATACCGGCCGTAAGCCGGGCGCTGAAATGTCCGCCGCCCCGGTAATCTTCATGGCCTCCAAACTTTTGATGTGCCACCCAGTCGGCATGGCCGGGACGGGGAATACTTCTTTGCTTTTCGTAATCTTCGCTGCGGGTGTTCTTATTTTCAAACAAAATGGTTATGGGGAACCCTGTTGTCCTGCCATTGAACACGCCGCTTTTGATCAGCGGATGATCATCCTCCTTTCTCGGTGTGGTTCCTTTTCCCTGACCGCCTTTTCTTCTTTCCAGGTCGGGCAGCATGTCTTCTGCCGATAAGGATAAACCAGCCGGACAACCATCAATGGTTATACCCACACATTCACCATGTGATTCGCCAAAAATGGAGATGCGGAAAATGCGGCCGAATGTGTTCAAGTTTATAAATTGAAATGTTGTGATGGTAAAGATACCGAAGCGCCGAGCTTTTTCAAATCTGAATAAAAATCCGGGTAGGATTTATTCACGGCCTGCGCTTCTTCGATCACCGTTTCGCCATCGGCTCCTAATGCGGCCACCGCACAGGCCATGGCAATACGGTGGTCGTGGTGTGAATGTACATCTGCCCCTTTTACCCGGCTCCCGCCCTGTATGATCATCAGGTCCTCTTCCAGTTCAATAAAGACTCCCATCTTGTCGAATTCATCCTGTAAGGTCAGTGCCCGGTTACTTTCTTTATGTGTCAGCCGGCTTACGCCTTTCAGGGTGGTTTTGCCTTTGCAATAAGCGGCCAGCGCCACCAGCGGCGGAAACAGATCGGGACAATCGGTCGCATCAAAATAAAACCCATCCATTTCACCGGGATGAACAATTATGCCTTTTGCATCCATCGCTATAGCTGCATTAGCCGCCATCAGCGCCTCCACGATCGCTTTATCCGCCTGCGTGGATGTAAGGTCGAGTCCTCTTACCGTTATAGGTCCGGCTATGGCACCGGCAACCAGCAGGAAAGCGCCGCCGCTCCAGTCACCTTCCACTGTGTAATCTGTATTCCGGCCGGCCTGTACGTCAAGCGGTCTTTCCCCGCCAAAGACAAACGCTGCATAGTCTTTGTTTCCGGGTACGATAAAACCAAATTGTCTCATCACCGCAAGGGTGAGATCGATATACGGCCTGCTTTTAAGGTCCTTTACTTTAATGGATACGTTTTCGGCCCCCCGGGCAGAAAAAGCCAGCAGTAAGCCGGTAAGGAACTGTGAACTTAAAGAGCCATCGATCCCGATATCGGCCGGTTTTAATGGCCCCTGTATCGTGAGGGGTAATTTGCCGTGGTTAGATCTGACTGATACGCCCAATGCCGGCAGCACGTTGTCGAAGAATTCCATCGGCCTGGCCGCCAGGCTGCCGGAACCGGTGATGGTAATGGCTTTATCGCTGAGCGCAGCCAGCGGGGTAAACATGCGGATGCTTAACCCGCTCTCCCCGCAATCAATTTCGTTCTTCACCGGGTTTACTCCGTTGCTGGTGATGATGATCTCATCACCGTTATCCGTTACCTCTGCGCCTAATGCCCGGATGATCCCAAGGGCGGCTTTATCATCATTACTATGTCCGGGATTAAGAATTCTTGTCGCTCCTTTTCTGAGCAAGGCTGCTGCGCAGGCACGCTGCATCGAACTTTTCGAAGCCGGGGCCTGGATAATGCCATTTAAGCGGGATGGCTGTATAGTTACTTTCATTGATCTTCTTTATAAAATTCTCTCGTCACCTCAATTATTCCGGTAATGTTATTATTGAACTCCTCCAACTCATCTGCAGGAATCCATAACTCATTATGAATCTCACCTCCTACATTCTGCACTTCAAATTTTTTAATATATTCCTTACTGACATGAAATTTTGTAACAAACCCCGAGCCGCTTGCGTTCACATTCCAATCTCTGGCGATCTGGATTGCATACTCTTCATTCATTACCGGGTAGAAAATTGGTTGCCAGAAAAGTCTTGGAGGAAATTTTTTCCACCCTGACTCCCTTATTAATTTCAACTCTTCAGGCCCTACCGGTCTGTATAAAACAACAACCTCCATTATTGAAGCTCACTAATCAGTTGTTCAAGTTGATCTACCGGAATGTTTTTTATTACCCCCCGGCCAATCCTCTCCAGCAGCACATAATTCATTTCCTTCTTTTCCCTCTTCTTATCCATCTTCAGTACATCAAACGCTTTTTGTTTGTCAAAGGCTGCATAGGTAGGCAGGTTATACTTATCCAGCAGGTTTACCACCTTTTCTGTTTGTTTAAACCCGCAAAGCTGTGCTGAGATATGACAGGCATAGGTCATTCCGATAGAGATAGCTTGCCCGTGTGTTAGTTCATATTGCGTTTCGAGTGCATGTCCCAGTGTATGACCGAAGTTCAGCAATCGCCGTTCTCCTTTTTCAAACTCATCCTTCTGCACCACTTTTGATTTGATGACTGCATTCCGCTGCACCAGTTCGCAAATGGATACCTGGCGGTTTTGATAATGCTTCAATGTCTTGCTTTCCAGTTCAGCGAACATGGCGGCATCCTTTATACAGGCATGTTTGATAACTTCTGCAAACCCATTTTCCCATTCCTGCTGCGGAAGGGAATTTAAAAAGACCATATCATGCAGGATAAAGGAAGGCTGCCGTATCACACCGACCATATTCTTATACCATCCCACATCAATACCGTTCTTGCCGCCGATGGAGGCATCCACCAAACCCAGAACCGTGGTCGGGATAAAACCAAAGCGCAGGCCCCGCATATATACAGATGCCACATAACCGGTAAGGTCGGTGATCACGCCGCCGCCGACGCCCACGAGTGTGGTTTTACGGTCCGCTTCCATTTCCAGCAGGCTTTCAATGACGGCATCCGCCGTGGCCTGTACCTTGTATTCTTCCCCGGCTTTTAATACAATCGTATTCCAGCCTTTGAAACGCTTTGTATGGGCCTTGTACACATTTTCGTCGGTAATAATAATGGCCGCCATCGGGTCAGCGATCTTTTTTAAGTAACTGATACTGCCAGCCAGGTAAAGGTCTGTACTGCCGGATGAATATTTTATGCTGAGATGCTTCATGTTGTTTCACGCAAAGGCGCTACGGTTTAATACAAAAGTCGCAAAGAGCATTTGAGCGATGCAAGGGCTCATCTGTGTTACTGCAGCACAAGAGTGCGACGCAACGAAGCTGACAGCAGCCATACAGCCGGGCCCATCACTCCCCGCATTCACTTTCACGAATCCAGCACCTTCTTCTGATGATTGATACTCTCCATATGCACTGCATCAAAATACCGGGTAATGAATTCCCTGCTCAGTCCGATCTTCTCTCCTTTCTTCGTGGCCCTTTCAATGATCTCATTCCAGCGGTTGGTCTGCAGGATGGTAATGTTGTTGTTCTTTTTGTAGGTACCGATCTGTTCGGCGATCTTCATCCGCTGGCTGAGGATCTGCATCAGTTCGTCATCCAGCTGGTTGATCTGCTGGCGGAGTTTTTCCAGTGCGGCATGATACTCGTCCGAGTTTACATCTTCCCTTCTCCAGATGATGCTGTCCAGCATTTCGGCCAGCCGCTCCGGTGTTACCTGCTGTTTGGCATCGCTCCAGGCATTATCGGGATCGATATGGCTTTCGATGATGAATCCGTCATAGTCGAGGTCAATGGCCTTCTGCATCGTATCCAGCAGCGTATCCCTGCGGCCGCAGATATGCGACGGATCATTGATGAAAGGCATACCCGGGTACTTCAGCTTCATATCAATGGCGAGATGCCACATCGGTGCATTGCGGTATTCGGTGTTGCCATAACTGCTGAAGCCGCGATGGATCAGACCGATCTGTTTGATACCGGCCCGGGCCACTCTTTCCACGGCACCGCTCCAGAGTTCCATATCAGGGTTCACCGGGTTCTTGATCAGCACCGGCACGTCTACCCCCCGCAGTGCATCGGCCACTTCCTGTACACTAAACGGATTTACGGTGGTCCTTGCCCCGATCCACAACACATCCACTTCAAAGGTCAGTGCATCCTGCACCTGTTTGGCGGTAGCTACTTCCACGGTCACGGGAAGGCCTGTCCGTTTTTTGGCCTGTTGCAGCCAGGGCAGCCCCTTTGCCCCCACCCCTTCAAACATACCGGGCTTGGTACGGGGCTTCCAGATGCCCGCCCGCAGCATATCCACTTTGCCGGTGGCGGCCAGCCGCTGTGCGGTCTGCAATACCTGCTCTTCCGTTTCAGCACTGCAGGGCCCGCTGATGATGAGCGGACGTTTTTTCCATGCCGCCTGCACGATCCCGTTCACGGTTTGTTCTGTTGTTTGCATTTGTACAAATTTAGTTTTTTTATGTTGTCATCGTCCGGTTCCCTGCTCATCGTCCCTTGCGTCGCACACTTGTACTGCCTGTCGCTGCTCAGCAACCGGAACACGGATTCAACGGATGCGGCAGATAAGCACTGATAGCTGCAGAAAACAGTTACATCCGTTTAATCAGCGTTCCCAATTTTATTTTATAATTCTCCTGATCTTATTTGCCTCCGCTATCAATCGCAACAAATACGTTTCATCCTGCTGCTCGATGCTTTCTTTAAACCGCTCCAGTTGCGCAATATGTTCCTTCAATACATCCAGTACATTCTCCCGGTTCTGCAGAAAGATGGGGACCCACATGGCCGGGTTGCTCTTGGCCAGTCGTACCGTGCTTTCAAAACCGGCAGAGGCCAGTTCAAAGATGGCATTCTCTTCCTTTTCCTTTTCCAGCACCGTATTCGCCAGGGCAAAGGAGGTGATGTGGGAGATATGGCTGACATAGGCGGCATGCAGGTCATGTGCCCTGGCTTCCATCTCCAGCAGGTGCATACCGATCTTTTTGTACATATGCTTTACCCATTCCAGTGCATCGGCATCGCTTTCCCCGGCATTGCAGATAATGACAGCTTTATTTTCGTAAGCTCCCCGCACTGCCGCGGAAGGCCCGCTGTACTCGGTTCCCCACATCGGATGCGTGGCGACATATCTCCCCCTTTTAGGATGGTCTTTTACGGCTTCAACCAGTTGCCATTTGGTAGATCCCAGGTCCAGCACAACCTGCTGATCTATCTTATCCAGCAGGGAGGGAAGTAAGGATACCATACCGTCCACCGGTATCGCCAGGATAATGACATCCGCCTGCCCGATGGCCTCCTCCAGCGGCATCACTTCATCCACCAGTTCCAGTTCAAGGGCCTTTGCGGCATGCTCTGCACTGGCCTCCACCCCCATCAGCCGGGATGATAATTTCTTTTCATGCAGCTGTATGGCTAATGAGCCCCCGATGAGCCCAACACCTACTATGGCTATTCTTTTTCTTTCCATACAATGATCATTAATCAATGCTTATTACTTATTCTTCGGTTCGCTTCCTCCAGCTTCTCCGCCGGTGCACATAAGCTCACCCTGACATACTTATTTCCCGCCCGGCCGAAAATACCCCCCGGTGTAATGAATACACCCGACTTATAAAGCAGCTCATCACTCAGCGCAAAGCCATTCTTATAGGTATCCGGTACGGCCGCCCACACAAACAATCCCGCCTGCTCCTTTGAATAACGGCATCCAAGCAGATCAAGTATTGTAAATACCTTGTCACGCCGTTCCTGATATACCTTGTTCACTTCATCCTGCCATTCTTTTCCCAGGGTCAGCGCTTTGGCGGCTGCCAGCTGTACCGGCAGGAACATCCCGCTGTCCATATTGCTTTTGAAACGTAATACTTCTTCTATCCGCTCCTTCGCCCCGCAAAGCATACCGGCCCGCCAGCCCGCCATGTTGTGGCTCTTGCTGAGTGAATTCAGTTCTATCACACAGTCCCTGGCATTTTTTACGGACAAGAGGCTCATCGGGTTTTCATTCAGGATAAAGCTGTAAGGATTATCATGAATGATAAGGATACCGTTCTTCCGGCCAAACTTTACGAGTTTTTCAAACAGCTTCGCTGAGGGCAATTGCCCGGTAGGCATCTGCGGGTAGTTCACAAACATCAGCTTTACCTTCTTCAGTCCTTTCTTTTTCAGTTTATCAAAATCCGGCTCGTAGTCATTTTTGGCCCGGAGTGGGTACGGCACACAGGTACCGCCGGCGAGTTTTACGGCACTGGTATAAGTAGGGTAACCGGGATCGGGTACCAGTACCTCATCGCCTTTATCAAGCCAGGTCATGCAGATATGCATGATCCCCTCTTTGCTTCCGATCAGCGGCAGGATTTCATTATCCGGGTTGAGGTCCACCCCATACCATTTTTTATACCAGTCGCTCATGGCTTTTCGTAAAACCGGCGAGCCCTTGTAGGATTGGTAGGCATGCACATCGGGCTTCGCCGCTTCTTCCTGCAGTACTTTTATCACCTCCGGGTGCGGCGGCTGGTCCGGGCTGCCGATCCCCAGGTTGATGATGTTCCTCCCTTGTTTATTCAGGTCATCGATCTCCCGCAGCTTATGCGAGAAATAGTATTCCCCAATGCCTTCTAATCGTTTACTTGTTTTCATATTTCTGTTGCCCGTTGGCTTTTTATTGCTGATGAACCGGGTGTTGGCAATACCGGGTCACTCCTTCCTTATTTCCACAGCCCTCTTTTATACACCCCGTAGACCCTGACCGACTCGGTCAATGGTCTTATGACTTCCATTACGGCATCAAACTGCGCTAAGTTTTCAAACTCCATGTCGGCATGAAAGGCATACTTGAAATCCGAACCCGGTATCGGGAAGCTCTGCAGTTTGCTGAGGTTAATACCCCCTTCCGCAATTTTTGTGAGCACCCGGGCCAGGCTACCTCGTGAATGGTCGGTATGAAAAGTGACCGATGCCTTATCGGCCCCTTTTACCGGCACCGCCTCTTCTTCCCGCTGCAGCACCAGGAACCGGGTATAGTTATTTTTCAGGGTTTGGATATTCGGGGCGATCACGTCCAGCCCGTACAGTTCGGCAGCCAGTTTACTGGCAATGGCGGCGATATGTTTGCTTCTGTGCTGGTGAATGTGTTTAGCGCTTAAGGCCGTGTCATCGGTCTCCACCAGTTTCCATTTATACCGGTCGAGGAATTCATAACACTGCTGCAGCGCCATGGTATGGGAATGCACTTCTTTGATGTCTTCGAGTTTTACCCCGGGATTCACCAACAGGTTCTGCCTGATCCGGAGGTAAATTTCCCCGATGATGCGGAGGCTGCTTTTCTGCAACAGGTTATAGTTGGCAAGAATGCTGCCGGCAATGGAGTTCTCGATCGCCATTACCCCCCCGTCGCTTTCCTTTTTTGCGGATGCGGTGCGTACCACTTCCTTGAAGGTATCGCAGGGCAGCACGGTTACCTGTTTTCCATAAAACAACCGGGCCGCCACCTGGTGAAAACTGCCTTCATACCCTTGTATGGAAACCCGAAGCCCTCCCGCTCCCGGAAGGGAGGATTTAGTCTCTGCATTCATCCCGATGCTTTCTGATTCCTTATTTCTCATTATATCTTTCATTACGATGCTCCGATTCCGTGTGCTGTCAAACCTCCCGTCACCAAGACCCTTAAGCCCTTCCCCCGGAGGGTTGGGGAGGTCATTAAAAAAAATCCCCCGCTGTTGGCGGGGGACTCTTTATGTTGATTTTAGTTGTTCGTTATCTGGTTGTCAACAAAAGCACCCCCGGCTTCTTTCCAAAAAAGAAGTAATAAAAATAGTAGCTGAAGTATGCTTTGGTGAACGACATGTAACAAATGTAGTTTTTGGTTTCGGGAATTCCAACATCCCGTTGTATTATTTTCTGCGGCCGCCGGTTTCCGCATCGTTCATCCTGATCTTTCGGCCGCGGTAGTTCTTTCCATCAATGGCCTTGATCATCTTCCTGGCGGCCCCTGCTTCCACTTCCACCCAGCTGTTCATCTCTTTCATGTCTATACGGCCCAGCACTTCTTTTTTCAGGTCACTCATATCCAGTATAAACTGCAGGAAGCTGGCTTTGTAAAAACCATCCTTGGTTCCCAGGTTTACAAACAAGCGTTGGTAATTACCCCCGCCTTCGAAGGACCTGCCCTTTGTATCCCTGGTGCTGCGCTTTTCAGCCGGTTCATTCTTGCGGCTTCCTCTTTTCTCTTCCCGGATATTAAGGTCAGCGGCATTTTCATAATATTTCAGGAACCGGTCGAATTCCAGTGCTGCCACTTTTTGTAAGATCTCTTCCTTCTCGACGTGGGCAAACTTTTCTTTTAATACCGGCAGATAGGCTTCGTATTCGCCGTGACTGATATCGGCCTGCAGCATTTTATCTATAAAGTGGAAGAACTGTTTCCGGCATACATCCTTACCTGCCGGTATATCCATTTTATGAAATTGTGTTTTCACCAGCCTTTCGATCTGCCGCAGGCGGTACACTTCTTTAGGTGTTACGATCGAAACGGAGATACCACTTCTTCCTGCCCGGCCGGTACGGCCGCTGCGGTGCGTGTACACTTCGGTGTCATCAGGCAGTTCATAGTTGATGACATGGGT
>JAXLUG010000018.1:0-69412 GCA_046329665.1 Chitinophagaceae bacterium | reverse complement strand
TCCATGGGCAAACGGCGGGGATCTCCGCTGGCACTCATGGCTCCATACGAAGCGCCATGATAGGATTGGTAGCGGGTAAGAATTTTATGCCGGCCGGTGTACATCCTCGCCAGTTTGATTGCATTCTCGATCGATGTGGCGCCGCATAAAGTAAAGAAGGCTTTGTTCAGGTCGCCGGGACAGATCCCGGCGAGTTTCTTTCCGAGTTCGCCTCTTACTTTGGTCACACAGCT
The DNA here is from genome assembly GCA_046329665.1 of Chitinophagaceae bacterium. Classification (GTDB taxonomy): domain Bacteria; phylum Bacteroidota; class Bacteroidia; order Chitinophagales; family Chitinophagaceae; genus JJ008. The sequence continues at coordinate 69,179 of JAXLUG010000018.1, read as the reverse complement.
GGGCGTGACGTACGCCACTTCCTGCATTTGCTTTACTACGGCATCGGTGATTCGCTGGTTACCGTGACCGATGTTGACATTCATCAGTCCCGACGAGAAATCGATATAGCGTTTGCCATCGTAGTCATACAGGTACACGCCTTCTGCCTGTTTTACAGCAATAGGGGCGATGCCTTTTTGTTTTGACCAGGAGAACAGGGTGTAGTCGAGGTTGTCCTGGATGATGGCTGCTGATTCGGAGAGCACTTTCGTTTCTGCCACTTTCGTTTATTTTAATTGTTGAATGCCGGGTGATGATGGTTACAACGGTACTCCATGATCCGGCATGATAAATATTTGTCCTTTATGATCCTTTCCTGATTCTGAACCCGATCCTTTTCCGCTCCTCCCATTTTTGCTGCGCCACATTTTCATCCAGCAGGTTTTCGAGGGCTTCATACAAGTGGCTGAGCTGTGCATCATGTTCGCCGATCCGTTCTTTGATCTGTTTCAGTTGTTTCCGCAGGTCGCTTTCCTGAATCAGCACTCTGCGTATCTCCGCAAAGGCCCGCATGATGGCGATATTCATGGCGATGGCTTTGTCTGAGTTCAGGATCCCGCTGAGCATCGCCACTCCCTGTTCGGTAAAGGCATAGGGCGTAACCCTGGTGTTTCTTTTACCCTGGGATGCGGTCACAAATTGTGACCGCAGGGAGGTCTCCGGTTCAGATGGGGTCACAAATTGTGACCGCATCTCTTTCCATTCTTCCAGTGTCAGCCTGAACATAAAATCCTTTGGAAAGCGTTTGATATTCCGCTTTACCGCCTGATTCAGTACTTTGGTGGATACTTCATAAAGAAATGCCAGATCGAAATCCAGCATTACCCGCTCACCCCGGATCTCATAAATCCGGTTCTGTATACTCCTGATAATTTTCATATCGTACGTTTTTAGGTCACAACTTGTGACCGTTTTGAATTTGCTCATCGTTGTTCCGGACGTACAAGTGTGCGACGCAAGGGACGATGCCATGAAAAACTGTAGCCGGCTACACCCTTGGCGATTTACCTTCCGCAACCTGCCATTCAGCTCATCCAGTTCACTCCCGCTTCCGGATTCCACTTGGTGGTACTCTTCTTCAGCTTGGTCCAGAATTCAATAGAACTTTTCCCCGTTATATCCCCCACGCCAAACTTGCTTTCATTCCAGCCACCAAAGGAAAAAGGTTCCCTGGGTACCGGTACCCCTACATTCACCCCGATCATTCCGGCGCTGGCTTTTTCAATGATGTAGCGGGCCATGCCGCCATTCTGGGTAAACACAGAAGCGGCATTACCATAGGGGTTGGCATTCTCAATGGCCAGTGCTTCATCCACGGTATTGGTCCGCATGATGGAGATCACCGGCCCGAAGATCTCTTCTTTGGCCACGGCCATATCCGGTTTTACATAATCGATCACGGTGGGGCCTACATAGGTACCGTTTTCCTTACCCTTTACCATGGCGCCCCTTCCGTCCACCAGTATTTTCGCTCCCTGCTTTTCTGCTTCGGTGATATATCCTTCGATCCGGTCTTTTGATTCTTTACTGATCACGGCACCCAGGTTTTCTCCCGGTACGATCTTTTTTGCTTCCTCGCATATCTTGTTGATGATATGGTCCACATCGCCAACCGCCACCATGGCCGATGCGGCCATGCAGCGCTGCCCGGCACAGCCACTCATACTTGCTGCCACATTCATGGCGGTCATATCCGGTTTGGCATCCGGCAGTACCATCAGGTGATTTTTGGCGCCTCCTAATGCCAGGGCCCGTTTATAGTTGGAGGTGGCCCGCTGGTAAACGATCCTGGCCACTTTGGTGGAACCGACAAAGGACACGGCTTCGATACCGGGATGATCACAGATGGCTGTCACGATCCCGCTGTCGCCGTTCACAATATTGAATACACCGTCGGGCAAACCGGCCTGCTTCAGCAACTGTGCCAGCCGGGCACAGCTCAGCGGCACTTTCTCCGATGGCTTCATGATCATACAATTCCCTAAGGCGATCGCATTCGGGATCGTCCAGTTCGGCACCATGCTGGGAAAATTGAAAGGAACGATACTGGCCACCACCCCCAGCGGTACATGTTCAGTACGGCATTCCACGCCTTTACTTACTTCAAGGACCTCACCGGTTACCAGTTGGGGTAGTGAACAGGCAAACTCTGTCAGCTCGATACTTTTCTCCACTTCGGCCACGGCTTCTGTATAGGTCTTGCCATTTTCTTCCATCACCAGTTCGGCCAGTTCTTTCAGGTTCTTTTCCAGTAAATATTTATAGCGGTAGAAGACCTGCACTCTTTCTTTGATCGGCATTTTACTCCAGGCGGGGAAGGCTGCTTTGGCGGCTTTTACGGCATCATCGAGGTCTGTGGCGGAAGACATGGGTACATGGGCGAGGAGTTTTCCGTCCACCGGCGAGATGACTTCGAGGTTCCGGCCGGAAGAGGCATTTACAAAATGTCCGTTGATGTAATTCTGAACAGGCGGGTATTTCATATTCTGAACGTCGTTTAATAGTGATTACTGGGATCCTGAAACCCGGAGCCATGAAGACACAACGCCACGGAGGGAAGATTTTTTTATCGGTGTCTTTTGTTTCAGGTTATTCCCGTTTTGTCTGATATAAATATACTTAATTTAGCGAAGTTTGTAAGCTAAACGGTTTAATTTCAATGACCCCGGAACGGTTACAACGCCTGACCGCTGTGCTGGATAAACGGCAGGAAGGCATCACGATTGTGCTCGAAAATGTATTTGACCCGCACAATATTTCGGCTGTTATGCGAACGGCAGATGCGGTGGGTTTGCAGGATATCTATGTGCTGAACACAAAGATCCCCCGGCATAAGAAGTGGGGGGCCAGGAGTTCTTCCAGTGCGGCTAAATGGCTCACCATTCACCAGTATGATAATGCGGAGGAATGCTTCTCATCCCTGCGGAAGCGGTATTCATCCATTTTAACCACGGACCTGAGCAGTGATGCCGTAGGTTTATACAGCATTGATTTCACAAAAAGCATTGCCCTTGTATTCGGGAATGAGCACAGCGGGGTCAGCGAGGAGATCAGGGCGCTGGCGGACGGTAATTTCATCATCCCGCAGGAAGGGATCATCCGCTCGCTGAATATTTCGGTGGCCTGTGCGGTGACCTTGTACGAGGCTTACCGGCAAAAAAGCCTGGCCGGTCACTACCTCCGGCGAAACCTCGGCAATGCCCGGTATGATACCTTGCTGAAGGAGTGGGGATACAGGGAAGAGGAACCGGGACCCGGTTGATAGATTAAAGCGGCCGTATATGAAATGTATAAAAGGGATCTGGCTGGTATGTTGCCTGTTGACGGCTGGCAACAGTTTTTCGCAACCGGTGAAGAAAGTAAAGATCACCGAAGTGGAAAAGCTTATTCAGGAGGCCAAAGGCCCGCTGATCATTAACATGTGGGCTACCTGGTGTATGCCCTGTGTGGAAGAGATACCTTATTTTATCAACGATGTGAAGGACCACAATGCAGGGCTTAAAAAAGGGGAAGACAGTATCCGCCTGTACCTGGTAAGTCTTGATTTTAAGGAAGCCTATCCGAAACAGATCAGTTCGTTTATGAAGAAAAGACATTTTAATGCCCAGGTCCTCTGGCTCGATGAGACGGATGCGGATTACTTCTGCCCGAAGATCGACAGCAGCTGGTCGGGAGTGATTCCGGCAACGCTGTTTGTCAATAAACAAACAGGTTACCGGAAGTTCCATGAAGAACAACTCTCCCGGGAAGACCTGAAGAAAGAAATCATGGCTATACTTAAAACGGATTAAGCGATCTCTTCTGCTTCCTGTATCTCTCTTTTAGCTTTTCCCATCAGGTAAATAAAGTAAACACCGGCTCCCAGGCTTACCAGGGCGAGGGACACCCCCATAAAGCTTTTGTAATAGATGGCCATGGCCAGCGCAAAACCGACCAGTATCATAAAACCGAAAATAATAAGACGGCTGAGGATGGAACGGGATAACATAAGCAGCATTTTTGGGGTGAGGTAATCAGTTTACAACCGCTGAGATGCCTCCATAAAATCATTCCATAAAGAATCCAAAAAAAAATCCCTTCCGGCGGAAGATATCCTGCTTATATCTCCTTAAGTAGTATCAGTTAAGCCGCTTGATGGAGCAGCCGACAGAACGGGATTCCTTTACCGAAATATCCTTTCCGGCTTTCATTTCATCAATGGCCACGACCAGGTGTTTACGGCTTACCGATCCGGGGTCGGAAGGATTATCGTCGATGGCACCATGGTAAACCAGTTTCCCGCTGCCGTCAAACAGAAAACATTCCGGTGTGCGGTTGGCGCCAAAGGCATCTGCCAGGGCCGAGTTATTATCGACCAGGTAATACCAGGAATATCCCTGCTCCTTTGCATAGTTCCTCATTTCATCAAACGAATCGTCGTCACCCCGCTTTGCTTCATTGGAATTCAGCAGGGCTACGCCGATCCCGTTGTCCATCGCATACTTGCAGGCTTCAAGGGTACGGCCCTGGTTCTTTATCACATACGGGCAGGTGTTGCAGGTGAACATAACCAGCAGGCCCTTGCCGGTCCTCGCCTCACGGAGAGATACTTCCTTGCCGGAAATATCTTTCATTTTTACATCCGGTTGCGGGATCGGTGATCCGATGGGTAACGGTTCCATATTGGTGGTGGTGAAGAAGCCGGCTATTGCAATCAGCGGCATGGCTGCAAAAAGAAGCTTTTTCATACTACTGTTTTTTAGTGTAACCAAATATCGCAAAAATGGTTCAGCCGGTGGCGCCGCCTGTCTCTTTTTCCTTCCGTTCGTCGGCAATTTTTTTCAGGGAAGTGATACTCACATTCAGTTCAAACCCGATCAGCAGGACGAGTGAGTTGATGAATATCAGGGCCATCATGATCAGTACGGTACCGATAGAACCGTACAGCTCGTTGTAGCGGCCAAAACGGCTTACCCACCAGGAAAAGAGTAATGTCATCAGCAGCATGAGTACCGTGGCAAGTATAGAGCCGGGTGTGATGTGCGGCCATTTCTTATCAACAGCCGGGGCATGCCGGTAGATATAGGAAATGCAGGTGAAGAAGAGCAGCACGATCACCGCCCAGCGGGCATTGATGATGATGGACCGGAGGGCCGGGCTGATATTGAAAAGGTTCAGCACTTTACCCTGTGCCACCAGGAGCAGTACCGAAACAAAAACCAGCAGGTAGATAATAAAGGTGACCTTGATGGCGGCCAGCCTTTTCTGCAGCCCTTTTCTTTTCCGGAAACCGATATAGTTTTTGTCGAATGATCGCTGTATCCCCATCATGGCATTGGATGAAAAGAACATCGACAGCACAAAGCTGATGGAGAGCAAACCGTTTCTTGGTTTATTGATAAAGTCCTGCAGGAAATGGATCAGGTTGGCGTTATTCTTTTCCCCCGGTATCACATCCCGGATGATCGAATAGAGGCCTTCCTCAAATTCATGCGAGATCGGTAAAAGAGGGATCAGCGTGAACATAAAGATCAGCGCCGGCGGAATGGCCATGAACAGGTTAAAGGAAATGGCAGAGGCCCGTTCCGTCATGCCCACTGTTTTTACCTGGCCTACAAAGAACATCACCACATCATAGAGCGGGATACCGCGGAAACCGGGCAATGAGTTTTTCTTGCTTTTATTGATAATAAAGCTGGCGGGAGCAGAAGAAGTGATCTTATGTGTGATCCGTTTAATCACCTGGTCATCTGTTTTTCTTTTAGTTTCCTGAGTGAATCAGCCCGGCGGTTCTGTTCGTCATGAAAGAGTTTCACATATTTATTGTGATCGGTAAGATTGCTGGTAAAAACGGTACTGCCATCGAATTTATAACTGGCCACAAAAAATAAATAGTCCGTTTCAGGAGCATTCAGCACGGCTTCAATACTTTCAACGGACGGTGTGCAGATGGGGCCGGGGGGCAGCCCGGTATGCAGGTATGTATTGTAAGGCGATTCCAATTTAAGATGGGCGCCGGTGATCCTTCCCAGCTGGAAATTGCGGGTGATGAACTTGACGGTCGGATCGGCCTGTAAGGGCATGTCCTTCCGCAGCCGGTTGATGTACACACTGGCCACATTGAATTTATCCTCCTTGCGGTTGGTCTCTTCCTCCACAATGGAGGCCACTATCATGGCCTGTAAAGGGGTGAGCCCGTGCTTCTCCGCTTTGGCGGTCCGTTCTTCATTCCAGAATTTTTTATAGGCGGCATACAACTGCTGCATCAGTTTGCCGGGTGTGCTGTTCCATTTATGCAGGTAGGTATCGGGTATGATGATGGCCATCACGGTATTGGTATCGGCATCAAATTTCGACAGGGAATCATTATTGTTCAGGAAGCTGATCATCTGCAGGGAATCAAACTGGAGGTCGAATTTTTTTCCGCCCATTTTGCCGGCAAACAATTCCCGGGTCCTTTCTTTTACGATGGTAACTTTTACCAGGGCCTGTTCACCGCTCCGCAGCATTCTCACCAGTTTGTACACATTCATCCCGTCTTTGAGTAAATAACGCCCTGCCCTGGGTTTTTTGAACCGGAGGATCTTTGCGGCAAGATCAAAGCCGCCGCCGCTGATATAATTACTGTCGATGAGCCTTTTCTTCACCCCGGCCAGGTCCTCTTCATCCCGGATATAGAAGTAGCGGTTTTCTTTGTTCTGTACAGCGGGACGAAGGAGGGTGTAGGTAAAGTAACCGCCTGCGAGTAACAGCAGGCCCAGGATACTAAGGAGGATCTTTTTTTTCATATTGTAATGACCGGTGATATCTGTTATTGCAATTTAACTGCTTAGCTCCACAAATTCACTGCCGGTTACTTTAAGGACAGTGATTTCAGTTTCCCCTGATAAAATAAAAACCCCGTCTTTTTGGTAAGACGGGGCCCGAATATTTGAAAAGTCCTTATTTGTTAGGTTTAGCTGGCTGGTTGGTAGCCGGCTGGCCGGTAGCAGGCTGACCTGTTGCCGGTTGCCCGGTAGCCGGTGCCGTCAGCGGGAGCGTGGTCGTGTTCACCGGAGACGGTGCCTGTTGGGCAGGTACGGGAGCGCCGCTGGCCTGGTTGCTCACATCCTTATCCATTCCGGTGGTGGCCCCTTTTGAAATGAAGATCACGGAAAGGAGGCTCAGTAAAGCGATGACACCGGCAAAGATCCAGGTGCCTTTTTCCAGCACATCGGTCGTTTGTTTTACGCCCATGAACTGGTTGCTGAAGCCGGCAATGTTTCCGGTCAGGCCGCCGCCTTTTGGGTTCTGTACCAATACGATAAGCCCCAGTATCACCGAAGCCAGAATCACAAGTATGATGAAAATCGTTGTCATATCAGTTCTCTTTCTTTAGATCCTCAATTTTGGCTGCAAAGTAAGTGCTTTTGGCAGGTTCAAGCAAACTTAATTTGCGGTATATCTCGATGGCTTTTTGCCGATTTCCCTGCTTTTCCCAGACCTCGGCCATGGTTTCTGTCACCACCTCACCTTCCTGCAGGGAGTGCTCGGCCATTTCCTCCACTTTTTTCTCCATCACCGGTTCGTTGGTCTTTGCCAGCTCGGCCACGGGAAGGCGCTTCATTTCTTTCAGCCATTCGGTAAATCGCCTGAGTTGTTTTCCGAATTTATCTGTGGGCTTTTCTTCTTCTTTGAATTTGATACCCTGCGAGGCGAAATAATCAACCGTATGATAGGGTTCAAAGACCAGGTCATTGGTCCCGGTGGCAGGTTCCGCCAGAGCGAGGGCGGTGGGAATTTCCCATTCGGGTTCTTCTTTATTTACGGCAGGGATCGTTTCCGGTTCTGTCGTACCTGCTGATGGAATTTCGTCCATCCCTTCTGCTGCCGTGCTGACAGCGGCTATACTCTCTGCCGGCAGGGGAACCGTTGTTTCTGTTACGGGTTCCTCGTTTTGCGGCACAGCTGTATCCACACGGGCAGGACTACTATCTTCGGGCAGTACTGTTTCGTTTACCGGAAGGGTGTCTGCCGGGATTTCTTTCCGGGCCGGTTCTTTTTTGGCGGAAGTGATCACGGCATTACCTGTATCATTCAGTATATGCTCCACCCACAGCGGGTTATGAAAGAAGAGAAATGTCTTCTGCAGTTGCTCATCATACCGCTCGGGGTTTTCCTGCTGCATTTTTTTGGTAAGTAATAACTGGGCGGCACCAAAATAAGGATGACGTTCCGCAAACTGCTGCAGTTCGGGCAGGCTGCATTCAGCCAGCGAATTTTTCCGGAGCAGTGATCTTACCAGTTGATCGATCCTTGGGTTCATACGCACAAGATAGTGATGAATGCTGCAATTAGTTACATGATCCTGAAAAAAGGCAGGAGGAAATTACCAGTTGGAAAATAATTTATTGAATATCTCATCCGTCAGGGTGCGGACGATCTCGTCCCCAAGTGTGTTTTCCACCTGCTGAAAGGACTGGTTGCCCTTGAATTCAAAACTCCTGCTTACATCATATTCCGTTACCTTTTCCTTTTTCCGGTCGTTTAAAACGATATGCACACTTACCGTGAGGCGGTTATTGGTGACCTGCTGGTTGGAGATACCTGAGGTGCTGAATGAATAGTCGGTAACAGCCCCGGTGATCTCCCAGTCCACATTATCGTTATTGGTTTGCGTAAGCCTGGTCTGGCCGACGATCTTTTGCCGCAGTTTGTCCGTAAGCCGGGGGCTGAGCTGGGGGTTTACATATCGGGCCCTGTTTTCAATATAGTTGACCTTGACCGTTTTGACATCGGCAGGAATGGATACGTCTTTGAAACCGTACTTCACATTGCAGCCGGCGGCCAGGATAAGTATCCCCAAGGCCGTCAGTATTTTCCAGGTCCGTTTCATTGTTCTTCGATATTATATTCCTTCAGTTTCCGGTAAAGCGTCCGTTCACTGATGCCAAGATCAAGGGCGGCATCTTTTCTCTTGCTTTTATGTTTCTTCAGCGCTTTAATGATCAGCTCTTTTTCTTTGTCCATGATGTTGAGGCTTTCTTCCACTTCCACATGATCATGTATATCGTTGTTCAGGATCACCGGTTGTGCCGGGCTCATGCTTACCGGGGCCAGCGGGAGGGAAGGGACGGCTTCGGTGTTCTTCAGCCGGAATGTATCTGATTCCTTCAGTTCGTTGATCAGGGCCTGGTTTTGCACCACCATCTGCGGATTCTGCAGCACATCAAGGAACATTTTTTTCAGTTCCGTCACATCCTTCTTCATATCGAAAAAGAGTTTGTACAGGATCTCTCTCTCGTTGGCAAACTCATGGGAATTGCCATTGGCAGAAGCCAGCACGGGCAGCCTGTTGTTGGAGTAAGGCTGCAGGTATTTACCGAGTTCACGGGCCGTGATCGTTTTATCCTGTGAAAGAACTGAAATCTGTTCTGCAATATTCTTCAATTCCCGCACATTGCCCGGCCAGGGATAGTTTATTAACAGTTGTTTGGCCTCATCATCCAGTTGTACAGAGGAGGTGCGGTACTTCGTGGCAAAGTCTGCAGCGAATTTGCGGAAGAGAATATGAATGTCCTCTGGCCTGTCGTGCAAGGCAGGCACCCGGATCGGTACAGTGCTGAGCCGGTAGTAAAGGTCTTCGCGGAATTTTCCGCCCTGTACCAGTTGCAGCAGGTCTTTATTAGTGGCGGCGATCACCCGTACATCGGTCTTCTGCACTTTGGAAGAGCCCACCCGGATGAATTCACCGGTTTCCAGTACCCGCAGCAGTCTTGCCTGTGTTCCCAATGGCAGTTCACCGATTTCATCGAGGAAGATCGTCCCCCCGTTCACGGTTTCGAAATATCCTTTACGGGCATCCACCGCCCCGGTAAAGGATCCTTTTTCATGCCCGAATAATTCGGAATCGATCGTTCCTTCCGGTATCGCACCGCAGTTCACGGCAATGAAAGGATTATGCTTCCGGGCAGAAAGGGAATGTATGATCTGTGAAAAGACCTCTTTGCCCACACCGCTCTCCCCGTTGATGAGTACGGTCAGGTCAGTATTGGCCACCTGGGCAGCCACCTGCAGGGCATAGTTCAGGGCAGGTGCATTACCAATGATGCCAAAACGGTTTTTTATGCTTTGAATGTCCATCTTTTAGTTTTGATCACTGTTTATTCAGCAGTGATGGTTCCGATCAGGGTCGCCTGTGTGCATTCCTTTACGGTTACCTGCACATAGTCACCCTTCTTCAATTGATAGTTTGCTTTGGGAAAGACCACGACTTTGTTCTGCGAATTCCTTCCCATCCAGTCCTGGTCGCTCCGCTTACTGTTTCCTTCAATAAGTACGGTGAAGGTTTTGCCGATATCTTTTTTATTGCTTTCCAGTGACAGCCTGTTCTGCAGTTCAACGATCTCCACCAGCCGGCGTTTCTTGATATCTTCCGGCACATCATCCTTGTACCGGCGTTGCGCCAGCGTACCCGGTCTTTCGCTGTAAAAAAACATATAGCTCATGTCGTACCGGCTGTATTCCATGATGCTGAGGGTATCAAGATGATCCTGTTCTTCTTCCGTACAAAAACCGGCAATAACATCGGAACTGATACCGCAGTCGGGCATGATCTCCCGGATCCGGTCAACCCTGGCCATGTACCATTCCCGGGTATAAGTGCGGTTCATCAGTTGCAGGATGCGGGTGGAACCACTCTGTACCGGTAAATGAATATAGCGGCAAATGTTTTCGTACCGGGCCATGGTATGCAGCACTTCATCCGTAATATCTTTTGGATGAGAAGTGGAGAAGCGGACCCGCAGTTCCGGGGAAACCTGTGCCACTTTTTCCAGCAAGCCGGCAAAGGTCACCGCCCCGCCGGAATCATCCTGGAAATAATAACTGTCCACGTTCTGTCCCAGCAGGGTCACTTCCCGGAAGCCTTTTTCAAAAAGGTCCCTGCATTCAGCGGTAATACTGGCGGCATCACGGCTTCTTTCACGTCCCCTCGTAAAGGGCACCACACAAAAGGAGCACATATTGTTACATCCCCGCATGATGCTGACAAAGGCGGTGACGCCGTTACTGTCCAGCCGCACAGGAGAAATATCAGCGTAGGTCTCTTCACGGCTCAGCAATACATTGACGGCTTTCTGACCGCCTTCCGCTTCTGATACCAGGGCCGGCAATGAACGGTATGCATCCGGGCCCACCACGATATCCACCAGTTTTTCTTCTTCAAGGAACTGGGCCTTCAGCCGCTCGGCCATACAACCCAGCACACCGACCAGCAGCCCCTTCTTTTCTTCTTTCAGTTTCCTGAATTCAGTCAGCCGCTTGCGAACGGTTTGTTCCGCCTTCTCACGGATCGAGCAGGTGTTGATGAAGATCAGGTCAGCCTCTTCTGCCCGGCGGGTGGCGCCAAACCCCTCCTGATTAAGAATAGAAGCGACGATCTCGCTGTCAGCAAAATTCATCTGGCAACCATAGCTCTCGATATAGAATTTCCTGGCGTATTGGTTCGGATCACCGGAAAAGGGGGCGAAAGCCTCCCCCTGCCTGGTTTCATCCTGAACCTTATCTGTCACGTAATCAAGCATAAAAATTTATTCCTGCCGCTCTGTAACAGGCAGGCTGCAAATATACTGCTTAAGCCCGATTGTCTGACAGGATGGCAGAAAGTAAAGCCGCTGAAGCCGGTGGCGGATTCCCATTCATATATTTAAAGGTCAGCAGCTTAGCAAGCCTAAATTATCTTTGCCGTCTAAATTCCGCTTTGAAACCAGTAACCTGCCTTCTATTATTGTTTATCATCCCGTTGCTTTCTTTTTCGCAGCAAAAAGACCCGGGGATCATTTCCGGTACGGCACTCGACGAAAATAAAAAGGCCGTGGAAGGCGCTACCGTGTCCCTTATTTCCCTGGAAGATTCCACCCGGGTACGCACAACGGTTACCGATAAGACGGGTTCCTTCACGATCACATCAGTGGCCTTCGGATACTACCGCCTCCGGCTGAGTTTTACAGGTCTGCAACCTGTTACGATGGACAGTATCTGGTTCCGGACCGAACGGTCGGACTTTAACCTGAATGACATTACCCTGAAACCAAAGGCCGGCCAGCAGATGGAAGAGGTGATCGTGTATGCTGAGAAGCCGCTGGTACAGTCCAAAGAAGGAAACATCACGTTTAATGCAGGGGAATCAGCCCTGGCTGCCGGCAGTAATGCAAGCGACCTGCTTACCAATGTGCCGCTGGTGACCAAAGATGCCTCCGGCAAGATCACCGTAAGAGGGAAGGAGCCGAAAATTCTCATCGATGATAAGCCGGTTGAACTAAACCTTCAGCAGTTGCAGGACCTGCTGGAATCATTACCGGGCAGCTCCATTGAAAAGATCGAAGTCATGACCAACCCGCCGCCACAATATGCCAATGAGCAGGGAGGCGTGATCAATATTGTAACGAAGAAGGGAAAGGTAGGCAAGTCCGGAAGGATCGCCGTATCAGCCGGAACCAGGGGAGAAGCCAGTCTTAATGGGAATTTCAACTACCGGAAACAGGGCCTTTCGCTCAGTATCAATGGCGGGTACGGGATCAACCGGTTCGGGGGCAATGGATACTCCGTGCGGAACAATATTTACACCGACTCTTCCAACTATTTCAATACCACCAATCAGTTTCTTAATAAGAACCACCGACCCAGTTTCCGGCTCAATCTTGATTACGACCTCAACAAGAACAACCTGCTGAATGTTGTGATCAATTACAACCAGAATGACTACGATAATTTCAACAGTACGGAATATAAGAACATCAATCGTTTTTCGGAGGTCTGGAGACTGAGCCGCCGTACGATCAGCAGCCAGGGGGATAATTACAGTCCGTCCTTCAGTTTTACCTATACCCTGAAAGGAAAACCGGGGGAAACCCTCCGGGTCATTACCGGGTATAATTTTTCAGTCAATAAGAATGACCGTGACTTTTACCAGCAATACTTCAACCCGGATGATACACCGAACGGGACAGACAGCACGCAGCAGCAACTGAACAACACCCGGGTGAACGGGCACAGCATCCGGGTGAACTATGACAAGATGCTGGATAATAAGAAAACTTTCATCTCTGCAGGTACCTTCTATTCCCGGTCGAACAACCATGTGATCGTGGATGCCAGTTACCTGAAGAAGCCGGAAGGCAGCCTGCTTCCGCTGGAACTGCTGAGCAATAATTTCTGGTTTCACCAGACCGTCACCAACCTGCGGGCATCGGTAAAACAGCTCATAGTGGAGAATTTCAGTTTTACCGCCGGGACCTCGGCTGAAAGAACTGATATCCTTTTCAACCTGCTGAAGGAAAACCGTTCCGCAAAGAATAATTACTGGACCTGGCTGCCTTTCGCCAATATCAATAAGAGCTGGAAGGACAGACTCACCCTTACGCTGGCCTACCGGCGAAGCATCCGCCGCCCGGGCATCAATGAACTGAACCCGGCCATTGATTTTTCCGATCCTTACAATGTCCGCTTTGGAAATGAAAAACTGGAGGCTTCCACGGCCCACAATTTTGACCTGGTGATCGGCCGCACCAAAACAAAATATTACCTGAACCTCGGTACCGGGTATAATATTGTACAGGATGTATTCAGCCAGGTACGAACCTTATTGCCCGATGGAAAGACACAGATCACCTGGGAAAATATCAGCGGCAGAAAAGAATACGAGGTCAGTACCTGGAACGGGCTGACCCTTTCCAAAAAACTGAAGGCAAACCTGAGTGCCAGTTATATTTACAGTGTGTACAGCACCTTTGATAAGACCGTGCGGTATTTCAGGGACGGAGGCTCCTTTACCTCCAATTTCAATTATACCTATACGCCGGCAGATGTCTGGAATATTACCGGCAGTTTTAATTTCAACCGGTTTGCCAACCCGCAGGGCTTTGCCCGCTGGACAACAAGCATGAACCTGGGTGTGCAGAAAAAATTCTTTGCGAGGAAACTGGTCGTTACCGTCAATGCGATCGATCCGTTCCTGCAGCAGCGGAACAGGAGCTTTACCTACGGGCCCAATTTTTACCTGGAGAGTTTCAGCACCACCCGCACCCGTAATTACCGGCTGAGTGTGGCCTACAATTTTTCTAATGCACCAAAGAAGCCGCTGCAAAAAACAACAATCAAAAAATAAGAGCGGAAGACGGGACTCGAACCCGCTACCTACAGCTTGGGAAGCTGTCGCTCTACCAGGTGAGCTACTTCCGCAGGATGACTGACATACCGGCTATCGTCCGGCACATTAAATTAGGAAACTGCCTGTGAAAAAGAAAATCTTTTCCCCAGCCAGCTGTCCTTGGCCGGGATGATCCAGCCGTTTTCCAGTTCCTCTTTTGTTTGCACCACATTATTGAAGTACAGCGTATCCCCGTTTATAAAACCATTATCAATCGCATACGGAACCTGGGAGAGGGGCAGTAACTGTACTTTGTCCTTTATGACAAAAGCCAGCGTGGTGCGGTCAAACATATTCACCCCAAAGCGCTGTTCGATTTCTTTGATCAGCCGTACAGAACTATCCGTGCTGCACCCGCTTACCCCGGTAGCCCGTTCATCTGCCAGCAGGATGATGAACTGTCCGAAAAAAAGATAACCGGCCCCTTTTACCGGTGTGCCATGGCTCAGCCACCCGGAGGTGAAAGCCTTCAGCCTGTCTTCCACCTCAAGTGCTTCTCCCAGGGTGAACAGGCGGTTGCACTGGTACACCCACACTCTTGAGGAAGAATGAAAATTACCGTCCAGCAGGTATTTAATATCGGTATTCATGCCGCTAAATTACAACCAAATCCTGACCTGCCCGGCAACCTGTAAAAACATGACCATGCATCTCGTTCACTGGAAGTATACCCAAAAGGAATGGAAACAATTTCAGCACTGGAAATCCCGGAGGAAAGGGCTGTTATCCGTAATAGCCGGTTGGTTATGGCCATTCCGGAGGCAAAAGCCTGATGAAGTAAGGATCCTGCCCGACAGGATATGTATCAATAAGAACCAGGAACCGTTCCAAAATGCGCAACGGTGTCTTCATGCCGTGAATATCCGGGAAAGCGGATCTTTTAACCTGCTTGAAATTAGCTACCGGGAGGGCAGGAATATCCGCAACATCAGCATACCTGTTCCGAAAGGAAAACTAAGGGAAGCATTCGATCTGCAGGCAAGGCTTGCCGGTAAATAAAAGCAGGTAATAAATAATTATGACATCGACCGGGCCACGAGTTCGGCTATATCCAGCACGTTGATGCTATCTTCTTTTTCAGCCAGCTTCACGCCATCGGTCATCATGGTATTGCAGAAGGGGCAGGCAGCCGCAATAACGGCAGCACCGGTGCCGATCGCTTCCTGGCTGCGGTCAATATTGATCCGTGTTGTTCCTTTTTCTTCTTCCTTGAACATCTGTGCGCCCCCGGCGCCGCAGCAGAGCCCGTTGCTCCGGCAGCGTTTCATTTCCACCAGTTCGGCATCCAGGGCTTCCAGTACTTTTCTCGGCGCTTCATAGATATCATTTGCACGGCCCAGGTAGCAGCTGTCATGGTAAGTGATCTTCTTTCCCTTAAAATCCCCGCCTTCCTTCAGCCTGATCTTTCCTTCGTCGATCAGTTGCTGTATGAAAGTGGTATGATGGATGACCTCGTACTGACCGCCCAGGACAGGGTATTCGTTTTTCAGTGTATTGAAACAATGCGGGCAGGCGGTTACGATCTTTTTGATATGATAATTATTCAGAACCTGGATATTCTGGTAGGCCATCATCTGGAACATGAATTCATTGCCCGCCCTTCTAACCGGGTCGCCGGTGCACATTTCTTCTTTGCCGAGAATCGCATAGCTGATGCCTGTCTTATCCAGTATGGTGGCAAAGGCTTTGGTGATCTTTTGCGCCCGCTGATCGAAACTTCCTGCACAGCCCACCCAGAAAAGAATATCGGGTGTCTTGCCTTCTGCCATCAGCCCTGCAACGGTTGGAACATTCATGCCGGAAATTTGTTCCAAACCTACATAAAAATTTTCAGCGAAAACTAAACAAGATTCATGCATACACAATTGGTTTAGTTTCCTTTATTTTGTTGCAACGGAATGAAGAAATTTTTTCAAAAGTTGTTCAACTGGGAGCTCTGGAACTTCTACGTCCTTTATTTCCCGATCGGCCCGGTTTGGCTTTGGTATTGTTTACGTAGCTGGTCTTTCTGGTTCTTCAGTTCTTCCAACCCCACCATCACCTTTGGTGGTTTCGAAGGAGAAGGCAAGAAAGAAATGTATGACCAGTTGCCTGTCCATCTTGTTCCCCGTACGATCTATATCATGCACAACTGGCCTTTTGAGGAAGTGATGAAGCGGGTGAAGGAGGCCGGCTTCAGTTACCCGTTCATTGTAAAACCGGATGTGGGGATGAAAGGCATCCTGTTCCGCAAAATTGATTCGGAAGAACAATTACATAAATACCACGAGAAGATACCGGTGGAATACATCATCCAGGACCTGGTCACCCTGCCGGTGGAAGTAAGCGTATTCTATTACCGCTATCCCTGGGAGCAGAAAGGGGTGGTGAGCGGTTTTATTGATAAAGAACTCTTGCATGTTACCGGCAACGGGCAGTCAACCCTGAAAGAGCTGGTGATGGCGCATCCCCGTGCAAAATTCAGGATGGAAGAGATGGAGCACCGGCACGGCCACCGCTTCGAACGGGTGATACCCGAAGGAGAGATCTTCTATCTTTCTTATGCCGGTAACCATAACCGCGGCGCCCATTTTACCAACCTGCATAAGGAGATCGATGAGAACCTGCACAAGGTCTTTGATGAACTGAGCCATTACACCGATAAATTCTATTATGGCCGGTATGATATCAAGACCACTTCGATCGAAGACCTGAAACAGGGCAAGAACTTTCTCATCCTTGAGTTCAACGGCTGCGGCGCCGAACCCAATCATATCTACGATTGCGGTATGAGTATCTGGAAAGCCTACGGGGTCATTCTTCATCACTGGAAAGCGCTGTACCGGATCAGCCGGTATAACCATAAGAACGGCACCCCCTACTGGTCATTCCGGCGAGGATGGAATTACCTGAGTGACGCAAAGAAACATTTCCGGCTGCTGGAAAAATACGACTGACGGTTCGGTACCGCCGGCAGCGGAGCGCATTACCTTAAAACTTTTTCCCCCGGTTATGGTAAGGTTTCGGAAGCCTTGCTTACTTTCGTTTTATGCCCCCGTTGCTGAAAATATTCTTTACCGGGATGCTGGTCAGCTTTCTTGGTTCGCTGCCGCTCGGCACCCTTAACATTGCGGCCATGCAGATCTCCATCACAGACGGGGTGGTGGCCGCCATGATGTTCTCCCTGGGCTCCCTGCTGGTAGAAATGGTCTATGTACGGGTCTCGCTGGTGGCGATGGACTGGATCCGGAAACAGGAAAGAGTGATGAAAGCGCTGGAGTGGATCACCCTGCTGATCGTGGTGGCGCTGGCGATCTCCAGTTTTTATGCCGCCCTGCACCCGAGTGTAAAAAAGAACGTGGTGCTGAGCAGTTCGCTTCCCAAATTTGTCCTCGGCTTTGTCATGAGTGCCCTGAACCCGGTACAGATCCCTTTCTGGTTCGGCTGGAGTACGGTACTCTTCACCAAAAAGGTATTGCTGCCCCGCGATGATCATTACAATACCTATATCGCCGGGATCGGGATCGGCACCTTCATCGGCAACTGTATCTTTATTTTCGGCGGCCTGCTGATCGCCAACAAGATCAGCAACAACCAGGATATACTCAACTGGGTGATCGGCGGGATCTTTGCCGTTACCGCCCTGCTGCAGATCTGGCGTATTTTGAAAAAAAAAGACCCGGTACACAACCTGGAGCACCCGGAGGAAAGTATCCCTGAATTTGAAAAGAAACTTATTGACAAAAACATATAATCATGGCTGTTAAAGACGCTTTTATTGCCGAACTGAAACACGAATCCTCACTGACCAAAAAAATGCTGGAGAAGGTGCCGCTTGACAAGAAGGAATGGAAACCGCATGAAAAGTCAATGACCCTCGGACGGCTGGCCACCCATGTGGCGGAAACCACCCGCTGGGCTTCAGATATTGTGAAGATCGATGACTTCGATTTCATGAAGGATTATTCCTTTCAGCCGGTGACGGCCGGTTCCACGGAAGAACTGCTGCATATATTCCAGTCAAGCCTGGATGCTGCGATCAGCGATCTCTCCACCATGAGTGATGAGGACTTTAATAAGATATGGACGGTACGCCGCGGCGACCAGGTCATGTTTCAGACACCTAAGAAAGTAGCTGTACGGGGCTGGGCGCTCAGCCATATGATCCACCACCGGGGCCAGCTCTCTGTTTACCTCCGTCTGCTGGATATTCCTGTACCGGGTATGTACGGCCCGAGTGCGGATGAACGGATGTAAGGGTTCTCTGCCGGCGGAATAATATCATGCCGGGTGCTATCGAACCTCATGTTTTGACAGGAGGGGGTCTGGTATCTTTCTTCAAAATTCTGGGCTTGAAAATACTGCTGCAGCGATTATTGCTTCCCTTGGTCATCCTGCATTGCATCATTTTGTTTGGTGTGGCAGGGTATATGATCATTGAGCACTTCTCTTTCCTTGAAGCTCTGTATATGACCACACTGGCCATCACCACGGTCGGGTTCAGGGAAGTACGTCCGCTGTCTCCCGACGGGCAGGTGTTCACCATCATCTTACTGGTGGTGGGATGGGCCGCCCTGGCTTTTATCCTGGCCCGGCTTACCCAATTCATCATCAGCGGGGAGATCAACCAATATTTTAAAACAAGGAAATTTATGAAGGAGATCCATAAACTGAAGGACCATGTTATCATCTGCGGGTTCGGCCGCAATGGTAAACAGGCGGCCCGTACCTTACAGGTACACCAGGTGCCCTTTGTGGTGATCGAAAAAAATCCGCAGGCGCTGGAAGAATTCACGAAAGACCATCCGAATGTACTGTTCATGGCCGGTGATGGTACAGATGATGAGAACCTGCGCCGTGCCGGAATAGAACAGGCCAAGGCACTCATCTCGGCCCTGCCGGCCGATGCCGATAATGTATTTATCGTCCTTTCGGCCCGTACGATGAACCCCGGAATACGGATCATCAGCCGGGCCAGTGATATCAGCACCATGCCCAAGCTGCAGAAAGCCGGAGCGGATAATGTGATCCTGCCGGACAAGATCGGCGGTACACACATGGCCACACTCGTTACCAAACCCGATGTCATCGAATTCATCGATTACCTGTCGGGGGAGGAAGGGGAGAGCATCAATGTGGAATCGGTCACCTACCATGAACTTCCGGCCGATGTCAGGGATAAAACGCTTCACGATGTGATGGACTGGAAAAAGACCGGGGTTAATTGTATCGGGATAAAGAACGGCGAAGGAAAGTTTGTGATCAACCCTCCGGAAGATACCGTTATCACCAGTAAAATGAAAGTGATCGTGCTGGGTACAAGGGCGCAGATACAAAACATGCGGAAGAACCTGCACAGTTAGCGGTACAGCATCCCTTCTCCGGGCATCATCAAAGAGACCTTACACCCTTCTCAGTGCTGAAAGGGGGAAGACAGCATAAAACCATATGCGAAGACAAGTCCGGCCGTAACAAGTATGGAAATGACCAGGCCCAGGCCAAAAAGCATTTTTCTTTTTTGCAGGAAGTCTGCCGGGCTTTTAAAGTAATACCGGGCGGCCACCTCGATAAGAAACCCCAGGGAATAAAAAACATTTACAATGATGCCGTAGAGCAGGATGCCAAGGTAATCGATGAATTCCAGCAAAGGGAAAAGCGAAAGCAGCAGCAGGCATAACACCCCGGTACCGCCCGTAAACAGGTTATAGAGGAGCCTTCTCTTTTCCCACCAGCCGAAAGCGGCCAGCAGCGATTGCTCCTGCTTTTCCTCAAAAAGGTGAAACTCCTTCATGCTTTACTGGTTTACTTCTTCTGTCCATTTATCCCGTTCATCGGGGCTGAACTTCCAGGGGGCAAAATTATTTTCCACGTTGCTGAACATGGCCGTCCATTCCTGCGGTGAGTTGCTTTCTTCCATTACCAGGTAACGGCGGAGCTGCAAAATGATATCCAGCGGACTGATGCTGACCGGGCATTCCTGCACGCAGGCATTGCAGGTGGTACAGGCCCTGAGCTCTTCCACCGTGATATAATCGTGGAGCAGGCTCTTGCCATCGTCTTTGAATTCCTTGTTGGCATTGATATTCTTTCCCACTTCTTCCAGCCGGTCACGGGTGCTCATCATGATCTTGCGGGGCGAAAGCTGTTTGCCGGTGATATTAGCCGGGCAGGCAGCAGAGCAACGGCCGCATTCCGTGCAGCTGTATGCATCCATCAGGTTCTTCCAGCTCAGGTCCATTACGTCTTTGGCGCCGAAGCGTTGGGGCGCTGCGGGTTCAGCAGGTGCCAGTTCCGGTTGCATGGCATACAATACCTCGTTTTGAATGGAAGGCATATTCTCCATTTCACCTGCCGGTTTCAGGCGGGCATAATATGCATTCGGAAAAGCAAGAATGATATGCAGGTGCTTGGAATAAGGAAGGTAATTCAGGAAGGCAAAGATGCCTGCAATATGCAGCCACCAGCAACCCCGCTCGGTCATCTCCAGCCCGCTGTTGCTGACACCGTTTAATACCGGATGCAGGTACTGCGATAAAATAAAATTACCGGTCGGATGAGCGGCATAATGTTCAACACCCCTTGCCTGCAGCAAGGTATCGCTGGCATTCAGGAACAGGAAGAGCGACATCAGGATGATCTCGGTGATCAGGATATAGTTGGCATCGCTTCTCGGCCAGCCATCCAGGTCTTTGCTGATGAAACGTTTCAGTTTGATGATATTCCTTCTTACCAGGAAGATGGCACAGGCGGCGAGTACCAGCAGCGCCAGTATTTCAAACGCATTGATGAGAAAGGTATAGAACCCGCCAAGCGGCGCTGCAAAGAGCCGGTGTTTGCCGGTGATGCCATCCAGTACGATTTCCAGCACTTCGATATTGATGATGATAAAACCGGCATACACAAAGAAGTGCATGACAGCCACCAGCGGGTTGCGGAACATTTTCTTTTGCCCGAATGCCAGCAGCAATACATTCCTCCAGCGCTGAGAAGGATGACCGCCGGTGTCTTCCGCTCTTCCGAGTTTGATATTCCGGCTGATCTCTTTTACTTTCCGGGAGAAAAGCCAGACAGAAAGACCGCTTATCAAAATAAATGCGAGCTGCTGGGCCAATTGCATGGTAATGCGTTTTTCTGGCGCTAATTTACGGGATGTAACCTGAAGTCAGTCAAAACTTATGCATCGTCCCCGCACAATACTCTTCTTCTTACTGCTTTGTTTAACTATTAATAAAGCATCTGCTGATAGTGGTGATACGCTGAAGCTGCTCTTTATCGGCAACAGCCTTACGTACACCAATGACCTTCCGGACCTGGTAAAGGAAATCGGAGAAAAGGAAGGAAAGGTAATGACCTGCGACAGGATCGCCCTGCCGGATTATTCCCTGGAGGATCACTGGAATGACGGGAAGGCAGCGGCCGCTATTGAAGAGGGTAAGTATGATTATGTCATCCTGCAGCAGGGTCCTTCTGCTTTGCCCGAATCCCAGGTGCTGTTAAAGACCTATACGGAAAAGTTTGCCGTCGAATGCCGGAAAGCCCGATCGGTAATGGCCCTGTTCATGGTTTGGCCTTCCCGGGCAAGGGCCTTCGATTTTGATAAGGTGATCAGTTCTTACAGCCATGCTGCAGCGGAAAATGGTGCGCTGCTCTGCCCCGCCGGGCTGGCCTGGAAAAAAGTTTGGCAGGTGAATCCGGCCCTGCCTTTATACGGAGCAGATGGCTTTCATCCCGGTATGGACGGAACGGTGCTGGCAGCAATGACGATCTACGGCAGCCTGCTGAAAAGATCATCGCTTGATTTTCTGACATACGGCGATTGTTCCTGGAAAGAAATGATCAGTAAGGACACCCACACCCTGTTCCTTTCCGTCATAAAGAGTATGATGCCCTGAGCCGTTCAGAAAACGAGGGCATGTGCCTTCAGCTTTCCGTTTGAAAACTCCAGGGCGGGAGCGGGGAACTTAAAAGCACTCAGCACCACAAAGAGGAATTTCAGGGCTTTCTTATCCGTCCTGATTTTGGTGAGATCAATATCCGGTGCGAGGTACCATTGCCGGTAGCGTTTGATATCGGTCCTGCTGAAAATGATATTGCCATTATCATCCTTGCCGATATTGTCGGTTCCGCCAAACATTCCTTCGGCACCATAGCCAACCGATACATTGAGCCAGGCCGGCCATTTGGATTGCGGGAAGAATGATTTCACCCCGATGCTGGCCCAGTAGGTCTGCCCGTTATAATCTTTCAGGAACCGCTGCGAGAGATTTTTTCCAAACAGGTCATCGCTCCGCTGGTTGAGCGAAGGATCACTGTAGGATTTCCGGTGGAAAGAGAATTTCAGTTTGATCCGTTGTTCATCCCAGGCCAGTTCCTGTGCCACCAGGGTACCGCTGCCGAGTATATTGGCGCTGAAATCGCCCCAGCTCCATCCCCAGCCGGCACTGAACCCGTCCAGTACTTCGATCACCGTCTGGTAAAAGGCGCCGCTCATGCCGCCGATCCAGATTCGTTTCTTTCTGTCCATGCCCGTCCATCGCCAGAGCTCCATGCTGCCGCGGCTTTCAATGTAAGCGCTGTAGAGGTGGCCCACCTTGTCCACCTGTTTCCATTCCGGCCAGTCATTAAAGGTGTGAAACCCGGTTTGCGGATAATTCTTGTACCAGGCGCTGTACAGTCCGATCATGGCCGTACCATAGCCGGCTACATTGGAACCTGCGACGATCCAGGTGCGGGTTTTCTTTTGATTAAGAGTAAGTACGGGTTTGACAAAAGCAGCATTCGAATCAGATATCTTTTTCGCAAAATGCGGCCCCATAATAAATTCACCGGAATTATTTTTTGCTGAATCTGCCTGGGCATATACAGGCAGCGAATAAAAGAGGGCTGCCAGCATAATGCCCATCAGCGTACGGAACCCTGAAGTGTGCGACGCAAGGGACGATGACAGCCCGAAGGGCCTTGGTAGTACTGGCGATGACTTCATAAAATACAAACTTACGCTTCATCTTTCTTTTCGGTTTCAAAGATAAAAATTGATAACTTGGCTGCTCATAATTAAATGCTAATACAAGAACTATGGATGCAGCAATTCAGACCAAGATTGACACATGGCTTTCGGGCAGTTTTGACCCGGCAACAAAGGATGAGATCAGGCGGCTACAAAAAGATAACGAGGCGGAACTGGCCGATGCTTTTTACCGCAACCTGGAATTCGGCACCGGCGGATTAAGGGGCATCATGGGGGTGGGTACCAACCGCATGAACAAATACACGGTGGGAATGGCTACCCAGGGGTATGCCAACTACCTGAAGCAATGTTTTGCCGAGGTGAAGGTGGCCATTGCACACGACAGCCGTAACAACAGCCGCTTCTTTGCAGAGACCGCCGCCAATGTGTTTGCTGCCAACGGTATTAAAGTATATCTCTTTGAAGAATTGCGCCCCACACCGGAGCTCTCCTTTGCCATCCGGACACTCGGTTGCCAGGGCGGAGTGGTTTGCACAGCTTCACACAATCCGAAAGAATACAACGGGTACAAAGCCTACTGGAACGATGGCTCGCAACTGGTACCGCCCCATGATAAGAATGTCATCAAAGAAGTGGACAAGATCGCTTCGGTGGAAGAGGTGAAGTGGAGCGGGGGAGAAGCGAATATCATTTCCATCGGCAAAGACCTGGACGAACAATACATCAGTATGGTAAAGGGGCTGAGTGTGTACCCGGACATCATTGAAAAGCACAGGGACCTGAAGATCGTTTACACCTCCATACATGGCACGGGTATCAAACTGGTGCCGGCGGTGCTCGACCGGTTTGGCTTTAAGAATGTACATGTCGTGAAGGAACAGATGGAGCCGGATGGCAACTTCCCCACTGTGGTATATCCCAATCCGGAAGAAAGTGAAGCGATGAGCCTGGGATTAAAACTGGCGGAAGACCTGGATGCTGATATCCTTTGCGGCACCGACCCCGATGCAGACAGGGTAGCGATTGGCGTAAAAGATAATCACGGCAAATGGGTATTGATGAACGGCAACCAGACAGCCGTTCTCGCCTTCAACTACCTGATCGAGGCCCGCAAGGCAAAAGGCATTGCACAGCCCAATGATATGGTGATCACCACGATCGTCACCACCCCTATGATCGACCCGATCGCTATGCGGAATGAAGTGGCCTGCTACCGGGTGCTGACGGGTTTTAAATGGATCGCTGAAATGATCCGCCAGAAAGAAGGAAAGGAAAACTATATCATCGGCGGCGAAGAAAGTTTTGGCCTGATGATCGGTGACAAGATCAGGGACAAGGACGGGATCAGTGCCGTGGCCCTGCTTTGTGAAATGGCAGCGTATGAGAAAGAGAAGGGCAGAAGCCTTTATGAAAAGATGATCGACCTCTACGTACAATACGGGTTCTTCAAAGAACACCTTATCTCCATCACCAAAAAAGGAATGGACGGGCAGCAGCAGATCGCTGCCATGATGGAAGGCTTCCGCAATAACCCGCCCAAAACGATCAATGGCCAGCCGGTCGTCATGCTGATGGATTATGAAAAGCAGGTAAAGAAGAATTTGCAGGACGGTGGTGAATGGAAACTGGAACTGCCGAAATCCAATGTGCTGCAGTTTGTGCTGGATGATATGACCATCATTTCAGCCAGGCCCAGCGGCACCGAACCCAAGATCAAATTCTATTTCAGTGTGAATGCGGACCTGAAAAGTGCTGCGGATTTTGAAAAGGTGAATAAGGAGCTGGATGAAAAGATAAAGGCAGTGATTGCGGATATGAAATTGTAAATCGCCAGCTGTATGCGGTACCTGTTGCTATTGTTGATTTGTTTCGCATTCACAGGCTGCTTTTTCCGGTTTAGCGGATCTGATAAATTATATACTGAGGGCAAAAAGAACGGTTCTTACCTTGTAATAAACAGGCTTTGGTGCAGTCAATGCGGTTGCGAAGCCATCCAGGCAAAAAGATTTGAAAATAAAAAACTGGTAGAAGATATCGTGCTGAACTGTACGGAAGGATGCCCGCCCGGTGATCGCAGCTATAAGATCGTTTACCAATACATAGGTGCTGCGCTGTTCGAAACGAAATATTACATCTTTGTAAAAGACCTCAATCTAAAATACTCATCACCTCTTACAGCAGCGGATTCGGTATTGATAGATAAGCTGAAACAGTTTCGTGGCAAACCTTTCTTTGATCAGTATTGTAAAAGTATACTCTATTCATTTAAAGGATATGTTGAAACCAGTTCATCGGCTATTATTCGCTTTCCGGCAAAATACTGATTGATTATCTTGCACACAGTTTATG
Organism: Chitinophagaceae bacterium; assembly: GCA_046329665.1. Lineage (GTDB taxonomy): Bacteria > Bacteroidota > Bacteroidia > Chitinophagales > Chitinophagaceae > JJ008. The sequence continues at coordinate 43,676 of JAXLUG010000018.1, read as the reverse complement.
AGACCGACTGAAGACACATACCGCCACAAAGGACTCCGCAAGAAACTCGTGCAGGGTATCCAGGCAAAAGGAATATCCGATGACCGGGTGCTGGACGCCCTGCTCGAAGTGCCCCGTCATTTCTTTCTCGACTCTGCATTTGATGAAGTGGCCTACGAAGACCGTGCCTTCCCCATTGGTGAAGGGCAAACGATCTCGCAACCTTATACCGTGGCATACCAGAGCCAGTTGCTGGACATCAAACCCTTTATGAAAGTGCTGGAGATCGGAACCGGCAGTGCTTACCAGGCCGTGGTACTGGCCGAAATGGGTGCACAGGTGTACACGATCGAACGGCAGAAAAAACTGTTTGAAGCCAACCGGAAATTTGAGTTCCTGAAAAAATTCCCTTCCATCAAATTCTTCTATGGCGACGGTTATGAAGGATTACCCACCTATGCTCCCTTCGACCGGGTACTGATCACCGCGGCTGCACCGGAGATACCGCCGAAACTCATTGAACAGCTGAAACCCGGCGGCATGATGGTCATTCCGCTCGGCGCCGGCAACATTCAGCAAATGCGCCGCATCACCAAACTGGAAAGCGGAGCGCTGAAAGAAGAAGTGTTTGATAATTTTTCTTTTGTTCCGATGGTGGGAGGGAAGGAAATATAAGTCATGAGTCGTTAGTCATTATCCGGTTAACGAAATTTATCCGGATTATTGATCATGTATAGGATAAGTTTTGCGATTTCGTTGTTTTTAGCAGTAAGTTCAAAATGCTTTTCTTCATTAATGTATCCACAGGCAAGGGAAAAGTCAAGCCAAACCTGTGTTTCGGCATTCTCTGTTTCTGAATCGTTCAATTTTGAAATAAAATAATCTTTATATCGTCTTCTCTTGTATGCTTCAACAAAATTTGCGCACACGGACCTTGATGACCTTCTTACCTGGTCGGTAAGGCTGTATTTTTCTTCCGTGGGAAACTTTTTGGTAATTAAATATATTTCCATTGCCAGATCAAATGCTTTCTGGTAAGCGATTAATTTTCTGTAATCTCCCATAGTTCAATAAACATAAAGGTTCCTATGCGAAGAAGAAAAATTATCCTTTAAATGCCGTCTGATAAGCGTTAAAAATACTAATGTACTCGACGAGGCTAAAGAATAAAGACTATCGACTTGTATTAAACAAACTGTTCTAACAACTCAATCCTTTTCTCGATCGGCGGGTGGGTGGCAAACATATTATCCCAGGAGCCGGATTTGCGGTTGGATACCTGCGGGCTGTTGATGAATAATTGCGCCACATCGCGGCTTTCCACGGCTTCGATGAAAGGGTCGCCGGAAATTTTCCGTAAAGCACTGGCCAGGGCATAAGGCTTCTTGGTCATATCAGCGCTGCCTGCATCGGCAAGGTATTCCCGCTTGCGGCTGATCCCGAACCGGAGCAGGATGGAAAGAAAATAGGCGACCGCCGTTATCACCACGGCGATGAGGATGATGGCACCGCTGCCTTTGCTGTCCTTGCTCCGCTTACCCGATCCGGCAAAGCGGAGGCTGCGGAAGGCCAGTTCGGCGAGGAAGGCAAAGATGCCGACAAAGATGATGGAGATAATGAGCAGCCTCACATCCCGGTTCCTGATATGGGTCAGTTCATGGGCGATCACCCCTTCCAGCTCGTCATCATCCAGTTTATTGATGATCCCTTTTGAAAATGAAATGGAATAGGTACGCCGGTCGATCCCGCTGGCAAACGCATTCAGAGAGTCATCATCGATGATATAGAGCTTCGGCATCGACATGCCCTGCGAGATGCAGAGGTTCTCCACCAGGTTATAGACCCGTTTGTTTTCTGTACGCTCCAGCGGCTTGCTGCCGGTAGCAAGGCGGATGAATGCTGCATGACCGGCCCAGGCGATGAGGAACCAGATACCCACGGCGGCCAGTACAAAAGGCAGGGCCTGCAGAAAGAGGGTATTCGGGTCTTCATGATGTTCGCCTTTTGTAAAAAAGACCAGGGCATAGGTAAGGGCCAGCAGTAATGCCGGAAAAGCAACCAGGAGTAAAAGCGAATTGAAATTATTCTTCCTGATCTGTTTGTCTAAACCAACATATTCCATAGCAGGCGGTGTGGGCAAATTCAGGACAGGAGGCCGATCTGAAATCTGCGGTCAAAAATCTAGAATTGAATCTTAGGCGGTTCTTCCATGGCTTTCCGGGTATCCTCACCCAGGTCAAACATCACTTCTTTCTTAAAGCCAAAATTCCTTGCCACCAGGTTACCGGGGAATGATTCCACGGCATTGTTGTATTCTGCGGTCGCCCCGTTGAAGAAGCGGCGGGAAGCAGCCAGTTTATTTTCGATATCACTGAGTTCTTCCTGCAGTTGAAGGAAGTTCTGGTTGGCCTTCAGGTCGGGGTAAGCTTCCACCTGTACCCGCAATCCCTGCAGCGCAGAAGAAAGCTGTTGTTCGGCGGCGATCTTTCCGTCGATCGTGGTAGCGGCCATGGCTGCACTGCGGGCCTCGGTGATCCGCTGCAGTAATTCTTTTTCATGGGTGGCATATCCTTTCACCGTTTCCACCAGCTGCGGTACCAGGTCATGACGCTGGCGAAGCTGCACATCGATATCCGCAAAGGCATTCTGTCTCCTGTTCCGCAGCCGCACCAGTCCGTTATACAGGCTGGCGATCCAGATAATGATAATGACGATAACACCTACAATAATTAAAACGGGCATAGTTCTTTTATTTAGACAATGAAATTAGGTAAAAACAAAAGACCGGCAAGCATCATTTGCGTCCGGGTATGGCCGTTCGGGATTGAAATCAGCCGGGTGAAAATATCTTCATTGATGATAATTGCTTATTTTTCCTGATAAATCCGCTACATGCGTATCATTCCACTGGCCGTTTCCACCGTTATTACCGGTGCTCTCGTTTTTGCACTCAATAAACAATGGGGTTCCATACCACCCATGGGAAAATTCCTGAGCCCGCAACAGGGCTTCTGGCAGAATGCCGAGCCTTCCGGGAAGAGCTTTGATGCCGAGCTGAAGCTTGCCGGGCTGAAAGGAAAAGCCGAAGTATATTTCGATGACCGGCTGGTGCCCCATGTGTTTGCTGAAAATGACGAAGACCTCTATTTCATCCAGGGTTACCTGCATGCAAAGTTCCGGCTCTTCCAGATGGACCTGCAGACAAAGGCCGCTGCCGGCCGTGCCAGTGAGATAGCCGGGAAGAAAGCGGTCAATTATGATAAGACCATGCGTCGGCTCGGAATGGTCTATGCCGCTGAAAATGCCATGAAGGCCGTGGAGACCGACCCGCAGTCAAAAGCCCTCTTCACAGCGTATACCAACGGCGTGAATGCCTATATATCTTCCCTGAAGGAAAGCGATATTCCCATCGAATACAAACTGCTTGACATCAAACCGGAGAAATGGACCAACCTGCGCACCGCCCTGCTCCTGAAAATGATGGCCAATATGCTCTCTGGGGATACGGAAAAAGACCTGCCCGGCACCAATGCCAAATCATTCTTTTCACCCGAAGTTCTGGCAAAGCTTTACCCGCAGGTACCCGATTCCCTGCTCCCGATCGTACCCAGGGGAACCGCCTTTGAAAAGCCGGGCATCGTGCCAGTAAAACCGGCCGGCGCCGATTCTTTGTATTTCAGTAATAAAGAACCGTTAGCTACCAGGGATTACAAGGAGAACGATGCTGCCGACGGAAGCAACAACTGGGTGGTGGCCGGCAGTAAGACACAGAGCGGCGCCCCGATCCTCTGCAACGATCCGCACCTCGAACTCACCCTTCCTTCCATCTGGTTCGAAATGCAACTGGAAACACCGACCAGCAATGCCTACGGCGTATCCCTGCCGGGAAGCCCCTTTGTGATTATCGGGTTTAATGACAGCATTGCCTGGGGCGTTACCAATGCACAGCGGGATGTAAAGGATTATTACGAGATAAAATTCAAAGACAAAACAAAACAGGAATACTGGTTCAACGAGCAGTGGATAAAAACAAGCCTGAAGCAGGAGGTCATCAAAGTAAAAGGCGGAGCGGATGTGTACGATACGGTAGCCTATACCGTCTTCGGGCCCGTACTGTATGATGACAGCTTTGCCGATACCGTCAACAGCGGGAACAGGAACCTGGCGGTAAGATGGATGGCGCATGACCCGAGCAATGAAGGCATGACCTTCTATAAACTTAACCGGGCAAAGAACTACGATGAATATGCGGCAGCGATCAGCACCTTTAACTGCCCGGGGCAGAACTTTGTGTTTGCCTCCAAAGCCGGCGATATTGCCATCTGGCAACAGGGTAAATTCCCGGCCCGGTGGGACGGGCAGGGTTTGTATATCATGCCCGGCGAAGACAGCAGCTATATGTGGCAGGGCTATATACCCCAGCAGGAAAACCCGCATGCAAAGAACCCGGCAAGGGGGTTTCTGGAAAGCGCCAACCAGCGGCCGGCTGATTCCACCTATCCCTACTTCATTCCCGGAAGTTATATCACCGCCCGGGCGATCACCATTGAGAACCGGTTAGCCGCCATGAATGGCATCACCCCCGATGATATGATGAAACTGCAGAATAATTATTTTAATACCACGGCAGAAGATGTCCGCCCGGTATTGCTGAAGTATGTGGATGAAACCCGGCTGGATGCAAAGGGAAAAGAATACCTGGGTATGATCAGGAACTGGGACCTGCAGGCAGCGCCGGATTCAAAAGGCCAGACCGTTTATACCTACTGGTGGTATGCGCTCCGGAAAATGATCTGGGATAAACTGGAGATTCCGGTTGCTGAAAAATTCAGGCGCAGGATACCGGCACCGGATGCACAGGTGATGATGGAATTACTGAAGAAAGATTCCCTGTTTGTGTTTGGCGGGCAGGGCGGCATGTCCGGGAATGATGCGGTGACCGCGGCGCTGCAACGGGCAACGGTCATGATCGACAGTACACTTTCACTCAGTAAACAAAAAAGCCTGGAGTGGAAATATTTCAATCAACCCGGTGTGTACCATGTGCTGGATAAATCCAAAAAAGACCTGCTGCCCTTCGACCGCCCCGGCCTGAACATAGGTGGCGCCGGTGATATCGTTAATGCCGTATCCGGAAGCCATGGCCCCAGCTGGCGGATGATCGTACAGATGACCACTCCCACAGAAGCGTACGGGGTCTATCCCGGCGGACAAAGCGGTAACCCCGGCAGCCAATACTATGATAATATGGTGGACGACTGGGTGAATGGCAAGTACCACAAACTTTGGTTCATGCGGGAAGGGGACAGGACTGATAAGAACATAAAATGGGTCATGAAATTTTCCGGGGGATAACCTGGTTATTGAATTCCCGGCTGGCCGGTCTGTGAACCGGCTGCCGCTCAACTTCCTGAATGATAAATCAACTAAACGTAAAAAAATGAAGTTCCTCACTGCCACCCTGCTTACAGCGATCCTTTCTTTCATCAGCGGGTTATTCCTGCCCTGGTGGGGGATTGCCCTGGCTGCTTTCCTGATGGCTGCCGTGATTCACCAGAAAGCAGGAAAGGCTTTTTTTGCCGGACTGCTCGGGGTCTTTCTGATATGGGCCGGGCTTGCCTGGTGGATCGATATGAAGAATAACAGTGTGCTCTCGCATAAGATCGCCGGTATATTACCATTAGGGGGTAACAGTATCCTGCTCATCCTTGTGACAGGGCTTGTGGGAGGATTGGTAGGAGGCTTTGCGGCGATGGCCGGCAGTTCACTCCGTGCCACACCAAGATCCTGAAATTACCCGGTGCCATACTGATCAAACCTTTTTTCGGCCTACCTTTGCCCTGCTTTAAAATTTTGCCCAACCTGCAATTGGGTTCGCCCAGGCGAATAAAATTTATAACTATGGCCGCATTACACAACCGCATCTCCCGTAAGGAGCTGAAGGAGCGTATTCAGAACGATCCCACACCCCGCACCACGATCTCATTCTACCAGTATTTTAAAATACCGGATCCCAAAGCCTTCCGGAATGAACTCTACACCCATCTGAAAGTACTCGATGTGCTTGGCCGTATCTATGTGGCCCATGAAGGCATCAATGCACAGATCAATGTACCGGCGGCCTTCCTGGACGCTTTCCGGAAATACCTCTACTCCATCAGGCCGCTGAACAACCTGCGGCTGAATATTGCCGTGGAGGATGACAGCAAAAGTTTTTATGTGCTGGATATAAAGGTCCGCAACAAGATCGTGGCGGATGGAATTGATGATCCCGCATTTGATATGTCCCGCAAAGGAAAATATGTGGATGCCGAACATTTCAACCAGCTCAGCAGTGATCCGGATACCGTCATCATTGATATGCGAAACCATTATGAGTACGAGGTCGGGCATTTTGAGAACGCCATTGAAATTCCCAGCGACACCTTCCGGGAGCAACTGCCCATGGCGGCAGAGATGATGCGGGCGGATAAGGACAAGAACATCATCATGTACTGTACCGGCGGTATCCGTTGTGAGAAAGCTTCCGCTTACATGCTTCACCACGGCTTTAAAAATGTTTTTCACCTGGAAGGCGGCATCATCAATTATGTGAACCAGGTAAAGGCAAAGGGACTGGTCAATAAGTTCCATGGAAAGAATTTTGTATTCGACCAGCGGCTGGGAGAACGGGTAACGGATGAGGTCATAGCGGTCTGCCATCAGTGCGGCAAACCGGCGGACACCCATGTGAATTGTGTGAATGATGCCTGTCATTTACTTTTTATTCAATGCGAAGAGTGCAAGACAAAAATGGAAGGCACCTGCAGTAAAGAATGCCTCGACTTTATTCACCTGCCGGAGGAAGAACAGAAGAAAAAAAGAAGCGGGATCGACAAGGGAAGAAATGTATTCAATAAATCGAGGGCAAGAAAGATGGGTAAGACAACCGCCCCCTGATTATTTTATTCCGGCGCTAAATTTTTCAAAACTTTTGCAGAATCTTCATTCGCCGGGTTTAAGCACCCGGGCGGCGGAAAGACTCCCCCGGTGTCCGGGTGCCGGGAAGTAATAAGATGACTATGGATTTTTCAGTATCCTTAACCGAACCATTCACCCAGCTTGTGCAGTTCCACATTTCCGCCGCTGATGATAACGCCGGTTCGTTTACCGGCGAATAGTTTTTTATTTTTCAGAACAGCCGCCAGTGTGACAGCGCCACTGGGCTCTACCACCAGTTTCATACGCTCATACAACAGACGCATGGCCGCAATGATCTCTTCATCGGAGACGGTAAGGATATCCTGTACATATTGCCGGATGATCGGGAAGGTTTTGTCACCAAGCGTGGTCAGCAATCCATCAGCAATGGTCTTGATATAAGGTGCTTTCTCAATCCGGCCATTTCGTAAAGACAATTGGGCATCGGCTGCCCCTTCGGGTTCCGCTGCATAGACGCTGGCAGCAGGGGAGAAATGATGTGCACTTAATAATGTTCCGCTCAGCAGTCCGCCGCCCCCCACCGGCGCCAGGATATGATCCAATGCTGGTACTTGCGCCAGTAATTCTTTGGCACAGGTAGCCTGCCCGGTGATCACTTCATAATTATTATAAGGGTGAATAAAGACAGCGCCGGTTTTGTTGACCAGTTCCTGCAGCATCGCTTCACGGGCCTGCTGTGTGGCTTCGCAGAAAAATACTTCCGCACCATAACCCTTTACCGCATTTACTTTTACCGCCGGGGAATTCTCCGGCATTACGATATACGCTTTACAACCGGTTTGCCGGGCGGCATAGGCGATCGCCTGGGCATGATTACCGGAAGAATGGGTGGCAATACCATTTTTCCGCTGCTCATCAGAAAGGGATAAGACCGCATTCATACCGCCCCGGGCTTTGAAGGCGCCGATCTTTTGGAAATTCTCACATTTGAAAAAGACCTCCCCCTGTACCAGTGTATTGATGGTCTGCGACTGATGCACCGGTGTTTCATGTATGTATGAACGGATCCGTTCATGGGCATCGGTGATATGCCGGGCGGTGATCTCCATGGTTATGATTTGACAACGGCTATACAATCAATTTCGATGGCACAACCCCGGTTCAGGGTGCCGCAGGGCACCACCACTCTTGCCGGGCGGTGATCACCCATGATGGCCGCATAGGTTTCATTGAAACGGGCCCAGAGTGCAATATCAGCGATATACACATTTGTTTTAACGATCTGGTGCAAATCGCTGTGGCAGGCCTGCAGGATGGTGGCAATGTTCTTCATACAGAGCGTAGTCTGTTCTTCGATACTTCCCGTGTGCGCCTCACCCTGTTCATCCAGCGGTAATTGTCCGCTTACATAGATCATCCCGTTATGAATAACGGCGGGGGAGTAGTGCCCTTTTGGCTTCTTCGCCGGGTCGGTGTAGATGAATTCCATAAACTTGCTGGTTAATCTGTTTCTGCCCATTTGATACAAACCGGTTTGCCCACAGAGATGCGGTTGCCCGTATCTTTCAGCAGTCCCGTCCTGGTATCCCTTTTGAAGATCACGATCTCATCGCTGTTCTGGTTGGCCACCAGCAGGAACTTACCATCGGGATCGAAATTGAAATTGCGGGGCGTTTTTCCCAGAGTCGGCTGAAAACCTTTTAAGGTCAGCGTTCCTTTTTTCTTATCCACGGCATAGATACCGATCACGTTGGCATCGCCGCGGCAGCTGGTGTACAGGTACCTGCCATCCGGTGAGAGATGGATGTCGGCCCCGCTTACTTTACCGGTATAATCATCCGGTGTGATGCGTACCCGCTGGACGAACTGGGCATTCCCGTCCTCCGGGTAGGTATAGACGGACACATAGCCGGTCAGTTCCTCGATCACATAAATAAAATCCCTGTCATCATCTATCGCCAGGTGCCGTGGCCCGGCGCCGGGTTCCATCTGGATGGCTTTATGTTCATTATCGAAGACAAATCCTGTCTTTGCATGAAAATGTTCAATGTTCACCTTATCACTTCCCAGGTCCGTTACAAACAGGTCTTTATCGTTACCTGCCAGGATGGTGCAGTGTACATGCGAGGATAACTGCCGGTCTTTATTCGGTCCCGATCCGGTATAGGGCTGGTTCATCTTTACCGGGCCGAGGGAGCCGTCTTCCCTGACGGGAAGTATTACCATGTTGCCGCTGCTGTAGTTGCCGGCGAATATCCATTTTCCGCTTTTATCCACGGAGATATAACAGGGGTTGTTACCGAGGGAGGGTTGCTGGTTGATAAGCGTTAGCTGTCCTGCTGATTTGTCAAAGGAGAAAGCAGACACAGCGCCGGCAAAAGCGGCGGAGTCACCGTTTTCGTTCACGGCATAAACCATTTTCTCATCGGGGGAAACCGCCAGGTAAGAAGGATTGGAGGTGCGGACACTGCTGACTGCGGTGGCGGAACCATCGCTGCCGCTGAATTTATAAACATAGATGCCCTCGCTTTTGGGAGAGTCATAGGTGCCGACAAACAAATAATACTCCTGCGACACTGCACGGAAACCAAAGAAGAAGAGTAACAGAAATGTTAACGGGTATTGCCTCATGCCGGTGAATTGAAAAGTGAATATACCCTTTATACTGATTTTAACAAAGGCCTGCGATGCTCTGGCATAATCTTATCATTACGACCTGCAGTTAACAAGATTCAGTAACATTAAACAACAAACCATGAAAAAAATATTTACACTTTCCGCTGTGATGATCGCCCTCACCGTACTGCTGGGCAGTTGTGTGAAATCCCATAGCTATGATCCGTTTGATGAAAGCTACTGGCTCGCCAAAGAAAGGGGAGAAGTGGTGTACAGTGATGCCTACTGTAATTACTATGTGGTGGAAACCTATTACGGGTACAACATCATCCAGGCTTACGGCGGGTACAAACCTTATGAAGGCAGTGTGGTCTATGGAAATTTCAGTGCCCGCGGTACCAGGGATATCTACAACCGCAGCACCGGCTACATCTTCACCGGTACCATTACCGATTACTGGCTTACCTACAATGAAGCACAGGATGCCCTTGATTACTACTGTCCGCTGGCGGGCAAGGGAACGGAGAAACGTACGTTCAAAGCTTCCTCCTTCAACCATACTCAGCCGGCCAAATAAGCAACTTCCCTTCCTGGCATAAGAACCGAGCCTGCCCCGTACACCGGGGCGGGCTTTTTTATACCGGCAGGGGTGGAGGAAAATGATCAGGCGGAAAGCCTGCGGAGCGACTGCTCCACGCTCTGTTGTATCTCCTGATCGGTGACCGGAAGGGGAACAAATTTTTCACCGATCACTTTTTCATATAATTCAATATAACGCCGGGAGATGGTGTCCACCCATTCATCGCTCATGACCGGGACGGTCTGTCCTTCCTTTCCCATAAAATGGTTGGCGATGAGCCATTCCCTCACAAACTCTTTGCTCAGTTGCTGCTGCCGTTCACCGGCGGCCTGTCTTTCAGCAAATCCATCGGCATAAAAGTAACGGGAGCTGTCCGGGGTGTGGATCTCATCCATCAGCAGGATGCTGCCATCCAGTTTGCCAAATTCGTATTTCGTATCCACCAGTATGAGACCCTGTTTGGCGGCGATTGCCTTTCCCCGTTCGAACAACTGCAGGGCATACCGGCTGAGGGTGTCCCATTCCTCCCGGGTGGCCAGGCCGGTCGCAATGATCTCGTCCGGGGTGATGTCTTCATCATGCCCGGCGGCCGCTTTGGTGCTCGGGGTGAGGAGCGGGGAGGGGAAAAAGTCATTTTCCTTCATGCCTTCGGGCAGGATGGCTCCGCAAAGGACCCTTTTCCCGGCCGTATAGGTGCGCCAGGCATGCCCCGTCAGGTTACCACGGACCACCATTTCAATTTTAAAGGGTTCGCATCGTTTTCCAATGGAAACAGTGGGTGCGGGCACGTCCAGCAGCCAGTTGGGGCAGATATCCCCGGTAGAACGGAGCATGAAGGCGGCGATCTGGTTCAGCACCTGGCCTTTCCAGGGGATGGGACGGGGGAGAATGACGTCAAAAGCCGAGATCCGGTCGCTGGCCACCATCACCAGCCAGCGGGAATCGATCGTGTACACGTCCCGGACCTTGCCGCTGTAAAAACCGGTTTGGCCGGGAAAGGAAAATCGGGTCATGAACCGAAAGTAAGAAGGGGGTAAAATCCGGCCAATTCAGCCGGGCAACAGATTTCAACATTTTATCCCTTTCCCCTTAAAAATTAAATTTTTACAAAAAAGATACAATGCTTATTTTTCCGCCAAATTCCACCGGAGTCGCCCCTCCGGAACAAAACTAAAACTTCCATTTTATGAGAAAAAGCTACCGCTTTTTGGCAGCCTGCATCATGGCCTGCATATTCTCTTTATCTGCTTATGCGCAATCCGTCACCGTTTCCGGTACAGTTAAGAACAGCACAAGTAAAGAAGGTGTACCTGCCGTTTCAGTGATGGTAAAAGGCACCAGCCAGGGTACTTACACAGATCCTGACGGAGGATTCAAACTGAAAGTCTCCAAGGTTCCCGTTGTACTTGTCATTTCTTCTGTTGGTTACGACAGCCAGGAAATCACGGTCGGTGATGCTGCTAAACCTGTTGAAGTAAGCTTTGTAGTGAACAATGCACTTGGACAGGAAGTAGTAGTGGCGGCCAACCGGACACCGCAGCGTATCCTCGAATCACCGGTAACGGTGGAAAGGCTTAGCCCGGCCACTATCCGTAACGTAGCAGCCCCTACTGTTTACGAAGCGATCACTAACCTGAAAGGGGTGGACGTACATACGGCCAGTCTTACTTTCCGCACGGTAACCACCCGTGGTTTTGTAAGCAGCGGTAATACCCGTCTTAACCAGCTGGTGGATGGAATGGATAACCAGGCCCCCGGTCTCAACTTTGCGGTGAGCACCATTGTAGGTGTTACCGATCTGGATGTGGACAATATAGAAGTACTCTCCGGCGCATCTTCAGCGCTCTATGGTTCCGGTGGTATGAACGGTACCGTGCACATCACCAGCAAGAGCCCCTTCAAATACCAGGGCCTCAGCTATAATGTGAAACAGGGTATTATGCACGTTGACCGCAAGCAGCATGCCGCCGCTCCTTATAATAATATCTCCATGCGGTATGCACACGTTTTCAAAAACAAACTGGCCTTCCGTTTCTCCGGCGAACTGATCCGCGGCAGCGACTGGGAAGCAGAAGACTACCGCAACAAACAACAAATAGGTATCCTCAGTAAAGTAGTGGGTGGAAACAGACGGAACGATCCCAACTTTAACGGGGTGAATGTATATGGTGATGAAACCAGCGTGAACCTGAACCAGCTGGCCACCATCCTTGCGGGCAGCATCAACTCACAGGTTCTGGCCGCCTCCGGCGGACTGGTGAACCTGCAGTCTGCAGCCACTGCATTCTTCGGTACCAACCCTTATCCTACCAACACACAGGTTACAACGTTCCTTTCCGGTCTTCCGGGCGGGCCTTCCGGTTCTGTAGGACAGGCTGCACAGTTGTTCCTCCCGATGTTCTTCGGTGTTACCCGTAACTATTTCGGTACACAGACCAATGTGACCAGGACCGGCTACAACGAAGACCAGCTGGTGGATTATAATACACTTAATGTAAAGCTCAATGCCGGTGTTCATTATAAGATCAACGACCGCATCGAGGCTTCCTTCAATACTTATTTCGGTACCGGTACCACTGTTTATACCGGCGCCAACCGTTATTCCCTGAGAGGGTTCAAAATGGCCCAGCATAAATTCGAAGTAAAAGCGAAGAACTGGTTCTTCCGGGCGTACACCACGCAGGAGAATGCCGGTGATTCCTATATCGGTGATGCACTGGGTTCATTCATTAACGAAGCCTGGAGGCCCAGTGTAAATACGTCAAGCCTTCCTGCTATTGCGGCTTCCTGGTTCCCCCGCTATATGCTGAACTTCTCTGAAGCCAGGCGCCAGTCAAGCGGCGCCCTCAGCGACCTGCAGCTCCACCTGCTGGCAAGGGATTCTGCCGATGTAGGCCGTTTCCTTCCCGGTACAAAAGCCTTCAACGATGCCGCTAATGTGATCAAGAGCACACCGGTAAGCAAACCCGGCGGTGCCAAGTTCCTTGACAAATCTGACCTCTATGCCGTAGAGGGCCAGGTGAATGTTTCTGATGCCGGTAACTTCAGCAATGTGGTGGAAGTACTGGCCGGTGTAAGCTGGAAACAGTGGCTGATGAACTCCAAAGGAACCATCTTTGCCGATACCCTTACCACGATCCCGGTGAATGAATACGGCGGATACATTCAGTTACGGAAAAAACTTTTCAGTGATGTCCTTACGCTGACTGCTTCCGGCCGCTACGACAAGCAAACTAATTTTAAAGGCAAATTCACTCCCCGTGTAACAGCGGTGATCCGGGTAGCCAAAGACAATAACTTCAGGCTTTCTTACCAGTCCGCTTACCGTTTCCCCAGCAACCAGAACCAGTACATCAGTCTGCGCCTGGGCGGCGGAAGCAGTTTCCTGATCGGCTGTCTGCCTGAATTCCAGACCTACTACAAACTGAACAGCACCCGGCCGGGCTATACGGCAGAAAGTATCCTTGCCTACAGGGCGGGTTTACCGGGCGACTCCAGCAGGCTGGTACAGGCTTCCTTCCAGGAACTCAGACCGGAAGTGGTTACTTCCTATGAAGCCGGTTACCGTGGTATCATCGGTAAGAAATTGCTGATCGACGCTTACTACTACAGCAGCCGCTACAAGGATTTCCTGATCAGCGTGGCCGTTGGGCAGACACAGACAGATAATGCCGGTAAACTCCCGCTTTATTCTGCTTTCTCCACCAACAACGTTTCTTATACTCAGAACTCATCCAGCATCGTAAAATCATACGGCTGGGGTATCGGCCTGGAGTATAAGGCGCTGAAGAATTATATCGTATACGGTAACGTATTCTCCGATGTACTGAAAGATGTACCGGCCGGTGAAGTGACATACTTCAACGCCCCGAAATACCGCTACAATATCGGTCTCCGTAATGATGATGTATGCCACGGACTTGGATTTAACGTGGTGTTCAAATGGCAGGATAATAACTATTATGAAGGAACATTTGTATCCGGCACCCTGCCTTATTTCGGCTGGTGGGATGCACAGGTTTCTTACCGGCCTGCCGGTACCAAGAGTACCTTCCGTATAGGCGGCACGAACCTGGGTAACTTCTATGCCCGTACCGGTTACGGCAGCCCTGCTGTTGGTGGTTTATACTACATCAGCTACGGGTACAACCTCTTCTGAGAATAATTGGGTTATATAGTACAGCCCCGGCAATCAGCCGGGGCTTTTTGTTGCTATGAATGAACACGAATATTTTTAGCCACAGACGCCGTCGGCCAAAGCCTATGGCGGCGGATGATTACACGAATAAATACGAAAAAATATTCTGTCCACAGATAAACACAAATGCACACAGATGCCTTCAGCTAAGGTTTATTAAGGCGGACGATAAACACAAATACGCACAGGTGCTATTGGCTAAACCCAATGACAGCGGCATGATAGCAGCATTATATCCCTGGTATTACACGAAAGCAGTTGTCATGTTGCATAGTAATTTGAACAAATCAAAAAAGTACCAAACCTGAATCGGCAGCATGATACAACGCTAAAATAGAGGTGATAAAAGCAACCAGTATTAAAACTACATCACTATTAGTAGTGATAAGTTTCCCTTTTTCAAATAACAAACTTCAAGTAGAATATTTTTCTCCTCAAAAATGAGGTAACATGTTGCAAAGAATATTTTAACCGCAGCCCAACTTTTTTCATGATTTAGCAGGTTTAGTTATTGGATCGTTGGAGGAGATACACTTTTACATTTCTGTTACAACAAATGAATGATGGCAATTGTCCAGTGCCGGCGGACAATGGTTCCGAAAAAAACATTTTTAAACCGTTTTTTTCTCATGGAAAAGAAACTGTATCAGCAGTTATTTGTACCCGGACAGTATGGAAACCTGTTAATGGGTAATTCATACTAGGTGAATTAGTGGAGTGAAAACTGAGTAGAACTACTTAAGGAAATACCATAAAATGGTTATTGTCCTGCATTGTATGCCTTGATACCTTTAATTTGAAGAACGGAGTAAACAAGAACCTGCAATCGGCTGGACTGACCGGTCATTGCGTAGTAAGAAGTATATGGTGGAGCTGCTGATAGAACGGTTACGTGGCCTTGCGTCACCGGCAACCTTGCCGGCTGAACTGATCAGGCGTATTACAGACAGTGCCGAAATTTATCATTTTGCCAAAGGTGATTTCCTGTTGAAAAAAGGGCAACTGTGTAATGGTGCCCATTTTATCGTAAAGGGGGTGGCCCGTTCCTGGTTCACCAGTGATAATGGCGAAACTACCACCAGGCTGATGGGCGAAGCGTTTATCGTTACCTGCTGGCGAAGTTATTATAAACAGGTACCCTCTGATGAAAACATCACTACACTTGAAGAGTGCACGACCGTTTACCTGGCCCGAAGGGTGATTTACGAATTATATAATGAATATGATGTCTTCAATACCATCGGGAGAAAGCAGGTTGAATACTCGTTTTGCCTGGCAGATGACCGTACCAACATGATGCGCCGCACGGCAGCGGAAAAGTATAAATGGTTTTGCGAAAATCATCCCGACCTGCTGAACCGTGTGAACCTGAAATATATTGCCTCGTACCTGGATATGACGATCGAAACACTGAGCCGGGTAAGAAAGGCAGCCGCCCACTCCGTTGCCAAAGGCCGAATCAACCAGCTAAGGTAACCCGTTACAGCATTCCGGAATTTGACCTATATCAAATTTTTGAATAGCGATTCAGAAATATTTTTAATGGTACGCTGCACCGATTGATATGAGATACCGAGCCTTGCTGACCATACTCCTGATCGCCCTTAGTCCGGCCCTGTTTGCACAGCAAAAAGACAGTACCAGCCTTCAGCAACTTCCCTCCCGCTATATCGGAACCGTTTCTTCCAAAGCAGCCAGCCTGGAAAATAAACTGGACAAAAAATCGGAGAAAGCCCTTGCACAAATAAAGAAACAGGAAGACAGGATCATCCGCAAACTTTCCAGGATCGACTCCGCCAAAGCAAAGGAACTGGCCGCCACTGCCAAAGCCCGGTATGAGCAGTTGCAAACAAAGCTGCGCAACCCCGGTAAACTGGCCAGCTATATCCCCGGCCTGGACAGCATGCACACCACACTGAACTTTCTGAATAATGCCCCGGCCATCTCAACCGCAACGGAAAAATTAAAGGATGCCATCAGCAAAGTGGACGGGCTAAAGGCACAGCTGCAAAAAGCGGAAGACCTCCGGGCCTTTCTCAAAGAACGAAAACAATACCTGAAGGAACAACTGGAGAAACTGGGCTTTGCAAAAGAGCTGAAGAAACTGAACAAAGAGGTGTATTACTATGCCCGGCAGCTGAACGAATACAAAGAAATCCTCAATGACCCGAAGAAGATCGAAAAGAAGGCCCTGGAGTTACTGAGCAAGACAAAGCTCTGGAAGGATTTCTTTAGGAAGAACAGTATGCTGGCGTCGCTGTTTCCAATGCCCGGAAATACAGACCCAATGCAGTCAACACAGCAAGGCTTCGCTGGATTACAAACAAGAGCTCAAGTCACCACTTTTTTACAGCAGGCGGGAATGGGTGGTCCCAATAACAACACGTCAATGTCCCAATTACAACAAAACATTCAGGACGTACAGGGCCAGATAACCCAACTCAGAAATAAGGTAAGCAATATTGCAGCCGGCAGCGGCAGTGATCTTGATATGCCTGATTTTAAAGTTAATAATCAACGGACAAAATCCTTCTTCAAGCGGCTGGAATATGGTACAAATATGCAATCACAAAAATCAAGAAACTTTCTGCCGGTAACTACAGACCTGGGGGTGTCGTTGGCCTACCGGCTCAATGATAAAAGCATGATCGGAATCGGTACAAGTTATAAAATAGGATGGGGCAATGGCTGGAATAATATAAAACTGACAAGCGAAGGTGTCGGGTTAAGAAGTTTTGTGGATATAAAGATCAAAAACAGTTGGTGGATTAGCGGAGGCTATGAGCAGAATTATCGCAGCTCTTTTCGTAAGATGGAACAATTAAGGCAATTCAATGCCTGGCAACACAGTGGCTTAATTGGCATGAGTAAAACAGTCTCTATAAAAAGTAAGTTTCTGAATGGCACAAAGATTCAGCTTCTGTGGGATTTTTTATCCGGTCTGCAGACGCCAAAAACACAGCCGGTGTTGTTCCGGATCGGCTACAATTTCAATAAATAAAATATTCATTTCAATTATACCGATATGATAAAGCAAAGAGTTGTTTATTTGAGTTTAATGATGCTGCTGACATTGCGGATTGCAGCACAGGTAAACCTGCAAACAGGGAGTGCGACATTTTCATTACCTGTTTTTAACTGGCAGGATGACAGGAGCAGGCTTAATACATTAATTGCTTTGTCCTATAATTCTGGCAGCGGTTTGAAGGTAAATGATATGCCTTCCAACATCGGGCAAGGATGGGCCCTGGTATGTGGTGGCGCCATCCACCGGATGCAAAATGGCGAACCGGATGACCAATGGCCAAAGGATGGTACAGAATGGGACGTTACCAAATATCCGGCAGGTATGCTTTATGCCTCTGTTCCAGTTGCCCAGGGCTGCCCTGTTGCGTTGACTAAATACCCCGTTTATGGTTGGAAAAATCAGTTATATAATCAGCATAATATTGTAGCAGAGGATAAACAACTTGATTATTTTGCTTTTCAATTCAACGGAAAGGCAGGCATGTTTGTGATAGATCCGTCTAACCCGGGATACTGCAAATCGGTCGGGGATACTAAACTTAAAATTTCTTTTCAACAGGATGCTAATATGATCAACCAGGGCATCCGTACCAGAATCACTTCCTTCTCTATTCAGGATGTGGATGGTTTAATTTTTAAATTCACCAGTAAGGGATTGGTAAAGATCCTTAAATCTGAATTTTGTGATGCGAATCTTGTACAGTCTCAGCGGCAACCAAAATTCCAAAGCGGTAAAGTATACCACCAGGCTGGCTTTGATAACGGACAGATAGTATATCCATGGGTAGTGAATAGCTGGTACCTTACGGAAATAGAGGATGCCCTTACGCAGAGGAAGATTTACTTCAACTATACTACAAGAGCTATTTCAAGCAATGCGGGTGAAGATGTGATCTTCAATAATGAAAAGAATTATGCTATACTGTTTCATAAAAAATCTATTACTCAGACCCCGGAGCTAACATCTGTAATTTTTCCGGATGGCCATACGGCTACTCTTAATTATGGTCAGCAACGCATGGATCTAACGGGCGACTACGTGTTGTCCTCCATCGATATTACCTATCAGGGCAGGTATTTGTCAAGACATGAGCTGAACACAAGCTACTTTATTTTAAACAGGTATGGTACTCCTGTTTCAGATTATCAGAAGAAAGTATCCCGGCTTTGCCTGATGTCGGTACGAAAGGTGGGCCCGGACCTGGCTGAAGATACACCTCCTTATAAGTTTGATTACTATACAGGTTCAAATGCAGCTGACGACTTTGTTCCTCCGCCTTTTTCTTTTGCTAAAGATAATTGGGGGTATTACAATGGCGAAAGGAGTCGGGGGTACTGGTATGAATTTATTAATCCTTCGGGGACCACGCTGTCGGGCATTACCAACAGTAATTATGTAAAAGGTCTTTGTTACCTGCGGCACGATGTGTCAGGTGTTTTCCTGAATACAAAAACCGGGTATGCGAAAAACGGGTTGCTTAGGCAGATAGTGTACCCTACAGGCGGTACTCTTACGTATGAATATCTGCAGAATACAGGGATATTGAACGCATCAAGCCAGGAAGTTGGTGGGGTTCATGTTTCAAAGACCAGTTCCACCGATGGCGGATTTTCTAACGGGTGTGCAAATCCTGTGAGCACGCAGTACAGTTATGTTCTCAGCGGAGGGGCCTCTTCGTTATGGGGTCTTGAAATGCCGGTAAACTCAAAAGCTACCACTAACCATTATCAACCTGAATACAAATATTACAAATGGTGGAATTGTCTCCCGTTTGGGTGCTGCGATTGGAAATTCAAATACCCGGGTATTGAATCCATGCAGCAGTTTTCAGATATAAAACAGTTCGAAGCAATGCTAAAAACATTGTCTCCTGTGTTAAACACCCTTTCGGTATACTCCACATATAAAGATGTAATGGCAGCATTTGCAGGATCACCAACAATGCTGATTATTGATGTGGTACTTGGCCTGGCACAAGTGGCTATTACTTGTATAGGTGATCAGTCAAGAAACATGAACTCCACAATTTATTACAGCTCGAATCTGAATGACGCTTCTCCGCTTCCTTCACAATTCAAACGGGTGGAAGTAACGGAAAGCACCGGGGGGATTGGTAAAACTGTTCAGGAATTTACCAGCGATGATGACTATGGTATCTGGGAACCAAACAATCCTGCATTTTCCTCCAAACAACGGTTTGCCCCCTGGACATACGGGCTGCCAAAGAAAACAACCGTTTATGATAATACGGGAACACGTATAAAAGAAACGGAGAATATCTACAATTTCCAGACTGCTTATTTTTCGCACTGTATCAATGAACATACGGTAAGAAGCCTGTTACTGCAAAAACCACTCGGGCTTCAGTCCCTTAAATGCCAGGTGGAAAAAAACTCCTCACAAAGAAATACTATTTGGTCTGACCCGGGTGTGTACACCACCAATTATCAGCAAAGCTCTGATGCAAATATGACCGTCGATCTGTATAATATTTATACCGGAAGGGCAGAGTTGAACAAAACCCTGGAAAGATCATACAAACCGGGTAATCCGAATGACTACATCGAATCAGAAACAGAGTTCATCTATAATGATGAGAACTATGAAGTAAGTATGATAAAAACGAGGAAGAGCGAAAACGGGTATGATGATATACGGCAGAAAAATATTTATTATTCTGTTGATCTTATTAATGTGCACGGATCCTGCTATCAACCGCAGGCTGCCGTAACGAATGATCCTGCCATTGTATCTATGGTGCAGAACAATATGATCAGCGTACCTGTGGAGACGAGTGAATTGATTTTTACGCCAGTCACCAGCCAGCCGAGATATACAACGAATACGGCTACCTTATTGACTACACTGCCTAACGGTGATATTAAACCATTAAAGGTGCTGGAAGGCAGGTTTATTCAGCCTGCTGACCATACTGCCCTATATCCTGCAGATGCTACCAACTGGGGATATTATTTTCCCGGACCGATATGTAACCCGGCATCACCGGATTATTCATTTTATAAGACAGTTCAGACATTTTCTTATGATAACGGTGGATTGCTTACCGGCATCAAAGATGAGGGCAACCGGCAGGTCGTAAACCTTTACGGTTACAGCGATAAATATGTGGTTGCCTCTGTTATTAATGCTGACGTCTCAACCGATAACCCCGCTTATACAAGTTTTGAAGTATCAGGCGACTATGGTAAATGGGTTAAATCCGGCGCATATGGAGGTGATAATACTGCGACTGCTATAACCGGACGCAGTTCTTATAATTTTGCTACCGGTATAAAATCAAATCAGGGTACAAAACTTACCAGTACGTTGAATAGTGCTAAGGGATACACCCTTTCATTCTGGTCTACCACCTCTACAATCAACGTATCAGGAGGGGCCACACTTATTAAGTCAGCCCCTACTATCAACGGGTTTACCTATTATGAGTATGATATTCCTCAAGGTGCTTCTTCTGTCAATGTAACAGGAAACGGAACAGTAGATGAGTTACGCTGTTATCCCAAAGCCGCCCGTATGAGAACGGTAACTTATGATCCGGTGATCGGTAAAACGGACGAATGTGACGAAAATAATAGGATCACGTATTATGAATATGACAAACTAGGAAGATTATTATTTATCAAAGACGAGAAGAAGAATATTGTGAAAATGTATGAGTACAATAATGTGTCCCTTGCCAAACAAAATGGTTGCCCCGGTACTTATTACAATAAACTTATTTCCGAAACCTTCACCCGAAATAATTGCGGTCCGGGCTACCTCGGTGGTGACTACACTTACACAGTACCTGCAAATTCTTTCAGCTCCATCATAAGCCAGGCAGATGCAGATGCACAGGCAGAAGCCCTGATCATTGCAAACGGGCAAAACCAGGCCAATCAATACGGAACCTGTACTCTCCTGTATTATAACACACTGCAGTCTCAGAATTTCACCACTGAGAGTTGTGGTGTGGGTTTTGTTGGCGGTACTGTCACTTATACCGTTCCGGCAGGCAGGTATTCAACAACGACCAGCCAGGCAGATGCTAACCAGATGGCACTCGATGAAATAGAAGCTAATGGCCAGGCTTATGCGAATGAACCACCCAATGCAAATTGCATTGCAGACAGCAACCCGCTGTGGATTTGGCTGGAAGGAGCCAATTGGTATTGCGCCAATGTACAAGGGTATAGCGAACCGCATTTGTTTATCTATGAAACGGATATTAACCCTAACAGCCCCACCTACCTTCAGACAAGATGGTCTGATGCGGGCCCAAGCGACCTGTGCCCGCCCGGAACTTATTATAACACGATACAAAGCGGGGTCTTTACCCGGAACAATTGTCCTCCGGGGTATACGGGCAGCACAGTTACTTACACTGTTCAACCCGGCACCTATTCCTCCACCGTCAGCCAGGCTGCAGCCAATCAGTTAGCTATAAATGATGTGAATGCAAACGGTCAGAATTATGCCAACACATACGGAACCTGTTCACAAGGATGTGCACCCAATTGTGAATTCAGCCCCATGTTTAAGTGTATTAATAATGTTTGCGAAACCGGTATAAGAGTTAATACGCATACGTATCCGGATCAAGGTAACTATCCCTTCTGGATATGTGTGTTTCATTACGAATTCAGTGATGGGTCATGGTCTGTTACCTGTTATGAATCAAATCCGGATCCGTGTTACTAGCAGGGTTTAAGGCTTAAGGTCGAAAGGACGATAAGGTGAAAATATATAAAGTAAACAGAGCAGAGTATATAAAGTATAAACTGTAAAGAATGAAAAAAAGAATAGTATATGTTATAGGTGCCATCCTGGTACTTGGCCTGAGTAAGCAGGCAGAAGCGCAACAAAGCCCGGGAGTGCAACTGGCGAACCACATTGCCGACAAAATGAAGGATACATTGGGGCTTACCACTCCCAAACGCAACCAGGTCTTTGCCATTAATATGTACCTCCAGAATAAAAAAATGATCATACGGCAACAAACACCAAACCCGGATACTTTGCGTATAAAATTACAACGGGAAGAAAAAAAGCGGGATTCAATGTACCAGGTAATATTGCCACCGGCAAAGTACCAGTTGTACCTGCAGAAAAAGACAAACCTTGTTACCAGCAATTGATCACTATCTAAACCGAAACAGGATGAGAAAAAGAAATTGTATTGTACCGATTGGCTTGGCAGGGATACTATTTTTTATTTCCATGCAGGCCAATGCCCAGGCACCATGGAATCCGAACCATAAGATCGGTACAATAAATGGGGTATATAACTTTGCTTATAACCAGGCGCCTGCACAAATAGTGGAACTGTTTCCGGCAACAGCTTCGGGCAGTACTTCAGGACTCAGTTATCAATGGGAGATGAGTTCTTTTCCATTGTCCGGATTTGCTGCTGTTTCAGGAGCTACACAATCATCCTATACTTATCCATACGCCCTTTCAAGTACGCTTTACTTAAGAAGAAAGACAACCAATGCATACGCCCAGTATATTTACTCCAATGTGATAAAGCTAACCTCCGTATCAACAACCTGGGAGGATATTAACTATATAAGGGAAAATGATGTGAACACAACCGGGATCACTACCTGGACGGCTGCAGAACAATTGGCTATCGGCCCCAAACTGCAAACTACCACCTACCTGGATGGATTAGGAAGAGGTACTCAAAAAGTAAGCAGGGAAACGGCAACGCCTGCCAATCCCAACAACCTATGGGGAGATATGGTACAGTTCAGCCAGTATGATGTGTATGGAAGACAACCGCAGGGTTATTTGCCCTATACCACCACATCCCAATCAGGCAAGTACAAAACAGCGCCACTTACAGAACAGCCTCAATATTATACCACCAATTACAGTGAATCTTTCGCCTACTCCGTTATTACATTCGACAACAGCCCGCTGAACAGGGTAATGAATGTGAAACAACCCGGCACAAGCTGGAATGCTTCGGCCGGCCGTTCGGCCGTGTATGATATGAATACCGCAGCAGACGCCATTCCTAAGTTCTTAGTGGATTATATACAAGGTAATCCCCCCGTATATAACGGCCTGTATGATGAAAAAACACTGTACAAGCTCAGCACTACAGATGAAAACGGAAAGGGAGTAGTGGAGTTTATAGATAAACATGGGAAACTGATACTCCGGGCAGTGCAACTGGCGGATAATGTAACGGGCATACCGGTAACCAGCAGTGGCGGAGAATGGATATGTACGTATAATGTATATGACGACTTTGGCCTCCTCCGCTGCCAGGTACAACCGGAAGGGGTGAAATACCTTACCCAAAACAGTTGGTCTTTTGGGGGCACAAACGGCACTACTATTCTGAATGAACAATGCTTTCAATACAACTATGATGAAAAGGGAAGGGTGATATGGAAAAAAGCGCCGGGCGCCCAGCCCTTACAGATGCTATATGATGTACGGGACAGGGTTGTCTTTATGCAGGACGGCAACCAGGCCGCCCTCAGCACCCCGCAATGGACGGCGAATATATATGATGAACTGGACAGGCCCCTTGTCTCCACCCTGTATAATACTACTAAGACGGTAGCACAACTCCAGGCAGATATAAACAGCGCTCCGGTCAGCTCCACAATCACGATCACCAACCCCGGCACAGTGTCTGTAACAGTAAAAACCTACCTGAACCCGATCACATCAGCTAGTCTTAATAACTCATCGGTAACCACCATATTGAAATACCAGTTTTATGATAACTATTCATTCAACGCCGTAAAGACCTTCAATACAAACTATACAAACCTCAATGCCTATAACCCTGGCACAGATCCCAACGTACAAGCTATATCCAAGACCCTGCGTACCACCAGTATGTCTACCGGAAGCATGACAAGAGTACTTAATAGTACTACCTTTTTATCCGCTACAGATTATTACGATGAGCGGGGCAGCCTGATACAGACCCTGGAAGATAATATGAAAACAGGTACCGACATCACTACCATACAATACCATTTCGACGGACGGGTAATGAGCACCTGCAACGATCATACAACAACCGGTACAGGGTACACCAATTTTAAAACGCTGAGTAAATACCTTTTTGATAAGCTTGGCCGGGTGAATTCGATACAAAAGCAATATGGCAGCAATGCTATGAAGACCATCTCCTCCTATGAATATGATGATGTAGGCAGGCTCAAGACAAAGAATCTTGACCCAGGCTACACTCCTCCCATGGGGGGAGGCGGAGGGGGGTTGGAACAATTAAGCTACAGCTATAATATACACAACCAGATAACAGGCATCAATAAAGATTACGCACTGAAGAACCCGCTTAATTACAACAAGTGGGGCCACTTCTTCGGTCTCTATCTCGGGTTTGATAACCGGGACAATGTATTCAACGCCGCCAACCTGACCGGGCAGGTAACGGGTCTGCTCTGGAACACGCAAGGTGATGATGCACAGCGGAAGTATGATTATACGTATGATAATGCAGGCAGGCTTACAAAAGCCGACTTTAAAGAGAAACAGCACACAGGCGATGCATGGAATAGTGCCACCATGGATTTTTCTATATCCGGTACCACCGGAAAAATTACGTATGACCTGAATGGCAACCTGCTGAACATGCTGCATAAGGGAGTGATACCCGGTACAGCTACACCGATAACAGTTGACAACCTTAGCTATACTTACGGAACATACAGCAACAAGCTGCAGAGTGTAACAGATAATATGACCAATACCACCGTGAACGGACAGTTTGGCGACTTTAAAGATGGCACCAACGGCGCCAGTCCCGATTATGTGTATGATAACAATGGCAACGTGGTAATTGACCTGAACAAGAATGCCAAAGACCTGAATAATGTGGTGGGGGCCAATGGAATAAAATATAATTTTCTCGATAAGCCGGAGCAGATACGGATAGCCGGCAAAGGCACTATTACCATTGTATATAGTGCAGCCGGAGAAAAGCTGCAAAGAACATTCACACCGGAACCAAGCGGCAGCGCCATTACCACCACCTACATCAACCAGTTTGTGTACCAGGAAACAGGTGGCGGAGCAGCTACACTGCAATTCATTAATTTTGAAGAAGGCCGTATCAGGGTAATTACACCCACCAGTCAGGGTAACGGTTTTGATGCTTTAGTGGTATCCGGGAATGTAGTACTCCCAAGCCCCCCATCGGGGGGTGGAGGGGCCGGCGTCTACGACTACTTCATCATGGACTACCAGCAGAATGTACGCATGATACTGACGGAAGAAGTGCATACCGCCAGCAATACCGCCACGATGGAAACCGCAAGGGCCACACTGGAAGAAAGCATATTCGGGCAGACAGGAGCGAATAATGAAGTAGCAGTGACAAGGTATGCCACCCCTGCAGGATGGACAGGCAACACCACGGCCAAAGTGAGCAGGACAGGCACCACCAGCGGGCATAATGTGGGCCCTAATACCCTGCAAAAAGTAATGGCCGGGGATAATATAAGTGCCACGGTACTATATTACCACCAGGGCAGCGCCGGAGGCAACAGCAGTAATATGGTGACCACGGTGCTGGGGGTATTAGGACAGGCTATTACCGGAAGCGGGGCCACAAGTAACCTGGTAAAGAACAATGTGGGTAATATTACTACACAGTTGGGTGTACCGGGCGGGTTCACTACGGCTGTACAGCCGAATGGCAGTAACCCATCCGGCAATGTGCCGCAGGCATTTTTAACCGTGATATTCTTTGATGAAAGGTTTAACTTTATACCTGCGGCCGATGGTGGTGTGGCACAGCAGCAGGTAGCCGCCACGGTAGGAAGCAACGGAAGCTCTTTGACTTTGGCAAACATTAAGGCGCCGAAGAACGGGTTTGCCTACATCTATGTAAGCAACCAGAGTAATAATGATGTGTATTTTGATAATATGCAGGTGGGGGTAACCGCAGGCAATATCATAGAGGAAAATCATTATTATGCATATGGATTGAGGATTGCGACGTTATCTTCTAAGAAGCTGGGAGATAGTTATGAGGGATTGCTGAAGAATAACAATCTGTATAATGATAAAGAACTTTTTGATGATGCTGATCTGAACTGGTATGACTATGGGTTCAGAAACTATGATCCGCAGATCGGGAGGTTCCCGCAGTTGGACCCGCTTACTTTTGAGTACCCATATTATACTCCGTATCAATATGCAGGATGCGAACCTATTGCAAATATTGATATTGATGGATTAGAACCCGGATATACACTTACACAATCTTTAAATAAAGCGATAGTGGAAACATCTAATTTTGGAGGAGCTTTCATTGAAAATGTAGTGCTTCCAGCATTTAAGGTAAATACTACAATCACTAAAGTTGGATTGACAGCTGGTCAAGTAGCTGGATTAGCAATTAAGACCGCCAATCTTTTAAATAATTCTCATAACATATTTATTGGTCAAATAAAAACTATCCAATGTCATGGGGCATATCAAAATGGATATAAACCTTATAAGGTCTCAGGTAACTGGGTTGATGGATACAATTGGGATGTGTACGATGGGATAGTCTTCTATAACAATGATGGTTCCGGTGGAAGCGGGATGGCTAGAATTGGCAGAAATCCTGATCCTAGGGCAGAAAATATATCACTCATACTGACAATTGCCCAAAACAGAGCTCCTGGAATTAGCGATTTAAACCTTGGTGAATCAAATTCGCAACTTGTAAGATACCTCGAAGGATTGAAGGATGTTGCTCTTAATGCTGAAAGCATGTATGATGGAAAAAAGGACTATAAGGAATTAAAGGGGGAGCCTTATGATCTTTCAAATGTTGAAAGTAATGATCCGCCAGTTACAACTGGAAAAGGTGGAAACCCAAACATGAAGCCAAGTGAGAATACTTTATCAACTCCAAAATATGAGAGTAAGCCAGACACAATGCCAAAATTAAAAATAGGTACGGTGTTTTATTCTCCTATTGGATTTAATCGGATGAAGACATCTGATTCTACGGCTTCAATTGCGCCACCTGGTTCAAAAGCTACTGATACGTTGAAAAAAGGACAACATTTTTGATATGATATTTAGTTCATTTATTTTAATAAATTGAATGTATAAATTATTATACTATGAAATTATTTGCATCTATTTTAATAATCTTTTTCTTGACGAATTGCACAAACGGGAAAGTGAAAACTACTCAAGATGGGCTTACTTTTTATGATTCTTTAAAAAAGAATATAATTGGGAAATGGGGTGGAGAAAAGGGAGGACCTGTTTTTGAAATCAGACAAGACTCGATTTATTATTTTGATAAAGACTCCTCATTTTTATATAAACTCAATGGTGATACTTTTTTAGTTCATCTCCCCAATCAAGATTCTATAGTTGTATTTGGTAAATTGAGGGTCGTCGGCGATACTTTACAAATCATTGACTTTAATATGAATAATTTTATTACTTATGGGTTTCGATATCGAAACTAATTGGTGGTAATGTAGGTAATGTATCAGTTTAGCAGGGGTAGTGGGTAACGTATCAGATTATCAGGTTTTCGAAATTTCGGCCAATACAATGACTTTCAGGACTACTTTAATCAAACTACTCAGTTGTAGTGAGTGTTCTTTTCTTTATGATACTTTAAAAGTTTATAGCGGTAAGGCTTAGTTTGCAACTAAATATCAAACTCGACAGAGTTTGTTTTGGTTGCTGGTTAGCCAGCCTACGATACATATCGTCAAACGGTGCCTTAGATTATTTAGGTTATTAAATATATGCGTGTTTATTTATTTTATTGTGTTTTCTTCATTTGTTCATGTAAACAACAAAACAAATCGTTAAGTATTGATAGTAATGCAAAAAGGAATTTGCAAGATCAACTGATACGAATTACTAAGGCATTTGTTTCAAATGATTATGGAATGTTGACAGAGTTTACTTATTCAGCTATTCTTGAAAAGGCAGGCGGCCGTGAAAAAACAATTGCACTGATAAAAAAGATATACAGGATCTGAAGGATCAGGGGATAACTTTTGATTCCATATCAACTGGCCAGCCGACAATATTTGTCTCCGCTGGAAACGAAATTCATACACTAATTCCGGAAACCCTGTTTTTGAATGTGCCAAGAGGAACACTTATGTCAGAGTCTTATTTTATTGCAATAACAAAAGATAATGGGATAAGGTGGTACTTTTTAGATACTGCAGATCTGGACAGCAATAATGTGCGAAAGACGCTTCCCAACTACAACTTTGACTTAAAGTTGCCGCCCAAGAAAGAGCCAGTTTTAATCAAAGCGAACCCCTCCTACGACAAGTAGCTTCCAGCACGATCTTCGAAATAAAGAAAACTAACTGAGGATGATGATAGCTACTAGTTAGTCGACAAGACCAAAAACATAAATAAATCATGAAAAGATTATTTCTGCTTATTCTTCTTTCCAACCTTTGTTATCAGGCCTCTTCCCAACTGGCTATTTCAAAACTTTTGGGTAAGAATAGTAAAAGTTATAAAATGGGGCTCGGTGTATTCGAAAACTACGAATTTCCGCTTAATGATGACGCCAACCAGAGTATTATGCTGGAGTTGGTTGACTTTGCTTATTTCCGGCCGCAAAACCTGGATACCGGTAATGCCAAAGGATATATTTCTATTAAGGTGGGATACCGGTATATTTTCAGTGACTCCAAAACAGGGATATTTATTGAACCGCAGGCGGGTTATGTGCGAACGGCAGACACCCGGGGTGATGGTGTGTATAAAGACGGTTTCGCCCTGGCATTTGAAACCGGCTATTCACTTGAAGTAGGACAAGGAGGCAATACCCTTGTGTTTGGTGTAAAGTATGAAGCTGATAATCCCGGCAATGAACTTGGTATCAGTTCGATTGCTTTCCGGATATCGTATTCGTTTCCTTTCTTAAGAAAGGGAAGATAGGCTTATACCCTCGTTGTCCGTAGTGTTCAACAAGCTGTTCTTTCCCGGTTAAAATGACGTTGATAAATTAAGAAAGTCTGAATGGTTATGCTGAGACTGTGTCTCAGTATCAAACTCGATAAAGTTTGTTGTTATCTTTTTGCTCATAAAGTATTTACTTTGAGAAATTGGAAGAATGAGTGAGGGAGGCTACCAGATCCGTAACCAGTCAGCCGTACATTTTATCACTTTTGCCGTTGTGGAGTGGGTTGATGTCTTTACCAGGAAACAATACCGGGATATTCTGCTGGATAGTATCCGGTTTTGCCAGCAGAAAAAAGGCCTGATACTCCATAGCTGGTGCATCATGAGCAATCATGTTCATCTTATCCTGTCAGCCAAGACAGGCAACCTGAGTGATCTTCTCCGAGATTTTAAAAAGTTTACCAGTAAGCAACTCATACGGGCTATCCTGGATAATCAGCAGGAGAGCCGTAAGGAGTGGATGCTGGATATATTCAGTAAAGCAGGTGCAAAGAACAGCCGGAACAGTATGTATCAGTTCTGGCGCCAGGATAACCAGCCTATGGAGCTTTACAGTGGGCCTTTTACATACCAGAAAATGAATTATATTCATGAAAACCCGGTGGAAGCCGGGATCGTGGAGAGGGCAGAAGATTATTTGTACAGCAGTGCAAGAGATTATCATTTCAGAAAGAAATGCGGATTGCTGGAAGTAGCGTTTATTTGAAAAAGGAATTATTTTCAGTCATGAGTTAAAAACTCATGACAACCCTTAAACCTGAAGCAGCGGTTTGAGTAGGAGGAAGACTACGGAGAACGGGGTTAAAAACTCATGACAACTTTCCTAAACTTTATGGAGCTTTATGGGAGATAAGACTACGGAGAACGGGGAAGAAAAAATATATTGAATGAATATGTTAAATGCTTGTTTTAAAATAGTATGGTTATTTATTTTACTTTCTTTCGGGATGCCTGTTAAATGTCAAACTCGAAATGAAAATTATATTTCATGTGAATTTGCATATGAGTATAGGGAAAGACCCGTTCCAAGAATTGTTTTTTACATTGACTCAGTAAACAGAAGTGATTTTAATGAGCCGAAGTATGGATATGAATTTAAGGTAAGTGAGGAGAAGTTTAGAGCTATCGAAAATGTTATTCTAAATGAAAGCTCGTATATCATTCTTGAACCACCTGCTGTTCGGTTCTATGATATTGATTTGCTTAAAGATGGTAAGAAAACAAAATATGGAACTGTAAATTTCAATAGAAGTAAGGAGATGTTTTCTCATATTATTAAATTGTTTGAAAATTCAGCTGAATATGACAAAGTTTTGGATGCTTTTAATGTTACATACAAAATGATTGGAATAGTAAAGGTTTGCGGCAATAGTAATGTATCAGATTAGCAGGTATTCTGCGTATCGAGTTAAAGAATGACTTTCAGGGGTAGTTTAATCAGACTACACTGTTATCAATAGTATTAATAAGATGATAAAGGAGGATGAAGAAGAAGATAGAACTAACAAGGTAATTAATTCGCTAAACCAAATTCTTTCTAACTTGGAAAACGTGCTAAAAAATTAATATCAAATGACCTTTGGAGCCATAATTATTATTCTTTTTTTCTCTTTTGCAATCCTCGTTTCATTTTACATGTTGAAAATAATTCAGATTAGACTTAAGTATAGAACATTTAATATAATAAAACTGCTAAGAATAACCTCTCCTGAAGATAAAAAAAGAATTAAAGGCTACTATTTAAAGGTTTTTTTAGGGACTTTAATTTTTGCAGTCACCATATTCGTGAGTTTCTTTATAAAAAGTCGTTGGTAAGGTAGTGGGTAATGTATCAGATGGTAACGTATCAGATTATGTGCGCCGTGAACTGCGCAAGTAGATGCTTTATTAAAGATGAGGGCAGGCCCCCCGTTGTCGTTAGTGTTCTTTGTCTCCAATAAGAAATATTAGAGTTGTTATGCTTCCCCGGTTGTCATGAGTGTTCATTGAACTGACTCCGTGCAGCGATAATAAATAACCGTTCCGGAACCGGAAACAACCCTTTTGCAGGCTCAACATACTGTTCAGAAATCTGCAACAGCCCTCCAGGAGGCTTAAAATAGCGTTCAGGGGCCCCGGCAGGCCCTTCGGCTGCTCATACCGGGAGTGTGTTCTCTGTACTGTGTCTAAAAATAAATTGGTTATCCCGTAAGACCTGTAAAATGGACAAATCAACCGCAAGTATTGAAGTCTTCAGTTTTAAAACCGTTGAGGAAGAAGCGATATGTCTGATAATGGCGGGTAAGCCTTTGAACGGTAAGGGCGGGGGTGCAGCGTCGCGGATCCTGCCGTTGCCGGAATCTACCCCAGGGTCTTGATCGTTTTCCCGATCATATACCCGTTGTGGTAGAGCTGTACGGTGTAAGTGCCCTTCTGGTATTCATCCGCATTGATGGAAAAACTCAACGGCTTGATCTCCCCCCGTTCGTACTCAAATTTTATCTTGCGGGTATAGCGTTTTTTACCCTCGTCCCTGGTATCGATCGTACCGGCTGATTCCCAGACATCATTCGTCAGCAGGCTGCCATCCGGCTGGGTGATCACCACATAGACTTCCGCATCATGATAATCAGCAATATTGTTCTGTACCGAAAAGGAGACGATCAGTTTGCTGGTCTTGCTGGCCAGGCTGGTTTCCTGCTCCTTGTTGTTCTTTACCATTACCGGTGACAAAAAGATACCGGAGGCAAAGAGGGCAGAGGCCTGGTTCACTTTTTCCGTCAGGATCTTATTCTGCTGGTCAAGCTGGGCATTGTTGCTCTCCAGGTTCTTTACCTGTACCGTGGCCTTGTCCAGGGCAGCGGCGATCTGCTGTTTCTCTTCTTCGATGGAGACATTCTGGTTCTGCAGCTCGGTAATACGAAGCTCCAGTTCGATCTTTTTGCGGCGGGCTTCGGCCAGGTCCTGCTGGTTGAAATCCTTTTTCTTCAGCAGGCTGCCCAGTTCATTCCGCAGGCGGTTGATCTCGGCGAGTTTTTCATTGAGCTCTCCCTTTAATAAACCGGTATGGCTGCGTACGGAGTCCAGCTCGGTGCCGAGGCTGAACAGTTTCCGGGAGTAGAGTTTGTCAAGGGAGTCCTGCACCCCCTGTGCCACAGCCATGGAATCTTTGATATAGACCTCTTTCCGCTGGTGGCTGTAGCGGGTCTTATCATACAGGTGGTACACCCAGGTGCCAACCAGGCCTACAGAAAGCATCAACAGGAGGGATGTTCGTATATCTTTCACCGCAGCGTCTTAGCGTGTTATATTAGGGTCTATTCTTCTTTTACATCATCCACATAAGCAGACACCCAGCCTACCTGTCCATTCTTCACGAGGTAAAAATGCTTGGCCTCAAAAGCCGATTCAAACTGCCTCATGATCTTCAGCAATAAACCGGTACCGGCCAGCAGGGCTTTCTGGTCGAATACCTTCAGCACCTGGTTCACGGCATTGGTCACGGCTTCCTTGTCCGCTGGTTTGGTCAGGCCGGCTGCCAGGCTCTTGGCGGATATTGCCTCAAAATTGCTGTAGAGTTTTTCGCTGAAGGCCTTCACTTCGTCGTAAGAAACCGAGATGACCGAGTTATCAAGCAGTTCGGGATGGGTGAGGGTAGCCACGGCCCAGGCGATCCCGCCGCTGACGGCTATGTTATCACTGAGGGGGTAGGCACCGCTGGAATTGACGGCATAAATGATCTCTGCATTCTCGGCACTGGCCAGCACCCGTTGCAGCTGCCGGTTATAATTGGACAGGGTGACATCGCCCTCACATCGCTTTTCTGCGGCATTGGCGGTGCTCTTCGTGCCCCAGTTCAGCATAAAGAGTTTGAAATAATCCTTGTTGCCATAGGGGAAGAAACCGCCCTTGGTATTCCCGCTTCCGATATCGATCAGGAAGGTGGAGTACCTTCTTGATTCGGGTATGATGCCCAGGTGGGAGAGCCTGGCTTCTTTCTCCACATCCACCACTTCCACTTGGCGGCCCGGGTCACCGGCGGCAGCCCGGAAAGCATCGATCAGTTTTTGTACCTGGTCCTGCTTATTGTCCTTCTCCGCCTGCATCTTTACACCACTGCTGATCACGGTGAAAACTCTTTTAGAAGGCACATTGTATTCTTTCGTGGCTTTATTATACAGGTCCATCAGGCCGGTGAGGGTAGCATTGAAACTGGGATCGGTAAAGGAGATGAAATCAGTATTGACAGATGTGTCTTTCAGGATATTGAAGGCGCCGCTGCTTTTGGCATTTTTGCCGATCTCGATCACACTCATCTTTACTCCCTTGGAGCCTACTTCAATACCGGAATAGATGTTGGAATTGGCGTACTTCGGTTTCAGGTTATTCTGTGCTGCAACGGCCAGGTGCAAACACACAAATAGCATCGGCAGGAGTACCTGCCTGGTACGAAATATGGGCATGGGTGGGTCAGTTTATACTCAAAGGTACTGTAATGGCGGCCTGCTTTGTGGTTCAATGAATTGTGCCGGGCCCTAATGTGAATAAGATGTGCTTAATGCCGGACGGGCCATAAAAAAGCCGCCTCATTGTGAGACGGCTTTTCAGCAGGAGTTAACTGCTTTTAACCGAATAAACCACCTTTTTTAAGGCTTCTCACGCCTTCGCCGATCTTGAAGCCATTGTGATAAATTTCAATCTTATAGTCACCGGTGCCGAAGTCAGCATTCCGGATCGGGTATTGTACGGTTTTGCGTTCACCCTGGTTGTAGTCGAGGGAAACTTTGGAAGTGAACTGCTTGTCGCCATCGGTACGGGTATTCAGGGTAGCGCCGCTGTTCTGGTCGGTGATCACTTTACCATCCGGGGCGGTCACGATCAGGTACATATCTGCGGGACCTGATTTTGCAATGCGGTTCTCTACATCAAAAGATACCACCAGTTTGTCGACCCGCTTTGCGGTGCTGGTGTTCTTTTCCTTGCCGTTCTTCTTTTCATTAACGGGAGTTACCTTAATGTTAGAAGCGGTAAAGGTAGAGCCCACGTCGACTGTTTTGGAGAGCTCCTCTTTTTCGGAGGTAGTGGTTGCCAGGTTCTGCTCCAGCACTGTTTTCTCTTCCTTGAGGGAAGTATTGGCGGCTGTAAGTTCCTGGTTTTCGCCGGTCAGCCGGGCCACTTCGGCTTCCAGGCCGCTGATCTTATCATTCAGGTCAGCGATCATGGTCCTGGCTTTGGCGAGCTGGCTTTCAGAAGCTTTTTTATCATTCAGGATCTTGCGGATCTCTGCTTTCTTTGCATCGATCTCTTTTTGCCGGTCGGCGAGCTGTCCCTGCAGGTTGTTGTTGGAACCTGTTACAGAATCAAGTCTGGCCAGGGCATTATCAAACTCCATCTGGATGGAGGCTTTTGCAGAATCCAGGGTGCTGATCTGGGTCTGTTGTGCCGATATCTTTTCACCGGACTGGTTCTTGTCGTACAACAAGTAGCCCCAGGTGCCTAAGAGTCCTGCTGCCAGCACACCGATGATGATATTCTTTCCGCCACTCTTCTTTTGCGGTTGCGGCTGTTGAGGCGTTGTAGCCGATGGATAATTCGTGTTTGTCATACAAAAGGATTTATGAGTTATTATTATTAACGATGAAAGTCATTGAATCTTGTCCGGACAGGTGTTTTACCACAGGGTCGCAAAAGTAAACCGGGGCGGAATGCTCAATTTTATAAGCCTTGTTAAATAAGCCGCTGGTTTGCTTCCGGACTCACAAAATTTCTAAAACCGTGCCAGAAAGGCCGGCCCGATTTATACACGGGTGGTGATTTCCGGAACGGGCAACCCTGAAAGCTTGTATCTTAGCAGCTTATGAGTGTGGAAAAGATCATCTCCGACTGGAAGAAGGGCTCCTTCAAACCGGTATACTGGCTGGAAGGTGAGGAGGAGTATTTCATTGATAAGGCGGTGGACTATGCCGAACACCATATTCTTTCCGAAAGCGAATCGTCCTTCAATCTCTCCGTTTTTTATGGTAAGGATGCCAGCTGGCCTGATATCATCAATACCTGCCGGCGTTATCCCATGTTTGCCGAGCGGCAGGTAGTGGTCCTGAAGGAAGCACAGCAGATGCGGGAGGTGGAGAAACTGGAAGCGTATATCGAGAACCCGCTTTCCTCCACCGTGCTGGTGGTTTCGTATAAGGACAAAAAACTGGATGCTAGAAAAAAATTCACCAAACTGGTGAAGGAGAACGGGGTACTGATCACGACAAAGAAACTGTACGACCGGGAGCTGCCGGAATGGACACAGCACCTGGTGCAGGCGAAGGGGCTTACCATCACGCCCAGGGCCCTGGGGCTGGTAGTGGAACATATCGGGAACGATCTTACCCGGATCGAGAATGAGATCGATAAACTCTCCCTGAACCTGGGACAGCGCAAATCGATCACGGAAGATGACATTGAGGAATACATCGGGGTGAGCAAGGATTATAATGTGTTTGAACTGCAAACGGCACTGGCGGCAAAGAACCTTTCCAGGAGTATCCAGATCATCCAGTATTTTGAAGCCAATCCCAAGGCCGGACCGTTACAGGTGATCCTGCCATCGCTGTATAATTTCTTCAGTAAGGTCTTTATGGTCTTTGGCGCCGGAACGCAGGATGAAAGGACGGTGGCCACCACCATCGGGGTAAACCCGTATTTTGTCCGGGACTACCTGCAGGCCGCCCGCCTTTATACTTATCCGGGGGTGGAGAAGGCCCTGCTGCTGCTGCATAGTTATAACCTGAAGAGCATCGGGGTGGGGAATGCAGGAGCAGAGGATGCATCCCTGATGAAGGAACTGGTGGTAAAGATGATCAGCAGCTAAGGTAAATTAACATGGAAGGTTCCCTTTGATGTTGTTTCTTTGCAGCCGCGGATGAAAAAGTGCAACGGTTTGCCGGTCCGCTTCATCTTTTTGGCCCATAAAATTTATACATGAAAAAATTTGTTATTGCTGCAGCAGCTGCCTGCTTTGCCCTTACCGGTTGCCTGGAAACCACACAGGAGATCACCCTGAAAGAAGACGGAAGCGGTACGGTTACTTCCGTATCCGATATGGGCGCCCTGCTCGACCTGGTAAAGTCGATGGGGGCGGGCGGTGATATGGAAAAAGCGGGCGACAAGGTAATGGACACCACGATTGCCCTGGCGGAAGTAACGGAGAAAATAACTGATGCTTCTGCAGAAGAAAAACAATTATTAGCAAAAGGCAGCATGGGGCTGAAGATGAACCTGAAAGAGAATACGTTCAGCACCTCCCTGAATTTTCCTTTTACCCATACAGACCAGATCAGCGTGTTTTCACGGCTTACCAATAAAGTAGTGGGCACCCTGATGAAGGATGAAATGGCTTCTTCCCCCATGGGCTCGCAGATGGGCGGCGATATACCACCGATCAGTTCGATCGAGGATTATTATATCCTGAAATTTGAGAAAGGCGAGATAAAGAGAACCCTGAACAAGGAAAAATATGCTTCCGTAAGCAGTGATGAATACCTCGCGGGCCTGAAACAGGCGGGCGCCATGGGACTGGAGGGGCATAATACCTGTGTGATCAATCTTCCGAAACCGGCGCAGAAACTGGAGGGAAAGAATGCTGTGCTGTCCGACGATAAAATGAAAGTGACCATTAAGGCCGGCCTTGATGAATTCTTCGAAACCCCCGAAGCGCTGGAATTTAAAGTGAAGTGGTAAGCGCAGAAGCGCAGAAGGGAACAGGTGCCGCATGAAAGCTGCCGGAGAAAGACCGGCTGACCTGCATCGGCCATTGACTACCGGCCATTCCCCTTATTAAAGAACGTTCAGGCTTTGCACTTTGTCTTTTCCGATCTGTTCGATCAGGGCCTGCAGACCGTCAAACCTGATCTCTTCCCGCAGGTATTTCTTCACCACCACTTTGAGTGTTTCGCCATATATCTCCCTGTTGAAATCGAATATATTTACTTCGATCACCCGTTTCTTTCCATCTACCGTAGGGCGAAAGCCAATACTCATCATGCCTTTCAGTAAGGTGGTTTCCCCTTCGGGCTGTGCATACACGGCATAGATACCGTTGCCGGGAACCAGTTTCTCTTCATTATGTATTTTAAGATTGGCGGTGGGGTAGCCCAGCTGTCTGCCAATTTTATCGCCATGCACCACTTCACCGGAGAAGAAAAAATTATACCCCAGCAGTTTATTCGCCGTGGCTATATCGCTGTGAAGGATGGCTTCCCGGATATTAGTGGAACTGATGGAAATGTTTTCCAGCACATGCCGCGGTATTTCTTTGAGCTCGTAATTGTATGCCGGGGCATTTTTTTCCAGCAGGCGGTAATCGCCGAGGCGGTCTCGGCCAAAGCGGTGATCGTAGCCGATGATGATGGTATGCGGATGAAATTTACCGATCAGGAAATTCTTCAGGTAATCAGGGGCAGGCTGGTTGGCAAAGGCATCGGTGAAAGGGACCACGACGAGATGGTCTATGCCGATCTCCTGCATCAGTTCGATCTTTTCTTCCAGCGTATTGATCAGGCGTATGCCCAGGATCGCAGAAGAAACCACTTTTCTGGGATGCGGGTGAAAGGTGATGATCACCGATTCACCGCCGGCGGCGGCGGCTTCTGCTTTCAGCCGGCTGATCACCTGCCGGTGGCCCATGTGTACGCCATCGAAAGTACCAATGGTGATGACCGCATTCCGGAAGGCCGGCAGCTTGTCTATATCATAATGTACCTGCATAAATTGACCGGCAAAACTAATCCATAATTGATTACCGGCATTGAAAATTGAACAGTAGATTTGCTGCCATTATGAGCCTTTACAGCAAAAGAGGAGTATCTGCACAGAAGGAAGAAGTACATGCCGCCACCCGCACACTCGACAAAGGGCTTTACCCGAAAGCGTTCTGTAAAATATACCCGGATGTGCTGGGGGGAGACAATGACTGGGTGAACCTGATGCATGCCGACGGGGCGGGCACCAAGAGCATCCTGGCTTATTTATACTGGAAGGAGACGGGTGATATTTCGGTATGGAAAGGGATTGCTCAGGATGCGATAGTAATGAACCTGGATGATCTTCTCTGCACAGGTATTTATGACAAATTACTTTTTTCTTCCACGATCGACCGCAATAAGAACCGGGTACCGGCGGAAGTGCTGCAGGCCATCATTGAAGGCAGCCAGGAATTCTTTGACCAGCTGCGCAGCTTTGGGGTGAACATCACATACATGGGTGGTGAAACAGCCGATGTAGGCGATGTGGTCCGAACGATTGCCGTAAACGGCACGATGACGGCCCGCTGGCCGAAAGCAAAGCTGGTGACGAATGAAAGGATCAAAGCAGGGGATGTGATCGTGGGGCTGGCCGGTTTCGGGCAAACCACCTACGAGCAGGAATACAACAGCGGTATTGCCAGTAACGGGCTTACCTCCGCCCGTCACGATGTGTTGCATAAAACCTACGGGGCACGATACCATGAAAGTTATGATACCTCGCTGGATGAGCAGGTGGTGTACATTGGTCCGCACCAGCTGACCGATACCACCGCAGAAGGCTACGAGATCGGTAAACTCTTACTCAGCCCGACCCGGACCTTTGCCCCTGTTATGAAGGAACTGCTCGAAGAACATTTTGATGCGGTACACGGACTCATCCATTGCAGCGGCGGCGGTCAGACCAAGTGCCTTAAGTATGTACCGGAGAATGTCCGCATCATCAAGGATCATCTTTTTGAACCGCCCGTCATATTCAGGCTGATCCAGGAAGCCAGCCGATCCGATGACCGGGAAATGTACCAGGTGTTCAATATGGGCACCCGGATGGAGATCTATACTGATGAGAAAGACGCTGATGCCCTGATCAGCGTAGCCAAAAAATATGGCGTGGACGCTCAGGTGATCGGCAGGGCAGAAGAAAGCAGTAAACAGGAACTGATCATCCATCGTGCAGACCGGGATCCGCTTCTCTTTACTTCCTGACCTGGTAAACCCTGGCGGGTATCTTGTTCCTTTCCCTTCTTTTATGATCCTGACGGGCTCAATGCTGATCAGCCCGCCGGAAGTGATGCCGGCGATCCTCTGCTATGTTGCCTCATTGCAGGGTTACTGTTTACAACGGCAGACAGATCTGTGGGACCGGCCCGGTGCACCTGTATGACCTCCTGCTGCCTTCCGTACCTGTATTGAGCAAGGGCTTTTATGTGTGTGCCCGGCACTAACCTGATCGGTGGGGTCATCAACTAAAGTTTTAGTTAACGATATTTTTTGTGTGGTATACCCCGTTCTTTGCTTTATTTTGCACAAAACCCATTGCTAATGGCTGAGCCGATCATCGAACTGAAAAATGCAAACATCTACCAGG
Source organism: Chitinophagaceae bacterium (assembly GCA_046329665.1). Taxonomy (GTDB): domain Bacteria; phylum Bacteroidota; class Bacteroidia; order Chitinophagales; family Chitinophagaceae; genus JJ008. The sequence continues at coordinate 4,049 of JAXLUG010000018.1, read as the reverse complement.
GCAGCAACCTGGTATTACAGCATGTTAACCTGACAGTTAATAAAGGAGAGTTCGTGTACCTGGTGGGTAAGACCGGTACGGGTAAATCGAGCCTGCTGAAGACATTGTATGGTGAACTGGAACTGCGGGAGGGCGAGGGGACTGTGGCTGGTTTTTCCCTGCGGGGGCTAGATTGGAAAAAGGTTCCTTTCCTCCGCCGTAACCTGGGAGTGGTGTTCCAGGATTTTCAATTGCTCACCGACAGAAATGTAAATGATAACCTGAAGTTCGTGCTGAGGGCCACCGGCTGGACCGATGTAAAACTGATGGATGAAAAAATAAGTGATGTGCTGGATAAGGTGGGGCTGAAAGCAAAAGGGTTTAAGATGCCGTTTGAACTCAGCGGCGGAGAGCAGCAGCGGGTGGATATTGCCAGGGCCCTGCTCAATTCACCCAAACTGATACTGGCCGATGAGCCGACCGGTAACCTGGACCCGGAAACCTCTGATGAGATCATGAACCTGCTCTTCCATATTTCCCGTGATTATAATACGGCGGTTGTAATGGCCTCGCATGATTATATCGTGGTAAACAAATATCCCGCCCGCACAATCCGGACAGAGCGGGGGCAGATCACGGACAATGCTACCATAAAAATTGACTGAGCATTCTTACGTTCTTTCCGTTATCATACGTGGAGCCGAGAAGGCGTTTCCGCAGGTCTGTTTCTTCCCGGGTAAAAGGCTGGTGGTATAATTGCAGGATGACAGAAGCAAATGCTTCTGCCGTCGTGGCGATATGACAGGCCCCTTCCAGGCCGGTACCCTGCACCATTTGCTCATTCACGATGCAATGCCTTCCCTCAAACAATACATGCAATAGTTTCAGCCGGATCCCGGTCATCTCTTTATTGAAACAGGGGAGCAGGTGTATATGGGCTTTTCTCACCAGGTCATGCATTTCTGTTTCGGACGGATCGCCGACGAGACAGGTGTGCTGGCAGAGGTGCGCCATTTTTTCCAGCCGCCGGGACGGTTTTTTTCCTGCAATGACAAAGGGTTTTTTTATCCGGGTAAATACCTTGCGCAGCAGCCACATTGCGGCCTGTTCATTTTCCGGTACCGACAGGTTACCGTGAAAAAGACAAAGACTTCCCATGCCTTCTTCTCCCGACACCTGCTGGTAAGAGGGAAAGGCCGGCAGCAACTGCACCTGGTGCAAGCTGGTTTTCTCCTGCAGGCGTTTTACATCTTCCGCAGTGATACAGGCATACACACAATCATCCGGCAGGCTGGTGGTATACTTCTGCAATAAGCGGCTTTCTCTTTTGTAATATATTTTTTTGAAAAAGGAGGAATCGGTCCTTGCCAGTTCCCGGTAATACACGGCTTCATCGTTGTGCATCCTTACCACGACCTTCCTCCGGCTGCGGTCAAGCCGGGGAAGTATGCCGGTACAATGGATGCCTTCCAGCAAAACAGGATGGTCATCCTTATTCAGGTTGGTGATCAGTTCTTCATTGATACGGGAAGAAACGATATAAGGAAGGTGTGCGGAGAGCCCTTTCCGTCCCGCTTTCCTTTCATACACATGAATGCTTTCGCAGTACTGGTTGAGTTCGTTCGGAACGCCCCGTTCATTGTAACTGAAATAATGCAGATGAATGGCCACCCCGGCTTTCTTAAAGCTGATGATGCGGTTCATCATATCCACGGCGCCGCCATAATCGGCCGGCCAGGGCACATCCAGGCAAACGATATGGAGTTCCGGTCTCATCCCGTAAATACTGATTGGTAAAATGCGAGCAGTTTCTTTTCTTCCTTCCCCCAATGCCATTCCTGTCTTGCCAGCATACAATTTTCTTTAAGCCTTTTGAACAAAACATCGTCTTCCAGCAGATTGTTCAGTGCGGCGGCGATCTTTTCTGGCAACAGCTCATCCAGGAGTACGGCCACTTCATATTGCTGGTTCAGCCGCCGATATTCGGGATAATTCACGGTTACCTGCGGCAAACCGGCCTGCAGGTAATCGAAGAATTTATTGGGCAGCGCCAGGTACTGGTTGATACCGGTATTTTCCGGTACAGCCACGGCTATGCAGGCGGAAGGGGAAAAGGTCCTTAGTGCAGCCGGCGCCATCATTCCTTTCAGTTCCACCTTATCCTCTACCGCATTTGCCCGGATCAGTTCTTTCAGCTGGGGCATAAAATTACCATCGCCGCAGATCACCAGTTTTGCTTTCACCCGCTTCATGGCCGGTATCAGCATTTCAAATCCCCGGGCTTCATTTACCGCTCCCTGGTAAAGGATGAATTTCTCCGGGTGGCCGACAGCCGGCAGTTCATACGGTACCGGTACATTCCTGATCGTGGCATATTGCACCCCGTATCTCTTCCTGAACTCCTCTGCAATGCTTTCGCTGACGGTATAACCCAACCTGAATTGCGGCACTGCTTTCTTTTCGATCCGGGTCCAGGCCTTCAGGATCCGGGGGCGGGTCGCTACTTCCTTGAGGCCGGTGAATAATTCATGTGCATCATAAATCCGCGGGATCTTTTTCCACCGGGAAATATGAAGGCAGGGCAGGATCGTGTCGAGATCGATGGCACATATTGCGTCCATTTTTTTAAAAAGCAGGAAGCAGAACAGCCGCAGGTTGTATTCAGCGTAGAACAGTTTTCCTTTTGTAAAGAAGCAGCGTATCCTTTTTTGCCGGTACGGTTTTTTTTCGAGGGGCAGGGAGGAAGCAAGTTTCCGTCCGACCAGTATTACCTCATAACCATTTGCCGACAGGGAGGTACAGATCCGGTCCATACGCTGGTCGTAGGTCAGGTCGTTGGTAACAGTAAAATAAATACGCTTGCCCATGTTATGCTGCCCGCAAAGAAACGGAACTTGGGAGACATCAGTAAACAAAAAGCCCCGCAATAGCTGCGGGGCCCGGAATGTTGTCTAAGGAGATTAGTTACCCATGTTCATCATATCAGAAGGGGCGTTATCCTGGCTCTTCTGGTTCTTTCTTTTGAAGAGGTTCGGATCAAACTTACCAAAGCGCCAGTTGAAACTAAGCCGGAGTATCTGCGGGTCACGCCTGCGGAAAACATCCTGGACGAAATAAGGCGACTCGGAATGTATGAAGGAACGTCTTGTCCGGAAGATATCATTTATGTTCAGGGAAAGGGAAGCCTGTTTGTTTTTCAGGAATTCATAGCGTAAACCGGCATCCACAAAGTAATTGGCCTTTACATATCCCTGGGAGGAAGCTGCCTGGCCAAACATTCCTCCGCCACCGCCAAAGCCGCCACGGCCGCCGCCGCCGCCACCACTGTTGCCGCCGCTTCCGCCGGGAGGCAGGATGCTCTTGGACTGGTATTCGCCGGAGAGCTGCATGGTGAAGTTCTTGAACAGCTTGAAGGTATTATTGAGTTTTCCAAAAAGGCTCACAAACTGATCCGGGGAAGGCTGCCCGGCAATGCCTGTATTGATCCGGGAAGTGAAGACATTTACGTTGGCTGTAAGGTCCCACCACTTGTTCATTTTTGTTTTCTGGGTCAGTTCAAGACCGGTCACGTAGCTGGATGCTGCATTGATATAGGTATTGACGAGGAGGGTATCCGGATCGGTTTCTTTTACCTGGAAACGACTGATCAGGTCGTTGGTATTTTTATAATACACGGAGGCCAGGAAGTTATCCTTATTCTTTTTGAATATTTTCTGGTAGGATAATTCAATGGAATTAGTGAATTCGGGTTTCAGGTTGGGATTGCCCAGGCTGATGTTCAGTGAATCGGAATAATCGGTGTAGGGGTATAACTGGAAGAAATTCGGCCGGTTGATCTTCCGGGTATAGTTCAGCTGCAATTCCTGGTCATTCTTCAGTTTTTCACTGAGGAAGACACTGGGGAAGAGGCTTACCGGGAATTTGATATTGAAAGACTGGCCTTTCTCAGGAAGATTGCCCTGGTAGTTTGAGCTTTCGAGCCTTAACCCGAGCTGGTAACCAAAATTCCTGACCTGGTTGGTATAGGTTGTATAAGCAGCATACACTTTGTCCGTGCTGTTATAGTTCAC
>JAXLUG010000017.1:0-69978 GCA_046329665.1 Chitinophagaceae bacterium | reverse complement strand
CCCCCGGCGCCGGTAAAAGCACACTGACAGATTCGCTGATCGGGTTACTGGTAAGCAGTGGCAAACGGGTAGGTGTGCTTTGTGTTGACCCCTCCTCACCCTTCAACCTGGGAGCCGTACTCGGCGACCGTATCCGCATGAGTGAATGGTACACCCACCCGGATGTATTTATCCGTTCACTGGCTACCAGAGGCTCGATGGGCGGATTGCACCCGAAGATCATCGAGATCACGGACCTGCTCAAGGCTTTTCAGTTCGACTATATCATTGTGGAAACCGTAGGTGTCGGACAGAGTGAGATCGAGATCGCCGGCCTCGCCGATGTAACAGTGGTGGTAATGGTACCCGAGGCAGGGGACGAGGTACAGACCATGAAAGCGGGACTGATGGAAATCGCTGACGTGTTTGTAGTGAACAAAGCAGACCGGCCCGGTGCTGATCTTTTTGTCAAAAACCTCCGGCAGATGCTTGCACCGGCTTTCGGCAGGCATTATCATGAAGTGCCGGTGGTGAAGACGGTGGCGTCTGAAAAACAGGGCGTACATGAACTGATGGAAGTGGTACTGCACCTTTTACAAAAAGCACATCTTAACGACAGGACTTTCTGGCTGCTGGCAGAAAAAGCCTTTTTCCTCATCGAACAAAAAAGGATGAAAGATGTTGATAAAGTGAAACTGAAAAAAGAAATTGAAGCTTCGTACCAGCGGGGGAATTTTAATTTATACAAATTCATTGCAGACAAATAATTCGTTTAGCACCTTAACAAATACACTTTCTGAACATGGACATGATACCAAACGAAAACCTGCCGCGGATCGCCTATAAAGAACCGGTCGCCATCCTGGTAGAGCCCGGCAAGGTTTATTCCTGGTGTACCTGCGGGCTTACTGCAAAAACACCCTTTTGCGACAGCGCCCACAAACAGATCGAAGGGGGCCCCTACCGCAGTATCAAGGTACAGTTTGATAAAGCGGAAGAAATATGGTTTTGTCAGTGTAAACAAACGAAAACCCCTCCCTTCTGCGACTGCAGTCATGAATCACTGGGTAAATAAACAATGCGCCTGAAGTACTTTTCAGGGACTGACGGTTATTAAGACCTGTGGATTTTACTTATTCCGGGAAACAAATGATCTGCTTAATTTTCTGAAGCAGATGAAAGCCTTTTCTTCAGCAAAAACCATTGTATCTGGTCTTGTAAAAAGAACAGCGCTATTTCTTTTATTCATTTCATCCCCGGCTGCCGGCTTTGCCCAGGTCACTACCCTGAGCGGTGTGGTGAACACCTATCATAAAGTAACGGAGATCATCCCTGCTAAAGGATGCCTGCGGGTGGCGAACCCTGCCGGCCTGAATGTAAACACCCTCGTGATGGTGATCCAGATGAAAGGCGCTGCCATCAATACCACGGCCACCAGCAGCTTTGGCGATACCACATCCCTGAACGGGGCCGGTAATTATGAAATAGGTGCTATCTGTTACCTGACCGGTGATTCAGTTTTCCTTTTTCATAAACTGATGAATAACTATGATGTGAATGCAAAAGTGCAGCTTGTCCAGTTCTCGCAACAGTACTCCACTACCATCGTGGATACCGTTAAAGCCGCCAGCTGGGACAGCACAACGGGGCTTGGGGGTGTGATTGCGATCTATGCTGACCAAAGCATCACCCTGAATGCACCGATCTATGCAGATTCAAGCGGGTACAGCGGTGGTGCGTACATCTATCATGCCGGCGACTGCCCCTTTGTGGGTACAGGATATGTGTACGATGCATCTGCCACCGGGGGCAACAACGGTGCGTACAAAGGAGAGAGTGTTGCCATTATTGCCGCCTCACAGGATGGGGCAAAAGGCGCCCCGGCCAATGGCGGCGGAGGCGGAAACAATCATAATAACAGCGGGGCAGGCGGTGCAAACCTTACTGCAGGAGGAAATGGCGGCGGGAACAGCAGCAGCGGACCCTTCGGCTGCAACACGGGCGGCAATTATGGTAGAGGAGGAAAACCACTAAGCTCCTGGAACGGGTATAAACTTTTTTCCGGTGGCGGTGGCGGGGCAGGACATGCCAACAACGGTTCTGTAACGAGTAACTATGGCGGGAATGGCGGCGGCATCATCTTTATCTGGGCATCTGACATTATCGGAAACGGATACAGCATATCGGCAAGAGGCGGAAAAGGCGGCGGATCCCAGTCAGACGGTGCCGGCGGCGGTGGCGCAGGAGGGACTATCGTGCTGAATGCAGATACCTATACCGGAAGTACGTTCGTAAATGTGAACGGGGGTGATGGAGGGTTGTCGGATGATGGTACCGTGACGGGCCGGTGCTTTGGCGGCGGGGGCGGCGGCAGCGGCGGCGTGGTCTATTTCAAAGGCGGCACACCCGGCATTTCTGTGGCCGTCTCCGGTGGCGTAAAAGGAAATGAGATCAGCCGGGAAGCCACCTGTAATGCAGCAGTGCCCGGTGCAGACGGCTCTGCCGGTCTTATCATACCCAATTATACTTTTTCCCGGTCTGTTACGGCTTCCAATTATTGCCTGCTGCTGCTGCCGGTAAAACTGCTTTATTTCAAGGCACAGTATCTCCAGGAACAGGTGGTGCTGAACTGGGAAGTTGATTATCCGGAACTGGCCCGGGAATTTTCAATCGAAAGAAAAATAAATGACAACATTGCCTGGTCTCCCATTTATACCGGCGCTGCATCCGGCAACCGTCACCTTTATGCCGCATTTGATCAGCACCCTTCCGGCGGCAACAATTTTTACCGGCTGAAAATAACCGAGAAAACCGGCAGGGTCTATTACTCTGATATCCGGAAGATATGGAAAGGCAGCAACAGCAATGATCTTACGATTTATCCTAACCCTTCACACGGACAGGCAACAGTCAGCGGGCAGTTTGAAACAGGGAACACCCTTGTGCTTACAGACATTTCAGGAAAAATGATCTGGAAGAAGAATATCACCACCCGTATTGCTGAAGCAGAACTTCCTTTATTATCCCCGGGCATTTACCTGCTGCAGTACAATAAAACGGTGAGGAAACTGATCGTTCAGTAACACTCTCCGCCCTGCTTCGTGAAACTAATCACATACATTTGCGGGGACCCAATGTGAGTGCATGAAAATCTTCGACTGCTTTACTTTCTTTAATGAACTTGACCTGCTGGAGCTCCGGCTGAAGTACCTCGGTGAACAGATTGACTATTTTGTGATCGCTGAATCGAATCTTACACATACCGGGAAAATTAAACCGTATTATTTCAGCGACGCAAAGAAGCGGTTTGCTGCATGGGAGAAGAAGATCATTTATATTCCCGTACAGCAAAATGCAGCCGGGATGATATTTGAAGAACAGACCCGCTACAATCCCGGCAGTGCAGCCTGGAAACTGGAAAACGAACAACGGAATGCCCTGCTGGGTGCAGCATCGCAGATGCAGGATGAAGACCTTGTGCTGCTAAGTGATCTTGATGAAATACCCGTCGTAACGGCGTTGCAAAAAGCCGCCACCCTTGCGAAGCCGGCCGCCTTCTCCCTGTTATTCCATTACTATTTTCTGAATTGTCAGCACGCCGGCGCCGGCCGCTGGTGGAAAGGTACGATTGCCGCCACGGCAAAACAGTTCAGGGAAATAACACCGCAGGGCCTTCGGGATAAAAGAGATGTTTACCCGTCGCTGGCGCATGCAGGCTGGCACTTTTCATTCCTGGGCGGTGTGGAAAAGATCAGGCAGAAATTACTGGCCTTTGCCCATACTGAATACAATAAGGAAGAATATACCAGCGAAGAAAATATCAACGCAGCGCTGATGAAGGGAGAAGATATCCTGAAGCGGGACGGCGTGGCGTTTAAATACGTTCCCCTGAGCTACTACCCGTCCCGCCTGCAAAAGATCATGCGGGGATACCCGGAACTGCTGCACCTGCCCGGTAAAAATCTTTTCAGGGACCTTTATTATGCCGCACGGCGCATCACCAAAGGCCAGTACTGATCTTGCAAAATAACACTACCATACTGCCGCTTGTTTCTGTTGTTATGTGCACCTTCAACGGAGAAAAATACCTGCGGCCGCAACTTGATTCCATCCTTGCGCAGTCCTGGAAAAATATTGAACTCATCATTTCAGATGATGCCTCAACTGATAATACGGTACAGCTGCTCGAAGAATACCGGAAGAAAGATGACCGCATAAAAATCCTGCTCAATACAGCCAACCTGGGATATAACAGGAATTTTGAAAAGGCCTTTGCGGCGGCAGCTGCCGCTATTATTGCCATCAGCGACCAGGATGATATCTGGGAAAAGAATAAGATAGAAATGATGATGAAGAACTGGCCCGGTGATGCCCTGTTCTGTTTTTCCCTTTCCGGAACATTTTACAACGATGATTTTTCCGGGCGCAGACCGGCACCGGATGTACAGTATGGTCCCGTCACAAAATCATACCAGCTTGTTTTCAGCAGCCCCGTGCATGGGCATGCTTCTATGTTTAAAAAAGAGTTGTTGCAGGACTGTTCGCCCTTTCCCCCCGATATCTATTATGACTGGTGGCTCAGTATGTATGCCGTAAGAAAGGCACCGCTGGGCTGCCTGCCGGAAACACTTACCTGGCACCGGAGGCATGATGATAACAGCTCAAGAAATATCCTGTCTATAAAAGACAGGGAGGAGAAGAACCGGCAGTTAAGAGAACAGTTTGTTCATGCGCTGGAAACTTATCTTTCCCGTACCGGGATCCGGCAGGAGGAGGACAGGTTTTTACAGCACTATTGTTCCCTGCTGAAGAAGATGGATGGTCACCGTTTTTCTTTCCCGATGTTCTTTTATATCCTTACGCACCGGAAAAAAGTATTTCATTACAAGAAGAAAAAGCCCTTTCTCTTTTTTAGTCACCTGAAGCATGCTCTCCGCATGGCCCGTACAGGTGTATTGTAAACTAGTTGCCCGGAACAAGCCCCTCATCAATATCACAACCGATCGGTGCACCCGGCGGTATTTCTTTGTGCAGCGTGGGCCTGGCTGCATCGGGGGCACCCATTCTTTCGAGGGCAAGGGAGAGATGACCCTTATACGTATCATCGGTGGCAGTTTTGTTCTTTGCTTCCAGGAAGGACTTCAGGTCGGCCAGCACCTTTGCCATCTTTGCTTTTACAATAAAAGAGTTATTCTCGTTTACACTGGCCGATAACAGGTAGGTAAGTAATACCTGCTCGGTCTGCAGCTGTATCAATCCTTCCATACCGCTTCTCCGGGGTGCCTTCCAGGTTTTATCGATCAGGGTGCCGGCCATTTCGGTGATGCCCAATCCGCCATTTGCCTCATACTGCGCCAGGCGGTTCAGCCGCTCACTGTTGAACAGGAAGGACAACGGAAGATCAGCCGCTGTTTCAGCAGGAGACAGGGCATCGAATGCAAGCCCGGTTCTTTTGCGGAACAATTCCCTTGACGCATCATATCCTGCCGGCCGTGGCGGAATCAGTTTTGCGATCCTGTCGGGGATCAGCAGCACCTTTGGATCAAGACAGTCAATAACGGCATTCAGTGCCCGCAGTTGCTCGGCCTTGCTCACCGGGTCGGTAGCTGTACTTCCGTCACCCCGTAAGGTATAGGTGTAGTTCATACTGCCCACCACTTTCGCCGTGGCTTCCACCTGGTAGCGGTGATAGAAATAGACCGGCACCAGCACATCTTCCAGCATAGCCAGGGGCATGCCCGGCCTGATATCTTTTTCACCAAACTGCTGCAGGGCCTTTTCCCGGACCTTCATGATCCTTTTTAGCTCATCAACGGCATTGCTGCCATTATCCCATAAATGTGTGCGGGGGTGCAGGGCACCCGCAGGCCTTGCATCCTGGTCGGTAAGAAACTCCAGCCCCTTTTGCCGGGCATCGCTGAGCACTTTGTTCAATGCAGCGGTTTCGTCTGTCCCCTTCGGGAAATCACTGTAGCCCCAGGTGATGGCCACCTTATCCCAATCGCCGATCTTATTATCATAAGCATTGCTGAGATCGATCTCTCCGGCAGAGTTCAGTTCGGCCAGGGGCTGCGGATAGTCCATCACGCTGGCACGGCCGTCGGAACTGGAAATATAATTGTGCATCAGTCCCAGGGTATGGCCCACTTCATGTGCTGCCAGCTGCTTCAGCCTTGCCAGGGCCATCTTCAGCATTTTATCATCGGCAGGCAGGCCCTTTTCAAAAGGGGCCAGCAGGCCGGTGGCGATGAGGTAATCCTGCCGCACCCGCAACGAACCCAGGGTTACATTTCCTTTGATGATCTCACCAGTCCTGGGATCGGTAATGGCTGCCCCGTAGCTCCATCCTCTTGTAGAGCGGTGCACCCAGTTGATCATGTTGTAACGGATATCCATCGGGTCGGCATCTTCCGGCAGGAGTTTTACAATAAATGCATTTTTATAGCCGGCGGCTTCAAAGGCCTGGTTCCACCAGGAAGCCCCTTCCAGTAAGGCGCTGCGGATCGGTTCCGGGGTTCCGTTGTCGAGATAATAGATGATCGGTTTGACCGGTTCACTCACCGCCGCATAGGGGTCTTTCTTTTTCAGCCGGTGACGGCAGATAAAATATTTATTGATCGGATCTGAAACCGGTGTGCTGTAATCGAGATATGAAATATTATAAAAACTGCTCCGCGGATCAAATACCCTTGGCTGGTAGTCATTGTCCGGCAGCTGTACAAATGAATGATGCATCCGTAAAGTGATGGCCTCGGGAGAAGGAGTGACAGCGTTCACATAGTTGCCCGTATTCCCGTCCGAATTGGTAAAGGTGATCGTGGTTTCAAACTCAGTGTTGAATGGAAAATTTTTGGTCCGGGGCAGGTACATGGCCGAACGGCTTTTATCCAGCATATAATTTCCCTGCTGACCGGCCCTGATCCTGCTGGTCACCCCCATTACATCCCGCAGTAAAAAATCAGTGGCATCCACCAGGTAATGATCACCGGTTTCTGCTTCTTCCGTAAAGCCCCACAACGTGGACCGGGCAAAAGACTGCTCCACCGCTCTTCTTTCCGCCGCATCGGCCGTAACGGCCCGGTAATCGTAGTTTGGCTGTACCAGTAAGATCTTCCTGCCGGTCCTGGTAAACTTCACGATCCTTCCCCCGCCCATCAACCCCCTGTCGAGCCCGATATCGTTAGAGCCAAGCCCCGCAGGCAGGGAAGTAACATAAAGGAATTCTGAATCCAGCCGGGCTATTTCAAGAAAGACCTTCCCGGTATTTTCATCCCAGTAGAAATTGAAATACCCTTCATATTTTTTAAGGTCTTTTGTTTTTGTTTCAATGGAAGGAAGTGACTGTGCTGCCAAAAAGAAGGGAAGCAGCAGCAGCCCTGCAAGAAGACGTTGCATAAGCAGTGTGTTTACCCATCAATTTACGGAATCAAAGAACAGGACGGGCAGTAACTCAGGCAGACTTTTGATTTTTCCACCAGCGGTAGGATACATAACCCACGATGGCGAAGGGGGCAAAAGCAAGATAGAGGATACCGGCATTCAGGCCTTTGGCCGGTTTTTCGCCCAGTTGCTGGGCAGTCTTGGTACAGATAGAACACTGGGCTTCTGCTGCCTGCGAAAGGAGCATCATACAGAGACCCAGTACCAGAAGCCTTGCCCGCTGTTTCATTACAAGAAGTGTTTCAGCAAAGATAAGCCTCCTTCTACAGCGTACAAAGCAGGACAAAGCAAACAGCAAAAAATAGCATCTTGGCCAGTATCCAGCGGTTGGTGTGGAAATGTTTCCTCTTGCCTTTTGTTAATTCAATATCAAACCGTTTGAATATCCCCTGTATAAAAATGCCGGAGACAGAACAGCAGGAAGCCGGTTTGTTCGGCCATTTTTACTAACCAGCAGTACCAGATCCGTTTTACGGAAGGGCTTCTTTTTTCCCTGATTATTTTAAGGGAGTGAAAAACGAGGTCGCCGGCCATCAGTCCGGCAAGTAATCCGATCCAGCGCAGCCCGTTTACACCTGCCCGCATTACCCATGGTGTGAACAGCAGTAAAAGGAAAACGATCTCCGGGGTATTGCAAAAACGCCATACAGAAAACCCCGGATGTTTTTTCAGCAGGAAATAATTACCGCGGCTGTACCGGACAGGTCTGCTGAAATCAGGCTTGCCATTATTCCACCACGGGTGCTGAAGGATGGCGCCCGGAACAGCGACGATACCAGTCCCGCTCAGTTTTTGTACCTGTGCGGCAAAATCTACTTCCTCCCCGCCATTGATACCAAAGTCAGTTGAAAAACGGGCAGCACCGATTTTTCTCCGCCGGTACATCATGTTTCCGCCTACGGCCCAGGGCAGCACCTGCCGGCGGGAAGCGAGGGTAAAGAAATGCGTGTAGCCGGCTAGTACCAGTGCCCTGGTGAAATCGTTGTGCGGTGATGGCAGTTGAACAACACCACCGAAGCCGGCAGCCTCCGGGTGGTCCTCGGCTGCACGGGTATATTGCAGGAGCAGATCAGCACACGGGGTTACATCATCATCCAGGAAAAGGATCAGCTCCCCGGAGGATAATTCAATTCCTTTATTCCGGGAAAAGGAAAGGCCCCGGTTCCTGTCATTCCGGTGGAAATGAATATCCGGGTGATTGATCCGTTGCTCCAGCCGCTGTGGCAGCAGGGCAACCGGGCTGTCGCCAATGAGATAATACCTGACGGTCCAGCCCGGAGGTTGGGAAAGCGAGAGGATACGGAGGATATGATCGGCGTTGGTATCGAAACGCAGCGAGGGGATGATCACATCAAGTGTTTTTCCGGGAGCGTTCATACAGGAATCAGTACACCTGAAAATACGATGCTGCAGGAAACCCGGTATTGAGCTTTTATAACTGTTGAAGAGGTGTTCACAATTGCAGGATACGGTATCTTATCTGTGCGCAAGGCCTTCTGTGATTTTCGCAAATGTATTCCCCCAGCGGGTCCAGTTCAGTTCTTCTTCGTACAGACGGCGGCTGCTTTTGCGGAGTGCCTGCAACTGCCCCGGGTGCTGCAGTATGTTTTTAATTACAGCGGCATAGGTATCAGCACCGGCATCAGGCGGAAGTGCAAAACCGTTCACCCCGTTTCTTACATAGGTGCATACGCCGCCGGTATCCGTGGTGATGGAGGGGATACCATAGGCCGACGCTTCGCTGAAAACGATACCGGCACATTCCGCCCGGGTGGGCAGCAGCAGAAAATCTGACTGGAGATAAATATGATGTAACCGGCCGAACTCCTCTTTTTTGTTCTTGTCCAGGAAGGGGATGACCGTAATGTCTTTTTCTGCTGAAAGGTCAGCAGGGGGTATGCAGCCGATGATATGCAGGGTGGCATGGGGGGTGGTCTCTCTTATCTTTCTGTAGGTGCCCAGTGCGATATCACCGCCCTTACGCTCCCATTCCACACCGATGAACAGGATATTGCACCTGTCAGCAACCTGCAGGTCCAGCTGGTTTGCAGAAGGGACCATATCGAGGTTGGCACCGCAGGGTACAACGGATATCTTATCCGGCCGGATCGCATAGTCATTGATCGCTGATGCTTTGCACCAGTCCGACGCCAGCATACAGTGTGCTGCTTTTTGAAAAGCCTTTTTGTCAAGCCCGGTACCCTGTCTAATGTTATAACCGGCCAGGTTGCTGAACGCTGGATAATAACCCTGCAGTTGCTGAAAGGTGGCATCGGTCATGTAGATAATGGGAATGGTGGTATCGGCGAAAGCGATCAGTTGCGATGACGCCGAAACAAAGAGAATGTCTACCGGTCTTTTTCTGAGATCAGCGCTCAGCTTCCGGCTGAAGTGTTTTGCATAGGAGTGCAGGAACTCCACCGAGGTCTGTTTTTTAAAGACCCTTTTATTGATACTCTTTTGTGTGGTGAGCCATTCCTGCAGCAGTTTGGGAAGCGGGTATTGAAACAGTTCTACCTCGCCAAAGCGTTTCAGCTGCTGTAACGTGTAGTAGCTGGTGCCGGACCAGGTCTTTTTATCTGTGGGATCGTATCGTGAGGCAAACCCGATCTTCATTTGTCAGGGTTAAAAATTAAAGGAATTTTCTTGCAATGAGGTTATAGGTGGTATCCGTTGTTTTTATGGACGCAACGGTGAGCGCAGACATATACTTTTCCCAGGCAAACGACTCCCATAAATGATGCAGGTAGGCTTCGGGAAAATCATGTGTTTCTTCAAACATGGAGCGCAGACCGGCTTCATCATACAGGGGATAATGAAAGGCATAGGGGCCAAGTTGGGTGATCTCCCCGGGGAATTCGGCGGCCAGCTTTTCGGGGATGAGTACAGAATGTTCGTTCCAGTATTTATCCCTTCCCTTTGAGCGGAATGTTTTGTATTCTTCCAGCCAGCGGTTCACAAACGAGCTGTTCTTTTCTGCCAGCAGTACCGCATTGCACAACCCGGTTTTCCCGGCACGGTTTTGCCGGATGAGTCCCAGTTTATACTTCAGCCGCTGTCTCCAGTTCTTTGGGGTGAACCCGGCTTTCAGTTCCTGCCCGATCAAAAAGGAATGGCCCAGCAAGGGTGTAAGTGGCTTTACAGAGATGGTATCAAGATCAAGATAGATGCCGCCGGTTTCTTTTAATGCCCGCAGCCGTACCACATCGGCCTTATGGGCCACATGGTATAGTTTATTGCCGGAGACCGAATCCGGGGCGCTGATCTTGTTCAGCTGCAGCAGGGGTTTTGCTTTTTCCCACCATTCGCCAGCCGGTTCGTACTGGTAATGAAACAGGGCTGCCTCCGGTTTATTCAGTTCAACAGCCGATCTGACAGCAAGGTAGTGTACCAGCGAAAAAGGTTTGCCGCCAAAGTCGGGCGACATGCCAAAAACAAAATGAAAAATATTCGGAATCATTGGTTAGCCCATTTTTCCCGGATATGCGACTGGCTGCTGCTGTCGGTAAACACCTCCTGGTTGAATAAAAATCTTTTGCTGGCAAAGGCGTTCAGTTCATTTTTTAATACCAGGGCAGAAAGCAGGTTATCCGCCCGGTAAGTTACGGGTGTTTGCGCAGCCAGCAGTTTTTTAGCGCCGCCCAGGCTTACGGCATAGGCATGGGTGCAATCATGCATTCCCGCCTTCCAAAGATGCGGGCTGTAGTTTTTTGGCAACAGGTTCTTAACCATGGAGGCCGGTATCTTGCTGAGACCGGTGGCGGCCATCACCCGGTACCAGGCCTGTTGTATTTTTTTGCCGGCAGATACCTTGTCGTTCTTCAGGTAACCCAGGTAGAAGAGTTCCCAGCCGGCCGGTAACTCATGCAGGCAGGCGGCCAGTGAGGCAAGCTGTTGGTGATCCGGTACCACATCATCCTCCAGGATTAATACGCTTTGCCAGTTATGGTCAACGATGGCCTGGTAGATCATACGGTGCGACAGGGAGCAGGCGATCTCACCGGTATTGAGCGGCTTGAAATAATACCCCGGGGCCAGCGTATTCTTTTTATCATACCGGTAATTGTCGCTGATAAAGGAACCGGTCAGTTCATTTTTATCGGCCCCGAAGAAAAATTCAAAAGAAATTCCTGCCAGCCGTTGCTTTACTTTTTCCTGCCGGTCTTTGAAACGGGGAACGGTAAGCACCAGCACTTTGTCGAAGAAAGACTGCAGGCTGTGGTTGATCTCGTTGAGGAGGACGGGCATTCTTACAAAAGTAAAAAGAAACAGCCCACCGGTAAACGAATGGGCTGCCTGTTATTTTATTTCCTGAAGGATCACACCGCTTCAGCTTCCATCTTCTTCTGCACCTTCTTTCTTTCTTCTTCATTCAGGATCACTTTGCGCATGCGGATGAAATTGGGTGTTACTTCAATGCACTCATCCTGCTGGATGTATTCCATACATTCTTCCAGTGTCATCAGGGTTTTGGGGGCAATATTGGTGGCCGCATCACTTCCGCTGGCACGGTGGTTCGTCAGTTTCTTCTGTTCGGTTACGTTTACCACCAGGTCACCGGGCTTTACGTTCTCGGCCACGATCTGTCCGGCATATACATCTTCACCCGGGTCAACGAAGAAAGTGCCCCTGTCCTGCAATTTATCGATCGAGTAAGCGGTGGTCTTGTCTGC
Organism: Chitinophagaceae bacterium; assembly: GCA_046329665.1. Lineage (GTDB taxonomy): Bacteria > Bacteroidota > Bacteroidia > Chitinophagales > Chitinophagaceae > JJ008. The sequence continues at coordinate 57,886 of JAXLUG010000017.1, read as the reverse complement.
TATTTTAGAAATCAGTACCCCGTTATTTCTTCCGGGAATAGGGCCTTTCCAGGGTTTGTACTCAGTAAAGCGGTGTGCCATCACGGCTTCACCGGTGGTAGCGGTCAGCATTTGTGTACGAAGCCCGATCAGCCCTCTTGAGGGTATTTCGAATTCGAGGTGCTGCATTTCCCCCTTGGTTTCCATTACATGCATTTCGCCTTTACGTCTTGTTACAAGATCGATCACTTTGCTGGCGAATTCCTGTGGCACATCCACAACCAGGTTCTCATACGGCTCACACTTTACCCCATTCACTTCTTTTACGATCACCTGTGGCTGGCCAACGGTGAGTTCATATCCTTCCCGGCGCATGGTTTCGATCAGAATGCCCAGGTGCAGGATGCCGCGGCCATACACAACAAAGCTGTCGCCCTCATCACTGTCCTCTACTCTCAGGGCCAGGTTTTTTTCTGTTTCTTTCATCAGGCGGTCCCTCAGGTGGCGGCTGGTCACGAATTTTCCGTCCCTGCCAAAGAAGGGGGAGTTGTTGATGGAAAACAGCATGTTCATCGTCGGTTCATCCACGCTGATTACCGGCAGGGCTTCCGGGTTTTCTGCATCGGCAATGGTGTCCCCGATATTAAAATCTTCGAGTCCCACTACAGCGCAAAGATCTCCGGCAACCACTTCCGCTACTTTCTTTTTGCCCATGCCTTCGAACACATACAGCTCTTTTACTTTTTGTTTCTTAACGGTACCATCTGTCTGCATCAGGGCGATCTGCTGGTTTTCCTTTATCACCCCACGGCTTACTTTCCCCACCGCAATACGGCCGAGGAAAGAAGAATAATCCAGTGAAGTGATCTGCATCTGCAGGGGGCCTTCGTTTACTTTTGGCGGCGGTACGTATTTAATAATGCCATCCAGCAGCGGGTTGATATTATCGATCGGTGTAAGGGAATCATTGAACCAGCCGTTTTTGCCCGAACCGTAATAAGTCGGGAAGTTCAGCTGGTCTTCCGTAGCATCCAGGTTAAAGAATAATTCAAATACCGCATCATGCACTTCATCCGGGCGGCAGTTCTCTTTATCCACTTTGTTGATGATGACGATCGGTTTCAGGTGCAGTTGTAATGCTTTCTGGAGTACAAACCTGGTTTGCGGCATGGGGCCTTCAAAAGCATCTACCAGCAGGCAAACCCCATCGGCCATTTTCAGTACCCTTTCCACTTCACCGCCAAAGTCGGCGTGGCCGGGAGTGTCGATCACATTAATCTTAACACCCTTGTATTCCACTGCGGCATTTTTGGAAAAGATGGTGATACCCCTTTCCCGTTCCAGGTCATTACTGTCCATGATCAGCTCCCCGGTCTCCTGGTTTTCCCGGAACACCTTGGTGGTATGTAAGATCTTGTCCACCAGGGTGGTCTTACCGTGGTCGACGTGGGCAATAATGGCAATATTTCTTATTTCCATAGTTCAGCTTTGCGCTTTTAGCTATGCGCCGCCCGCAAATCCTTTTTCAACTGAAGTGCCCGGGGCGTATAGCAGATCGCTGTTTTTAAACGAGCGGCGAAGGTACGCTATTAAAACGGGGGGAGCAAACGAAAGGATATCTTAATACAGGCTTAATGCCAATAAAAAGCAGTATTTGCTGTAGCTTTAGCAAAACCACTACCATGAAGTTCCTTAAATGGCTTGGCGTCATCATATTAGTACTTATTATCGTTTATTTTCTCGGGCCGGCCCCGTCTCATCCGAAATACACGACAGACCTGCCGGTCATTCCTGCCGCACCGGCTGCCATTGATGCCTACATTGCCCAACAGGAGCAGCAGCACAAACTAAAACCGGATAATGAAGCCAGGGTGATCTGGGCCAATGACTCTGTTCATCAAAAGACAGCGTATTCGATGGTGTATCTTCATGGCTTCAGTGCTTCACAGGAAGAAGGCGACCCTGTACACTATGAACTGGCGCAAAAATTCGGGTGCAACCTGTACCTGAGCCGGCTGGATGCACATGGTATCGATACCACCGAACCGCTGGCCAGCTTTACAGCCGACGGTGTATGGAATTCTGCCAAAGAGGCCTATGCGATCGGTAAACAGCTGGGGAATAAAGTGATCCTTGTTTCCACTTCAACAGGCGGCACACTGGCACTGAAGCTGGCCGCTGAATACCCGGATATAGCAGGATTGATCTTATTATCTCCCAATATCGCCATCAACGATCCCAATGCCTGGCTGCTGAACAACCACTGGGGCCTTCAGATCGCTGAAATGATACAGGGAAAACACCGGACGATCAACGACACCTCTTCCACCTATGCGCAGTACTGGAATACCCGGTATGCCACCAGGTCGCTGGTACAACTGGAGGAACTGCTGGAAACAACCATGAAAGAATCAACCTTTAAAAAAATAAATACGCCGGTCTTACTCCTGTATTATTATAAAGATGAAAAGCACCAGGACCCCGTGGTAAAAGTTTCAGCCATGAAAAGAATGTATAACCAGCTTGGCACACCGGCCGATAAAAAAAGAGAAGTGGCCATTCCCAATGCCGGGAATCATGTGATCGGGTCTTATGTGAAATCAAAGGATGTGGCGGCGGTGGAATCGGAATGTGAAAAGTTTGCAACAGACATCTTAAAACTTGAACCGGCACAGCATAACTAAACCCGGATGTATATTTTCTTTTTGTCTAAGAAATACCCCACCCCCCAGCAGCACAGCATAAAACTTACAGCAAAAAGGAAGGAGCCGGCATAATCTCCTGCCGGCTGAAAAATATGCTGGTAGATCCAGGAATAAAGCGGCTGTTTATTTTCCCCCGTATGGAAAAACCAGAGCAGGGTGGCACCCAGTTCAGACAGCAGGTAAACAAAAAGCGGGTTCTTGCCCGGCACCTGGAAGAACCAGGTCCATTTGGTTTTTTGCCGGAAGTCGATAACATAGGCCAGGGCGGACAGCAGGATACAATCAATACCTGCGGTGAGCAGGACAAAGCTCCCGGTCCATAATTTTTTATTGATGGGGAATACGGTATGCCACAGCAGGGCAAGGGCTACCAGCGAAGCACCGGTTAATAATAATTTGGCCAGCCCTTCCCAGGTCTTTCCTTTTTCCACGATCCATTTGCCGGCCGCATAGCCGAATACCACGTTGGCAATGGAAGGTAAGGTACTCAGCAGCCCTTCCGGGTCAAAGGCCACGCCTTCGCCATGGTAGAGGTGGTTTTCGCCAAACAGCCAAAGGTCAAGCCGGGTGCCCGCATTGGTAAGCATGCCATATGGATCATTATCGCTGCTGAAAAACAGCAGGAGCAGCCAGTAAATCACAAGAAAGGAAGCTGCTGCCCGTACGGCATTCTTTTCTTTACCATAACGGATCAGCAAGGCGCCGAAGAAATAACCCAGGGCGATCCGTTGCAGTACGCCCATGATCCGGGTATTGGCAATGGGGTTCATCTCCAGCCCGCCCTGATCGTTCCAGTGCACAAAAGGGAACCAGTACATCAGGTAACCGAGCAGGAAAATGATGACCGTACGTTTGAGTATTTTCCGGAAAACAGTTCCATCCGCCAGCCCCTGCCATTTTTTTTCTGCAAAGAAGAGCGCATTACCGACCACAAACATGAATGTGGGGAAGACCAGGTCTGTGGGGGTGAAGCCGTTCCAGCTGGCGTGTTTAAGCGGGGCCCAGGTCGTATCGCCGTTGCCGGCTGTATTTACGATGATCATAAAACACACGGTCATCCCCCTGAGTACATCTGTGGCAAGAAACCGAGGTGACTGGCTGGCCATGAAGTATAATTTGATCCGAAAGTAAAACTTAAACTTTTAAAATTTGTACCTTTCCGATAATCAAATAAGTTGTCATATGCCCGATGCTATTTCCCGCCGCGACTGGTTAAAGATCATGAGTGCTGCTGCCGGAAGCGCCGCTATCCCTTTTACTGCTTTTGCCAATAATGAAAAAGGAGAGCCGATCTTACTTCCCGACAACCTCCTGCACAGAAGACTGGATAAACCGGTAACAGCGATCACCTGCGGGGCAGGCAACCGGGGGAATGTATATGGTAACTATGCGCTGGCCTATCCTGATATGCTGGATATCGTGGGAGTGGCGGAACCGATCCCCATACGGAATGAACGCTATGCCAAAAAACATAAAATAGAGGACAAGAACCGGTTTAAGACCTGGGAAGATGTATTCAAGGTGCCGAAGTTTGCAGATGCGGTCATCATTTCCACGCCCGATAATCTTCACTACGGCCCCTGTATGGCAGCCCTGAAGATGGGATACGATGTGCTGCTCGAAAAGCCGATCTCCCCCAGTGAAAAAGAGTGCCGGGATATACTGGAACTGGCTAAGAAGAACGACCGTATCGTGGCGGTATGCCATGTGCTCCGGTATGCTCCTTATTTTGTAAAGCTGAAAGAGATGATGCACAATGGCTCCATCGGCGAGATCATCAGTATCCAGCACATGGAACCGATCATGCATGTGCATATGAGCCACTCCTATGTGCGGGGCAACTGGCACAACAGCAAAGAAACCACCCCCATCATCCTCGCCAAATCATGCCACGACCTGGATATACTGAAGTGGATGCTGGATAAACACTGTAAAAGCATACAGGCATTCGGCGACCTGAAATGGTTCAGAAAGGAAAATGCCCCTGCGGGGAGCACCGACCGCTGCATCAATGGTTGCGCTGTCGAAAAAGAGTGCCCTTATTCCGCCAAACGGATCTATTACGATAAAAGAACATGGCTCCATCACTTCGACCTGCCGGAAGAAAAAGAAAAGCAGGGGGATGTGATCATGGATTACCTGAAGAACAGTAACTATGGCCGCTGTGTGTACAGGATGGATAATGATCAGCCCGATCACTATGTCACCACTATACTGTTCGAGAACAATATCACGGCTGCTTTCTCCATGGAAGCCTTCACCGGTTATGAGGGCCGCCGCACCCGGGTGATGGGCAGTATGGGAGATATTGTGGGCGACATGACTGCCTTCACCCATACCGATTTCCGCACCGGTAAGGTAACGGAGTGGAAACAGGACAGCGATACACATGGCGGCGGTGACTGGCGCCTGGCAGCAGACTGGGTACAGGCCGTGGCACATCATGATCCTTCTTTGCTTACTTCCACCATCGATGCTTCTATTGAAAGCCATGTAATGGGCTTTGCTGCCGAACGAAGCCGCAAAGAAAAGAAGGTAATGGACATCCGGATGTAAGATCAGCGCCTGCAGGTCTGCCATAAGCGCAACCGTTTCAAACGAAACGGTTTCATTTCCTGCCTATTTCCTATCTTCCTTTTTTAATTGCTTGCTATGGCCAGATCCAAGATCGCCGGTATCGGGATGTATGTTCCCGCAAACGTGGTTACCAACAAGGATATGCTGAAGTATATGGATACTTCCGATGAGTGGATACAGGAACGCACCGGCATCAAAGAGCGCCACTTTGCCCATCGTACCGATGAAACCACCACGACCATGGGGGTGGAGGCGGCAAAGATCGCTATCGAAAGAGCCGGCATCACTCCACAGGATATTGACTTTATCGTTTTTGCCACCCTTAGTCCTGATTACTATTTCCCCGGCTGCGGCGTACTGGTACAGCGGGCCCTGAAGATGAAAGAGATCGGCGCCCTTGATGTACGCAACCAGTGCAGCGGCTTTGTGTATGCCCTCAGCGTGGCGGATCAGTTCATCAAAGCAGGGATGTACAAAAACATACTGGTGATCGGGGCAGAAAAACATTCCTTTGGTCTTGATTTCAGCACCCGGGGCCGGAATGTATCCGTGATCTTCGGGGATGGTGCAGGGGCCGTGGTGCTGCAACCGACAGAAGATCCGGGTCGTGGCATCCTGAGCACCCACCTGCACAGCGATGGTACCAATGCAGAGATACTGGCCATGTACAACCCCGGCACACATGCCAATCACTGGGCGAACGGGGGAAAGCTGGCCGACTTTAAGGAAGCTGAGATCGGGGACATGTTCATGAGTCATGACATGATCGACAAGGCCCAGAACTTTCCATTCATGGATGGTCCTTCCGTATTCAAAGTGGCCGTAGAAAAATTCCCGCAGGTTATACTCGAAGCACTGCAAACAAATAACCTCCCGCTTTCAGACCTCCGGATGCTGATCCCCCACCAGGCCAACCTGCGGATCAGCCAGTTTGTACAAAAGAAACTGGGATTACGTGATGACCAGGTGTATAATAATATTCAGCGATACGGCAATACCACCGCAGCTTCAGTTCCCATAGCCCTGTGTGAGGCCTGGCAGGACGGAAAAATCAAAGACGGAGACCTGGTTTGCCTTGCTGCTTTCGGAAGCGGGTTTACCTGGGCCAGTGCATTGCTCCGCTGGTGATCCCGGTACAATGGAAAACAAGCAGCTTTATTTTATACTTTAGCAGCATGCAAAAATCCTTTTTGATCCTTGCCGCCTTATTCCTTGCTTTTTCGGCATCGGCCCAGGGAGGCAGGTGGATGGTAACACTGAACGGCAAACTGATGGTGGCTGCGGGTACCGAGAATACCGGTGCCCACACCCGGCAATTGAAGAGGGCTGAATGGAAAAAGAATGGCTACCTGGAAATAAAATTTACCGAAGACGAACCGGCTACCTGGAGACGCTCCTTCATCTTTAATGATGAGGGAGATGAGCAACTGCTTACCAAAGACAGCGTGACAGCGGTGAAAATACCGCTCAGCGCCCTCCGGAAAATATTCGCCGGTAAAAAAGAACTTACGATCTACACGATAATAGCACCGCTTGATCCTTCAGTGGCCATCCGGATCAGAAGGGTTCACCTGTCCACCCTTAAATTACCATAAGGATGCCCCGGAATATTATTTATATCATCAATCCTGTTTCCGGAACAAGGACCAAAAAGGATCTTCAGCAACTGATAGAAAATAAAACAAGGGAAAAAGGATTTCCCTTCCGCATTTTCCCTTCTGTTGCGGACGGAGATTATTCTTTCCTGCATGCTTTAATACAGGAGGAAAACGTAACCGATGTGGTGATTGCTGGGGGAGATGGTACGGTGAGCCAGGTGGTGAACAGCCTGATGTCGTTCGATGTATGTTTTGGTATCCTTCCCTGCGGTTCCGGCAACGGGCTGGCATACGCAGCAAAAATCCCCAAACAGCCCGGCCGGGCCCTGGAGACAGTATTTTCCGGGAAAGCGGTATGGACAGATGGCTTTTACCTGAACGATCAGTTTGCCTGTATGCTTTGCGGCCTTGGGTTTGATGCAAAAGTGGCACATGACTTTGCGAGACAGCCGAAGCGGGGACTGTCTACCTATGTAAAACAGGTGGTGAGGAATTTTTTCAGTGCAAAAGCCTACCGGTTTGAGATCAGGATAAAGGAGAAGCGCTTTTCAACAGAAGCATATTTCATCAGTATCGCCAACAGCAACCAGTTTGGCAACAACTTTACCATTGCACCGAAGGCCAGTTTAAGCGATGGTTTGCTGGATATAGTGATCGTGACGAAGCAGCATAAACTGAGCTGGATGGTACAAACCCTGAAGCAGATCAGCGGCCGCAACAAACCGGTTCCTGAAACAGTGATCGATAAAGAAAGAGCGGTGATCTATTTTCAGACGGATGAGATATTTATTAAGAATCATTCAGGAGCCCTGCTGCATATCGATGGCGACCCTGCCGAAACCCCGGATGAGCTGCATATCAGGATCCGTAAACATTGTTTCCGGCTGCTGCAGCCTTAGCGGTTAATACCACGGGAACCGGAAATACGGTCCCCCGGCCTGGTTTATACTATCCTTTTTGAAAAGACGGATCACCTGCCCGAAACTATTCTGGTTGGAGGCGGAGTGGATGGAAGAAACGATGTCTTTTTCCTCCCGGCGGGTAAGATGAAAGTTCAGGGCAGCTTTATTCTCTTCCTTATCGGTGGCGTACTGAAAGGCGACCTTATATACATTGATCCCGCTGTAGGTGGTATAAAAGTTCAGTAATTCACTTTGTGAATACTCCATCATCTTAAACCAGTTGTGCTGCAGCAGGAAGAAAGGTTTGGTGGCATGGTCACCGATATTGTCGGAGATATAGGGGTGCTCCCAGCCGCCGGAGGTTCTGTCCCGGATCTGGATCATCAGTACGCCGCTGGTGTTCTCCTTTATCCATTCGGTCATGGTGAAAAGAAAGCGTAAAGAGGTTTCTTCCCCGAAGTTATCCCGGAGCCCGGCATCCATTACATCGATCACCGGATTGGAAGGCAGCCATACATTAGGAAGTACGATCGGGAAAGTGGCATTCATCCGGAGTGCAGAAAGCATCCGCAGGTTATAGGGGTCTTGTTTTGCAAAATAGGAAACGAAGTCAATGGCATCAGGATCTGCATAGGGTATCAGGGAGGTATCCCTGGGGGCCTGCATCATGAACCGGATCGGTTGGGTGGAGATCATCATCTTCCGGCCGTCACGGCTCACCACCGAGTTAAGGAACATCAGCGGGATATTGGCTTCTTTTTCATCAGCGGCATAATCTTTCAGCTGCTTGTTCATGAAACCGTTGGTATTCCGGTTTAATTTTTCCTCAAAGGCGTAGCCCCGGTCTTTCACGTAGCGGTAGGGGCCCACATTGAATTTTTGTGCGGGAGAGATCAGGTCCCTTGCAAAGAAAGAAGTAAAGACAGGATTGAGCAGATCGCCGGCAATATCATCAACATATTTCGGATCCTGCAGCCGGGGAATCTTTCCTTTTGATTTCAGCAGGTATAATTCCCGGAAGTAAGCCGCACCGATCATTCCGCCGGAAGCACCATTGATGAGAAATGTTTTTTTCATGATGCTGCCGCTGGTAAGGCTGTCGAGCTCCTGCAGTACACGCATGGTAAATGTGGCACTCCGGTGCCCGCCCCCGCTGGTGTTGATGAGGACCAGCAGTGGTTTGCCGCTTCCTTGTTTCGATTTCCATTTGTCCAGGATACCGGTCATATTAAGGCTGTCGGCTTTTTTGTTTTCAGGGCTGCAAAGGGCCAGCAGGCCTTCACGGGAGTAAGCAGGCCTTTCGTTTTTGTTTGTATAGTTGAGGCCATAAGCTTTATTCCGCGGATCGATCCAGTCGAGTTTATAAAAAACATTGAGCAGCAGTACTACTCCGATGAGATAAGGAATGCTCCAGCTTTGCAGAAAATAAGTGATCGCAGCGGCCACACCGATCAGTACGGAAAAGAATATGGTGATACTGGCGGCCGCCGGAAGCTGAAAGAAAGGATTATCGAGCAGGAAACCGATCAGCAACAGGAAAAGAAAGGCAGCAAAGACGGAAATGATCGCCGCAAAGTGATGACGCTTGAAGATCGACGCAATGAATTCGTCCGTGTAATGAGAGACATCCCGCACCCTTCTGAACTTCAACGGCGATTCAAAATACCATTCCACTTTAATAAGCGGGGTATCGTGATAGATCTCTTTAACCGTGCTGAGGTGCGTAATGTAAGAGCTGGGGTTCTTAATAACCGTCATCATCCGGCGGAGGATAGAACGGTCGGCACGGAAAAAATAAATAAAAGAAGCTGCAAGGATAAAGATCAGCCCGCACAGGAAGCCCCCGCTCAGGAAAAGTATCTCCGGGGTAGGGATCAGTTCCCTGTAGTGATCAAAGCGGTAAGCCTTGAAAAAATAGAACAGGAGGAAAAAGCCCGGGATCACCGCATTGTTGATGCAATATTTCAGGAACGGATTGGTGGTGGCCGAAAGAAAACGGAATTGTTTGCTGAACAGGATGAAGGTGGCAATGTTCCAGCTCATGATAAACATGCCAATGGAGGCCCCGACAATAGCAGCGCTCAGGGAGTTTACATTTCCCAGGTACTCCGGGGCGAGGTACAAAGAGTCGGCCCCGAAGGTTTTCATAAAAGAACCATTGACCGTGCTGAAAAGGATTATCCAGAACAGTAGCAGTACCTGGTATTTCCGGAAATGAAGAAATACCAGTTGTACAGGAAATGAATATAAAAAACCTTTCAGCCAGGTTTTCATAAACAAGGCAACAGTTATTTCCTAAATATAAAGATTATTGGCTGCTGAATCAAACTGCGGAAGCTTTCCGGAAACCGGAAAGATATAAAACCCAAATTAACGACAATAACAGGCACATGGCGATGAACTGGTGCAGTTGTGCCATCCATTCAAAGGCACCCCACCGGTTTGGGATGATTTTTACACTGTTCAGAACGGTAAGTATCCCCAGCACCACCTGCACAAAGGCCAATGAAAGCGGAAGCCACCTTGTTTTATTTAGCAAAAGGCTGCTGCGGGTTTTATACACCCGGAAGGACAACCCGATCAGCAGCAGGAGCAGGAGATAAGCCAGGCCCCGGTGAATGAAATGCACCGTGATCTTGTTCTCAATAAGGTTAAGGGCCCCGCCAGGAGGGGCCAGCATTCCGGAGGGAATGAACTGCCCGTTGATATCCGGCCAGGTGGGGGCGGCAGAAGCCGCTTTGTGTCCGGCCATCAATGCCCCGTAAAAAAGCTGCAGTACCAGAACTGCTATACTAATGAAAGTAACCCGTGTGATCTTTTTCTGATACACCCTTTTCTCAGCCGGGACCAGTAATGATAAAGCAAACCAGAATGTATAGCACAAGAGCCCGAGGGCAAACAGGAAGTGCAGGGCCAGCCGGGTCGGTTTAACGTAAATAGCATCTCCGGTAAGCCCGCTTGCCACCATGATCCAGCCCACGGCCCCCTGCAGGGCACCCAGGAAGAAAAGGATCACCATCGGCTTCACCATTGAAGGCCTGAATCTTTTCTGAACAAGAAAAACGATGAAGGGAATAAGAAATACGATGCCGATCAGCCTCGCCCAGAAACGATGGAACCATTCCCAGAAAAAAATGAACTTGAAATCCGGAAGCGTAAAATCGTAATTGAGCAGGTGGAACTGCGGTGTTTGTTTGTATTTATCAAATTCAGCAACCCAGGCGGCTTCGTTCATTGGCGGTACTGCCCCGGTAACCACGTTCCACTCCGTAATGGACAACCCGGAACCGGTAAGACGGGTGATGCCGCCCAGCAGGATCTGTATAATGAGCATACCCACACCGATCATCAGCCAGATGGCGATGGGTTTCGAAGACCGCTGCTGAAGGACAGTTTCCATTGCGGCTGCAAAGTTAGAAGCGGAAGACCGCCGCAGATAATTTTTGTTGAAGATTATTTCTGATAAAACTGGGCGGACTGTCATCAAAATCAGGATAAAGACAGGAAATTGCATTGTTATGCTGAAGCAATTTTTCCAGGATAAACTGGCCGAGGCCGGTTGTGATGAGGCAGGCCGCGGATGCCTGGCGGGGCCGGTATTTGCAGCAGCAGTAATGCTTCCGGCAAAATTTTCTCACCCTTTCCTGAATGATTCAAAACAGGTAACCGAAAAGAACAGGAATGAACTCCGCCTTATTATTGAAAAAGAGGCGCTGGCTTTTTCGGTGGCCAGTGTATCCTCGGGGGAGATCGATGAGATCAATATCCTGAAAGCTTCTTTTAAGGCCATGCACCTGGCTATAGACGGATTGAAAAAGCGTCCCGGTTTATTACTGATCGATGGAAACCGTTTTATCCCATACCCGGGGATCAGCCACCGGTGCATCATAAAAGGTGATGCCACGTACATGTCGATTGCTGCCGCCAGCATACTGGCCAAAACATACCGGGATGAATACATGCTGCAGTTGCATGATCAATTTCCCCAATATGGGTGGGATAAGAACAAAGGATATGGTACCATCATCCATCGCCATTCCATCCTGAAATATGGTGTGAGCGAATATCACCGCAAAAGTTTCCGGCTATTACCACTTCAGGGTTCATTATTTGAGAGATAAACAGGCGCTGCTTTAAACCATTTACTCCGGGGCTTGTCTATTTCCTGTTGTAAAAAATCTCTGAATATGAAAAAGGCGCTGTTGATCTCTTTCTTCCTCTTATTGACTGGTGTGGCCTCACAGGCACAACGCATGGGATATGCCACACGCTACCGTTCGGACAGGAATATTACAAGAATAGAAGCCCTCAGCCTTCAGCGGGACCTGATGCGGTACAGGAGAGCCAATCGCTTTGCAGAAAGAGATGGTGTGGTCACACCGATGGAACAAAGAAGGATCCATAAAATGAAACGGAAAGCCCGTCGTGATGCCCTTCGCTACCGGTTTAATAACCGCAGGAGGCTGATATAATACCCTCTGTATAAAAAATTCCCTTGAAAACGAAATGAGACCGCCGGAAAGGCGGTTTTCTTTTTTGCAACCAGTTAACGGTGTTGTCAAATATCTGGCTATTTGTATTTATACCACTCCTTATCTTTGCAACACCCCAACTAAAAAAGATGCAGTTAAAGCCGGTAGCCACTTTCGACACCATTGAACCTGAGGTGTTTAAAAAAGAGTTCTATGAACCAGGCCTGCCTGTAGTGTTAAAGAACCTGGCCCGGGAATGGCCGGCATTCCGGAAATGGAACTGGGATTATTTCAAAGAGCTGGTGGGAACCCAAAAGGTGCCTCTTTACAATAATGTAAAAAGTGATGCCTATACCCCGGTGAACCGGGCTGATGATTACAAGACATTTGGTGAATACATTGATATGATCAGCCAGGGGCCGGCAGCCTGGCGGATTTTTCTCTTCAATATATTTGATCATGCCCCGCAACTGATCGATGATTTCACCTGGCCGGAACACCTGGCAAAGGGCTTTGTAAAAAAATACCCGATGCTGTTTACCGGTGGCGCCGGCAGTATCACACACATGCACTTTGATATTGACCTTTCCCACATCTTTCATACTCAGTTTGGCGGCCGGAAGCGGGTGCTGATGTTTCCCTTTAGTGAACAGCATAAGCTGTACCGTAAACCCTGGGAAGTACTGAGCCTTGCCGACTTTTCCAACTACTACGAAGAAGGGAAAGTGGATTATGAAAAATACCCCGCACTGAAACTGGCACAAGGGCTGGACTTTATCCTTGAGCCGGGAGATACACTATTCATGCCTTCCGGTTACTGGCATCATATGGAATACCTCGACAGCGGTTTTGCCATGAGCCTGCGGGCCATGCAGCCATCCCTCTCCGGCAAACTGAAGGGGGTATGGAATCTTTTTGGTATGCGCAGTATTGATACCGTAATGAAAAAGACAGCGCCGAAATGGTGGTATGCCAGGAAGGAGAAAAAAGTATTTGCAAATGCTGCGAAAGAAATGCAGGAAGCACTTGCCTGAACCGGCCGTTACAATTTATCACTCCAGTAAGTATCCTCGGACGCCTTCGCTTTTTCCATAGCCTTTAGCCGCTGTGGTATTTGTTCTGTATAAATAACCACAAGGATAATGATATTGTAAATGAATAATAAAAGCACTACCAGCGAAAAAGCAAAACTTGAATAAAGCCTCCATTCAATGATGATCGTCAGTGCCGCACTGACGATCAGGAAAATGAGTGCCACCCTTTTTAACAGGGCCAGCAGTAGGAATGCGGTGATGCAAAGGAGGTAAGCAGGAATCATCGGGTTGCTGTACTTATTCGGGATAGCAAAAATAAAATGCTGTATAAGACAGGTCAGGCTCAGCAGCACACCGAACACCCCGCCGTATTCGCAGATGTTCTTCTGGCGGTTGGTTAACTGATCTTGCGGAACCGGATTGATCATAAGCAGTGTTGGTTTAAAACCCGAGTTCTTTAACCGGGTCCCAGAAGTGTTTTTCAAAATTCACCACTTGGTCATTTTTTATCCTGATACCTTCTTTTTTCAGCAGGCGCTCCATACTTCCCGGCGGGTTGAAGTGATGCTTGCCGGAAAGAATGCCAAGCCGGTTCACCACACGATGGGCAGGTACTTTGGGTGTTACCCTTCCGGCCCCGTTCATGGCCCAGCCCACCATCCTGGCCGACAGCTTGGTGCCCAGGCAAGCAGCAATAGCGCCGTAGGAAGTAACCCGCCCCCGGGGTATCTGCCGGGCCACCTCATAAACCAGTTCAAAAAAACTTTCATCCTTTGTGCCGGATGGTTTTACGGTCTTCAATTTAGCAACAGGTTTTTTAGCTGGCATGGGACGAAGTTATATCATTCACTCTTTTTCTTCTCGCTCAGCAATTCCGATTTCCTGGGTTCGGGCACATTTTCATAGCCGTAAGGACAATGCCGGCAACCGTTGCCGCAGCAGTACCCTTTTTCCAGGTGATACTTTTCTGTAAGCACCACGTAGCCGGCTTCATTTATATAATAATGTACTCCTTCAATTAACTGGTTCATGTTCCTTCAGCTTTTCTTTTAACTGCAGATCTTTTTCTTTATCTCCCAGGTCGGCCGGTAAAGAAAAACAGAGATAGTGTATCCTGTTGCTGCCGGCAATATCCAGCGATTCATAATGCGTCCTGATCTTCAGTTCTTCAGAAACGGTTCCTTCTGCAAAGACATTATCCTTATCCGTATGGAGGGGGCAGCCATACATTTCAATCACCGTTTTTGTGAACCGGTACAGGCCGGGGCTGTCTGTTTTCAGGTGTATAAGCCCGCCGGGGACCAGGAATTGCTGGTACAGCCGTAAGAACTTCGGGTGGGTCAGCCTTTTTTTTGCCTTTGAAAACCTCAGCTGTGGATCCGGAAAAGTGATCCAGATCTCATGTACCTCATCGGGTTGAAAGTATTGGTTCACCTGGTCGATCTGTGTGCGCAGGAAGGCTGCATTTTTCAGGTTATGCTGCAATGCCCTTTTTGCCCCCACCCAGATGCGGTTTCCCTTCAGGTCAACACCGATGAAGTTTCTTTCCGGGTAAAGCATTCCAAGGCCAACGGCATATTCACCTTTGCCGCAGGCCAGCTCGAGTGTGATGGGGTTGCTGTTACCAAAAACATCCTTCCAGGTTCCGGCTATTCCTTCCGGAAACTGAAAAACATTCGGGAAGGTAACCAGTTCTGCAAACCGCTCCAGTTTTTTCTGACCCATAAGCGGCAAAGATAGCAAGGCAGGAGGGAAGCTTTTATCAGATGCGGAGTTGCAGCCCGATACCGACCAGGGATTTTAACTGAAGCGCCGGTGAATTTTTATCGGGTCCGAAAAGGCGCACATCATCATCATAGATCATATCCACACTCCAGGTTACGGCAAATACTTTCCCCAGCTTTGCACTCAGGATATTGGACATGAAAACGTCGATGTTTTGGGGATTATGCCGGTAATTGGAAAACAGGTCAAGCCTGCTCTTATATGTAAGGTGTTTATTGACTTCCTTGAAATAGCTGATCGTGGCAAACCCTCCGAGTTCAAGTGCTGATTTTTTTCCGGGAGACACACCATACAATCCCTTATTGGAAAAAGCGGTATCCTTGACAATGACCCACCGGGCGGTGATCGGCGAAATATATACAGATAAATTCTTTGCGGGCTTTATATCAAGACCACCGCTCAGAAGAACATACCCCGGCGCCATAAAGGCGGACGAAAAAGTTTTTACGTTGTCGGGAAACAGATACCCCCTGAACACCTGGGATCTTATGTTGATCAGACAGGCCAGGTTCAGCTTAGGATTTAATGCATGACCGTATTTAGAAAGCAGGTCAAAGCGGTCATCGTTTTTCCGGCCACCGATAGAAGTAGTGTTAACGTAACCCAGGTTAAAATCAAACGTATTGTCCCAGCTGCTCTTATTTTTCTTATAAAAGGCAAAAAGATTAAGCAGGGAATTGACAGAAAGGGAAAAATTATCTCCCCCGGCGGCCCAGTTATTCAGGGATCCCTGTGATATATTGATATTATAGAGGCCGCCGGCTTTCCATGCTTTGGAGGAAGTGTCATTTTCTTTTTTAATAACCCTTTCCGTTTCGATCCTCAGTTTTTTTATCACAGCATCCTGTGAAATGGCAGAAAATTGCAGGAGTACTGCTAAAAAGAATAGCCCGGTCCTTTTCATAACAAGTCTGGTGTTTTAACAAGCGGTCGTCTGGTGGCACATAATATTTGCCTGTAATAAGAACACAATACTCTTCATGCTCAGCAGGCGTCAAAAATACTCAGCAGAAAGAAAGAATTTGAAAAAGGAATTATAAAATGTGGAAGCCGGGTGATAACAGGCGTAGTCAACGGTTTGCGCAGGTAATTATCGTTCGTTAAAGAGAACCCTTTACGGCAGGGGCACATCATTCAGGACCATGGAATATTGACAGAGACCCGTTATCCGGTGATATTTTTTTGCTTCCTGCCCGGAACCTACCGGTTCATTTTAAAAAGAAAAGCCCCTCCGGTTAAGGAGAGGCTTTTGCTGTAGGGGGAGAACTTGAACCTAATTTACTGCGATATCCCCAAAGTGGAAAAAACAAACTGAAATCAAAGATTTACAGCTATTAACGATATTCCATTTTTACAGCTTTAGTAAATAGAAATAAAAAAAACCGGACAACTAAGCGGACAACTATGAAAAATCTGCATACCTTCAATGTGACAATCTTCATTTATGGGTTCAGTTGGCTTCTATTTGAAAAGGGCCGAGCCGTCTACCGGCCGCTCCCTGATATATCTCCAGTTTAAATACAATGGTCACAGACTTGTTTTCTCTTTTGGGCAATCGATACACCCAAAGAATTGGAACTATAACAAACAGCGGGTAAAGAATAACAGAGAAACCACTTCCGATGGAGATCATCTATTAAATGACCTCCTTGATAGTCTGGAGCAGCTTTGCGAGAAATCATACAAAGCTGAGCTAAAAAATGGTGTTCCCACACCTGGAAGGCTTAAGGAATATCTTATTGATTTCATCAATCAAAATAAAACATCAAAACAAGACCGTTCGACTTTATTCAATTTGATTGATAGATTTATTTCGGGGGAAATTCTCAAGCGGGATGGCAAAGAGAAAAGCAGGGGCTCAATCAACAATTACAAAACTGTAAAACTTCACCTGCAGGCTTTTGAAAAGAAGTACAGGTATCCCATAGATTTTAATACTATAACACTTGAATTCTTTGGTAAGTATGTTTCTTTTCTCAGAAAGGAAGTTGAACACACGCCTTACCGGTCCGACTTTCATGAGAAGAAAGTTTACAAAAAAGGGCTTTCAAATAATACAATAGCTAAAGATATCAGCCTCATCAAAGCATTTATGGGCGAAGCTGTTGACCTTGGATATACTGACAATTACCAGTTCAGGCACAAAAAGTTTAGTTTCAGTGAAGAGCAATCTGATGCAGTTTATCTAACCGAACATGAAATTATTAAACTATACAGGCATGATTTCTCTTTTAATAAAAAACTTGAGAGGGCCAGGGACCTGTTTGTCTTTGGCTGCTTTGTAGGTCTCAGATATTCCGATTACTCCGATATCAAGCCAGAGAATATTGTGCAAATTGATGGGGAGCACTTCATAAAAGTGAAAACAAAGAAGACTGGCGATGTTGTAATCATTCCATGCAACCCTGTTGTAATGGATATTTTTAACAGGTACAAGGATAGTCCTAATAAATTGCCGAGAGCGTTTTCAGGTCAAAAATTCAACGATTACATTAAAGATGTTTGCAGGTTGGCCGGGTTTGTGGAGACAGGAAGGCTTGCTACTAACATGGAGAAACCATTATTTAATTGCGTTAGCTCACACACCGCAAGGCGCTCATTTGCTACCAACTTTTACCTTCAGGGATTTCCCACAATTGACCTTATGAAAATAACCGGTCATAAAACAGAAAAGGCCTTTCTAACTTATATCAGAGTAAGCAAGCTTGATTCAGCAAAACGACTTAGCCAACACATTAAAAAAAGCTGGAGCGAAGTAATGCTCAGTGTCGCATATCGTATCTCTTCAAATGCATCATAATATAAAACAACCTTAAAACTCTAAAAATGAAAAAGTCTATTGAACATCTTCACGAAGCAGCGGACATTCTTATTAAAAAAATGAGAACTCCAGAAGCTTGTTTAAAAATGCTGACCGATTCGATTAATTGGGTACACGATTACGAATTGAATGAGAGGACAGATCGTAACAACTCAAATGTATTTTCCTTTAATTTATGGATAAACGAAATTGTTATACCATGGCTTAACTCGAAGGAAAATCCCAAAGATGCTATAGTTTCCGGGTTCAATAATCTGCTAAGTTACTATGGCTCGGATGGACATAACAAGATGGCAAAGGAGCTTTTTGCTGCGTATGTTTTAAGTGTTCAAGAATATGGGATAGGCTCAACCGAATATACTAATATGTGTTCTGACTGGTTATTAACTGTGCTTGAAATTGGCAATTGCTTATCAAACCATGTATATATTTTAGAACAAACAATGAAGCAAGCAAGTTGAGTGAGAAAAAAGGGTAAATATATCGTATTGGATAGCCCTGAGATCATTAGCCTGCATACCGCTCAGCTGCTTGCAATGGGAGGTTATTGCGATTCAAATGAAATCTCATCTATAATTGCTTTAGCCATTTTGGAGGCTGATAGAAAAAATAAGAAAATTTCACTGGTTAGATTTTTTATCGATCCTTTCACCGGTGATTGGCGGTACTTTTTTAGGCGAAAAAAACACAGGAAATAATGATTGCAAGTAGAAACTCTGTCAATTCCCAAGCTGGAAAATTACATGTTGTAAGAGATGAACCGTCTCCTCAGCCGGCAAAAGTTGCCAACGGATCAGGAAACCTTGTATTATACCCTGGCCCAGACGCAGATAGATTACTTGATGCTTACCCAGTGTATTCTTTTACAAAGCTGATTTTCCATAGAAAGTTTGTAGTTGAATACAAAGCCAGGTTGATGAGGGAGCGAATACCTGACCTTGAATTGTCCGAGGCAAAGTATTACTCATGGGCTGAAGAAATGAAGTCCGCTCAGTTGTTGGGCCGAGATATTGAAACGAATGAAAGCCTGCAGCCATTAATTACCGATTTGATAAAAGAAAATGTTTCCCTGTATATTATCTTAATTACAAACGTTATGATACCTAGTTCAAAAAAGAAATCAGGCAAGTACGATCCTTATTTTGAAATCGTTGAATTTTTTATGACTAAAACTTTAACTGGGCAATTCGTAAAAGTGGAAATAGAAGTGCCGAAACCTGAAGAACAATACCTGGCTGAAAGGAAAGCCAAAGCGGACAAAGAGGGTGTTCAAATAGAACAAGCGGAAGTATATCCTTTATCTAAAAAAACACTTGAAATGGAAACCCTCAAATTTGAAGAAATAACCGGAACTAATGGTTGGAAGTATATCATTGAAAGGGAAAAGTCAAAGTTTGGTACAGGCCGGGAAGAAATTATAGCTTACTTGATTAGAGCTATGAACAAGTTTTTAAAAAATCTTAATAAAGTATATAAAGATGATCCTCAGCCAGGCAGCAACTACTTGACCTACAGAAAAAAAATCAATAGTTTCCGGGAATATTTGGAAAACCAAAAGCTGGCTAAACCTTTAAGTAAGAACCCTGAAGCTGAATTGCCAAGCCAACAAAAAAAGCATTCGCAACAATTTATTGAAAATGAGTGTAAGCATATTACCCTGGAGATCGACTGGGAAGCAAGACAGGCATTTGATTCCTGTTTGCAAAATTTCTTTGACAGGTCTCCATTTAGCTGGAAGCCTGGAGAAAAGAAGGTAACGTTTCGAAAACCAGCCTCTTTATTAGGTAGGGCACTTAACTATTTGCTTCGCTCCGGTCGAATATCGGGCCATGATGATAAATCTCTGACCCAATGGATACAGGAACGTGTAATATTTGTCAAACCATCCGGTGAGCGCAAAGAGACAATAGATACTACACTGATTCATTATTTTGGTAAGAAGTCGCTTTTATCAAGAAAACAAAGAGAGATCATTCAAAAAATCATTGATTTACCCAATTTATTGCTAACAAAAAATAAATAGGTACTTTTTTAGTACCTAAAAAGGTACCTTTTTAGTCTATTGTGCTAAAAGCCTGTGCTCGGTTTCCATCTTTGTGCTTGACACAAATTCTCCAAAATGGAAATCACAAAAAAAGATGTTGCTTTAATAGCCATGGAAGCCGCTACAGGGATTCTTGCAATGTCTGGTTTAAAGGGACAGGAACAACCTTTATTCATGGAAGCCGCTTGTGATTTGACAGGATACTCACAAGCAACAATATATTCCCTTATTCACAAGAAAGAAATCCCATTTCATAAGGTTGCGGGCAGGCGCCGGCTTTTCTTTTATAAATCAGAATTGATTTCGTGGATGGAGAAAAAGGAGGTGTGTCATGGTAATTGATAACCTGGTTCTATCTCCAATCCCAGTTAATGAGCTTCTTGATTTAGTACGTCAAGTTGTAAGGGAAGAAATCTGTATTGCTAATAAATCAAATGCCGAGGAGAAGATGCTTAGCGCAAAAGAGGCTTGTAAACTATTTGTACCTGCAATTACCCGTCCAACACTTGACAAGCTTTGTCAAAACGGGCTGCTTTCAAAACACTATGTAGGATCGAGGATCTTCTTCAGAAAGGCTGAGGTACTTGATTCCTTAAAATCTTATAAGAGATATGTGCAAGGAGGGAAATAAAAAGGGAACCTGGAAAACCAGACTCCCGGTGACAATCTTCACTGTGAGTGAAGATTGTAAAAGTAGTTTATTTTTTCCAAGTACAATGTTTTCATTATCGACAAAGGTGCCTTGCCATGCGGGTTTGGCGGGCACCATTTTTTAATTATCAATGACAGAAAAGCCAAAATCAACAGGATTTATTCAGCTTCCGAGAGCAATCCAAGGTCATTGGCTGTACCAGGACCCGGTGAAGCTGAAACGCTGGTTGGATATATACTTTGCTGTGAATTATGTAGATAACAAAGTACTCATTGGTAACACTTTAATTGAATGCAAAAGAGGGCAAACCATCAGAAGCCTCCAGACCTGGGCTTTACATTGGAGGATTACAAAGAAGTCGGTAAAAACATTTTTTGAACTACTCCAAGGCGATGGCTTAATAGTTATAGAGAACGTCAAAAAAAGTACACGGATAACAATCTGTAATTATGATAGTTATAAAAATGATGTAAACGATAATGACGCCGATGATTACCCCGATCAGGAAACGAATAGTAAACGACAGTTACCCCCAAAAGAAGAAGGTAAGAAGGATAAAGAACGTAAGAAGGTAAAAAAATTGCTCTTTAGAGAATCAGAATATTTCGATTTTGAAGTTTTGAAACAGGCATTAACAGGTACAAAATACCTAGTAGCCAATTTATCAGATGTACATGAATCTATCACGAATTGGAGTGACGAAAATTTAAACAAGAAAATTGATTGGCTAGCTGCTGTAAAAAATTGGATAAAACGGGACCTTGAAAGAAGCCGGCCTCAGTTAACAAATGGTAATAGTCAACTAAATGTTTTTAGAAATGGATACAAACAACATGAGCCCAGAATTGCTGCAGCCGATGCAGAACGAGGCTATTGATCCAAATAACGTTTACTTATTTGCCCTACGTACCGCAAAAGAAATTTGCTCATCTTATGAGATAGACGAGAATGTTAAAGCGGCCTTTCGTGGACTGTGTTTGTACTTTTCAAATGACACTCGCTTTGAAACCGAAGGTTATGGCAAACTCAATAAAGGTTTATTTCTTTCAGGAAATGTTGGTACCGGAAAGACTCTGTTGATGACCGCCTTTAAAATGAATGAGAGAAAACCCTTTACAATCGTTAGCACTGACAAGGTTTCTTTTAATTATGAAATTGATGGCCCGGAATCGCTTCTGAAATATTCACCAAACGATATGATACCTCCGCTTTATTCAAGAGCCTTCTGCTTTGATGATATCGGATCAGAGTCCGTTCCTACTGTTCACATGGGCAACCGGATAAACGTGATGGAAAGAATCATTCTTTCCAGGTATGAAAAAAGAATACCGTTTCCTTATACTCATTTTACTACAAACTTGGTTGATGGAGAAGCTATAGAGTCTTTATATGGTAAAAGGGTACGCTCCAGGATTCGGGAAATGACAAACCTTATTGTTATACCTGGTAATGACAGACGGCAATGAAAGTAGCAAATAGGAAACATAGAGTTTTTATCAATGAGATGATTTTGCACAATGACCAATTAAGGGCATATAAAGCTGCATATCATGGAGTTAGTGACGCAACCGCTGCGGCAAATAGCTATAGATTGCTTAAAAATGCTATCGTTTCGGATGCGATTCAAAAGGGCCTTGATGAAAAAGAGGAAGTGGTTCGCAGAGTTCGATTGGAAGAAACAGAGAGGCTTGCCAGAGAACAAATAGTAACTGAAACTCAGCTGGATGCTCAGCTTTCAATGATAGCAATCGGAAAGGCTAAAGTAACAAGAAAGGTAAGCGCCTTCAATAAGGAAGGAAAACTACTTGTCTCAACAATTGAAGACTCGCCTTCTTTTTCTGAAATGGTTTCTGCTATCAATCTTCTTTTCAAGCGGAAAGGTTCTTATGCTCCAATGGGTATGAAGCATGAAGCCGGTGACAGTTTTGTTGAGATGCTGAGAACGTTGAGTAAGATAAATTCAAAAACAAAAGCCGATTATCAGGCATCAAGCGGCGGATCCAAAATTGAAAATCATGGCAAGCAATGAAAGACTTGTTGAATTGTTGAAATTAATCAAGGCCCTTGCTGCCAAAGGCTGGCCTGGTTATTATATCGAGAGGAGTTTTCTGCCGAATGAGACTCTTTCTGTTTCTATACAAGCGCAGGAGATTTTTTTCTTGATAAAAACAGTAAGGGCTGATCTGTCAGTTATGAACATAACTGAACAAGAAAAAGAAAGCCTTAGTTCATATTTAAACGAGTTGGAGGCGATAACCTTTTCAGACGAGCACGAAAAAATACTTTTAAGCGCCCGTGATAAAATTGATTCGGTAATTGATCGAGTTGTAAAAAGCAAGACTAATGAAGGTACCGAAAGCAAAGATTAATGAGGCTATCCGTGAGATGATGGGCCGTATTGAGCAGGCGTTAATATTAAGATTGCAGCGTATAGGGGAAAACTTTGTTAAGAATGCAAGACTAAATGGCAATTACACAGACAGGACCGGTAACCTCCGCAGTTCTATTGGATATGTGATCATAAAAAACGGGTTGCAATTGTCGGGTAGCGATTGGATTCAGATCAAACCCGGTGCAGCTCCTGGCATTGCTGCAGGGCAAGGATTGATCAATGAGCTTGCTGCAAAATATCCGACCGGCATAGTGCTGATATGCGTAGCGGGAATGAATTACGCTGCTGCGGTTGAAAGCAAAGGATTCGATGTTATTTCAAGTTCTTCTGTAATCGCCAGAGATGAACTCGAAAGTGCGATTAAAAGAATAACGGAAAAAATTAGTCAGTTATAAAATTTCTACTATGTCAGTCAATGTAAATGGTGGCTCCCTTGATTTCTCTCTTGGCTTTGATCTTGAAAGCCTGGAAAAGGACCTACGAACAGGTATTGATGCAGGTGTGAAAGGTGCCAAGTATTTTGAAAATGAACTAGTGAAAGCTTCTAGCGCCGGTGGGCGGGCCCTTGTTTCTTCACTACAGGAAGCAATGTCTGTAGCTGAAAAGATCGGGCCCCTGATTCAAAAAAGTGTTTCAAATATTGATCCAAGTAAACTTGATAAGCTGAACCAAGAGGTAAATAAATCTACGAATGAGTTTGAAATACTCAATAAGACCATCTCATTCATAAAAGAGAATATTGGCCAGTTGAACTTAAACCCCGAGGAACTGCTTCAATTAAAGCAGGGGATTGAGAAAATTGACGAGACGTTTAAAAATCTGAATGTTGATCAGAAGAATGTTTCGGCTGAACTGCGAAACATTAAAGCAACCCTCATCAGTGGACAGGCAGGAAGTTTTTTTGATGACCTGGTAAAGCGAGCAGCAGAGTTGCAAGAGCGCATCAAGGGAGTAAAGACTGAAATAAAATTAGCCGGCAGTAACGCACCCGGGCTGATTGCAACGGGCCAAGCCGTCCGGGGTCTCGTTGCAAGTTTTTCGGCTTTGCAGGGAACTCTTGCCCTGGTTTCAGGAGGCAATGAAGATGTTGAGAAAACGACTCAATCTTTGATCGCTTCAATGAGCATATTACAGGGCATATCTGAGATAAGCCAAGTCCTCGAAAAAGATTCCGCATTAAACATTCTATTAACTGCACAGAACAGAAGATCCGCAACTGTAGCAACCTCAGAACAGGTAGTGGCCACTGAAGCCCTTACTGTTTCGCAGGCTGCGAACGCAGCGGCTACCGAATCGGCTGCAGTTGCCCAGACGAGCCTGAACGCAGCTATAAAGGCCAACCCGGCTGCAGTGTTGCTTACAGGCCTGACAGCAGTTGTGGCTGCTATTTCTTTCTTCACATCGAGAACAAAGGATGCTGCCGAACAAACAAAGGCGTTCAACCTTGAGCTAAGTCGTATAGGCCAGGATGCAACGGACCTTATTGATAGAATTAAGCATGCGGCGGATTTGAATAATGAAATTGCCAGGGGCCGAGGTGCAACTGAAAGTGATATAACAAAGCGAAATATTGATGGCTATAATGAAGAGGCTTCAGTGTACAGAGAATCTATACTTAAGAAGCAAACTGCAGCTAAAGCTTATTTTACAGAACTTGGTGATCTTTCGACTGTTTATCTGTCAAGCCTCAGTGACGTTGAAGATGCATTGAAAAGGGTTGAAAATGCTATGGCTTCTCCGAATTTCGATCAACTCACAAAGGGGTTCAAACAGAAATTCAATGATGGTAAAGCTACCCTTCTTTCTCTTAAGCAGGATTACCAGAAAATTCAGGAATTACAGGACAATGCTGAGCTGCAAAGCCAAAAACTAATACAGCAACGGTATCAGGAGGCCTTGCGCTCTGCCCAGGGATATGCTGATGCAGCTCTTTTAATAGCCCAAAGGAACACAAAGGAAGAACTGCAGTTACAGATTAATGCAATCAATGCCCGGGCCACTGCAGAGGCCAATGCCGGTAATATAACAGCAGGTGAACGGTCCCGGGTGTTGGCACAAGCTCAGCGGGATATTGAAGAGGCCCAAAACCGCTTTAGAATTATTGCCCTGGAAAATGACAAAGCTTTTATTGAGGCTCGCTTGGCCGCTGCAAAAGAAGGATCAGCTGAAGAATTGAAGCTGAAGATCGATCTAATCACTAAAAGCCAGGAGATTGAACTTTCTGCGATCGGACTCACTGAAGGCCAGAAAGAGAAAATAATGGCTGAAGGTAATCGACAAATAATAGAGCTTAATAAAAAATACCTGGCTGAACTAAAGGAAACAGAAATAGAAACCCGGATCGCTACAATTAACACAAGTCTTTCATTAGTTAGAGCCGGGACAGAGGAAGAGCTTTCTTTGAAAAAGAGCCTTATAAACGAACAAGCGAACCTCGATATTGCAAAAGCCAATGAGCAAATAAAGAAAGAAGAGTTGCTTCAGGCTAAAATTCAGGAAATTCTTGCCGCGTCATTATCGGCTCAAAAGAAACTTCAGGAAGATTTTGTAAGGGACAGCCTCGCTAAACGGTTTGAGCAAATATCCCGCTCTGCCAACTTAAAAACAGATCCTCTTGATGCTGTATTAAGCTCCACCAGAACAACTACGAATGAGAAATATCTCGCTCAAATTGGTAAGCTTGAAATAGCACTTGAGGCCTTAAAGAAAAAACAAGCTGAAGTTTCAAAAGAGCTGCAAAACGGTAGCGGTAATTGTGAAGAACTGACAAAACAATTTGAAGACCTTCAAAAGGAGATCGATAAAACTAGCCAGGAGATCGATAATACCAAAATGGCCGAGTTCTCAAAGCGAATGAAAAAGCTGGCATCCGATATCTCTTCCATTTCTTCAGCTTTTGCTCAGCTGGCTGATTCTTTATCAGACACAAACCCGGAGCTCGCAGACACGCTAAATACACTGAGCGGTATTGGTGATATAGCTGGAAGCGTAGTATCAGCGATAGGACAGTTTGCCACCGGTGACATCGCAGGAGGGATCGCATCTAGTGTAAAATCTATTGCCGGTATTTTCAACCTTGGCAAGGAAGCCAGGGAAAGCCGCAGACAGGCCCTTAATGATATCGATGAGTTTTACACCCGCATCCGGGCCGGTGAATTGGAGCTTACCCAAACATACCGGGAGCGGGCCCGGGACCTTGTTCAACTAAATAAAATCAGGATTCAGGGCCTTGTAGATGAAAAGAATCTTCTTCTCGATCAAAAGAAAGTTATCAGAGATCAGTATGATACAATATTGGCTCAGTTGCAGGCGCAAACATTTGTAGCCGATAAGGTGACAGATAAATATGGCGGATTTTTAGGACTAGCAAGAAAAACAAGGACCGTTGATATTATGCAGTCCTTGGCTGGTAAATCATTTGAAGAACTTGAAAAGCTATTTTCTCAGGGTAGGCTTACTGGTAAAGCAAAGGATCTTTTTGAAATGCTTCAGAAAATAAAAAGCGAAGGGGAGGATATTGACTCGCTTCTTGCACAGAATGCACAGACATTTAAAGAAACGATAACCGGCACCAATGCTGATAGCATATCCCAAAGTATCATTGATGGATTTAAAAACGGGCTAAGGAGTGCATCTGATTTTGCAGCTACGTTCAAAGAACTAATGCAAAATGCATTGTTGCAGGCCTTGCAGCTGAAATACTTGGAGGCTCCCCTTAAAAATTTCTTTGATGAATTCGCTGCACTTTCAGAAAGCGACAATCAGCTTTCAAGTTCAGAGGTTGTTAGACTTCAGGAAATGTTCAATACGATAATTTCAAACGCTAATCAACAGTTTGAACAATTACAACAAGTGGCCGGTATTAACTTCAGTTCAAGTTATGCAGGAACTAACAGCCTTGCCGGTGCGATTAAGGGCATAACTGAGCAACAGGCTGAACTGTTGGCCGGGCAGTTTGGAGGATTGCGGATAACAGCAATAGATATTCTCTCAATATCCAGGCAACAACTTACAGCACTTAATGCAATACAGGTTAATACCGCTACACAGGTGGCAAGAATGCAGATTATGATTGATAAGATGATTTACTATTATGAAGTCAAAGGAGTAAAAGTTTATTAATTGAATCACTAATTTTCTAAACAATAAAAAGTCAAGATTATGTCAAACAGTAAAAAAATATTATCGCTGATCCCGGAACATCTTCATGATGATCTTATTGAGGAGGTCAAGGGTGTCCTCAAGGAAAAGGGATTTAAAGTTCTAAACCCTGGTTCAACTGATACAGATCAGCCCACCAAAGAAGAAGTAGAAGCTTCAATTGCGGAATGGGCCAAACAATCAAACAAAGGCGCTTAACTAAAAAATATATTCAGATGAAATACAAATTAGATCAACCGGTTTTTATTGATCAGGAAAAGGTCAGCAACATATCCGATTTTCTGGGGACTCTCATTCCTTTTTTGAATAAAGTAATTGCAGAGTTCAAAGAGCTAGGAATTGGTAAATTTTCTCACGATGATTTAACCGACATTCTGAAAAATGGCGGGAATGGGATCAAAGCCAAGTATAAAGACATTGTGAGCACTGAATTAAAAAAGATGGGCAGTCATGTATCAAGGGTTCTTACAAACCAGGATGTATTGGATAATGCTTTGGAGGCTTTTACACAATCTATTTTAAAGATGAATATCTTCATCGATGGCAGGCAAAATACACCAATGGTAAAAACTGCTTTGGAAATAAGAACTTCTTTCGACCACCTGAGAATTGTGAACGAAAAGCCTGAGTTCTCTTTAGAAACAATCACGGAAAGTGCGACGGTGTCAATAAAAACAGAAGATGAGGCGGAGTTAATGAATCGACTGGCTTCTTTAAAAGAAGCTCATGATAATCTTTCTGACTTTTTAAAAGAACAGAACTTTCCCAAAAGAGTACCAATTTGGGGGGATCACTTCTCTAATAATGCCCTTACATCATTGGATGAGGAAGACGGTCACCTGGTAATTGATCCTTGTAGCATTATTTACATGAGAGAAGCTAGACCACAATGACAAGAGATCAATATAAGGGCCTGCATAAGCTAATAAGAGACAGGGGTACTATCAGGGGTTTTACCGAATGTATAATGCCCCTGATTCATATTGATACACTCAAAGAACTAAGATTGTTCTTTACTGCTTATCTCCTTATCACTCAAAAGCTAACCTGGAAATCAATTTCTGGTGTTGAAATTGTGCGATCAAATAATATAGAGAAGGAATGGCCCAGGGAAGGCGATTTAATCGCTCACCTTACATCTACGGATGTTGTTTTGTGGAAGTGGAGTAAAAAAAGGAAGTAGGCTTTTGAGCTTTGGCTCGTTTCAACCAGGCCTGGCAATTTGAAATCCCTCTTTCTTTTTAAAAATTTCTTTTGTAGATTTCCAGAATAAAACCATTAAACATGAAAAGAGCATCCTTCCTTTTTGCAGTTTTATTTGTTTCTTCAATTACTATTTGTCAAACCAAACCAGCTGATAAAACTGAAAAGTCTAAGCTTGAAACCTTCACTTTGAAGACTGGGAGCTTGATCAAAAAAGAGTTTTTACCTGTTGGATCAGCTGGTAAGGTTGAGGTTTCTGTTTTGAAGTTAAGCGACTTGGTCGCTAATACTACTATCTCAGGGATAAGATTTGAGACCTCAGTCCAAAGAAGCTACGGTAGTTCATCAAAATATTGTTTTCTTGATAGCGATGAAATAGATGGCTTAATTAAAAGTGGAAACCTTCTTTTGTCTTCCTTGAATCAACCGGCAGAGACATACACCGAATATCAGTTTACAAGCAGAGATGGTTTTCAGGCTGGAGCTTTTCTTTCCAAAAAGCAATGGTCGTACTTTCTGAAGCTTGATAAGTATGACAGTGATTCAAATGTTTGGTTGGAGCGTGAAGATTTCCAAAAACTCATTGACCTTCTTGGCCAGGCAAAGGCCAAGCTTTAATTAATTTGCTACTTCGGATTAGCTTCAATTAAAATAATTTTTTCTTCGTAAGGCATAGTGGTAGGTTTACTTTTAACCTGGAC
Source organism: Chitinophagaceae bacterium (assembly GCA_046329665.1). GTDB lineage: Bacteria > Bacteroidota > Bacteroidia > Chitinophagales > Chitinophagaceae > JJ008. Next base: position 28,860 of record JAXLUG010000017.1, on the reverse strand, counting down.
AGGTTCAAAATATCTTTCCGAATCCACCTTGTCGCTGCTGTCACGAATGCCGTCGGCGATATCCCGGATATGCCAGGCCTGGGCCTTTATCCCTTCTTCCAGCGTTTTAAAGACCTTGTTGGCCCCGCTGTCAGTATTTCCCACGTTGCCCGGGTTATTTGTCCGGAAGGACCTGGAGGCCGTTGTAAAGCCTTCCTGGTGCGTCATGGCTGTGATCAGCAGCTTGAGGCCCTTGCTTTCACCGGAAATAGCTTTTTGCATAGCCGGCAGGTAAATATTTCGAATGGTTTCGTTCAGCCGGATATTTATGATCCGGTAAGGATCGTCCGGGAAGGTTGAACCCTCGAATACCAGGTTCCGGTATCGATCGTTCAGCGGCTTGGCCAGTCTTACCGGATCCTCTTTCAGCGGCTTTACAGAGCCTGTCCCGGCCGTCTTTTCGGCGTCAGGCCCAAAGGGTGGCCGCTCAAGGAATTCGGCAGTTACGCCCCCTGCAAATGATCCTGCGCCCAGAATTTCTTCCATAGCCATGGTTTAAATCCTATGCAAATAGCAAAGTAATGAGATTTGTCTAAAAGTGGCCAACTAATTGGACAACCTAGAAATAAAAAAAGCGCCTGATCTTTTGAAAATCAAACGCTTAATTTAATATTTGGCTGTAGGGGGAGGGTTCGAACCTCCACGGAGTAGTTAGCTGTAAGGCACTGCTAGCATTAGTGGTCAACCCATTACCTTACGTTTGTCCTATGATCTCCACCCCCGAGACAAGAGGGCATGTCTGCCAGGCTTACGCCATTTCATCACCCCACAATTTTTAAGATCTTCCCTGTGTTTGGCAGGTTTGACAGGACAAATATAGAAGAGAGGGCTATTTCGTTCCAAATTTTCTAACAATTATTTTGAAATTATAGAAATTATTCAAATATTCGGGAAAAGTTTGAATTTTTTTCTAAATCAAATTGTTTTATGGCGGCAAAATTAAATCTCGACAAACTGGACCTGCAGATCATACACCACATGATGGATAATGCAGCAATTTCTTACGCAGATCTTGGAAAAAAGCTTTTTGTTTCCGGCGGCACCATTCATGTCCGTATAAAGAAACTGCAGGAAGCCGGCGTGGTGAAAGGTACAAGGTTGAAGGCAGATCTGAAAATGCTGGGATATGATGTGATCGCTTTTATTGGTATCTACCTCAAAGAAAGCTCCCTTTATGATTCTGTAGCCCGTGAGCTGCAAAAGATACCGGAGATAGTAAGGCTGAATTATACCACGGGTAATTACAGCATGTTTGCAGAGATCGTTTGTAAAGACATAACGCAACTGCGGTTCGTTCTTCACGACCAGTTGCAGAAAATAAAGGGTATTGAACGAACGGAGACCTTTATTTCGCTGGAAGAAAGTTTCAGCCGGCAGGCAAAAATATTTGGGTAGCCCTGCTGCCGGCGCCGGAACGGGGATCACCGGAAAAAGAGCAGACCAATACCCGGATGTTCAGCCAGAACCGGGCAGCTATACTTGTTTAAAAAACAGAAAATACTATCTCACATTTACGGCATCTCTCAGCCCGTTTCCCAACAGGTTAAAAGCCAGTACCAGCAGCATGATAGCAAATCCGGGTGCAAGGGCCAGCATAGGATTCTGCGTGATGATGAAGTTGTAGTTTTCTTTTATCATCAGCCCCCAGCTTGGTTGCGGCGGCTGAACACCTATTCCTAGGAAGCTGAGCCCGGCTTCGATGACAATGGCAGAAGCAAAGTTGGAGGCAGCAATTACCATCACAGGCCCCATTATATTCGGCCAGATATGACGCACAATAGTCCGCAGCCCGGAAAACCCCATCGCCCTGGTGGCTTCAATATATTCAAGCTCCCTTACGGCAAGTACCTGGCCCCTCACCAGCCTTGCCACATTCACCCACATGGTGAGACCGACAGCAATAAAAACCTGCCAGAAGCCTTTTCCCAGAGCCAGGGTGATGGCAAAGACAAGTAATAATGTAGGGATACTCCAGATAACATTAATAAACCACATGATGATATCATCTGTTCTGCCCCTGTAATAACCGGCAAGCGAACCCAGTATCAGACCGATACCTAAGGAGATAAGAACAGTGATCAGCCCGACACTCAGGCTTACCCGGGTGCCGATGATTATCCTGCTGAGAATGTCACGGCCGTATTTATCTGTTCCAAGCAGGAATTTTTTTGAAACAACCGGCTCTCCTGCTGTTTTTGAAAGGGGGTATGATTGCCGCTCACTCACTCCTTCGTCGATGAATTTCTGAACAACGATACTGTCGCCGGTTTTGGCGTAACTATTCACCGGGACAAAATAATAAGCATCCTCCTGCCCGTTTACCAGCCGTTTAATAAAGCTGGCCGGGGCAGTTTCTTTTTCCTTTTTTACTTTCAGAAAGAGTTGTACGAAGCCGGGCTTGTTTCCCCCTGTTTCAAGAATGATACGGTTGGCATAGGGGGAGTGGTCCGGCGCAATGAAATAGGCAAACACCGCAACAAATACGGCAAGGATAATAATCACAAGCCCGAACATGGCGCCTTTGTTCTTTCTCAGGCGTCTCCAGGCAGCCTGCTGGTATGATGATGAAGCCGTCACGAAGGGAAGTTAAGTGTAAAAAGTTAATCATCAGCCGGACTTATTTTACCCGCCGGCCTTTCCATTCATATTTTCCAAACCGGCTCAGCAGGCCCGAGAACAGGGTATATAAAATATGAAGCGGCTGAAATAAGAAAAACCATTTTACAGTTGATAACCGGTTGAAGAATTTCGCAGAAGTAATAAATAAAGGGAGTTCAACCAGGGTCTTTGCTGCCCAAAAGATAAGCAGCCATTTCCAGTATGCAGCACAGATAAATACGGCCACCAGTATAACCCCAAATCCGAGGTTAAACAGGTACACAAGCAGCAGAACAGGAAATAATCTCTTGTCTTCGTATTTGGTGGCTTTACTGGCCCATCGTATGCGCTGGTTGAAAAAATCTTTCCATGTTGTTTGCGGCAGCGTGGTAACGATCGCCTCCTTCGATTTCAGGTAATGAACACCCGACGGGTTTTGCTTCCAGATCTTGTACATCAGGAGCATATCATCTCCCGATGCGATCTCATCAATACCGCCGAAACCACCTGCTTTGTAAAATGCCTCTTTGCTGTAAGCAATGTTTGCCCCGTTGCACATGGACATTTGTTTGCTATGAACTACTGCACCGGTAATGGCCTGCAGTACCATGAAATCCATGGATTGAAAAACCTGTAGCAATGAAGAATTGCTTTTCATGAGGACGGGGGCAGCAATAAACACAGCATTCTTTTCCATGGCAAATGAAACCATTTGTTTTATCCACCCCTTGGGCGGAATACAATCGGCGTCTGTGGTCAGTATAAATTCCCCGGAAGCAGCTGCAATTCCGGTCTCGATAGCTTTTTTCTTATAGGAGTTAATATTCTCCGCAGCCAGAGAAATGAGCCGGATGCCCGGAAATTTTCTTACAATACCTGCCGTGGCATCTGAAGAGTGATCATCCACCACAATGATCTCGGTAAGCCCGGGAGGATAATCCTGCAGGGTAAGGGCATCCAGCAGGGGGCCAATGTTCTCTTCTTCATTTCTTGCCGGAATGATGACCGAGACCTTCACTGATGGGAGGGTGCCGCTATCCTGATACAGAGGGATTTTTACCCACCCGATCCAGTACCAGATAACAATAAGTCCGTAAAGAAAAAACAGGGCGAGCAGTATATAGAGCAGAAGCATCAGGTCAAAACTAAAGTAATTATTTTTTGACGCCGTTGAAAACTGTAAATTAGGATACCCAAAACCTGCAGATGAAAAATCTTCTTTGCATACGGATAATGATTCCTGTATTGATAATACTTTCTCAACCGGTATATGGGCAGGGCGGGCTCGAATTTGCAAAGAAAATGATCGGTTCTGCAAAAACCTCGATCAGGGATTCACTGACCTGTGCCGAAGCCAATAATTTTCCGGTATCTCCCCCGGGAGATAATCCTGTCTGTCGTTCTTTTACTTATGCTTCACCGGAGGCAGGTATCCGGCAGACCGGGGATGTCAGTTTCACTTATGTATTTGTTTATACAGACGAGAGGCAAAATATCGACCAGGTTTCTTTTTTGAACACTTATACCCGGGGAAAAGGAGAGACTTTCAAAAAAAGGTTCAAAGCAGATTACCGGGACCTGGTCAGGTTTCTTGATCAGCAATTTCTGTCAGAAAGTAAGAAAGATGAATCCTGCGAGAACGACTTTGGTTCGCACCAGGTGGTCAGGTGGGAATCCGGCTCATTTGTATATAAGCTTGCCAAAGATGAGATGAGGAAAAAGGAAGATCACAGGAGCTTTTATGCCATCGCATTATGGGTAAGCCGGAAGTAGGACAGCCAGTATATACTCCTCATGTTTTGCATGTAACACCTGGTGACCGGAAGGGATCACATCAAGGGTGCAATGGTTCTCAATTCCTTTCCGGAATTTTTCTCCCACGGATGACAGAATGATCCTGTCGTGTTTTCCGTAAACCAGCCGTACCGGTGTGTTGTCTTCCTGTATGAACCGCTTAATCCTGTTTCGGTCAGGTTTCAGCCGGCGAAGTGTTGTCCAGCGGGCATACAACTGTTTTCTGACGCCGGGGTTGCCAATGTAGAAATTCACGAATTTGAAAATGCTTGCATTCACGAGCCGGAGCTTGTTCATCAGCTTCAGCAAACCGAAAAACCAGCTGGTATGTTTCATCGTAAAGGCAAAGAGACGGTTACCGGCCCAGGTTTGTGTAGATAGCCAGTACCAGAAATTAACTTTCAGCCCATCGGGTGCCAGTAAGATCAGCTTTTCTATCCGCCGGGGCATAAGCTGGTACAGGCTGAGGGCCACCCGGCCGCCCAGGCTAAATCCCATAAGGGTGAATTGTTTGTTTTCCGGCAAGGTTGCCCGGATGATGGCCTCCAGGTCAGCAGGTGTAAAGGTGAGTCCTTCCCGCCAGACCGTTTTTCCGTGAAAGGGCAGATCGAAACAGTAGAACGTAAAGAAGGAACCGGCGGCTTGCTCAAGAAAAGCAAAAGCGGTAGCTTCTTCCCCATACCCATGAAAGCAAATAACTGGCCTTACACCGGTACCAAAAGAATAATAAGCCACTTCTGAGTTGCGGTATTTTAAAATCCGGGCATCCATGCTGGGCTTTTGGAACGTATAGCGGGTTGTCTTGGAAAATTATTACGGAAAAGCTTGGCAGGTTCAAAAATAAGACTAATTTTGATTAGTTGCACAAACAACTATATGCCAAACAACCAATTTAAAAAAGGAGAGCTCTACAGTTTTATCACCGGGAAGGCTTCAACTGCCATAGCCAGGAGGCTGCAGAAGAAGTTCAATGCAGCAGGGCTGAACCTGACCATTGAGCAGTGGAGTGTGCTTTATCATTTATGGAAACAGGAAGGCATCAGCCAGCAGGAATTGTGCAATGCGACTTACCGTGATAAACCCAGCATTACAAGACTGGTGGATAACCTGGAGAAACTGAACCTGGTGAAACGGGTCGCCTCAGAAAACGACCGCCGGATAAACCTTATCTACCTGACCAGGCAGGCACAAAAACTACAGGAAGAAACGATGGTGCTTGCAGAAGAAACACTGAACGAAGCGCTGGAAACAGTACCTGTGGAAAAGGTGGATGTGTGCAAGGAAGTATTACAAATTGTATATGATAACCTGAAATGAACAGCACGGCAAACCTGAAACAATAAACGTCAAACCAAAATTTTTTTCTATGAGTACGGAAGCAGCAGCAAAGACAGCACCGGTAACCGGTGGCCTTAAAGGCGGCGGATGGCTGGTCAAAGAATCCTCTCCTGCAGAAACCTTTACCCCGGAAGATTTCCAGGAAGAACAGCTGATGGTAAGGGATATGTGTAACCAGTTCCTGGATGCAGAAGTTTATCCCAACCTCGACCGGATCGATAACCTGGAACCCGGCCTGATGAAAAGCCTGGTGACAAAGGCCGGTGAGCAGGGGCTGCTGGCTGCATCATTCCCGGAAGAGTATGGCGGACTGGGAAAGGATTTTGTTACCTCAACTATCGTGAACGAATACCTGGGTGCCGGTCACTCTTTTTCTGTTGCCATCGCAGCGCATACAGGTATCGGCACCTTACCGATACTTTATTTCGGCACACCGGAACAAAAAAAGAAATACATCCCCAAACTCATCAGCGGGGAATGGACAGGTGCATACGGGCTGACAGAGCCTAACAGCGGCAGCGATGCCCTGGGGGCAAAGACCACCGCAAAACTCAGCGCTGACGGGAAATATTATATCCTTAACGGACAGAAATGCTGGATCACCAATGGAGGCTTTGCGGATGTATATACCGTCTTTGCCAAAGTGGACGGAGATAAGTTCACCGGGTTTATTGTGGAAAGAGGAACAGAAGGATTTACCCAGGGACCCGAAGAACATAAAATGGGGATCAAAGGTTCTTCCACCGTTCAGTTATACTTCCAGGATTGCAAAGTGCCTGCTGAAAACCTGCTGGGCGAGATCGGCAAAGGGCACAAGATCGCTTTTAATATCCTGAACATTGGAAGGCTGAAACTGGCGGCGGCTGCCATTGGCGGATCAAAGCGCTCTATCTCCAACTCCATTGAATATGCAAAGACCCGTGAACAGTTCAAACAGCCGATCGCCAATTTTGGTGCTATAAAATATAAACTGGCCCAAATGGCCATCCGGGTATTTGTTGCCGAAAGTGCTTTGTACAGGACCGCACAGTGGATCGGCGAAAAGGAACACGAGCTGCTGGCTGCCGGCAAACCTTTCAATGAATCATTACTGGGCGCTGCTGAAGAATTTGCCATCGAGTGCGCCATGCTGAAAGTGGATGGCAGCGAAACACTGGATTATGTGGTGGATGAGGGCGTACAGATTCATGGTGGTAATGGTTTCAGCGCAGAGTATAATGCCTCAAGGGCCTATCGTGACAGCCGCATCAACAGGATCTATGAAGGCACCAATGAGATCAACCGCCTGCTTACCCTTGATATGACGTTGAAGAGGGCGATGGGCGGCCGCCTGGACCTGATGGGGCCTGCCATGGCCGTACAAAAAGAACTGATGAGTATTCCCGATTTTGGAGCCGAAGACGAACAGCCTTTTGCCAGGGAAAAGAAACTGGTGGCCAACCTGAAAAAAGCCATTCTCATGGCAGCCGGTGCCGCAGTGCAGAAACTGATGATGAAGATCGAAAGTGAACAGGAAATACTGATGAGCCTGGCGGATATGGCCATTCAGACCTTTAATGCTGAAAGTGTGCTGCTCCGGGTGATGAAGATGACAGAACAAAAAGGCGAGGCGGCCAGCAGCTTCCATATTGACATTATGCGTACCTGTTTATATGATGCAGCGGATGCGGTGAACAAATTCGGCAAGGATGCCATCAACGCATTTGCAGAAGGCGATGAGCAACGTATGATATTAATGGGACTGAAACGCTTTACCAAAGCAGAGCCATTCAACAGCAAAGAAGCAAGAAGAAGAATCGCCGGTAAACTGATCGCGGAAGGAAGGTATTGTTTCTAATTCCATTGCTCCCTGTCAAAATCAAGCATGACTGTTCTCTTCATGGGAACAGTCTTTTTTTCGCCCCCATATATATCCGACAGTTCACGCCGGGTTTGTTTAAGTTCAGCCAGCTTCCGGATCCTTTTCTCCTCAAGAAAGATACCGGTGGTTACCAGGAAAGAAGAGATGGTTACCACCAGGAAGTAAACCAGGAATGTGTCTTCTACAAACGGGGTTTTCAGTACATAATACATGAGATAAATAAATCCGAAACAGCCATAGGCAAAAAGCAAAGCCGCTGCAATGGTGGCTTTACCGAAAGCTTTGTGATTGGTGATGGCAATCTTGGTATGACGGATAAAGAAATACAGGAATAAAGCTAGTACCACCACGATACCGGGGCCAAGGATAATGGTGACAGCATCGGTATTGAAACCGACTACCGTGATGACCGTCATCTCGAACAACAGGTAAGAAGCGATCAGCACCTTCAGTTTTTTGGAGAAATTGGGACCCGGGCTGAAATACAGCAAAAAGGTTAGCATGAGCGGGGCATCCAGAAAATTGTTGGTGAGACCCCAGTAACGCACTACTTCGGGATGCACCACGATATATTTTTCAGTAAAGAGGTTATAAATGAACATGCTGGTATAATAAACCAGCAGGGCCGGGAAGCTGCTGTGCGAACCAAGCCGGTAGCGGAGGATAATGATTACCGGGCATAAAAGGGCAACGGATGATACTAGTCCCATGACTGAATTCCAGGTCATAACGATATTGGTTTTCCAGGATACGGTTTCCAATTTTGCCTTTGGGCAAAAGCGGTTTGCAATATTAACGGAAGACAGATATCTATAGTGCTTTGTTTTAGGAGATTACGGTAAAATTCAGTAAAAGCATGTGCCCCCGGCGTAATACTACGAGAGACCCCTTCGGGTTTTTTTATCCTATCTTGCTGTGATGTTACGACTCCGCTTTTTTTTCCTGATTTTCATCAGTTTTACAGGCGCTGCCCAGGTACCCGGCGCTGTTCCGGCGTATTCAAAAGGAAAGGTCACCGGCGTGCAGCCCTATCTTGAATACGGACTCGGAACGGATCGTCTCGGCGGGGCCAAAATGACTTACCTCGATACAGGGGTGGTGGTAAGGGTGGTTGACAGTACCATTGTCAATTACAGGATACAATTATCGGCCGGCCACTTTGCCTTCCTGCCGAAAACAAATTTTACCCCCGACAGCACCATCAGCCTGCAGCCCTATTATCTCACCGGCAGCCTGATCGCTGCAGGAAATGATGTGTATGATTCCGTGGGAATAAGCCTGGATGAAAAACTGCCGTACAGAAGTATGCAGCTCATTAATCCTTCAAGGATCGTTGTGGAGGTGTTCGGTGCAACAAGCAATACCAACTGGATCACACAGCGCACTTCATTAAAAGAGATCAGGAATGTTTATTACGAGCAACCGGAAGACGATGTCTTCCGGGTAACGATCGAACTAAAGCATGAACAGCACTGGGGCTACAGTATATACTATGCCGGCAAAAGACTGGTGATAAAAATAAAAAGACAACCCGAACAACCGGAGCTGAAGAAAATGAAAGTGGCAGTGGATGCCGGTCATGGAGGGGATAACAATGGCACCAGCGGTGTTACCTCAAAAGCCCTTGAAAAGAATTATACATTGCTCATTGCAAAACAACTGGAGAGGGAGCTGAAAGCAAACGGGGCCGAAGTATATATGACCCGGGACAAAGACACCAGCCTCAGTATGCAGGAACGGGTGGAAATGGTAAAGGGTGCAAACCCCGATTTCCTGGTCAGTATTCACCTTAATTCTTCTGTAAAAGACAGTGTACGGGGCGTTAGTACGTATTACCGGTACATCGGCTTTCGCCCGCTGACAAAGTATATACAGGAATCCATGCTTGAACTGGGCCTTGCGGATTTTGGTAATGTGGGCAGTTTCAATTTTACACTGAGCGGACCGACCGATTATCCTAATTGCCTCGTGGAAGTGGCGTTTCTGAGTAATAAGGAAGATGAAAAGCTGATCCTGGACTCGGAGTTTCATAAAGCCGTTGCCAGGCAGATCGTAAAAGGTATAAAGACATGGCTAAAGGCCTGCAGTAAAGACGGCGATTAGTCTTCCGGGGGAAAGGGCTCACCTTTATGGCAGGTTTTGCAATGGACCACTTTCAGGTATTCGGGACGTTCTTCTTTATTGAACCAGAAATAGTTTTTGTTTATATCGATCGTCATACGCATCATGTTCCTTGCATTTTCCTTCATCGGCTCCTTATCAGAGGCATAGTCGAAATCGCCGGGAAATATCGCCTGCTTCACATGACAGAACTCACACTTTACACCCAGGGCCACGTTATAGCTGTTCATGATACTGTCAAGCTTCTGATCGCTGATGTCCTTGGGGAGTACTTTCAGGTTCCTTTCCCCCGGACGGGGTGCATGCACGGCCGCTACTCCGGTTACCACAAAAAGTGAAAGGGCCAGTATTGTCTTGATCTTTTTTCTGTACATAATTCAGTTCAGACGTATATGAATTAAAATGGGTGGCAACCCCCTGTTAAAATTATGGATGGATCCACCGCTCAAAGAATTCATAGGTCCTGAGCATCTGGTCGATCCGCTGCCGGTTATTACCACTCCGGGTGATCTCATGCGTGGCATTCGGGTGCCGGACATATTCAACCGGCCGGCCCAGTACTTTCAGGCTCTTATAAAGCATTTCACTTTGCACAAAACCCGTTCTCCGGTCATTATCTCCATGAAAGATGATGTAAGGCGTCCGGATGTTCTGAACATAATTAATCGGCGATTCCCGTTCCAGTATTGCCCTGGTGGCCGGATCCCAGGGGTACCCGCCAAAATAATTCGGCACCAGCCGCCAGGCATTCCCTTCCCCGAAGAAAGTGGCAAGATCATACACACCTCTTTGTGAACAGGCAGCCGCAAAACGATGATCATGCCCGATGATCCATGCTACCAGGTAGCCGGCATAGGAACCTCCGGTCACCAGCAGCTTTGAGGTATCAGCCCATCCTTCGGCCACTGTCTTATCCAGGGCGGTCAGCACATCACTGGCGGGGCCGGTGCCCCAGTCATTTACATTGCCTCTTAAAAAATCGATACCGTAGCCGCCGCTTCCGCGGGGGTTACAGTACACCACTCCGTAACCTTTGCTGCAGAAGAACTGGTATTCATGCCACATTGTGGTTTCACCCGGGCCCCACATGGCAGACGGGCCACCGTGAATTTCCAGCAGCAGGGGATATTTTTTGCCCGCTTCATAGTTGACCGGCTTCATTACCCAATATTCCACTTCCATACCCTTGTCGTTCTTAAAGCTGTGCTTCTCCGGGATACTTAATCTTTTCTCTTTGATCCATTCTGTATTAAAGCTGCTTACTCTTTTTGCATTGCCGGCTGATGCATCGGCCACATACAATTCAAACGGGTTATTGATCTCTGTCTTAATGAAAGCCATTTTATCACCGGCAAGATCAAAGCCAACGATGCCGCTGTTATAATCTGTCAGCTGTTCCACTTTCCGGGTCATCACATCGGCACGGAAGACCGGCTGCCCCCCGTTGCTTTGGGCGGAGAAATAAATATACTTCTCGTCATCACTCCAGGTAAGGTTCCCTTTATTCCTGTCCAACCCTATATCAAAGACCACATTACTGGTGGCAGTCGCTGCCAGCGGGGCGGGCATAATGGCCAGGGAAGGAATGCTTACAAAGGAAGTAGCACCATATTGAAAGGCCAGCCATTTACCGGTTGGGGAGAGCCGGGGTGAATTATAACTCACCCCTTTTTTGCCCAGTAATTTTCTCCAATTACTGCCATCTGCATTGGCGATAAATATTTCACTTTCCAGTGCACGGTCAGGATGCTGGGTGGAGTCCATGTTTCCGCTGATGATCAGTTGTTTCCCGTCGGGAGTGAAGTCGGCGGTGTTAAAACGATAGAAGCCTTTTGTTACCGGTATTATTTTCGAATCAGGTTTCGCCTCCGTAATAAAGAAGTGACTGAAGCTTATGTCGGGGCTTACATCTGTTTCATCCAGGTAATTCAGCTTGTCGAGGACCTTCGCCTTTCTGTCGTTGGCATTATTATCCAGGTAAGCCCTTATCTCATCCATGGTTCCATCCGGATCGGCTTTGGCAGACGGGCTTTTCAGGAAGTTATTACCGGCAAACCCGGGTTTTTCCATCGGCCATTTGGGTATTTCTTTTCCCGGGTTCAGCAAGGAATCCTTCAGCAAATCTTTCAGCGGAACTGCCGCTGAAAAAAGAATGCGTTTTCCGTCGGGGCTCCAGCGGGGACTGTTTGCGCCATACTTGTATTTGGTCAGCTGAATGGCTTCGCCACCATCAAGCGGTAATAAAAAGAGCTGGCTCTTTCCCTCTGCATTTCTTACAAAAACAACCTGTTTTCCATCCGGGCTGAACACGGCCTGGGAAGCATTGTCCTTGCTGGTCAGTTGCCGGGGTGCCGACAGGCCATCGGTGTTCACCATCCATATCTGGGTGGTGTATTTATACTCCAGCTTGCTGTCACCATCCGGTTCAATCGCCAATACCGTAAAGAGTGCCCTCGTTCCGTCCCTGCTGAGTGAAAGGGTGCCCAGGGTCTTTACCTTCAGCATATCGGTCACTTTAACTGGTTCCGTTCCCTGTTGTGCCCTGCTGTTCCAAATGATGAAGCAGAAAAGGAAAAGAAGAAAGCTTTTTTGCATAAGCAGCGTTTTGAATGCCTGAATATACAACAACCCGATTGTTTCCCGTATTGGCAAATGACGAATGGCAGGGTTTTCTACATTTGATATAAATACAGAGTATGAATGATCTGGTAAAAGAATTCAACGATTACCGTACCCGCATGAATGAGGTCATACTGGGCAAGGATAACCTCGTCCTGAAACGCCTCTGGAACCTCGATACCAACACGTATGCCGAAGGCGCCCTGGATGTAAAGACCAAGGAGCTGCTGGGCCTGGTGGCCAGTATGGTGCTGCGCTGTGATGACTGCATCAAATATCACCTGGGCAAAGCACACGAGCTGGGCATTACTACCGAACAGGTGTATGAAGTGTTTGCGGTAGCCAATATTGTTGGCGGTACGATCGTAATACCGCATACAAGGAGAGCGGCGGAATACTGGGAAGCGCTGGGAGGGAAGGATTAAAAAAAGCGGAACATGGAATGGAGAATTTAGTAGTGATGCCATTGATGTTGCGGAAGGCCTTCCTGAAACACCTGCGGGAAACTATAACGCTTCTTAATCCGTACCGGCCTCCGCATCACCGGCCTTGCGTGATGAGTAAGCCCGGGCTGCAGAAAGCGGAATGATTTTTTATCAAATGAACGCAGGTCAAAAGGAACTCAGGGAACCTTTAAAAGATGCGTTTGGTAAAGATGGAAAACGGGTATAGTGCTGCAAAACCGGATAGTATCATCAACGAAAACGATGAATTGATTCCCATCTTCGTTTCCCGCCGTAAAACGGCCCGGCAAAGTAGAAAGAAACCCGGGCGCTGACTTTGGGATCCTGCCTTCCCGCCATGCCGGGCAGCCTGTGTTCATCTGTTCTGCCTTCATTTCTCCTTGTTCCGCTGTTTGTAATTCATTAGATTTGCAGCAATACACATCTCTATGAGTGACACAACAACAGCCCCGGTTCTGACCGCCAAAGATTTTGCCACCGACCAGGAAGTACGCTGGTGCCCCGGGTGCGGCGATTATTCGATCCTTGCCCAGGTGCAGAAAGTAATGCCGACCCTTGGTATCGCCCGTGAAAATATTGCTATTATCTCCGGCATCGGATGCAGCAGCCGCTTTCCTTATTATATGAACACTTACGGAATGCACTCGATCCACGGAAGGGCTACTGCTGTTGCCTCCGGCTTAAAAGCTGCCCGGCCCGACCTGAGTGTATGGATCGTAACCGGCGATGGCGACGGCCTCAGTATCGGTGGTAACCATACCATCCACCTCCTGCGCCGCAACTTTGATGTAAACATCCTTTTATTCAATAACCAGATCTACGGACTGACCAAAGGACAGTACTCGCCTACCTCAGAAGAACATAAGATCACCAAGAGTACCCCGATGGGAAGTATTGATCACCCGTTCAACCCGCTGGCCCTTGCTCTTGGCGCCGATGCCACATTTGTGGCCCGCACGATGGACCGTGATCCCAAGCACCTGCAGGCCATGCTGATCAGGGCCAACCAGCACAAAGGCGCTTCCTTCCTCGAGATCTACCAGAACTGCAACATCTTTAATGACGGGGCCTTCGAAATATTTACCGAAAAAGGGACCAAGGCACAGGAAACCTTATTCCTGGAACAGGGCAAACCGCTTTTATTCGGTGCCAATAATGAAAAAGGGATCAGGCTGGATGGCTTTACCCCCAAAGTGGTAACGATCGGCCAGGACTGCAGCGCAGATGACTGCTGGATACATGATGAAAAAGATATGTACAAAGCCCAGGTACTCGTCCGCATCTTTGATGACCCGAAAACAGAAGGGCACCTGCCCCGTCCGTTCGGTGTGTTCTACGAAACGAACCGTCCTTGTTATGAGCAGATGCTGACCGAACAGATCGAACAGGCCAAAGCAAAGAAACCGGCCGACCTGGATAAGCTGCTTAAAGGAAATGAAGTGTGGACCATCAATTAATAAAAACTTTTAATAGCTGATAAACCGGAACCAACTGTTCCGGTTTTTTATTTCCTGCAGGGAAATGAATTCCCCCCGTTCCCATTCAATTCATGTATTGACCTTTCTTCTTAACTTACATGCCAGACTTTTCAGAATAAACCAACACAACCATGGGAGATTTCCAGATCAAAAAAAAACCGAAGCAGTATGATGTGGTGATAGTGGGATCGGGTGCCGGCGGAGGAATGGCCTCGTATGTACTTTCAAAGGCCGGGCTGAGTGTTTGTCTTATTGAAGCCGGTTATATGTACGATCCGCAGAAAAATGTAACACAGCTAAAAAACCCATGGGATAGCCCCCGCCGCGGTGCCAGCACCAAACTCCGTCCGTTCGGCGACTTTGATGCCAGCTACTGGGGATGGGATATCGAAGGCGAACCCTATACAAAAGAAGCCGGTACCGACTGGCTCTGGTGGCGGGCCCGCATGCTCGGCGGACGGACCAATCACTGGGGAAGGATATCACTCCGCTTCGGCCCCAAAGATTTTAAAAGAAAAAGCATCGACGGCCTCGGCGATGACTGGCCGATCAGCTACGATGATATCAAACCTTATTATGACAGGATCGATGAACTCATCGGCATATTCGGCACCAATGAAGGGCTGGAGAATGATCCCGATGGCATCTTTCTTCCGCCTCCCAAACCCAGATTGCATGAACTCTTCATCAAGCGGGCAGCCGAACAGGCCAAAGTACGGGTGATACCTTCCCGGCTGTCGATCCTTACCCGGAAAATAAAAAGCACAACAGACAGGGGCGCCTGTTTCTTCTGCGGGCAGTGCAACCGTAACTGCAGCATGATGAAGGCCGACTTTTCTTCCACCAATGTGCTGATCTACCCGGCGCTGCAGACCGGCAAGGTGGATGTGATCGCCAATGCCATGGCAAGGGAAGTGCTTACCAATACCGAGGGCCTCGCCACCGGTGTTTCCTACATCAGCAAGGAAGATATGATGGAATACCAGGTCAGCGGCAAGGTGGTGATCGTGGCAGCCGGCGCCTGTGAATCAGCCCGGTTATTGCTGAATTCAAAATCACCAAGACACCCCAACGGACTGGCCAACTCCAGCAATGTGATCGGGAAATACCTGCATGATTCCACCGGTGCTGCATTGGGCGGCTACCTGCCCACCCTGTTCGGCCGAAAGAGATATAATGAAGACGGCGTAGGCGGCCTCCATGTTTATTCACCCTGGTGGCTGGATAATAAGAAACTGGATTTCCCCCGCGGGTATCATATTGAATACTGGGGCGGTATGGGTCAGCCGGCCTATGGCTTTATGGGCGGTATTGAAAACTATAACGGCAAATACCTGGTGAACGGGGTACAGAAAGAAGCAGGCGGTTATGGCAAATCACTCAAAGAAGATTACCGCTTCTTCTACGGCGCCAGCGTGGGCATGGCCGGGCGTGGCGAAGCCATTCCAAGAGAAGATAATTATTGTGCGATCGACCCCAATGTGGTCGATAAATACGGCATCCCTGTGTTGAAGTTCAATGTAAAATGGAGCGACTACGAAAAGAAACAGGCCAAACACATGAAGGAAACCTTTAAAGAGATCATGCACAATATGGGTGCCGTGATCACCTGGGGCGGAGAGGACAGTGAGAAGAATGACTGGGGACTGGCCAAGCCTGGTGAGATCATTCACGAAGCCGGAACGGTACGGATGGGAAGCAGCCCGAAGAACTCGGCCCTGAACAGCTGGAACCAGGCGCATGACTGCAAAAACCTTTTTGTAGTGGATGGCGGCGCCTTCACCTCCCAGGCCGACAAGAACATTACCTGGACGATACTGGCTTTATCCATGCGGGCATCCGAACACATCATTGATGAAATGAAAAAGAATAACCTGTGATCCTGAGTACAGGAACTAAATGAACATAAAATTCAAAATACAGATTCACAAATTAAAAAAAGCATAGCGACCCCGGGCCTTTGGCCTTTGCGTCTTTGCAAGCAACATATATGAAAAGAAGAGATTCCTTAAAACTGATCGTAACCGGCGCAGTGGCCGGTACAGCGGTGGTGACCGGTTGCGGAACCAATGATAAGAAGGATGCCGGTAAGACCGGTGAAGAACCCAAATTCAACCTCGACCGCAACCCGGAAGAGATCAAGAATGAAAAGCGCATCCTGGCCATGGATAAGTTTTTCACGGAGCATGAAATGGCGACGATTGCCGTGCTTTCCGATATCATCATTCCCAAAGATGAAGTAAGCGGCAGCGCCACCGATGCCAAAGTGCCGGAGTTCATCGAGTTCATTGTAAAAGACATGCCTTCGCACCAAACGCCGCTGCGGGGCGGCCTTCGCTGGCTCGATATGCAATGCCTGAATAAATACAACAACGCTTTTAAGGACTGCACCAAAGAACAGCAGATCGAACTGATCGACCAGATCGCCTATCCCAAAAAAGCAAAACCGGACATGGCCCAGGGGGTTGCCTTCTTCAATAAGATGCGTGACCTTGTGGCAACCGGTTTCTATACCTCGGAGATCGGGGTGAAAGATATCGGGTATATGGGCAATACTCCCAACCAATGGAATGGCGTGCCGGAGGAGGTGCTGAAACAATACGGTATTTCTTATACCGAAAAGGAATTAAAAGAATGTATCAGCTTTCCGGAAGCCGGTGCCTCAAAATAGGCCCGTACCGCCTGCTGCCTTTCTTATATTATTATCTCCTCTCCGGCTCACCTGAGCCCTGCACAGCGTGCAGGGAACCTGTAATCAAGTACAGGGAACCCTGAATTGAGTTTACAGAACCCGTAATCAAGTACAGGGAACCCTGAATTGAGTTTACAGAACCCGTATTCAAGTTCAGAGAACCCTGAATTGAGTTTGCAGAACCCGTATTCAAGTTCGGGAAACCCTGAATTGAGTTTACAGAACCTGTATTCAAGTTCGGGGAACCCTGAATTGAGTTTGCAGAACCTGTATTCAAGTTCAGGGAACCCTGCATTGAGTTTGCAGAACCTGTATTCAAGTTCGGGGAACCCTGAATTGAGTTACCGGTACCTGTTTTTAAGTTCAAAGCACTGTAAAAAGAAAATTAAGTACCTGAAAACCTGCGGATTAACCCCCAAATAGGCGAACGGGGGTAATAAATGAGGTTGCCAGCGGGAATTTGCAGATAAAGGGTTGAGGTGGTGAATCAGCCGGACAAGCTTGCCGGTTTCCTTTATTTTTTTCTTTGCAGGATACTCCAGTCCGTCTCTTCTGCCACGATGGTATTACTGAGTTTGCCCAGGGCATCGATTTCCATTTCCACCACATCGCCGGCCTGTAACCATTGTTCGGTATAGTGGGGATCATTCAGTTTGCCGGTTCCGTTCAGTTCCAGGAAACAACCGGTGCCCACCGTGCCGCTGCCGATGACATCGCCCGGGTAGAGGTCCACACCATAGGAAGCCCGTTCGATGATCTCCGCAAAGGTCCAGTCCATATCAGCCAGGTTGCCCTCACTTACCTGCCGGCCGTTCACAAAGCATTTCATCGCCAGGTTCCAGCTTTTGCCGGTATGGTTATCCTTACAGGGCACCACGTATGGCGTCAGTTCGTCTAACGTAACCAGCCAGGGACCGATCACGGTGGAGAAATCTTTTCCTTTGGCAGGTCCGAGGTTCAGCAGCATTTCTTCCATCTGCAGCCTCCGGGCACTCATATCATTCATGATCATCAGCCCGCCGATATATTCATCTGCTTCTTCTGCTTTTATATTCCGTCCGTGCCGGCTGATAACGATGGCCGCTTCCAGTTCAAAGTCGAGTTTTTCAAAATGATCCGGCATACACCTTATTTCACCCGGGCCCTGTATGCTGTGATGATTGGTGAAATAGAAGATCGGGTACTGATCAAACTCCGGGATCATCTCCGCTTTGCGGTTCCTGCGTGCAGCCGCCACATGCTGGCGAAAGGCATAGCCGTCCCGGCAACTGGTGGGAAAAGGTACCGGCGCCAGCAACTGAACCTCCTTCAGCGGGATACCCCGCTCCGTGGTGCGGGTTCCTTCTTTCAGCATCAGCTCACCGGCCAGGGCGATCGGGTATGACTCCTCCCAGTAGTTCAGGAACATATTCATGGTGCCGGGCAGGTCGGGGTGCAGCACTTCCATATCATACACTTTGTCATGGATGAGCACCCCCAGTTGTTCCCTCTCCTCGTTCAGGTAAGTTACAAGCTTCATGATTTTGAAATTAAGCGGAACGAAGTTAGGAGGTTGTTTGTAAATTGGGGATATGAGAATGCTCCTGCTGATTTGCCTGTTCCCGCTGCTGACCGCTTCACAGGAAGTGAAACCGGCAGCAAAGGCCTGGATACGCATCAACCAGCTGGGCTATCCGCCAAAAGGAGTGAAGGTGGCCGTGTACGGGGCCAAACAAATTCCGCAGATCAGCACATTTGATCTCGTGGATGCTGCCACCCATAAAATTGTATTTACCGGAAAAGCAGGAACAGCTTACGGATCATACGGGCCGTTTACCCAGACCTTCCGGCTCAACTTTTCATCCTTTACAAAAAAAGGAAGGTATTATCTTACGGCAGACGGCGCTCAGTCTCCTGTTTTCGAAATCGGCGACGACGTATATAAAGGCGCTGCAGATTTCTGCCTCCGCTACATGCGGCAGCAACGGAGCGGCTTCAATCCTTTTCTCAAAGACAGTTGCCACACCCATGATGGCTACGTTTTGTACGGCGCCGAAGCCGGTATAAAAGACAGTACCTATATAGATGTATCCGGCGGCTGGCATGATGCCAGTGATTATCTGCAGTACAGCGCCACTTCAGCGAATGCCACGTATCATTTACTGGCAGCGTACAGGGATTTCCCGGGTGTTTTTAAAGATGAAAAACGGGCCAACGGTCTTGATGGAAAGAACGGCCTGGCCGATGTACTGGATGAAGCCAGGTGGGGGCTTGACTGGCTATTGAAAATGCATCCGCAGCCCGACTGGATGTTCAATCAAATTGGTGATGACCGTGACCATATGGGTATGCGTATTCCCAAACAGGATACTAACTTTTACGGAAGGGGATTGGAAAGACCCGTATACTTTCTCAGTGGTGAGCCGCAGCAGCGGGGAAAGTTTATGAATGCTACCACGGGAACGACTTCAACAGCAGGAAAGCTTGCGAGTGCGTTTGCATTGGGTAATATTATTTTTTTAAACCTGGATAAGCAATATGCAGATACCCTTTTTAAAAAGGCTAAAACCGCTTATAGTTATTCATACCGAAAGTGGGGGGTTACACAAACTGCTTCGGTAAGGTCTCCTTATATCTATGCGGAAGAAAATTATTGGGATGATGCTGAATTAGCCTGGGCAAGTATCTGCAAGATGGATATTGAAAACAAGACCATGAATTGTGGTAACCAGATGGATGATTTCGTAAAACTGGCCGGCAGAGAAAAAATTACGCCCTGGTTTGGTTCGGATACAGCAAGCCATTATCAATGGTATCCTTTTATAAACGCCGGACATTATGAAGTGGCCAGGGCCCTGAAAAAGTATCCTTTCATTCTTGATTCCAAAAAAGGATTTAAAGAAATATGTGGCTATTATAAAGAAGGAATTCAAAGGGTCTGGAACAAGGCTAAACAAAACGCTTTCTACCGCGGTATTCCCTATATCTGGTGCAGTAACAACCTTACTACATCCTTTGCTATTCAATGCTACTGGTACAAACAGCTGACCGGTGATAAAACCTTTGAGGAGCTGGAACAAGCCAACTTCGACTGGCTCTTTGGCTGCAACCCCTGGGGCACTTCCATGGTATACGGACTCCCTTCCCGGGGTGACACACCGGCCGATCCGCACTCGGCCTTTACCCACCTGAAGAATTATCCCATTGATGGCGGACTGGTGGACGGCCCCGTGTATGGCAGTATTTATAAAAACCTGACCGGCATCACCCTTTATCATCCGGATGAATATGCGGAATTTCAAAGCGACCTGGCCGTATACCATGATGACTATGGCGACTACAGCACCAATGAACCCACCATGGATGGCACCGCCTCCCTCATCTATTTACTGGCGGCTAAAGAAGCTGCCGCCGGCCCGCCGGCAGGAAAGACGGCAGCAGGATCAGGGAATGCAGTGATGTACCGGGCGGGTGCTGTTATCCGCGGCGATTCCGCCCAGCGAAATATTGCACTCGTATTCACCGGGCATGAGTACGGCGAAGGAGCCGGCTATATCCGCCAGGCGCTGAAAAAGGAAAACATAAAAGCTTCCTTCTTTTTTACCGGAGACTTTTACCGGAACCCTTCTTTTATACCCTCCATACTCGAACTGAAAAAGAACGGCCACTACCTGGGTCCGCATTCAGATAAACACCTCCTGTATTGCGACTGGAACAGGCGGGACAGCCTGTTCGTAACAAAGAACCAGTTCAGTTTCGACCTGGCAGATAATTACACGGCCATGGCCCGCCTGGGTATCGATGTGCATAAAGCCGGTTATTTTCTTCCGCCCTATGAATGGTATAATGACAGCATCGCCGGCTGGACGAATGAACTGCAGCTGCAGCTCATCAGTTACACACCCGGCACCCTCAGCCACGCCGACTATACAACAGAGAAGGATAAGAACTACCGCAGCAGCCAAACCATTTATCAATCCATCATTGATTATGAAGGAGCACACCCGGCAGGACTGAACGGATTCATCTTGCTTATGCACATCGGTGCCGGTCCTGAAAGACCGGACAAATTTTATAAACGATTACCGGCACTGCTGCACTATCTCCAACAAAAAGGCTATCATTTTCAAAGAGTTGATGAACTGCTGAAAGGCCACTGAACCCGGCAGCCGAAAGCCCCCCGCCGGGCATCATTCACCGGTCACCTTCCTTATCTTTGCGCCATGCATTTTGAGAAGATCCATAATAAAGGCCAGGCCCGCTTATTCAAGAACGATTTCCTGGAAGCCCTTACCAAGGCCCACCCGCTGGTGATCTGGGGAATGTATATACCGATCCTTGGTTTTATCATTTATAAAGCCGCTGCCAGATTCAATTACAGCACCGGTACAATATTGCTCGTCTTCTTTGCCGGTATGCTCTTCTGGACGCTTTTTGAATACATTGCCCACCGGTTTATTTTTCACTGGGTGCCCAAAACGCCCCGTGCCACCAAGTTTGTATATACCCTGCATGGCAATCACCATCATTATCCCCGTGATAAGCAACGGTTGTTCATGCCGCCGGTACCGAGCCTTATCATTTCCTCCACCCTGTTCGGGCTCATGTACCTGGCCCTGCGCAGTTATGCGTTCATGTTCTTTCCCGGTTTTGTGTTTGGGTACCTTATTTACGGAAGTATGCATTATGCCATTCACGCCTGGAACCCGCCGTTCAAATGGATGAAACCACTGTGGAGAAACCATCACCTGCATCACTATAAAAATGAACACAACGGGTATGGGGTTAGCTCCACCTTGTGGGATCATGTGTTCGGCACCATGTTCGACCTGAAAAGGGAAAAAGAAGACAAGGAGAAAGTGCAGGAGCTGATGTTTGAGAAGAAGAAGTAAACCTCTTTCCCCCGAAGGGGCCTGATCCGGTAGTTGCGTTCCGGTTAATGAAGCTCATTAAAGCCAGGGAAATAGTATATCACCCTTTCGGAAACCGGGGTTTGGTATATGGCGAAATACAGTTGGGGTGCGGGGGCCGGCTGTAGTGCTGCTATCATCGCCTGTTGTGTCACTCCCTTCATCGTTCAGTAATGCTGGTCACCAATATGCAAAAAGTATTATCCGGGTTAATGGTTCTTGTGCTTGCGGTAAGTTCCTGCAAGAGTCCTCAGAAGATCAAACAGGAGCCGGCTGCCTTTCTTCCGGCAAGCGATGTGGTATTGCTCAACCAGGTCGTATATAAACCTTCCGTCAAAGACTCGGCACTTAAGTATGCCCCGGATTATGATATCGTGTACCTGCCGCAGGCCGTTAACGGCAACCTGGCTCTTATTGTGCAAAAGAAGGGCACCCGGCAATATGCACTGGTGATAAGGGGATCGCTGATCGAATTCAGTAATGATGGTTTTCAGAATTTCATCCTGCAGGACTTCAACATCTTCAACCTGAAGAAATGGGACTATGCCGATTCGGTGAAGGAAGCCTATATCGGCCGCGGAACATATATCGGGTTTCAAAACCTGTTGCAACTTAAAGATGGTACCACGGGGTTATCATTAAAAGAATTCATTGAACAGAAGATCCCGGATGGTTCATCACTGGTGGTTACCGGCCATAGCCTCGGTGGTAACCTCGCTTACCCGCTTGCCGGTTATTTGAAAAAGGAACTCGCCGGTGATAAAAAGAATATCCTTCAGCTGATCACATTCGGCGCCCCGGCTGCCGGCAATGCTGCTTTTGTACAGGATATGGAGGAAAAATTTCCCGCGGCTGAACGGTATGTGATCGATAAGGATATTGCCCCGGCCTTCCCGGATAATACCCGCATGGGAGAGATCGCCAGGACCATCGGGCTCGATAAAGCCCTGCACATAAAGGAACTTTCCATGGATGCCGGCGACCTGCTGAACCTCGCCGGAAAACTGCTTGAAGAAACGAATGTGATCAATAAGAGCAATAAATATGTGCAAAGCCAGAAACATTTAAGGCTGCTGAAAAGCAGTGACCCCCCGGCAGGAGGCGATACCTTGTCTGCTGAAGCACTCTTTGGCAGGGCCTACCAGTATCACAAGGTGGATGCTTATGCATTATTGTTAGGCGGTAAGGCTATTGAGTGATCAGGCGGATGTACTTCGCTAAACAGGGAACCACCCGTTACCACTTCTCTTCATCGCTGCTCTGTCCGCCGCCGAATTGTTTCCGGGTCTCTATCTTTTGCAGTTGTCGTTCTATCAGAAGGTCGGCGATCAGGCCGGCGGCATTTTCGCCCTGCCTTGCCTGCAGCAGCTGCCGCAGTTTATTTTCATCCACATCGATCCGGTACAGGTAGAATACCAGTTTTTCAAAATCATGGCTGAGGAGGTAATCGACCTGGGCTACCAGCGCTTTGTATTTTTCTGATTGCCGGAAGGCAGGATCCCGGGTATCTGCCTGCTGAAGTACGTTATTCAGAATTTCAATCCCTTCCATGCGGTAAAGGTACCATATCTCTTTGGTCAGGTCATGAGGAAACTCATCCCGGTCAGCAGCCGTTCATACTTAAATGGCCAAAAGAAAAGCAACAATTTTGCTCCAACGGGCACTATTATATATTTTCATACGGTATAGCCAAATTCAGCATCATGAGACAAAAACCTCTGTTTTTTGCCATTCTGTTCATTTTACCAGCTGTCGCATTTTCGCAGGGAACATTAAAGGGCCGGATACTTGATACCGCCACTGCCAAGCCCTTAAGCCTGGCCACCGTTACCATATTCCGGGCTGCGGATACAAGTATCATCACCTACCGGCTGAGCAACGGGGAAGGAGAATTCAGGATCCCCGGGCTGCCGCTGGATGTCAATTGCCGGGCCGTGATCTCTTTTTCCGGCTATGCCGTGTTCAGGAAAGAATTTATGATACCCGCTGCCAATACTACACTTGATATCGGAACGGTGCAGATGACAGCCGATGCAAAATCCCTGGATGAAGTGCTGGTGATCGCTGAACGGCCGCCGGTGGTGATCAAAAAGGATACGATCGAATTCAATGCTTCGGCTTTCAAGACACTGCCCAATGCCCTCCTGGAGGACCTGCTGAAAAAATTACCGGGTGTATTTGTTGACAAGGACGGGAATATCGCCGTGAACGGCAAACCGGTGAACCGGATATTGGTGGATGGCAAAACATTCTTTGGTGATGACCCGAAGATGGCCACCCGGAACCTTCCGGCAAATGCGATCGATAAAGTGCAGGTAACGGAT
Organism: Chitinophagaceae bacterium; assembly: GCA_046329665.1. Classification (GTDB taxonomy): domain Bacteria; phylum Bacteroidota; class Bacteroidia; order Chitinophagales; family Chitinophagaceae; genus JJ008. Next base: position 4,643 of record JAXLUG010000017.1, on the reverse strand, counting down.
GATAAAGAAGAAATGATGCGCAACGGAGACGACAACCCCAACAATGTAGGAAAGGTGGTGAACATCACCCTGAAGAAAGGAGTAAAGAAAGGCTGGTTTGGAAAATTGTATGCCGGTGCCGGTACAGACAAGCTGTATGAAACAGGCGGTATCGCCAATATTTACAGAGATACCCTGCAGCTGAGCATTCTTGGCTACATGAACAACCTGAATAAGGTCGGGTTCGGTTTCTCCGAACTGCTGCAGACAGGCGGCTTCAGCCGGGTGCAGAGTAACAGTCCCAGTAACAATTCCAGCATCTGGAGCAACAACGGAGGTACGGGGATCACCATCAACGGGATCAATTTTGGCGGGGCCCAAAGCTTTGGCGGCATTTCCACCAGCAAGGGTGCCGGCTTCAACCTCAACCTGGCGCCCACCAATAAGAAGTCCATGTACCTGCAGTACTTCAACGGAAATGTCAGGGCGCCCCGGATCTCCACGACAGACATTAATCAGTATACCAGCGATACGGTGATCAACAACAATACCCTGCTCACCGGTGATATGATAACACACAGCAATAATTTCGGGGCCGGGCTGAAACTGAAACCTGACTCCGTAACCACCCTGCTGGCGAATGTGAACTACCTGATCGGTATCCAGGACGAGGACCGGCAGAGCCTTATTACAGGAAGTAATAACAAAACGGGGCCATTGAGTAACGGACAGGTGGTGCAGAATAATGATGCCGACCTCTACTGGTACAAACACAATTTTTCACTGACCCGCCTTTCGAAAAAGAAAAAGGGAAGAAGGTTCAACATCAACCAGAACCTCGACATCAATAACCGCTATAATGATTACCAGTCGGAGTCTGACATCAGTTATTTCTACCCGTCGGCGTTCGACAGTGTCTATGCCCAGCTCCGGAAGGAGAGAATCCCCCGGACAGATGCCGTGACCTTTTTCAATTACAGCGAACCCCTGGGCAAGCATTTTACGATCCGAGCCGGGGGCCGGCATGAATACAGCAAGCTTACCAACGGGGTGAGTACGTATAACAAGGCATCCAGCGGAAAGTATGAACTGCTGAACGACCTGCTCAGCAGCGATTTCCGCCGCATCGGGAACCGGGCTTTCCTGAATACGGGTCTTGAGTATAAATGGAAGGACCTCACCATTACCCCGGGTATCCGCCTGCTCGATCAGCATGTAAAGAACCGGCTTGTAAATACCACTACGGTCATCAACCAGAACCAGTTTAATATTTTACCCTCCCTCTCTGTTGTGTATAAGCAGCTCTCGGTCAGTTATTCAAGAGATATCACACTGCCGGGCTTCAGTTCATTGAACCCGGTCAGGGATATCAGCAACCCGTATTTTGTCTTTAAAGGGAATCCCGGCCTGCTTTCCGCTAAAAGAGATAATATTTCACTGAACTACTTCTTCAATGATCCCAAACGGTTCCTGAATATTGGTGGCTGGATGAGTGCCACTTTTACCCAGAACGATATTGTGAACAGTATCGTTGTGAACAGCAATGGCGTCCAGGAAAGCACACCGGTGAATGTAAACGGCACCCGTAATCTCAACATGAACTGGAATATCAACAAGCAGTACAAGAATAAACAGAACATTACTGTGTTGTGGAATACGGGAAACTGGATGGGGGTTACCACCAGCCGGCTTTTCTTCAACGGGGTGCAGAGCTGGCAAACCACCTTTAACTATAATCAGTGGAACGGGGCCGGTATCAACCTGAAAGATGTTTTTGAGTGGAATGTGAGTTATGGGTTCAACCGGAATTTCACCCGGTATAAAGGGGGCAACTTTAAAGACCTGAAGGTAAAGAGTTACAATACGAGCACTGATATGACTCTTCGCTGGCCCAAACATTTTATCTGGGAAACGCAGATCAATTATTCTTACAACAGCAGCATCCCGGCCGGCTTACCCAAAGAAGTGCTGAAATGGAATGCCGCCCTGAATCTTACCATGCTTAAGAATGAAGCAGGGGTACTTAAATTTTCTGTGAATGATATCCTTGACCGCAATAACAATGTGTGGGTAACCGCCACCCGCAACACGGTGACCACCACACAGGGCAATATACTGGGCCGGTATTTTCTTGTAACGTTTACGTACAATGTAAGACCGGCAGGTGTGAAAAAGAAAGTCGGCGGAAGGGAAAGCCTTTTCTACTTCTAGAATTTTTCTACGATACCCAGGTTAAAAAGGGCGAAGTCGTACTTCACCGGGTCGTTTTTGTCGAGTGTTTTCAGGAAGTCATTCAGCTCAACAGCGGCCAGCCAGTCGGTTTGCTTTCTTTTCAGGATCCCCAGCTTGCGGGCTACCCTGGCCACGTGCAGGTCGAGGGGGCAGATAAGCCGGGAGGGGGATATGCTCTTCCAGATCCCGAAATCAACTCCCCGCTGATCATGCCGCACCATCCACCGAAGGAACATATTCAGCCGCTTGCAGGTGGAGCGGCGCTCCGGCGTGGCAATATGTTTTCTCGTTCTTTCCGGTACTTCGCGGAGTGAAAAAAAATAATGATGAAAGCCGCTGAGCATTTGTTCGGCTGATTTGCCATGCCTGGAAAAGGCCGTTTCCAGGCTGTTTTGTTTTGAATAGTGGCGCTTAAAGAATTCAATGAAATATAAAAGGTCGGTAGTGGTGAAGGTGCGGTGCCGGAAGTGCAATAGCCGTTTCAGGTCCTTACCGGTATGATGCAGGCAAAAATCATGTGGTGCATTATCCATCAGCTGCATCAGTTCTTTTGATTTATTGATGATCGTAGTGCGGTTGCCCCATGCAAAGATGGCGGCGAAGAAGCCGGCGATCTCAATATCCTGTTTCAGGGAAAATAAATGAGGGATGGAAACGGGGTCGTTCTCAATAAAAGCAGGCTGATTATACTCGTCAGCCTTTGCATTCAGGAAAGCAGCAAGATCTTTATTCGGCATTCCTTATCCTTTCTCCTTTTACAGGCGAATAATCGCTTTTTACGGTACCGTTAACGATGATCTTTTCAAAATAACATTTGATACCGGTGCCGTTCATCAGGTCATCACTGTTCTGAATATGAAAATGAATATGCGGTTCGGAGGAGTTGCCTGAATTACCGCACAGCCCCAGTAATTGTCCTTTCTTCACCTTGTTGCCCTGTTTTACCCTGATGGAAAATTGTTTGAAATGCGCCAGCAGCAGGTATTCATTGTTTGCTGTTTTGATAATAATACTGTTGCCGGCCATATAGGCAGGGTTCATCTCTCCCGGCACATTATCCCTTACGCCGTCCACGGCCTGCACCACTTCCCCGTCGCAGGGGGCGATGACCGGTTGGCCGAAAGCATAGTAGTCTTCGTTCTTTTCCCCGCTGCGCAGATGGGTACGGCCTGCTGAATCGGTCATCAGGATATCAAAGGCATTTTTTTGCGGTTTATAAGTGACATGATAATTCTGTTCCCGGGTATCGCCTCCCCAGAATACAGACCATTCACCCCTGAACGGGAGGCTCATCCGGGTACTGTTCCTGGCCGGTACCGGGATCGCCGCTTCTTCCTTATAGGGCTTGATAAAAAAACCATTGATCTGGCCGGTTTCATTGGAAGAAATACTCATCAGCAGGGTGCCATTTTCAAAGATGGTTTTATACTGCTGATAGCCCCCTGCTGTATTTTTGAATGCGGTATTTTTTATAAGACCTGCCTGTGCAGCCAGACCGGAAAAGAACTCCGTTGTCTTATCTGCCGGTAAGGCAGTCTTCATTTCCACCGAAAAAAGAGAAAAGATACTGTCGTACTGTTTGTCATTGTAAAAACGTACAACTTTTTCGGGCAGGGTTTGTGCGTTGACAGCGAGACTGCCGATAACTAACCCTGAAATGAGAAATAGTTTCATCGGTTAACCAATTGCTTTGTTCAGGTCTTCCACCAGGTCATCTGCATCTTCAATCCCCACACTCAGGCGGATGAGGGAATCGCTGAGCCCGTTCTTTATTCTTTCCTCCCTGGGTATGGAGGCATGCGTCATCGAAGCCGGGTGATTGATGAGGGATTCCACCCCGCCAAGGCTTTCAGCCAGCGAGAATAAATGAGTGGATGATAAAACCCGGCGGGCTTCTTCCACACTGTCATTCTTCAGTTCAAAAGAGATCATGCCGCCGAAATCTTTCATCTGTTTCTTTGCCACGGCATAGCCCGGGTGATCTTCGAAACCGGGCCAGTATACCTTTGCCACTTTGGGATGATGGCGCAGCCAGTTCGCTATCACCTTCCCGTTCTCACTGTGTGCTTTCATTCTCACGCCAAGTGTTTTAATACCCCGCAGCACCAGGAAGCAGTCCATGGGTCCCGGTACAGCGCCGCAGCTTTTTTGAAGGAAGTAAAGTCTTTCCCGCAGGTCATCGTCGTTCATCATCAGCGCACCTTGTATTACATCACTGTGGCCTCCCAGGTATTTGGTGACGGAATGCATTACTATATCTGCGCCCAGGTCCAGCGGGTTTTGCAGGGCAGGAGAGGCAAATGTATTATCAACTGCCAGCAGTATTTTCCGTGGCCCGGTAATAGCCGCAATGGCAGCAATGTCGGATATGTTCATCAGGGGGTTCGTGGGTGTTTCCAGCCATACCAGTTTTGTTTTGGCGCTGAGGGCCG